>JBMYRF010000003.1:140881-227505 GCA_049602075.1 Rubripirellula sp.
GTCGAATCGGCAAAAGTCGAATCCACAAAGCATCTAATGCGAATCACCCCGAACCGCCAAGGTGACAGGACCGCCAAGGTGACAAGACCGCCGAGGCGAGAAGGCTGATCTCTACACCTGTTGTTGGCTTTTACCGCGTTCACCGCGTTCATAAACGACGTGGTGGCGACCGACCAACGGTGGATCCACTGGTCCAATTGCCTCAAGATCTTTCCCGTCAAAGGGAAGGGCATGCAAACATACCGCAGCGCGTTCAGCCGAGCCCATTTCTTGCAATCTGACTTGACCATCGTCCACGGTGAATCCGCCGTACCGTTGTAGAAAAAAATCGCTTCTTTGGCTCTGGTGTACTCATCCCATTTATCCAGCGACGCCTTATCGACAGGCGATAGTTTCAACTGCTTCAATGGGTGCACCTCTCGTTTTTTGAATCTGCGACGCTGTTCCTTGCGACTAACCGAAAACCAGAACTTGATCAGGTGGATATCGCTGCGAACGAGGTTCCGTTCAAATTCGGGTGCTTGCCGCATGAACTCGGTGTACTCCTCATTGGTACAAAAACCCATCACCTTTTCGACCCCCGCTCGGTTGTACCAAGAACGGTCGAACATCACGATTTCCCCGGCGGTCGGTAAATGCTCCACGTAACGCTGGCAATACCATTGGCCACTTTCCGGCTCGGTCGGTTTCTTCAATGCAATCACGCGGGCACCACGTGGATTCAGGTGCTCCATGAAGCGTTTGAGGGTTCCCCCTTTCCCGGCTGCATCGCGGCCTTCAAACAAGATCACCAATTTCTTTTGCCGCTCACGAACCCAAGTATGCAGTTTCAACAGTTCAACTTGCAGGCGGTACTTTTCTTTTTCATACGACTTTCGCGATATCAAATTGCGATAGGGATCACCTCCATCACGCCAGTCGGTGGATAATAGCTCGTCCGGAGTTGGGCGTGAGCGAGATGACGTTGGCGCCGCCTCAACCGATTCATTCACCTCAAATGCTTCCACTCCCTTCGGATCGCTTGTTCGCGACGTATCCCCACCGCTAACGAGCCGATTCTGCTTTCGTTTCTTGCTCTTCTGATTTTTTTACCCTTTGTCTTTTTCATATCGGGCTGAGACCTGCGAGAGTCTTTCTGGTTTATAGAAGACGGCTTCGTCGGCATTGGATCGGTCTTCACGCGTCTTGAATACTAGAGAAAGAAATTTTGAACTGCGAGCGAATCCACCGCAAAAAAGGGCGAACCCGCTTACCCTGGGCAGGTTGCAGTCCGCCACAGGCAAGAATCTTTTTGCCTTTCAGAAAGGCTCAGAAAACCGATTTCGATCTCAGTACACAGCCAGGCAACAGCACAGCACCATCACTCGAAAACGTGGTCACTGCGAGATCTTTTCGAGACGTCGTTTGGCAAGTTCCCGAGATTTGATGCGGCGAGCAGCGAATTGACATCGTAATCCGGGATCACATCCACTCGCTGACCAGCCAGCAACAATCTCGCAAATTTGAAAAAGAGTCTCTTAAAAAACGACGACCCCGATATTTTTCTCCGTTTTCTAGAGCTCCCCCCGACCTCGCGATCTCGATCAGTTTCACGTTGGCTGCAATCGGCAAGAATGGCCGGAAAAACCGCTGAACGCCGGGTTTCGCGAGCAATGCGAGCTTGCCCAATACGACTAGCCAACCACAACCTCGATAACCTCCTGACCAGCGTGACCGGACATCACCGGTACATCTCTCAGTCACCTGCCGAAAATCAACCTTGCCATTGCATCGCATCTGCCTAGGCTTGGCGAGTTGTGTTGAGATCGATGCGAGAGCAACGATCCACCTCAGGGATGGACACAGCAACCTATGCAGAGCTTTCCAACCAGGGCGACTCTGGTGCCTTACCGACCTCGAGCAGCAGAGCGTCCCGGAACAGGTCAGCGAGTCCCGGAACAGGTATTGGTGTCCCTCCCCGTCTATGTGAAGGTGAATCGATGAGTTTTGGAGTGTCAGCAGCGCGTTGCATTTTCATCAGCACCCTCTCGCTGGCTTTGCCCGGCACGGCAGCACACGATTCAAAGGTTGCCGCCGAAGAGATTTCGGCGACGGATGACCAGGCAGCAAATCATCCGCTCACCGATGTGTTGGCATATGCGAAGTCACGCTCTGACTATCTCAAAGCGAATATTCGGGATTACACCGGGCGGCTGATCAAGCGGGAAAGGATCAATGGCAAACTGCAGAGTTATCAATTCATCGATGTGAAGATGCGTTGCGAACAGACGCTTGATAACGAAGTTGTGCCGATGGCTGTCTGCATGCGATTCCTGGCCCCTCGAAATCTGAAAGATCGGCGAATTCTGTACGTGGATGGCCAAAACAACAACCGAATGCTGGTCAGAAAAGGTGGTGTTAGCCTACAGAACGTAAGGCTCAAGATCGATCCAAACGGTGCCAGCGCACGGCGGGAAAGTAAATACCCAGTCACCGACATCGGCTTCAACATGTTGATCGATCAACTCTGTTCGCGGGCCAAGCAAGACATAGCGAACGACCCGACAGGCGAGAACACGCAAGTGACACACTTCCGTGCAGCAAAGGTTGGTGAGCGAGTCTGCACACGGATTCAAGTGGTTCATCCTGAGCGTGGCGAAGGTATCGAGTTTCATGAAGCCAACCTGTACGTCGACGATGAGCTACAACTGCCGATCCGCTTGACTGTTCATGGCTGGCCCGAGAAACCTGCCGATGACAAACCGCTCATTGAGGAGTACACCTACACCAAGCTTCGCGTGAATGTCGGGTTGTCGGATGCCGAATTCAGTGAGACACAATTGGACTCACCTGCTGAGCAAGCAACAAAGACCGCCTCGAACAACTGATACCCGTGCGGGGAAAGCCGATAAGCTTGTGGGTGACGGACCGCATTGCGCAAAATACGGGCAACGAGCAGAGGTGGCAATCTCACTGCCCCATCCCCCATCCCCCATCCATCTTGCTAAAACGAAGTCTCAACGCGAAGCCAACTGTAGATCGATTAACTGAATCGAAGTTGGTCAGCAGTTCGGATAGCAGCCTGCCCGCCAATGCCGCGACCGTTTCTTAACTCGCTTCACTGCATGCACCGGAGTCTCGCCAGCATGGAACACGTTATCAATCCGCGTTTGGTCGCTGAATCCCTTACCGATCTGTGGACACCCCGCATCATCGGCGAAGTCGATGATGCCTACGTTAAAGTGGCCAAGGTTCAAGGGACTTTGACCTGGCATGCGCATGACGATGAAGATGAATTATTCTTTGTGCTGCGGGGCAGCTTGAAAATCGAAATGGAGCAGCAAACGGTTTGCTTAAACGAAGGTGAAATGTTCGTCGTCCCAAAAGGTGTCCGACATAATCCAATCGCCGAGGACGAATGCTGGATCCTGCTGATCGAACGAAAGAGTACATTACACACTGGCAACACCGTCTCAGAAAAGACTTGCCCCATCGAACAGCAAATCAAATCAGACTGACAGACTGCTAGACTGGGACTTTTCGAAGTTTAGACGGATGATTTTGTGATGTTTTCGCCGCGCGTTTGCAACGTTTTTGCCGCGGGTTTGCTAGGGACAAATAGCGATCGGTCAGGAATTCCCATGAACACTCGGATTCACAGATCGGAAAAATCATCGTGACGAGCGTGCGGAGATCAGCATTACTGATAGCCGGACTGGTGATCTGTGGCGTAAGTCTTGCGCAGAGGGACCGGTGGCGTGGCAGGCCGAGTAGTCCACCCGACCGCAGCAGCTTTCCGATGTGGGAGATCGACCCGAACTTCCGGGACGACGTCTTCACATTCGCTCGGGTCCAATATGACTCCCGCGGCGGTTTTGGACGGGGTCGCGGCGGTAACCGTTGGCAAAACGACTACCCCGACAGCGACTGGAATTTTTCCTTGCGGCTGGAACAGCTGACATCACTGAAGGTCGATCCCAACGGCAAAGTTCTTCGGCTGACCGATCCCGAACTACTGGATTACCCATTCTTGTACATGAATGGTGTTGGCGGAATGTACCTCAGCGAAGAGGAAGCAGTCGCATTGCGGCGTTATCTAACCAATGGTGGTTTTCTGATGCTGGATGATTTCTGGGGCGACCGTGAATGGCAAGTGGTGACGGAGCAGTTAGCGCGGGCGGTTCCACAATGGCAACCACGCGAACTGCCACTGAGCCACGAAATTTTCCACACCGTTTACGATCTCAATAAACGACCTCAGGTACCCAGTATTCGCCATTGGCGATCGGGCCGAACCTTTGAAGACCATGGACCGGGGAGCGATCGCGGACCCAACTACCAAGGCCTGTTTGATGAAAACGGAAGACTCGCTGTCCTGCTCTGTCACAATAATGACCTGGGCGACGGCTGGGAACGCGAAGGCGAGGACCCGGAGTACTTTCGCGAATATGCCGTGAAGTGGTCCTACCCAATGGGCATGAACATCATTTTTTACGTGATGACTCATTGAGCCCGATTGCTGCCGAAAACACTGTACACACGGCAATCCGATTCGCGCCGCAATCAACTTAGCCATTCACCTGGCCCCGCTTTTGCAAGAATCGAACCACGGGCTTTCACATGCATCGCGGCCAACCGCTTCTCTGGCAGCACATGTTCTCAATTAAGCTTGCCAAAAAAAGACCGGATTGTTTTGAATCGTGACGGGCCGCTCAATCCGATCAGTGTTTTGTCACCACCGTGTACCTCTGCGCAACTGTTACGACCGGGTTGATCGTTGTTTTTTCAAATTGGATCGACGTGGAGGCAGCCAGCTACCGAAGGTGTATGACTCAGGAGTAAGGAATTCCTTTCATCGCACGGATGCTGTCACCAACTATCGGAGACGCGCCCGTGCGTTACGCCCCGTCCATAAAAGTGATTTGTCTTCTCGTGCTGCCGATGGCTGGCTGCAATTGCTCAGGCTTACGTTTCTGGCGTGGGACGTCGAACGAATGCGAGCAGAGCGCGCCATGCGGATCCTGCGGGCCATGCGATAATCAATTGAGTCGCACCAACACGGTCACCCTCGGGCATGCCCCCATCGTCGGGCAACCCACTATGATTGACCAGTCAACGATCGAGTACGCTGACCCTCAAGTAATGCCGGACAACTTTCGGGCCGTTGAACCGAAGATGGATTCGGTACCAAGCAACCCAGATCTCGAAAACGTACCGATCCCAGTGCCTGACCCAGCAACCTAAACCGCCTGACCCGGCAACCTAAACAGTTGGCTAAAGGATTCGCAAATCCTGCATTCACAGTTTTGGGATTCACAGGTCAACGTGCAGACCGTGAGCCCTGCGATCGTTCAAGGGAGGGGACTGCCTCAGAGCGGTTCTCGGGGGTTGATGGCTTGAGTCACCGTAGTCGGGGCTTCGATCGACGTCTGATCAATCCACGCTACACCGCAAGTGCACTCTGCGCTGAGTGCAAAATTTTCTGGTGACATGATGCTCTCAGAAGCGCAGAATAGTACCAAAATCAGATCCCAACGCATAACTGGGATATGGAGCCCGTATCTCTCTGAAAAGCTTCTTCGATTTCTCCTAAGATTTGGTGCCGCGGCATCGTTTACAAGTGCGTAAACGACACCCTTCGATCGCTGCTCATTCGGAGCTTCATTGCTTCAAACGAAGTTTGAAGCAATGAAGGTCTTGGTGCTACCTTTCCCCAAGGAAGAACTTCTCCAATGCGACTTATCCTTACTTCCATTTACGCTTTATTTTGTACCGCCGCCATCGCCTGCTCAGAAGAAGCGATCGAGAAAAATGAGGCTGACGGTATTACCTGGGGTGCCGTGACCGATGGTCTGCAGCTGGGAATCTCGCCGCCGGTAAAACTGAGCAAGACTCACGAAATCGAAGGATTTGATAACGTGATCTCGAAGAGCGGCACTTTAAAGCTGACGGTCCACCTGCGGAATACAGGCAGCAAGGATATGCAGCTCTTGCCTTCCACCTGGGATTGTCTCGCCCTTGGTGATGACGGCGCAGTTCTTGCATCAAAAATCATTCTCACACCCGAGAAAAGTGACCAGCCGGTGGTGGTGACGTATCAGAGCACCAATCATTTAGAGAGGATATTGGACGTGGCTCGCCCTGCGTCCGACTTATCGCAGGACGCTCTCCGTGAAAGTGGCCGCGAATTGGTCAATTTCCAAGTTGATGCAGAGGAAGGGAAACGTCGGCAAATCGAGCTCGGTGCTGGGGAAGCTGCATGGCCAGAGGCAGTGAATATCGATCTACGTAATGGAAATAACGCTCCCTGGCGATTGCAAGAGAAATCAGAGCACCTACCTCCAGGCAAATACTGCATCACGGCAGTGTTAGTGGTCGACCAACAGGCCTCTGATTGGAAAGGGACGCTAACGTCGGGCTCGCTCAACATCGAAATTCCCGCACAAGCGACCAAAGCGAAATCGGACAAATAGAACGTTCAAACCTGAGCCGCGGAAGGGTGATGCGAACAAACCGAGCCAGCGTTTGCTGGCCAGCTGATTTGAGACCTGTCGCTCCCCCAGTGTTCCTGGCCTGGGTGGGTCTGCACCTGCGGTCAGCAAGCAGCCCATGATCTACGCCGCCATCCAACCGGTCACCGTTCCAAACCGTGCTGTTAGATCGCCTGGCGCCAACCTACGCTGCGTGGCTCACCGGTTCAGGCAGAGTGCGTCTCAGCAATCCAAGCGTACAGACTGGCAGCCGGACAAAAGAAGCCGGGCGGGCGCCCGGGCGAAAAAAGTAGGGCTGGCAGGACTTGAACCCGCGACCTAGGGATTATGAGTCCCCAGCTCTAACCAACTGAGCTACAGCCCCCGATGAAACGCCTTTATAACGAAATCAAACGACTAAAACGATCGGGCATCTTTGCTTTCCGACGGAAGGCATCGCAAGCCATACGCCGACAGCGACCGGACCGCCGCTCGATCGTCTACTTAGTCCAATAAGGGCATCGAATTCATCCGATCGATGGCCTCGTCGATCTCATCGTCCGGTTGCCCCAACCCAACAGAAATACGGACCAATCCCGAAGACTCGGTACCCAGAGTTTGATGGGCCAGTGGCGCGCACTGAATCCCACTGCCGACCATCATACCGTGCCGGCGAAAATCGACTGCAACCTGCCCGCTCGGCACCCCCGTTACGCTAAAAGCAAGTGTCGGCATCCGACGCCCCACCTCAATTGGCTCAACAACTTGCACCTTACCCATTGATTGAAGCAGCGACTGAATTCGTTCAATTTGGCCGCGTGCTCTGGAAAGCTGCGTTCCCGCATCTTGTTGTCGCAAATGCTTAACCGCCGCGTACAATCCCGCCAAGGCGATCTGGTCAACCGAACCAACATCACAGTAACCAGGCCGCGGTGGTGGAGGCATTTCGCTGCGATCCGCGGACGGCAAGACACATGCCGCTGAGACGCATTCCATTTGTGCGCGTTCGGACAGATACAAACCGCCAATCCCCCACGGGGATTGCAATCCTTTGTGCCCACCGAATGCGACCATGTCCGCTCCCAGACCGGGTAAATCCAGGTCCAACCAACCAACCACTTGGGCAGCGTCAATCAAAACCATTGCCCCGTTGTCATGCGCCATGCGGATCACTGCTTCATAGGGCAACAGTTCCCCCGAGACGTTGCAAGCCGCAGTGATGGCAACCAATCCCACATCCTGGTTGGACAAGCTTGCCTGCAGCCAATCAAGATCGATGGCCGCACCGACCGCCATGGCTGACTCAGATTCACCTGTCGCATCACCAGGACTGTGTGGAATGTATTCAAGCGAGACACCAGCGGAGGCAAGTTTCAATAACGGTCGGTGCAAGGCATGATGCTCCCACCGACTGGTTAACAGACGCTTTCCACTCGCCACAAAGACGTCGCCAATGCCAACGGCCAATGCGGCGGTGCAACCGGGCGTCAGTAAAATTTGTTCGGCATCCCGAACACCAAAATAACTGGCGATCGCCTGATGCGCCTGTTCAAATTGCTGAGCCCACCGCATGGGCGGAGCAGACATCGCCTCCTGAACGGCAACCGACACGACATCCGGTTTCGGCCAACTCGTTCCGGCGTGGTTGAAATACAAATCGCGATCCATCATCCGTCAACCACCGCTGCACACAAACACGAGAGGGATCGTTAGACCGACAGGAAAGCCAAACGCCCCACGACTCGGCAACTGCGAACACCGCAATCTACGTTTAGTGTTCGCGGATACGAATGTTTCGCCAAGCGACATCGTAAGGGCCGGTTCCCGCTTTGATGCCGTGAACCTGCAGGCCGATGTGGCCTTGGGGATGTGACTTGTAGATATCTTCATCGGTCAAATCAGCAACCATTTCGCCGTTGATCCACGTTTGAATCCGCGGTCCCTTGGCGACAATTCGATATTGATTCCAGTCGCCGTTCTTCATGTGGTCGTGTGAATGCTTCTTGTCCTGCGGCTCCGGCGACAACCAACCACGTCCCGTCGCTTCGCCATAGACGTAACCGGCCTGGCCGGGGCTCGCTTCGATTTCGACCTGCGGACCATGAAACCGGCCGAGTTGATTGTTGCGATTTTTCTTACCGGTGCGTTTTGCTTCTTCATCCACATCAGCTTGTGTTTTTCCACGTGAACGAATCTGACACCCTGAATTCAATTTATCGTGAACTTTCACTTCGAACTCGAGTTCAAAATCGCCATACTGTTTCTTCGATGCCAGAAAAGTATTTGGGCTACCTTCGACGGTCTTTCCATAGATCGTGCCATCGACCACTTTGTATTCGGCTTTCCCCAAATCAGCTTTGTGCCAGCCATTCAATGTCTGTCCATCAAACAAGGCCACCCAATCGTCCGCAGCATTCGAGTGGGTAGCTGACAGCGAAATTACCAAGGTGGCGAACATCGTGATAGCCAAACGTCGCATCGTTAATTCTCCGCAGAGTCGAAGGTGTGCAAACAGGTTGCTGGTCAAAACTTGCTATGAAACCGGAATTCCATTCCATGGATGGCACGCAAAACGCTGATCTGTGGACAGTCCAAGAATCGCGAGCTCGGAAATCGCCGATCAAGCGACAACGGATAGTATACTGTCAAGGATTCTGCGGATACGCCCGCGGATTCAACTGCCGGCCAAGTTTTCTCGCACCAAATTGTCATGCCGATCTCGATCCAGCGTTTCGTCGCACCGATCCGATGTAAGTCAATTCCCACCGTCACCATGCCGGCAATCCTGTGCTGGATTTGTCTCTCGGCGAATGGCCAAGCCGATGACTGGCCGATGTGGCGGTACGATGCGACTCGCAGTTCAGCGTCCACCAATACGCTCGTGGATGCCCCCCAACTCTCTTGGTCCATCGACCTAACACCACGCAAGCAAGCGTGGGATGATCCTTTGAATCTCGATCTGATGACCTACGATCGAGTCTTCGAACCGATTGTGATGGATGGTCGACTGTTCGTCGGGTTCAACGATACGGATAAACTTTCCGCTTTCGATACCAATAGCGGCCAAGAACTCTGGTCGTTCTACACGGAGGGTCCCGTTCGCTTACCACCGGTCGGTTGGGAAGGCAAAGTTTATTTCAGCAGTGATGACGGGTATTTATATTGCGTCGATGCGGCACAGGGAAAACTGATCTGGAAGTTCAATGGCGCTCCGAGTGATCAACACGCGATCGGCAACCAACGATTCACATCAGCTTGGCCGGCACGAGGTGGACCGGTTGTCCGTGACGGTGTCGTCTACTTCGCTGCAAGCATCTGGCCTTTCATGGGGACGTTCGTATACGCGTTGGATGCTGACCAAGGCAAGGTCACCTGGGTCAATGATACGACCGGCTCGCAATACACCAAGCAACCCCACAGCGCTCCTTCGTTTGCAGGCGTCGCACCTCAAGGTGCATTGGTCGCGACCGAGAAGGCCTTGATTGTCCCTGGCGGCAGAAGCGTGCCGGCAGTGTTTGAACGCAGCAATGGAAAGCTGCGTTATTTCGAAATCAATGCCGGTGGCAAGGGAACCGGCGGCTCATTCGTGACCGCCAACGACAAACATTTTTTCGTCCACACACGCCGAAAAGGGACCCGCGCCTTTCGCCTGAACGATGGTGTTAAAACAGCCTTCATGCCGAGTGAGCCAGTCCTGACGGACACACTCATTTACTCGGCTGAATCGGTCAATGAGCGGCCCGTCATTCGCGCGTACAAGGCTGATCAGAGTAAGGCTGATCAGAGCATCATCTGGGAATTGCCGATCGATGGTCAGGGTGATCTGATCCTGGCCGGAAATAAATTAGTTGCTGCGGGTGAATCCGCGATCACCATCATGGGCCTCGATACGGACGGAGCGTCACCGCGAATCCTCGACACGATTGAATTGAATGATATCTCGGTGCAAAGGTTAATCGTCGCTGATCAAAAATTGTTTGCAGTCAGTTTAGACGGTCGACTGATGGCTTTTGGAAACCGTCCTGCCACAAACGATATTGACCGTTCGCCAGCCAGGAATGAACTGGCGTTCACTCCAGAATCCTCAGAGGTTGCTAAAACGCTGTTGGCAACGGGCGATGCCGAGGGCTACGCGATTTGGCACGGTTCCTGGCAATCACCGGGCCTGAAAGCACTGGCTGCGAATTCGCCGTTCACCCAACTTGCAATCGTCAGCCAAGACGCTGCTGATGTAGATCGCATGCGACGCGAACTCGACAAAGCATCGATCTATGGTCGTGTTACGGCGCACCTCAGTCGCGCTGATGCCTTCAAGGCTCCTCAGTACGTTGCCAACATGCTGTTTGTCGACATCGATTCACTCGGCCCCACTTTCGAGATCAACCAACTTTCAAACTTGTACCAATCAGTCCGCCCCTACGGTGGTGTGATGTGCGTCCTGATACAATCCGACCGCGCACAACTTGCTAAGCAGATTTCCGACGTGGGCTTGGAACAAGCCACGATCGAACAGGCCCCATTCGGCGTGGTCATCAAACGCGAAGGATCCTTACCCGGTTCCGCAAGTTGGACGCATCAATATGGGAGTATCGCCAACACACTGAAATCAGACGACCGTCGCGTCAAACTGCCATTGGGAATCCTGTGGTTTGGCGGCAGCAGCAACATGGATGTTCTTCCCCGGCATGGCCATGGACCACCAGAACAAGTGATTGGTGGCCGACTGTTTATTCAAGGAATGAACTCGATCAGTGCACGGGATGTGTATACCGGACGCGTCCTCTGGAAACGTGAATTCAATGACTTGGGGACCTTCGATCTGTACTACGACGACACCTACGAAAATACGCCGCTAGACCCTAAATACAACCAAGTTCATATTCCGGGTGCGAACGCGAGGGGCACGAATTATGTCGCCACCGGAGATCGTGTTTATGTCGTCGAAGGAAATATCTGTCACGCCCTCGATCCGGCGACTGGAAAAACATTGAACGATTTCCGTATCCCGACTGACGAATCGGGTGGAGAGCCAAGTTGGGGCTATATCGGTGTTTACAAAAACGTCCTGGTGGGTGGAGTTGGGTTTGCCAAATATGGTCAACGCAAAGATCTAACGTTCCCGGCCGACAAGGATCTAAAAAAATCAAGAGCCGGATTCGGCGCAAAGAGCTTGGATCGCGCGGCCAGCATTGGCTTAGTTGGATTCGATCGACATACGGGTGAACAACTTTGGCAAGTCGCAGCCAATCATAGCTTCTGGCACAACGGGATCGTCGCCGGCGGCGATCAAATTTATTGCCTCGATCGAAATCCTAAAAAGGTCGAAGAAGCGATGTTGCGGCGAGGCCTGGCACGCCCTGAAACATACCGCATCGTCGCCTTGGACTATCGCACCGGAGAATTAAATTGGCAGATCAGCGAAGGAATCTTTGGAACTTGGCTGGGATACTCTGAAAAGCACGATGTGCTGTTGCAAGCTGGCGCCAAGGCTAGCGACCGTTTGTACGACGAGGTCGATCGTGGAATGGCGGCTTATGATGCGCGCACCGGCGAAACTCGGTGGAAAGATGAACAACGCAAATACGCAGGCCCCTGTATTCTGCATAATGACCTGATCATCACGAATGCCAACTCTTATTCAGACTCGGCCGGTGCGTACTTTCTGACCGATGGCAAACCCAAGCTGGTTGAAAATCCGCTCACCGGAACGCTTCAACCGTGGCGAGTGACACGCGCCTATGGCTGCAACAACATCATCGCCAGCGAAAATCTACTCACATTCCGCTCTGGAGCGGCGGGTTTTTATGATCTGAAATCTCAATCGGGCACCGGCAACCTGGGCGGTTTCAAATCTGGATGCACTTCCAATTTGGTCGTTGCTGATGGCGTCTTGAATGCGCCTGATTACACCCGCACCTGCAGCTGTGCTTATCAAAACCAAACCTCACTGGGATTGGTACACATGCCTGACGTTGAATTGTGGAGCGTGAATTCCGCAGCCTCAGAACAATCGGTCGGTCAACGTGTCAATCACTTGGGAATCAACTTTGGAGCACCTGGCGACCGCCGTGACCAAAATGGATTGCTGTGGGTTGAGCATCCAGTGGTGGCAGGTGATTCGCCACCCATGTGGATCGAATTCAATCAAGAAGCCGAATTTTTCCAGCGACACTCCTCCACCATGACCAACAGTGACACGCCATGGATCTTCGCCTCCGGCGCGCGGTCCGTCACTGACATTCGCATCAACCTCAATCTGTCGGCATCATTTGGCATCAAGCAGGGGATCCCTGTTTCGCATGTGGATGACGATGCCGAAGAAAACGAACAAGGGGCTGTGAATCGCACCAGCAGCGATCTGGAACTGTCCGAAGATGACCAAACACAAAACATTGGGCTACGCTTCAACAACATCAACCTATCGCCTGATGCGACAATCATTAACGCGACCATTCAGTTCACCTGTGATGAACCTTCCCAAGGCCAGACCTCTCTGATCATCGCTGCCGAAAACGCTGGCAGTGCTCGTCGATTCAGCGAGGACGACCACGACATTTCTTCGCGTCCCCGGACGAACGCAGAAGTCGCCTGGGAACCTGCGGCTTGGAAAAAGAAACACGAATCGGGACCCAACCAACAAACGCCTGACCTGAAATCGTTGATCCAAGAAGTGATCGATCGACCAGACTGGAAATCGGGCGGCTCAATTTGCTTTTTGATCACAGGCACAGGCAAGCGTGTCGCAGTCGCTGGCACTGCAGCTGCAGAAAAAGCACCGAAATTACTGATCGAGACCAAACGCCCCCCTCGCAATGACGCCACGCTAGCCGAGCGATACGATCTTGACCTCTACTTCACGGCGGCCGATCCACAACTTCAGGAACCAGTCGTATTTGACCTGTTGATCGACGACACGGTCGCTGCCAAGAACATCACGCTGGAACCGAATGACCAAAGTCAACGATTCAAGGTTCAGCATCTATCCAACATCGCGATCGCCGATGAACTGCACCTACAAATCGTGCCGCGACAAGGCCAGCCTGCTGTTTCAGGACTTTCCATCATTCGCTGTTCAGAAGAAACATCAGCACCAAAGTCGCCCAAACCAAAGTCACTTGATCGGTAGAAACTACTTTTAGCTACTTCTTATAGCCAACCTGCCTCATCGATGACAAATCGGTTGGCATGCCTGCATTGACTCGACTCCGCTTGCGTCTGTGTTAACGCATCGGTGGGAAAGATCGCCGACCAAGCGAGCAGCACCCCAAGAGCACGGCACCCCAAGAGCACAGCACCCCAAGAATTTGGGGCGGCGGGATCACAGGAGCGGCTGACCCGCCAGGCAAATCCACTCTCACTCATTGAATCGTGCGCGTCACAAAATTCAGTCTCCGGAATACTGCCCAATTCTCGGTCAGCAGTTTTCAGGATGATCTCATCACCCGCCGCCACGCTCAGTCACCTGATGCTCGATACTCGCCGTTGCCATTGAGCAAAATTTTTCGACACTCGCCAACCTGCCTGACCGCGTCCCCGCTGACTCGAGAGAACAGATTTCCAGAGATCACAACAGCCTGGCAATTCTCCAACAGGATACCGGTCGCTTCGTTGGGATTTTCTTCGCTGCGACTTGGTTCATTCGCTCGTCGCTGCAACGGCTTACCAGATTCGTCATTCCCAATCCACGTGTCACTAAAATTGTTCCCGCTCACGGTGATGCTGGCTGATTGACGACGAATGGCGAGAGCCGCTTTTTTGACGATCGTGAACGTGTTGGCTGAAACGGCACAGCCGTGCGCGTCGCGCAAATCAATCCCGCCACTGAACTCGTGGGCGATCACATTGGCCGACATCGTAATCCCGTAACAATCGCGGTCCAAAACGATCGCCCATCCCTGGCACTCCTCAATCATATTGCTGGCGATTACCGAACCGTACGTGTTCTCGATCACCACACCGTCACCGAGATGATCGTCAAGATTGTTACCGCTCATGGTCAAATTGAAGGAATCGATGCAGGTGACTCCATCCTCGTTTTCTTCGAATTGATTAGCAGAAACAATGATGTCGTGACAACCTTCCAAAAAGAGACCCGACTGTTTGTTATAGGTCAACAGATTGTTACTTACCCGCGGATCTTCATAACAGAAATGCAATCGGATTCCGTCACCGCCGTGATAGCTGCTAGTGACCCCTTGAATCTGAATCTCTTCGATATAGCGAGCTTCAATGCCGTGGCCACTCTGCTCGTTTCCAGTCACCCGAAAATTCGCTGCCGTCACTCGCCACAAGCGTTCATCAGAAGGCGTTGCCTGATCTACAAATTTCGGATTTTGGATCAAGATCGCAGGCTGACTTTCCTGATTGCGATTCACGATATGCGTCGCTGGCCCTGAACCTTCAATGCGAGTGTCGCCGGTCGAAATCCGCAGTGGTTCAGTGATTTCATAGGTGCCGGGCGGAATTCGCAAAACACCACCCGACGCCGAAATCGCATCCGCCGCGGCCTGGAGCGACTCGAAATCACCGGCATCCACGATTCGATCATTCGCGTGGGCAATGCCTGTCCTCAAAACGACAAGCAGAATCAAAATCCCAAACCTTCGAAAACAGTTCGTCGACATCGTGCATGGCCCTGGCTGGAGACAATTTTGCTTGCTGATTTTACCCTGGACGAAATCATCGCGTTGCCTTCTAGCCGCTCCTTTTCCGCTACCATTTGCAAAGTCAGTTTTTTTAAATCCGATTTGTTTTGACGCTACAGCCGATCGATGCAGACCCCTCGATCAAATCGAGAAAGGATCAGATCGAGACCGAGCAGAAAATTCCCGGGAAAAACAAGTGACCGCGAGGCTCACAAATGAACCAAGCTTACAAATGAACATCCGATGTACCGGCTGACTGGTCAGAGCAAGTCGCCCCGAGAGGTTGATTTACGTTATGCTGTGCGGTCAGCCGTTTCCCAACCACCCAACTTTCAACGTTTCTTTTTATTGAGGTATCGCGATGTCCGTTGCCACCGAAATTCAATCGATCACTGCCCGTCAGTTTGAAACGCCAGCAAAGTTCACCCAGTTTTGTGAAAATGGGGGCCAACCGCTTGGCGGGTACATCAATGGCGAGCATGTCAGTGGTGCCATGAATGCGTCGATCGACACCGTTGACCCCGGCTCGCTCGAAGTGCTTGCCCGCGTTTGCGAAATGGGGCAAGAGCAAGTCGATGCAGCAGCGGAAGCCGCCCACCGAGCCTTTCTTGGTAACGGCGTCAGCGGATGGCGAGACTTCCCAATGGAAGAACGCTGCGAATTGATGATGAAACTGGTGGAACTCTGCGAGCGTGATCGCGACGTGTTACTGGCCTGCGAAATTCGCGATGGCGGCAAATTGTCGGAACTGGCCGAAGGTGACTTCGATCAGATTCGTGCGACAGCGGAGTACTTTTGCTCGATCGCCCCCCAGTTGATCCTTGGCGATAGTGGCCACCGAGCCGTCGCAGCCGATACTCAAGGCTTTACCTACCGCGAACCGTGGGGCGTGGTTGCTGGAATCATTCCTTGGAATTATCCGATCGTTTTAACTTCCTGGTTCATGTTCCCAGCTTTGCTGGCGGGCAACTGCATCCTGATCAAGCCGGCCGAGGACACGCCACTATCCGCGCTCTACATCGCGAAGTTGGCAGAAGAGGCTGGATTTCCCCCCGGAGTGATCAATGTCTTGCCGGGGCGTGGTGAATTGACCGGTCAATTCATCGCAGAGAATCCACTTGTCCGCTACATCTCGTTTACGGGATCACCCGGCGTCGGCCAACACATCCTCCGAACTTGCGATCGGCATGGAACGCGAATGAAGCGTGAGATGGGTGGTAACGGCTCAGCAATCGTCCTAGACGACGCTGATCCGGCCATCGTTGCCCGCAAAATTGGTCGTCACACCAATCAACACTTCGGCCAAACTTGCTGCACGATTCATCGCATCTTTGTCGATCAAAAAATCGCTGATGATTTCATCGATGCTCAGCGCGATTTCTTCAGCGGCTTGAAAATCGGCTATCAAGCAGATGCCGGCACGCAGTTGGGTGCCGTGATCAACGCAACACAACGTTCACGAATCCTGACAGCTCAACGGCAAGCGACCGCCCGCGGTGGCCAACCGCTGGTTGAAGGTGGGCCAGCGGAGGTCGCAGGAAAAGAAGGATATTATGTCCGGCCGGCGCTCTACCAAACTCAACCTGATGTGGCCTGCAACCCCGACGAGGTCTTCCATTGCTTCGCCACAATCTGTCCGGTCTCCTCCGCCGACCAAGCTTTGCAGTTAGCGAATAGTTCACCTTACGGATTGGGAGCCAGTGTCTGGACCAAAGACACCCAGCGCGGAATCGCGCTGGCAAAACAATTCCGTGATGGCACTGCCCAGGTCAACTGCCACAATATGATCGCCTATGGTTTGCCCTATTCGGGACAGGGGATCTCCGGCGGACCGGGTGCGGGTGTGAACTGCGAAGAAACGCTGACCGATTACACCCAAGTCAAGGCGGTTTACGTTGCGGATTACCCAGGGTAACTTGCGAGCTTTGGCGGTTCGTCCTGCCAAAGCCCTCGCGCGATGCGATCCTGTCGGAGCCATGCCTCGGAATCTCCACTCGCCGTCGCGGCGGAGGGTATTCGAGGCAGGGCGATTCTCGGATCCGCGTTCCAGCGGTTCTGACGCCTCCTCGAAATTCAATTGCAGGATGGGATGGACGGAAGGATGCGAGCGGTACAGTGTCATCGATATGCTGGATTTGATCAGCACGGAAAACCACTCCCCAAACCAGATCCGCTGAGCGAAGTTCTGTCGCTTGACGAACTGCCGACACCGCAGTGCGAGCCAGGACACGTCTTGATCGACGTCCATTACGCGGGAGTGCAATTTCCCGATGCGTTTCAGGCGCAAGGTTTCTACCAAGAGCGGCCTCCTGTTCCCTATATCCCCGCCGTCGATGTTAGCGGTGTCATCCGTGAAGTTGGCGAGGGCGTCACGAACTTCCAGGCTGGCGATCGTGCAATCGCGAAATTACCCATCGGAGGCTTGGCGGAAATCGCGAAAGCACCGGCTGAATCGGTGTGGCTCGCTCCGCATGGAATTGATCTCTCCGCCTGCGCCAACCTCAGCCGCAACTACATTTCCGCTTATCATTCGCTCAAGGTGGTCGGCGAGATTTCGGCCGGTGGATTGGTCCTCATCGACGGCGCGTCGGGAGGTGTTGGTATGGCTGCCGTCGAACTCGCCAAAGCGATGGGAGCCAAAGTCATCGCAGCAGTTAGCTCGGAAGAGAAAACAGACTTTCCCCGACAAGCCGGGGCGGATGTCGTACTCTGCTACGGCCACGACAAGGCAAGCTTTCGAAACTTCAAAGCCAAGGCAAACGAAGCTGCCGCCGACCTCGGACACCCCAACGGCGTGGATGCTGTGATCGATATGGTCCAAGGTGAATTATTTGAAGCAGCACTGGTTTCCACCGTCCGCCCTCTGGGGAAACTGGTGCTGGTAGGATTCACGGCGGGGCAAAAACCGATCCGGCCAGGCATGCTACTGATCAAGCAGGCGGCGGCCGTTGGCAGCTTGTGGGCCGAATGGGCCAAGCTGTACCCCACACAACATCGCCAAAACGTCCAGGAGATTCTCGATTTCCTGGCCCAGGGAGCGGTTCAACCACGAGTCGACCGAATCTTTGCGTTTGATGACTTCTTACAAGCGTTCGAACTCTTCGAACAAAATCGCGGTCGCGGCAACACCGTCGTCCGTATCAAGGGCGAAGTCGCTTGATTTCGCCATCCCAACCGGCGCTGCCGAGCAGAGAATCCACTTGATCCAAACCACAGGGAGAGATTGATTTCCTGCAGCACCCAGCTCTTGCGAACACCCAGCTCTTGCTGGGGACCGATCCTTCAACTCACAAATACGCAATCGAATCTCTCAGTAACCGTGAGAGAACCTCTTCATGATGCAAAACGAACCGCTTTCGATCGCACAGGCACTCGAGCATGCCGCACGATTCCATGGGCGAGTGGAAATCGTGACACGGCAGACAGAGAACGGTTTGATTCACCGCTACACCTATGCGGATGCGTTGCGGCGAACCAAGCAACTTGCCAACGCGCTGCAATCGATTGGCGCCAAATCAGGTGATCGCATAGCGACCATGGCGTGGAACACTCATCGCCATTTGGAGGCTTGGTACGCGATCGCCGGGCAGGGAGCGATTTGCCATACAGTTAATCCCCGCCTCTTTGACCAACAAATCGTCTATATCCTGAATCACGCCGAAGACAGCGTCCTCCTGTTGGACGCGGCATTTATGCCCCAACTTGAAAAACTCTGGCCGCAACTCACAAGCATTCAGCAAATCATCGTGATGACCGATGAGGAGCACCAGCCACAAACAACATTACCCAACGTCCACTGCTACGAAAAACTAATCGCGGATCAATCGGATGAGTTCACGTGGCCAGAGCTTGGTGAGAACACTCCATCATCACTCTGCTACACCTCTGGAACAACGGGTGACCCCAAGGGCGTGCTGTACACGCACCGCACGAACCTCTTGCACTCTTATGCCATCAACACGGGCGAGGCTAATGGCATCAGCGGTCGCGATGTAGTGCTAATGACCGTCCCAATGTTCCATGCCAACAGTTGGGGACTCGCATACTCCTGTCCGATGGCCGGCGCAAAATTGGTCCTGCCCGGTTCGCAACTCGACGGCGCGAGCGTGCACTCGTTGATCGAGACCGAACGAGTCACATACTCAGCTGCAGTTCCGACATTGTGGAAGATGCTCTTCGCTCATTTGGACAAGCAGGGTGGTCAACTCGATTCGCTACGCCAAGTTCTGATTGGTGGATCAGCCGTTCCCAGCAGCATGATCGAGAAATTTGAACAACGTTACAACGTCCAAGTTGTTCATGCTTGGGGAATGACCGAAGCCAACCCAACAGGAACAATGTGCCGCCTGACAAACGAAGTGGATTCACTGAGCCTCGCCGAAAAACAAAAGATCCGCGTCAAACAGGGAAAGCCTGTTTTTGGAGTGAACCTAAAGATTGTTAACGACGATGGTGAGGAACTTCCGCACGATGGTGTGACCATGGGTCGATTGATGATCAAAGGCCTGTGGGTGATGCGACGATATTACAAAGCAGAATCTGATGCAGTCGATCAAGATGGCTGGCTGGACACAGGTGACATCGCCACGATTGATCCCTACGGATACATGCAGATCACCGACCGAGCCAAAGACCTAATCAAGTCGGGTGGTGAGTGGATCAGCAGTGTCGAACTCGAAAACCTCGCAACCGGACATCCTGAAGTCATCCTGGCAGCAGTCATCGGTGTCCACGACGAAACATGGCAGGAACGGCCACTGTTGATTGTTCAAACTGTTTCCAACAGCAAGGTAACCGGTCTGCAGCTCCGAGATTTCATGACGGGAAAAGTAGCTAAATGGTGGTTACCAGATCACGTTGAATTCGTCTCGGAAATCCCGCTCACTGCAGCAGGTAAGATCAATAAAAAAGCATTGCGTGAGTGGTATCACAATCGCTTGGCTTAGGCAACCAAAAGGTCGGCGAAGAATCGAGCACAACCATCCCAATGCCTCACGTCCTGATCACACTCGAAACGACAGGCCGATTCGTCGTCAAAAAACTTGACTCGGTGTCGACTCTGTGATGGCCCCATCAAGAACCATCTGGCACGCAAGATCCATGCCGCGAGGCACGCGAAACCTCTCTCACGGTGCCATCGAACCACAAACCGGCGCGTCCCAATCAAGCCGGGCGTGCTGCTCGATCAATTGGTCCAAGCCATGGGCAAGTTTCAAAGGCATCGGCGCCATTTTCCGAACTCGAAGATCAACGTAGGCCGTGATGGTTTCAAAGGTGGCCGAAATATCTTGCTTGTCCAAGTTGATCATGAAATGGAGCAAGTGAAAGCGTTTTTCGGTACGCCCAAGCAAGCGAACATGAGTCTCGATGTGCTGCCCAACACGAACTTCGGAGAGATACCGAATATGGGTTTCCAAGGCAAACGTCCCACCATCATCCTCTGCCATTTTTGACCACGGCACTTCCAATTGCTGCAACAAACCACCCATCCCAAACCCAAACAGATGCGTGTACCACATCACATTCATGTGGCCCATCGCATCTAAAAACTCTTCCGGAATTTCAGATGTGTGGGTCAATGGCAAAGGCTGAACTTGTTCGACATGAATCGGAGTTCGTGACATCTTCAATTGGCCTGATACGAGTCCCAAGTGATTGATTGCATTGATCCACTCAGCAAACTCTGATTTTCGCTTACGAGTATTGCTTGAGGAAGGTTAACAGCACGTCGTTAAAAACATCAGCCGCCTCCACGTTGGCGAGGTGTCGAGTCTTGGGAATCACGACCATGTCGGAACCGTCAATGCCAACATGCAAGTCAAATGCCTCTTTAATCGGAGTCGTCAAATCTTCTTCACCAGCAGCAATCAAACACGGCAACTTGATCGTTGGAATCAATGGCAAGTGATCCTGGGTTTCGATCGCTTTCGTGCAACCGATCACACCATCCACTGAAGTGCCTTCGATCATCTCGGTTGCCCGTTTGACTGCATCCGCCGATTTCTTGCGAAACCGATCCGAAAACCAATCACTCAACACAGAATCCACTAACGCGGACACCCCCTGCGATTGCACCACTTCGATTCGTTCATCTCGCGTATCAGTCCGGTTCGATGATGCACCGTCACCTCGCGTGCCACACAGCGTTAAGCTGGCAATTCGCTCTGGCGTCGTTGTCGCGATTTCTAATCCGACCATTCCTCCAAGTGATGCCCCCACAAAATGGGTGCAATCAATCTTGAGGTGATCCCATAATGCACGGAGATCATCGGCGAGCAAATTAAAATCATAGGGCACCCCGCTGCATCCACTCTGCCCATGTCCACGAAGGTCATACCGCAACACGCGAAATGATTCGAGCGATTTGAGTTGTTGCTCCCACATTCGCCCGTCAGCCATCAACGCGTGACTGAACGTCACCACATCGGCCTGTTCAGGACCACTGAAGTCGTAGTGAATTTCGATGCCGTTGCCGCGAAATTCCATGATCCATTTTCCCCAAAAAAAGCGAAGCTGAATCTACGTCGAGAAAGGCTCGACGATCACAATGCGTTCTCGAAAATACTCCCAGCATGGAAATCCAACAGCCCGTTTATGGGTACCGCCAGACCTTTCACCTCAACTGAATTTCCAACTCAGCGAACCACTGACGCCGACTCACCCCTCACATCAGCCAGCCCTCAATGTACCAATTCATTCATTCAAATCGACATGAATTAAGTCGCCCCGACCGCCTCAAGCAATCACATCCTTGACGACGTTCCCGCCGATAATGAGTGGGCGATGATCAAGATCATAGATTTCTGTCAGCGGGTCAATTCCCAGCAGGTAATAAATCGTGGCTGCGAGATCCTCCGGTTTGACTGGATTCTCGATGGGAAATCTCGCATGGGCATCTGATTTCCCGTAAACATACCCACCTTTCACGCCACCTCCAGCCAGCAGGGCGGTGTAGCACTGGGGCCAATGATCGCGACTCGAGTTCTTATTGATATCGGGTGTTCGCCCGAACTCTCCCATCCAAACGACGAGCGTTTCGTCCAGCAATCCACGTTGCTCCAAATCGTTCAACAATGTGGGCAATGTTTGATCCGTGATTGGCAGGTGATATTTATCGACGATTTTGTACATTCGTGTATCGTCAAAACCGTGAGTGTCCCATCCGCCGCTATCGATGCGGCGTCCACCAATGCTGTTCGAGAAATAGACGGTCACAAACTTCACACCCGATTCGACCAACCGACGCGCCAGCAGACAACTCTGCCCATAGGTCGTCCGACCATAACGGTCGCGACTAGACTCTTTTTCCGATGACAAATCGAACGCTTTGCGAACATTGTCGGATGTCAGCATTGAAATCGCACGTTGGTAATATTGATCGAAACCACGGGCCTGATCCGAATATTCCAGCATGCGGTTTTGCTGGTCGATCAACTTTTGCATTTCGCGGCGGCGTTGCAAACGATCCACCGATAGACCCTGCGGCAGACTCAACTCGGGTAACGAAAAATCCTGAGCATTTGGATCTTCCAAAAAGAATAGCGGATCATGTTGCTTGCCCAGAAAACTTGCATGTTGGGCAGGAACCACAGAGCCATCTCGCATCACATGCGGATAAGCAACAAATGTCGGCATGCCATTTGTATTTGGCATTAAATGATCAACCACACTGCCGTACGCAGGATAAAGGTCTAGCGAATCCCTTAACCGTTGATCATCACTCGGAGGCTCATGCCCACTAAGCGCGTAGTAACCCGCCGAGGCATGATTTTTCATTTTGTGGGTCATCGTACGAATCAGGCTCACCCGATCCATCCATTTCGACATTTCAGGCATCAATTCGCAAATCTGAATCCCTGGTGCTGAAGTTGCAATCGGTCGGTATGGACTGCGAACCGTGTCGGGGGCATCAGGTTTCATATCGAAGGTATCAAGTTGGCTCGGCCCACCCCACTGAAACAAAAAGATCACCGATTTTGCCCGCGACTTGATTGCACTCGTTCGTTCCTCACCCCGTAAAATTTTCGGCAAGGAGAGGCCTAGCATGCCAGCACCACCCGCGCGGAGAAGCGAACGTCGATTGGGCATAGGTAAAGTCATCAGGACACATTATCTCCGGAACAAAAACTCTTTTGCATTTAACAACGCCCACACTAAATCTTCAGTGACCCGAAGACGTGCGGTTCTTGGCGACTGAAATACCGACTCGATAGAAGACCACCGTTTTTCGGTTCGGAACATCTGCAGGGCGGCCGACAACTCGACTTCCGTCGGCGACCGGGACAAAGCGGTCCAGTACAACTCGTCCACCAATCGGGCGTCATCATCGATATCGTCGACCAACGTTTGCAGTCGATTGCCACCCTCCGCAAGTCGCCTGTTGAGAGATTCACCCATCAACACAAAGACCTGCTTGAGCGTTGTGCCGTTACTCCGCTCACAGTCACAGGCCAAAATCCGTTCCGGTTTTCCAAACGTCTGCAGAAACCGATCGCCGCCATTCGGTCGCTCGTCTCGCAAACGCTTACGTCGGACGCCCGGAATCTGAACAGCCCTTATGCCCGACTCATAACCCGCGAACTGGGCTGCCGTACCAAGCACATCGGATTGCATATCCAATAACACCTCGGCTGGCAAACGCCGCGTCAAGACTCGTGAATAACTGAACTCATCATTGACATTCGTCCGATTGGGCTCTGACGCCAACTGATAGGTGCGCGAACTCATCACCAACCGCATCATTGCCCTCAGATCAAACCCAGACTGGACCATCTCGTCGGCA
Source organism: Rubripirellula sp. (assembly GCA_049602075.1). Classification (GTDB taxonomy): domain Bacteria; phylum Planctomycetota; class Planctomycetia; order Pirellulales; family Pirellulaceae; genus Rubripirellula. The sequence continues at coordinate 164,758 of JBMYRF010000003.1, forward strand.
AGAAAATTCAGCAACGCGGGATTACTGGCCGGGTTGGTTAACCGAAAATCGTCGATAGGATCAACCAAACCTGTTCCCATCAAGTGGTACCAAACAAAGTTTGCCTGCGTCGCGGCGAACGTTTTATTTTCGGGTGAGGTCACCCAATCTGCCACACTTCCTAATCGCTGCTCCGCCTGAGATTCAATGAGTTGTTTGCCACCCAAGAACTTTGGCGTCACAAATTGCTTTGTGTTGGGATGCCGCACTTCATCTTGCTTGCTTACGACAACGGTCTGATCACCGACAAACTCATTTTTGTCCAGTTTGTCACGGCGTTTGTTGTCGCCGACTTCGTAGTCAAGTTGCGAAAATAGCGTGGCCCACGAATAGTAATCATCCTGCGTCCAACGATCGAATGGATGATTGTGGCATTTCGCGCATTGCAGACGGGTCCCCAAGAACAAGCGAGCGGCTGTTTCACCACGAGTCGATGGATCGCGGTTTGCACGATAGAAATTCGCGGCGGGTTGCTGGAAGGTACTGCCAACACCAGTGATCAGGTCCCGCACAAACTGGTCAATCGGTTTCGCATCGGCAATACTGCCACGAATCCAATCGTGAAACGCATCCACACCGTCAACATCGAGCACTTTTTCTTCGACTCGCAACATATCCGCCCATTTGAGCGCCCAGAAGTCCGCCATCGCATCGCGCGACAACAAACTGTCGATCAGTTGATTTCGTTTTCCTGGGGATTCATCGTGAACAAATTGCCTTGCTTCGGCAGCGGTTGGAATTCGTCCCAGCACATCTTGATAGGCACGCCTGACAAACACCGAATCACTGCAGATCGGAGATGGATTGATTTTCAGTCGTCGCAGTTTCTGAAAAACGTGGTGATCAATTTGATTAAATTCTGCAGGCTCATCCCAGACAAATGAGCTTCTCGACTCAGTGAACGCGATCGGGACCGGGACTTGTTGATCGAGGTAGCGAACAATCAAGGTCGATTCACCAAACTTTGCCCGGGTGACCTTTCCGTTTGCATCCACTCGAGCCAACAAATTCGACATCTCATAGCAAGCTGATTCAGTGACATCGCGACTAGTCCCGTCCGAGAACACTGCGTTCACTTTGAAATTGATCGAATCATTTGGGTCACGCACGATCGCCTGGAATGGCTCAACTTTTAAGTGAGTGACAGCGAGCGCATCTTTTGACGGTGGCGGCGCGCCCGACTCAAGCCATTGCTTCAGCAATTTGTAAGCTTTCGAATCGGACCGAAATCGAGCTCCCCCACGGTGCGGAACTTGGCCTGTCGCTTTCTGCAAAATCAAACTTTGTTCGGGAGCATTTACAGTCACACGACGGCCGCGGCTGGAGAACACCAACGTGTGATAATCAGCAAAGGGATCTTGTCCTCGAAGGGATAGCTTTAGTCCACCTTTCCCGTTCAGATTGCCATGACAAGTGCCCGCGTTACAACCCGCCTTTGAAAGCACCGACATCACGTCGACCGAAAACTCGATCGGTGTTGGATTGGCTGCGAAAGCGATGTGGGCCAGAAATGTCCCTAAAAAGACTACCAGAACTCGGCGCATCGGCTTATCAGTGGTGGGAAAACGGCGGGTGGGCTCGCTACTCGCTTCTAGTATAAAAGGATGGTCAGGGTTTGGGGCCACGAATCTCCTACTCGACGCTCCGCGATCGACGCCGCTGGGAATCGCGAATCACTGCACAAAACCTTCAGTGCCACAACATACAGCGAGACCGAGTATCGCCCTCGATCTGAAAATCGCGAATTCGGCAAATACTGCTTTAACAAAAGCCGGCGACTCCCCGAAGAGATTCCGCCGGCCGCCTGAGGCATTTTTCTCGGAGGACGATCGCGACGGCGGGCTTCACTCGCACACCAACCACAGGCGCCAGAACCACAAATCTGTCAGGTTTTTGTACGCAGGCTGAGCAGGATCTTGATGGATTCGGGGATTAGAAAAATAGTTAAAGAAAACGCTAGAATTAAACCCAAATCACCCCACTGGAGTGCAGTGGGGTGCAAGGCCTGCTGCAATCCTGGCAAATACACGGCCGCCACTTGCAGCAACACGGTACCGACCAAGACAACCAAGACCCACGGAATTGAAAAAACCGACTCGGAACAGCGAACTATCAAGCGAACGAAAATTCAAAACGTTCGCTTTTTCAATCAACACGATCGCAGTGAAGGCAGCCATTTGGGCGAGCAACAACCCTTCCTCACCATGGATTGCCAAGAAGTGATGAAACAGCCAAAGCGATGCCAAGCCGATATAGGTCCTGAGCCCCAGCACTAGCAAGACGCCGAAGCGATCAAGAATCGGCTTTTTCGAGTCTCTAGGTGGACGCGACATCACAGACACCTCAGCCGGCTCCATACCGAGCGCGACCGCCGTCCCCAGCCGTGCCATCGAACTCTGCTGCGTTAGTGGAGTTTACTCCAACACGCAATCCGATGACTTCACAACCGAGATTGCCTCGCCCGTCAAAGTCGACTCATCGACCTTTAAGTTCAAGCACTCACAAAGACGCAGATCAGCCGACTCATGATCCCCTGCTGCGAGTTGCACAATGTCACTGGGTACCAAGTCGGCAGATTCAATTTGCTGCTGCGTTCTATTCGGCAGCACTTGACAACGTGGGCGAAGCATCTGCTGCAAGGCTTGAATTGCCCGCTCTGCTTTCCATTCTTGTACAAACCCGAGAAGAGCATTGAGTACCACGATCAACAAAATCGTGATGGCATCGACAGGTTCGCCAACGACTCCGAGACGACAGCCGGAATCAGCAAAATTTTCCAAAACGACTACTCGATCGCACCAACCAAAAACTGTCGCGTCGCATGGAATCTTCGCGATAGATTCTCAGCAATCGAGTTCATTACACGATACCCGAGTGCATAGTTTTCATCGCACAATTTTTTTAGAGCATCAGCAGGAAAACCAATCAATCGTGTGTTCGTGACAGTACTAGCTCTTGCCGTCATTCGTGAATCGCCTACCAACGCGGACCAGCCAAGCACCTCACCCGGCCCAATGGTCAGCAACACTATCGGTTTCAAACGCGCACCAGTCGTTTCCAAGGTGATCGACCCATCTACGACCCAATAGATAGCAGACTGGTTTTGCCCTTCGCGAAAGACAACGGTTGCTGGAGGAAGATCGGTGTGACGAGCGATCTTCGCCAACTCAACCAATTCGGGGTCCGATAATCCGGCAGTGAGATCCATCTGTCGCAACAAGTCAATTCCGGCGGCAAAGTCAGTCAATTCAGTGCTCACAGCTTGGGGTTGGATCTGGTAATTACGAAAACCATCGTAACGTGACTTGGAACGGCATGTGCGTTGTTAACAATTGCACACACTAAAATTGAAACAGGTCGCCAAAGCGAGCACATCCGCACACTGTTGTGCTGATCGTCTCGAGACGGCCCGACAAAACCTGAAGGAGAATCCAATGAGAGCTGGAATTTCAATCGCAATCCTACTCAGCGTCAGCAGCCTATTGATTGCGCGCCCTCAGGTGCAAGAAACCACCAATCGTGTGGCGCCGCAAAGCATCGAGAAACAAGAGGCATCGGACAACGATAAACCGGTCAGTCTTTGGATGGAAAAGAAACTTGAGTACTCGCAAACTCTGTTGCGAGGACTGGCGACCGGCGATTTCATCGCGATCGAGAAGAGTGGAAGGCAGCTCGCGACTCTCAACCGCGTTGAGGGATTTGTGCGAAACCACGATGATGACTATCGAGCGCATCTCAATACGTTTCAACAGGTTTGTGGCGAAATTGTCCGTCAGGCCAAGAAAGAAAACCTCGAAGGCTCAACCTTAGCGTTCAATCAATTGACCGTCAGTTGTGTGAATTGCCATCGCTCGCTGCGTCGAGAATAAAATCGGTGGTAAGCGGCGATCCCGGTCGCGGACCTCTGCTCGCGATGCCAGTGCTTCGCAAGGTGACATCCCCACCTCTGATTCACGTGACTCTCTGATTCACCCGACTCTCTGATTCAAGCCGCTTCAAACTGATGCTAGATCAACGTTTTCCGGGCTTTAGATGCGACTCAGCCTACAGGGCATCCATAAGCCAAAGATCCAGAGAGCTACTCGGCTCAACGGATCGCTGTCGACGTAAAATCACCGCCGCCCAACCACGCGACACTCGTCGACCCCAACGAGGGAAGCATGCTTGACTGTCCGAAACGTGAATGCGGTCAAGTTCGCTGTTACTCGAATCGATGACCTGACTGCTTGCTGTCCCAGACAGGAGTGTTTCGGCATAAGATCTGCAGATAGTTCCAGCGCAAACCGAAACTTTTCCTTTTCTTCCGATTGAACCGTGATCCACTATGAAGATCCTGTTAGCAACTGATGGTTCGAGCAACGCCCAAGAGGCTGCAGCTTTCCTAAAGAATCTGCAAATAAGCGAACCGTTCGAACTCACCATTCTGAGTGTCTGCTACGACCCCGAAACGACGGGCCCCGAAGCGATTCAACCGTGGTTTCCCGAGTGGCTAGCGCAACAGCAAGCGGCTTTCGAGAATCACCACCGTGAACTCGAGGCCCTACTGGCCGCTCGCTGCTCATCGGTTTCTCGGCAAGTGCGGGAGGGACATGCCGCTCGCGTGATTTTGAATGAAGCCGAATCCAATCAGTCCGATTTGATTGTGATGGGTGCGCAGGGACACTCAGCCGTTGGCCGCGTTGTCTTGGGCAGCGTCTCCGATAGCGTTGCGACTCATGCCACCTGCTCAGTCTTGGTCGTCCATCCCAATACCCGCGACATGGTAAAAACAAGCGAGGAATCCCCGTCGTTGGCGATCGCGTATGACAGCTCTCCTGCGGCTCGTGAGGCATCAACTGAAATAACAGAGCTAGGCCTTTCCAGTGAAACACGTCTTACCCTAGTCAGTATCGCACCGATCTTTGACTACACACTGGGCGAAGGCTTGACTAACATCGCCGTGGAAAACGAAGAAACTGTCTACGAAAGCATGAACCAAGCGATCGAGGAAGCTTGTGAGACACTCCGCCCAGCCTTTCCGCACGCCAAAGGGATCGTGGAAAAAGGACGACATATCGGTGATACGATCGTTACCACTGCGGAACGCGAAAAGTGTGATCTCTTGGTGATTGGTGATGCCGAACACAGTCTGCTACACGACTGGATCCTCGGCAGCACGACAAAATTCGTGTTGAGACACACCTCCTGCAGCGTTTGGATTTCCCGTCACCACCGCCGATCAACGACTGAGAAAAAGCACTAACTGCTCAGCAAATCGCTGTCGATTTAGTGGATCGTGTCCCCAAGGAGGCATCTTGTGCATGAACATTCGTTGGTGAAGAGCTTGTTAACGCAAGTCCAGCAGATCGCTCTGCTCAATAGCTCGAACGAGGTTACGGACATTGAAGTGGAGGTTGGCCCCCTGTCGGGTATCGAATCTAGCCTTGTCGAATCCGCCTTTACGACGCTACGCATGGGAACGTGCGCAGAAACGAGTAAACTAACGGTTCGTCACGTCCCCCTGGTCGTGACCTGTCAAGATTGTGGGACCGAAACGGAACTGGAGTGTTTTCGATTCAGGTGCTCTGAGTGCCAAAGTGGATCGGTGAAAGTAATCCAGGGTGAAATATTCCGCCTGTTAACGGTCACCCTTGCTGAACCAAACCCCTCTGAACCGACCATGGCCGACGCCGTGAAATCAGCCACGCCCGAAGAGAAACGATCCGGCTCATGAGCCCACAAACAATCCGAGTCAACCGCGACATCCAAAAAGAACAAAAGGAACGAGCTGTCAACCTGCGCGCACACCTCTCTCGGCAAGGCACATTGGTGATCAACCTCGTGTCTTCACCCGGCGCGGGAAAAACGGCTCTCTTGGAAGCGACCGCAAAGCATCTTCGTGGCAAGTACAGCAGCGCTGTCTTGGTGGGTGATTTGGCCACCGATCGTGATGCACAACGATTAGAACCGTTTGTGCCAGTTCGACAATTAACCACCGGCGGAGCTTGTCACTTAGAAATCGACTTGGTGCAACGTGGCTTGGATCAGCTACCCGATGAGCAATACGACTTCTTATTCATCGAGAACGTCGGCAATCTGGTTTGCCCGGCATCCCACGATTTGGCGGAGCATGTTCGCGTTGTCTTACTGAGTACAACCGAAGGTGACGACAAACCGGCGAAGTATCCGAAAATGTTTCGCACCAGCGAACTTTTAGTCATCACTAAATCCGATCTACTGCCTCACGTGCCATTCTCGATTCCGAATGCGATTTCGGATGCTAAACAGGTTCGCGACGGCATCGAAACCCTGACGGTAGGTGCCTTGCAAGGGGAAGGGATCGCAGAGTGGTGTGAGTGGCTGCAAAATAAACGCCAGGAAATCGTTTCGACAACTGCGTGAAAAAGTTTCACTCAGCATGAGATTTGAGGAGTGAGCGTTTGTCCGATCGAGCTTTTTTGTTACGCGGTAACGTTCAAGGACGCGGTGTACGCCCCACCACGGCACGGCGTGCACGACAACTGGGATTGATGGGCTACGTCTACAACTGCGGACAGGGTGTCGGAATCGTTGCGAGTGGTTCAGATGAAGCGTTGCAAGCGTTTGAGATCTGGCTGCATTCCAAATTCCAAGTTCTCCGCCAACCGGTCCCTCCGGTTCCCCAGCTCGAAAGCTTCGAGATCTTGCAGAGTTTAACCGCTTCAATCCTGGGAACGGATGTGCCGGTCGACACAGTCTGTTGCTCTGAATGTTTAAGCGAAGTCATCGATGCGGACCGAAGTCACAATCCTAGGCGATACGAATACCTATTCAACAGTTGTGTTCAATGCGGGCCGCGTTATTCAGTGATTCGCCAGATGCCCTTTGATCGTCATCGCACGACGATGCAAGATTTCCCGCTCTGCAAAGCTTGCGAAGAGGAGTGCAGGGATGTCGAAAACCGACGCTTTCATGGCCAAACCATCTCCTGTGCTCATTGCGGCCCGCGAGCGTGGATTACGGATCAATGCGGCGAAAGAATCACTGCGGAATCTTTTGAGACAGGACGCCTCGAAACAGAACCCTTGCAGAGAGTGCCACAAGAGACGGGGCTGAGCAATATCCAAATGATTGCCGACGCGTTGACTGGGGGACAAGTAGTCTCGATCAAAGGAGTCGGAGGCTATCAACTTCTTTGTGACGCGGGAAATGACGAATCCATTACGAGATTGCGACAAATCAAACGCCGGCCGCGAAAGCCTTTGGCTGTCATGGCACTGAACCTCCCATCCGCCCGAGCACTAGCAGACATCAATGAACTTGAAGAACACGAACTGCTGCTGTCAGAAAATCCCATCGTACTGCTGCGTAGCAAGTTCAACTCACAAATTTCTACGCTCGTTCATCCTGACTTAAAAGAAATCGGCATCCTGCTACCGACTTCACCACTTCACTGGCTAATCGCGAAACGATGCGACCGACCGCTGGTGGTCACCAGCGGTAATGTCAGTGACATGCCGATCGCAGCCAACGAAGACGAGGCACGAGATCAGCTGGGAAACGTCATCACGCTTCATCACGACCGGAAGATTCATCATCCTGTCGATGACAGTGTCACGAGAATATCAGGCAGTCGCCCCATCACCATTCGATCGGCGCGAGGATTTACACCCCGCGTCTGGCATGCCGAACCTGGCCCCTGCTTGTTGGCGGTCGGTGGTCACCAAAAAGTATCGATCGCGATCCGCACGGAAGAAAAATTAGTGATGGGTCCCCACTTGGGTGACATGAACAGCGAAGCGACTCGCCATCGTTTCATTCAAAGCGTCGAACAAATGAAGCAACTCTATGGGATCACCCCGCAAGCGATTGTCAGTGACGAACATCCAGACTTCTTCACGACGCAGTTTGCAATCGAGCAAAACCTCCCGACCATCCGTGTGCAACATCACCATGCGCACATTGCAGGGGCCATGCTCGATACTGGCAAAACAGACTGCACTGTGCTGGGCTTCGCAATGGATGGCACCGGCTACGGCGGCAGAAACAACACTTGCGTTCCACAATCGATGGTAATTTCGACGCCTCTTGAAAATCGCACAATCTGGGGCGGCGAGGTAATGAGGTGCACCACCGCCACTTATCAACGTGTTGCCCACTTACGACCGTTCCTGCTGCCAGGCGGCGAAACTGCGATCACTCAACCGTGGCGAACCGCATTGGCATTAATTGACCAACTTCCAGCAGAAAATCATTTCAATCACCTGCTGGAACAAGCCTCCCGGAATGTCACCGCAAAGCTATTTCGAAATACCTACCGAACAGCACCATCAACGACCAGCATGGGACGTTTGTTTGATGGCATCTCAGCATTGATTCTGGAACATTACGAAACAGCTTATGAAGGCGAGGCCGCCATCTTGCTCGAGGCGACTTGCGACCTGTCCGAAACGGGTTCCTATGCCTTCGACTTTGGTAAAGGGGATCCCGTATCAATCGACTGGCGTCCCGTGGTGCGAAGCGTGCTGGCTGATTTGAATCGAATCTCGCAGGAACGCATCGCAATGAAGTTTCACCGTTCGGTTGCAAACCTGATCCTAGACCTTTCCCAGCGTTGGCATGACGCAGCCGCAGTTTTGTCTGGCGGCGTGTTTCAGAACGCCGTTTTGATGAATCTACTGAACCAATTATCAGAGGCAACGTCTTACCAGCTTAACCACCCAAGCCGCCTGCCCATCGGTGACGGCGGTCTTTCGATCGGGCAACTGGTGGTCGCTTCGGCCATTCTCGGTCACGATAATGAATACCAGCCGAGCAAATTCGAGAATCCATAACCATGTGCCTAGCAATTCCTGGAAAAGTTCAACGGTGGATTGATCGTGATCCGCTGATGTCACGCGCCGTTATCAGTTTTGAAGGTGTGTCGCGCGAAGTTCATATGGCTTGCGTCAACGACGCAAAAATCGGTGACTATGTGATGGTTCATGCCGGAGTGGCAATCGGAACCGTCGACGCAGGTCGCGCCGAGGCTACACTTGCCGATCTCCGCGCCGCTGGTGAGATCCGCACTGCTGGTAAGACCAGGGACGCTGGTAAGACCAGGGACGAAGCGCAGTCATGAAATTCTTGGACGAATATCGCGATGCGGAATTTGCGAATGACCTAATCAAGCAAATTTGCGCAACGACTACCCAGCGATGGGTTTTGATGGATGTTTGCGGCGGTCAAACGCACAATCTGGTTCGCAGTGGTATCGAGACGGCTTTACAGGATGCATTGGAAATCATTCACGGCCCTGGCTGTCCGGTCTGCGTTACCCCGAGTCAAGTGATCGACTTTGCGATCGCATTATCACACCGCCCCAATACCATTTTGACGAGTTTCGGTGACATGCTGCGGGTACCAGGCAGCCATGAATCCATGCTAACAGCGCGATCAGCTGGTGGTGACATTCGGGCTGTCTACTCACCGATCGACGCTTTGAAGATGGCAATCGAGCATCCATCCAAAGAGATCGTCTTTCTCGGCGTCGGATTTGAGACGACTGCCCCCGCGACCGCATTGGCATTGCTCCAAGCCGAGCGAGGGGGCATCCAGAACTTCAGCATCATTCCCGCCCACGTCCGAGTTCAGCCAGCGATGGAAGCAATCGTCCAGAGCCCTGACAATCGGGTACAGGCATTCCTTGCCGCTGGTCACGTCTGCACCATCACAGGATATCAATCACTTGAATCATTCAGTCAAACCAGTCGAACACCCATTGTCGTGACCGGTTTTGAACCAATTGACTTGCTCGATGGAATCTTGCACAGCGTGCGACTGCTCGAGGCAAATGAAGTGCGAGTGGTGAATCGGTATGCGCGAAACGTCCAACGTGATGGCAATGTTTCGGCACTGCAAACGGTCGAATCCGTTTACGAAGTTGGAGACCGCTCCTGGCGAGGCTTCGGGAACATTCCGAGCGGGGCTTTGGTGCTGCGTGAGGATTGGAAACACTATGATGCGAGTGAGAAATTCGCCGCCTACATCCCGACACAAATACCAGATGACCAGCGATGTCGAGCTGCAGATGTGATGGCCGGACGAATCAAACCGATGGAATGCGAGGCGTTCGGCCGCGATTGCACGCCCGAATCACCCTTAGGGGCCCCGATGGTCAGTAGTGAAGGTGCATGCGCCGCCTATGCTCGATTCCAAACAACTTTGATTACGCCCTTGGATCGACCTGAGTGATGCACGACCCGCCAACACCCGCTTGCCCTATCGACATTGGCCCAACTGACACAGTTCAATTATCGCACGGTGAAGGTGGCCGCTTGATGCGACAACTGATTGAGCACCGCATCGCACCGTTATTGTCGCTGGATCGCAAGGGACTTCACTTGGATGCGGCTGTCTTGGGCCGACTGGACGGCGAGACCGTTGTGACCACCGACAGTTTTGTGGTTTCCCCACTGTTTTTCCCTGGCGGTGACATCGGCTCATTGGCCGTACATGGCACGATCAATGACTTGGCAATGTCAGGTGCCACTCCCAAACATTTGACATTGGCTTTAATTCTCGAGGAAGGTTTTTCGTTACCGACGCTGGATCGGATTTTATACAGCATTGCCGCGGCCGCGAATCATTGCGGCGTTTCTGTCGTTGCTGGTGATACCAAAGTAGTACCCCGCGGAGCGGCCGATGGAATCTTCATCAACACGACCGGCATCGGCGTTCTGCAGGGTGAACCGCGAATGCGTCCAGACCGCATTGAACCAGGTGATCAAATCATCGTGACAGGGCCGATCGGCAAGCACGGACTGGCAGTCCTATCAGCGCGTGAAAATTTTGAATTCGAACCGGCTCCCGAATCGGATAATGCTCCGCTGCATCAACCAGCACAAGATTTACGCAATCAACTTGGAATGGACCTGCACGCCATGCGTGATGCAACACGGGGAGGTGTTGCCGCTGTCCTTCACGAATGGGCCGAAGCGAGTGGACAGACGATGTGGATCGACGCCGCGAAGATCCCCGTTGCGGCGAACACACGTGCAATCGCTGAGTTGCTGGGGATCGATCCGTTGTTTGTTGCCAATGAAGGAACTTTTTTGGTGGCCGTTCACCCCGACCGTCGCGAAACAGCACTCAACTGTTTGAGAGCCCATGCTGTTTCCGCTCAATGCTGCGACATCGGCCATGTCCAACCACGTGATGTTTCTGCAGTGCTGATCCGTCGCGGAATCGGAGTTGATCAACCACTCGATGAGCCAAGCGGTGCAATGTTACCGAGAATTTGCTAGAGCAAGTCGCTACAGAACGTAGAGCAGGTAAAAGAATAAAATCGCCATTAAAATGACGCTGACGGCATCAGGCTCAAGTAATAGAAAGCGTTTCTCAGCACGATACAACAAGCCCATCGCCGCCACCGTCGTTGTCGCGATGACCCCCAATGCGGCAATCGCGTGTACACTCGTGAGCGACGAAAAGAGCGGTAGCGGGTAGCAGATGTCGACGCCGACCAGGATCAGTAAATTGAAGGCGTTGCTGCCAAGAATATTTCCAATTGCCATATCCTCCGCTCCCATACGAGATGCTTCTCCCGTTGTTACTAATTCAGGTAACGAAGTCACCAATGCCAAGAAAACGGCGCCAAAAAACGTTCCACTGAGATGCAAGACGTCAGAGAGCTGGATCGAACTGGAGGCCAAAAAAGGTGCGAGCAGAAAGATACCGAGTGTCGATCCTAAATACCACGCAATCGGACGTTGCCATCCCTTCGTTGGACCCGTAACAGAGGGAATCTCCTCGTCATCGGACGCGCACTTGGGACGACTCACACGCCGATCAAGATAGACCAGGCGAAAGGTAATTATGTAGACCACCGCGATCATCAGACTGGCCGAATGATACCGACCAATGCTGGGCATCGACGGCACAAGCACAGCGACTGCAACGATGGCCGCCAAAAAAACCGACGCCAAGGACGCTAGAGCGTGGGCAGCGGCTTTTTGGGTCAAGATGCGACCACGTGTTCGACGGGTCAAATCGATCACGGCCAAGATCAACAGATTCATCAAGCAACTGCCTAACAGACTGCCAACCGCCATCCCGGGTGATCCCTCGCGAACGACCTGACAACTGACCACGAGCTCCGGCAAGCTTGTTGCTGCAGCCAGCAATAAGAAACCTGTAATCGATCGATCCAACCGGAACGCATTTCCCAACGCATCTGCAGAACGCGACAGCACGATGCCTAATCCGGCAATGCCAACCGATACCGCCGCGAACCCCAGCACAACAGTCGTGAGTGTCATGGCGATGCACTTCCGATCAAGAATAATAAAACGAAGGCAACCTGCAGATCAGAGCAACGACTCGTCTGCCGTTTATAATATCCGACTCGAATCAAGCGGACTCAACCCACACGCGGGTACATTTTGTAGATCGATCCTTTTCATGAATCTATCGATGGTTCACCCAGTGATTCGATCTTTGTCGGTTGTTGCTTGCTCGGGTGTTGCTTGCTCAGGCAGGAAAGATTCTGCATCGCCAACGGTGCATCGCGGGACTGCCGGCGACACAAGGAGGCGAAACCTTGGCAATCTGCTCTGGGATCGGCAAGCATCGAGGGGAAATCTGACCTTCGTTAGTGTATCGTGACGGGTGTTGGCTCGTGAGCCAACAGTATTTCACCCGCCGGATAGATCAATTTGACAGATCGATCTTGCGGAAAACATCCATGCTGAATGCTACTAAACAAATTGGAATTGCAGCCATCAATGAATCTGGCGCTGAGTATCCGGACCGTCTTCGGTCCGGAACGGCCGTATTCGTCAATCAAGGAATTCAAATGATCCGCCTGTTTAAAATCCTGTCATTTGTCATTTGTTTTTCACTGCAACTTGGATCGCCAGATCTTTCCGCGCAGGAAAATTCTCGACCACTCTTCAACGGCACCAATTTTGACGGTTGGGTGAGAACCAACACACCTGCGAAAACATGGACCTATCAGGACGGGATGGTCATTTGCAGTGGTCGACCGATCGGTGAAATCCGAACCGCAAAGATGTACCAAAACTTCATCATGGAATTGGAGTGGCGTCACATGGTTCCCCGCGGCAACGCAGGAGTCTTCGTATGGGCCGACGACATCACCTCGCGTGGTGTCCCTTTTCACCGTGGCATTGAGGTGCAGGTTTTAGAAAACGCCTACGGTAATAATCGCAGCCACACCACGCATGGTGACATCTTCCCAATTCACGGAGCCACCATGACACCGATCAACGGTCATGGAGGCAGCCGCGCATTCCCCACTGAAAATCGGTCCAAGCCCAGTCCAGAATGGAATCACTACCGAATCGAATGTCGTGATGGGGAAATTTCCTTGGCAGTCAACGGCAAAGTAGTGACTCGAGGAAAGGACTGTGTTCCACGCAAGGGATACATCTGCTTGGAATCTGAGGGTGGGATCGTCCATTACCGCAACGTGCGAATCACGGAACTGCCTGAAACCAAAATCACCGATCAACAGATCGCAATCTCCGATCGTGGATACATGTCCATCTACAACGGACTTGATTTGGAGGGTTGGAAAGCCACGGCTGATTCACTATGGAAAGCCAACGATTGGACACTCAAACACGATGCGAGCCCAGAGCAAGCGAGCCGCCTGGAAACCACTGATGAAATGGAATCAACGCGTTTCGTCATCGATGTCAAACTGAAGGACAAACAGAGCAGGGCGGTCATCGCTATCGGCGGGTTAAACATCGACCTGGCAAAAACAAGCAAGGGATTGGAACCAACGGGACGCTGGAATCGCATCGAAGCAATCGCCGACGGGGAGGCTGTGAGAGTCGAAATCAACGGCCAACCGGCGATGCAAGAAACGACTTCACTGAAGGGAAAGATCTCGCTACAAGCCAGTGGGCCTGTCGATTTCTCGAACGTCTACATCGCACCACGCGAAGACGAGTAGAGTCTGCTGGGCTGCCTCATTCACGCAGCATCGGCCGCGAACTAGTCTTTCGCGGCTCCATTCCATCGGCGGCCGATCGCAATCATGACAGTGACGACCAAGATCAAACCAATGGCGGATACAGCAATCGGAATCCCTTCAAGCAAAAGCAGGGGTAACCCCACAGTGATCATGCCGCCACCGACGAAAGGGGAAGATAACGGAGCCGCCAACGCGTAGTCTTCCGCAGCACCCGATTCCAATTCAGGGTCAACCAATCGCAACAACACAAAACCGGTCGCAGTGGTTCCAGTCGACATCCCGTAGTTGATCAGTCCCAATTCAAACCAATGCTTCGATGGCAACAACCACCGTGCCAGGACCAACAAACAAAATCCAGCCCAGATCACGCCGACCACAAACAGAATTGAGAACGGCACCAGCAGAGTGGCAACCGCAGTCACATTCAACGAAGCGATCGCAGCGACAACCAGGACATCCATCGCCGTCGCAGTCAAATGATTGATTGTTTCGCGGTCAATCGAATCCTCCTGCCGGACAACCCGCAACACCTGGCGGACGATCAGACCGCCGAACAAAGTGTAGATGAACAACGGAAAACTATCGACGACACTCTGCAATGTCATCCGTTGCGAGAGGGCTCCCTCCGCACCCTGGGATTCAGGTTCGCCCAACCCGAACCATGGTTCAATCTCGCCGATACCCCAGGCCACAGATTGCTGCAGCGCTATGCCGATCCCCATCGCCAGCGCGAGCCAAACAACTTGCAACAACAAAGGGTCCATGACGGCATTGCTGATGCGAGCGTAGCCAATTGGCGGGTGAATTGACTGGCCGACTTGCTCGGATGCAGATTCTGCGGTGACTTCGCCCGCCGCTGTCCCAATCCACTTCATCCGCACGCCCAGGTTGACCCACAGAATGCCCGAAACAATGCCGAAGACCAATCCACAGGTCGCCATCAATACACCCAAATCCAAACCACCCTGCAGATCGATTTTGGGGTGGGCAAACACTTGCCCCATCGCTGCCGCTGTACCGTGACCACCGGCGAAACCCGTCTCGATCAACATTCCGAAGGAATTGGGCACTTCATAAAAGGGTTGCACCAACAACCACGTCGCCAGCAGCCCCAAGGCGGTTTGCCCGACCACGATCACCCAAACCATTAATCCCTGCCGACCGACGCGGGAAGCGATCTTTTTCAATGAAGCTGGCTTTCGCTCCAATAACATGCCAGCAAAGACAACGGCGATCAGCCAGCCCGGCCAACTCCGCAGAGTGACGGACCAATCAGCAAACCAGTTCGGGGCAAACTGAAACACCCCGAATCCAATCGCGCCAGCAATCACCGATGCGGGGATATAAAGCCATCGGAAAATCGGAATCATCGCTCGCAGCATGACACCCAAGAGCAACAGTACCGCAACAAACAGAAATGCTGCCGTCATCGATTTCCCTTGCCTTTCGACCGGTGAATATTAGATCTCCGATTCCGCCAACGCTTCGCGATCGCACGGTCTAAAGCGATGCGGCATTCCCTACGCTGGCATCGATCGACCACCAACACGGCAGCTTTGCTCAGCAACAACAGGTCGCCAAATCATCCAAACTGCATACGAGCGACAATCTGGCGATCCACCTCAACCGGGCGATCACCCGGCTCAATCAGGCCGCAGTTGCATCTTCTGCATGCCGCTCAAGTCCACTCAGCAGTTTTAGCCGCCCACAATTTCGTTGAACGTTGAACTTGGCCTCATCGCGGCGGCAGCTTTTGTGGCATCGGGGTGATAGTAGCCACCAATATCAACCGCAGATCCTTGCGCGGCAATTAATTCACTAAGAATCTGGTCTTCTGATTCGACCAACTTGCTCGCAATCGGTTCGAACTCTGCGCGTAATTGCGCGTCACGATCTTGGTTAGCCAATGCTTGCGCCCAATATTGGGCTAAGTAAAAATGACTGCCTCGATTATCGAGCTCGTTGACCTTTCGACTTGGCGATCGATTCTCGTCAAGAATCTTACCTGTCGCCTCATTTAAAGTTTCGGCCAAAACTTGGGCCGCATCATGTTCGGCAACCGCAGCGAGATGTTCCAAAGAGACCGCCAGTGCCAAAAACTCGCCCAATGAGTCCCAACGAAGATGGCCTTCGGCGAGGAATTGCTGAACATGCTTGGGTGCCGATCCACCGGCACCAGTTTCAAACAATCCGCCCCCCGCCAGCAGCGGCACAATCGACAACATTTTAGCGCTGGTTCCCAATTCGAGGATGGGGAACAAGTCGGTCAGGTAATCACGCAACACGTTGCCAGTCACCGAAATCGTATCTTTACCTTCGCGGGCGCGACGGCAAGTGAGTTTCGCTGCCTCAACAGGCGACAGGATTTTCAACTCCAAGCCGTCTGTGTCGTGCTCCGGCAGATAGCGATTCACTTTTTCGATCAAGTTTCGGTCGTGTGCCCGATCTGGATTGAGCCAAAAGATCGCCATGGCTCCGGTGGCTCGCGCACGGCTCACAGCCAAGCGAACCCAGTCCCGAATCGGCTCGTCCTTGGTTTGACACATTCGCCAAATATCACCCTCCTGCACCGAGTGCTCCATCAAGACGCTACCAGCAGCGTCGAACACACGAACAGTTCCCGCCGCAGACAACTCAAACGTCTTGTCGTGGGAGCCATACTCCTCTGCCTTTTGGGCCATCAGTCCGACGTTCGATACCGTTCCCATCGTGGTGACGTCAAACGCACCATTCTGTTTGCAATCGTCGATCGTAGCTTGGTAGATCCCTGCATAGCAGCGGTCGGGGATTACGGCCTTCATATCATGCAATTGGCCGTCGGGCCCCCACATTCTTCCCGAGGAACGAATGGCTGCGGGCATCGAGGCATCGATGATCACATCACTGGGGACATGCAAATTTGTAATGCCACGGTCCGAATCAACCATGGCAAGCCGTGGTCGCTGTTGGTAGACCGCTTCGATGTCCGACTTGATCTCCGCTTGCTTATCGGCGGGTAAGCTTTCGATCTTGGCATAAATGTCGCCAACCCCGTTACGAGCTTGAATTCCCAATTCGTCGAACAGCTCACCGTATTTCTCGAATACATCCTGGTAATAAACGCTCACCGCATGACCGAAAATGATCGGATCCGACACCTTCATCATCGTGGCTTTGAGGTGGAGCGAAAACAGCACATCGTGAGCTTTCGCATCTTCGATTGCATGAGCAAGAAAGGATCGCAGTGCTTGGCAACTCATCAAAGAAGCATCGATCGTTTCACCGGCCTGCAACTCGAGCGATTCTTTGAGCACCGTCGTTTGCCCGTCAGCGGTGGTCAGTTCGATTCGAACGGTACCGGCATCCGACATCACGTACGACTGTTCGCTACCGAAAAAATCACCATCGTTCATGTGGGCTACATGCGACGCTGAGTCTGCCGCCCATGACCCCATCGAATGCGGATTTTTCTTGGCGTACTCTTTCACCGGTGCCGCTACGCGACGATCCGAGTTTCCTTCCCGCAAGACAGGATTCACCGCGCTGCCGAGCACTTTGGCATAACGTGCTCGAATGTCGCGTTGTTCATCGGTCTGTGGATCCGCCGGAAAGTCGGGGACAGTGAATCCTTGCTGCTGCAACTCGTCAATGGCCGCGATTAACTGCGGAATCGAGGCACTGATATTTGGCAATTTGATCATATTTGCCTGCGGTGTCTTGGCCAATCCACCAAGTTCAGTCAAGGCATCTGGAATTCGTTGATCCTCGCTCAAAAACTCGGGGAAATTTGCCAGGATCCGGCCGGCCAGCGAAATATCTTTCAGCTCAAATTCAATGCCCGACGAGCGGGTGAAAGCTCGGACGATCGGCAACAAAGACTGTGTGGCCAGTGCCGGTGCTTCGTCGGTGTGGGTGTAAACAATCTTTGTCGATGGTCGGGTCACGCGTTGCCTCGGCTTAATTACACGTGTGAATGAATTGGTGGACAGCCCAAAATCGTAACATAACGGCCACGGTGCGCGATCCTGCTGCAAAAAGCGCAGCCGCCTGCTGCGAAATGCTCTACGTCCGAGGGGAAGCTGCGCCCGAGGCGAGATGCCGGGGGCGACTGTGTTATTTCCCAACCAACGGCGTCCGCCGCATATCGGAGTGGGCCACCACACCGCAGAGGGTCGCCATACCGCAGAAGGTCGCCGGGCCGAGTAGGGTCCGCCGTAAAAAAGTTCGGACTGGGTCGAACAGCATCGGACTCCATCGCAACCGCCTACAATGACGGCATTGGCAACACCCACTCGCGTCTGATCATTGAGTCTCCAGCATGGAAAAGTTCGCAAGCTTTCGAATCACGGTCGGCTTGACCGCAATCCTGTTTGGCTCGAGCGGGCATTTGCTGCGAGCGGATGCCACCAACCATGTACATGTGGACCGAGGGGATGCCGGGATGGTCGTAAGCGACACCGCCGTCGCCAGCCGAATCGGACGACAGGTCTTGGTCGATGGTGGCAATGCTGTCGATGCGGCGGTCGCGACTGCTTTCGCGTTGGCCGTCAGTTGGCCAGAGGCGGGGAATATTGGCGGCGGCGGCTTTATGATCGTCCGAACAGCCGATGGAGAAGAAGCTGTCTGTGTTGATTATCGCGAAGTCGCCCCGCTGGCGATGACAGCAACTTCCTTTCAACGCGACGATACCACCTTTGCCCAAAAAGCGGTCGGCGTGCCCGGTACGGTACGCGGCATGGCCGCTGCCCATCGTCGCTATGGCCAACTGCCTTGGTCACGATTGGTGACCCCCGCTGCGAAGCTCGCTGCCGATGGAATCGTGGTCGATCAACCACTCGCCAGATCACTGAACGCCGTATTGCAGCAACCTTCGGTAAAGCAACAAGCAAATTTCGCTGAATTACGGCGAGTTTATGGAACGGCCGACGGTTCGCCGTGGCAAATCGGACAAGTTCTGGTTTTGCCAGAACTTTCTCGAACGCTATCGGAAATTGCCGAGCATGGCCCTGATGCGTTTTACACCGGTCGCTTGGCTGAATTGTTGGTCAAAGAAATGCAGCGTGGAAACGGATTGATCTCGGCGGCGGATTTGCAGCGTTATCGCGCCAAGATTCGGCCGGCGCTACGGGGAACATTTCGTGGATACACCATTCTCGGTGCACCACCACCAAGCTCAGGAGGAACCTGCGTCATCGAAGCGTTGAATATTCTTGAAAACTTTGATTTGTCCAGCCGCGATCGTTTCGACCCCAAAAACATTCACTTGATTGCAGAAAGCTGTCGCCGAGTGTTTGCAGATCGAGCGCGTTTTTTGGCCGATCCGGATTTCACTGAAATCCCCCCACACTTAACGACCAAGGCATACGCAAAAGAGCTGGCGAATTCGATCCAAAGAGATCGCGTGACTCCTAGTGAAACTGTTGCTCCCGAAATTCCACTGACGCCTGAGAGCGACAACACGACGCACTTTTCAGTCATTGATGCAAATGGGATGGCGGTCAGTAATACCTACACACTGGAAGCAACCTGGGGCTCACGACTCGTCGTCGCCGGTGCTGGTTATGTGCTGAACAACGAAATGGGAGATTTCAATTGGTTCCCAGGTGAAACCAATCGCTTGGGTCGAATTGGAACCGCAGCAAACTTAGTCGCGCCCGGAAAGCGAATGCTCAGCTCGCAAACACCAACCATAATCGAACGTGATGGCAAAGTTGTTTTAGTAACAGGCAGCCCCGGTGGCCGAACAATCATCAACAC
The DNA here is from genome assembly GCA_049602075.1 of Rubripirellula sp. Classification (GTDB taxonomy): domain Bacteria; phylum Planctomycetota; class Planctomycetia; order Pirellulales; family Pirellulaceae; genus Rubripirellula. Next base: position 184,475 of record JBMYRF010000003.1, read on the forward strand.
GGTGCTATCGATCGTGTTGAATGTCACCGAATTCTCCATGGACGCCGCGACAGCCGTAGCGGTTCCACGGATGCACCATCAATGGTTTCCCGATCAGGTGGAATTGGAACGACTCGATCAACCACCGCACAAGAATGTGATTGATGCTCTACGTGAGCGTGGACATAAAGTCATCAACCGACCACTCCAAGGGTCGGCACACACCATTGCCGTTGACGCTAAAACGGGAGACATGATCGGCGTTGCCGACTACCGTCGTGGCGGCCGGCCGGCTGCGATCTCCAACCATCGCTTGGCTGTATGGGACTTCGCAGAATCCGCAGGGACAGCATTGAGTTCCTGTCGATCCAGTGGCCTCAAACCGGCACATTGGTCGGGTGATTTTGGCACCACAAAAACCGATGGGCTGGATCGACTCCGCATCAGTGATTGTCCACAAGAAGGAATGCAAGCCACATTCGACTTGCCATCCAACGCCAGCAAACTGACTTGCGAAGTGAAAATCGATTCCGCGCATCTGCACGGTGAAACGACAGGCGAACAGCTTCGAATCGAATGGCTGGACCCCGCCGGCAACTCGATCTCGGCAGGAACTTTGGGTCGTTTCACCGATCAGCAAATTACCTTCCGAAGTGAGCGAGAAGACAAATCGCCACCGCAACACGACGCACCACTGTCGACGGACGGGCAACTGGCAACCGTGCTGCTCAGTCTGATCCTCGACACCGAAAAAAGCCAACATCGACTTTTTGTTCGCGAGGCTGCGCAACCAGACTGGCAACTCACCCAAATCACGCCAATCGATCCTGGTGCAAAGGCGGCCAAAATCCGAATCACTCTAGCCGGCCCGTTGGGTGAAGAAGATGAATTCATCTTGCTGGATCGGATTGATATTCGTTGCATGACTAAAAATTAATCTCAACACACGCCCCTCCCGCACGAAATGCGATCGCATGCTTGAGAATTACCCGATTGACTCTTTCGGTGTCATTCATCAGATCCACCACAAACCGATGCTTTACGATCGCGAGTATCTGTCGTACTACGAAAACCTGGAAGATCGCACGATCAAGCTGGGATATCAGCGACTTGGTTGGTTACTAGGCAGTCTCGGTCGCATACCAAAGTCCGTTCTCGAAATTGGATACGGAACCGGCAGTTTCATCGAAGCAGCTCAGATCAGCGGTGTATCGCAATGTGTTGGGTGTGATGTCACTCGGTACCCACTTCCCAACAACGTCGAGTTCATGAATTGGGACGAGTCGCTGGCCGAGGACTGGGACGTAGTCGCCATGTTCGATGTACTTGAGCACATTCCTGACCTGAGTTTTCTTCGACGATAGAGGGAAAGTCCTCGCAATCGCCGTTCCCTATTGCCGTTGGGCGGAATTGGGTGACGACTGGTTCCGTGATTGGCGAATGAGACTGCCCGATGAACACTTGCACCACTTCAACCCCGATTCACTCTGTGCGATGCTTGCGTCCTATAGATTTAAATGCGAACAGATAAACACCTTCGAAGATGGCATCCGACTGCGACCTGGTGAGACTGGACCGAATATACTGTGCGGGTTGTTTCAACGTCGGCATTCAGATCCTCCCGAATTGGTGTTCCACTGCAAATAGGCAAAACAACATCGCCGTGAATTTCACCCTGTGAATCAACTGACATCCAGCCTCTGACTTGATTACTGGCTTAGCAAGCTTCTGACCCACCTATCGGCCATCGACTCCCCAGCACGCGAATAGCGATTCGCATCGCGATTATTTTTACTGCGAGATTATCCATGAAGCGTCTTTTCGCATTCTTGTCGCTGGCGTTGATTGCGTCTCCAGTGATCAGCCAAGAAAAAATACCGGCAGCTGATCCGCAGAGTGTCAAGCCGGGCATCAACGAGAACTTTCTCGATCCGAATCTTGATGTGCAGGAATGGATCGAGCGATTCGAAGTTGAGAGTCGCGAGGTCTACCTGGCTCGAAAAGACATTTTGGCGAGATTGCAACTCAAACCAGGTGATCGAGTTGCTGACGTGGGAGCGGGAACTGGTTTCTTTACGCTGCTGATGTCGGAAACGATCGGCGACCAAGGCTGGGCCTACGCAATCGACATCTCGCCCAAATTTGTGGAACATCTTTCCAAACAATTCCATCAACGGAAAGTTGAGAATGCCACGACGGTGCTTTGCGATCAAGATTCGATTTGCCTGCCACCCAACTCAGTCGACTTGGCATTCATTTGTGATGTTTATCACCATTTCGAATACCCTGCCGACACATTAGCGTCCATCCATCGCTCCCTTGACCAGAATGGACGTTTGGTCCTAATCGATTTTGAACGCATACCGGGGGTCTCCCGTGATTGGTTGCTTGGCCATGTACGGGCGGGCAAGAAAGTTTTCATCGATGAGATACAAGCAGCCGGGTTTGAATTAATCGCAGAACGCAAGATCCCGGGTTTCAAAGAGAATTACTTCCTCGAATTTCGCAAACAGCATTAGGGCGCAGAACATTGTCAGACAAGCGTCCCCCACTCGATGTCATATCAGCGACGACCTTGGTCGCTGCCAGCATGATCGGCGTCGGTGTCTACACGACCAGCGGCTTTACACTGGCAGCACTCAGCACACCGGAACGAGTGATCGCAGCGTGGATTGTTGGTGGCTTATTGGCGATCTGCGGCGCAATCGGATATGCATCGCTGGCCTCTCGTTTTTCCGAGAGTGGTGGTGAATACTTGTTTTTGAGTAAGACGCTTCACCCAGCCGCTGGCTTGATGGCTGGCTGGGTATCACTACTAGCGGGATTTACGGGTGCCATCGCGATCGCCGCATTGGGCCTGGAAACTTACTTACGTCCCTTATTGTTCGACTCCATGGAGAATCGATTCAACGGTGAGATCGCGATTCCTGTCGTGCTCCTCGCTGCGGTCCTTCACACCCTCGGTGTTCGGGGAGCCGCTCGTGTACAAGATTGGGTGGTGGGCCTAAAGTTCTTGTTGCTGATTGCATTCATTCTCTTTTCTTTTGCCATGATCAACCGCTGGCCAGGGCTTACCCCCGCAAACGCAACGGCAGTCAATTCAAGCGGAACATCACCGCTGGCGGTGCCACCGTTAGATTGGCTCGTCTTTGCCAATCAGCTGGTTTGGATTTCGTTTAGCTACGCAGGCTTCAATGCCGCCATCTACATTGCCAGCGAAATTCGCGACGCGGAACGCAACGTTCCCCGAGCGATGATCGGCGGGACGATTTTGGTCACACTCATCTACGTTGTGTTGAATGCGATTTTTGTTTTTTCAGCACCGGTCGCAACAATCACCAATGGTGCGAACATCTCTCAAATTGCGGCGACCGCAGCCAATGCGATCGGCGGTGACACATTGGCGAATTCGGTGCGAATCGTGATTGTGATTTCCCTGTTCACATCCGTCTCGGCGTTGATGATGACCGGACCACGGGTTTACGCAAAGATGGCCGATGATGGATTTTTCCCGCGATGGTTCCGCTTCACTGAACAAGCACCGACGATCGCGATTTGGTTCCAGGCAATGATTGCGATTGTCGCTATCTCGCTGGCGACACTGAAAGAGCTGCTCGGCTACCTCGGCCTAACACTTTCGGTCTGCTCAGCATTGACGGTCGCGATGTTATTTGTGATCCGTCGTCATGACCCTCAGGTGAAGCTCCTCTTCGGTGGCGTGCCAGCGATGATTTACGTCTTAGGGACGTTATTCCTGGCAACCCTATACGGGGTTGGCGAACCCAAGCAGGCCGCCGCGGCTTTGATCAGCGTTGTGGTGGGTGGCCTGCTGTACGGAGGGATCGATCAACGAAAAAGCCAGCCGCCACCTGGAAATTCGTCCGAAAATCAGCCCGGGGCACAGAATGCTCCGTAAGAGCGAGAGACATTGGTAAGGGTTCTGTCCCGATGCCAACTTTTTTTACGAGGTTGTTTCAAGCCGCTGCAGAAAATCGTGAATCTGGGCCGACTCAGGATGAAGCTGCCCCTCGCGCCATTCAAGTTGGTCTGTTCCATGCTCCGTCCTGATTAGCCGCCAATGGCCGGGGCATTCACGCACAGCACTGCTTGAATACGTGTAGCTGATCTCACACGCAACTACTTCGCCATCACGATACAGTCCGTCCATTGCGCAACTCTGCGTGCCCAACCGCTCCGCAATGGCAAACGCCAGACGTATAAATGCGGGATCAACTTGCTTGGGGTCCCAATCGAGATGACCACTGCCACTGGCTCGAAAATCGCCTTGTCGATTGAAACGCCGAAATCCAAAAGCGCGATTGCCGATCACTGTAACGCGAGTGTCAAAATCATTCCCCGGCAACCATTCTTGAAAGAGGGCATATCGATAATGCACATCCCAGTAAGGATCGGGCAGGTTCATCACGGTTCCCGGCCGCAACCTTGCCCATGAGTTCCGCAGCAAGTCCTTGATCCGGTCCCTCGTACTCTTGGATGAAGCGGACGCGTACATCCCATGATCAAACATTTGCCGAACGTGTTGCTGGGCTTCGTCAACGGTTTGGACCAATCGCACGTTCACTGACCCAGCCCCGGCCCACAGCTTCACCACGATCGGGAATTCAGCCTCCTCGGCACACCACTGCAGAGCTCCCTCACGGTCGTACCAGACCCAGGTCTTGGGAGCCGGAATCTTGTGTGCGTCAAACAAGTAAGCTTGCACAATTTTATCGTCGTAGTGCCAACTGGTTCGCTGATCTGGGTAAACGACGAGGCCCATCTCTTGCTCGATCACTGGGAGCAACCGATGAGCAATATGACGCATCTCTGTCACATGGGCATGCCGCCACAAGAATCCGTGACAACCACGCAATTGCTTCAGGATGTCGGGTCGGTAAACATCGACCCAACGCACTTGGTGACCGGCAGCCTCGATTTCCTTTGCCCAACGTGGTGCGGAGGCGTCCGGATGGGCGCCTCTTGGCCAGGGAAAGTCGTCCGTCTGAATTGCAATGATCAACGGACCGGCACCTCTAATTCCACCTGCCCCGCCCAACCTTCCGGCAAACGGGCGTTGACTCCAATCGTGTCACGAATCTCATTCAATGGCAAGGAACGAGCATCGACCGCAGCATAGGGGACGCTCCCCTGATCGAGCAACATCCAACGTGATTCCGAACGCCCTGCGCAAACCAAACGAATTCGCTCTGGATTAATTCCAAGCAAGACGCAGTGGACCGAGTCGGCCGCCACCGAGTTACTGGCGAAGGTAACCACACCCAGCGTCAAGGGTTCAGGCGCCAGCGGACCATCACCTTGGCCACACACGACGGCATCAGTCAGCGAATAAATCACTCGCTGGCGTGTGCTGGAAAGCTCGCCGTCGATCGTCCCGTAATTGAGGATGCGATTCAAATCTAACACCATCCGCCAACAGGTATCGTTTCCGTACCAGCTGCCCTCCAACCCTCCGATGGGAGTTTTGCGAATAAAACGCGATTGCAAGTCTGCCAATTTTCGCAAGGTCCCATACACTGGCCGGCCCAAATTTCGATTCGCCGAATCGAGCAACCATTCGACCGTCCGCATGCGAAGGTTACGCCCCTGGTAACAATCTCCCCCAACTTTGGAACCACCAACGCGATGATGGGGCAGGTAATCCTTGTTGCCATTCAGGCCAACCAGATTCTTGATCGCTCCGGTGACACCCGTTTTGCGATGCGTTTTGAGTTTTGGCAATTGGATGACGACATCGGCTTCGAACGCTTCTTTACACAGTAAGTACTGATGCCGCCCCGGTTGGTGCCTTTTCGCTAGCTCACTCGGATCGTAGTTCGTTACCCGAAACCGCCCTTGAGGATCGGAAACAGGTTCGAGCCAACTCTCATTCGCCAAGTCGAACAAAACGTAACGCTCTCGATCCCTTTGATCGACCTCGACACCGTCCTCTAGATTTCCTGTCTTTGTCACCGTTCGCCGGAAATCGACTAAGTCAATCGGGACCCCCGAAGTTGCCTCGAGCTCCTTCAGTCGTGATCGAAATGCAGGAGTAATTAACCTGGTCCAATCACATCCCTGAATCGGAGCATCACCCAGAATGACCCGCACTGGTTTCGCGGCAGTGATTTCCAACAGTGTTTGCAGGACAATCTCTGGATGCGTCACGAGACTCTCGTTGCCATACGGAGCTTGATTCTGATGATAGACCCAGTTCGGCTTAACGAGAACGGTCTGTCCCGGCGAGATGATATCTGCGAAAGGGACCTCGGGATTCTTTCGACCGAGCCCGAATTCGGCCATCGCCGTACGTACGAGGCTTCGAATAACCTCGGGATCGTCGTAACAGTTTTCCGACGGACAGCCGCTTAATTCAGGCTCGTAGGCGATGCCAACACGCCCCGCATCTGGTTGTGTGTTACTCAAGCGGAAAACCGATCTGATAAGTCAATTCGACGGAGCCAATGCCACGATTCGTCAACCAAAAACCTACATTACCCCAGGGCACATTGTTCGGCAACGGCAATCGAGTTCTCTCAAAGATGCCGAAATCGTGAAGACAATACCGTCAGAAATAGACATCCTCGGTTGTGAAATCAATCGATCTTTCAACCCGTAGCTGCTTTGATGATGATCGGCTTTTATACTGCGAGAGTCGGGCCGGGAATCGATCCAGCGGTTATCGGGGCACGAGATTGGTGCCCGAATGGTCCCTTGATTTCTTCCGACGCCCATTGAGCCAGCGTCTTACAATCGAAATACCGAGCCAACGATCGATTCCATGCATGACTGCGACCAAAACCACCGAATCAATGATCGTGGTGAATTTGTAGCCTTCGATCTCGCACCTCACGAGGTCGCTAGTTGGTGATGAAAACGCTAAGCAATCATGCTGACCGAGTGACGGTGGTGATCCCGGCTTACAACTTGGATGCCTACCTCGCTGACGCGATTCAAAGCGTCCTACTACAGCAATATGACGGCCCCGTGTCGATCATCGTGCTCGATGACGGTTCGACGGATGGTTCACTAGAGGTTGCTAGAAAATTGGCGGCGACCGAAGACTGCATCCGCATTGAAACCCAACCGAATCAAGGTCGTGCGAAAACACGCAATCGTTTGTTAGAACTGGCCGAATCCGATATCGTTGCCTGGCTGGATGGCGATGACCTTGCATCGCCTGGGTGGCTCGCTGATCAAGTTGCCTTCTTGAACGAGCACCCCGATTGCGTAGCCGTCAGCGGGCAAGGGTACTGCATGACTGCGACAGGACAAGCGATCGGCCCGGTCAACCATCCCCTCGATGGTGATTCGATCGACCGTCGACATCTTTCGGGCGAGGCAAACGCGTTTTTTCAATCTTGCGTCACCGTTCGAAAATCAGCCGTCCTCAAAGCGGGTGGCTACGACGAACGCTACCCCTGCGCCGAGGACTATGACTTGTGGATGCGGCTGGCTGAAGTTGGTCAACTTGCCAACGTGCCGGCGATTCATCTTTGTTATCGGGTTCATTCGGCGTCGGCCAACTGGACGGTCAATATCGAACAGAGAACACAAGGGCACCAGATCCAAAATGAGGCTCGGGTGCGGCGTGGCCTTCTACCGCTGGAACATCCAACGCAAGATATTCCGCCACCGAAAAAAGACGATTGGAATCGTCGGATCTATTGGATCAACATCGCACTCAAATCGGGTAACCCAAGATCGGCGTTACAGATGCTTAGCGTCGCCTTGCGGCGGCACCCTTTCTCTGGTTTGTTCTGGCTTGCCACTGCAGTCTCGCTAGCTGACACAATTCTTTTCTGGGGAAATCGGACGGCGAGATTCCAACCGGGAAAACCTCTGCAGATTAGAACGCTGCCTTCACTTTCCTTTTATCGTGCCGGTCGTGCCCTGGTTCGATTTCGCCGAAAACTCCGTTCATAGTGCAACCTGTTTCTAACCCGAGAATCGTTTTCCGGATACAAACCAATTCCGATTTCAAAATCGGGCGTTTTGGCGACTTGGTGCGTACCTTTCCAGAGACTCCAGCCAATTCGGCTCGAACCAATTTCGGCAAATGGGACAGGTTGAAATCTCCGCCGAGGCACGTCTGGCAGATCGCGGAGAGAGGATTAGCGGTCCGGTGCGAATTCAATAAGCACAGTTTCCCAGCGAGCACCGAACGAAGGACCGATCAATTCGCCTTGTCTTCGCAACTCAAAAAACGTGAAAATTGGCTTCTCCACGCGCCCACACGAGCCCACCAATCCATGTCACATCGCCCACCGATCGACTGGATTCGAAGCCGACACCTCCATTGTCTCAATCAGCGAGCCGATCACTATGCTGCGTGAAATACGTGATCGACTGCAACTCGACCGGACACTCGCATTCGCGATTGGGGGGCGATTTTGGCAGGCTTTGTCAGGGCCGATCACCATTCTGCTGCTGATCAAAACTCTGACGCTCTCCGAACAAGGCGTCTATTACGGCATCGTCGGTGTCATCGGCATCCAAGCCTATTTTGAATTGGGCTTGCTGAATGTCTTGGTCAGCCATTCAAGCCACGAGACGGCTGCGATGGGAAAGATCGAAAACGATTCAGCTGAATCCGAGGATTACGAATCGAATCCGGCTTGGATTGCCTCAGCTGCTCGAATGCGGGACTTAATCGGATCCTCATTTCGATGGTTTAGCGCCGCGAGCATTCTGTTCGCCGCTTCGGCAATTGGCTTCGGCTGGTACACCCTGGTTGATTCCACCGTTGACTGGCAGGGACCACTGGTGACGTTAGTGCCGATCGCAGCAATCTCCGTTTGGCTCGCTCCTGCTCTTTCGATTCTCGAGGGAGCTGGATTTCGTGAATTCATTTATCGGTTTCGGCTCGTGCAAATGATCGCAGGCAGTTTGGTGGTGTGGGCTGCCTTGGCGAGTGGAATGGGTCTATGGGCTCTTGTTGTGGCATCCACAGTCCAATCGATTCTGGCGATCTACATCACCTTCATCGCCAAGGCAGACTTTTTCCGCCGGTTTCGTGACGCAACGAACGAAGCCTCCAAATTTGCTTGGAAACAAGATGTCTTACCCATGCAGTGGCGACTGGCGTTGATCGCCGTGGCGTTTCATTTTGCCACGCAATTCTTCACCGTGATCGTCTTGAAGTTCCATGGCGATGCCAAGGCTGCACCGCTGGGAATGACTCTGGCAGTGACAACGCCGATCCAAATGCTTGCACTCGCCTGGGTCCAAACCCAATACCCGGTCGTTTCAGCGCACCACGGCGCCGGCGATCGAGAACAGGCAGGTACGATGTGGCGTCGCACTGCTTTGGTATCGACATCCCTTTTGACCACCGCTTTATTGGCACTCGTCGCAGGAATCGCCTGTTTGCCCTTCTTGGAGATGGGCTTGGAAAAACGTTTCATTGCTTGGTGGCAGGTCGGCGTTTTAAGCCTCGGGTGCGTTGCCAGCCACCTTGCTTCAGTCCAAGGTTTTTACGTTCTGTCGCAGCGGGCGCAACCTCTTTTCCGCGCCTCGCTGATCGGAGCAATTTCAACGGGAGTTGCCGTGTGGATCAGCGGTTACTATTACTCCACTTCCGGCGTCGTGCTGGGCTATGCCGCCACAATGTGCCTGGTCCTCTTACCAGTGCACACGTTGGCCTACATGCAGTTCCGTAAAACCTGATCGGGTTCACCAACTTGGCCAACAGAGTCCGTCGTCCCAGAGTCTGGCACGCGTCTAGCGGGTGTTTTGTGACGATTGCGATCCTTCGCCACCATTTCGTTCAACGCTCTGAACTTGGCGGAGCTTTAGAGCGGCTAGGCGTTTGAAAACGATGCTCACCCCGGCGAGCGGCTTGATGCGACAGAGGTGTATCCAATTCAATGCCCGGATCCCCCTGTGCCGTCATCCAAGAGGTCAGCTGTTGCCGGAACCGGTTGACCCGTTCTGCGTACTGAGCCTGACCAATCAGATTGTTAAGCTCATACGGATCTGCTGCTGTGTGATAAAGCGCTTCGGCAGGACGCTGCATGTACCGCTGGACCAGATCGTAAGTGCGTGGTGTTTCCCAAGAATCCCAAACCCAGGTTTGCCAGTAGGGATTGTTCAAAAGTCCATCCCCTTTGATGCCCATCAGATGCTTTTCGATGTAGAGTCGTTCGGGACTCAGATTAAGAACGTATCGATACTCACCGTCGCTAATCGTCCGCACTGGATAGGGAGGTCCCTCAGGAACATTGTTGTGCATTCCGTACACATATTGTCGATGAGTCTTCTTCTTCCCTTGAAGCACGTCCCAAAAACTTTTTCCATTGAATTTCTGCGGGTCATACTCTGTCCCCGTTGCTTGCAGCAACGTTGGCAGGACGTCAGCATATTGCACGATCGCTTCAGTCCGCTGCCCAGCAGGAACAATGCCCGGCCACCGAGCCATCAATGCGGTGTGCACGCCGGTGTCCCAGTTGGTCCATTTGTTACCCGGAAACTGTGAGCCCTGCTCGGATGTAAACAGCACGAGTGTGTCATCACGGTGGCCGGTGGCTGCCAAAGCATCCAACAATTCACCCACTTGCCCATCCATGTAGGAAATCTCGGCGAGGTAACGCGAAAACGCCTCCCGCGTAAGTGAAGTATCAGCAATGTTGGCAGGCAATTGAATCTTGTCTTGCGGATAAGCGGATGCGTCCCCCATGACCCATGGCACATGTGGCTCGACAAGAGCAACGACCAACGCAAAGGGCGAAGCCTGATCTCGTGTCATGAACTCCTTTACGCCTGACAAGTCATGGCTACGCGTTGGATTACGAACACAACTCGCATCGAATCCAGCCACTGCTTCGAACGGAAATGCTCCCTTGGGTTTGACGTGAACCTTACCCGAGATTCCAACCCGATAACCAGCTTCGCCTAAGTAATGAGGCATACTGCGAGTATCGTGATAGCTACTACTGTGATTCCAAGCACAACCGTTTCCCATTGGGTACAGGCCAGAATACAACTCCGCCCGACAAGGCTGGCACATCGCCTCGGCGAGATACGCTCGGTTGAACGTCAGACCTTCGGTCGCTAACTGCTCCAGATTCGGCGTCACGGCGTTTTCACCACCGTACAACGGCAGATCGTTGTAAGTGCAATCATCAGCCATGATGATCAGGATGTTCGGTCGGTCAGCCGCGTTCGCGGAAACAACCAGAAAACAGAGAAGCGAGAACCAAGCCAAACGAATCATTGTGTCTGTCCATGCGAAACCGAGTTGTGTTCCGTTTAATCATACTGGAGGTGAGGACAACACAGAGAATGGAGGAACAGATACGAGTCGATTTTCTCGCTCGCACAACTCATCAAGACGACCTTGAAAGTGACGACGTGAACCAGCTTCTTTCTTCCGCCGTTCACGAGGTCGTCGAACCAACGGGAAAATGATGTCGGGCTGATTCAACCACTCTAGATTCGTTTACCCACCCCAACCTAACGCGACGCGATCAAACCCAAAGTGGATTCAGCCGACTTGCCCGCGGCAGGACACAGACTTGTACATTTATCCAAAGGGGCGCGACCGGGGCAGAAGCCGGAAAGCGTGCGTCAAGGCGTCTGCGCAAAAGCACGCTTGCCACGAGCCAACCACTCAAGCGAGCGGTTTTTGCCACCCGTAGACATCAGCCAGGACGGCACAGACGACGTCGGTCAACTGATGCAACCGAATCGGCTTACTGAGTAAGCGATAGGCTCTCAGACGCTCCGCCTCGCGACGAATATTCTCATCCAACTGGGCTGACATCAAAACACAGGGGGGACTGTGATCGCGTTCACTCAGTTGCTGAATCACTTCCAACCCCGTCACGCGGGGCATGTGGACGTCGATCAACGCGATATGTACTTCCGACGTTTCCAGCAGGTCCAAAGCCTCTTGACCGTCCCGAGCTTCCGTCACGTGAAATCCGGCTCGACTCAACCCTTCGGCAACAACTTGCCGAAACGCCGAATCGTCGTCGGTCATCAGTAGATTGGGGATCAGCTGCATGATTTGCAAACCTGCGATGCCGGGCCTGCCACCAAGGCAGTGGCTCAATGACTATCATAATAGCAGCAACTGTAGTGCCATTTCCTTTTTCCAATTTCCCCGGAGCCCATATGACCTCGACCGCAGGGAACTCCGGCGACTCCGATAATCCCCACGACCGCACAGATCCGACCGTTTTGCCCGAAAAAAAGATAGCTGATCCGGCTGCAAAAAAAGGAAATCCTGCTTCCGCTGCCGAGGTGGGGGACTTGGCGAAACGATTGATTGCCAATGTCGAACAGGCGATTGTTGGGAAACGCAAACAGCTCGTGCTGTCGCTCGTTACGTGGCTGAGCGAGGGGCATGTCTTGCTGGAAGACGTCCCAGGTGTGGCCAAAACAATGCTAGCAAGAGCGTTGGCAAAGAGCGTTGGCTGCAAATTCAAGCGAGTTCAATGCACGCCTGACCTATTGCCTTCGGACGTCACCGGCACTTCGATTTTCAATCAGAAAACGAGCCAGTTTGAATTTCGTCCCGGTCCCGTATTCACCCAGGTGCTACTGGCCGATGAGATCAACCGTGCCACACCGCGAACTCAGGCTTCTTTACTGGAAGCGATGGCGGAATCTCGCGTCACGGTGGATGGCACGACCCACGCATTGAAGCCCCCATTCATGGTGATCGCCACGCAGAACCCGGTCGACCACGAAGGGACTTTCCCGCTTCCCGAAGCTCAATTGGATCGCTTCATGATGCGATTCAGTCTGGGCTACCCAGCGATGGATGAAGAACTGCGGATGCTCGAAATGCTTCAATTTTCGCACCCGGTCGATCGCCTGCAGGTGGTAGCGGCCGCGGAAGAGATCGCCGCCGCGCAACAAGCGGTTCGTCGAGTGCACGTAGACCCTCGAGTTCGTCACTACCTGCTGCAAATCGTCTCGCAAACCCGTAGCCATAACGACTTGGCGTTGGGTGGCAGTCCCCGAGCCACGATTGCACTTTTCCGGTGTGCTCAAGCGATGGCCGCCATCCGAGGCCGAGAGTATGTGCTGCCGGACGATGTCAAACGGATTATCGATCCCGTGATGAATCACCGTTTGATCGTCAAACCGGAGAGTCGGCTCCGAAAAGTGTCTGCCGAACAGGTCCTCCACGAGATCGTCGGTGAGATCGCGGTGCCGACGATCGAGGCATCCTGATATTGATGCGATGAACCAATCCTCCCCCCAGTCCGCGCCGGTGCCAAAGTTCACACTGATCGCCGCGATCAGCATTCTGCTGCTACTAGGTATGGTCTCAGGAGCCGCGCTCTGGATCATGGCCGCAATCGCAGTCGGCTTACTGATTGCGGTGAACTTCTTTTTGACCAAAATTTGGTCGACTGCAACGGTCGCGTCCCGCCAGGGAGGTGACACAGAGCTAACAGCTGGATCAACACACGAAGTCGTGATCACCGTCACCAACCAGAGCAAGCTCCCAGTACTCTGGTTACTGGTAGAAGATCTGCTGCCGGCGAAGGCAATGTCGTACGATCCACCGCGCTTGCAAGTGAGTGGAGATCGCATTCGTTTGCTGATGATGTGGGGCCAAGCGACCCGCAAACTAAAGTACCAAATCGGTTGCAATCGCCGCGGTTACTTTCAAGTTGGCCCTACGATTCTCGAAACCGGGGATATGATGGGGCTGTACCGACGCTATCGAGCCGGCAATCATCCTCAATATGTCACAGTCCTGCCTCGAGTCGTGCCACTAGCAACGTACGAGATCGGATCCCGACGACCAATTGGTGAAATTCGGATGCGGGAAAGCATCATGGATGATCCGACCCGACTGCGGGGAATCCGTCAATGGGAACCGGGCGATCCGATGCGAAGTGTGCACTGGTCGGCGACCGCCAGAACCGGCACCCTCCATAGCAAGGTCTACGAACCTTCGTCGATCATCGGTGCGACTTTAATCATGGACCTTCACCAGCGCACGACGCCCAAACGGCACGAACCGGTACGCAGTGACCTCGCGATCACGGCCGCAGCATCGATCGCAACGGCCTTGCACGAATCGAACGAACCAGTCGGTATCGCGACCAATGCTCGGGATGCTGCCGACAGAATTCGACAAGAAGGCTGGCAAGGTGATCATCGAGTCCGAGGTCTCGCCCAGGCGGCAGCTTCGATGCTAGATGAAAGTGAACGCCTGCGTCCCATCATTCTTGCACCTGCTCGCGGACCAAATCATCTACGCGAGATCATCCGAACGTTGGCGCGACTGGAGATCACCGATGGATTGACGTTTTCTGAATTGCTGGTTGAATGCGAATCGCAACTCTCCGCTGAAACAACCTTGCTGGTGATCCTGCAACAAGCCGAACCAGAAACCATTGCGGCGTTGATCGGCTTGCAACGTCGCGGGCGAGCCGTGGCGGTCATCATCAACACCCACGACATCAACGATTACTCCTCCATCGCTGGTCCGCTGATCGCATCCAGAATCCCCACCTTCCACCTCGCTTCTGCCGACGCGATCAGCGATGTCTGTCGTCAAACCTTGCTGCGTTAACACAACGTGTGCGAAAAATCGGCTAACGGAAACCGTGAACCGGCATGCAGGCCCAAATCGCAGTGGAACCGCGCAGAGCCAAGCGGAATCGACCTGAGCGAAGCGGGTGACTCGTTGAGCATCCCGTGATGAAATCAAACGCTATTTAAACTTCAACAGTGCGTAGTTGCGTTTGCCTTTTCGCAGCACCATCACGGTTTCACTTGCGAGATCGCTTTCGGTCAAACGATGTTGACCGTCGGTGATGCGAACATTGTTGACATAAGCGCCACCATCCTTGATTGCGCGTCGCGCCTCGCCACCGCTGCCCGCGAGGCCTGCTTCCTGGAACGCTTCGACGATCCAATACCCCTCGCCGTCCAATTGGCTTCGAGCGATTTCGCTGCTCGGCACATCCGCAAAGATTTCGCCCAAAGAAGCATCGGTTTGCTTACCGATTTCACCGCCAAACAAAATCTTCGAAGCCCTTTCAGCGGATTCCAGCCCTTCCGTCCCATGCACCAACTGTGTCATCCATTCGGCGAGTCGATTCTGGGCCACCCGACGCCCCGGATCCGCGGTGGTTGCCTCTTGAAGCGTATCGAATTCTTCTCGCTCAATTTCGGTGAGATACGCGATACATCGCATTACGTCCGCATCTTCGACCCGGCGCCAGTATTGATAGAACTGATAGGGGCTCGTCCGGTCGGCTGCCAGCCAGATCGCGCCTTGTTCGGTCTTACCCATTTTTCGACCATCCGTCGTGGTCAACAACGGCGCAGTAATGCCGAACAACTGCTTCCCCAACATCCGTCGGCCCAAATCGATTCCGGCGGTCACATTCCCCCACTGATCACTGCCGCCCGCTTGGATCAGACATCCATGTTCGCGATTGAGATGCACAAAGTCGTATGCCTGCAACAACATGTAACTGAACTCGGTGTAACTTAATCCCGCTTCACTTTCCAAACGTGAACGCACCGAATCTTTGCCAAGCATGACTCCAATCGGGAAGCTCTTGCCAACATCGCGAAGAAACTCGAGGTACGAATAGCCTTGCATCCAATCAAAGTTATTCAGCAGCAACGCAGCTTGAGGACCCTCAAAATCGAGAAAACGCCTCATTTGCGACGCGACGCCGGCAACATTCGCTTCGAGCTGTTCAGCCGAAAGTAGATTGCGTTCCTCACTCTTGCCGCTGGGGTCACCAATCATCCCCGTGGCTCCGCCCACCAGTGCGATGGGGCGATGGCCAGCACGCTGGAACCGTCGCAACATCATCAGCTGCATCATGCTGCCGACGTGCAAACTGTCGGCGGTCGGATCGAATCCGATGTAGACCGTTTGCGGACCAGATGCGAGCAATTTGGCCAATTCATCCGTATCAGTGCATTGATGAATCAAACCGCGCCAACGGAGTTCATCCAACAGTTGTGGGTCTGTCATGATCTATTTCGCTGCGTGAGGATCGCCTCGGCGACCAGCAAATCTTCTGGGTAAGTGATTTTGAGATTATCCGCCGCTCCGGTGACGAGGGCGACATCATGCCCGAGACGTTCGACTAATTGAGCATCATCGGTCGCGGGTCGTCCATTGTGTTTCCGATAGGCCTCAATCAACAACCCGGCTCGAAAGACTTGAGGTGTCAAGGCTGTCCAAAGTTCACGACGATCGATCGTCGTAGAGCGAGATTGGCCACCCAGATCCCGTTTTAGCGTGGCGGCTAGGGGCGTCGCCAGGATCGCAGCACCCACGTTTGCGGCGGTTGCAAAGACCGCTGCCAAATCTTGATCGCGAACAAGCGGCCGAGCGGCATCATGGACCGCGACCAGACCGACAGCCGAATCATCTTCCAAATGGGACAAGGCCGCCCAAACACTCTCGCTACGTTCAGCGCCACCGAGAACTAATTCGACAGAACACTTGGGTGACAACGAGCCCCACTCTTCCGAGCTCAATTGTTTCGCAAAAGTGTCATGGTCCTGCTCGGAAACGGACATCACAATCCGCCCAACTTCGCGGCGAGCCGCCAGACGCTGCACAGCGTGAACCCAAAGCGGCTTGCCCAACAGCTGAGCAAACAATTTGTTGGATTGCGATCCAAAGCGTTGCCCTGATCCGGCAGCTGGCAAAATCGCCGCAATCGAACCGTCAGACAGCGTCGATTCAGAATCAGACATCACAATTAAGGACCCATCAAACAGCTAAGGACCCATCCACCGCAGGAAAGTCGGGTCGGTATATCAGGCCAGCGCTGATCATTCAAGCAAGGTGGCGGACGAAAACCTACAAGCGAGCGACGTTACTACGCCGCGTCTTCTTCGTCTTCGTAATCTTCATCTTCGTATTCAGCGTCTTCGTACTCTTCATCTTCGTATTCAGCGTCTTCGTAATCTTCATCTTCGTATTCAGCGTCTTCGTAATCTTCGTCTGCACCCTCGCTGACCATGCTAGCTTCGGATTCATCCCCTTCTTCTCGGTCGTCCGCATCGAGGGCAGCTTCCTCCTCCACGTCGTCCTGCTCGTGGTCGTACTCAGACAATTCGCCTGAGCCGGTTCTCGATGCTGACTGCACGGGTGCCGCTGACCCGACTTCTGCCGCTGAATCCACCACCCCAAGTGACTTGCGTTGATCTTTTTCGGACGGTTTTGGCTGACGCTTGCTTTTCGAAGCCTTCTCCGCCGCCGGCTCAGACTTTTCCCGTTTGGGGACGACCGTTGCGGTGGCGACGGGCTCTTCGGTCTCCTCTGACTCCAAGCCTTGCATGGCTTCCCATTGGGGCATCGTCATGATGACTTCACGAGCTTTACTGCCGTTGTACTCACCAACGACTCCATCTTCGGCCATAAAATCGATCAACTTGGCTGCCCGGCCGTAGCCGATCCCCAAACAGCGCTGCAGCAGCGAACAAGACCCACGCCCTTCACGAATCACAACTTCAATCGCGCTGTCATAAAGCTCATCACGCTTTTTCAATTTATCCAGACTGGTGCCTTCACCCTCTTCTTCTTGTTCAATTTTGAGATTCATCAACTCACCGACAAAGTTCTGTTCCGCAGTACTGCATTGGTCACAGACTTTGTCGATCTCATCATCGGACAGAAAAGTTCCTTGTCCGCGAATCAGCGTACTGGTCCCTGGCCACAAGAACAGCATGTCACCATTGCCCAGTAATTTATCAGCCCCATTTTCGTCCAAAACAACGCGACTGTCCGTTTTACTGGCGACTTGAAAACTCAGACGTGCCGGCAAGTTACTTTTAATCAAGCCTGTAATAACATCCACGGTTGGCTTTTGGGTCGCCAAGATCAAGTGGATTCCAACAGCACGGCTCTTTTGCGCCAATCGGATGATATGCTGTTCGACATCTTTGCCGGCAGTCATCATCAGATCAGCCATTTCGTCAGCAACAATCACGATGAACGGGAGTTTTTCAGGAACGTTTCCTGCTTGGTCTTCATCATCAACCTCCAACCGGCGTAACACTTCATCGCGTCCAAGATCGTTGAAGCTATTAATGTGCCGGACTCCCGCTTTGGCCAGCAGAGAATATCGTTCCTCCATTTTCTCAACGGCCCATGCCAGGATGGCTTCCGCCTTTTTCATGTCTGTGATCACTGGATGCATCAGATGCGGCAACCGCCCATAGCCACTGAGTTCAACCATCTTGGGGTCGATCATCAGCATCCGCACTTCGTCCGGCCGACAACACATCAAGACCGAAGTGATAATTGCGTTCAAACAAACACTTTTACCAGTGCCCGTTCGACCAGCGATTAAGAGGTGTGGCATTTTCGCGAGGTCGACGACCATCGGATTCCCGGAGACATCCTTCCCCAAGAAAACGGGGATGTTCATCTTCGCTGCCCGCGTGTCTGATTCCTCAATCACATCGCGCAATCGTACAACTTGCCGCGATTCGTTGGGCACCTCGATACCAACTGTATTTTTTCCTGGCAGCGGCGTGACGATCCGTACGCTGGGAACACGCAGCGCGATGGCAAGGTCATCTGCCAGTCCGGTGATTTTGCTCAATCGCAAACCGGCTTCCAATTCAATCTCGTACTGCGCGATCACCGGACCGGTTTCGATCTCCACGACGCGGATATTAAAACCAAAATCTTGAAAGGTTTCTTCGAGGATGCGTGCTTTCCTGCGGACCTCGTGCAACTGTTCCTCATAGCAAATATCATCACTCTGCTCTAACAGTTCCAAGCTCGGCAACCGGTAGTCCTCGAGTCCCGAAGGTGCGGCTTCCTGAACATTTTTGAACAGCTCTTTCCGTGGATCGACTTTGGCCTCCGACCCGCGCACCTTGGGTTGCGGCACACGCACTTTGGGTTGCGGCACATCATGCGATTGATCATTTCGCACCTGTAGCGTCTCATCCCCGACTTCAACGTCACGAGTCACTAGAACATCACTTTCCTCTTCTGATTCCTCTTCGTACTCGTATCCGTCGCCCGGATCCTCGTTGTACGGGTCAGTTTCGGAATCCGTTTCGTCATCTTCTGGAAGATCTTCATCGAACGATTTTTGGTCCTCGTCCGCATCGGCCTGCTTTCGTTTTGGCCGCATGAACTTGATCTTCGGTTCTGAGCGTTTTTGTTCCCCTGCCTCAGACTCCTCTTGCTCACCTTCCAACGTGATCGGCTCTTCCAGATCAGTGAAAGGCTGTCTTCTTCGACGTGGCGATGGGAGCACGGCAGCAGCTCGTCTCATTCCGCGCTGAGATGCCCTTGCACCCTTCGAGACAAGGTTTTTACTGGCGTACACCAAGGCGTAGTCGGTCGTCAGCAAGACACCAACAGACAACAAAGTGAGAGTCAGAATCCAAGCCCCTGCGGGTGCAAAGTGCTCCAACAACCACGTTGACGTCATGGCGCCTAACAATCCTCCGCTCCCCCACACCGGCATCGATTCAGGTTGCATTGGCGAAAGCGATCCAGCGGTCGCCACGCCAATCACAATGATCGTGCCACCCAGCGACCGCAAAACTGGCGCATTGACGTGTCCGCGAAATAACAATGCCGTAGAAATGCCTCCCAACGCGGCAATCACCATCGCCGATGCGATCCCAAGATTGTCGAACAGAATCGCAGCAATCAATGCTCCCCAGTAACCACAAGCATTCGTGATCGTTTCGTTGGCTGGATAGACGCTGATGTCGGGCGAGTAAACAGCATTGATCGGCCACAGCGGGATCTCGATCGGATCAGCAGGACTTCGCGTCACGACCGACACCGTGATCATTAAGGTGATCGCTACCAAAATGATCGCGCTGATATCCCGAGTCAGATTCGGCGTTCGCTCTGTTTCTTCTTCGATCTCTTGGAGAGGTGCTGTCGCCATGGAAAAGCCGATGGGTTCTATGCAGAAGATGGTCGCGCGGGCGCGCACGGACAGACGGAACCGTCCTAGACCTACCAATCGGCATTTGCGGCCGCCTCAAGCAAGCCTCACCGGCCGAACCGACCCAACCCCGACAATCCGCAAACTCGAACGTGCGGATGGCTTGCAAATTCGAATCCTTCCGCCAGCAACTGCCAACTAGCGACTGCGAAATGACATTGGTCACCGCGACCTGTCACTCGGCATAGTGAAAATCGATCGGGGCATCGATTTCAGGGTGCAAGCTTTGATGCACGGGACATTTGCGAGCGGCACTTTCCATGCGATCACGCATCGCTTGATCAGGCACCGCGCCGGCGACGACCTTCACCACCGTCCGCAAGGCACCAATCCGTCGCACCGGTTGAGTCACCATCTCTTTGGTCACTTCGACAGTCGATCCGCTCAGATCGATTGCGTGTCGCTCGGCGACTAAACCCAAGATGGTCATCACGCAAGTTCCCAGCGCCGTAGCAACCAAGTCAGTCGGCGAAAAGGAATCGCCCTGACCGCCATTATCGGTCGGCGCGTCGGTATGCAGCGTCATGCCACTCGGCTCATGTGTTGCATCGACCCGAAGCTTGCCGGAATAAACAGCATCAATCTTCACAGCCATCAATCTGAATCCTTGCAGGTATGATTGTCCGAGCCGCACAGAAACGTCGGCGACAAGCAGAGAAACGGGATTTAATATTCGGGCAGAACTTCGTGCCGGTTAGCAAAAAGTTGCGGGTCGCTCGCCATGCCGAGCGAAAACGTTCAGGCCTGCGGGCCAAAATTCTTACGCGGATCAACGCTGGGTGCTCAGGGGAGCGTTGCGAAATGTTGAATTTCATCCAGCGTGAACTTGTTATTTAGACGAGCCCCCATCTGCGTGACAATTCGGGCAGCAGCATGGGAAGCGAGGTGTCCCGCTTGTCGCCAACTCATGCCATTGGTGATTCCATACAGCAAGGCTCCGGCATACATGTCGCCAGCACCGGTCGTGTCTCGCGCTTGGACAGAAACACCTTCGATTGGAAACGCCTCGCCCCCGTGCATTACCAACGAGCCCTTTTCTCCGAGTGTCATTGCAACGTTTTCGGCATGCTCGTGTAACTTGGCGGCACAGGCGATCGGCTCGGACTCATTGGTCAAGCTCTTGGCTTCCTCCTCATTGCAGAAAAGCAGATCGACCGGCCCGGTAATAAGATCCCAGATTTCAGCACGGATCAGGTTGATCAAGAATGGATCGGAGGCCGTCAAAGCAATTTTCGTCCCATGCTTCTTCGCCAGATCCATCGCTCGGTAGGCAGCCTCCCTCGTGGTCGTTCCTGTCAGCAAATAACCTTCGATGTAAACGTACTTGGCCGCTTTGATGAGCGGTTCGTGGATGTCTTCAGCGGTCAAGGTCGAGGAGGCACCAAGGTTCGTCAGCATGGTTCGCTGCGCATCCTCGGTGATCAGCACGGCACAAGTTCCGGTGGGAGCATCGGCCGGAACAACATCGATCGCCACCCCAAGCTTTCGCATTTCTTCGAGGAAGAACTTGCCAACCTCATCCTTCCCGACTTTCCCGACATAGGCTGCCGAACCACCTAAATCAGCCATCGCGACGACTGTGTTCGCAGCAGACCCACCAGCACATCGGTGCAGGGCACGGCCATTCAGCCCGCCTAGCACATTGGCTTGTTGCTCGTCATCAACGAGCGTCATGATGCCTTTTTCGATGACCAATTGGTCCAAGAGTGAATCTTCAACATCGGCCTGGATGTCAACCAATGCATTCCCAACACCAAATACGTCATATTCTGCCATGGCTGCCGTCTCACGCGGGCTATGTGGATTTCTGATTCCTCGGATAAATCGATCCGAAAGCGGAGACAACCTACCCGAAATGTGGCTCCCTCGGAAAGGGATTCACCAATCCGCCTCCATTCCCACCGTCGTCAGAAACAGAACAGGTGGCACAGGTCAAACAAGACGCGACTGCCCCGGTCGAGTCGGCTTTGCCGCCCGGCCTCGATGCCCCCGCGTGCTCGGGAGACCCCGCCTGCTAGGGAGACGCTGCGTGCTCGGGAGACGCTGCCTGCTCGGGAGACCCCGCCGCTCAAGTGATCCATTTTCACGTTCGTTTCCTCGACCGGTGTTTGTGACTGCTAGTTTGTGGCTGCCAGCCGGTGGTTTTTGGCTGCCGGTAGGAACGCGAATCAGGGGAGCGAGGAAGAGAGCTGGGCTTCTCCGCCTACCGGGTGACTGTTCTCTGGGACTGTTCTCTGGGCTCCTGAACGACGAGGTGACTGGAATTCTGGCTCCTGCCCACATGACCATCTTGCCAAAACCACCATAAATCGCGACACTCAGGGGACTGATTGAAACCGTCGCGTGACCCCCTCGGCTGAAATGTGCAACTGTGGTGCCGGATCACGCAGCTAGTCCCCCGATCCGCAGGCCCAATCGTGGCTCGCGAAAGGCACTTAAATGGCTCGATATACTGGTCCAAAAGCTCGTATTAACCGTCGCTTGGGCACCCTAATTTACGAAACAGCGGGGGCCGCGCGGGCTCTCGACCGTCGCCCATCGCCTCCTGGGATGCACACCCGCGGACGACGCCCAAGTAACTACGGCTTGGCGTTGATGGAAAAGCAAAAGATCAAGCATTACTACGGTTTGGGTGAACGACAGCTGCGACGGTACTTTGACGCGGTCGGGCGTAAACCTGGTAACACGGGGGAACTGCTCTTGCTGATGTGCGAGCGACGTTTGGACAACGTGGTTCGACGGGTTGGCTTTACTAAAACTCGCCCACAAGCCCGCCAGGGAATCGCCCACGGTCATTTCCGCGTGAACGGCGTCAAAGTGACCAAGCCGAGTTACCTCTTGCGTCCCGGCGATATCGTCGAAGTTCGCAGCCGTGAAGGCCTGAAGAACCTCTATCGCGGTGTGATCGCAAATGCGACTCCAGACGCTTTAGATTGGGTTACCTTTGACAGCGAAAACCTGAAGGCCACCATCCTCGGTCTTCCCGGCGCGAGCGACATCAGCTTGCCAGTGGACGCAAACAGCGTGGTCGAATTCCTGTCACGCTAGTGACGAATTGAATTCGTCGCAATGAAGGTCAGAACGGCTGCTGCGGTCGACGATTGATTGCGCAGCCAAGGGTCTCGCTACAGATGCCAGCCGACCGACTCTCAATAGGGTCTTTTGACCCATCCTCATGTAAGAATCTTTTCCTGTGATGCATGCTCCCGTTGTTGTTCTCGGTGGCGGTCCCGGTGGATACGCTGCTGCATTCCTGGCGGCCGATGAAGGCCTGGACGTCACTATCGTCGAAGCCGAACCGCGTCTTGGCGGCACCTGCCTGTTGCGTGGCTGCATCCCCAGCAAAGCGTTGCTGCACGTCGCAAAAGTGATCGGCGAAGTCGATGAACTGCGCGCTGACTGGGGTGTTGAGTACGATGCTTCACCCAAGATCGATATCGACAAGGTGCGAGCCCGTAAAGACAAGGTCATCGCCAATCTAACCGGCGGCTTGGAACAACTCGCCAAGCGCCGCAAGGTCCGAGTCATTCAGGCGCGAGGCAAATTCCTTAACTCCACCACGCTCCAATTAGACGGAGATCACGAATCGATCCCCGAAGGCAAACAGCTGACGTTTGACCACTGCATCCTGGCAACAGGTAGCGTCCCGGCGATGCCTCCGGCATTCGATATCGGCAGTGACCGCGTGATGGATAGCACCGGCGCGTTGAATCTAGTCGACATTCCAGAAACGATGCTGGTCGTGGGGGGCGGATATATCGGCCTCGAAATGGGCAGCGTTTACGCGGGTCTGGGGTCGAAAGTAACGGTTGTCGAGTTGATGGATGGTCTGCTGCCCGGCGCCGATCGTGACCTTGTTAAACCCCTTGCCAAGGAGATCGACAAACTTTGTGAAGGGCGAGTTTATCTGAATACACGAGTCGGTTCACTGACCGAGGTGAATGACCAAGTGATCGTCACCTTCGAGGGTCCCGGTAAGTTTGGTAACGAACAATTTGACCGCGTCTTGGTCAGCATCGGCCGACGCCCGGTCACCAACGGACTGGGGCTGGAAAACACCCAAGTCGAGGTGAACGACCGAGGCTTTGTGGTTTGCGACAAGCACCAGCGAACCGCCGATCCACACATCATGGCAATCGGTGATGTCGCCGGTGATCCCATGTTGGCACACAAAGCGACTCACGAAGGTCGTGTTGCGGCAGAAATCTTGGCAGGCAAATCAGCTTCCTTCGACAAAGCCGCGATACCAGCCGTCGTCTTCACTGATCCTGAAGTCGCTTGGGCCGGATTGACAGAAGAAGAAGCCAAAAGCGAAGGGCGAAAGGTCGACGTGGAGGTCTACCCTTGGGCGGCCAGCGGGCGTGCTCAAGCACTTGGCATCACCAACGGCTTGACCAAGTGGCTAGTCGATCCAGAAACAAGCCGTGTGCTCGGTTGTGGGATCGTTGGCTCGGGAGCAGGCGAACTGATCGCCGAAGCGGTCTTGGCGATCGAGATGGGCTGCGAAGTCGAGGATATCACCGAAAGCGTTCACCCCCATCCGACACTCAGCGAAACTTTGATGAATGCGGGTGAAATTCACTTCGGCACCGCGACCGAAATCTACAAACCCAAAAAGAAACCCGCTGCAACGGGTACCTAACCTCAGCTCCGGAGTAAGGCACACGCCATAAGCGGAGCAAGGCACGCGGTAGAAATCGAGCATTGGCAGCTTAGCCGGGTAACAGCCGCTCAGGATCGCTGAGCATGCGGTAGGCCCATTGCATCCCACACCGCTGCCAGACTTGTGGTGCCGCTTGGCGGTTCCGGCGACAAAGTCAAAGCATCCGCCCAATTGAATGCTGACAGGCACTCCATAGTCCTTGCAGTGCTGATGAATCCACAACCCACTCTTGGGCTGGCCAAACGCAACGAGCAGTAAATCAGGGCGTGCACGCTGAACACGAGCTCTCTGCTCTCGCTGCGTCTGCGGGGTGACATAATGGGGGTGACTCCACACCGGCGATGCTCAGTCCGGGGTAAGCTCCTGCATTCTTTCGGCACACCTCTGCCCGACCCCCGGAACACCACCCAAAAAGTAAAATCCCAACCACGCTCCGCCGCCCGCTGAGCCAAGTAAAAAATCATTTCGCTCCCGGCAACCCGTTCGGGTAGCGGCATACCGCTTCGACGACTCTGCCACACAATTGGCTGGCCGTTAGCGAGGATTAGGTCAGCATCCTCAGTAACCTGCCTCAAATCGGGCTGCTGGTGATTAAGCATCACGTAATCCAGGTTCGCCGTGATCAAATAACTCGGCGCTCCGCCTTGAATCAGCTTTTCGATTCGATCGACTGCTTTAGCGAGGCAAACGGCATCAAAAGGAACATCCCAGACGAGGCAACTTGCCGCCGAATCGCAATTAGGCTCGTCCGCGTGTGGATTAGGATTATCAACCTTAAGTAAGAAAAACGGGCTCGCAAAAACAACCGGGTCGGCCGAGGCAGAACCGAGGCTTGAGCCGATCGAGCAGGTAGCAGTCGTGGAGTCCTGAACCGGATAATCTTGAGGGGGCACAGACGAAAGTCGGTGACTGGCGATGCTGGCAGTGGCTATAAAGACACATTTCCAACGCCGATTACACCGAAGGCCCGATTACACCGAAGACTACGTCGATCCCTGCAATTGACAGCACCGCGCAGGAAGACGGTAACGTCGAAGCCCCCTTCTGAGCATTCATTTATCGGGGCTTGACGGCTGTGCGGATCGCGTCGCGGCGATCATGATCTGTTACATGAAGACTCCATCGCCGTCCCGCCCCCTTATTGTGTTGTCACTGGAAGGATTCGCCCGTGCCGCCCTCAGCTGCTACGGGTGCTCCTGGAATCGCACACCCGCCATCGATTCGATTGCCGGTGGAGGCGTCGTCTGGGACCGTGTGACCGCCGAATCCGATGATCCTTCCGAGGTTCTGAAAGCGTGGTTCAACTCCGACTGGGCGGAACCTTGGCGGCAAGTCGGCTCGGTCGAACTCGTCACCGATACCGTAGACCCGGTATCGAGCTGTTTTGACCACGTCACCTGCGTGCCTTCGAACGCACCCCCCGAACACCCGGTCGAAGATGTTGTCGAAACGCAGCTCGGCCGTGTGATCGCCGCAGCAATCGATCGCGATCAGAATCTTGACGACTGGAGCGTGCTTTGGATTCATAGCAATGCGCTGACATGCTGCTGGGACGCACCGAGACACCTTTTTCCCGATGAACAACTTGATGAGGACGACGATCTGGAACCTCAAGAGGAGGGAGAATCATTCGACCCAGACGACCCCCAGAATTCTCTACCACCTCCACTCGAACGGATCTTCACTCGCACGTCGCCGCCGCAATATCAGCGACGCGATGATGACCACCCAGACTGGCTCAGCTCTTGGATGCGGACCTACGCCTGCCAGATCCGACTCGTCGATTTGCTGATCGAAGTCCTGCTTGAATCGCTACAGGTCGAAGACCCCTGGTTCTTGCTGACTGGCACCTCCGGATATCGCCTGGGACAAGCAGGCTGGATCGGATCGAGAAGCGGAACGCTCCGCAGCGCCGACATCCACTTACCGTTGATCCTGAGCGACTTAGGGCCACTGCGTGTTCCGCGGCTAACAGCCAGCGGAGTCGTCACGGACCTACTGCGGATGCTGGCCCAAGAAAAACCGCAGATCTTGCCGGCACAAATCGAGGCCGACTCAGATCCTAAAACTCAAGTCGAAACATCTTCAAAGCACGTCCTTCGCGCAATCACGACGCCACATTGGTTCTACGTTCAAGAGCATGATCTGGGGGAGTCACTGTTCCTGAAACCTGATGATGTTGAAGACTGCAATGATGTCGCACGAGTCAGAAAGGAAATCGTGAATGGCTTTCGTCGCCCCGATTGAATTCTTTATCCCAATTGAATCAGCCTAGCCAGGAACTGATACTTGCAGGAGCTGACTGAACTATCCAAAAAAAAACCCTGCTGATCGCATGATCAGCGGGGTTTCTCTATTGAATTGACGTTTTAGCAACGCTTATGCGTCGGTTGCAGCATCCACTTCTGGTGCTGGAGGTACGTCGTCGCTGGCGCTCTCTGGAGCAGGCATTTCTGGCGATGCCATTTCGACCGTGCCACAACCAGCACATGGGGTCGCGGTTGCGCATCCACCACAAGGAGTTGAGCCACATGGGCTTGCAGTTGCACACCCATCGCATGGAGCAGCTTCGCAAGGAGCAGCTTCGCAAGGAGCAGCACATGCTGGCTCAGGTGCACAGCAGTTGGAAGCGTGACGTGCCTTCAGGCGAGCCAACAAACCACCACCACAGTTGCGGATCTTGTGACCGCTGAACAAGCCGCCACCACAGTCGCAGCTTTTGTGACCACTGAACAAGCCGCCACCACAGTTGCGGATCTTGTGACCACTGAACAATCCGCCGCCACAACTTCGAGCGTGAAGACCTGAGAACAGACCTCCGCCACAGTTGCCAGCTTCAACTTTTGTTTCATTCATCGCCAAGCTCGCACCAATCAATAGTGCGAATGCGGCAATGCCGCTCACCACAGTCCGATTCATCGAATTCTCCCAAGAGTTCGGAGTGTAAGGTGCGATCCGAATTCGCACATCTTGTTTATGAGCCCGATCCCTGGAACTCCACTGTTTGTCGAGCTACCGGCGACATACCGGCGGCGAATCGACATCTGCAGGAGCGAAAGCCAACCAAAGCAAAATAGGCAGCTTGAGCAAGCTTTGTCGCTCACGCAAATTCGAGGGATAAAGTAACCCTCGGGAACCCGGTGTCAATTGGGCCTGAAGTCCAATTGGAGCGATTTTGTTTCCAATGGCCGGTAAATCCCGCAACGGAATATGGCGTTTTTAGCGCGAAACCATGAAAAAACGGCCTCCCGCGAGGCCGCTCCAACAAATCAAGGCTTTTCTGCCATTAAAAACAAATTTCGATTTCCGCGTCTCAGCGGGAAATAGACCCCTCTGCAGAGCTAGCCTGAGAGGAATTCACCGGTTGATCCTCGGGTGTTGGCGGTGCAAGTAACTTTGCCATCAGGTCCCCGTTTTCGAAATCAATCACCATCGGCGGTTCGTTCGGGTTCAGTTCCATCGCTAACCCCGAAATGCGCCAAGCAGCCGACTCCTGATGAACCGCCCAGACAACTTGATATTGGCTGCTAGTACCATCCTCGTTTGGCTCACTCCAAATACTGTGAACCAGTGCCGAAGAGGGATCATTTGGCACGTTTTCGAAACGAGTTACCTCGAATCGAGCATCAGGCGAGCCAATCGGTTGAACCGATTGGCCGATTCGCTTCAACTCGCTGTTGGCCTTTTGGGTCAGTAATTCATTGGCGCGTGTATCCTCGCCACCTCGGCGAATTTCATCCAAAAACTGACTAACCACGTCTGCGGGTGACTGACTAACAGGGGCGACCTCCACAGGGGCCGCTGTCACCGTTTCGGATTGCGGAGACGCTGGAGCCTCTGCGACCGGGTCCGAAGCAGAACCACAACCAACGAAGGCAAGCAAACCGGTGAAAATTGGGAGAAATACCAGACGATTCATGCTTCGTCAGCCGTAGATGGGAAGGAAGTTGGCCGGAACTCAGCATCGGTTTACTGAAATTCGCGAGCGGGCGTCAAGACAAGTTTTCGCTTTCGCTCCCAGTCTGATTACGCTGCGGCATCACAAATCAGCCCCGGAACGCCTGATTTACCTCAATCCCAAGACTTCACCTTTCGTCCCGAATAGGTTTCTTTCACAATAACCCGGGTTCCCGGCGATCCAGCCCAACCGATCCTCCAGCATAAGCAGCACTGACACGATGCCTTCGGATTCTTCAACGACCATTGCCGTGGATGGCCAGCTGGTCGACTTACGGAATCGCAACTTGGCGGCGTTCTTGGCCTGGCTGGTTCCTGGTCTGGGTCACTTCTATCAAAAGCGATACACCAAGGGCGGCCTGTTTTTGGTCTGTATCTTGACGGCTTGGATCCTCGGGCTCGCGATTGGTGGCAGTCGTGTGGTCTACGCGTCCTGGCAACCAGGGGACAAACGTTGGCACTATCTATTGCAGGCGGGTGCGGGGGCCGTTGCGATGCCAGCCTTGATCCAAGGCAACCGAATGCGAAAGGCAACGGAGACTGACCCTCGCACCAACAGAGCAACCACACTGCCCGGCTACGAACCGCTTTGGGATGGTTTCATGGCACCGCCCCTTCGCCCCGTCATCGAAAGTGAAGCAGACGAAGTGGCTGCTTGGTATGCCCAAAAAGGTGCCGGTTATGAAATGGGCACCTGGTATACCGTCATCGCGGGGCTGCTCAATATTTTGGTCATCTACGATGCTTATGGTGGACCGCTTGCGGTGCCGATCAGCGGCCGCAAAAAAGAAAAAGTCAAAGAGCAAGACGACGAAACTCCTGAAACCAGTAATTAACCTTTGGTGGCTCCGAATTAAACGAAACAGATGTTAGAAATTTCTCCTGGCTACCTGCTCAATTACCTGCCATTGATCATCTCGATCGCGGTGGTCTTTGGCGCAACGCGACATGAAGACCCGGCTTTGATCCTTCGCCATAGCTGGCATACCGCTCGTTGGATTACCGGATTCATGCTCGTCATTTTCCTGATACTCTGCATCCTAGATTGGTGGGCCTAATCGATGGCCAAATCTATACACACGCATCTCAATAAGCAGAACTCGCCAACGAAATCTCTGCTCTGATCCAAGCCGAAGAGAATCGAACCGATCGTTTGAGATTCGAGAAACCCTCACTCGACCGAATCGCGCGCGACACGAAAAGACAGGAACGATCATTGATTGATGAGCTACGACCAAGCGAAAATGATTGACGTAAATGACGGGATCCACCATTTGACAATGGTGTAGCCAGTGCCCAGCGACGAACGGTCCAAAAGTCGGACCGTAGAATGCAGGGAGTGACACATGCCACGTGGTCACAAGCCGAACTGAATAAAATCAGCCGACCCGATATCAGACTAGTCGCGGTGCACCCGATTTTCGCCAACCCCGCCACGCTATCCCGCAATCGACGTAACGACACAGGTTAAAAATGCGAGTTCTCACTCTGGGCGCAGGAACGGTCGGACGCTGGGTTGCCGACATGCTCTGCCGACGTGGTCATAGTGTGACAGTGGTCGACACAAATCCACACAATGTGCAGCGGATCAATAGCGAGTTGGATGTGCGGGCGATTGTCGGCAGTGCTTCGAGAAGCACGGTCTTGTTCCAGGCAGATGTCTGCGCGGCCGACATGTGCTTGGCAGTAACAGGCGATGACGAGGTGAACATCGTTGCCGCAAGCATGGCCAAAGCACTGGGCGCACGACGCAGCATCGCCCGTGTCTACGCGCCTGCATTTCGTGACCTGAGTACGTTTGACTACCAACGTCACTTCAATATCGACAGTCTGCTCAGCCTGGAGCAACTCTCCGCGTTTGAACTTGCACGATCCATTCGCAATCCCGACGCGATTCCGCTGGAACATTTCGCGCGTGGGCAATTGGAAGTTTATGAACTGGAAGTTCACGCCAAATCTCTCGCTGCCTGCCATAAATTGCGAGACTTAAAGGTACCCGGCTCGGTTCGCATTGGATCCATTTCCCGTGGCGACCGAATGTGGATCGCCAGCGGAGAAGATGAGTTGCACGGCGGGGACCGCGTCAGTTTGATTGGCAGCCCTGAAGCTGTCGCCAAAACACGCTCACTCTTTTTGTTCGGTCCTGAAAAACGGATTCGACAACGCGTGATGATCGCGGGTGGCGGTGAAACCGGATATCACCTCGCGGATTCGCTAACGCGACGCGACTATCGAACGGTGATTCTCGAACGCGATTCAAATCACTGTGATCGGCTAGCAAAGCTCCTGCCGAAAGCCACGATCATCCACGCAAATGCCAATCGCCGCACGGTGTTGGAGGATGAAGGTGCCGGGACAGTGGATTATTTTGTCGCCTGTACCGGAAACGACGAGAGCAACATTATGGCCGGAGTTGAGGCAAGAGAACTCGGCGCGGCTAGAGTTATGTGCGTCGTCGGGCGGCCAGACTATGCCAACGTGGTTGGAAAACTGGGAATTGACCGAGCGGTCAGTGAACGAGACGTAGCCGCTCGCCAAATCCTTGGCTTTCTCAATGAAGGTGCCATTATCAGTCAACGCCGTCTACCCAATGGGTCGATCGGCGTCTACGAACTGGAAGTGGTTGAAGGAGCCCGTGTGACCAACGCCAGCCTCGCTGAATTGCCGCTAGCAGGCCGCTGCCTGATCGGCGCCATCGAGCGTGATGGTTTTGTCCGCGTACCTCAGGCCGATGATCGCCTGAAGGCGGGAGACGTGGTCGTGGCCTTGATTGATCCGTCGAACACCGAAGACAGCCTGGCACTATTCAATCAATGAGTATCGAAGTTTGGGCCGATGTGGGCGGAACGTTCACCGATTGCCTGGTGCATCGAGATGGGCAACGTCGCACACTAAAATTGTTGAGCAGTGGTCGAGTCCTGGGACGATGTGCGGGACAGCCATCACAAAACAAACTGCAAATCGATACCACGCCTGGACTATCGACGCCTGACTTCTGGGTCGGAGCGTCAGGCTGGTTGGTCAAACCCGATGGATCGCGTTCATCGCTCGGCAGCGTAACCGCCCATACAGAATCGGAACTGCACTTTTCGCTCCCTGTAAAATTACCACCCCAGCAAGAGGGTTTTGTCGTAGAACTCGATGCAGGTTTAGAATCACCCGTGCTTGCTACACGCGTGCTGCTGGGGATTCCACTCTCGCAACCACTTCCTGCACTTGATGTCCGACTCGGAACAACGCGGGGCACCAATGCGCTGCTAACCCGCCAAGGTGCTCCCACGGCACTGCTAGTCACGCGCGGATTCGGCGATGTTCTCCACATCGGAGAACAAGACCGTCCAGAATTATTTTCGCTAGCGATCAAAAAAACAGTTCCTCTGACCACAGAGGTTATCGAAGTTGACGAACGGTTAGATGCGCAAGGGGAATTGGTGCAGCCCATCAAGCCCAGTCAGGTGCTTGAGCAGTTGCAACGGCTCAAATCCATGGGCATCGAATCCATCGCGATTTGTTTCCTGCACGCGCACATCAATGATCAACACGAACGGGTCGCACAACGATTGGCGGAACAATGCGAATTTGTGAACGTGTCGCGATCAAGTGAAGTGGCACCGCTAATTAAACTTGTTTCGCGAGCCGAGACGACGACGCTAGATGCCTACCTGAACCCCATTCTCGCTGGTTACTTAACCCGAGTCTGGAACCAGTTCGGAGGCGAATCCAACTGTTGCTTTCGGTTGATGACCAGCAGTGGCAATCTTGTTTCGCCTGCCGCTTTTCGGGGACGTGATAGTATCCTTTCCGGACCTGCTGGAGGGGTTGTTGGCTTGGGGCACGTTGCCCGACTCGCCAAAGCAGAAGCTGCCATCGGGTTGGACATGGGCGGCACCAGTACCGATGTCAGTCGGTTTGAAGGCAAGGTGGGACGACGCTACGAATCACGCGTTGCCGGCATCCGCGTAATGACCCCCATGATGGACATCGAAACGGTGGCAGCAGGTGGCGGATCGATCTGCAGCTGGACCGCGGAAGGTCGCTTAGCCGTTGGGCCCGACAGCGCGGGTGCTGACCCAGGCCCGGCCTGCTACGGGCACGGCGGCCCACTGACCATCACAGATGTCAATTTGGTCCTCGGTCGAATCCCGGAAAGTCGTTTCCCCTTTCCACTTCGGCGTGACGCAGCGGAGCAACATCTTCAATCATTACTAAAACAGCTCCCTGACAACAGCCGCTATCTGTCCACAGAAGACTTAGCGGAAGGACTGCTGGACATCGCAGTCACCCATATGGCTGAAGCGGTTCGCACCGTTAGCACCACACAGGGAAGTGATGTTCGCACGATGGCATTGGTGGGATTCGGCGGCGCAGCTGGCCAACATCTTTGTCGAGTCGCTCAAGTATTGGGAATGAAACGAATTGTGGATCACGCCGACGCCAGCATGCTGAGTGCGGTCGGCATTGGCTTGGCCGACGTTGGACGCGTCGTCACCCGAGGCGTTTACAAGAGCTTGTCATGCTGCAGTGCACAGCAAATTGAAGAAATCGCCGATTCACTCCGTCAAGAAGCCGACACGCTACTGCAATCAGAACCGGAATCGACTGGGCAAACGGCTTATCACTTGCAATGCGACTTGCGTTACCACGGAACCGAAGCCTCCTTGTCACTCGCGATCGAGCCATTTGATTCCCTTGTGACTCGCTTTCATCAAACGCACGAAAGAACTTTTGGATATGCACAGCCACAACGCGAAATCGAATTAGTAGCAATTCGATGCGAAGCCACACTACAGTCGAATCGCGTCGCTGAAGCTTCGCCGGCAGTAAGTGAAACAGCCAATAAAGAGCAGGTCAAATTGTGGCACCGCGGCGAGTGGGCATTGGCGACCCAAATCGATCGCGACACAGTCAAACCAAGTGATTCAATCGTTGGTCCAGCCATCATTGCGGGACCCAATTCCACTTTGGTGGTTGAACCGGGCTGGCGCGCAAAAGTGATTGCAGAGCAAACAATCGAATTAACGCCAGTCACCGAATCAAAACAGTCGCTCGACACCATCCAGGCACAACGGCCTGTGGGGCAGGCAAGTAGCGATCCCGTCCTGTTGGAAGTACTCGCCAGGCGTTGGCAAGGCATTGCGGATGCGATGGGAGAGGTTTTGCGACGCACTTCCATCAGCGTCAATGTAAAAGAACGACGGGATTACAGTTGCGCAATATTCCGTGGCGATGGATCCTTGGTCGCCAACGCACCTCACGTCCCGGTTCACCTCGGTGCCATGGGGCACACCGTTCGACACCTGATGCAGGTGTTTCCCGAGATGTCAGCCGGTGATTGCTACCTCAGCAACGATCCATTTTCGGGTGGCTCTCACCTACCCGATGTCACCGCCGTTTCGCCAGTATTTTGTGACACTGAAAATCAATCAGGCAGACGCCCCGATTTCTTTGTGGCCTCCCGCGCCCACCATGCCGAGATCGGTGGGCGCACACCTGGGTCAATGCCTCCCGATGCAAAATCACTCGCCGAGGAAGGGGTTGTGATCCGTGATTTCCCACTGATTCGCGCAGGCAAAACTAATCTCAACGACCTTCGTGAACTCTTATCGTCCGGTCCTTTCCCCTCTCGCTGCGTCGATGAGAACCTGGCTGACATCAAAGCACAGCAAGCAGCTGGGGCTCATGGCAGCCGAGCACTGGCAGAACTCGCCCAGCAGTACTCGATGGAAGTCTTGGACGGACTGATGAGCCGTCTATTGGAGGTCGCGAGACTCGGTATCGCCAGCTGGATCGAAAGTCTTCCCGAGCAACCTCTTCAGTATCAAGATCAGTTGGATGACGGCACAAGTATCGCAATTTCGATGCAGAGAACGGATCAGCGTCTAAAGATTGTTTTCGATACGGCTGGTGTGCATCCCCATGGGTTTAACGCGACACCGGCAATCGTGACAGCCGCGGTATTGTATGTGCTACGAACCGTTTCTGGATCCGATCTCCCTCTTTGTGATGGTGTTCTACGACAAGTCGATCTCGAGATCCCCACCGGTTTGCTCGACCCACCCTTTCATGCTGATCCAAGCCATTGCGCGGCAGTCGTGGCGGGTAATGTCGAAACAAGTCAACGAATTGTTGACACGCTCCTCGGAGCCTTGGGAGCCGCGGCCGCCTCGCAAGGAACAATGAACAACGTGTTGTTCGGCGATGAATCGTTCGGCTACTACGAAACGATCGGCGGTGGTAGCGGAGCAACCGCTGCTCATCACGGTGTAGACGCTATCCACACCCACATGACAAACACGCGGATCACGGACCCTGAAATCCTCGAATGGCGACTGCCCATCCGACTGCGACAGTTTGCCATCCGGCGTGCCAGCGGCGGTGCAGGAAAGCACGCCGGTGGCAACGGAATCATTCGAGAATTCGAACTTCTGAAGCCGCTGATTGTGTCGCTGATTACCAGTCGCAGGACTTGCCAACCCTATGGTGCAGCAGGCGGAAACCCCGGTAAATCGGGTATAAATCAGTGGATAAAACGGGATGAAACGATTACGTTGCCACCAACCGTGACGATCCAAGCTCAGACAGGAGACCGCCTGTTGATCGCCACGCCCGGTGGAGGAGGATGGGGAAAGCCGGCATCGCGTCCAAGTCCTTAAACGAGTGCGGAAATTCCCACTCGGCGGACCGCTTCACTAGACTGAAGGCTCCCCGGTAGCTTCCTCCAATAGGTTTGGCTCAACGATGTCGCTCAAACCACGCATCGCGATTTTGATCCTTGCAATCATCACACTGCTTGCGTTGCAATTGCCTGGTGCTCAACCGCAAGCGAACCGACCAAGTATCGATTTTGGCAAGAACATCCGCCCGATTCTTTCCGATCGTTGCTTTGCTTGCCACGGTCCTGATGAAAAGCAGCGGAAAGCCGACTTGCGATTAGATACGGCAGAGGGTTTGGCGAGCGTGATTGTACCGTCGAATCTTGACTCAAGCGAACTGATCGCACGAATCGAATCAACCGATCCTGATTCGATCATGCCACCGCCTGAATTCCACAAGCCCCTTGCCCCAGCAGAGAAAAAAGCTCTACGACAGTGGATTCAGGAGGGTGCAGAAGTCCAACAACATTGGGCGTTTCTTCCCCCACTGCAATCCCCAGTGCCAGCCGATTCACCCCATGCCGGGTCAACCCCGATCGACTTTTTCATCAACCGAGCAACCGCCGATGTCAATTTGGATGTCAATCCAGTGGCGGATCGCCGAACTCTGTTGCGACGGGTCTGCCTGGAATTGACCGGACTCCCGCCGACCCGAGATCAAATCAACGAGTTTCTCGCCGATCAATCACCAAAAGCTTACGAACGTTTGATTGACCGTCTGCTCGAATCCCCTCAGTACGGTGAACATGTCGGTAGGTATTGGCTGGACTTGGTTCGATATGCTGACACACATGGCCTGCACCTCGACAACTATCGCGAGATGTGGCCTTACCGCCAATGGGTAATCGATGCTTTCAATGACAACTTGCCGTTCGATCAGTTCATCACGCACCAATTAGCCGGCGATCTAATCGCGAACGGCGGAGTTTCAGAAAAGATTGCTAGTGGTTTTAATCGTCTGAACGTCACCACGAACGAAGGGGGTTCCATCTACGATGAAGTGTTTGCGCGGAACTGCATTGATCGCACCGATGCTTTTGGCACGATCTTTCTTGGGATGACAACCGGGTGTGCTGTTTGTCACGATCACAAGTTCGATCCATTGACCCAAAGCGATTACTTCTCTTTGCTGGCTTTCTTCAATAGCCTCGACGGTAGTGCGATGGACCAGAACATTAAAGATCATGCACCGGTCATCCGCGTCCCGAGTGATGAGCAAAAACAACAACTGGCTGACTTTCAATCCTCGCTGCTGCAGTTACAAGAGGAAAAAGAGGGACCGCTGCCGTCGATTGACGCGGCACAAAAACAATGGGAACAAACACTCGTTGATGGGACCAGTGCGGAAACCTATGTGCTCCCAACTGACCAATCGACCTCGGATGCTGCCGCTGAACTAAAACACCATGAAGATGGCAGTTTGGAAGTCATTGGCAATGTCAGCGACAAAGACACAATTACCCTCACCGCGGATTTACCAAGCGGGACTCAGTGGCAAACCTTAGTCCTCGAAGCCTTCGTGACCGAACCAGACGGACTTGTTGGCTTATCAGACAACGGCAACGTCGTGCTCAGTGAGATCGTGGTCGAAACGACCGACGCTATTTCGGAGGGCAATTGGTTGAAAGCACCGATTTCGCACGCGTTTGCCGATGTCGAACAGAACGACGGACCTTTCGCTGTCACTTACGCGATCGATGGCAAGACAGACCCACGCCAAGGTTGGGCGGTGGGTGGCCATCAAAAACCAGGCGGCCGAACCGCTTGGTTTGTCATCCCCTCGTTGCTGGCTGATGGAGAGGGCGCGAAAATCCGAGTGCAATTGAAGTTTCAGTCGATTCACAAGAAACATCAATTTCGGAAAATTCGATTGTCACTGACAAACTCCGCGCCAAAAGTTCCCGAATCAAAACGAATCACACTTGGCCCGATCCACACCATCGGTCCATTTGAGGTAGAAAGTGCTGACCCCGGTTATGGTCGCAAGTTCGCGTCTCAACAATCCGAATTCAAAGTCGACGAGGTGTTCAACCACCTCGATCAGCCTTATCGCTGGGAAGAACGCAAGGACAT
The DNA here is from genome assembly GCA_049602075.1 of Rubripirellula sp. Lineage (GTDB taxonomy): Bacteria > Planctomycetota > Planctomycetia > Pirellulales > Pirellulaceae > Rubripirellula. The sequence continues at coordinate 221,731 of JBMYRF010000003.1, forward strand.
CCATGAAGTCACAGTGAATCCGCTGCCGGTCGTCGATGACCGCACCTCAGTGGTTGTATTTCACCAGAGCATTGAATCACCCAACGCAACCAATGTCACTTTGCTGCTGGGCAGCAATGATGGTCACGTCGTATATCTGAATGGCAAACAAATCGGAATCTTGCGTGGCTCTCGTGAACTCGAGCCACTCAAACGCGAATACCAACTGCCGCTAAAAAAGGGCTCCAATGACCTATACTTCAAGATCGTGAACCACAGTGGACCATCCCAACTAACTTATGCGTTCCGATCACCCGCGATTGATATCCCGACCGCGTTAGTAAAACGGCTGGAGATCGCAGCAGCCGATCGCACTCGCGAAGATGAGCAATCGCTGCAGACCTTCTACAGAAAGGTGTATTGCCTGCATCCCGATTGGTTGGCCCTGATCGATCAGGAAAAGGGAACTCAGAAAGCAATCGAAGAACTGCAAGCCTCCGTCCCCACGACTTTGGTTTGGAAAGAACTGGCGAAGCCGCGTGAAGCTCGAATTCTGAACCGTGGACAATATGACCAACCGGGCGAGACGGTGACACGGCGAACGCCCGACTTCTTGCCTCCCTTTCCAGATGACGCCCCAGTCAACCGCCTCGGATTGTCACAGTGGCTATTGCAGACGGGGCATCCTTTGACTGCGCGAGTCGCCGTTAACCGTTTTTGGCAACAGGTATTCGGGACCGGCTTGGTCAAAACAAGTGAGGACTTTGGCAGCCAAGGTGAACCGCCCAGCCATCCTGAACTGCTGGACTGGTTGGCTGTCGATTTCATTGAAAGTGGCTGGGATGTCAAGCGATTGTTGAAAATGATGGTCATGAGCGATGCCTATCAGCGATCGGCGAAAGTCACGGAAGTAATGCGGCAAATCGATCCAGATAATCGACTACTTGTTCGTGGCCCCCGACAGCGTCTAGACGCGGAAGTCTTGCGGGATCAAGCCTTAGCCCTCAGCGGACTTCTGATCGATCAACGTGGTGGTCCAAGTGTGAAGCCACCTCAACCCGATGGACTTTGGGCAGCAGTTGGTTATTCCGGCAGCAACACGGTCCGGTTCCGGGGTGACAGCGGTGAAAAAATTTACCGCCGCAGCGTCTACACCTTCTGGAAAAGAACTTCGCCGCCGCCGCAAATGTCGACTTTCGACGCACCGAGTCGTGAATCGTGCACCGCGAGGCGTGAACGCACCAATACACCGATGCAAGCACTCCTGCTGATGAATGAAAAGCAGTTTGTCGAAGCTGCTCGGCATTTGGCAAAGCGAGCATTTTCGGAGCCAAATGTATCATCGACCGAGGCTCGCATTGTTTGGTTATTTGAAACAGTCACGGCGAGGCTACCAACACCGACCGAGCAAGTCGAACTGACCTCGTTACTCGACGACTTAACCGACTACTTTCATGCTCATCCAGATTTAGCAACCAGCTTAAACGGCACGTCAGAGGATAAATCGGCGGCGTGGACCATCCTGGCCAGCACACTATTGAATCTTGATGAAGTTGTAACGAAATAGGCAGAAACCCCAGATGCTAGACCACCCACATCACGCCGCCTTCACCCGACGCTCCTTGCTTTCTCGGACGGCAGTCGGTTTGGGTGCTGCCGCCTTGGCAACCTTGCAGGGCAAAGATGGTTCAGCCAAGGATGTAGGTCAAGATCCGACTCGCGCCGGTGGACGCCCAGAACTACCACACTTCGAACCCAAAGCAAGGCGTGCGATCTACCTATTCATGTCGGGGGCGCCAAGCCAAATGGACATGTGGGATCACAAACCGCAGATGGCAGAGTGGTTCGACAAGGATTTGCCCGACTCAATCCGTCAAGGTCAGCGTCTAACCACGATGACCAGCGGACAAACGAGATTCCCGATCGCTCCCAGCATTTATAAATTCGCACCGCAGGGACAGGCGGGCACGATGGTCAGTGAACTGCTGCCACATATGTCAACCAAAGTTGATGACATTGCCCTGGTTAAATCGATGTACACCGAGGCGATCAATCACGACCCTGCGATCACGTACATTTGCACCGGCGACCAACTTCCCGGAAAAGCAAGTCTCGGGTCCTGGCTAAGCTACGGCCTCGGTACTGAAAACGAGAATTTACCCGCCTTCATGGTCATGACCGCCACTTGGACCGGCCGCAAGCAGGCTCAAGCTTTGTACAACCGGCTATGGGGTAGTGGGTTTTTGCCAAGCAAGTATCAAGGAGTCGCACTAAGAAGCAGCGGAGATAAAGTGTTGTTTCTGTCCAATCCCGATGGTATCGATAGCGTGGTTCGCCGCCGTATGCTCGATAGCCTCGCCGAGTTAAATCGATCGACGGCCGAACGGTGGGGCGATCCCGAAACGAACGCTCGGATTGCACAGTATGAGATGGCCTTTCGAATGCAAACAAGCGTTCCAGACCTAGCGGACATCAGCGACGAACCTCAACATGTGCTTGATCTTTATGGCCCAGACGTCACCAATCCAGGAACGTTTGCAAATTCGTGCCTGATGGCGCGGCGAATGGCTGAAAGAGGTGTCAGGTTCACACAAATTTTCCATCGCGGCTGGGATCAACATGGCGCTCTTCCGAAAGACCTTCCCAATCAATGCCGTGACGTTGATCAGCCGAGCGCAGGATTGCTGACTGATTTGAGACAACGTGGAATGCTGGACGATACGCTGGTGATCTGGGGTGGCGAATTTGGCCGCACCGTCTACTGCCAAGGCGCACTTAGCAAAACGAATTACGGGCGAGACCATCACCCCAAATGCTTCAGCATCTGGATGGCGGGGGGTGGAGTCCAGGGCGGAGCAGTGCATGGGGAAACGGATGATTTCAGCTACAACATTGTGAAGGATCCAGTCCATATCCGAGATCTGAATGCCACTATTTTGCACCAACTTGGTATCGACCACGAACGGTTTACTTACCCGTTTAAGGGTTTGGACCAACGCTTGACCGGCGTGGAAGAATCGCGGATCGTGAACGAAATCCTGGCCTGATTTCTTGACACTGACGGGCATTCATTGTTGGCCTGGGCTCATGTCCAGGCAGCGGCTTCTTTGCAGTTACCCCATGCGGAGCTTCACGATGCGGATTTTCATGTTCTCGGTGTGTTGGCTGCTTGTGTCAGCATCCATTTCATTGGCCAAAACGCCAACGACACAGCATCCCAACGTGCTCTTCATTTTCCTTGATGACTATGGGTGGAGAGACTGCGGTTTTATGGGGACGGACTTTTATGAGACCCCGAATATCGATGCGCTCGCCAAACAGGGCATGATCTTTACGAATGCGTATGCGGGTGCTGCCAATTGCGCTCCATCCCGCGCCTGCTTGTTATCCGGTCAATACACACCACGCCATGAAATCTACAACGTCGGCACCAAGCTGCGGGGTAATCCGAAGCATAGTCGCCTCGAGCACGTCCCTGGCACCGACACGCTATCAACAGACATCCGCACTTGGGCCCACCAAATCCGCGCATCGGGATACCGAACGGCGACTATCGGCAAATGGCACTTGAGCTCGGATCCGCTGCCCTACGGTTTTGAATTTAATTTCGCCGGCACAAAAAGCGGCAGTCCGCCGCGCGGTTATTGGCCGCCACACCCCCAAGCACCTGGTCTACAAGACGCCCCCAAAGATGAATACCTGACCGACCGTTTGACAGACGAAGCCATCGAATTCATCCAACGCAATCATGAGCAATCCTGGTTTCTCTACCTCACTCATTTTGCCGTGCACACACCACTGCAAGGTCGGCCCGACCTGGTTGCCAAATATGAATCAAAACCAAAAGGACAATTGCACGGCCATGCAGTGATGGCTGCAATGATCGAAAGCGTCGATGCAGGTATCGGCCGCATCATGGAGTCACTCAAACAACTCCGATTGCACGATAAGACAGCAATCGTGTTCACCTCGGACAATGGTGGCTACGGACCTGCCACCTCGATGAGCCCCTTAAAAGGCTACAAGGGAACCTATTACGAGGGCGGCATTCGCGAACCATTTTTTGTGACTTGGCCCGGCATAGTTAAGCCTGGATCGACCTCCGAGGTCCCGGTGATCAACGTCGATCTCTATCCAACTTTTTGCGAAATGACCGGTGCCGAACTACCCACCGACCAAGATCTGGACGGCGAGAGTTTAATGCCATTGCTGCGAGGCACCGGCGGGTTGCCTGACCGGGCGATCCACTGGCATTTTCCTGCTTACTTGAACAGCTACGCTCAAATCGATCAGCAACGCGATCCGCTATTCCGCACCCGTCCTTGCAGCATCATGCGGTATGGAGATTGGAAATTGCACGAGTACTTCGAGGACGGAGGACTAGAACTCTACAATCTGCGTGATGACATTGGCGAATCATCAAACCTTGCTGAGCAGAATCCGGCCAAAGCAAAAGAACTGCAAAAAATGATGGCCGCTTGGCGTGATCGGGTTGGGGCCCCAGTTCCTTCTCGGCGGAATCCCAGATTCGACGCGAAGGCTGAAGCCGAAGCGATTCGACAACGCACCGCAAAGTGAGCCCTGACCAGTTGCGAGGTTTCCTCGGATACTCACGATCCAACGGCTAGACACCTAACCGTTGCTGCCGATTCAATCCTCGGATCGCTTGGTCGCGGGACCCGACTAACTCTCGATCACTTTTGCCACCGCTTGGCATAGGAAGTCCATTCGATCTTCGCTCATGCCAGCAACATTGATTCGACCGCTGCCGACAATGTAGATGCTGTGGTCATTCTTGAGCTGATCGACTTGCATCTTATTTAGCCCACTAAATGAAAACATTCCGTGCTGGTCTAGCAAGAACGAAAAATCATGTCCGCCGCCCGTCCTTGCCATCGTCTCCACAAATTGGCGGCGTAGTGAACGAATTCGATCCCGCATTCCTGCTAACTCGTTGTGCCAAAGGCTGGTCAGCGATGAATCACCAACAATTGTCGCAACAATCGCCGCACCATGCCGAGGCGGGTTACTGTAATTACTACGCACAACGCGTTTCAGATGACTCTGGGCTGCCTTGGCCTCCGAAGCATCGACTGCAACCAGCGACAATCCGCCAACTCGCTCACTGTACAGACCGAAATTCTTGGAGAACGAATTGCAGACAATCGCCTCGGGACAATGCCGCATCACCGCGCGAACTCCGACAGCGTCTTCTTCCAATCCCTTGCCAAATCCCTGGTAGGCAAAATCGATCAGCGGCAGCAAACGCTTTTCACTCATGAACGTGGCGATTTGCTCCCATTGTTCGCTGGTTGGATCCACACCAGTCGGGTTATGGCAACAAGCATGCAATAAGACGGCATCACCCGGCTTTGAATTTTTTTGCAGATCTTCGATCATGCCATCGATCGCAAACGACTTTTTGTCCGCGCTTAAATAGCGATACGATTCGGTTGGTAATCCTTCGGAATCGAAAACTGCCGCATGATTTGCCCAGGTGGGCGTCGGTATCCAAATCCTAATTGGCGAAAGTTGCCCAACGAGAAATGCCGCCGCAACTCGCAGAGCCCCAGTGCCGCCCGGCGTCTGCATAATCGCCAAACGATCTCGCTCGATTGAGTCCGCGAAAACGAGATCGGCGATCCGATCCCGATATTCCCCTAATCCATCAATTGGCAAGTAGCCTTTAGTTTTTTCCTCCTCGACCAATCTTCGCTCCGCTTCCTTGACGCAATCCAAAATCGGCGTTTGACCGCTCGCATTTTTGTAAACGCCGACCGACAAATTCATTTTCTC
>JBMYRF010000003.1:227514-316327 GCA_049602075.1 Rubripirellula sp.
ATCGGCGTTTGACCGCTCGCATTTTTGTAAACGCCGACCGACAAATTCATTTTCTCGGGATTGGTGTCAGCCAAAAAAGCTTCCGTCAATCCCAAGATAGCATCGGGTGGGGCGGTGGAGAGACTTGCAAATCGACGGTTCGAGTGAGAGCTGGCAAGTTCGTTCATCGGTACGCGTTAACAGGGGGAACACGGCAAAACAACAACTTTTACCTGATCCTACCCAAGAATGGCGGAGCCGCCTATCGACCTGCAATTCAAGAGCCATTCCGCCCCGATAATTTGTGAGTTTGCCTCTGTCGCCGAGGACTTGGCAGACAGCTAATCATTTGACTTAGCTTGTAAAAAGCTCTAGCTTGGCTGTCGAGTAAGGTCGCGCTCGCAAACACCTGGCTGGCCCATGCGGTTCATCGCCATTTTGATTTCTCTATTCGTGTCCACTCAAGCTTTTTCACAGAAACTTGAGCCGGGAACCGTTCTTAATTGGGTCGAGCCCTTCGGCGCGATCTCGTCGGCGATCTCGTCGGCGGTCGATGACTCACAGATGATCTTGTTGGTAATCACCGATGACGATCCGTTTCAATCCGAAGCAGCTCCCCAGTCGCAGCCGAAATCCGACACAAAGCAAATTGAGGGTGAAAGAGTCATCGAAGAGCCGCCTGTGTGGTGCGGGCGTTTCATCGCAAAAGCGATCGGCAAAGCGTTGAAAGTTCGTCCCGAATTGAGCGACAAGCTTTCACTTCAAGCTCTATCAGCTGGGTTACCGCCGGAACTCACTGGGGGAATCGCAAGCAATCAGCCAACCCGGGCGATCGTGTTTTTGTGCGACACCCGATATCGGCTACTCGCCTTCTGTGTTGGCGTGCCCGATGTGGATCAACTACTAACGATGATCGAGGATGCTCAAGATGTAAACCAATCGCTTTCCCTCGATCCTAAACTCACCCATCACGATTTGGTCCATGCGTTGGTCGATCGTAACCAGCCCCGACTGGACCGATTGTGGCGCAACACCCTCCATGAAGTCACACTTGCCTTCGATGCCAAGCCGGGACGGCCAATCCGCGTAATGGATTTCGACCCAACTGTTGAAAGAGTCCTGGAATTGTACGCGACGCTTAAGCCCGCCTACGAAATTGACGTGCGCCTACGGTTTGGCTTGAATGATGCAAACGATCGGCGGCGACTCGTGGTTTTGGAACAACATCCACAAGCTCGACTTTCATGGTGCGAGGTACTGACACCGTTCATCGCAAGCTTCAACCTGATCGATCACTGGCGTGGACTCGTTCAAAGCGTATGGGGCTTTCCACCCATTACAGCAGATGCAGATATTAACGATCTGCAAACTTGGGTCACTGAGCAACTACTATCGACCCCCGTTATCTTGGTCATTCGCCCAGCACATCAAGCCGCTTCATTGCCATGGCCACCAGCCACAAATGACAGGCGTGGCAAGGCTTGGCAAAAAGTTCATGAGCAAGCGCTCACACATCCTTACCGGAAGGTTGATTATCAACAACTCGCAAGCCTGCTTCATCTGCGTCAACTGCGTCCAATCGATGTCTTGGCATCTTCGCCCATTCGCTACATCATGCTGGATCGGAATGTATCAACCTCCGCCACAATCCGGGAAAATGATCCACCCGGAAGATTCGCCAACATGCTAAACCGCTCTCGTCTAAAAACGGCCGAGGTTGAGGCCCCTAATCGTTAGAGGTATTTCCAATGCTGATACGACTGTTCTATTCGATGCTTGCTGTGACAACTTTGTGTGGTGACGCGTTGCTACATGCCGCCTCCCCAGAAACCATCCAGTTAGGACGCGGATTATTCGAACGCGAATGGCCCGCCAAAGATCCGCGACTGGGCGGTGATGGATTGGGTCCGATGTTCAACGGGCAATCATGCGTAGCCTGTCATAACCAAGGCGGTGTTGGTGGTGGCGGGGCGGCCGAATTCAATGCAAATACAATCGGCATTGAATCCATGAACATCAAAGGGCACAGCGTGGATAACGATGTCATCGCATCGATGATAAGTAAGTTCCACCCTGGGTTTGTTCAACTTAATGGTTCGGTTGTCAATACGTTCACGATCCCTCACCGCGGTGGGTCATCGGCTTTTCGCCACCTGAATGACATTTTGTATCAGCATGTACCAACCATACGAAGTGACTTTGGTGGATCAGTCGATGCTTCGGAAGTTCGCCATTCCTACGCCACGCCCATCCTATTCAATTACAAAAATGATCGCCATGAAATTACACTCCGGGCGAGGCTGTTTCAGCGGAATACGACTTCGCTGTTTGGTGCGGGCATCATTGATGCCGTGACTGACGAACAGCTGATGGCTCTAACAAAACTTCAAAAAACACATCCTGAAATCAGTGGCCGCCCAGCATCGTTAAGAGATGGGAGGATCGGTAAATTCGGCTGGCGTGGTAACGTCGGCTCACTGTTCGAATTTATCGATCAAGCTTGCGCAAACGAACTTGGTCTGGAAACGAGGCGTAAACCGCAACCGCAAGATCCGCTAAATCGTGAATATCGCAATCCGACGATCGACATCACTGATACCCAAGTCCGAGCGATGCATGATTTTGTCTCAGCACTTCCCGTTCCAACGCGAAGAATTCCTGACACAAGTGATGAACGCGCAGAGGTCAGTCGGGGTGAGCAGGTCTTTAACAGTGTCGGCTGTGCCGTTTGCCATGTCCCCAATCTTGGTGTTGCCCAGGGAATCTACAGCGATCTGCTGCTGCACGAGATGGGACATGAATTGATTGATCTGAATCATGCCGAACCCTACGTGGTACGGCGAACACCCATTGTTAGACACGATTACACCGCGTCGGTGATGACTGAAAACAGTCTCGGATCGATGGGTGCCTATTACGGAGCCACAACCACCATCGAAATAAATGCGATTCCCATCAATCGCAATACCTTTTCAACGGCGAACCGCCGCCAAACGCGCAAACCGACTCGTGATTACAAATTCATCGCACCCGAGTATCCTTCCCAAAAACTCAATTTCATCGACTTGATGAACGAACAAATCGGCTATGAAACCGAGGAGCAAGTTCTATCAGATGGTCGCCGACAAATTTCTGAAGAGAAGCTGTCTGTGCATGCCTACATCCGATTGCACTACGAACCGACACGCTTCAACCAGGAATGGCGAACACCCCCGCTCTGGGGGGTCGCTGACTCAGCGCCCTACATGCATGACGGACGGGCAGAGACGCTCCTGGAATCAATCACGATGCACGATGGAGAAGCCTCGGGAACTCGCGACCGATTCTTGAATCTATCGCTATCAGACCGCCACGCGCTGATCGGGTTTCTGGAAACCCTGGTTGCACCAAGCAACGCTCCACAACCCGGGTCATAGCGTTCGTCAGAAAACAGAAACAGAAAGGAATGCGGCATGTTCGGCAGAGTGGGCCCGATCATAGATCAGGCCAGCTCAACCACACACACAGAGGGGCTGGGTGTCCATCAAGAAATTTGCCCCATTACAGTTGCAAGCCGTTTTCGCAGGTGCGAATGACCCTTCTTACATCAAGCTGGTTGCTCTCCAAAAAATCAAATTGCAGTCGCGAATCGAAAACTTTCGCCGGCGGCGGAATAACCCTCTTTGCCCGCTAAATTGCCAGCATTGTGAGCATCGCTGTGATTTCTCTGGAGGTGCCCGTCTGAAAGTGCCCTCATCAGTTTCTTAATGAGGCACTATATTTCGACCTAGTAGCGTTGTTACGAACTGGACTAACGCATCCAACATCCTTTTTGTGGCCCTTTAATGGGCCGGGCACGGGAAAATGTCGTCGCAAACCGGCAATCGCGGAATTGTTCGCACGCTGATTGATAATTCGTTCTTATTAGTCGCTGGAGCGGTAGCTGCTCTCATCTGGGCCAACCTGGACACTGAGAGCTACAACCACTTCGTCCACTACGATGTGACCTCACTGTGGAGTGAGCATGACTCAACCCATGCCGCGGAAGGACACTCGCCCCCAGCAGCCACTGACGAAATGTCGACCGGCGAAGACACAACCGACCAGACCGCGACTGGGCTGGGCGGCACCGGGGTCACGGAGAATGGGCAAGAGAGTGACCATGCGGGCGAAACGCACGCCGATGACGGTGAGGAGCACGCGGGGCATCATGGACTATCCATTCATTTCATCATCAATGATATTTTGATGGCATTGTTCTTCGCGATCGCAGCGAAGGAAGTCTGGGAATCACTATTACCAGGCGGAGCATTGGCAAATCCGCGAAAAGCAGCAACGCCCTTGCTGGCAACCGCAGGGGGTATCCTTGGGCCAGCATTGATTTATGTTGCTGGATCGTATCTCACGGGGACGCATGCCGATTTGGGCCGCGGCTGGGCCGTCCCGTGTGCCACCGACATTGCTTTTAGCTATCTGATTGCCCGCATTATTTTTGGCGCTGGGCATCCGGCGATCGCGTTCCTTCTACTCTTGGCCATCGCTGACGATGCCGCTGGCTTGCTGATTCTTGCAGTCGTTTATCCGACCGAACAAGTCGAACTGATCTGGCTGTTGCTGACCGTCGGTGCAATGGCCTTGGCGTGGATCATGCGACGTTCTGGCATTCAGTCGCATTGGGCCTATTTGCTGGGACCGGGCATCGCTTGCTGGTGGAGCTTTTTCCAAGCAAACATCCACCCCGCCTTGGGATTGGTACCGATTATTCCGATGCTACCGCATGCACATACTGACCTGGGTCTGTTCGCAGCAGGGGAAAGCCAACGTGATGACACCCTGAATGCGTTTGAACACTTCTGGAAAACACCTGTCGAATTCTTCTTAGGCGCCTTCGGTTTAGCCAACGCGGGGGTCGTGCTGAGTAGTCTGGGAACTGGTACTTGGCTGGTCTTGGCGGGCCTGCTGATCGGCAAGCCCGTTGGGATCACAGCCCTCACCCTATTCGCGGAAAAAGGCTTGAAACTCGAAAAACCAACCGGGATGGATTATCGCCACGTCGTGACACTTGGAATGGTTGCCGGCCTAGGATTTACGGTTGCTTTATTCGTTTCGGTCGCCGCCTTCACCACTCCTGGAGCGATCCAAGATTCGGTAAAGATGGGAGCACTCCTGAGTTTTGCCGCGGCGCCGCTAGCAATCATCATCGGTAAGACACTGAAGATCCAACCGCTGAAATTGGAAACCGCCGAAGCAGATGAAGCGAACTAAATCGTCTAGCTGGCGGTAATAGGGCAGTACAGTGACAGAAACAGGATGGGTCACACCAAAAGAAGGATGGATGCAATTTAATGGATCAGAACAAACTTCCCGCCGAAGCCTTCGGTGATGACGAGCACGAACGTCCTCAACCCGCTGATGAGCCAATCTCATCTATCGACTCTCAAGATCTTTATCGTGTCATGCGACACACGGTCGATCGACTGGAGAAAGATCAAGCAGCCCGCGGCGACCTGAAAATTCTGTCGCGGACGCTACGCGAATTGCGTTACGCGTTCTCGGTCTTTCGGCCCTATCGCCGTCGACGAAAAGTCACCATCTTCGGCTCGGCACGAACCGCGCCAGACCACCCGGAATACATCATTGCCACTGAACTTGGTCGCCGAATGGCCGAGCATGGCTGGATGGTCATCACCGGTGCGGGTGGGGGCATCATGGAAGCTGGCCATCGAGGCGCTGGCCGAGATGCTTCTATGGGTCTGAACATCATGCTGCCCTTTGAACAGGGTGCCAATGAGTTCATCGAGGGTGATCCCAAACTTGTCACTATGAAGTACTTCTTCACTCGCAAGCTGATGTTCGTCAAAGAGTGCAGCGCAGTCTGTTGCCTACCTGGAGGCTTTGGAACCCTTGATGAGGCACTCGAAACACTCACCTTGATGCAGACGGGCAAACAGACCTTAATCCCACTGGTATTACTCGATCACCCTGGCGGATCTTATTGGAGCGATCTGGGGGAGTTCATCGAAAAGCAGTTGCTTCGCAACGGCATGATCAGCCCGGAAGATGTCACGCTCTACAAAATCACCAACTCTGTTGATGAAGCGATTGAGGAGATCCTTCGCTTTTATTCGGTCTACCACAGTCTGCGATATGTTCAGAATCGACTTGTACTGCGGCTGAAAAAAGTGCTCTCCGACGAGAAACTGGCGGAGATCAAGGAGAATTTTTCGGACATCCTCGTGGATGGATCTTTCACCCAGTGCAGTGCACTTCCAGAGGAAACTGGTGAACCTGCCTTGGCTGACCTGCCCCGATTGGTTTTCCACTTTGATCGACACGCGTTAGGACGCCTGCGCATGCTGATCGACGTGATCAATCAAGACTGATCGCCGATTTCAGAGCTCCGTCGAAAAAACTGGCTCAACCCCGGCTGGAGTTCACTCGACGGAAGGTGATTGGTTGCTGACGCCCAGATTGGTTGCTGACGCCCAGATTGGTTGCTCCATTCCCAAGTCGTGAGATTGTGATCCACGCTTACAGCCCCTCGATCACATACCGATCTGGGCTCACAAAAAAACGCGTTGCGGCAGTACCGCAACGCGTTGCATTCAAACTAAAAAGCACGCAGCTGAATTAGCTCTTGCTCTCCTGTGCAGCTGGCTGTGACGCCAAGCCAGGTCGGACACGTTTGTTGATGTCGGTTTCGAGAACACCGAAGACTGACTCGTGACGAGCGACTGACATTTGCAACGCCGCCAGCAATCTCTTGGCAGTGTAAAAGTTCACGATAATTCGTTGCTTGACTTGAATCGGATCCTTGGGGACTCCAATCGGTTGAGGATTCAAACCGAAGTCGACAATCAACTCCTCGGGTGATCCCGTCACGCGGCAAAAATTTGCGTAGGTCGCTGCTGCGTTATCATCGACAACCTGTACTTGAACGGGTTGCTGAGCTTGCGATTGAGCTTGTTGGGCGGCTGCCGGTGCGGCGGCCGCTTCTGGCTTGTCCGCCGCTGCGCTCTTGGTGTCTGCCATCAGTGAAATCTCCAGAGGTTTCGAGAAGTTCTTGTAGTACTTGGAATGGGGCTTATCAATCGTCTGATGGTGCTGCCCGCAACCGCACCTCACTCGTTGCATGCGGAGATCCTACCTCATGGAGGTGTCACTGCAACGCAAGACGATCGTGTTCCTTAAAAATCGGAGAGCAAAAAACGCCAAGCTGTTAAACGGCGGAAAATGCGCAATCTACCGAGCCTTAAAGTTCGAAATTGAATGTTTTTGAAATCAGTCGCCACAAGCGACTGCCAAGCGACATCGGATCAACATGTATCTTTGCCGAGCCTCGATATCCAGGTCGAAGCGGAGTATCGTCAATACTTAATGGGACGCGCGCTTGGTAGGAAACGTTCCGTGGTTTGATCTGTCCGGTGGTGGGATCGATTTCAGTCTGCAAATCACCACCTGTTTGGCTGGACATCGACATTGACGCCGAATCTAGTGGCTCCGTTGATTTCTCCGTAATCACGCCGCTGAAGGACCCCATCCGACGGGAGTCGAGCTTCATATCCACCGATTGATTCTCGCGGACCAGCTGCACATCCCCTTGATCAATGATCAACACAGCTTCAAAGGCATCACGCGTACCAATCTCGCAGATCACATCATCCGCAGTTAACAGTGCACCACGATTCTTCAGATCAAGTGGTGAGCCCGTCCAACCCGGCAAGCGGCCATCACCGGTTTCCTGGGACGGCCTATCCGGTGGTGGAATCACGTAACCGCTCCGTTTGGAACGGATGGTCAACCGACGGACTTCTTCTTCCGTCTCCGCCCGTAGGTCCTTAATCGATTCCAGAAGTTCCGTTTGTGTTTCCAACTGAGCGACCAGGGCCACATCATTACGACTTCGATAGGACAAATTACTCAGCTCGACCTGTGCGATCTTTTCTTGCCCCTGGAGCTCAGCCAAGCGAATATCCAAATCGGGGTTTACCAGAATTGCAACTGGGTCGTTTTCATTGATGGGCTGCTGTGGGTCAACCGTCCACTCAATGCGTCCCGATGTGCCCGCGTAAACGGCTCCAGCCTCACTCGGCCGAACCTCGAAAGCACAGTCAATATGGTGCGGCAACGGAATCAAACAAACAGCCGCGATGACCGCCGCCACAGTGCCCAACGTAATCAACAATGGAGTGCGTTTCACTTTCGATAACCTTCCGGGCGTGCGACAGAATTTCCACGTTTGAATAAAAGGCTGGGCGACAAGTCCCGCAAAACCAATCACAGCGACCATGCGACCGATCGCCTGGAGCCCATAAGGCTCGAGAACTTTGATGACAAACCAACAAATTGAGAATACCACTACCCAACGATAGATCACGCTAGCAACAGTGAACAAACCAAACATGAATCGACCACGAGTCGGCAAGAAAGGATCGTCTTGCAACTCCAGACCCAGACAAGTTTCCTGGAACCAACGCTTCAGAACCTCTGTGCTCTTTTGTCGAAGATTGGGTATCTCCAGTGCGTCCATCAAGATGTAATAACCGTCAAAACGCAACAACGGATTTCCGTTGACCAAGACGGTACTAACCACGTTCAAGAACATCATGTTCAGACAGAGGTCATTGATCGTCGTTCCCTGTTCGGTGAAATACCAAATGAACGCCGCGATCGAAGCCAGAATCATTTCGACATAGATACCCGCCGCACCGATCCATACTCTTTTCCACTTATTCGGCAGCATCCATGAATCTGAAACGTTGCAATACAAACAAGGCGTGAACACCAGCAGCATAAAGCCGATCTCATGGCACTCACCACCGAATTTCTTACAACTCAAGCCATGCCCAAATTCGTGCAGGACTTTCACGAGCGCCATCGTCACGGCCAAAATCAACCAACGATCAGCGGCAAAGAACTGCTGGAAAGTTGGCAGTTTTGCGTAGACGGTATCGTATTGTGTCGCGAGCAATAACGAGGCAGACAAGAACAGCAGTGCAAAGCAGATCAAGGCCGGAACAGTAAACATCCAACCGAACCAAGGCAGGATTGCGTTCAGGATTTTTTCGGGATCAAATCCGCGATAACGTAACGCAAACACGTTCGCAAACTTGCCCATCGTCTCCTTGTTCTTCTTTTTTCGCCCCCGCTCACGCAACGCTTTCCCTTGTCCTGGGGAATTACTGATCACCAACCCACTACGGTGCAGCATCCCGATGAACTGCTGTAAATCACCGAAGGTTATCTTTTGTGGCGCAAAACGACGCTCAAATCCATCCTTGATTTGCTGCAGGCTAACATGCCCATCGAGCATATTAAGAATATAAAACTCTTCATCATGAAACCGAAAGTACTGCAACCCAATCGGTTCCTTGACCACCCAGTATCCCGTGCCCTGGTAACGCTGACGGTTGGCCGTCAGGTCAGGGCGTTTGCGCACCGTTAGCGGTCGCGATGAACTGCTAACGAGGGATTCGGCAAGAGTCGTCATGAAACGGAGTTGTTAAGAATGCATGAGAGTGGATGAACGAACGGCCGCCAATTCCTACTCTGCCGCACGCTGGGGGAGGTTTTTAATGACAATCTCGGCTCGCATACCTGGCTTAAAACGCCAATCCTGGCCGTCTTTCGTGTTTTCGATCTCGACCCAAATTCGATAACGATTCTGTAAGTCCAATTCCATGCTGACAAAACCGAGCTCGGCATCAATGGAAACCGGTTTTTTCGCACCGGTATCGATCGTCACGGTGACCGGTGTTCCCTTCAGAATTTGCCCTGGATAAATCAACGCGTCGATATCCCCTTCAACCCGCAGTTTGTCCATTTGAATCAAGGTTGCAACCGGCGAACCTGGCTGAACCCATTCCCCGATTTGAGCAATTCTTCTCTCAATGAAACCAGTGGCAGGTGCGACAACCTTACGGCGTTCCAATTCAAACTCAGCAATCTCACGCTCCCGACTCTTGGCTGTCTTCTGAACTCTAGCAATCTCTTGTTGCATATCTGCCAATTCAATTCGCAAGCCTGCCCTCACAGCCTCCAACCGTTTCTTTTCTTTTTCCCAGTAAGGGATCGCACCTTCAAGAAACAATTCGCCGAAAGATCGAAACTCAGCGCTGGCAAGCTCTTCACTGTTGCGGGCATCCTGGATGTTGACTTCGTTAGCCGCATTCAACGTCGCCTCTTTTTCTTCGGCTTTTTTCAGCTCTAACGCTAACGCGGCTGCTGTGTCATCGATTACCGCCAGAACATCAGCCTCGGTAACCGTATCCCCTTCTTCAAACTTCAGTTCCATTAAGGTTCCCTCCGCCTTGGCGGCGACATTGACCTTATTGATGTACTGAACCATGCAGTTTTGGGCACCGATCTGACCGGTGGAAGCAGTACTTGGTTCTGCCGGTCGCTGTGCAACAGCCGGTGAGACGAGCAAAACTGCCATAAAGGTTTTCAGCATGATTCGCATCGAATGAGCTCCGGAACGGACATTAGTTTGAAAAGAAACAGGGAACGCGGAAACGTGGCAAAACGGTTGGCTTAGAAGAAGAACTTGTAACACCACTCATATATCTCGTGAAAGAAGACGAAACCACTTGCACGTCGGCCGCAGTAAATCTTGGCAATCACCTTCGCTCCCGGTCGAGGCCTCAGTAGCTGCAGCGATTCTTGCTCGGGAGTCGCATCCATCATGATGATCGCACCATGCTCCTCATTGGCATCGGCTCTCATTGAAATGCTGTCGAGCTGCAGAGTAGCGTCGAGCGGTTCATCGGGATCGGTAGCAAGGATGAAAGTTACATCAAGCGTATCCGTTTCCTCGGTCAGCCCTTCCTTGACGATATATTCATCGAGATGACCCTCGCGTTTCTCTGGCAACTCCAATTCCAGAAACAGTGGTTGCGAAAGATCTGCTATCTCCATCAACACTTGACCGGTCATGATCGGCCGTCTCCGTAGCGTCTTGTCGACATCCCAAGAGACGACCACTCCATTGATGGGCGAGCGAATAGTCAAATCACTCTCGCGTTTCTCATAGAGCCCTAATTTTTTCTCGAGCGTTGCCAACTCGACACGCAATTTTTCTTGTTCGGCAACAAGTGCTCGCAAATCCGCTGGCTCCAATTGCCGCCGGTTACCGAGTTGCCCCTCCACTCGACTCTTCTCGGCGAGTGCGGTTTGAATTTGGCCCTGAACTTCCGTGATTTGGATCTCCAAATCACGGTTCCGCAACACGACCAATTTATCCCCTGCCTTGACCTCTTTATTGTGTTCGACCAAGACTTCTAAGACCTCTCCGTCGATCGGAGCAAAAACCTCGCGTCGCTCAACCGGCAACAACGTTCCTTCGGCTTCTAGATTGAAATCCTTTTTGACGAAGGTGAGCGTCAGAACGATCGCAAGCACCAACCCCATCACGGCCAGAGTTTTTGGCAAGGTCCGTGCCCGTAGCACCCACGTGGCTCGACCCAAGGCACGCCACAACGGCATCAGAAACAAATTGGTATGTGAGCGGGAATTCGCGATGGCGCGGGTCCCATGCTCGTAGACCAAATCGACGCGTGCCTTAAAAATCTCTGCTGGAATGTCACTTTCGATCTGCTCAACAATCAGGGCACCAATGACCTCACCCCGATGAGCGTTATCCCGGTCAAGTGCCCCGGTCGCCCCTGACTCATTATCGGCACCAAGCTTACGTTCTGGCTCCCGCAGCGGTAGTACGGCCACATTTCGACCATAGGATTGATCAACGTAATCTTCCAGCGCTTCTTCGATTTGCGGCGGCAAGTCTTCAGTTGAACCGTCGTGCCATAATGGCTCACCAGCTGCGACCACGCGGGTCGCGAGGTTATTCAGGGCAGTGACGATGTTCGACCGGTTTTCGATCGTATCCTGACCGCTAATCGCCTGAACTTTGCACTTGCTGCCTTTTTTGATGGCAACGCTCACTCGGTCGCACCCGATTAAACGACGACCTTCGTTAGCGACGATATGAGAGGTTTCTTTAAGATCAAGCGACTCATGCGATGCCCGTGCAAACGAATCGGCCTGCTGCCACAGCGTCTGACGATCTCCTAAAGTTCTCAGCTTCTGGCTTCGCAACCACTCCGAAGCCAATTCGCACATCTGCTGCAAAAATCGCAGGTAACCACGTTGCGTGTCCGGGGCGGTGTCGGGACGCTGAAAAACCTCAATCAAACCGTCATGCTGCCCATCATGCTTCAGAGAACCAAGCACCAGCAAGTAGCGGGTTGGGTTTCCTTCGGCATCCCCGTCGGTCGTTCCAGAATAGGGCGGTACCAACAGACTTTGGCCTGTGTTGGCAACACGCTGAATCAGCCGCGTATGTCGCTCCGCATCGTCCGTTTCCCCACCCAACACTGAGGGCTCAGCGTTGATCTGGTACTGCAACTTGAGCTGACGATCTTCATCGAGCAGCCAGATCGCACCGCCGGCCGCCGCCAATGCGGTAATCACCCGCGACAGCAACTCCGGATAGAACTCCTCAGCGGTCGCACCACTTTTGGCAAGCTGTGCAATTTCGTTAACCAGCCCCCGTATTTGGGCCTTGGTTTCCTCAACGGTTTGTTGATTGACCGACATACGCGTGGCTTTTCATTGAGTTAGAAGGGAAAGCAAATGCCATTGTTTGAACGTAGTGAATCAGAGCATCCGTTGCCACATCGACCTGATCGGGAAAGGCAGATTTGCGGCCTGGGGCCTTCGACCGTATTGATTAGCGCGACTGGTCCCCGTGTTGCTTTTTCGCCTCACACCTAGACATTTTATACAATTAGTATAAACTGTCTAGGGGACAACGGCCATCTCAGCCACCAGATCCCTGCTCCCTAGGCCCCCATCGGGCGAGGCTCCCTAGGACCCGATCGGGCGACGCCCTCGCAACCAGTTATTTTTATTACCCGCGAATCAGCTGAATCAGTCTGCAAAAGATGGACCCCAAACTGCTTACCTCAGCCGAATCCAATGCAACGCTGGGAGAATTACAGCAGCAACTCAATCGCCTCCAGAGAAAGGTGCGGCTCACGATTCAAACCCAACTCGCCTCGATCACCGGTCGTTCACTGGGGGATTTAGCGGAAAACCGGGAACTGATTGCATCAATTCAAGAGGTTCTGGAGGGCCATGGGCTTCGAATTCAGTGTGCAGAATGCGGTCACCCGGCGATTCTTCGGGTCTCGCCGCGGCCCGGCAGCTCCACTGGTGTTTTTGTGTTCGACCATACGCTTGACGGTCGACGGACATTCCACGGTGGAGGCTCAGTCGTCCCGGCAATCAAGTTAGTCGCCAAACCGCCCCGGAAGAAACGTCGCCGCGCCGCAGGCTAAACGTAATTCTTCCGCAATACGACCGGTACAACCGGCACGCCTGCATCAGCTTCATCCGGTTCTCGTTCAGCCTGGCCGACGGCAAACCGCTGTGTTCGATCAGTACGCCAATGAAGCGATTCGCAGGCGAGGTTTTCAAACGGGGGACCTTTCTTCGATGCCTAACATTGCCTGAACTAACATAAAGCCCAAGCGAGCCAATCGATACGAGGTGCTTTGGCCTGCGCATCGAGAATCACTTGATGCAACTGGCGATTGCCACGCGAATGAGCGATGGCAACTATCAAATGGAGATCGACTGCTCAGAGTCGATCTGGTGGCTGACACCAGCAGGCGTCACGCTCTTTACCGAAGCCTCAGAAACGCTGATTGACCGCCACCAAATACGTGATGACCGCGCTGCGGTGTCACTCGATGGCCACTTCTGCGTGACCCAGGTCGCGATGGGAACCGGCCAAGAGGTCGATAGCGAGTTGCAGATACAAGCCGCTCGCGTTCCCCGTTATCTCCAACTGGGTCTGGGCGAAAAAGTGACCGGAGGCTCCCGTCAGCGACTCGCCGATAACACAGACTACGCGATCACCGGCGTAGTGAACCACTCCATGATCCAGCTGTTCAAGGAATCGTACAGTCAAAACCCGGCTTCAACGGACAGCGCTGTTGCAGTAACGCCCAATCAGATCACTCGGGACTCAAACTCCTACAACGCTTCCATAACGAGATCGATCTTGCACCAACGCCAGTAATCTTGCTCACTGGATCGAATGATTCAAAAGAGAAGCTTGCTGCCTACCAAATGGGAGCATCTGACTTTCTCTCCAAACCCATTGCCCCAAGCGAGTTGATGCTGAGTTTGGAAAACGTATTGGCAGCTCAAGCCTATCGTTCACAGCTAGCTGAATACTCTCAACGACCTGAGGAACAAGTTCAGCTCCGGACTCAGGAGGTTGTCCGATCTCGCCAAGAAGCCACTCACTGCTTGGCACGCGCCGGTGAATATCGTGACGATGACACTGGTCATCATGTGATACGTGTCGGCCGCTATTCGGCTTTGATCGCAGATGAATTGGGCTTTCCAAAATCTGCGATCGATATGATCGAACAAGCTGCCCAACTGCATGACGCCGAAAAAATTGGCATTCCCGATTCGATACTTCATAAACCCGGCAAACTCGATCCGAATGAATTCGCGTTAATCCAAGAACACTGCGAGATTGGCCGGCGAATTATTAACCCACTCAACCACGAAGAATCGTCCCCTCTTAGAAAGCCAATGTCTAACGGACAACCGAGCAATGGATCAACCCGATCGCCCGTGCTGAAACTCGCAGCTGTCATTGCTGCAACTCATCACGAAAAATGGGACGGAAGCGGATACCCGAGAGGACTGTCAGGAAATGCAATTCCTGTTGAAGGTCGGATTGTTGCCGTCGCAGATGTATTTGACGCTCTCTCGTCCGCGCGTCCATATAAAAAGGCGATCCCGCTGGATAAATGCCTCAGTATCGTACGCGACGGACGCGTTAGTCATTTTGATCCCCGAGTCTTAGATGCGTTTTTGAATCGGCTGGATGAAGTAATCCAGATTCATAACTATTACCAAGACGAAGAATTTGAGCTTTGCCCTGGGTCGCCAAATTCCGCTGTCTAATCAAACCAGACCCTGGAACTCAACCATTGAGACCACGACTGGAGCTTGAGAACCCGCCTGAATTTTGAGAGCGTGGCTGGGATTCATGCTACCGGATGCCCCCACCAGTTGTTTCAAAGGGGAACCAAACTGCGCCGGATCATCTGACGCCACGAAACCACCGAACGCCAAAACCATTTCCTATCCTCACGTCTCACCCCCATCGACTCGAGTTCAATTCGGCCGATCGGACTCGTTTTTAAGTTGAAACATGGTGCTGAATGCGTCTAGGTTGAGCTATCATGCGGGAACCGCTGTCCCCGCATATTGCCCTCCAACCTTAGGTAGCCTTCATGATCCTTCGCACTGGTGTGATCTCCACGTTACTTTCAGTCTTCGCAGCGATTGCCGTTGGCGACGACCCCGTATTTTCAGGCCCTCAAGTCGGTGAGTCATTAGTACCCTTCAAAGTTTTGGCCGTTGGCGGGACGCAAGTAGGAACCGAAATTGACCCCATCGAACGGGCAGCGGGTAAACCAACCCTTTTTGTCTTCGTCCATAAATTGACCCGTCCTGGAATGGCTTTGACTCGCGGCCTTACCAAATACGCGACCGACCAAGAGGGAGTTGCCTCTGGCATCATCTGGCTGGACGACGACAAAAGCAAAGCCGAGGCCTATCTCAAACGCGCACAATCCTCTCTCCGCTTCACCGCCCCGGTCGGAATATCGATTGATGGTGGTGAAGGCCCCGGAGCCTACGGCTTGAACAGAAATGTTGAACTGACCATTCTGGTCGCAAAAAACAACAAGGTGACAGCAAACTTTGCACTGGTGCAACCTTCGTTGACCGAAGGACCCAAGATTGCTGGAGAACTTGCGAAGCTGATTGGTAAACCCGCCCCCACCGCCGAACAATTGGCGAAACTTGTAAGCCCACGCGGAAACGCGATGCGGCAGCGTCCTGCCACCGGTGATGATTCAATGGATCTCCGGACAACGATGCGGGGGTTGATTTCATCTTCCGGTGACAGCGAAGACTTCGATTCGGCGGTCAAAGCAGTTGAGAAATGGGTTGGTGATGACAAGAACCGCCGCGATCAATTGCAACGCATGTGCAAAGCCGTCTTGGAGCGGGGCATCGGCTCGGAAAAAGCTCAAAAGCAATTCAAGCAATGGCTTGAGATGAAAGATTAAGAGGGAGCCAACAATCGATGATGTTTCGATCGTCAATCTTTACGCTGGCATTACTTGTTGCAACCGCAGCCAATGCTCAGATCGATCAGCTGATCGACTTTGATACCGAGGTGATGCCAATTTTCACTCGCCAAGGTTGTAATGCAGGCTCATGCCACGGCGCAGCGATTGGACGCGGCGGTTTTAAGTTGTCTCTGCTGGGGTCAAATTCAAGACTAGATCACCATGCGATTACCCGCCACCTGGAGGGACGACGGATCAACTTAACGCAGCCCGACCGCAGCTTGCTACTCCTGAAGCCATCGGAGAAAGTTGGCCATGAAGGTGGCTTGGCGATGAGTGACGATAGTGGCAGCTATGAAATAATTCAGAGATGGATCTCTGAGGGTGCTTACCGCAGTGGAATTCGTCAATTGGTGAAGCTAACGGTCTCCCCACGACAAACAACGCTACCTCAGCCGGAATCTTCCGTGTCTGTTAGCGTGAAGGCGACTTACAACGATGGATCGACGAGTGATGTAACGCGATGGACGGTTTTCCACGCCACCGATCCAGATGCCGTTTCCATCACCGAAAACACAGGAACCATGACAGTTCACCGACGAGGTGCCCAAGTCGTGATCGCTCGCTTTCTTGATCGGGTTTTGCCAATTCGGCTGACTGTCCCGATGCGGGACCAGGAACCACAAACGGGTACCGAATTCATCGAAAACAATCCGATAGATCGGTTTATCAACACTCAACTGCGCCGCCTTCGACTGCCTGCCTCGCCAGCCGCCAATGACTGGGCATTCTTGCGCCGAGTGACACTCGACTTGACCGGTCGCTTACCGAGTGCCGAGGCTGCGATCCAGTATGCAGCAGACCCCTCTGAAAACAAACGCCAGCAAACCATCCAGAAATTATTGCAGTCTGAATCTTTCGCTGACTACTGGGGATTGAAATGGGCGAACGATCTCGGAATCGATTCAAAGCAGCTCCAACCAGAAGGCGCTCAGGCCTACCATCATTGGTTTAAAAAACAATTAAACCTGAATACAGCTTGGGACCAAATGGTCATCGCGATGCTGACGAAATCAGGAGATAGCTTTGAAAACGGTGCTGTTAACTTTCTTCGTTCTGCTGGTAGCCCCGGCGAGTTAGCGGAACGCACCAGCCGCGCGTTCATGGGAGTACGGTTGCAATGTGCAAACTGTCATGACCATCCCCTAGATCATTGGCAGCAAGATGACTACCACGGATTGGCAGCAATCTTCGCCAAGCTGAATCGTCAACGTATCGTCGAAGTTTCGGAACGTGGTGAAGTGACCCATCCAGTCACCGGACAAGCGGCTGTCCCGCGAATTCCAGGCTGTCGATTCCTAACCAACGCAGAGGATGGTCGTACCGAACTCGCGGAGTGGCTGACATCAACAGATAACCCTTACTTTGCAAAAGCGATGGTCAACCGCATCTGGCAGCACCTCATGGGGCGTGGATTAGTCGATCCCGTGGATGACCTTCGCACCACCAATCCGGCAACTCATCCAGAACTGCTGCAATGGTTAGCAGACGATTTTGTGAACAACGGATTCCGCATCCAACACACGATCAAAACAATCTGTAATTCAGCTGCCTATTCACGTGACTCCGCACCGATTTCGGGCAATGAAACTGATGTTAGTTTTTACTCACACGCGCTACCCAAACCGCTCGAAGCGGAAGTCATCGCAGATGCCATCACTGATATCACGGGGATCCCGCTGCAGTTCAATGACGCTGACCTACCGCGCACGGTCACATTGACTGATAATCGAATGGCAATCCCAGGTTTAGACGTTTTGGGACGCTGCGATCGCGAATCGGCGTGCGGTCAAGCCGAAATCTCAGCTTCACTCGCACGGTCGCTTCACCTGATCAATGGGGAATTGATCAATCAACGTCTGACCGCAACCGATGGACGCTTGGCTAGACTAATGAGGCAGGGAATCAGCCATCAGGAGTTGCTGGATCTGATCTTTCTCGAGACGTTAACGCTACCGAATGTTTCAAAACAAACTTATTGGCAGGAAGAGCTGGACAAACTTAAAGACGCAAGCCGTGCAGCACAAAAAGCATTCTTTGAAGACGTTCTTTGGGGACTGCTGACGAGCCGCGCCTTCATGGCGAATCGCTAAGGTTACAAGCCTTAGCGTGCATACTTTTTCACAAAACGCTGCGACGAGCCTAACAAATTATCAGTACGGCAATCTGTGCCAATCTAATCATCGCGATAGTGTCAAATGTTATTGGCGACATCAGAACAATCATCACCGAACGCTCCCAAAGCTCTGTATAACTCTGGTTTTCTGACCGGTTTGGAGACATAGTCATCCATTCCAGCGGCGAGACAACGCTGCCGATCACCTTCCATCGCATGTGCCGTCATCGCGACAATTGGGACGCGCCGTCGCGATCCTGTTTCGAGTTCGCGAATTCGGCGGGTTGCCTCTAAGCCATCCATCAGGGGCAATTGAACATCCATTAGAATCACATCAAAGCTTTTCTTTCGATATGCCTCGACGGCCTGATTTCCATCTTCCGCCACATCGACTCGGTGCCCCCACTTGGTGAGCAAACCAACGGCCATGGTCTGGTTCGCTTTTCCATCCTCGACTAACAGGATGTGCAACGGCCGCATTGCCTGACCGGCCTGAAAGGTTTTCTTGGATATTCCGGAGCCCCATTCCTCATTCGGCGTTGCACCTGAATGCTCATGCGTCGTCATTGCAGCCAAGACGTTCACCAACTCATTCGGCTTCACCGGCTTGAATAACTGAGCAGCGATGCCAAGTTTCTTGCAACGCTGGACATCCTCATTTCGCATATTGGATGCCAACAAGATCGTCGGAACCCCGCTCAAGGTTTCATCAGCACGAATCAATTCGATTAGCTCAAAGCCGGCCATACCATTCATTTCTGGATTACAGATCAGCACTGGTAGTCGCCGCGAAGTCGATTCCTTTAACACCTTAAGAACGGAGGTAGCTGATTCGAATATCGTACAAGACACACCATGGTGCTTCAGTTGATCCGCGATTTGACGACAACTCTCCGCATCATGATCGGCCACCAAAACCTCAAGGTGCGTAAGGTCTGGCAACTCGTGAATTACCTGAGGTGTTGCGGGTTGCATATAAATGGTGAAGAAAAACGCACTCCCCTCACCGACAGAGCTCTCGACCCACAATTCGCCATCCATTGCATGAACGAGCCTTGAGCTAATCGCCAAGCCTAATCCGGTTCCACCATATCTTCGAGTGCTGGATGTATCGGCCTGGCCGAATGCACTGAAGATCGACTCCAACTTGTCCGGGGAGATGCCGATCCCGTTGTCCCGGACACTAAACAGCAATTTGACGCCTGTCGCATCACGCTCATCCAACTGCACGTCGACGAAGACCTCACCATATTCAGTAAACTTAATTCCATTACCGACTAAGTTCATCAATATCTGCCGCACTCGAACTGCATCACCAGCCAACCACCGTGGCACCAATGCATCGACATGCGAAGCCAGTTCCACCTGGCGACTGTGAGCCTTGACGGATAGCGACCTCAATGTCGCACCAATGACTTCACGCACGTCAAGATCTGCAATGTCGAGATCCAAGGTACCGGACTCGATCCGTGAAAAGTCAAGCACTTGATCAAGCAGAGACATGAGAGATTCAGCCGAATCCGCAACGGTTTGAACATAATCCCGCTGTACCGCGTCCAAATTGGTACCCAAGACCAAGTCGGTCATGCCGATGATGGCATTCATCGGCGTCCGAATTTCGTGACTGACGTTGGCTAAAAAATCATTTTTAACCCGACTCGCTTCTTCCGCGATATCTCTTGCACGCCTCAGTTCACGATTGGCTTCTCGCAGCGAATCTCGGGCGCCGGTTAACTCCGCCTCAGCTGTTTTCCGCGCAGTGATATCGGCGATGGTCGCTTGCAACAGCCTCCGTTCACCGTGCGGCAACGGAACCAATCGAACCTCGCAAGGAATGGGCTGGCCCGCAGAATCGCAATGGACCCAATCGAACACCATTCGCTTGCCACTGAGAGCCGTTTCGATCATTTCGTTCGCAAGTTCCGGCGTGGGGATATTCCCCGGTTGAAACGGAGGACTGAGGTCCGCGGGATGGCACTGAACAATCTGTTCGCGGCTCATTTTGAAAAGTTCTTCCGCCAGCGGGTTGGCATCGATGAAGCGCCCCTCATCGCAGTCCAGCGTGACACACGCATCGGGAGCATGCTTGATCAACAGCCGAATCCTAGCCTCACTTTCCCGCAATTCGAGTTCAGCGAGCTTCTTCTCGGTGATTTCACGTGCGATGCCATAAGTCCCGATCAACTCTCCCTGAGAATCCCGCATCGGCATGTTGCTAATCAACAGCCACATCGGACCTCCATTCCTATTCAGCAGCTTTTCTTCCTTGTTTAGGATGGGAACGCCGGTGCGCAGCACCTCTTGATCATTCTCGATAAGCTGGCCTGAGACCTCATCACCCCATAAGTCAGCGTCGGTCTTTCCGATGCAATCCCGCTGCGAGAAGCCCACCATTTCAGCGAAGGCAGCGTTGACCCGAATGAAGCGTCCTTCCTGATCCTTGCAGAAAACCGGGTCAGGTATACCGTCAACGAGCAATTCCAACAGGAAATGATCGCTAGGCAACGGATCGGAAGCTGGTTTTTCTGTCATGAGATAACGGCCTTTTATTCGCCTTTAAGTATAGCGAATCCCGCCGCTGAACGGGGATGCTTCAGTCTTGCTTTTGCGGACGCTCAATCAACGAACGAGTGCGACACAACCACTACTCAAACTGACCACCTTCGGTGGCAGAAAACTCAGCATAGACTGGCAAATGGCTGGTCACGGTCTCCACTTCGACCGGCGTCAAATCATACGTCCGCATCAAGTCAATCACGCCACCGCGACCCACAAATTCACTTGTTACCGATTGACTAAACAACAAGTTGCTCGTTTGGTAGCGCCCAAAAATATCGGTCGGTCGACTTTCCACCGATGCCTTCATCTCCGAATCATCGAATGTCCCCATTAAATAGGCATCATCTGCCTGAAAAAGCCCAGCGATTACGACGTCGTCTTCGCTGCGACCATCGTTCGTGACACTTTTCATGATGGTTGGCAGCAGGGCTACCTCCTGGGGTGCCCTCGCGAGATCGATTCGGATGTTCACTAGAGAAAACGTCCAAGCACTTGCTGGCGGTGGCGTAGCTGCGCGAAACCAGCCCACCAATGGGTCAAAAGTCATTTTGTCGGCTGGATCGGAAACGCTGTAAGTTTGCCTCCGATCAACGACGACCCGCTGTGTATCGAAAAGAAAGGCCAATTGCTCTGGTCGATCTTCGGGGCCCGTCGGCTTGCCAATCACATAGTCGTATCGCCGACCCGATTGGTTAATGAAATCGACCAATCGGGGGATTAAATCCCGTTCGACTGAGGCGACCTGCTGTAGCGCTACGATGTCGAATCCACCAATCACGCGAGCAATATTCTTCCTGCAAACCGGGTTACGAAGTTTGGTCGGCCCAAAACCATCCAACGCCCAGGCCGCGATCTTCAGCGGCTTGTGCCGCACGCCAATCGGTGGGGAAGAAGTCGATTCGGTCGGCAGCACCCGATTTCGCGCTGCCGCAAACGGGTTGTCGCTCTCGCCAAGACTCATGCTGGAGGTTAAGGAGAGTTCCCCGGAGCTCAAAATTGGTGGTTCATCGCCGTAGCTGATGAAGGTGGAGTCCTCCAAATCGCTTGTCTTCGGATAGACGGTTACCTCGTCGAATCCCGCCACTTCGTAGTTATTAAAAAACCACCAACCCCCACCTGCGAGCAGCAGCACAATCACACCCATCTGGATCGGATGGCCGCGGTCAGAATCAGACACTTTTCCGCTCCTTAGTGAGGAAGTCCAACTGGGCAAATGGCTTATCGGGGGGTATCACAACGGATCACTTACCACCCCACTATCCAGCATCGATCGCACCCGTGGACGAACGTGAATCCACTCCCCGGGAATCAACACGTCCACCATCGGCCAGAGGGAGCATCCGATCCCTGTCTCACAATCAACCCCTGTCTCATAATCAATTTCCTTTGAAAATCTTGCCAATTCAGCAAATCCCCCCTGTCGAATCATGACTTAATCTTCCTCCTCGCGGCACGCTTCCGACTTTCACTTGGCCTCGGTATCTTGGAGGGATATCAATCAGCGGATTCTGCCTTCCCTTGCCGAATGGACCAACCGTGCCCGAAATCATTCAAGTTGAAGTCCCCAACGTCGGTGAATCGATCAGCGAAGTTCAAATTGGACAATGGCTTAAAGCCAAAGGTGACTGGGTTGATTCCGGGGAAGACCTCGTAGAAATCGAAACAGAAAAAGCCTCCGTCCAAATTCCTGCCCCTACCGATGGCTACGTTGAGTCAATCGATAAAGAAAGCGAAGAATTCGCCAGCGTCGGCGACGTCATCGCATCGATTCGAGTCGCAGAGAAACCTGCCCAAAACGATTCCCACCCAGGCGAGTCTAAGTCGGCCGCGGCGAACAGCGATGAGGTGGCACCGATGCCAGCCGGCAACGCTGCATCCTTCGTGATGCCCGCCGCACAGCGTCTGTTAGAGGAAAATGGATTGCAAGCGTCTGAAATTCCAGCCTCAGGGCCGGGGGGACGCCTGCTTAAAGAAGATGTGTTGGCATACGTTCAAAACCAGAACAAAAAACTCTCACCAACACCCCCCACTCCTCAACCAGCGACGCCCGAACCGCGCCGCGCCGTCACTGGAAGCCTTATTGCTGACGCTCCGTCGCATCGTCAAGAACAAGTCAAGCCGCTAAGCATGCTCCGCCGCACCATCGCAGCTCGGCTTGTTGAAGCTCAGCAAACAGCGGCTTTGCTGACGACCTTTAACGAAATCGACATGAAGCCAGTGATGTCAATTCGCAGCAAGTACAAAGAACGATTCTTGGAAAGACATGGCGTAAAACTAGGATTCATGTCATTTTTCGCGAAGGCAGCCGTAGAAGCACTGAGAAAATACCCTGCAGTGAATGCGGAGATTCGCAACAACGATATTGTCTACCGCCACTACCAAGACATTGGAATTGCAATCGGTGGCGGAAAAGGCCTAGTCGTTCCTGTCATTCGAAATGTCGAACTTTTGTCGTTTGCTGGCATCGAAGGCTCGATCAGCGATTTCGCAAAACAGGCGGCCGAGAATCGCCTGCAACCAGAAGACTTGATCGGCGGAACATTCACCATCAGCAATGGCGGAATTTATGGTTCGCTGTTAAGTACCCCAATCGTCAACCCACCGCAGAGCGGCATCTTAGGCTTGCATGCCATTCAAGAGCGGCCCGTAGCAGTCGATGGAGAGGTCGTTATCCGACCAATGATGAACGTCGCTCTGACCTACGACCATCGGATTGTCGACGGTCGTGAAGCGGTCGGATTCTTGCGGACGATCAAAGACGTCATCGAGGATCCAGCACGATTGTTCTTGGAACTATAGTCATCCGAGAAGCTACTCTAACGGTTGCTGAAGACGCTTGATTGTAGAGCCGAGCCCTTTGCCATAATTATGGGACCGAAAGTTGAAGGGCTTTCACCAATTGATGGTGTTAGCATCTTCACTTTTTAACACCTCGCCGAATCAATTTGCGAGCTGCGAAATAGTCGACGGTTACCAGTGGCAAGCTCCACCAAATCAAGGGCGACACGAGACGCTCGATCAGTCAAAAAGTCACCGAAAAACAACGAACACGATCTGAAGGCAGCATTAAGTCTATCCCTCGAACACGACAGCGTCGCCAACCCGAATGATGGTGCTGACAGAATCCACGCCATGCGACCTGCATTTTGATTCACGCGAAGCCAGAATAACACGCGTCGCATCGAACGGAGTACGATGGGAGGTTCAGTGAATGACAAGCGGCCTTCCATCGGTTCCCCTTTTCCTGCAACCGAGCATCAACATCATGCGTGTTTGCCTTCTACTTATTGGCTTGTTGATTTCCGCGTCAACAATACGGGCACAGAGCCCTAATTTCGATTCGTCCAGGGGCGATTCCTTAGTCACCGAGTATTTTCGAAATCAAACCGAAGAATTGACAACGGCGACATTCGCAGAAATCCAAACACTCAATGACTGGACTTCCCGTCGCGACCAATACCGAGAACAGCTATTGGAAATGCTTGGGCTGAGCCCCTTTCCCGAGCGAACGCCACTCAACCCGGTCGTTACCGGCTCTGTCGCGCATGATGAAGGCTTTGTCGTAGAAAACCTTCAGTTCCAATCGATGCCGGGCGTTTACGTCACCGGTAACCTCTATCGCCCAGCGGAACAAAACGAACCCTTGCCGGCGATTCTGTATGTCTGCGGACACGGTGCAGTTCGTAAGGACGGTGTGAGTTTCGGTAACAAAGTCAACTATCAGCATCATGGTGCTTGGTTCGCCCGCAACGGCTATGTCTGCCTCACCATCGACACCATTCAACTAGGCGAAATCGAAGGAATTCATCATGGCACCTATCGGGAGAAAATGTGGTGGTGGAACAATCGTGGCTACACACCGGCAGGCGTAGAAGCTTGGAATTGCGTTCGAGCCTTGGACTATTTACAGGATCGGGAAGAAGTCAATGCCGAACGGCTTGGTGTTACCGGTCGCAGTGGTGGGGGAGCCTACTCTTGGTGGATCGCAGCGATTGACGAACGAATCAAAGCGGCGGTTCCTGTCGCCGGGATAACCAGCCTCACAAATCATGTGGTCGATGGCTGTGTCGAAGGGCACTGTGATTGCATGTATATGGTCAATACCTACCGCTGGGATTACCCAATGGTTGCAGCTTTAGTCGCACCACGCCCCCTGCTGATTTCCAATACTGACAAGGATCGAATTTTCCCGCTCGACGGCGTCGTTGATGTCCATTCAAAAACACGCCGCATCTATGACCTTTACGAAGCGAGTGACCAACTTGGCCTGCAGATCACAGAGGGACCCCACAAGGACACCCAAGAACTTCGGATTCATGCTTTCCGCTGGTTCAATCGATTTTTAAAAGACGATGTTTCACTGATCGACAAAACCGCGATCAAGTTTTTTGAGCCAGAACAGCTTAAAGTCTTCGCTTCCCTGCCACGCGATGAGCGTGTAACCACCATCCACGAAAGCTTCGTTCCGGCGGTCAATCCGAAGGAGCTACCACAGCAAAAAATTGAATTACAGCAAGCATCACTAGAATGGATGAACTTACTGAAAAACCATGTCTTCCGCGGCTGGCCCGTCGTCAATGAGCCACTTAATACTCGAATCACATCCTCCTCAGAAGATCTTCTCCGAGTGGAATACGACAGCCAAGCTCCATACCGACTCGAATTATTTGTTTATCGCCCTGAAGGAAATGACGCAACGCTTTCCACTTATGTTATCGACCAAGAGCGATGGGAAAAATTGGCTCCAGCTCTAGCAGCGGCGATGCCGGAAGCATTTACCTCAACGACTCCTAATCTTCCACGCTGGAAAAAAATATGTGAACAACATGCCGGCAAGAACATCGCATGGATCGTACCCCGTGGAGTCGGTCCCACCGAGTGGTCTCGCGATTTGAAGGAGCGTACTCAGATCCGCCGACGATTCATGCAGATTGGACAGACAGCTGCCACGATGCAAATCTACGATGTTCGCCGAGCGTTCCAAGCACTAAGTTCCGTGCCGAATCTTGACTGGTCCTCACTCGACGTGCATGCCAGTGGCGAAGCAGCATTCTGGACGTTGTATGCTTCACTTTGGACCACCGGCATCAATCAACTGTCGTTAACTGATTTGCCAATTCGAAATCGCGACGCACCTGACCTGCTGAACATTAGTCGCTTTGTCGAACTGCCACATGTCGTGCTGATGGCGGCAGATCGCGTAAATCAGATCGCGTTGTCGAGCACTTGGGAATCAATCCTGGGAGATCATCCCTTAATTGCGAACGAGCTTATCCTTGAATAACGGATAAGGCCTCAGAGCTTCGGCTGAAGTGGCTAGTCTGGAAAAGCGTGCTTACACCTGCGTGAGCGACGTCGCCTGGCTGACCAACAAACAAATCTCTGTACTTTCCATTCACAAACTAGCGATCAATCCATTGAACTTTCCCATCAATGGGAGTTCGATCTCCAATTGGCCACTCACAAGCTGGGTAGCCAACATAGAACAGACCGAGGGCACGATCCTTGGGGTTTAACCCAATAAACTCCCCCATCGCATCACTCGTCGCAGCAATATTGGTCGACCAAAACCCGCCCAACCCAAAGGCGGTTGCCGTGAGGTGCAAGTTCTCGACGGCACACGCTACCGCTAGCAGTTCATCTAGCTCGGAGATCTTCTCTGATTCTTGGCGTTTCATCCCAATCGCGATTACAACCGGCGCCAACATCGCGTTTTGACGCATCCCGTCATACTTCTTCGGTTTAAATGCTTCGGGCGTACTCAACGACTTGTAGGTCTCAGCCAGAAACTCGGCGAGCCGTTGCCTCGCCGCACCGCGAAAGATGGAAAAACGCCATGGCTCAGTCATCCCGTGGGTGGGTGCCCAGTTTGCATTCTCGAGCATCGTGCGAACGATCGCTTGGTCAATATCTTGAGAGGTGAAGTTTTTCGGCTTAACCGTTCTTCGATTTCGGATCACCTCGGTAATCGCTGACGTATCCAAAAACATTCTCCTGAATTCTACTGTGGCCCGGTTGCATCAAAAGGCCGCAGGGAATCCCCTTCATCGACGGTTTTGAAGCTACGATCCGAGGCTAAAAACTTACTAGGGGGAAAAGATCAGACACTCATTCCCAACAACCTACTTGGGTTGATCCGCATCCACTGGTCGATCTGCTGATCAGACACCCCAACACGTTCTTTCAATACACCGACCATCTGCGGAAACGTCGACGCGCAACCTGCAAAGTGCGTACGACAGGCGGACCAAGCGGCACCATCTTCATCGACCTCAACCACTTGATCTGACAACTCGTATCGCCCGGGCCCCAAGCCCGCAGCGCTGATCGCATCGGTAACGATCACAACATTATCCGAGGGCACACACTGCAGATAATTTTTTAATGCCGGTGGTGGAATATGGTGCCCATCGGCGATGAACGAAATCATTAAACGATCACTCCGGCTGAGTACACGTTGAATGATATTGTCATGCCGAGGAATCAGAGCAGGGCACGCGTTACCGAGATGCGTAAACAGGCTCAAGCCCTGATCAATGGCTGCATCGAGCTGATCGACGGAAGCATCGCTATGTCCAGCCGCGACGACGATTCCCTGTTTCGCGAGTTCGCATGTCACCCGTCCCGCCGGGTCTCGTTCGGGAGCAAGCGTGACAATCTTGACGTGGCCTGCTCCCGCATCCAGCAAGGAATTCGCTACATCGACCGAAGCGTCCATGGTAGCATTCGGAGGATGCGCACCAACAAAGCCGTCCTGATCGCTCAGGAAAGGGCCCTCCACATGTATCCCGGCAATCGTTGACGAGATGTCAGGACTCGAATCAATGAACTGCGTGAGGCAACGGATCCGTCGCAGCATCGTATCCAAGGGCGCCGTAATAATCGTCGCCAAAATACGACCTGTTCCGTCGTCTAGTAATCGGCCGCAAACTCGATGCATCGCTTCGTCAGTAAGTGATTCCGAGTTGAAATCGACCCCACCGTAGCCATTCACCTGCAAGTCGACGAATCCAGACATTAAACCTGTTCCAAAGAAGCACGAGTCTTATCACCTAGCTGGCTTGCCGCAGCCTGATCGATCACCAAGATCGAGTTCGGATGTTCTCGCAAGATACTGGCAGGAATCTCAGGGGACACAGAATCTTCCAAGGTTCCGCGTACGGCGGCTGCTTTGCGGGCATCGGGAACACTGCAGTAGATCTTGGCCGACTTCAAAATCTGTCGCACCGACATACTGATCGCGTGTGTCGGAACATCAGCAAGTGAATCAAACCATCCCTCTCCGACTTGCTGCATGCGACAGGGCTCGTCCAACTCAACCAACAAATAGGGTTTTTCGGTCTCGAAATCTGCTGGAGGATCATTAAATGCCAGGTGGCCATTTTCACCAATTCCCACGAGGGCCAGATCAATTCTCGTCTGGGAGAGGCGGCCGCCAATTTCGCCAATCGTTTCTGTTGGGTCAGCATCACCACGGAGATAATGAAAACTGGCCAAATTTAGATGATCGACAAACCTCTCTTTCAAGTACCGACAGAATGAGGCACCGTGATCAGTTGAAATCCCAACGTATTCATCCAAGTGGAATCCGTGAACCTTGGACCAATCGATCCCTGCCTGCTGGACCAAAGCCTGCAAAACCTCGAATTGAGAAGCCCCAGTCGCCACGACGATATTCGCCTCACCATGCTTGGCAATCGCTTGGCGGAGGTCCTCAGCAGCGTGTTCGCCGACCCATTGCCCCATGGCCTTGGCGTCGGCAGTTAGAATCGTACGCATCGATTTTTACTCGTCTAGAGCCATAGTGTTAAATGATTTCATTCTCGCCATTGTCGCCTCTGCAAGCGAGGTTTGCGAGGCCCGATATCGATGAAGAATCGAACTGACCGAGAACTTGCCATACAACTCAAGGACTGCCCACCTGAAATCGGTAGATTCCTATGGTTCCCCGCCTTTGTAAAAATGAACAGCCCAAATATTTGCTTGGTAAAAGAATTGAACCAGCACGGTTTTCCCCGAGGTGCGTCATGAATCGTTGGATTGCTCTTAGCTTTTGCATCACCATTGCTAGTGGTGGCTATGCAGATCCTCCCGTTACGCCGAAGTCGGACCTCCATCGTGTCCTTGAAATTAGCGAGCAACCCGGCGATTTACGATTAGAAAAACTAAAAACACTAAACGACCACTTTCCGTTTGTGGTTCCGGAAAACTCGGGAGCCTGGTTTTCGCGAGCTGAATTCCTGCGCCGCCGCGTACTCGTCGCAACCGGATTGTGGCCGATGCCTGAGAAGCCCCCCCTCAATTCGGTTGTATTTGACAAGACACAACGCGATGGATTTACTGTCGAAAAAGTGTACTTTCAGAGTTTGCCCGGCCACTATGTTACCGGATTACTATTCCGCCCCAGTAAGCCACGATTTGACCGTGCACCTGGTGTATTGTGTCCACATGGACACGGCGGACGAATGCAATCTCACAGCGATGAAGAAATCGCTCGTCAAATACAACAGGGAGGTGAACATTTTGAGAAGTCAGGACGGACGCCCAAGTTAGCGAGGTGCGTGCAACTGGCGCGGATGGGCTGTGTAAGCTTCATTTTTGACATGGTCGGCTACGCCGACTCGATTCAAATTTCACATCAAGTGTCCCATCGACACGCGAAAGCGAGGCCGGAAGAAAAGCAAAGAGGAGACGACTGGGTTTTCTTCAGTATCGATGCTGACCTACGCAATCAATCGATCATGGGTCTACAAACATGGAATGCCATTCGTGCACTCGATTTCTTGGCCTCACTTCCTGACGTTGATCCGGATCGCTTAGCTGTCACCGGGGGAAGTGGTGGTGGAACCCAGTCGATCTTGCTCGGCGCGATCGACGAAAGAGTCAAAGCATCGTTTCCAAATGGGATGGTTTCCACCGCGATGCAGGGAGGATGCTACTGTGAGAACTGCAACCTACTCCGGATTGATACTGGCAATGTTGAATTAGCCGCACTGTTTGCGCCACGTCCCCAGGCAATGACATCAGCAGATGACTGGACACGCGACATGATGACCGATGGATATCCAGAACTAAAATGGCTCTATGCCATGATCGGTGATCAGGCAGATGTTTATTGCCGCCCGATGTTGGAATTCAAACACAACTACAACTACATCGCACGAGCAACGATGTACCAATGGATGAATCGGCATCTAAACCTTGGCCTTGATGATCCTGTGATCGAACAAGATTTTGAACCACTTACAGATCAGGAAACCAGCGTTTGGGACGAGGAACATCCGTCGCCATCAGTGGTTGGCATTCCTCACGAGCGTGCTGTTTGTCGTTGGCTCGACCAGCAAGCATCTGCACAGTTGGAAGGTCTAGAGCCTGTGGATGCAGAATCCCTCAAGAAATTCCGCATAACCGTCGGTGGCGCTTGGCAAATAATTTTTGATCAGGGTGTGCCTAAAAAGACCACTTACAAAAGCAGAGGCAAACTGAGTTCGAATGGAATCATCGTCGAACGAGGAATGCTTCACGATGCGACTCGCGGTGCCAATGTGCCTTTGCTAACCGTCAGCACTGAACAAGCCACTGCGAACCAAGTCACTGTCTGGACGCATGCAAACGGCAAGCAAGCCGCTTTTCAATCAAATGGTGCTCCGACTGATCAACTCGAAAAACTACTCCGTCACGGCGTGACGGTACTACTGCCTGATTTGCTCCAACAAGGCGAGTTGATTACCGAGAAAAACGATGATGAACAACAAAGAGTGATCGATGACCCGCGTTCCTATTCCGCATTCACATTTGGATACAACCGAACTCTTGCAGCCCACCGAACCGCTGATTTGTTGGCAGTCATTGCCCACGCCCGCCAACAAGGAGGAAAACAGGTCACCTTGCTCGGAACCAGTGGAACAGCAGCTTGGGTTGCCCCCGCCGCAGCTCATGCAGGCCCATTGGTAGACCGCGCATTGATCCAGACTGATGACTTTCGGTTCGCCAACGTCAATCATTACCGCGACCCAGATTTCGTACCCGGTGCGGTTAAATACGGTGACTTACCCGCAATCCTGGCATTAAGATCCCCTTATCCGCTCGCGATTGTTGGCGATCCCAACCTACCCGCGATCGTATCGAAGGTCTTCACCGCTGCGGGCAAAACCGATTCCTTTCAGGCTTTTGACTCTGCTGACATTACAGCGGCAGAAATTGGTTGGTTGGTCGGTAAATAAAGTCATTGAGATAATCCCGACAGGCCCCGCACTCGCAGGTACACTAACGGAAAAGTCCTCCCTTTATGACAACGCTCGACAACCACCGTGATTCGAATATTCTTCGCCGTACTGCTTTGCTCGCACTCGATGATAGTCAACGACGGGCTGCTTCAGGCCGAAACCGTTGATTTCAACCGAGATGTTCGGCCAATCTTGTCAGACCATTGCTTCGATTGCCATGGACCGGACCAAGCTGCTGTCGCTGCTGACCTGCGACTCGACTTGGAAGATTCCGCGATGAATGTGATCGAACCGGGGAACGCCGAAGCGAGCGAATTGGTCCACCGCATTCTCACCAAGGATCCGGATTCTCAAATGCCACCGCCTAATTCGAGGCGTCAGCTGACGGAGACTGAACGCAACACATTGGTGAAATGGATCCGCAAGGGTGCCGAGTTCGCCCAACACTGGTCCCTCGTACCACCACAACACTCAGCTGTTCCAGACGTAGACGCCGACCAATGGTCTCGCGATCCTCTTGATCGGTTTGTTTTAACTCGTCTTCGCGAGCGGGGCCTGAGCCCCGCCCCGCGAGCATCCGCGGAATCACTCGTGCGACGGATTACGCTCGACCTCACCGGTTTACCCCCTACCGCGGCCGAGATTGACGCCTTTCTAGAAGATGAACTTGATGTAGCCATAGAGAAGTTGGTGAATCGACTGATGCAATCTTATCGCTATGGCGAGCACATGGCGTTGCCGTGGCTGGAAGCTTCTCGGTATGCGGACACCGACGGCTACCAAAACGACCGCTATCGCTATCAGCATGTTTGGCGAGACTG
Source organism: Rubripirellula sp. (assembly GCA_049602075.1). Taxonomy (GTDB): domain Bacteria; phylum Planctomycetota; class Planctomycetia; order Pirellulales; family Pirellulaceae; genus Rubripirellula. The sequence continues at coordinate 259,424 of JBMYRF010000003.1, forward strand.
GGTAATCGAAGCGTACAACCAACACATGCCATATGATCAATTCGCCATCGAGCAGCTCGCTGGCGATCTCTTACCGAACGCGACACTGCGTCAGCAAGTCGCGACTGGATTCGGTCGCAACCACCGCATCAATTCAGAAGATGGATCGATCCCAGAAGAGTGGCGTACCGAGTACGTTGCAGACCGCGTCGATACGTTTGGCACTGTTTTTTTAGGCCTGACCGTTTCATGCGCGCGCTGCCACGATCACAAATATGACCCAATTACCCAGCGAGAGTATTACCAACTGTACGCCTACTTTAACAACATCGCTGAATGGGGTGTCGGACCCAACAATGGCAACAGTCCGCCTTTCATAACGGTGCCGAAGAGTTGGCCCAACTTGTCACCTGGCGAAGACCGCATGGTTACGCCAGCTCCAGTCAAACTGCGCCGGGCACGCGAAGAAGCTGGCAACGGCCTGCAGCGACCCCAAGCAGGCGATCCGAGCACGGTCATGGTGATGCATGAACTAACTGAACCAAGGCCAACCCATGTGCTCCAGCGGGGCCAATACAACATGCCTGACCTCAGCCAACCAGTGACCGCATCAATTCCCGAGTCTCTCGCATCAAGCACGCCAGGAATCTCGCCACGCGATCGACTCGAACTCGCAAGGTGGCTGTTCCATCCAAATCACCCATTGACTGCTCGCGTTGCGGTTAATCGCCTTTGGCAGCAGTTCTTCGGCGCTGGTCTTGTGGAAACGAGTGACAACCTGGGTTCGCAGGGGGCACTACCTTTGCATCCTGACTTGCTCGACTATCTGGCGTTAGAATTCACTCGTAGCGACTGGGACATCCAGGCAATCCAGCGACGAATCATCCACAGCGCGACCTACCAACAAGATTCACAGGTAACAGCTAATTCACTAGAACTTGACCCGCGCAATCGCTTGCTGTCGCGAGGACCGCGATACCGCTTACCCGGCTTTATTGTTCGCGATCAAGCAATGCTTCTGAGTGGTTTGTTGGTTGAACAAGTCGGTGGCCCGTCGACGAAACCCTACATGCCACCCAAGATCTGGTCCGCAATTTCCAACAACAAATACAAGCAAGACAAGGGCGGCAACCTCTATCGCCGCAGCGTTTACACCTACTGGCGGCGCACTATACCGCCACCGATGATGATGAACTTCAATGCTGCTGCTCGAGAAGTATGCACGGTACAAACCGAGTCAACCAACACGCCGCTGCAAGCATTGACGCTAATGAACAACAAGACGTTCATCGAGTGCGCACGATTCTTCGCTGAACGGATCTTGCAAAACGACGGCCAATCGACACCGAGCATGATCACGCATGCATTCCGCGAGGCGACCGGTCGGCGGCCAACCGAGAAAGAATCAGCAGTGATCATCAATGCACATAACCGCTTCCTAGAACATTTTTCAAATGCACCACAAGCCGCGAAGCAACTACTTGCAACGGGAGAGAATCAACGCGACAAATCGCTTCCATTGGTTGAACACGCGGCAATGACAATGACCGCTTCACTGATACTGAATCTCGACGAGACCATCAGCAAGGAATAAACGAGGCAGAAACGATCGATGTATCCAATTTTTTCACGCCGTTCAATGTTGCTGGGTTCGCTCGGACTCAGCACGCTTTTGGAACGTGATCGGTTTGTGCAAGGCGAAATGAATGATCACCGCGGGCTTGCGGATCTTCCTCATCGCACGCCCAAGATCAAACGCATCATCTATCTATTCCAGTCGGGCGGTCCTGCGCAAATGGACCTCTATGATTATAAACCCGCACTGCGAGATCGGTTTGGTGAAGAAGTCCCCAAAAGCATCTACCCGGACGACCGAAAGACGACGATGAGTTCGGCGCAGGCCAGTTTTCCCGTTGCGCCGACTGCGTTTAAGTTTTCCCAATACGGTGAAGCAGGTTCTTGGATTAGCGAGTTGCTTCCAAACATTGGCTCACTCGCTGATGACATCTGCATCATTCGATCAATGCACACCGATGCGATCAACCACGATCCAGCCATCACTTTTCAACAAACTGGATCCCAAGTTCCCGGCCGCCCCAGCATCGGGTCATGGGTTGACTATGGGCTTGGCAGCGAAGCGACCGACCTTCCGGCATTTGTGGCGATGAGTAGCAAAGGGTCCGCCAAACAAGGCCAACCGCTGTACGATCGTTTGTGGGGAAGTGGCTTCCTGCCTTCCAAACACCAAGGTGTAAAATTCCGCAACCAGGGCGCCCCCGTCCTCGATATTGACAATCCTGCTGGAATCTCCAGGGGCCTGCGGCGGACCATGCTCGATTCACTCAATACGTTGAACGGACTCAAGCATCAGCAGACTGGCGACCCAGAGATTCAAACTCGGATCGCACAGTATGAACTGGCATTCCGCATGCAAATGTCAGTCCCCGATTTACTGGACTTTTCTGACGAACCCAAGCATGTTCTGGACCTCTATGGGCCGGACGTAAAAACCCAGGGCAAATATGCCTTCAATTGCTTAATCGCTCGCCGACTCGCCGAGCAAGGAGTGCGATTTATCCAGCTCTTTCATCAGGGTTGGGATCAACATAACAATATCCCCGGCCAAATGCCCAAGCAGTGTCGTGACACAGATCAACCAACCGCTGCATTAATCAAAGATCTCAAGCAGCGAGGCATGTTGGATGAGACCTTGATCATCTGGGGTGGCGAATTCGGACGAACGATTTATTCCCAAGGAAAACTAACCCCTAATAACTATGGCCGCGATCATCACCCCAGTTGCTTCACCATGTGGATGGCAGGCGGCGGTATCAAGGGAGGCACGAATCACGGCAGTACAGATGATTACAGCGTGAATGTGGCAACTGATGGTGTCAGCGTCCACGATCTGCACGCAACAATCCTGCACCTACTCGGGATTGATCACGAACGATTCGTCTATCGTTTTCAGGGACGTGATTTTCGATTAACCGATGTCCATGGGGACGTTGTTCATTCAATCCTTAGTTAACACCGAACGACTGCTTCGCCTCAACGAGCAGGAGCATTCCTTTTAATTACCGTCCACAGCAACGCACCATGTCGCTACCTCCTGAGCTGTAAACCGCTAGCTCACCTAGAACTAGCTCACCTAGAAAACGCCGAGAATGCCTCTGGCGCGAGAGCGGCACTTGATGGAGCCGAGCGGGCTGACCTTGCAGTGTAAAGCCCACGCTGAGATCACAGGCATCTATGCGTTACACCTCGCTCGGGCTGGCAGATTAGCCCGGGCCAGCAGATCAAATTCGGCTGAGCTCTCTCAGAACCGTAAACGGCTAGACTTCCCAACCTTTGCGATAGCTCTCACGAATCAAACCCTGCGAATGAGCATTTCCGGAAGTAGTTAATGCTTCAGCGTTCCAATCAAAGCCGCCGCCACTCCGATAAGCGACGTTACCCAGTAAGACAGCTTCGGCCAACGGTCCAGAATAAGAGAAATCACAGGTCGCTGGTTTGCCGCCCTTGCAAGCATTAATCCATTCTTGATGGAAACCAGGCGAATCTTCAACGAACGGGTCGGGCGTCTTAAAGTCAGCGAACTTTTCCTCTGGCAACAATTTTCGCTGACCGAATCCCGCCAACAACATGCCCGCCTCACCAATGAACAGTGTGTTGTTTCCTTTTTCCGATAGCCCATGCTGGCTGAGCAACTGTTTCGGAACCCCATGATACCAGTGCAAATCAAGCGGCGCATTCTGATTTGATTCTGCGAAGGAATACTTGACCTGCATTGCCTTGGGCGTTCTCGCTGCATCCAGTGGTGGCCCCGATCCCTCGACCCGCTGGGGATACTTCAAGCCAAGCGACCAATAAGGGATATCAAGAATGTGGCACCCCCAGTTACCCGTCTCGCCAGTGCCAAAATCCCACCAGAATCGCCACCCATAAGGGCAGAACGAGGGATGATAGGGACGAAATTTCGCAGGGCCGATCCATAAATCGTAATCAAGTGTCGGTGGCACGGAGACGGTTTCCTTAGGAACCTGAGGCATCCCACGACTACCGCCAACCCAACAATGGACCTCTCGCACGTTACCAATCGCACCACTTTGAATAAGCTCGACCACTCGATGCATATTATCCATCGCGTGCCGCTGTGCACCCAGCTGCGTGGCCAATCCCTTCTCCTTCGCAAGGTCGGTCAGGGTTCGTGTTTCCCAAACGTTATGGGCAAGCGGCTTTTCAAGATAAACATGCAACCCCATCTGCATCGCCGCCAACGCAGGATGAAAGTGGGCATGATCAGGAGTACTAATCGCGACACCATCTAAATCTTTTCCGACTCGATCCAGCATGCGTCGAAAATCAGTGAATCTCTTGACTCCTGGATGTCGCTTGAAAGAATCCGCGGCCCGCTTTTCGTCAACGTCCACAAAGGCCACTAGGTTTTCACCTGCCAACCCTCGAACATTCGCTGACCCACGCCCACCAACTCCAATGCATGCGATGTTTAGTTTTTCATTCGAGTTTTGTGCCGCAGAAAGGCGTCTGGACACTCCACCATGAACAAAACCAACGCAAGAAAGAGCAGAAGCGCGGAGGATCGTTCGACGTTCAAGCTGAATTGACATGTTGCACTCACAAACACTGAAATGAGGATGGACGTTAACAGAGTTGAAACGCTTGATTCGTGACGCTTTCGGACATTCACTGGCGTGATCACTTGATAATAATTCCGAAGCAATCAGGGTTGCAAAAGTCGCTGCGATGGAAACGAACGGTGCCAAGCCTTGAACCACTGGGCTTCGCCACGCTTCAGCGCTCAGGCAATGCAGCGTCACCGATTCGACGACTTCATACAAGCAACAGTCTAACGTATTTCCAACAGGCCCTAAACAAGCAGCTCCCTAATCGATCTCCCAGCGACAGGTCGAGCTCCACACCCCGTCTATCTGCAAAAAGCAGTAGCAGAGACCCAACCTCATAAATTCCCAACCAACAGCATCAACAACGGAGTTCATCGGCATCGCATAGTGGAACTCTCTGATTCCAACAATTCACATGTCTATTTGTATTGAATGAACTTCAAACCGTCTCAAGCCACGCTCTGTCGCGTGGAGCAGATACATTCAGATTTGATCTGGTAACGATTGTGGCATTTTTTCAACACGATCAAGTGATCCTGCACGAACAAACCGAATCGTCGATTCAATTGGCCAATTCCCCGAAGCTGCAAGGTTTCATTGTTCAGAGTTTTTTGACTGTTGAACTTTCTGTCATAGGGTTGGAGTGGAAGTGAGCGGACCGGTGTTCGGTCCGCTGCCGTTACATCGAGGTTCGAGAATTCGAATTTAGCTGGAACGGTCAGCCTTGCTCCCAAGACAAAGGCAAACCATTCGAGAGGGTGGGACGCAAAGCTACGGATCCTCAGGCGAAGGGTGATCATTTGGTCACGTGTCGTCACTAGGATTGCCGAGCTACCGAGGGATATTCGTGGCAATTGGTCGTCACGAATTGCCAAGGCGTGTCAGGCGAGAGTCGGAAACGAGGCTGCCCCAGTTCGGGTCTGGTTCACTTTGATCCAGATCTCTAGTCGTCGTCGCATACCATGACCGGTATGCATCTCACTCGCGAGGAGAGAGACATGAAGAATTTCGCTAACAGCATCGTAAATTTCCTGAAGGAAGAAGATGGCCCGACCGCTGTCGAGTACGCAGTGATGCTTGCTCTGATCGTAGTCGTTTGCCTGGCTGCCGTCGGTACCATTGGCACCAACGCGAACGCTAAGTTCGAAGCTGTCGGTGCCGCGATCGCAACTAACTAGTTGATTGCCACTGGTTTCAGTGGCATTCGACGAGAGGCTCGACGCAGTTCGGCGCGGGTCCCGAATGGGATCCGTGCCGCCGCGTTGGGATTTACTTCTTAATCTTCCAACCATCACGTCTTACATTCCAGTGGGAGGGGCCTCGGATGAACTATCCACTGCTTCCAGCTGATAGTGCTGCCTACGCATGGCAAATCTCTTGCTGTCTTGTAACGTTGTTGTTTGCGATGTTCAGCTGGATGATTGGGCCACGCTGATCGACAACCGCCGCAGGCAAGCGGGCAACCACTCACAAAACAATCACGGGAAAAAGAATATCATGTCAGCCATACTCAGCGTTGTTATCGAAAATTGGATCGTCTGGTTCGTCACGTTCGTGCTGGTTGTTGCTGCCATCATTGACGGAGCGATTTTGAAAGTTCCCAACTGGCTGACGTTTCCGTTCATCACATGCGGCTGGATTCACTGGGCGATGCAGGACGGCTGGAGCGGGCTGGGATGGAGCTTGATGGGTACCATCGTGGGAATGATGCTTCTGCTGGTATTGCGAAACGTCGGTGGTATGGGCGCTGGAGACGTGAAACTGCTTGCCGGCGTTGGTGCTTGGATGGGAACAATGGTGACGCTATGGGCTTTCGCCGCCACTGCTCTAGTGGGAGGAATAATGGCGGCCTTTATGATTTGGAAAAGCGGTCAATGGCGAAAGCACTTCGCAATGGCGCACCAGATTCTTCATGAGTGGAAAACTGTACGCGACCCACAGAAACTGGCTGAAATCGCTCGCGATCGCAAACCGAATATGTACCTCCTTCCCTACGGTATTCCGATGGCGATTGGATCAATCGCCTACTTCGCACTTGCTGGCATGCTGATCTGACCAAATTCATCAGACAGTCAACCGTGTCGGCGTCGCACTGGGGTCCGATCGAGGTGGAAACCCCTCGCCAGTGGACGAGCCACTGGCAAGACAGGGGATATACATCAAGTTGCATGATCAGGTCGGCGGTAGGCGACAAGCGTTGCGGGTTACAGCAATGCCATGCCTTGATCCGAAAATACCTGTGGGTTGGCATACCGTGATGTTACCTCCTGCCCGCCCATTGGATCTCTTAAATGCAGCCTTCTCACGAGGCGTGAACCGCGATGCGAAATAAATCACTCTACCTATTAGTGGCGTGCGTCTGCGGAACAATCGCAGCGATTGTTGCGAGCCAGTGGCTGAACGCCCAAGCAAACTCAGGTGGGACAGGGAAGACAAAAGAGATCTACGTTTCGACGAGCAGGATCGAGGTTGGCGAAAAGATCACCGCTGAAAGAATCCAGCGTGAACAATGGCCGGCAGATATCGTGCCGGAAGGCGCGACGGGAGATCTTGCAGCTCTGGAAAACAAGTACGCAAAGCAGTACGTGTCGAAGGGTGAGCCAATCATTCTGGACAAGCTGATGGAGGAGAACTTCAGCACGATTCCGAAAGGTTACAAAGTTGTATCGATGAAAGCGTCGGATGTTCCCATCGCCAACTTGATCCAACCGGGGGATCGTGTCGACGTGTTCGGCTATTTTACCCGGAGCGAACTCATCCCGAGTAGCATGACCAAAGCCGTTCTAATGGGCATCAAAGTTTATGCGCTGGACGGCGATACGGAACGCAAAGTTGGCGAAGACCGCCCCAAATCATTCCGCAACATCGAGCTATTGATACACGAAAAGGATGCTGAGGCATGGGTTTATGCTAACGAACTTGGCAACATCTTCCTCAATATGGGCAGTAGCTCAGATTACAGCAACGCCGACGGATCCAATGAGGCAGGTCAAGAGTTCTTGGCATGGCTGGAAGATCACCGCAAACAACAGAACGAAATACGGGCTCAGAAGGATCTAGCTCAACCACTGGCACCATTTCAAGTTGAAGCACCGCAACCAGAAACGGAGCCCGTCGCGAAAAAGCCTGGATTCATGATGCTCAAGATGGGCGAGAATGGAATTATGAAATACTGGGTCACTCCCGGTGAAGTCCCCGTTTTGATGGAGGAGGCGGGAGTAACCGGGAATTCGGACTCCCGTACCAGTGATAATTCGGGCGGTGGAATGTCGCCAACGAATTCAGGTGCCGATGATTTCGAATTCCTAAACAATGAACTCAGTCCGTTCTTTGAATCGAACCGGTCCCCATCCGTAAGAAACTAACTAACCCTCCGTAAATTGCAGCTGAAAGCTGGTCTTAAAGATTCGTTAATCCTGTATTGAACCGTTACCCCATGGACCATGATCGGCCGCCGAGCACTCGGCGGCCAATCGATTCGAATGGACTCGAATCGGTCCCGCAAGGATGCCTCCGAAATGGAATCGACTCGACTAATTGCACGCTTGGCGGCCACGATTCTATTGGCCGCCACACTCGCTGCAACGTCTACCAACATTGCTTCAGCGCAGTCGAATCCGGTCCAACTAGCATCCGCTGGTGCTGCGGTTAATCACAATATTTCCCAATCGGTCGAGCGTTTGGAAATGTTGGTCAAGAGCAGCCGAATCCTGACCCTTGAAGCTAGAATCCCGAAGTTCCAGGTTCACAATGAAGAAGTTTTGGGCGCGACCCCGATCGCCCAAAATCAGATTCAGATCTTCGCAAAAACACCTGGATCGACACAATTGAACCTTTGGGACACCGATGAAAAACTTTACACCGTCAACGTGACTGTGATGGCGGATGCTCGAGAGGTTGAGGGAATTTTAAGTTCACAACTGCCTTTTGCTTCGCTGAAAGTGATGCCGATCAATAACAGTGCGATCGTGACTGGAACGGTTACCAGTGTTGATGATGTCGACCGCGCGGTAGCAATCGTCGAGCAGTTCTACGGCACCGTTGTTAACAACATCAAAGTCGTCGGTGTTCAGCAGGTCTTGCTGCACACGCGGATCATGGAAGTTTCCCGAACGAAACTCCGTGACCTCGGAATCGACTGGGGAACCTTCACCGGCAACTCCTTTTTCTACAGTGCCCCCGGGCGATTGCTAGACGCATCCAGCGGGTCGGTAACCGGAGCTTCGGCCACCGCCGAAGGTGTGTTATCGGCTACCAACAACGTGCTGTCAGGCTCGGGCAATTTCACGGCTTTGATTGCAGCCTTAAGAAGGCAAGACTTGATCAAGTTCTTGGCTGAGCCAACAGTGATCGCGACGCACGGACGCCCCGCGAGATTCAATGTCGGTGGACGCGTGCCATACATCGTGCCAACCGGCAATGGTTCGATCTCTGTTCAATACGAGGAATATGGAACAGGAATTGACTTTCTACCATTTGTTGTTGGTCCTGGTCGCATTCGCCTTGAAGTGCGTCCTGAAGTAACCGAACCGGATGATTCACGAGGCATCACGGCAGCTGGTATTCAAGTCACAGCCTTCAGTCAGCGATACGTTGAAACGGCCGTGGAATTGCAGGCTGGCCAAACGTTCGCAATCGCCGGCCTGCTCCAAAGTCGCACAGAGGCAGTGTCACAATCAACGCCAATCCTCGGGGAAATCCCTTATTTCGGTGCGATGTTCCGCCGGGTAAAAGAGAAACGGAACGACATTGAATTGCTAATCACGGTCACGCCGGAATTGGTCGACGCGATGGATCCGCACCAAGTTCCCATGGGTGGACCAGGCCTCAACTCAACCTCGCCGAGCGACTGCGAACTCTACCTCAAAGGGCATATCGAAGTGCCAAACATGCTGGGCAACGACGAACACTGCACAGTCCAAGGGGACGGCTACAGCACTCTGCACGGTCAGCCGATCGGACTTCAGGGCAGTGGCCAGGTGCGAACAGCACCCATTATCCCAACGCCTGAAGGGGTCGTCGTCGGCGAAAATGTAACGATCAGCGCACCTGCACAATAATCGACGGTCGCAGAATCGTGGCGATTCCAAGACAAAACGTATCGGATAACTTTCATCATGAGCAACGTACTACGAATCGCTTTAGTCGATCCCAACGACGGAACACGAGAGCCTCTCAAAGCGATGCTATTGGGGATGGATACGGTATGGCTCGAGGCTGATTGTTCGCGTTACGAGTTTTTTCCGGATGTGGTCGAGCAAACGGGACCCGATGTAGGCGTGATCGCTTTAGATAGTGACCCAAGCAAAGCGACCAGCCTCATTCAGCAACTTTCAAACGATTCCCCTGACACCGCTATTTTGGCTGCGAGTGAAAATACTGACGGACAACTGATACTTAAAACCATTCGAGCAGGGGCAAGAGAGTTCCTGACGCTACCGGTATCCGATGAGGATCTGTCGGGTGCCTTGCAAAGGGTGAGTCAGCAAAAATTTGGATCGTCTGATGGAGGGGCCCGTTCTTGCGAGGTGATTTGCATTGCTGGTGCTACAGGTGGTGTGGGAACAACCAGTACTGCAGTGAATCTCGGTTGTGTCTTGGCTGCTGACCCCCAGAACAGCGTCGCGCTCCTAGATATTGATCTTGCCTTAGGTGACGCCGATGTCTTTTTGGATTCGATCCCAGATTACACCTTGGCGGATGTTGTTCAAAATGTTGCCAGACTCGACATTCAATTACTTAAGCGATCACTAACCAAACACAGCAGCGGCCTCTACTTACTGCCAAGACCGGTTGAACTGCACGACACGGCAACGATTACCGAAGAGAGTATCCGAAAAGTAATTAGCCTTCTGAAAGCCTCTTTCACACACCTGATCATTGATCTCTCCAAGACCTACAGCCAGGTTGACATGGCTGCGATTGAAAGTTCGAACCGGGTGTTGCTGGTAACACAACTTGATCTGCCGTGTTTGAGAAACGTGGTTCGCCTATTAATGAGTTTTGAGGAAATCGAAGGTCTCAAAAACAAGGTCGAAATACTGGTCAATCGGGCGGGTCTTGAATCCGGGCAAATCAGTCTTAAGAAGGCCGAAGAAACGCTTGGGCGAAACGTCTACGCCTTACTCCCCAATGACTATCGCACTATGGTTGAGGTACGCAATAACGGCGTACCTCTGATTATCCAAGCTCCCAAAGCAAACATTACACAGGCCATTCGAGATTTGGCCGAGAAGATCTCGGGTGGTCCAGAAGAGAAAGACCAAGCGGGTGCTGCCGCAAGCAAATCAACGGAAAGCAAGTGGAAGAAGTTTTGGCCTGGCGCCAAAGCGTAAGGTGCGTTAAAGCATGAGCTACGGTAACGCATGACGCGCAGGAAAGCGTGTTAGACCGATCACGACTCCAAGGCCAAATTTCCATTTGGCTTCATTCCATCGCGGCAATCAATCTTTGGCTGCAATCCAGTGGAGGAGCGTTCTCACCATCACACCGGTCGCTCCGGCATCACGATGCGATTTTGGACTTTCCGCAAATGCGGGCCCGGCGATATCAAGATGAAGCCACGGCACGTCACCAACAAAATTCTCTAGAAACTTGGCAGCCGTAATCGCGCCTCCCCAGCGACCCTCACCAATATTCTTAATGTCGGCTACCTTACTCTTCACTTTCTCATCGTAGAGCGCGAACATTGGCAATTGCCAAACCGGCTCGCCTTGTACTTCCGCTGCCTGCCGAACAGCATCACACAAGGCTTGATCATTGGTCATCATCCCGACCACTTCGGTACCTAAGGCGACCATGCAAGCTCCAGTCAAGGTTGCCAAATCGACGATCGCCTGGGGTTCGCACTGGACAGCGACATCTAATGTGTCCGCTAATACGACACGGCCCTCAGCATCTGTATTGAGAATCTCGATCGTCTTGCCGCTGCGAGTCTCAATCACATCCCCGAGCTTGTAACTGTCACCGCTCACCATATTTTCAGCCAAGCCGCAAAGCCCTATCAAATTTTTCCGGAGACCCAATTTGGCGGCGGCAAGCATGACCCCCACGACCGTTGCAGCACCGGCCATGTCGCATTTCATATCCACCATTGCGTCACTGGGCTTTAGTGACAAGCCGCCGCTGTCAAACGTGACGCCTTTACCGACTAATGCTAAAGGAGCCTCATTGCCTCCACCTTGGTAACGCATAATCACCAACCGTGGTGGTTTGCTTGACCCAGCTCCTACGGCCAAGATGGAACGACAACCTTCCACCTCAAGCTTGTTTTCATCCCAAACTTCGATTTGCAGCTCTGTTCCAGCAGCCAACTCTTCCACCCGCTCCGCAAAGCTGGCTGGATAGATCATCGCAGGCGGCTCATTGACTAGTCGTCGTGTTTGATTGATTGACTGACCGATCACCGCGCCGCGATCGATCACTGCTTGGCCGATGCCGTTGAAATCAATCGACGTGGGCACTTCGATCGGTGGATCCGTTTGGTAGAGGGCCTGAACCTCGCAAGCGGACACGGCGCCAGCGACAATCTGTTCTTGAAATTCGTCGGGAAAGGATTCGGCGAGCGAGACGATCACACGATCACGCTTCCGATCGACAAGTTTTCGGATTGCCGATGCCGATGACTCGAATGCGTCCGATCGCGTCACTGGCTTGTTTCCCAAGCCGACCACCAGAATCATCACAGGCCCATCAGAAAGCGGTGAAGCCAGCAACGACAATTCGCCTTGCTTACCCCGCAGCTGACCCAATTCGATTAATCGCGATATCCATTTATCGGTCAATCCATCGATGGCCGAGAGGGTGGGAGTGAGTTCCCCACTTTCGGACAAACCGACGACCACGACATCCGCATTCTCGGCGACTGGATCGGTAACGGGACGAAACACGGGAATCTCAAACGGGGTACTTTCCAGCATTGGACTGTATCTTCAGAGGATCGGATGAACGTAGGGTTAGTCTAGGCCCGCCGGGACGGTTATCCTAGCCGCCAAAGTATCAACCCCAATCAAGACCCCAGAGACTAAATGTGAAGCATCGCAGCACTCGAGACGTGGTTGACGACCTGCGTTCCGCGGGGCGGTTAATCGAGATCGACGATCCTGTCGATCCCGCGTTGGAGATCGGTGAGATTCAGCGAAGAGTCTACGCCAATGGCGGTCCAGCCCTGCTATTCAAGAACATCCAGGGATCTCGATTCCAAGCCGCTTCTAACCTGTTTGGCACGCTCGAACAGGCTCGCTATCTGTTTCGAGACACACTTGAATCGGTCCGCCGACTCATCGAAGTCAAAATTGATCCTGCGGCATTACCGCGACGGCCACTGCGATATGCTGCTACCCCGCTAACGGCATTGCGAATGCTTCCCCGTAAGACCAGACGCGGGCCAGTTCAGTCGCAGCAATGCCGATTAAGCGATCTGCCAATGATCCAAAGCTGGCCAGATGACGGTGGCCCCTTTGTCACATTACCGCAGGTGCTTAGCGAGGATCCAATCGCGGCGGGCAACCTCATGCGGGTGAATCTTGGAATGTATCGGATTCAACTGGCGGGCAACGACTACCAGCAAGATCGCGAAGTCGGTCTGCATTATCAAATCCACCGTGGAATTGGCGTGCACCATCGGACTGCCCTGGATCGAGGCGAACCCCTTCGAGTTGTGATCACTGTTGGAGGCTCACCGGCAATGACTTTAGCAGCCGTCATGCCGCTACCCGAGGGCCTGACCGAACTCACATTTGCCGGCGCTTTGGCGGGACGTCGCATCCGAATGATCCGAGGCAATCATGCCCCTGTCTATGCTGATGCTGATTTTGCAATCGTCGGGACGATTGATCCAAAACAGACAAAGCCGGAAGGACCGTTTGGCGACCACCTTGGCTACTACAGCCTCGCGCACCCGTTTCCTTTTATGAGAGTTGAGAAAGTCTGGCACCGCGCCAACGCAATCTGGCCTTTCACCGTTGTTGGACGACCGCCGCAGGAAGACACGACTTTTGGACAACTGATCCACGACCTGACCGATCCCATCATTCCCTCGGTGATCCCTGGGGTTAAATCGGTGCATGCAGTTGATGCGGCAGGAGTCCACCCTTTACTGCTGGCAATTGGCAGTGAGCGATACATGCCCTATTTGGAAGAACCAGAGCCACAAGAAATTTTGACGCAGGCCAATGCGATCCTGGGGAATGGGCAATTGTCACTCGCGAAGTATCTATGGATCACCGACGATCCAGATGGTCAACTTGATATCCACAATATCGAATCATTTTTGCGTCATCTACTGCAACGGACGGACTGGCGTCGGGATGTTCATTTCCAGACCCGCACAACCATCGACACTCTTGATTACAGCGGTGCTGGGTTGAACAAAGGGTCAAAGGTAGTCATCGCGGCACGGGGTAAGGCGAAACGAAAACTTCTGACTGAACTCCCAAACGATCTCTTCTTACCTGATTCCTGGTCAAACCCTCGCATTGTGATGCCGGGGGTGCTGGCGATCACCGGATCAAAATTTGAACAAGACTCTAGTAAAGAATTACAGCGACAAGTCGATTCGGTAGCATTCGAGTCAGCGCTTAACCGATTTCCGTTGGTAACGATTGTTGACGATAGCGAGATGGCTTCGGCTTCCCTACAAAATTGGCTGTGGGTTACCTTTACTCGCAGCAATCCTGCCACGGATATCTATGGAATCGCGTCCGAAACAATTCACAAACATTGGGGATGCCGCGGATCCTTGGTAATCGATGCTCGCATCAAACCACACCACGCTCCACCTCTGATTGAAGCACCAGAGATTACCGCGAAAGTCGACGCACGGGCCACTCGGGGTGGCCCGTTGGCCAAGTACCTATAGCCTTAGGCTTGAACCAATTCCTGAGTTCACCGCACGACACCATAACTCAATCCACCAATTCAGTTAGTCACCACTCTCCCTCAGGGTGACCTGGAGATATCAAGATGGCGACCCTGCAGAAAACGTTTGATTGCGATCACCCCGTTGCGCTGATCACCGGCAGCGGAGCTCCGCGTGTCGGTCGTGTCGTCGCGGAGCATCTGGCAAAAGCTGGATGCAATATCGCGCTGCATGCAAACAACAGCGTTGCGGGAGCCGAGGAGACGGCCAAGCGTTTTCGAGATCAGTTCGATTGTCAAGCGATTGTCACCCGCGGCACCCTGGAAGATGATTCAGTACCAGAGCGATTGGTTACCGAAACCCAGCAACACTTTGGCCGAATCGACATCGTTGTTAACAGTGCTGCGATATGGCACCCCACACCACTGAATCAAATTACACCCGACGAAATGCGTCGTTACTTTAACATCAACACACTGGCGACATTTCTTCTTGCTCGCGCGGCAGGAAGTTTCATGGCCACGCAACCATGTGGTGGCACCGTTGTAAACCTCGGTGACTGGGCAACTGTAAGACCCTACCTCGATCACGCTGCATACTTTCCCAGCAAGGGTGGTGTTGAGGTCTTAACGAAATCACTGGCAATCGAACTGGCTCAGTTGAACCAGCGAATTCGTGTCAATTGCATTCAACCAGGCCCCGTCTTACTGACAAACGATGTTAGCGATGACGAGGCAAATCAGCTGGCGCAAACGACCTTGGTCGGTCGCATTGGCACCCCAGAGGACGTTGCCCACGCGGTCCAGTTCCTATGCGAAAATAGTTTCGTGACGGGAATCTGCCTGCCTGTTGATGGTGGGCGAACAATCTTCGCTCCCGATGGCATGCAAGTTGGGATGAACACTGGCTGATTCTGTTCTTGTAGGTATCGTCGCATGGTTCGAGTCTTCCCTTCGTTTCGATCATCTCTCACCAGATGAGAGGGAGCCGCAAACTCAACTCCATTCTGGCATTCTGTCGCGAACTTCGATTCATTTCTCAACATTGAATTGGCTGAAACTCATTTTCTGCCAAATCAGCAAATAGCTGCTCAACGGACGAGGCCGCAGTTGACACACCTCCGAAAACAGCAGCACTGCCAACTCGCAACTCACCATACTGCGTATTCCCGAGTGCTCTGGCGCCGTTAACAGTTGCCATCTCCAAGACATTCCCAGGTGACAGATCCATACGGTGATGCAGCAAATACTGCACTTCTTTCCATAGATTCAGATCAGGATTACTGGCTCTTGAATCGGTGCCCAGTGCAACCCTTACCCCAGCTGCCTGCAAGCGGGCAACAGGATGATCTGGATAACGAAAAAAATGATGGGTGCGGGGACAGTAAACAACTGTCAAGTTGGGGTATCGAGCCATCACATCAATTTCCGGATCACTCAGATCATTGCCGTGAATCACCAGACTTCTTCGCGTCCGAGACAGTAGCTGGATCAAACGAATCAACGGCTGCTCACCCCAAGGGAACAAACCCTCCTGCCACACTCCTAGTGACTTCAAAGCCTCGGCAAACTCTCCACGTCCATTGCGCAACAACTCCCTCTCGGCTGGTGATTCAGCGATATGCATCGCGAGGGGCCGGTTGGTGGAATACGCCAAATCAACGCACCGTTCAATCAGCGACCACGGTGTTGAATATGGCGCGTGGGGACTGATCGCCGCCCGATCATCGACGTCAATCATCGCCCGCGCTGCAGCGAACCGTTCGTCACCACGCTCCAAATCCAAACCAACCACCTCAGAAAACCGAATGAGCTGCGGACCTCCGTTAGGGTAGTCACAGGGTGGCGTGGAAATTTCACCAGCCAAAACAGTCCCCGTCGATGCCATTTCCTGCATCCCAACTTTGATCGCATGCTGCTTCTGTGTCGGGTTTGCTTGCCCACGCGATGAAATGACCATCCCAATCCACTGATTGAGAGGAACCCCCGGATACCCGATTGGCTCGCTAAAATCAGAAAACTCCAAGTGAGTGTGTGCATTGACCAAACCGGGCAAGATAGCCATCTCCCCGAGGTCGACTGCATCGAGTGGCACCGACTCAGATCCGACCTCCACAACTTCACCACCAGCAACTCGAATCCAGCCACCTGGAATCGGTGGTGCCGTGATCGGGAGTAACCATCGCGCTGTGAAAACCTGAGATGTTTCGTTCTTCATGAAGACTCCAAACCTACGCGACTGTTTGCCTCGCGGCTTTTACGATCGCTCAGCAGAAATTGTCGCCCAAGAACTCCTTGGGAAAGCTCTGTTGAGAAAAAACGGCAATCATTGGATGGGTGGCTGGATCGTGGAGACCGAAGCCTACCTATCCTCAGACGACCCGTCGAGCCATAGCCACCGCGGTCCGACACAAAGTAACGCATCGATGTTCGAGCACGCGGGGACACTTTATGTCTACCCCATCCATGCCAAATACTGCTTGAATGCGGTTACCGAAAAGAAAGGGAAGGGGAGTGCAGTTTTGATCCGCGCCATCGAACCTGTCTGGGGAATCGAACGGATGATTGCACGTCGAGGCTTTACCGATCGGCGCCGCCTAACACGCGGCCCTGGCATGTTGTGTCAAGCACTCGATGTCGATCGCCGCATGGATGGTGCAGATTTGGTAGGCGGCTCTGAAATCACGATCACAACCGGCCACAGCTCACCTGAGGTTTCATCCAGTTGTCGCGTCGGTATCTCCCGTGCTCAAGACTTGCCGCTGCGATTTTTTATCGATAGCAACTGGTATGTCAGCGGAAGATCGAGTGATCATCAACGTCGCCCGTGCAAGCCAATTCCGCGATCTTGATTGCTACCAAAGCCGCCTGACACAACGCGTTAAACCTAAACTCGCAAGAATGTCCACGGCGGGGCCGGACGCAAGGCACCGGACCAAAGCGCCCGACCCACAAAGTGCCGCTTCACGAAAACCGCGAACTGTGGCGGTCAGCCGCTAGGTCCTCGACCTCTTTCAATCTCATCGTCCTGAATCTTGAATGTCGATGTGTTCAACAGCCTCGCTTCATGGATCGGACCGCGCCGCTGGGCGACACTTCAGTGACACACAACAAACCCGACCAACCGCTTGATCAAGGCTCATCTTGAGAGTGCGTCGCCTGAAAACTAGCCTTGCATTCACCGCAGCAATGATCGTGCCAAACATTCCCCTGCCTGATTTCTGCAGGCTGCCGAGGCGGTACCAGCAACACAGCAGCGGGATAACGCAAAGGCAGTTTCCCTTGTTGGATTCGCAAGCACCGAGTGAACGTGATTGATACCGCGTCTGAAGCTACTCGATGCAGCCATCGCTGCTCTATTGGAGTGCAACTGCTTGGGATTTAGGCAGCAAGCTGTCAGCGGACTGCAATGGTGAACCAACCATCCTTAGCCACGATCAACTGTGGCTCGAAAACTCGACCGCGAAGTGCTTCGACTTTGGCGTCTGAAGGTATCTGCAGGGTCTGATCAAGAACAGCTTTAGGAAATACCGAGGAGAATTTTTTCTCAATCGTTCGCCGCAAACCAGCTTGTGAAACGGTCAACCGCCTGCCACCAGGAAAATCGACTTTAACGTCACCTTGTCGCACTAAAGACACTATCCCGTCTTTTTCGACAGGTGCGTATATTGCGGTGATTTCCATCGCTTGTTTCAGCTCTCGACCACCCTGCAGAAATCGTGTTCCGCGAACCCCAACCCGCAGCGTGTCGTCACGAGCCTCGAAAATGATTGGCCGCAAACGAGCAAAGTCGATTTCGAACGGACTCTCACGTTCTTCGTCAGTAGTAGCCGCCGCATCAGCTTGCCGTCCCGATTTTTCGAGCAGTTGATCGAGTTCACTCTCTCGAACAGTCCGACCAGCTAACACAGGTGAAAATGCATTGTCGAGCGCTGATTCGTGGATCTGAATCATCACGGGATAACATTCGGCAAACATCGGTCTGGGAGTGACGGTACCGAGTTGATCTCGACGCCGAAACAAGGCTTGTAAACTTAACCTGTCTTCACTCGTGCTCCAACGTTGCAACGGCTCGTTTAATGACAACCGCTTCAAGAGACGACGTGCCCGATCGAGTGCAGAGGGTTCATCCCCAACTGCAATCTCCGTTTCCCCGACAAATTGATCTCGTACCTGATTGCGAAATTTCTGCAGAGCGATCTGATCCGCTTGGGGCTTTTGTTGTGCAGCTTTTTTCTTTGCAATCTTTCGAACCAGACCAAGGGGGTGCTCAATTGCAGTGATCCGACTGGAAAGACTCGCATTCAATGGAATGTCCGAACTGAACTGGATCCCATCCTGATCAAGAATCACTTCGCGTGAAATCGCAACCTGCCCATTACTGATCGTTCGTAACCGTACCGATCGGTTATACCCGATGCTTCGCCCCTGCATTTGTGCATCCAATGTCAGGTAGATGCGGGCGTCATCAGCTGACGGTAACAGATCAGCTGTCACACGCCCGTCAAGTGACGCCGTGCCCACGATTCGAGTACCAAGAATACAATCCCGCACAGGACGTGTCTCATCAACCTCCCGTTCAATTGCCGCTTGGACCATCGCTTCGCTCACAACTACAGCCACATTCGGTTCATCAAAAACTTGTCGCAAAGACTCTATTAGATCGGTGGCTTGACCTGATGATTCGAGGACCCGCGTTACCGCAGCAAGTCTAGTGATTTGCATCGGCGTTGGATTGGCATCCATTTCGCGCACAAGTTTCGCCAACGATTTCA
This sequence comes from Rubripirellula sp., assembly GCA_049602075.1. Classification (GTDB taxonomy): domain Bacteria; phylum Planctomycetota; class Planctomycetia; order Pirellulales; family Pirellulaceae; genus Rubripirellula. The sequence continues at coordinate 278,682 of JBMYRF010000003.1, forward strand.
GCTGACCGGCGATTAATTCCTTTCTGCGGTCCTCGTCGCGGAACACTACCGATGTGATCAACGTCTCTACAGAAGCTCGTAATTCTCCAATTGAGTGGAGTTCTAGACCCGCCGCAAAGCCGACCAACCGGACCCGCAACTTGCGAGCGGCAAGTCCAATCGCGACAGCGGATTGGTCCGAATTTATTGCATCAACCAACGGCTCAACGGCCAAATAGGCGATCCAGGCTCTCGCATTAGCGGGATCAGTGCTGGACTGAAAATACGCCTTGGTCTGATCAATCTGCCGCAACACAGCATCACAGGATGTGTGGAAATCCGGAATCCGACCCTCGTCGATTTGGGAAACTGCAACATCTATCTCGGATTCCAAACGCTGTTTGTCCGCATCAGACAATTGCCCGCTAACCGACGATTGCATGCAGAAGAAAGACAAGAAAAATGCGGTGGCAAATCCAATTCGCTGCATAATCATTGGGAGAGTTTGAGAAGCTGTCTGCGTTCGCGTCACTCGGACGCCAGCCAAATAACCAAGCAGTAACGAGCGATACTTGGCAAATACTTGCGATGGCAGGCCATGGGTATTTTAGGCACTCCAGGCAACCAGGGTGAATGGTGATTTCCCGAAAACGAGTCGAACCAGCGAAGTTTGTCCGATTTCCCCTCCGGCCAGCTCAGTTTTTTCGAAATTGCCTGCTACAGATTAGCTTGATGCATCTAAAAACCGGATGGAATCACAGAGCTCACGCACAGCTGAGCTGATTTCATCTCCGCGGTGGTGATTGACCAAGATCATGATTAGATCGCGAGTTTCTCGCGTGGATTCCGCTTGCCGCTTACCTCGCGGTACCAAACGGCCCAAACGCCGCGGGTCAAGATCGATCCAGGCGATTGCATATTTCTGAAGTAGGGCACCATTTTCGAAACCGTCATCAGGGCGAATGATTCTGGCAACCTTGAGTGAAACCCAGTCGATCTCGACGTTCTCAAAAAAATCTTCCTTCGTGGCATGACCCTTCGGCGGCCACTCTTCCAACCGATTCGCGCGCAAGCTGACGATGGATTGTGAGCCTGAATGCACCAGCGTTGCCGCCGTCGCGTTTGTATCTTCCGTCACCGAGAGATAAGCCCACCCCTCTGGCAAAGCGATTTCGACTCCTAATCCGGGGAACTGGTGCGTGGACGCCAGGTGACGCTTGATCTCCAATGCTGGTGTTGGGTTGAGCATACGAACGCCATTGAATTGCCGCCACTGATTGACAACTCCCAGCAAAACCACAATCGCCATTCCGATCCAGATCGGGGCTGTAAGCTCCAGTGGTTGAGAACGTGAATGATTGTCAGTTTTTTCCACCCGATAAACCTTCTTTGGGTTGCAGCTGATTACTTCGGCAACTCGATTACGCCGTTCCAGTGATCTGGCGGCACTCGATTGTTGCTCAAAACGATTGACAGCAACACATCCTTGGGACGATCCCAAGCGGGTAATTCGTGGAGGCGACGATAGGCCTCCTCCCAATCACCAACGATCAATGCATCTAAGCTCTCTTCGTATTGTCGAATTTGTTCGTCGGAAATCCGCTGCGACGATTCAGGGGAACGAGATATCAGTTCAAATACTTCCACCGAATTGTCGAACCCGGCAGGCCGGACATGCGCCAGTCGTCGGACACGAAATCGATCCTTTGCTGCTTTTTGAAGGGCCTCCGCTGTGGGCTTATCAATGATCACCTCGGCCCCGAAAACTTTTGTCAAACCTTCCAGCCGACTGGCAAGATTTACGACGGGCCCAAATGCAGTTACCTTCACTTGATCGACTGTGCCAATTCTCCCAGCCACGGCCCGCCCAGTCGCGATCCCAATGCCGAATCGGAAACCACTAGAATCTACGTCGCGGAAAGATTGCCCGTTATCGGCAAGAATTTTATTCGCGGCCTCTGTAGACCGTAACGGAGCATCAGGCTGTGCGAGTGGCCACCCCCAAAAACCCATTGCTGCGTCGCCGTGAAAATCACCAATCACTCCACCGTTGTCCAAGATGTGCCGGGTCATCACACCGAGCGAGTCACTGACACTCGCCAACAAAGACAATAGATCGTCCGCTCCGCGCTCACTGCGTTGGGAGAAACTTCGCAAGTCACAGAACATAACTGATAAATCAGCTTCTCGCGGTGCAAGCACTTCATCAGTATCTTTTCCGGCCAGCGCTTCCATTACGACAGGCGCGAAAAAATGCCGCATGGCTGCTTGGCGGCGTTCGAGTCGGCGGCTTTGCCTCAAGTTGGCAAGCGTGGTTCCAACCAACTCAGCAAACTTAACGTCATCCTGTAAATTATCGGGAGCTGCCTGCAATGACTGCTCCCGATCAACACCAGGTTCCATGGTTAGCGGCCCAGTCACATATAGCCCCCAACCAAGACAAGCTTCACTTCTCAGTGGAACACAAAATGCCCAATCAACTTCGTCGCTGGCAGTGAAGGCGGCATCCTCTCGATTGCCAGCCCACAGATGTAACACGCTCTCTCGCTTATCGATTGCACTTCGGGCTAAGCCAGCGCTGACTGGTGCACCTTCACGCCCCCCAACGCGACTGTCGTAGTGCAAAATCTCCAGCGCATTGGGATCTCCCTTATCAGCATCAATGGCAACAACTGCCACCGCAGAAGCTGACGGGATCGCTTGTAGCATGACCCGAACCACCCGCACCAGCAACTCCTCATCGCTACCACTGTTTGTAATCAAATCAGGTAAGCGGCTGAGAACCTCAATTCTTGACGCCGCATCCCGAAAGTTCCGGCGGCGAAGTACCGCATGGTCGTAGGCGTGTTCTGTGACGTCAGCCAAATCCGACGAATCTGAAGAACCGGGCCGATTGGTCAAGGTAAAGGTGGTGCTACCGATTACGAAATGATCACCAAGCACCAGAGTGAATTGCCCGGCCCGATTGCCACGATGAAAGACAGGATTACGAGCCGACTTCAAACGCGTCACTTGCACGCGTCCGTTGCCCAGCGGTTTTAAGCCCACGTGGGCCCGAGACACCTTCGCATCCCAGGGGACATTCCAATCTGCTTCAGATCGACCGATCACGATTTCACGACGGGTCATCGCGGATGGTACTTCGCGGCGCCATCGATCTTCGCTTGTCGGTCCTTGGGCAATCAAGTCAGGCATAATGTCATTCACGTCCAACCATTTGAATCATTGAATGCTCCTAACGCCCGGATACTTGCTACAAATCCTATTAGATTGACGCTTGCCACGATCGAACTTACCCCTTCTTCATTGCCGCAGCGGCCCCTGCGGCTCGCCCAGTGCTAAAGGCTGCTTGAAAGTTATAACCGCCAATTGGACCATCCACATCAAGGACCTCACCTGCGATGAACAAACCATCAGCGAGCCTGCTCCGCATCGTTTTGGGTTCGACTTCGCTAAGTTTAACACCACCCGCCGTCACCTCAGCTTTGGGAAATCCTCGAGTACCGTGAATATCGAGTGGTAGTTGCTTTATTCGCTGCACAAGTTGGTTGCGGGATGATCGCGACATTTGCGATGCAGATGAATTCACTTTCAAGCTCGGATCCAAGTCCACCAGCGCGGTCGCCAATCGTTGAGGCAGCCATTCAGCAAGTAACGAAGCGATTTGCTGTCGCCCACGACCTGCTTTGCGATCCGATAGCACTTGCTGTATTTCTTCCCTCGTCAAGCCGGGAACCAGATCAACACATAGCTCGATTTGATCGAGTGACTCGGCAGCTGTGACCGCATGGCTGATGTCCATGGCGGCCGGTCCTGAAAACCCAACGTGCGTGAACAACCACGAAGAACGTCTAGATGCCAAAACAGCGGACTTGCCGGATTTGTTACGAGCATGGACCTCAGCCACACAATCTTCGAGGGTCAGACCGGACAACTCATGCGTCCAGTAGCTACCCCCCGTTAATGGAACCAGCGCTGGTCGCGGTTTAACGATCGTGTGACCCAGTTTTTTAAGCCATGGGTAAGCGTCACCGGTCGTACCACAACCCGGATAACTCATCCCGCCTGCGGTAACAATTACACGATCACATTCGATCTCTTCATGATTCAACTGCACACACCATCCGTGCCCGGATGGACGAACACCGATCACTGGCTGCCCGGTTCGTATCTTGACGCCGGCATGAGTGGCAATCGCAACCAGAGCATCCCGGGCGTGCAGGGCACGATCACTGACTGGAAACACCTTACCAGTTGATTCTACCTTTGTAGGCACATTTTCCTGACGAAACATCGCCACCACATCCGATGGCGAAAATGCCCCGACGCTTGGTTGCAAGAATCGCTGCGCGTGTCGGAAATGTTTCGTGATCCCTTTCGCATCTGTGTCATGCGTAAGATTGCACCTGGTCCCACCAGACATCAAGATTTTGACGCCAACTTTGTTATTCTTTTCCAATAATTGAACATCTGCGTGCCGACGCGCAGCCTCCGCCGCTGCTACCAGTCCAGCCGCCCCTGCTCCAATCACGACAACTCGCATTTCACTCGCGCTTACCTTGAAAGAAGATGCAGATCACATGCACCATTCGCATGCGTAGACTTGCCATCACAGATGGCGTGATTCATCAGATCTCCCGAGTGACCTGAGTGTCTTTCAGTCCTGCCGATTACGAGCAAATCGATCTCCATTTTCCTGCGACCGTCGCACCGCGGCCTTACCTTTAATAGTGACTCGCGACTGTTCAGCCATCCAAACATTTTAATCGTGCAACAACATCCCGCCTTCACCAAGCCGACACGGATCCACCGAAATCATTGACGCAGCCAAATTCCAATTACACGGAAAACCGCCCTGGTAATCGATCCATGGTAGCTGATGCGCGTGACAACCTACATGCGGGGTGGAACAACGCTAAAAACGGAGGAAGTTCGTTTTGCTCGACTGACCGGCCCATTCGCAATCCAAATATGCCGCTAGTCACCCTTGGATCTGTTTCGCCATCTGTCGATGGCCAACCAACTAAAGAATCCTCGGGAATTCAATCAGCAAAGATTGTGACTCGCCATCGGCAGCCAGCACACCGCCACCCTCGCTCGAATACCGACCCCCATCTCAAAATCAGGATCGTGTGGAATCGTCTGCAAACACCTTGGCATGGTTCGGCAAGATCATGTGGCTGTCAGTCATTCCCTCTCTAGAGTCCAAAATGAGGTTGCCACGAATCTCAATCGGCACTGACTCAATCTTGCGGGTCGACTCTGGAACCAATCTCGCTACGATCGTCGCTGACTGACCACCCATCGCATAATCGAGGCGATAGAGTCCTACATCAAGGTCACATTGGACGGAGACATTCGCATCACAAATCAATCCAGATTTTTTCCACTGCTTACGGATAGCAATTAACGAGCGGTACCAATGCCACATCAACTGGTCACCTGCCTCCCGTTCTCCGATCTTCGAATTCTGAAATGCCGCCGCCTCGATTGGCAGCACCCCCGTATCCCAGTCGTGTTGCGGGTACTCAGCTCTCCGGCCTCGCACAACAGATTCTCGGAGGTGTGCATCACCAAAGTCAACAAAGAAGGGAAAAGAATGAGCGGTGGCGAATTCCTCGCCCATAAACAACATCGGAATCGCCGGCGTCATTAACAGCAAAGCAGCACATGCCCGCTGAGTATCTAAACTAGCCACTTGGTGCAATCGTTGACCAAGTGGATGATTACCCACGAAGTCATGCGTTTGAATCGAATAGATCAACTGGCTGGTATCAGATCGCTCGCATAGCTGCTTCCGGCCTCGCTTTTGAAACAGCGATCCCTCGTAGACATAACCAAAATGCAGAGTTTGCGAGAGGTCCGTCCCTGGCAAATACTGACGTTCACACAACCTTTCACCGGGCCGCACCACAGCAAATACGCTGTGCAAAAAATCATCACACCATTCAGCGTCAAACCCAATTCCACCCTGATCTAATGAGCGAATCATTTGCGTATCGTGAACATTCGATTCTGCAATCAAGCTGACGTTTCGCTTTCGATGTTTCGACCATGCATCCACAACGCGACTGAGGTCTTCAACGATATGTGGTGACCGAGTGTCGACCATGCAATGGATCGCATCAACACGCAAACCATCAAAATGGAATTCGTCCAACCAGTACAAGGCGTTTGCCAAGATGAATTTCCGCAACCCTTCTGCGTGTTGCGGACCATCAAAATTGGGAGCGGCCCCCCAGATAGTTCGGTGTTGCTCCGAGAGATAGGGCCCGATCTGGGCGAGATAATTACCTTCAGGCCCAAAGTGGTTGTAGACCACATCAAGAAACACAGCCAATCCCTTGCCATGAGCGGCATCAACAAATCGCCGAACGTCATCGGGCACACCATAATTGCGGTTGGGAGCAAACAAGTTGACGCCATCGTACCCCCAGTTCCATCTTCCCGCCGCGTCAGCTAACGGCATTAACTCGACTGCCGTCACCCCGAGCTCGACGAGTTCATCTAGCCGTTCGATGGCGGCAAGCATCGTGCCTTCAGCGGTCCAAGAACCGATATGAAGCTCGTAGATAATCCAGTCCTGACGATCAAGCCCCTGCCAATCGTGATCGGTCCATAGAAAATCACGCCCCACGACTTCACTTGGACCATGAACCCCCTCGGGCTGGAATCTCGACGTAGGATCAGGGCGGGGAGGGTAATCATCAACTTGGATCCAATATCGATCACCTGGACCAACCCCCTCCGCTATCACAATGTGATAACCAAGCGAATCAGAAACCATTAAATAGTCCAGACCTCCAACAACACAAACACGAACTCGATCTGCGGTCGGCGCCCAAACACAAAACTCTGTACGACCGTCATTCCGTGGCCTTGCCCCCAGCTGACGATGCAAATCGAACTGGTCGTCCATATCGGGGTCAATCATCGTTGGTACAATTGTGGAGTGAGTGCATGGGGTGATTCATGCACAACCTTTGACATTCTGTTCCGATGTGGCAATCCCTAATGTTCAATGTAGCCGCCGTTTCTTGCTTTCAATCGGTGATTATTCGAGGTGCGGCCGTCTTACTCGCTGTCACGATCGCCTGCATTGGGCAAGCGGCCGATCATTCGATTCGAGTTGCCACATTCAATGTTTCCCTCTACGGCAAAGCGCAAGGCCAAATCAAAGAGCGGCTCTCAGATCGCTCTGATCGCCAAGCAAAAAGTATCGCCTCCATTGTGCAAAGTGTCCGACCAGACGTGTTGTTAATCAATGAGATTGATTACGACCTGCAAGGGGAGGTGGCTCAACGACTCGCCACCAACTACTTCGCGGTGGGGCAGGATGGCCAGCAACCGATTATCTACCCCCACGTTTTCGCCGTATCTAGCAACACCGGCATCGACAGTGGCATGGACTTGAATGCCAACGAAAAAGGAAATGAAGCGGTCGATGCTTATGGTTATGGCACGTACCCTGGCCAATACGCGATGGCCATCTTCAGTCGATTTCCAATCAGGCGTGAAGCGATTCGTTCATTTCAGCAATTTCTGTGGAGAGATCTTCCAAACGCATTGGTTCCAACACACCCGGATACTGGCAAGCGGTACTACAGCGACGAAGTCTGGAATCGATTGCGACTTTCGAGCAAGAATCATGTCGATGTTCCAATCTCGATAGGTGGCCAAACCCTTCACCTTTTGGCTTGCCATCCAACGCCACCAGTTTTTGATGGCGTCGAGGACCACAATGGATGCCGCAACCACGATGAGATTCGTTTCTGGAGCGATTATTTACAATCCGCTCCCAGCGATTACTTAGTAGACGACGCGGGGAATGCGGGAGGTCTTGCCGAAGAAGAGTCATTTGTGATTCTTGGAGACCTGAATTCTGACCCAACCTCTGGTGACAGTCGCCAAGAAGCCATTCGCAACTTGCTAGTTGCCCAACGTGTCCAAGATCCTCGGCCACGGCGTAATCAGAAGACAACAGCGGTCGGCGAACCAGATCAAAAAATAGCGTTCCACACAGCCGATTTCGGACGCAAGCGAACGATGCGGGTTGATTACGTGCTACCTAGCCGAGACTTGGCAATTCGCGACAGCGGTATTTTCTGGCCCACTGATTCGGATCGAAGACTCAATGCGACTGATCACCGCTTGGTTTGGGTTGAGGTGGAGATGCCTCAATGACCTGCCGAGTAATGCTAATGGTCAGTTCGATGCGAGGTGGTGGCAGTGAGCGTCAAACCCTGCTTCTGCTGCAAAAAATCGATCGTCACAAGCTAACGCCCCATCTCTACCTACTCGAGCGTGACGGCGATCTACTCGACCAAGTACCCAAAGATGTTCCCATTCACAGTTTCGATGAAGTCTCACGTGGCAGTGAACTCTACTTTCCGGGACGTAAGCTTCGTCAGCAGACAAATCACGTTGGCAAGGTAATCGACCAACAGGCAATCGATGTTGTCTACGACCGAACCTTTCATATGACAATGCTGGCTGGTTCTGCTTGCAAGGGCAGGGGCATTCCACGAGTTTCGACCATCGTTAGCCCTCCTGATCATGCACTGCCTCTGGTCGAGAGTCGTTTTGTCGGTCTGAAGCGTCGACGTCTGGCAACGGCGTATCATCAGTCCCGATCCGTTGTCGCCGTGAGTCAGCAAGCAGCTGACTCAGCCGAGCATTACTACGGGTTGCCGAAGGGTCGAGTACAAGTCATCCCCAACCCAATCGATATTGAAGCAACTCGAGAGCAGGCAACTCTCTCCCAGGTCTCACGGGACCAACGACTAACGATCGTCTGTGTCGGCCGCATGACTATCGAAAAGGGACACAATGATTTAATCCGCGGGCTTCACCTCTGTGAGCAGAATTGGCCAGAGCACTTGCCGGCCATTCGGATTTGGCTGGTTGGGGACGGCCCGCTGCGTGATGACCTCCAGGCTTTGTGGCAGCAACACTCACGTGGCATCCACACAATTGATTTCCTCGGAGCTCAAAATGCAGCGTCTTACATCGACTCGGCCGACGCACTGCTTTTGCCCTCATTATTCGAGGGGATGCCAAACGTCGTCCTCGAAGCGATGGCATTAGAAACACCAGTGATCGCAACACGAGCGGGTGGGACAATCGAACTAGAACGCGACGAGCCAACCATTCAGTGGATCGACCCGGGCAATCCGAACTCCATTGCGACTTCGATCCGCGAATTCGCCCTCGATCGCCACTCAGCAAACCAGCGAGTGAATGCAGCTTCCCGTCTCGTCCAGCAAGCACATGATGCCGGTAACATTACACACGAAATCGAGGCTTTATTGCTGCAAGCATGATCAATCGCGAAGCTGGACTGCTAATTTATCGCCAATTGTTCCACGTAAGGCACCACATCCTCCTGGTAGCTGAACCCAGCATCCGGACCTGCATCCACGAAAGACTTCACCAAGGTACCGTTCTTGTCATAAATTAAAACAGCAGGAATCGAAATCAGCTTCGTTGCGGCGAAAACGTCATCACTCGGAGTTTCACTGATGAAGATTGGGAAACCGCTTGCTTGGACACTTTCCAAGAATGCGATCACCCTCTCTTCGTAAAAATTTGGTGGTCGACTTTTACGACCGTCATAGTCCAAGTCGACCGCAACGCAACGCACCTTCGCTCCATACGTTTTGTGCAACTGCACTAAGCCTGGAAACTCTTTCAAGCAAGGCTCGCAAGTCAGTGACCACAGATCGACCACTGTCACTTTTCCGTTCGATGCGACCTCTTGTTGAATCGCTTCCCAGGTTGCATACCGTACCGGTGGGTTCACTGTCGATTCACTGGAACTGCTTTCCGGGATCTCCACGTTAGCCGGCATTTCAATGCCCCCACCGCCATTTGAGTCTTGGCTGCTGGACTCCTCACGATCAGGCAAGTAATCTCCGGCTGGCAGTTCGAGCCCCCCACCGCCAGACGGAAGTCCAACCTCATCACCACCCGTTGGCAATTCGATCCCTCCCGGTGCGTCTGCCACTTCAGCTTCCGCATCTCCACCTGCTGGCTCCGCTGGATCTGGGGGAGAAACGGTGATGCCTTCAGGGGAGTCCGCTTCCCCACATCCGACGGCAACCAAAATCCATCCGGAAAGGCTGGCACCAATCAAAAGGGGTGCCAAGTGAGATTGGAATGCCGCTAAATTTAGAATTTTGTTCATCAATCCTTCCTGAGTTTACTGGAGTTTTTGGTGATCCAACTATCTCCAATCGGCTAGATTGTAACGGGTGAGGATGGTGGCCATACAATAGTAGCGTTCTCTCCAATCACCTCTTCTTTTCTCCAACCTACAAGGTATTCGGACCTGTGGATGGCAACATGTCAACGACCGAATTGGTTGTTGCCTCAAAACAAGGCAATAACGAAGCGTTAGGCAGATTGCTGGAGCAGTACCGTGGATATCTGCTGATGCTATCGCACCGATACTTATCCGAGCGATTGCGACGGCGTGTCGATCCCGCCGATATCGTTCAATTGACGTATCTTGAAGCAAAACGCGACCTTCCGGCATTTCGGGGCGAAACGCCGGCGGAATTTGCTGGCTGGCTACGCGGCATGCTGAAGAACAATGTTGCCACGGCGGTGACACGACATGTGACGACAAAAAAAAGGTCACTCAACCGCGAAGTCGATGCATCGCCGGGTCGGCAAGGAAATGACTCGGGCGGAGGTGGATGGATCCAGCAACTTCCCGGCAGCACCACCAGTCCCAGCGGCGTGGCCATTCGAGCAGAAGCGGTGATGTCATTGCTGGCCGCGCTCCACCAACTTCCGGAAACCCAAGCTGAAGCGATTCGATTGCGGTACATGGAAGGTTTATCACTATCCGAAATTGTGGAGCGAATGGGAAAAAGCGATACGGCAGTAGCAGGTCTTCTCAAACGAGGCCTACAAAAGCTGCGCAGCCTTCTCAATGACCAAGATTGCCCGTGGATCTAACGCCCTAAATCTGGCCATAGAATCGTCGATCAAAGCCGATAGTGAGTCTTTCTGACACACAGCGCGACCGCCACATTCAAAATTAATGCCAGCATTTCTTTGATCGCTTGCTGCTGGCAGAAATCTCGGTATTCGAACATGACTTCTGCGCCCATGTTCACAAAATTCCCGGCCTCATCATTGACCCGCCTTGGTATCCTTATATTGGGGCTCACACAAATGTCGGAAGTTTCGAACTGAGTTTTGGGGGAACTCTCCTACGAGCACCGGCCCAATGCCTTCGACTCCAGGCTTTTACTCTACGCTTCCAGGCTTTTACTTCAGGCTTAATGTCCGAATCTCCTGAAACAAACGATCCACTCGACGAGGCATTTGCCGCTTACTTGCGATCATGCGACACGGGGGAAATCCGAAGCCGTGAGGATTTCTTAGCCCAGTTTCCTGAACTGGCCGGAGAATTGAAGCAATTAATGGAAGCCGCCGACATGCTCGGCACTTTCACCGAACAAAAGACCGCCAGCCAAGTTGCCGAGCTCGAGCGAGATCCAGCTGACACGATCGCAAACAACGCGTTGGATCACTCTGACCCCAACTGCGACCCTGAAGTCACCCTGCCCATTGCCAATCGCGCCAAAGGCGACCCGGGGCCAACGCTTCCTTACGATCTTGGTGGAAACTACCAGCTGCAAAAAGAACTCGGACGTGGTGGCATGGGGGTCGTCTATCTTGCCAAGCAACGGGAACTAGATCGTTTTGTTGCCGTCAAGATGATTCGCAGCGGCATGTTGGCTGGCAACAATGAGGTACGACGCTTCTACATCGAGGCCCAAGCGACGGCGCGCCTGAGTCACCCTGGAATCGTCGGCATCCACCATTTCGGTCAACACGAGGGTCATCATTTTTTCGCGATGGAGTACATCGAAGGCACCGACCTGCAGCGAAAAATCAATTCAGAAACACTTTCACCACACCAAGCGGCCCGCTACGTCAGAGATGTGGCACGTGCGATCCATCACGCCCATCAAAAGGGAGTCTTGCACCGTGATCTCAAGCCCGCCAATGTTCTGATTGACGAACAAGATTGTGTCCGCGTTACAGACTTCGGGCTTGCCAAACACATCGATGCGGAGAGCAGCGTAACCGGCAGTGGTGCGGCTGTTGGAACACCGCACTACATGGCCCCCGAACAAGCGAGCGGACACAGCGAACGCGTCTGCCGTCAAAGCGATGTCTATTCACTTGGCTCGATTCTTTTTGCTTCTGTTACTGGTCGCCCACCGATAATGGCTGACACAGTCATGCAAACACTTGTTCAAGTGATTCATGACCCCGCACCCTCGGTTCGGTCGATTCGTGCGGAAATCCCAGCAGACCTAGAAACGATCATAGCGAAGTGCTTGGAAAAGCCGGTTGGTAAACGCTACAAATCGGCTGAAGACTTGGCCGATGAACTCGATGCGTTTCTTGAGGGTCGACCTATTCGAGCCAGGCCGCGTTCCCGACTTGTCAAGACATGGCACTGGATCGAGGGTGTTCCCGTGGTCGCAGGCCTGATGGGCCATCGGGTCTTGCATACATCTCCGGCACATCGCCGTTTCCAGAATGCGATGCTGTTGCTAATCCTGCTGTTGACGCCCATTCTGATCGCCGGCATCTTCACGTTCTATCATTTCTACCGAAACGCAATTCCCGGCACGATCCGTATCTACGGTGGCCCCAATGGGGGTGAATACAATCACATCAGCGCCGAGATCGGTAACCGAATTTCTAACGCTCATGGTGTCGAAAATGCTTTCTCCCGATCCAACGGTTCCCGGGCAAACCACGACGCCATTGTTGCTGGCGAAGTCGACTTAGCACCAATGCAGGCGACCTCGATTCGTGGTGACGAACTGAGTGTGATCGCCCCACTTTTTAACGAACTGCTGTATGTCCTGGTCCGAAAAGATTCTGATATCCAAACGATACAGGATCTCAAAAATCGCCGAATTGCCATCGGCCCTCCGCAAAGCGGGTCAAACGCAACAGCAATGCTGGTTCTCAAATCACTGAACTTGCTGGAATTCAATAAAATCGAAAAAGGCGAGTGGGAACCGCTTGCCGAGCGCACGACGCAATTGCCTGATGCAGCAATGATTTGCATCGCTAGAAATAGCGAGTTGATCTCCAAATTTCGGAAAAGTGGTCGTTGGAGAATCATACCGATTCAAAATGGCACTCAAATTTCTGATCGCCACCCAACGCTAAGATTCCAGGTCATTCAAGCGAGTGAATTTTTCGACGGCTCTTCAACGGTGACAAACATCCCGACCATTGGAACAACCGCCTTCTTAGTTACTTCCCAAGGAGCGTCTTCAAAATTGGTGCGAGCCTCACTGGAAGCTCTGTATGCTGATCCACCTCTTCGGGAAGACCTGATCCCAAAAACACTGGCTGTCGAATACCCCGGTTTCAACGCGTTTCACCCAGAAGCACAGCGTTACTTCACCGAAACCGTACGATAAAACGCCCGCCCGTCGACGAATGACTCACCGGCACCAAATCACTTCGCATGGCGGCCAGCCTGGTTCGTCAAAATCGCTGCGGTCGGTACGGAAGATAGAATCGGCAAATCAACCGACGAAGCCCGCAAGGTTCTAGTGTCCGGCCCACCGTGAAGCACTAGGGGAAACCTAGAGTAAGGAGGACACACGAAATAGCTCTCCGGCGGACGGTCTATGACGATTGCGCACCAACCGACCGCAGGCAAGCAGCCAACGATGCTGCCATCTGCTTTCCTGAAAGCTCGGTCCCATCAAGAATCTCTACGCAGCAAAATTGTACTGTCAGTCGCTGGGATATTCTTGCTGTTCGTCGCCATCGATGAAGTGGTCCGCCAGCAATTGATTCAACCGGAATTTGATGCATTCGTAGAGTTCAAAGCTTCACAAGATGAGAAACGAGTTCTGGCAGCCTTAAACAGCGAGTCGGAACACTTGAGAGTGCTCTCGGCAATTTGCGCCAGTCAAATTCAAGCAGGTCAAATTCAAGCAAACGGCTCCGAATCCACCTGGAATGGTGAGTTCACCACAAAAGCCCTGCACGAGCACGCTGACTGGATCGCGACCGTTTCCCCAACTGGTCAATGGCGATGGATCACGAAAGACAACAGATCCGGAACTCCAGACGCTACGGCTCAGGCACTCCAATCAGTTTCTGAACGACTCATCCATTCTGGTCGAAATAGCACTCACGGCATCACACCAGCGGGGCGAGAAACACTCGCCTTATTCTCTCTTGCACCGCTACAACCGCCAGATGGCGAACAAACGTCGGTGCTGCTTGTCGCCCGAAATCTGGACAATGAGTTGCTTGATTCGATTCGACGCCGAACCCAGGTCGCCTTTACCCTGCAACCACCCTCGCTTGGTAATCGAGGGTCAACTGCGGATCAAGCAGACCAATTCAAACGGATTGTCGAAATCCCGACAAGCGGAGCAGTTGATAACCAGCTTGGCAACTTTACGCTCGAGATCCCGCGGCAGTTTGCTGCTAGCTCGCAACACACCATTCGTTTAGCTCGCAGCGTTTTTATCCTCGGCTGTGTTCCAGTTTTTCTGATTCTGCTGCACAGATTGCACAGGATCGTCATTCGACCGCTAACAAAAATCCGCACACGCGCAAAGCATTTTCCTAAAATCGAATCCAATACAAATCCGCTGGTCCACACGAGCAAGGATGAAATCACCGACTTGGCGAACGCGTTTGAGGAACTAGCGCATCGCCTTGACGAGACAGAAAAACAGCTGCAGCGGGCACCAAAGGAAAACAAGTGCATCCAAGTCGCCAGCTCTGTCATCCACAACGTTGGAAATGTCCAGACAAATGTCAACAGTTTGATCGAGGCGGCATGCGAACGAACCCGTCGACTCCGAATCTCCCCACTCAACAAGCTTGCTGAACGCCTTCGTTCAGGAGAGCCCGATGCGGCAATGCTTGATGCAACACCGGATTACTTAGAACATTTGGCGGGATCGTTGCAATCGGATCAACAGTCGATCAGTGACCTTCTTTGCACGCTGAATGACAATGTACGCCACATTCGTGACATTATTCGCGGGCAACAACAGACCGAGCCATCCTTAGAAATCTGTTCTATACAGATCCGCGAATTAATTGAAGAAGCTGTCGCATGCTGTCGTGCCCGGTTAGAGGCGGATGCCGTGGAGATCTCGATAGGGGGACAGCTCCAAGTTGAAATTCGAAGTGACCGATCCCTGATGCTCCAAACCATGATCAATTTAATCGGTAACGCTCGAAATGCGCTACGTGCTGTCGATTCCTCCAAGCGACTATTGGCGATTTATGTTCGCCAGGAATCGGAACGAATCGAGATTGACTTCCAAGACAACGGCTGTGGAATCACACCGGAAATCTTGGATCGCATTTTTGACTCAAGATTCACGACACGAGAAACCGGTACGGGTCTTGGATTGCACTTCTGCGCAGTCACATTGGAAAGTCTTGGCGGATCTATCCGTGCTGCGAGCGCTGGATTCAATCAAGGCTCCATCTTCACGATCGAAATACCAACATCAATCGTCAATCTTGTCCACTCGCCGCAGCCAACTGCCTTAGGAATGACATCATGACCTCGGATGCGGAGCCAAGACGAATTCTCGTTGTCGATGAACTGCAAGAAATCCACGAATCATTTATCCGGATTTTTGCTGATCAGAACGAAAACAAGGCGATCCTATTCGACTTTGAGACCAAGTTCTTAGAGTCAGAAGAGGATCAGCAACCAGTCTTTAAAGTCGGTGAGAAGACAATCGTCTACGAGTTGGATCACGCCAAATCGGGCGAACAGGCATGTGATTTGGTGCACTTGTCAATTCAAAACAAGCGTCCCTACAGCGTCGCCTTCGTCGACATGCATATGCCACCTGGCATGGATGGGACAGAAACAACAGAAGCCCTTTGGGGAATCGACCAAAATCTGCACGTCGTTATTTGCACTGCCTACAGCGACCACGCGTGGGAACATGTGCTGGACCGATTAGGACACAACGACCGCTTATTGCTTCTAAAAAAACCGTTTGAGTCGGACGAAGCAAAACAACTTGCGTTGGCTCTCAGCGAGAAACATCGAATCGCATCGATTCAAGAAAGAAAAGTTTTCGATTTAGGACGCGAAGTTGAACGTCGGCGTCGCGCTGAGGAAACAATGCGGGACATGGCGCACCGAGATGCGCTCACGCAACTACCCAACCGCCCCTATTTGATTGAAAAGTTGACGCAAATCGTTCAAGGACAGAATCAGGACAAGTCGCCACAACATGCCGTTCTTTTTTTAGATCTGGATCACTTCAAAACGATCAACGATAGCTTGGGGCACGATGCGGGTGATGATCTGTTGAATCAGGTCGCAGCTAGACTTAAAGAATGTGTTCGCGAACAGGACACCACTGGGCGAGCCTGCGAAGAGGGAGAAACTGTCCGACTAGGTGGTGACGAATTCGTCGTACTACTTGAATTCTTGGAAGACCCACAGGATGCGCTGACCGTCGCACATCGAATCGTCAAACGGATCTCTGAGCCGTTTTCCCTAGCTGGCCGCTTGGTCAATGTCGGCACAAGTGTTGGCATCGCCTATATCGACGATCACGTCTCTGACGCTCATGAAGCGCTTCGCAATGCGGACACAGCCATGTACCGCGCAAAAAACTCTGGCCGCGGTCAGTTTGCGGTCTTCGATCAGACGATGCATGAGGACATCGTCGCTCGACTGGAACTAGAGAATCAACTGCGTCGCGCCGTCAAAGCAAAAGATTTCCAACTCAACTACCAGCCGATCGTCAACTTGAACTCCGGAACGATCCAGGGTGTCGAAGTTTTGGTTCGCTGGACGGCAGACAGCGGACGAATCGTCTCACCTGCTCAATTCATTCCATTGGTTGAAGAACTTGGACTCATTTCCCAACTGGGAGAATGGGTCTTGGAACAGGCGATGAATGAAATGACGGAACTGATGAAGGAGCACGAAATCGACGACGTGTACTTGGGTGTGAATGTATCGCAATTGCAATTGAGTGACCCATTCTTTCTTGATCACCTCGAACGGATCATTCAGCGGAATGGATTTGATCGGAGCCTGCTGAAGATCGAGATGAATGAATCGGGGAACGTGCGATCAGCGGAACAAATTTTCCACACCCTACTTGAATTGCACGATTCAGGCGTTGGCATTCAGATCGACGATTTTGGCAAAGGCCAGTCATCATTAACATGCTTTCAGACTTACCCAATCGAAGCGGTGAAAATCGATAGAAGCTTCACAGCTTCTATCGCAACAGACCATAGTCATGCAGTAATTGCCCGAGCGATCGTTCAACTAGCCCACCACCTCAATGCCAAAATCGTGGCTGAGGGGGTTGAATCCGCGAACCAGCTAGAGTCCTTGCGAATGTGGGGCTGCGACGCAGCGCAAGGATTTTTGTTCTCCCCACCACTGACGAAAAAATCTCTGGGTCGACTACTACAGGACCCGCTTCAGAGTGAGGGGGTCCGAATGCTACGTCGCGCAACGCGAAGTGCGTTTGTCATTTAGCATTGCCCGCACGCTGAGCAGACCGCCACGGAGCCAATCATGGATGATGCATGGTTCCCTCAGCAGGTCGTTCTTGAAGCAGGTCGGGTTTGAAAAAAATCGTCGTCACGACAGGTCCGAACCCGCCGTTTTGATCACCAACCTGTTGAAACAACAACATCTTGCCGATCAAAGAATCGCCAACGGATTTCTTCGCGCCTCAAGTGTGCCCCGCGTCACGCCGATTCGATTATCAGCCTGCAACCGCCGCCACACGTCGCGTCCACTGACACGACCAGCAAGCAGATCCCGGTAGATGCTAATCGTCGATTGCACCTGCGATGGGTTTTCGTTCAATAGTTCAATTCGACAAGCCGCAACCCGCAACTGAACTAAATCTAACACCATCTCAGCTCCACTTTGCGCTGTCGCGTTGAGGAGTGTATTGCGACAGGCAACATCCGCAACCAAAGGGTGTTCGGCACCAACCCGATCGCGCAACTGCACCACATGATGATCACAGGGACGCCCACAATTCGTTTTGTTTGTTCCCGGTGACATGACCGCGCAATAAACGCAATGCTCCATGTGGAACATCGGCATATACTGATGAATCACCAACTCCATCCAGGCTGACGGCAGCGAGTCGAGCAGTTCGAGCAACTGAGGTCGATTCAAGTCGTAGGATGCCGTCACGCGTGTCGCACCAAGTTCTTTAATCCATTCGGCCGCACGGTGATTGGCAACATTCAAGGAAAAGTCAGCGACAAAGGGTAAGGCTTCACTTCGGCAAAACTGGATTGCCGCTAAGTTGCGTGCCAACATCAGATCGGGTTGATGGCGAGCAATCACTTTCAACAAGCCCATTTCACCTGGCTTCTGAATACGCACTGATGCCAAGCCGATTCGTTTCTCGTGGCGGCGAGCAATTTGCACCACTTCAGCGTACTGCCGAATGTCATGAAAGTCGGCATACACGACGTCCACGTCAGTCGCGCAGACCGCTTCGACCTGGGCCAAGCTCCGACAGAGCACCGTCAACAAGACATCCGACTGACTTTCCTGTTCAACGATCGGTTTCAGCAGGGAGCGGGCCTTTTCCAAGTGCAGATCCCGCTCGGGACCACGGTCGCACTGACTCAGCAACGCCTCCACCAACTCCCGTCGACATTGGTTCAGCATCGCCATCGGGATCATCGGGTCACCCCGTAGATCCGCTTGCAATTCATTCAGCTCAAATGGGGTACCACCCAAACGTCCAAGTTTTTCACGTAGTAATTCCATTGTCGCTGGCCGTTTACGAGCCAGCGACAATATTTCCGATGTCTCAATGGAAACCGAACCTCCATTTACAACGTTTCCAGTCAAGCGAAGCGGTTCACCCACCCTCGCCACAACCGACAAATTGAGTGCCTGCCGTTGCACCGGGTCACTCACGTCAAAGGATTGCCTCAATCGGCGGTTCAACTGTGGATCATCATTTTTGTAAACACTGTCATCGATTTTCACGACCGACCAATCAATGTCCTCCCGTCCGAAAGTGATCCAGACGGTCGCGTTAGTGGTCGCCTCACGACAATCGCGACCACGCTCATCAAGGATTTCGTAAATACGTCCCCCTTGCGTCGCCTCGAAAGATTGAATTGCTAAACCATCGCCCAGTGCCGCCGGCGCTGCTAAGACAACCCGGATCTGCTGGCGAGCTTGGTTTATTTCCGTAACGGTACCCAAAAGGATTCCGTGCTTGGCTGAATCCAGCCCTTTGACCAGCCGTTTATGATCATTGCCCTCAAGCCAACCTGGCGAGAAACCACGAGAAAATGATAACTCCATCTCCCGTTTGGCTTCCTCCCCAACAGTGACTACACCTGTCTTGACCGCTTCATCGATCGCTTCACGGTAATGACGCGTGATGTTGGCTACATACTCTGGTGTTTTTAATCGTCCTTCGATCTTGAGAGATGCAACACCGGCTTGAATCAGATCTGGAATCGATGCGTAACCCGCTAAATCTTGGGGGCTCAATAAATATTGAACCTCCCCCAAATCGCGATCCTCGCCATCGCAAATTAATTCATAAGGCAGGCGACAGGCTTGAGCACATTGCCCACGATTCGCGCTCCGGCCGCCCAGCGACTCGCTTGTCAAACATTGCCCTGAATAGGCGACGCAGAGCGCGCCATGGATAAAGACTTCCAACGGCATATCGGTCGCCGATGCGATCTTTGAAACCTCTTTGACCGAAAGCTCGCGCGCGAGAACGACTCGCGACAAACCCAACTCGCGGGCAACCGAGATTGTTTCCGCACTGGTCAAACTCATCTGAGTCGAAGCGTGAATTTCGAGCTCAGGACAAAGCTCATGCACCAATCGAGCAACTCCGAAATCCTGCACCAAAACCGCATCTAACCCCGAAGCGGCTATTTGATGAACCACATCGACCAAGGAGTCCATCTCGGAGGGAAAAACAAGGGTATTGAGAGTCGCATAACCGCGAACACCACGCCGTCGTAGCATCTGACACAGAGCCGGCAGATCCTGGAGGCCAAAATTTTTGGCTCGATGCCGGGCGTTGAAACCACAATCGAGACCAAAATAGACCGCATCGGCGCCGTTTTCGATCGCGGCGCGAGCACACTCCCAATCGCCAGCAGGTGAAAGGAGTTCAATCGGAGGAGAAAGTTTTGTTGTCATGCAATCAAGTATGACAACCCTCAGGTAGCTTGCCCACGCCCACGAACAAGAGGCGGTGACCAGAGTCGGCTAGCGCCAGGCCAGGGTTTGAGAAATCAGTAGGCGACCTCTCGTCATGAATGACTGCTCGCACCTCAGACACCAAAAAGTTCCAGATTCTGACCGTTCCGCCAACCACCGGCGATTCCCTCTACTGACCGATAATCCCCAACTCTGAGATCGAAGCCCAAGGTCCGGCATTTACTTCTGACAAGACTCGAACACGGACATACCTTCCCGCAGTCGCCTCACAATCAACCTGTTGTGCTTGCTTGATCTTCTTGAAAGTGGTTCTTGCAATTGGCTGGCCCCAGTTCTCCAAATCTGTCGCTAGATAAAACTCACAATCTTTGACCGCCCCATTCCATCCAACGTCCTGTCGAGCAAGATAACGAAACCCTGAAATCGTGTAACGCTTTCCCAAATCGATTACTACTTCATGAGGGTGTTTGAGCACCTTTGGAGAGAAACTTGAATGCCAATGAGTGCGGGGATCGCCATCAACGAGGGCCTCGGCAATACGATTGGCTCCAGCTTGGCTACTGACCCGCACGATTCGAAAATCACGGTTGGGAACCAACCCATCCGCAGGCAAAGCATTGGCTTGTGTTCGACGTCTGGCACGACCACCAAACTTCGCCTGCCGATCACGCTCGTGGAGCGATGAGTTGTGGAAGGTTCCCTCCACAACTGCAACGTGAGCCTCATCGGCATAGCCCTGAAGACGTTTCAAATCGTCTGGATATTTCGCCGACACCTCGTTAGCCTCGCTTGGGTCCGAACGCAGATCATAAAGTTCCCAAATACCGCGGCGCGAACGAACGGCTTTCCAAGACTCTTCACGAACGGCAATTTGATCGCCCAGTTCCCAATATAGGTACTGATGTTGGCTCTGCTTCCGACCAACCACCTCCTCTCCAATCAACTCGGGCACGATCGACATCCCATCGATATCCTTTGGAAGTGAAGCACCGGTCAGTTCAGCGATGGTTGGCATCACATCTGGAAAATACCACAACAAATCACTCACTCGACTGGCAGTAATTTTCCCCGGCCATCGCATGACCATGGGGATCCTTAGTCCGCCTTCGTAAAGCGTCCCCTTGGTCCCACGAAACTCCACGCCTGTCATCGGATCGCGATTGGCACCATGGAAACCCCGCGGATGATCTGCATCGCGAAAATAGTCATTCCCACCGTTGTCACCACAAAAAACGACGAGCGTATTTTCTTCGAGACCAAGCTCAGCGAGCAAATCCAACACTTCTCCGACTTGCCTATCCACCATCGAAACCATTGCGGCATATCTCTTCGCCTGCTCCGGCCACTGTTTGTCACGATAAATTTGCCACGCGGGATCACTATCGGGAATATCAAAGATGCCATGCGGAGGGGTGATCGGCATGTAGCAAAAGAACGGCTGCTCACGATTGGAGCGAATAAAATCCAACGCCGCCTCGTAAATCACATCGTGTGAATAGGTTTCGCCATCACTTAAGCCACGATTCCCTTTCAGCGGAACTTCCTCACTGTTTCGGACCAAGTAAGGCGGGTAGTAACTGTGCGCATGAACTTGGTCATAGTATCCAAAGAACACATCAAAACCATGTTCTTCTGGGACCCCGGTCGAACCCCGTCCTCCGCAGCCCCATTTCCCGAAACCACCGGTTGCATAACCTCGAGCCTTCAAGATCGAGGCAATCGTCGGCTCGCCGCTCCGCAGAGGTGTTCCACCACCATTGCTGCGGACCGAAGTGTGCCCACTATGCTTGCCGGTCATCAAACAACAACGAGTGGGTGCACAGACGCTCGAACCAGCCAATGCCTGCGTGAATCGAATCCCCTGGCTCGCCATTTCATCGATGCGGGGGGTCCGAATGTTCGCGTTCCCAAGGCACGACAACTCGTAGTAACCAAGCTCATCGGCCATGATGTAAACGATGTTGGGTTTTTCGGTGGCCAAAACCCAACCAGGAGACAACATCAGGGCGGCAAGGAAAAGCAAACGCATCATCATCTCAGTCGTTTTGTGGAGAGGCCGGTCTTTTTGTGGAGAGCCAGATATTTTTCGGACCCGGTATTTTTGGGGACAACCCGGGTGCCAAATCTCCAATGTACCTCTAACCACCTAACCGCGTGATGATGCGGCTTCTCGTATTTGACTAGGAGCCCAGCTCGACATCAATTTTGGCTTCGTCCGCAGCTTCACGGAGCTTCGTCAGAGCCCTCGCCTCAAGTTGGCGAATCCGCTCCTTCGTGACTCCCATTTCCTCGCCCACCTGCTTCAGCGTCAGCGGCTCCGTTCCACGCCCGAGTCCGAACCGAGCCGTGATAATCTTTTGCTCGCGTTCGTCCAGACGATTCAGAATTTTCGACAGTTCGCGTTGACGCGACCGTTGCACCGTTTCCTCGACGTACGGATCGAGCCGATCATCTTGGCGAGCGACAAACAATTCTTCGGTAGTCGTGCGAAAACGATCTCGATGTTTGAATTCACTCGGAATCGTTCGAGCGAAGTTTTTCATAATCGCCCAAGACGCGTAGGTGCTGAACTTGTTACCACGCGAGTAGTCAAATTTTTCGACAGCGCGGATCAGCGACATATTTCCGTCGCTCACCAAAGCAAAGAAATCATCGGTGCTAGCGACGTGTCGCTTCGCAATTGAGACAACCAATCTGAGGTTGCTTTGCACGACCTTGTTTTTCACAAGCACAGCAGCTTCGTAGAGATCATCGATCTCATCCATCATCGCGGTCTTGCTTCCCGAGGTCTCTTCCAGCCCCTCACGCAACCGACTCGCCTTGTGCTTCAAGTAATTCATCTTGCGAAACAAGTGATATTCTTGTTCACGCGTTAACAACGGCACGTCATAGAGGGCCGCCAAATAACTTGGCAACCCAGAGGGAACACGCACCTTGCGGGGAGCCGAAGCTGGTTTGGGTATTGGCCCAAGGTATTCCGCCTCACGACTGGTGTCCTCGAAGTCCTCGTTGTAGATGTAATCGAGCGGTAGCTCCAAGATTTGCTCCATCCGCATGTCGAGCAAAATACGTTGGATACTGGTTCGCGTCCGCTTGAAACGCTTGCATAGTCGTGCCACGGAAGCGCCGTGCACGTGCAATTTGAAAATCGCTCGTTTGTCTTCCTCCGTAAGGACCCCTCGGTGGTCGGGAAAGATTGCCAACGCTTTATTGTCGGCGTCAAAATTCTTCAGCGTATACCGAATGGTCTCGGGGCTACGTCTCATTTGCTGGGCTAGTTGCCGAGTGATTTCGGAAAGCGATGCTCCACCCTCGACGAGCTGCCGTGCTCGCTCGATCATCTCACCCTTCTCATCCTCAGACAGCTGGCTGAAACGTTCGCCGCGACGAATTTTGTCGCGGTTCTGGGACACGAAACGCTCGACGCTGCTGTGCAGGAAACCGACACGTTTTCGGCCGGCGAACAGCAAGCGGCGGCTCACCAAACCCGCATCCCGCCATCGGCTGATCGTTTTCGTTGAGACGCTGAACAGTTTGCTCAGCTCATCCACGGTGTGAACGGGCTCCGCTACCTCAGTGACGGCAACGTCAGCTGAATCACTTAAATCTTCAATCAAGAGCCGCAGATCGTGCTTGAGATCAGCGGAAGCGATGTTGTGTCGACTAGGAGTCTCAGGCCGGTAATTGGTGATTCGAAAACAAAGGTAATCGAACGCGTAAGAGCGATCAGGTTCAATTTCTGAATATAGATTTTCCGCGAGTGCGGCTTGCTCGACCTTTTTGCCCTTTGGCGCAAATCGAGTCAGCTGACAACGTAGTTCCTTAATTTTTGAATCGCGATATTCTTCGTGCATCGCCTCTCTCCCAGCTTTGGCACTGCTGTCGACTGATTTCCTTGCGACCCCGGCGGGCCGCTCGACTTAGTACCGGTGTTGCCCGGGTTGTGCCCTTTCCGTAGGGCGACGTTCAATCTTGTTGCTTACAAACACGCTGATCAGCGATCCGATCAGAAACGTGAAAATTCGCAACCACTGGAGACTCCTTGCCGCCAGCCTTTCGCTATCCCTACGTGCAATTGGGCACGGTAGTTTTAGCATTCGGACGCTTCGAACCAGGATGACGTTCGCAGAAACGGCACATTTTCCAGGCTCTCAAGCCAACCATTTGAGTAGTTTGCAGAGACTTCGCTGGTCTTGTTCCAGCAAATCCACCACCAATTACTCCTCTAGTGGATGACCTACCTGTGGGAATTTTGGGCCAAACGACCTAATTCCGACTCAAATGATTCCTCCTAGACGTGTTAAAGTGTTTCTCTGTCACGACTTATTAATTTGCAATGACTCTTACCACCCGAATCTGAGTCGCCCAAAAGTCCAGCTCGGTTGTAACTTTTTCCATCATTTTGTGACCACCAGAGTCTTAATCTGAGACTCAGAACGAGATCGAATGCCGATCTGACACCCTGAGTTCAGAATCGTCGAGGCCGCTGCCACGTTTGGTCATCCGGTTGATCCGGCGAAAAAAAAAGGTTCGATCTTTTTCCCGGAAATCGTCGATCTAGAAGAAGTGGGTTTAATTTCAAGCCCGCTGAAGATTGGTTCTGCTTGATTTTCCCCCATGGATTCGGTTTTACGGATGAATTTTGACTCGCCTGCCTGCCGTCGTCGGTTCCTGCTTCAATCTGCCGGGGCATTCGCCGCCGCCTCCGTTCCGTCCAGAGTTTTCGCCCAGGATGCAGCAGCAGTCACGATGACTGCCGGGGACCACGATCTCTTCCGCGTCCGGATTGAATTGGAAGTGGAGGGCAACGTAAACGTTCCCAAGAATCCGCTGGTATCGCTCCAAAGGGCGATGCAATTACCGATCAAGAGCGAAGCGGTGTTCGACTATGAGGAGCGCTACGTCTCCACATCAACCGATCGTCGAGTCGATGGATTGGAACGCTATTACCATGAAGCTAGTAGCACCAGTCGGGTCAATCGCAGCGAAATGTCCATCAAGCTGCGACCATCAGTCCGCGACACCATGATCAATCGATCATCTCTTCCTGAATCGGTTTACGCGACCGAAGATTACTTTCAACAGGATGAACTGGAGTTGCTTCGGGTTCCAGCGTCGAGCGCTGCCGTGGATCAGTTGTTGCCGGCCGACGAAGTGCGGGTTGGATCCGAATACAAGCCGAGTCCCAGTGTCCTTGCTTCACTTTTGAATCTGACTTCAGTGGAGGCGAGTGATGTTGCGGTCACAGTTGCTTCGATCACTGAACAAGACATCAAGCTTCAGTTTCGTGGCCAAGTCGATGGATCAGTCGATGGTGTTCCGACCGTCGTCCGCACGGTGGGCAAGGTAACTTTCGATCGTAACGCGAGGACTTGCACTTGGCTGGCGATGGCACTCCACGAAACCCGCGAAATTAGCAAAGCGGAGCCTGGATTTGATGTCTCGGCCACGGTACGGATGATCCGCAAGCCGATCAACCAGACGATGGCACTCCCTGCTCAGCCTCGCCCGGTACCCACGACACCTCCGGCCGAACGCATGTACGTCGAACTTCGGAGCGAGCAGCTTGGCATCAGCACACTCATGGATCGGCGCTGGCGGATGATGAACGATCTGCCGGGCAATGCAATGATGCGGATGATCGACCGTGATCGCAGCATCGCGCAATGTGATTTCCGCTCACTGGTGAAGTTGGCACCAGGCTCGAAATGGACTCTCGAGGCGTTTCAGAATGACGTTCGCCAAACGCTTGGGGAGCAGTTGATCGAATTTGTGGAAGCAGAGGAAGCACAAGCAGATGATGAGTCCAGCGTCTTGCGGGTGACCGCTAACGGCGCTGTACAAGGGGTTCCAATCCACTGGATCATGCTGCATTTTTCCGACGTGACGGGTCGACGAATTCTGGCAACCTTCACGATGGAGGGCACTCGTCGCGAGCGTTTTGCGGGTGCGGATGCTCAGCTGACCAGCTCCTTGCGGTTCATTCCGCGATCCAGCCAGACCCTAAAAACCGATGAAAATCTCGAAACTGAGCCCGATTCGCCTGCTGAAGCAGCCGAAAAGGAAGTGGCCTCAAATTTCGGCGAGGAGACCAAGGCCCGAGTACAATCGAAGTCTAGTCTCAAATAACCATTACCGCCTTCAAGCGTTCCTTTCTCCCTATTAGAAAAAATGGGTTGATGATGTTTCCTCAACGAACTTTCTGGCGAATTCCTCTGGTCACCATCGCGGTTGCGTTGGGATTTGCGTCTGCGCCAGCGATCGCTCAGCAGGCAGGTCAAGACAGCGAAAAGAAGGATATTTCCTTTAAACAGGAGACCCTCTTTGCACCCGGTGTTGTCACGGTCATCCCGCCGGCTCCCAACCCCGACGAGACATTCGACGGCCCGCAAACGCTGCAATCGCTGATCGACACTCACCCGGAAATCAAATGGAGCGGGGAAACCCATCCTAACGGGGCACCCCATTTCGACCCTCGCAGTCGCACGCTTCTGGAAATGGCCAAACAGGTCATTTTGCGTCGCGAAATTTATTGTTTCGAAGTTTCCTTCAAACCGCTTCGCCAAATCTACATTGACGTCCCACGTCCCGATGGGCGAATGCAGCGGAAATTGGTTTGGTACATGGTTTACCGAATCCGATATCGTGGAGGCGATTTGCGACCGGCTGCTGATACCGTCGCGGGTGTACCACTTTATCGGCGAGTCGAAGGAATTCGATACGATTCTCGCAGGGTCTTTCCGATGCTGATTTTGAGCAATCACATCTCGGGGAAGCGATACGTCGATACGATCCTGCCAACTGCTGCTGAGAAGATTCGCGTGCGAGAACAGATCACCGCTGACGTTTACAACTCCGTCGAGATCTCCAAAATCAAAGTGCCTTACAGCAATGATCCGGATGCACCAGGCGTCTGGGGCGTGGCGACCTGGACCGACGTGGATCCAAATCTTGATTTTGTCTCGGTGGAATTCTTTGGCTTGACGAATGCGTTCCAGCAAGATGGTGAAGGCCCCGAAGCCCCTTACCGCCGGAAAATGCTGCAACTCAACTTTTATCGCCCAGGCGATACGATGAAGCAAACGGATGATCTGATTCGCTTTGGTGTACCCGCCTTCGAAGATAAAGCCCAGCAGAATTACATCCTGCAGCAATATGGGTTGGACGAGCGTCTTGATTACCAATGGCTGTTTCGGTAATCATTATTAGCGGTAACCTTGCGAAGGGGCGGGCGAATTCTGGCCCGGTTCGTATTGCGTTCAAATCGCGGCCAAACTGGTCGCGTCTGTGTCTGTGCAGCTTGCAGGCTGTCCCACGGCCGAGATAATTGTGTTCGTTGACCGAGTCCAGATTGAACTCCACGCGGGCAAGGGCGGCGATGGCTGCTCAAGTCTGAGACGGGAAAAATATGTGCCAAGGGGTGGTCCGGACGGCGGCGATGGTGGCAACGGGGCAAGCTTGATTTTAAAAGCTGAACTGGGGGTCAATTCGCTGGCCGCGTTTGCCAACCAACGGATGCATCGAGCCCCCAAGGGTCAACCCGGCCAAGGATCTTTGCGGCACGGTCGGAATGGCAAGGATCAAACCTTGCTCGTGCCACCGGGAACAACCGTGATCGACGCCGAACATGGCTTCGTCGTGAAGGACCTCAAGCAAAATGGTGAAAGTTTCGTCGTCGCTCGCGGCGGAAGAGGCGGTCACGGTAACGCACATTTTAAGAGCAGCACCAATCGCACGCCTCGCGAATTCACGCCCGGCGAACCTGGCGAGATTCGTCACGTCATCCTCGAACTCAAATCGATTGCCGATGTTGGATTGGTTGGCAAACCGAATGCAGGCAAGAGCACACTGCTCGGACAATTGAGTAGCGCACGTCCTGAAATCGCCGACTACCCATTCACCACTAAATTTCCCAACTTGGGAATCGTCGATGTGATGCCGCAACGTTCCTTTGTCTTGGCTGATATCCCAGGACTGATCGAAGGAGCAAGTGATGGGGTCGGCTTGGGACATGAGTTCCTAAGGCATGTTGAACGGGCCGGCTTGCTAGTCCACCTCGTCGAACCCGCTCCGATCGACCGATCTGATCCCACGTCAAACTACGAGGCGATTCGCGGCGAATTAACGCAATACGATGCAAGCCTCGGTGAGCGAGACGAGATGATCATCGTGACCAAATGCGAACTTGATGGTGCCGAGGATGTCGCTGCGGAACTCGCGACGAAAACAGGTCGCGACGTGCGATTGATTAGTGCGGTAACGGGTCATGGATTGAAGGAGTTGAAACATGAAATCATGAATCGAGTCGAAGCTCGCCGAGAACAATTGCTCGCCGACGGACACGAAATCACATTGCTTCGTAAAGACGACATGCCGCCCAGCCAAAAGGCAAAAGCGCGACGCGTGCCACCTCACTTGGCAGGCCCCACCGCAAGCCTGTCCAACGAACTGCAGGCCAAAGACTACGAATATCCAGGCGATTCGAGCCCAACCCGAGCCGAGGGTTCTGGCGAAAACCAACCTTCCCGAATCTCGGATGATCGCACCGAGGACCAATCGTGAACGAGGGTGGTTTCGTCGCAGTCGACATCGGTAATTCGACTGCCGGGCTCGCTGTTGAAAAAGAGGGTGAGTTCGTCACCCATTTCATCTCGCTTAAAACCGCTGAGTGGACCTCCGAATGCCTCCGTTGGGCTCATCGCACACTCGACTGCGGAACGGTCTGCTGGCTGATTTCTAGCGTACGACCTACCGCGTCGCACCAACTGATCGAACGAATATCCGATTCCACTCGCCACGACGCGCATCAGGTGACCCACGTCGATGTTCCGATGGAGCTCATGGTTGATTCGCCTGATCGGTTAGGGATCGACCGGCTGCTGGCTGCCTATGCCACGAAGCAACTCATACGGCCTCCATTCGCCATCGCCGATATCGGTTCCGCCATCACGGTCGATTGGGTGGATCAATTGGGTCGCTTTTGCGGGGGCGCCATTTTGCCCGGCTTATCACTACAAGCTGAATCACTGCATCGTTGGACAGAAGCTCTCCCCAATCTCAACGCCTCGCCAAATCTCGGCGTAGAAACAGATTCCGCATTACAACTGCCAGGCAGAAACACGGCGGAGGCGATTCGAGGCGGCATTCTGGTAGGAGCCGCTGGAGCAATTGAAGCCCTGGCGGCCCGTTACTCTGACCCAGCTGCCCCCTGCTCAATCGTCCTTACCGGCGGCCAGGCCGATCTGATTGCCCCTCATCTGGAGCAAAATTCCTCTCTATTGCCTAATTTGGTTTGCCGCGGTCTGCTCGAGTTGCCAAGATCAAAAGGGAACGCAGAGACGAAAACCGAAGTTCTTTGAAGCCTGTCAAACTATGCCAGCTGAAAAAATCTCCGACCTGCTCCCCCTGAGCGACGATTGCCATGAGCCTCACCCGTACCAGGTGTTTGGGCTGCAAGACGGTGAACAAGACCAGAGAACCATCTCCGCAGGCATCAAATCAGCGGCCGCTCGGCTCAAGGCATGCAAGAAAAATACTGATCCGAAACTCTGGTCGAAAGCGGCAAGACTTGCGAAAGACGCTCAACGAATCTTGAAGGATCCCGATCAGAAGGCGCAGCTCGACGCCCGATTCGGTATCGTTGCGATGCCAGAAGAGGTCGCAAAACCATCCAGTCCGGCGGCCAGCGGCCCTGATGCAAAGGACCCACTCGCCAACCTGTTGCCTGCATCTGATCCTCTAGCGAACCTGCTTCCGACCGCCGATCCAGTCGCCCCCGTCCCGACCTCGGTCGCACTGCCTCCACCCCCGCAAGCCGGGCAAATTGGCACCAGCCCCGAATCGTTATCAAGCCAACCCTCATCAGTCACCGATGAGCATGCAGCGATTCCCACAATCAAGGCGGAGGAAGATAAGCGGGGGCGGGCAGGAGACCGGGGCAGCTATCGGCGACGTCGCTCGTCAAAGGGTGTATGGATGTTCGCCACCTTCACGATCGCGATGCTCGGACTGATTGGTGCCTTGGTATATGTATTGGTCTACAAAGACAAAACGGTCTCCATCGCCCAACAGGATGAGCCCGTAACCACACAGACCAGCAGCGATAAGCCAGATCCCGAAGCAAAGGACCAGGAACCACCTGACTCCGTCATGGGAGATTTTGCCGATGAGTTCAAGCCAGGACCCAATGCAGGTCGCCCCAGTGGAGTCGTGAGTGAGCAGGGTGACCAGGGGTCTGCCGACGACAATCAAGGCCCCACAACGGGGATGCCCAATACGGGGATGAATCCTAATCCTTCACCCACGCCTGAGATGGAGCCGGAGCCAGAACCAACCCCGACACCCCAACCAGAACCCCAACCAGAGCCAGAGCCAGAACCAGAACCAGAACCAGAACCAGAGCTAACCGATGAGATGATCGCTCAGGCCGACAAGCAACTCGATCGAGTCGAACAATTGATCAAGTCTGCAAATTGGAAGGAGATGCTGCCGGCTTCTGAGCAAGTCTTGCAGCAGCCAATGAATGAGGAACAACAGCAACGTGCAGATGCACTGCACGAAGTCGCCGACTTGGCGACTTACTACCGCGGGGGAATTGAAAAAGCAATTAAGGACCTGGCGGTTGGGAATGATTTTGTTGTCACCAATGATTTTCGTGTGATCATCGTCGAAAAGGGTGATGACCTACTGGTCGTTCGATACAACGAACGGAACCGTGAGTTTCGCTTTGATGAACTTCCTTTTTCACTGGCTCATAAACTTGCTACGTTCGCGATGCCCGACTCACCTGGCGCCCGTGCGGCAAAGGCGGTCTATCAATCAATCGCTCCGAAATCGACCGACGATCATCGCGAGGAAGCACTTGATTGGTTGAAAGCGATCGCCCCCGAAACGGAGGAACTTGATGTCGCTCGAACGATTGCAACACTGGAGTCCATTTACAAACGGTAAGGATGACTGCACTACAAACCCCCGTCGATTTGCTGCAAAAATTAATCGCGTACCCGTCGGTCAGTTCGACCAGTAATCGAAAAATTGCTGATGAGGTGAGTGATCGGCTGGAATCTCTCGGGTTTTCAGTCGAGCAAACGTGTTACCTGGATGACAATCAGGTAGAGAAGGTGAATCTAGTCGGGAAGCGATCCCCTGCATCGCCTGAACCACATGTCCCTGGGCTCGCATACTTCTGCCACTTAGACGTGGTCCCCGTCAACGGCTGGACCGGCCCGGGCGGTGATCCCTTTGAGGGAGTCATCCAATCCGATCGCCTCTACGGACGGGGATCCTGCGACATGAAAGGTTCGCTGGCAGCAATGATGCAGGCAGCCGCCGACGTGCATCCATCGGAACAAGCGGGGCCGCTGTGGATTGTTTGCACCGCCGACGAAGAGATTGGTTTCGGAGGTGCCAGACATCTCGTCAACCACTCGCAGGCTTACCGCGAAATTGTCGATCACCAACCATTGGCGATCATTGGTGAACCGACTGAGTTGTCAGTGGTTCACGCACACAAGGGCATCATTGGGTTGCAAATCGTCAGCCGGGGCAGGGCCGCTCACAGCGGCACGTCGGATGGGCTCAATGCCAACTTGACAATGGTGCCGATGCTGCAAACGCTGCTCGAATTGCACGAGGTCACTGAGTCCGACCCCGCTTATGCCGA
Organism: Rubripirellula sp.; assembly: GCA_049602075.1. Taxonomy (GTDB): domain Bacteria; phylum Planctomycetota; class Planctomycetia; order Pirellulales; family Pirellulaceae; genus Rubripirellula. The sequence goes on from JBMYRF010000003.1 coordinate 310,571, forward strand.
TCCCCGCTTTCATCCACCCGGTCTCTCTTGGAACTTCGGAGTGAGCGATGGTTGCACCGCAGTCAATGTCACGCCTGGCGAGTCGGTCGCGTGGGTCTCGTTGCGACCGATGCCTGAGATCGATGGTGAGGATCTAATTCGGCAGGTTCGCGAACGGGCTGAATCACTGGGCTTGATCTTCCGCCGAATTGAGAGCGGCCCACCGCTTTGGGTTGATCCAACCGCTGAGTGCGTTCAGCGCATGTGTCAATTGGCGGGGGGCGAACCGCGAACGGTCTGCTATGGCACCGATGGAGGAGAATTCGGCAATCTCCAGAATCGCATCGTCTTCGGTCCTGGCAATATTGCCCAAGCCCACACCACCGACGAATGGATTTCCCTCGAGCAACTTCGCGGCGGCGTTCAACAATACCGAGCTGTGATCCGAAGATTGGCGTGAGCTGCGACTAGTCTTCCTCAGTCGACGTCGCGACACCAAGCTGCCGCATCTTTCGATACAGGTTAGACCGATGTAGACCCAATCGAGCAGCAGCATCGGTCATGTTGCCATGACAAGCCTCGATAGCCGCGTTGATATGTCCAACTTGGAAATCACGCGTCGCATCTTTGAGATTACCGACATTCGCGGGCGTTGAATTCACCCTCAGCTTCGACCCGCTGAGCATCAAATCAGCGGCATGTATGACATCTTCGTCACACAGGTAGCAAACTCGTTCGATCGTGTTTCGCAATTCGCGGACGTTGCCTGGCCAATGATGGGATAGAAGTGCATCCCGGGCACCACGATCCAACGATGGTACTTGCCGGCCAATTTGATAACAAAAATCTTGCAGAAACTGATTGGTCAGCAACAGCACATCACTGCCCCGTTGGGCAAGCGGCGGTAACGTAAGTTTGACTACATTCAAACGGAAATACAAATCTTCACGGAATCGCTTTTGCTCAATTAAATCTTCCAGTGGTTGATTTGTGGCAGCGACGACTCGGACATCAACCGGGATCGATTGGGAACCACCGACCCGCACAACAATCTTCTCCTCCAGCACTCGCAACAATTTTGCTTGCCCGCCCGGACTCATGTCGCCTACCTCATCCAAGAAAAGCGTGCCCCCGCTGGCCAATTCAAACTTACCAACATGCGTAGTGTTCGCGTCGGTGAACGCGCCCTTCTCATGGCCGAACAGCTCACTTTCAAGGAGCGATTCAACCAATGCGGCGCAGTTTACGGCAATAAAAGGACCGCTTCGCCGCTCGCTCTCAAAATGAATGTGGCGAGCCAGTACTTCTTTACCAGTACCGTTTTCACCCAAGATCAAGACGGACAAATCGGTACCGGCAACTTTGGTTGCATTTTGCCGCACACTCTCGATCGCTGGATTTTCACCAATCAGCGGAGCGGCTGAGGCGGCATCATTGACCAATCGATCACGTGTCTCGGTCAGCTTACGACGAGTCCTTTGACCAGTAATCGCGACAGCAGCATGCGTTGCGAGATCGGCTAGCAAGACCGCATCGAAGTCATCGAAACCCTCGCCACGATGATTGATGGCCTCGAACACGCCGATCAGAGAATCTCGCTGACCTTGCATCGGCACAGCGACCAATGAGCGGGTTTCAAATTCAAGCGAACGATCAACCTTACGGTTTACCCGCGATTCATCATCGGCACCGCCGTTCCAGATTTTGGCTTCACCGGTCCGTAGTACTTCTCCGACAACGCCGACATTGTCGTCCACTTCCAAGACGCCGCCTTCGACACCAAGCGCTGGTCGTCCGATTAATTTCTTGCGACGCCGGTCCCACAAAAAGATGCTGGCTCGTTCACAGTCGAGCAATTCGGTCGCGGTGTCCGCGATCCGTTTTAACAGCGCATCATCGTCATCAAGAGTTTGCCACTCCGCAGCCGCCTCAAGCACCGTATTTAACTGATGAATCCGCCGAATCCTCTGGTCCCGAGAATCAATCGGTTGCAGAGCGGCGATCAAGAAATCCGCAATTGTCTGCAGGTTCTCACGGCGCGGGGCATTACGCTGCCACGCTTCTTGTTCGTTGATCGGTATTCTCAGAATCAGCGCCGTAGCAGCGACCTCTGCGGTTGCCGACGAAGCGCCGTAAGCCTCTGTCAACATTGGCGTCGCACACCAACCATCAGCAAGAAGCAGCTTGCCCTGGTCTAGACTTTCCCCAATTAACGCTTCTGGCAGGGTGACCGTTTCTTCCCCAGTCCAGAAATCACGGTGCCATCGCCCCTGCTGTTGATGGACGATTCCTCCCGTATCCGCTCCCATCGCTTGCAGGAGGCTTGGCAGGGTGGCCGCCAGAAACTCCGAGCGTGTCGAATCCGCCCGCAGTGAGTTGATGAGCTCAACCGCCAGCCGAACTTCGAGCGACTCAGAATCGTCGTGAGCGTGATGAGGCAAATCTGTCCTCGTCTTCCTCAAAAGCTTGGGATCAGCAATTTTGCCGGAGAGGGGTATTGGATCAGTCAACTTTACTGTTCTTTCCAGTGTTTCGGTAGACAAATAGACGAACATCACTCGACTGCGGTATGTTGTCTCTCGCACGAAGCGGCGGCCGATCAATCCCCGCAGGCAGATCAGATCAGTTCCAGGAAATCGACACGATGCAGTTCAACGGTAAAAAAGGGCTTATTCTCGGCGTAGCCAATGACCACTCGATCGCGTGGGCAATCGCAAAACAAATTATGGAAGCGGGTGGTGAATGTGGGTTCACCCATCTACCAGATCGCGAGGACGACGCTCGGCAGCGCAATCGGCGGCGGGTATCCCAATTAACGGATAAGTATGAAAACGCGAAGTTTCTCATACCTATGGACGCGCAGAACGACGAAAACATCCGCAGTGTTTTCGAATATGCGGCCAAAACCTTCGGAAAAATTGATTTCGTACTTCACTCAATCGCGTTTGCTGACCGGGATGACCTGTCTCGTGACACGATTTACACCAGCCGGCAGGGCTTCCAATTGGCAATGGATGTCAGTGTTTATTCGCTGCTTGCCTGTGCAGCAGCAGCCAAGCCGATCATGAATCCGGGGGGAGCGATCGCCACAATGAGCTACTTCGGCGGGGAAAAATGCGTCCCGGGATATAATGTGATGGGAATTTGCAAGGCTGCCCTCGAAGCCGCCATGCGTTATCTTGCTTACGACCTCGGAACCGACGGGGTGCGAGTGAATGCGTTATCAGCAGGGCCAATCCGTACGCTAGCTGGTCGAGCAGCGGGCGTGGAAGAAATGCTCTCGCTCTACCAGCACATGGCTCCGCTAGGCCGAAATGTTAGCCACGACGAAGTGGGTCGGACCGGCGCTTTCTTGCTATCCGAACTGAGCGATGGCATCACCGGTGAGATTCTGCACGTCGATGGTGGCTACCACGCGATGGGGAGCCCAGGCCGCCTGCTCGACCAAATCCCCAAATAAGCTCGCCCCATCCCTTCCACAAATACAACTCAGCATTTTGATTTTTGAAAGGTTTTGCCATGGTCCGCACTGCCAGCACCATGTTGCCGCTGGGCACATCCGCACCAGATTTCTCGTTGCCCGACACCGATGGTAACTCTGTCTCCCTGAGCGATGTCTCGGGAAAACGAGCCTTGCTAGTGATTTTCATGTGCAACCATTGCCCTTTTGTCAAACACATTACCGATCAGCTTAAATCGCTGACCGATGAGTACCTGGCCAAAGATGTTGGCATAGTCGCAATCAGCAGCAACGACGCTGAGAAATACCCCGACGATTCGCCCCAGGCGATGGCAGTGGAAAAACAGCGTTGCAACTACAATTTCCCCTACCTCTACGACGAAGATCAGAGCGTTGCGATTGCCTACGCCGCAGCCTGCACGCCTGATTTCTATCTGTTTGATGGCGACAACCAATTGGTGTATCGGGGACAACTTGATGCCAGTCGTCCAGACTCAGGGATTCCAGTCACGGGCGAGGATCTTCGAGCTGCCATGGATGCCGTCCTTTCAAATGCTCCGCTCAACGAACAACAGTCACCGTCGATTGGGTGCAATATCAAGTGGAAGGAAGGTAACCAGCCACAATACTTTAATCCGCAAGGGACCGCGTGAGCGTTCCCTACCTGCAAGAATTGACACTGAGGTTAGCCCTCGGCGCCACCCAGCTCGACCCTTCGCAACGTGAACACCACGCGAATTGGTTGCGTGAACAGCAACGTGCAGATGGAGGATTCGCTGGGCGGGAAGGCAACAGCGATCCTTACTACACCGCTTTTGCGCTGAGGGCTTTGTGGATCCTTGATGCAATCGACCCACCACTGGGCCGTCGGGCTGCCGAATTCCTGCGCCAGCGGCTCCGCGAAAAAGAATCCATCATTGACCTGATCTCGCTGATTTTCGCTGCAGCAATTTGCGAGCTGTCGGTTGGTGAGGTCGCGATTGCCGACGATGATCACCAATGGCGAACCAACGTTGCTAACCTGTTGAGCAGCCTCCGAACGGATGATGGCGGCTTTGCCAAAACTCCCGAAGGCCGCGCTGGCAGCACCTACCAGACGTTTCTTTCCGTTTTGTGCCATCAGCTCATCGAAATCCCACTGCCTGACATCGAAGGGATTGAATCTTTTCTGAAATCACAGCAGCACGTGGAGGGTGGCTATTTGGAAATCCGCGCGGCGAAACGAGCCGGAGTCAACCCAACCGCTGCCGCCATCGGCACCCTCAAAGCATTGGGCCGTTTGGATCCCGCAGAACATACGCAGACAGCCGATTTTCTTGCCGAGATGCAATCCGATGAGGGTGGTTTGACCGCAAACACCCGAATTCCGTTTGCCGACCTGCTCAGTTCGTTTACCGGGTTATTGACCCTTTGCGACTTGGAAGCGACCGAACTTGTTAACGTCGATTCGATCGCCCGATATGCTTTGTCCATGCAGTCACCGACCGGTGGTTTTGTCGGGTTTACGCTCGATCAAACTGCCGATGTGGAGTACTCGTTTTACGGTGTGGCGACCGTCGCACTGTGTCAGTTAATCAAATGAACGATCCTCAACCAAACAACGAACTAACGGTCACCGACCTGAACAAGTCATTTCCGACTGCTGACGAACCGTTGCAAGTTCTGAAAAATCTGTCGTTGGAATTAAGCGGTGGAGACTCGGTTGCCATTGTCGGACCAAGCGGCAGCGGCAAAAGCACGCTGCTGCAAATCTTGGGAACGCTCGATCATCCTGACTCCGGGCAAGTCATGATCGATGGCGTCGATCCATTCAAGTTAGACGAGAAAAAACTAGCCGCCTTTAGAAATCAAAAAATTGGTTTTGTCTTCCAAGACCATCACTTGCTGCCGCAATTAACCGTCATCGAAAATGTATTGGTACCGGCAATCGCCGATGGCAAACCGAGCAAGGATGATCTGCAGCGTGCCACCGACTTGATCGATTCGATTGGCTTAAGCGATCGCCTTGGCCACCTACCGAGTGAATTGTCTGGTGGAGAACGAGAGCGGGTCGCGATCGCGAGATCTCTGTTGATGAATCCAACCCTCATTTTGGCCGATGAACCGACTGGCAACTTGGATCGTACCACTGCTGACGCAGTCACAGACCTGTTGATCGAACTGCAACAATCGCAAGGCGCCATTTTGATCACCGTGACGCACAGTGATGCCTTGGCGGCTGCCATGAATCGAAGACTGGAATTGGTGGATGGGCAACTTGTCGGTTAGCTTGAACCGCCACACGCCAATGCTTTGGCAACCGCCCTATTCGGACAACG
>JBMYRF010000003.1:316424-320804 GCA_049602075.1 Rubripirellula sp.
ACCGCCCTATTCGGACAACGGCCCTATTCGGACGGGGCACAAATGCATCCGAAAATCACCACGACAAAATGCCGAATCGGCCGATCGCTAGGCAACGTCACCGAGCGACAACCGCTTTCCGTAGCGTCGAATCACTTGACCCTTCAATTCTGCCAACTCGGGGTCCGTTAACTCGGGATCTTCATCGATCATCTGCTGAGCAAGTTGTCGCGCCGCCTGCAGAAGCTCCAAATCGCGACTCAAATCAGCGATTCGCATCGGCGGCAAACCACTTTGCTGCCGCCCGAGCAAGTCGCCGGGACCCCGCATTACAAAATCAGCTTCGGCTAACTCGAATCCATCCGCGGTTTGTTCAAACGTCTTAAGCCGATCGTTTTCCTCTGGCGGTTGGTCTCCGTCGGTAAAGACACACACATGTCCACCATGAGCACCGCGGCAAACTCGGCCCCGCAGCTGGTGAAGCTGCGCAAGCCCAAATCGCTGGGCACCCAAAATCGTCATGACGGTCGCATTCGGAACATCAATACCAACTTCGATAACGGTCGTACTGACCAGCACATCGAGTTCCCCATCACTGAACAACTGCATGATTGCCTGTTTTTCTTCATTCGGCATTCGTCCATGCAATAGTCCTACGCGATAATCCTTGAGCTGCGTTTGCCTCAACTCCAAAACGACCGCCTCAACCGACGAAACATCCTCACTGTCGTCTGATGACGGATCATTGTTGTCAACGCGTGGGGCAACCACGTACGCTTGGCGTCCTTCGTTCAAACGCTGCCGAACAAATTCCCACCACCGTTCTTTCCATCCTTCGCGAGCTAAATAGGTGTTCACCTTCACCCGCCCAGGTGGCGAATTGCGCAACGTGCTTAAATCAACATCGCCAAACATGGTCATCGCGACACTACGGGGAATCGGAGTGGCTGACATCACCAGATAGTGCGGATCGACGCCGCCACTTCGCAACGCGACCCGCTGGGCAACACCAAATTTGTGTTGCTCATCAATTACACATAGACCGAGCCGCTTGAATTCAAGTTGGCTGTAAATGAGTGCTTGGGTTCCAACGATCAAGTCGATCTCCCCAGCGGCCACAGCTTCGACCAATTCACGTCTCTGCGATGACGTCAATGAACCACAAAGCAAACCAACTCGCACACGGCTGGAAGATAACATTCGTGTTAACGTCGCATAGTGCTGTCGCGCTAACACTTCCGTTGGTGCCATCATCACAGCCTGATACTGGTTAGCCACCGCCAACATCATGGCATAGACCGCAACGATGGTCTTGCCACTGCCCACGTCACCTTGCAGCATCCGATTCATCGGAAATTGCCGTGCCATGTCTTGTCGAATTTCTGCGATGACCTGCTTCTGATCGGATGTCAATTCAAAAGGAAATCGCTGGATGATCCGGGCATCGATCAAGGCCGAGGAAGGAAGTGGCGGAGCACGCAGTTCAGTGGTCAATTTACGCCGACGCATCGCCAGCGCTAGCTGCATCACCAAAAGTTCTTGAAACACCAATCGTGTATGAGCTAGTTTCAACTGAGGCTCACTCTCGGGCCAATGGAGTTGTCGCAGTGCAAATTCGATGTCGACCAGCGGATCGTCGGCCTTCCAAAGCCCTTGCTTACGAAGTTTCTTGCCACAGAGCACGCGGAATGCCGCAGGCAGCACCTCCGTTAACTCGCCTGCCAATTCAGCGACCAACTGACCACTCAGCCGGCGAAGGTCCGTTTGCTTGATTCCATCCGTCAGCGGATAGATGGGCAATATCAGTGGTTGCGGAACTTGATCTTGCAGGTCGAGAACCGTCACTTTTGGATGCACCATTTCCATCCTCAACCCATTTAGCTTCGGTGTTCCCGAAACCATCACCTGGCACCCGAGCGTCAACTGGTCCGCTCGGAATGACTGATTAAAAAATAGAATCCGAATGACCCCTGATTCGTTCTCGACAATCGCACTGAAGATCGACTTGCCGGGGTTTCGTGTGACCAACTCCGCATCGACGATTTCGCCGACCAACGAAGCCGACACACCTTCACTCAAATCATCCAACTTCGTCGCTGGCGCTGGGAACTCGTAATCCCTCGGAAACAAAAAGAGGACATCCTGGGCAGTTCTCACGCCTAGCTTCAGGAGCCGTTCCGCGCGTGATGCTCCGACGCCTGGCAGATATTGCACAGGCGACGAAAGCTGTAATGTCGAACTTTCGGCATCCATGATTGTCGTGGCGGATTGAGAAGGACAAATCTTCGTCGATCAGTCTACCACGCAGATCATCTTGCAGAATGCCACCCCAAGCTGGATGACTAATCTCCACTAATTGGCAGATTTCACCCGATAATGTTTTGCCAGGACGAGCATACTGATCAGCCAGACGGTGCCGAACAAAAGTGGTGCAAAATCATCAAAAAAAACGCTGACCAGCGCAACGGCAAAAAAACCGATCCCGCATATCGCAGATCCACCCCACACATGCCCAGCCATCGCCACAAATCCAAAGCCGCTCAAACCGGCCGTGACCGGAAATAAGCTGGCCTGATCTAGACTGCCAATCACTGACAGTAGATTCACGGTACCCAGCGTCAGCAAGTAACCAAGCCAAATGGACCAGATGGGTCTTTCGGCTACGCTACGGGGCAATAAAGATCCACCTCGCGCACGGTAGATGATGTAGAAAATTGCTCCCAGCATGCACAGCCGGGGAATCCAAAACGCGACCCAGCGAGGGAAATTGGAGGAGGCTAGCATGAAGATCGCAAGATGGCTGGCGAAAATCGTGAATCCAATCACCATCAATGCTCGCCCCCAATCGACAAAGTGCGTTTGGTGTTGGTCGCGTCGAATCTCGCGAGCAAAACGATCCAACAAACCACTGCTTGCGGCATGAATTGAATCACCGGTGAGATACCGTTCCAAATCATCAGCCATGGCTTCGGCGGATGGATATCGCTGCGAAGACTCGTATTGGATTGCCTTCAGACAAATCGTCTCCAAATCCGCTGATATCTCACGGCGTAATGTACGTGGCGGGATGGGCTCATCTTGCAGCACACTTCGCAATACCTCAGCGGCCGAGTCGCCAACATGCGGTGGTTGACCGGTTAGCAACGCATACAAAATCGCACCAAGCGAATAAACATCCGTGCTCACATCGCCAAGCCCCTGACCAGTCGCTTGCTCAGGACTCATGTAGTGCGGCGTTCCTAGTACCTGCCCAGTCCTGGTCATCATGCTGCCATCACGGTGCCATTTGGCCAAGCCAAAATCAGTGACCAGGGGACAGCCATCTGGACCGATCAGGATATTCTCGGGCTTGAGATCACGATGAACGATGCCATTTCGATGGGCGTAGCCGACGGCTTTTGCAACATCACGAGCCAAGCGTACTGATTCACGATCATCAAAGGTGCGATCATCTACACGTTTCTGCAAAGTCGGCCCATCGACCAGTGTCATCGAAAAATACTCATGCCCCTGCCATGAACCAATCTCATGAATCGAGATGATACCTGGATGGTGCAATCTCGCCGCGGCTTCTGCCTCTATCCGAAAGCGTCGTCGCTCTTCTTTCCCTGCCAACACACCACTGGAGATCAGTTTTAGGGCAACCGGGCGATCCAATCCTTGCTGTCGGGCACGATAAACGACCCCCATGCCACCACGGGCAATCTCAGCTTCGATCTCATAGGGCCCAATCGTCATTCCAGCCAACGACGTGACTGGTGGAGGTGCCGATTCATCCAACCAATGGTGGTTTCGAAAGAATGTCCGCAATTCGGCACTGTGTTGTGGAAAAGCATTTAAATAGGCCTCCGGCGAAGGCGCTTTCCCCTGTTCCCGCAGCTCGATGTAATCGGCCATGACCGATTCCAAGGACGGTCCGTCACCCAGAGTTGATGGTTCGCTGTTCCAGGACGGGGGATTTTCCATCTTTTCATTATACGTCGAGATCGCGCACACATCCGCTGGGGACAGGCACTAGGATGAAGTTCGCCATCCCTCGGAAATAGGTTTACAGATGATTGACGTCATTTTCGTCGTCTTTCTTGCGTGGGCAATCGTGACCGTTGTCGGACACGTAAGCTGGGTGATCGTTCGAACCTTGCTCCGAGTCATTACAGGAACGCAAGATCACACCGTTCCGCTACCAAAACCAGACCAGCATTCAGATCTGGCTGCTGCGCGTCGGACCATCCGAAGACTGCACGAGCGGGAATTAGTAAGCGGGGATGAATCGCTGGAATTGCAACGGAAGTTGCGGATCCTGGAATCTCGATTCCATCCCAGCACCCCGCATCCCGGCACCCCGCACGCCGCATCCCCAGCGACCCACCCGCTCAAGGCGAGCCAAGCAACCGACTCCTC
>JBMYRF010000003.1:320901-375174 GCA_049602075.1 Rubripirellula sp.
CGCACGCCGCATCCCCAGCGACCCACCCGCTCAAGGCGAGCCAAGCAACCGACTCCTCTAAAAAAACTCCGGCAGATCTGGGACCAAAATCACCAGTTGATTCGGAACAACCAATTTCACTGGAACGTGTTGAAACGAAGCAGCAGCGACCGCCGCCTGAATCACAGCCTCTCTCCTCACCGATTCCCGTTTCGAAGCCGGCTGTCCCCATTCCAGCCCACCCAGTGCCGACGGAAGTAAATCCATTATCGAAAGCAGAGTTAATCCAATCATTTCTAGCCGCTCACAACATCCGCTGGGGCGAGTTGGTGGCAGGGATGTTGATCGTGGTTTGCTCGATTGGGTTGGTGATCAGCCTATGGAGTCCACTGGTAGCGAAGCACCGTGTGGTTCCCTCGTTAATTTTCCTAGCCGCCAATGCAGCTATCTTCGCTGCCGGACTTTACACGCTATCGCGCTGGCGGTTGCGTCACACCAGCCGGGCAGTGCTGGTCATTGCGACACTACTTGTCCCGCTAAGCGTCCTAGCGGGGCTCGCAGCGGCACGAGCTTCGGGGGAGGCGGTGCAATTAACTGAACCGGTCACACTCGCCGCAATCGTGATCGGCGGCGTTGTTTACTTAACGCTGCTCCGTCTCAGCGGTGCAGCGTTGGTTCATCGCAAATACGCCCTGCCGAATATTTTGGCGGTAGCGGGTCCCGTCGCGGTTTTGCCAATCGTTCCAGCGGCGGTCCGCACGTTTAACAGCAATGCAGGATGGTTGCTCGGATTTGGTTCATTGCTTGTTGCAATCGCCTGTTTATGGATGATTCGAGCTCGCCGTGAACAGATGACATTTGGATACGCAGGCAGCCGAGCTCGATTGCTTGTCATTGGTTTTGGCGGATTTTCACTCTCGATCGCCGTCGGCTATACGGCTTTCATGGCCCGTACATTCGGCTTGGATGGCTACTTAACGGTGGCACTTGCGTCGATTCCAGGCGTCGTCGCATTGGCAGGTTTGTCACGCTCGTTGATGAAGGGAGCAAGAGATAGCACCCAATCGATGATCGGTGGAACGCTTTACGCGGTTCTAATCGGATTAGCCTGGGTAACAATACCAGCGGCAAACCATAGCCCGGGTTGGTTATGGGCATGGGCAAGCATACTCTCGGTAAGTTTGCTGCTACTAGGATGGCTCGCAAATCAGCCTCGCCAAATTGCTTTGGCGACCATTCCACTAGGGATGGCCGTAGTGATGACGTCAACGATTTGGTTGGGCGACCTTGAATGGGAACAAATCTCATTCTGGCGTCGAATCATCGGTGGTGAACCGATGGTTGCAATGGGAATCGTTTCCATAGCGGTTGGCTTAATGGCCGTTGTGTCCCGTCGTGCTGAACTCCGACAACCGATGGAAATCGCGGCGTTGGGTTGGACACTGCTGCTGCTAATCAACACATCGATTCTTACGGTCGCCCCCCATTCAATGCTCGGCGAGGTTAAAGCCTGGATTGTCACCCTGATCCTGGCAGTCACAGTCGGAGTGAATTTCTTTTATTCGCTTCGCTGGAAAATTTGTGATTACGGCACCTTGGTCGCAGCGATATTTGCATGTTCATCTGTCTTTCGACCGATTGGAGTCGGCCAAGAGTTCGCAGGTCCAAATGTATCGATGATGACCTTGTTCGCGATCGCGATCACGCTCGCTGTACTCTCTGAGCTGGCACGACCCCTGGCAGCATGGCGGCGCACGCCACTAGCAAGAGTGATCGAATCTTGTCAAATCTGGTGGAGTGTCAGTGCGGTCAGTATTTTGCTCGCCGCCTTGATTGCATGTTTCACTGCGACTGATGACTGGCTGCGCTCGACAATTTACCTGGCCCTTGCCTCAGTCGTACTGGCGTGGGTTTGGACGATGTCACGCAATCTTTTCTTCTTGCGTTTAGCACAGATTGCATCGATCGCCATGGCGATCGCTATCGGCTTTGGTCAATTCGAGGAATTGCTGTTTAGCAGTGATGCATGGAGGCGATGTGAAGCCCCCTGGGCATGGGCAATCCTGGCTGGATCGGTTGCCGGTGGTTGGATCGTCGCTCGTGCTGCCGTCTCCGTGTTAATCAGATCAGATCACCGACTGAAAAAGCGATTGGGTTCATTCACCAAATCCAACGCAACCCCCATCTTGATGATCGACGGATCGTTAATCGGCATTCAAACTTTCCTAGTAGGACTCAGTTCAGCCTGGGTGTTGGCATCGCTATTCGCCCAGACCGCAGGCAGTGAAGTGATTCAATATGGTGCATCAACTTGGCTGCCAATGGGGTCTTTGTTTCTAGGGATTTTGGTTGTCTGGTTTGCACGTCGGCAAGAGACCGATTTGCTGCTCGGCGATTGCACTCTATCTATCGTTGGTATCTCATCGCTGATCTGGGTCTCAAGTGCGTTTGCAGCAGTGGTGACCACCGATACGTCTGGTCGCGTCATCATCGCGACGACCTTGAGCGCAGTCGGTGGTTTCAGTATTCCGGCGTTTCTCGGCAAGACAGGTCTCTCCCTAGCAAGACCGGCCACGCAGTTGGCTCCGATGATCTCAATAATCATCGTCGCGGTCGCTTCGATCGTTTTGCTGTATTTCGACTGGTACACACCCATTAGCAAAGGGGGGCTGGCCGATTTCACGAGCACGACTGCCGTATCGGCTTGGTGGTTAACAGCGGCCGTGGGATTGCTGTGGTCCGCAAAACAGACCGAGCAAAAAACTGGACTTATCGGTTCGGCATTGCTGACCCCACTCGCTATCACCATCCTGGTCCCAGCGATCGCTCAAACGAGTGGATCGACGTGGATTCAGATCGCGGGACTCGGTTCAGTCGGCTGGCTGCTCGCAGTGCGGTTTTGGCTTGGCCGCGACAAGCGAATGGATCCCCACCCTGGAATCATCGGCTCGTCGACCTTCGTGCTGATAGTGGGTGTTGGATCTGCCGTCTTGGTCACGCTCGGATCGCTATTCGATCTACCACAGCTAGTCAAACTTTCTGGCATTCCCTGCTTTTTGATTTCGTTGTTGGCATTGGGGATGTGGCTTTTCGATGACTCACCACTCGAGTTACCGCAGCCACTCGTAGTGCGTCCAACATGGCCCGTTATGGTCACATGCATGTCGGGTCAGGTCACTTGGTTAGCCGTCATCGCAGGCTGGACCTCAGACATTCAAGTCTCCGAACTCACAGCAGCTGTGATCTTGCTAGGTGGTGGCATGTCGTTGCTTCAGTACTTCAGATCAAAATCGACCACCGATTTTGTGCACATCACTGCCGTCAACCTCACACTTTTCATCACCTGCATTGTGATTGGAAATGCATCTGATCTGTTTCCTTGGCTGTCACTCCTCGGCATGACAATGACAGGACTTTGCCTTCCAATCGCATCGAGTAACCAAGGGACCACTGAGTCGGTTTTGAGGACATGTCGGATCCTCGGCTGGGTGATCATTGGGGCGGGAATCGGGATGATCCTATCGCGAATCGCAACCAATGCCAGCGAGGAAATGCAGTGGACGATTTCGGTCGCCTGGACAGCGGCCTGGGTGATCACTTGGCGTTTATCACACGCTGATCGTCATCAGGACAACGTGGATCGCCGCCGCCAGGCAGTGTTGGCGTTGCCAGATATGGAATTCGCCGGATTGCTGTTCGCTGGGTTGCTAATGGAGACGGCATGGGCGACGCTCATCGGCAAGCACCGCATGACCAGCTCGGCCTGGATGGATCCACTACTGTGGACTCGAGTCATCATTTACTTGGGAGTTGGTTTTTCGGGATTCGCACGGGGCAGACGCATCAGTACCTGGACGATGCTACTCGGGTCCATCATGACGGCGATTTCGCTGATTGCAGCACACGTCGCTATCTCATTCGGAGTAAGCGACACTCAACGATGGGTGCCTGTCTTGCTCGCCGCTGGGTTCGCTGTCTCGCTCGTCGCTCATTGGATCATTCCACTCTCGGCGTTGATTGCAAAATTCTCCGGTGGGACATTGAAAGACCAATTGACCCATATCGCTCAATCGACATGGCAACTCGCCGCCTTGGTTGCCGGGTTAGGGATAGCATCCACCTTCGCCATGATCGTCATGCTGGCACCTGGCATCGATGCTCGAATGAGTACCCTGTCAGTCGTTCTGGCGGCTTGGGCGATCGCTGTCACTGCGGACCTAAGCGACAGCAATCGCTTGCGACATACCGCGATCTCACTTGGACTGATTGCACTTGGATTATTGGCGAGTGTTTCCGACAGCCGAGCGGTACACCCGATATTAACGACCTCCATGCAGTGGCTCGTTGCCACCGTGCTGGCACTTCCCACGCTGGTTTTCTTGCTGCCAAAACTAATGGGCACTTCGATGGCAGCACGTTGGCGAGGGCCGCTGGCGAATGGGGCAAAGGCCACCGGAATTGCTTCACTCGCATCACTGGCTTGCATGATCACTCGTGAGGTGATGCTGCGAGATCATGGGCGAATTGAGGGAATCGCACCACCATTAATCATTGGAGTTGCCGTCACTCTCGCCGCACTTAGTTTGTTGGCAGCCATCATCGCAATCATCAGTGGTCCGAGTTCGGCATGGCGAGAACGACTCACACTGACTGACACAGAGCGTCGCATCCTGATCGCCGCTGCGCAAGGTTTTGCATCAATGACGTGGCTTCATATTTTCTTATGCAATCAAGAGTGGGGATTCTTGGGGCTGAAAGATTATTGGCCCTACATCGTATTGACATTGGCGTTCACCAGTGTCGGTGCCGTTGAATGGTCACGGCGACGACAAGATGAGGTGATGTCGACCACACTGTCCTATACTTCACTGTACCTACCGTTGATACCAGTCCTTGGATTCTGGCTGAGCGGGTCACTTGCCAAATTGGAATGGGCCTTCCCGGGCGGCGTTGTGCGGTACGACGTCTTCCTACTGCTTGGTGCTGCTTACTACCTGTTTATTTCGGCACTTTGGAAACAATTGATGCCCCGGGTCACCGCAATTCTACTCGCCAATGCTGCCTGGTGGATTGTCTTAGCACAACGGCCGGGCTGGGATTTTTTAACGCATCCTCAAATTTGGCTCATTCCGCCCGCAGCCTGTGTGCTTGTGATGGTTCACCTGTACCGCGATCAGTTGGCTCCCAGCGTGAGGGCGCCGATTCGTTACGGAGCAACTTTGCTGATCTATGTCAGCAGCACAGCTGACATGTTGGTCCAGGAAATCGGCAGCCATTTGAGCGGTCCGATCATTTTGATTTTGTTATCACTCTTCGGAATGCTGATGGGGGTGGTGCTGCGCATACGACCATTTTTATATCTCGGAGCCATGTTTGTTTTCCTTGGTGTCACCAGCATGGTGTGGCACGCCCACCAAGCCCTTGAAGCAGTTTGGCCATGGTGGGTATTTGGCATCACCACGGGTGTCTGCCTTTTGGCCGGCCTGATGGCAATTGAGAAGAACAAATCGAAACTGCGTCGCTATGCGGAAAACGTCACTGCCTGGAACGGTTGATGCGCACGTTGAACGTCCCGTTCCCGTAAACTACGCTGAAACAGGCTTGGATCCCTTGCAGAAATGACCTGCAAACCCAAGCATCAAATAATCAACCTTTGTTCGGGTCATGCGATCGATCAGTCAATTGCAAGACCAGCGACTGCTGGGTAGAGACACGGAAACTTCCAGCCCACGACGCTCGCCAATTTCCTGAAAGCTTGGGAAATCGGTGTGGGACCATCAACAAACACTCCAGCTAGGCTTTACCACAGGTTCATCACATGATTTCGTTTCGTTGGCTTGGCATTGCGTTGGTGACCATTCTGAGCGTGAATTCTGGATATTCGCAAACGACTACCAAGCCCAACGTGGTTGTGATTTTGACCGATGATCAAGGTTGGGGTGACCTAAGTCTGCATGGGAATCCAAATCTCTCGACCCCAAACATTGATGCGATGGCACGTGATGGTGCGGAAGTCGTTAATTTTTATGTGTGTGCTGTCTGCTCGCCAACACGAGCCGAATTCTTGACTGGCCGGTACCACCCACGAATGGGCGTTCATAGCACGTCGACTGGTGGGGAACGTTTCAACGCTGATGAACAGACTATCGCTGAGTTTTTTCGCGATGCCGGCTACGCCACGGCGGCTTATGGAAAATGGCACAGCGGTATGCAATACCCCTATCACCCGAATGCCCGTGGCTTCGAAGATTTTTACGGTTTCTGTAGTGGCCATTGGGGCAACTACTTTTCGCCGATGCTGGAACACAACGGCCGTCTGGTTCAAGGCGATGGATTTTTGGTGGACGACCTGACAACGCGCGCAATCGAATTTATCGATGAGCATCGGAACCGGCCATTCTTTGTCTACTTACCATTGAATACCCCGCATTCTCCGATGCAGGTTCCCGATCCCTATTGGGAGAAATTTGAGAACAAGACGATTGTTCCCGATCCAGCCCCTGAGAATCAGAAACGCCAAAACTTGACTCATACGCGAGCAGCTTTAGCGATGTGTGAGAACATTGATGCAAACGTGGGGCGACTGATTGATCACCTGGAAGAGCTCAAGATCGCGGATAACACAATCGTCGTTTATTTCTGCGATAACGGACCGAATGGATCACGCTTCAATGGTGGATTGCGGGGTCGCAAGGGATCCACGTTCGAGGGTGGCTTGAGGTCGCCCTGCTTAATCCGATATCCGCAAAAGGTTCAGGGCGGGACCAAGGTAAATCAAATTGCGGCAGCGATCGATCTGTTGCCGACCCTCGCTGATTTTGCCGGAATTCCCCCCGCACCGACAAAGCCACTCGATGGAATCTCCATCGCCCCTCTTCTTCATGGCGAGCAAATCGATTGGTCCGACCGAAAAATATTCAGCGTGTGGAACAATAAAGTCACAGTGCGAACCGAACAGTTCCGCAAGCAACTCGGTGGTCCACTGCACGATATCGCATCGGATCCGAGAGAAAGAACAGACCTTGCCGAAGAAAAACCTAAAGTGGCCGCTCGATTGGAAAAAGCCATGCAACAATGGGTCGCAGAAACAAAACCTCGCTCTTCCCGCGACCCGGAGACACGTCCGTTCAATCTGGGCCATCCCGATGCAATTTTCACACAACTACCTGCTCGTGATGCCACACCCCACGGCAAAATCGTGCGAAGCAATCGCTTCCCCAATTGCACTTTCATGACGGAGTGGACCAACACCGAGGATCAAATCACTTGGGAACTTGAGGTCCTCGGCAAAGGCAAATACGAAGTGGAAATGTACTACGCCTGCCCAGACTCAAGTGTCGGAACCGTGCTGGAGTTGGCCTTGGGCGATGAGATAATCCAAGCTTCCATCGAACAGGCGAACGAGTCTCCGCTGTCCGGGATGCAAGACGATCGCTTCAAACGAGTCGAAGGGTACGTCAAAGATTGGAAACCGATGAAACTGGGCGTCATCGAATTGAAACCCGGTCCCGCGACGCTGACACTGCGAGCAGCCAAGATGACAGGCCCCGAAGTCGCCGACATGAGACTGCTGCTGTTTCGAAAATTGCCCTAAGGCGAGTATGAGCCCCCTCTCGGCAAACCATCCCAAGCAGCGAGTTTCAATCAGCCCAACCGTTAATTTGTGCGGGCTGTTACGACTGGGAAATCAGCAGATCGATGAACGTCAAAAACGATTGCTCGGAAAAGGTATTCTCCTTGCTTCGAATGTGACGATTTACCCATCTGACTCTTCTTTCAAAGAATTTGTCGAAGCAATTTTGGCGGGAAACTTCAATTCCTAGCACTATCGGAATGCGGCAATTTCAGCCAACACCGAGCTCGATTGTCGTAGCAAGAAATCCCACCCATAGTTCCTCGCAGCAGAGATACTTGTGGCCTCAACCTTGAAACTTTTTTGCGGTGACGGTGACGATCTTCCAAATTTGCGTGTGGGTCGTCGACTGGATAAGTACCGAATCCAAAAACGTCTCGGCGAAGGTGGTTTCGCGACCGTGTTTGCCGCATTGGATATGATCGAGGACCGCAAGGTTGCCTTAAAAATTCCTCATGGGCATCACGTCGCGGACGAGCACAGCCTGGCCGATCTGCAACGTGAAGTTCGGATTATGGCCAAGTTGGATCATCCCTGCATTTTGCCACTGAAAGATGCAAGATTTATTGATGGACACTTCGTGATGGCATTTCCACTCGGCGAAGAAACCTTGGCCGATCGTCTTAGCCGACGAATTTCACGGGCTGCCGCGATGGATTTCATCGCCCAGATGATCAGTGCTGTCGCCTACGCCCACCAGAAAAGAGTGTTGCACCGCGACCTGAAACCAGAAAATTTCATCTTATTGCCTGGCCAGATTATTCAATTGAGTGATTTCGGGTTGGCCCGACTCGAACGCGGTTCCCATGATGTTTCCGGTTCGGGCACGATCGGGTACATGTCGCCGGAACAGGCGATGGGGCGTCCGAGTTTTCGTAGCGATGTCTTTTCGCTCGGCTTGGTAATTTATCGAACTTTGGCGGGCGAGGTCCCCGAATACCCGTTCGATTCGTTGCCCGGGTTCAATCGTCTCCGTCGGGGAATCTCGAAAGAATTCGTCGCTTTGGTACGGAAAGCTATCGATCCCTCACCGAAGAAACGATTTCGAGATGCCGTAGCGATGCACAATGCATTGAAAAAAATTCGATTCCCGCTCACGGATCGGTCCGTTTCATTACGAACCGGTTCCAACCCCCACGTCATCACCGCTCGTCGAGTCGCATGAACTCGCCAATCGCTCAATCACCCTTTCGGCCACTCGACCGGCCTGCGTGACGACAGGGGCGATCCCGACGCCGTGAAGACCGTTATTGACTAGCGAGAGCCCCTCGATTTTTTCCATCTCTTGCTCAATTCGCTCGACGCGGTCGAGATGACCTAGGTGGTACTGAGGCATCGCATCATTCCAGCGGACAACACGTGCCAGCGTCGGCTCCCCGGTCAATCCGATCAATTCGCCGAGCTCTTCCCTAGCGATCTGAATGAGCTCCGCATCGCTGCGTTGGAGCAATTCCGGTTGCATTGCCCCGCCGATAAAGACTCGAATGATCACCTGACCTTCCGGCGCTCGACCCGCGAACTTGTGGCTGGCAAAACTACCAGCCAAAATTCGACGGTTTTCGCTGAGCGGAACAACAAAACCGAAGGTGTCGACGTCTTCAGAAATTTGCGTGCGGGGAACGCCCAACGCAACGATTGCTGCGGAGGCCATTTCAATCGAATCGAGTTCACTGGCTGCTGCAGCACTCAGAGGTCGGAGCAAACCAGAGGCGACCTGAGGAGGAACCGCGACCACCACCTCATCGAATTCTTGCGAAGTCTTGTCTTGCAGATGAACCCGCCATCGACCATTGCCGCCTTTTTGACCTTCGCAACGCTCCAATCGCTCGATAGGGCAATGGAGATGGATTGTGCCATTGGGGAGTTTCTCGGCGAGGCTATCAAGAAACTGCTTCATCCCTCCTGGGAACGAGCGAAACTTTCCATACCGGGCGCCGGAACTGGACCGCTCAATTGAATCCTCACCCGATCGCCGGCGAGCGGCAGCCGCTTTGGCCAAGGAACCATATCGTTGCTCCATCGCGACAATCGGCCCCATG
The DNA here is from genome assembly GCA_049602075.1 of Rubripirellula sp. Classification (GTDB taxonomy): domain Bacteria; phylum Planctomycetota; class Planctomycetia; order Pirellulales; family Pirellulaceae; genus Rubripirellula. The sequence goes on from JBMYRF010000003.1 coordinate 330,553, forward strand.
GTCGCCCGCATGCTTAGTTTCTGGATGTCGGCCGTGTAAATCCCCGCCGCCAATGGCGCGACGATTCGTTCCAAAACCTGCCTTCCCATCCGCCTCAACACAAACTCGCTGACCGATTCATCTCGATCCTCTCGCAAAGGCGGAACAAATCGCTCAGCAAAAAAACGCAATTTCCCGGTCACACCCAACAGTGGTGTGGTCAACATCGGCAACCATGCCGTGGCTCGCATCAAAACGAATCCCTCTGGTACCGGCACCAGACGCCCGCGATGAACAATGCGAGCACCACGTCGTGTCAATTCGGGCTCGATCAACTGATCTTCTAAACCGAGTTGTCGGATCAGCTCGATTGCAGCGGGCGGTTGGGTCGCGAACATGTCCGCGCCATGATCAAGAATAAATCCGTCAGCTGACTCAGTGTGGATCACGCCGCCGGTCCGCGAACCGGCTTCGAACAGAGACAGATCGAGCGTGGGATCCATCAAGGAGAGCTTGGCGGCTGTCGTTAATCCGGACAGCCCGCCACCAATGATCGCGATGCGTGGTGGATTAGTGCGATTCAAGCCTTGGAAGCCTTGCAAAAGAAGATCAGTAAAGAACGATCGGAAACATTTCTGTCAGACGGTTGTCCGGCAGAAATGCATCATCTGAGGGGGTACCAGCACTCTGGGAACTGCCCACTTTGGGAACTGCCAATCAAGCGAATAAAAATCACTACTGACGTGGCTCACCACCTCCGGCACTAAACCCGCCGGGGCCAAACCCACCGGGGCCACTGGCATCGCCACCGCGAGGCCCGCTGGAACCTCCACCGGAACCACTTCCGCCGGCGCCAAAGCCGCCAGGGCCAAACCCACCGGGACCACCAGGGCCACCGCCGCGAGGACCACTGGAACCGCCACCAGAACCACTTCCGCCAGCGTTAAAGCCGCCGGGACCGAAGCCACCGGGACCAGGACCACCGCGAGAGCCTCCCATGTCATCTCCGTAACCTTCTTCCATGCCCATTTCGGCTTCGTAGTCAGCATCCATGCCCATTTCGTCCTCATAGCCATTTTGATAGCCGCTGTTGCCTCCCCGACCTTGGGACGATGCCAACCCACTACTTTGACCCATCATCGCCGCAACAGACGAAATCATCGTTTCAGCAATCGGGAAAACGGGTTCCATCGCAGCGTGAAAATCCCCGGAGTTCTGAGCGTTGGCCAGCGACTGCAACGCCGGTCCGGCGACCGCCTGGATCAAGGCTGCGTAGGTATCCATCGAAGCCGCACCGTTGCTCAGCTCATTTTTCCAGTCCTCTACCAGGTTGGGCCACTGATCCGCCAACGTCTTTGGGACCCAGTACCCATCCACCGAGACATAAGTCACTTTGCTGGTTTGTGAATCCTGAGTCAGACTCACCTGAGCAATCCCGTTCTTCTCTGATTCGACAGTGATGGCGCGTGCGAGTGAGTCGTCATATTTGAATAGCTGAGCAATGTAAGGAGCCACCTCTTTGTCGCGCTCTTTCAACCATTCGGAAAACGGAACCGCTTGCATTTGGTCAAGTTGGGTTGCCTCGGGACTCAAACCGACCCTCAAGACGTTCGCCAACGCGAGAACTTGCCCACGCACTTTTTCAACTTGATCCGCATCGAGTGATTTCATCCTCGGACTACTTAGAAACCAGTTTTGGCGGGTGACCATCAAGTCGCCGACCTGATGCGCAGTTCCGGTGATCGCCTGCCAGGTCGTCGGCTTGATTCGCTGCGCCGCGAGCTTGACCAGGGAATCAATATCCGCCCGGTAGTTCGGCGGCAGGGCGTCATAGATTGCTTGAATATGGCCAGCAGCCACCGCGTCATCGAACTGCTCCAAGAACTGAGCAGCATTCGCCCCGGGAGTTGGCGGAACGTAGTTTCCAGCGGCAGGGACCTGCGGGAGTGGATCAGGAGCAGGAGACGCCTCTGCAACAGCCCGTCCCTGCAATTCTCGAATGCGTTCGGCCCGTGAGGTTTTCAATTTCCTCGACAGTTCTTCGGCCTGAATCCGACTCTCGCTACGCAGCGACATTAGAGGTACAGAGACGCGTCGGCCGTTTGCAAGCTGCAACAACACCTTTCCATCCCACAATCCGATCATTCGTGCCTCCACCGAATGCGTCCCCTGCAGGCTGGTCCAGGTTTCTGCTGCTGCCTTTGGTGACCAAGCCTGAGTGATTGCGAATAAAAAGACGGCGGAGGCCGTAAAAAGTCGATTGAACAACATGTGACTTGGGTGGATGAAAGAAAAGGGATTCAGGCTCAACGTCTAGATCGCTGAGTCCAGATTTCCGAACGAGGCTAGGTTTTTCGGCCGATAATTCGATTCCGCCTATCGCCAGCGAACCAGCGAGGACCAGGATTTAAGCCTGGTACGCATCGACGCCGACCAATCCATTATATTGTGGAATCGCCGTTGTTGCGGCCCCGAAAAACGGACGATTTCTATGTCATCTTGAACCGGCACCAGTCGGGGAAGCGTTCGGAATCGAATGCAACGCTCAGCCCGGTGGAGGAATCACATTGAGCGACACAATCGACCCGGCACCCCTCGATGCCGAAGAAATAAGCCAACTGCGACAAAAACACTATAACGGGGAGGTTATCGAGCGGATCGACTCACACAGCGACTTGTCGAGATTCCGGATCCGACCCGATCTCCCGATCCCCCCGTTTCAACCCGGCCAATATGTCGCAATTGGCCTGGGAAACTGGGAACCCCGTCTAAAGGGGACGCAGGCGGAAGAAGTTCCAGAGAAAAAATTACGAAAACTTTCTCGTCGTGCCTATTCGATTTCCTGCCCAATGCTCGATGGCAAGCAGCAGTTGGCTCCCGTCGATCAGATTGATTATTTAGAGTTCTACATCACGTTGGTTCGCGAATCCGATTCGCCAGACAAGAAACCACCTGTTTTGACTCCTCGCTTGTTCAATCTTGGAGCGGGCGATCGCCTGGAAGTACAGAAAAAAATCGTCGGCACGTACGTCCTAGAAAATGTCGCGTCCGATGATACCGTTCTAATGCTCGGCACTGGCACGGGTGAAGCACCTCATAATGCGATGGCCACAAAACTGCTGGCCGACGGACACCGTGGGAAAATCGTCAATGTGACCAGCGTCCGAAAACGAAGCGATCTCGCTTATGCGTTGGAACATTCGGCTCTATCAGAAAAGTTCCCCCAATACCGCTACCTCCCCTTCACGACCCGTGATCCGGAAAATCTTGATCCATCGCATCCCAACTTTGTTGGCAAACAGTACCTCCAAACGCTCTTCACTTCCGGTCAACTCGCAAAGGCCGCTGACGATCCACTCTCGCCCAAAAACACGCATGTCTTTTTGTGCGGCAATCCGGCAATGATCGGCTACGTCGCACCCGGTGCTGATCCTTTGCCGACCCCAGGCATGTTGCCGCTGCTCAAAGCTGCCGGCTTTCGCGATGAGTCTGATGGCGAAGTTGGACCGGGAACTATACGGTTTGAAAAGTACTGGTAAACTCACCATTCTTTTCTTGCTCCGTTCCCAAATGCTGAGGGTCAACTCCATGGATCTTTCTCGCACCATCGCGCTCATCCTCGGTGGTGGTCGCGGATCCCGTCTTTTTCCTCTGACCAAGATTCGTGCAAAACCGGCTGTTCCCTTGGCAGCCAAGTACCGCCTGATTGATATCCCAATCAGCAACTGCATTAATAGTGGATTGAATCGAGCGTATGTGCTGACGCAGTTCTTGTCCGAGAGCTTGCATCGCCATTTGCGACAAACTTATTTCTTTGACCACTTCAGTGGCGGTTTCGTCGAATTGTTGGCGGCTCAAGAAACCGTCAATCTCGGCTCCGACTGGTACCAAGGCACGGCCGATGCGGTCCGCAAAAACCTAATCCACTTGGAAGAAGATTGGATCGAGCATGTTTTGATCCTCTCGGGCGACCAACTGTATAGGATGGACTTTCGCGACATGATGCGAACCCACATCGAATCGGGTGCCGCGGCGACCATCGCAGGCATTCCCGTCAGTCGCAAAGATGCATCCGCGCTTGGCATCATGCAAGTCGATGATGAAGGTCGAGTGAAGGGATTCGTCGAAAAACCGCAAACCGAAGAAGAACTCGCCACCGTCCGAATGGATCCAGCCTGGATCGATGCTCGCGGGATTCCCAGCCAAGGGCGAGATTGCTTGGCCAGCATGGGCCTTTACATCTTCAACAAAGATGTGATGGTCGATCTACTGCGAAATTCCGATCATCAAGATTTTGGGAAAGAAGTTTTTCCCTCGGCAATCAACTCACACAAAGTGCAGGTGCACCTGTTTGACGGCTACTGGGAAGACATCGGAACCATTCGTGCGTTTTACGAAGCCAACCTTTCGTTGGCCAGCAAATCACCACCATTTGATCTTCGCGACCGCACCGCACCCATCTACAGTCGCCCCAGGTACCTCCCCCCCACGATCATGGACAACACGACCGTGCGGAACAGCTTGATCGCAGATGGGTGTTTGATCGGTAACAACGTCACCATCGAAAATAGCGTGATTGGATTGCGCAGTGCGATTGGCGACAACGTGACCATTAAAGATACGGTCATGATGGGTGCCGACTACATCGAAAAGCCTGGTTCTGTTTCAGCAGGCGTCGTTCCCATTGGCATCGGTGAAAACTCGCTGATCTCAGGAACGATTCTCGACAAGAATTGTCGAATTGGAAAAAACGTCCGGATCGAAAACACCAACGGAATTGAGCATCAAGGCGAAGATGAAGCGTTGCAAATTCGCGACGGAATTCCGATCGTCATTAAGAACGCCCAGATCGACGGTGGATTCTCGCTGTAAGCACCGGAAGGAACTGGAACCACCACGGAAGCCGATCTCGGATATCGCCAAGTGCCGTCCTCTGCGTGCAGATCAAACACGCTCTTCACAAAATTGGTGAGAGCGTGACGTCAGGCGAATGAACACGGCAACAAGCCGGTTTTAGAACCACCGACTAGAACAATCAACAACGCCGCAAAGACCTGCATGGACGCCATCCTGCTGTGTGACTGAATTACGGAAGCTCCAGCAGACGCTTCGATTCTTTCAACAGAAAATCAACGTCCATGAAGGGTTCGTAACTGATGTCTTGCCAACGAACACGCCCTCGGCCGTCAATCAAGAAGGTGCCGTGTAACGGCTGATCTTCAAAGTCGTCCCAACAGCGAAAGCTGCGAAAAACGGCCTGCTCCGAATCGGACAGCAATTGTACTTCCATTTCACGATCAAAATTCTGGATCCCGGTCTGCAATTGCTCAACGTTCTCTGTGCTGATTCCAACGATTTCAATCCCCGCCTGACGGAAATCATTCACGCGGGGAGCGAACTCGTGAAGTTGCTCGACGCAATGTAGACAACCGAAGCCAAGGTAAAAAATCAAGATTCGCGGCTTGCCATCAAACTCTTCTCCGCTGACCAAATCACCTTCGGCGGTTACAGCACCCCACGACGGTGACGTGTAGGGCTGCCAGCGAAACGGCCCCAACTCGTCCAACGGTGGTCGGTCGCCCAGGTCATCAGCCGGTGGTGGAACAATCCGCCAATCACCCTCGATCCCGGCCGCTTTAGCAACTGGCTCGAGCTTGGCGAGCAACGGCGTGTCGATGTCAGCTACGGCGGCTATCGAACGTAATGATTCGAATTGTTTTTTTGCATCGTCCTTACGGTCTTTGCGCCACAACAGATCGACCAAAACGGCGAGTGGGCGAACCTGGTTGGTGCCAGTACTGACTGCTCGTTCGGCCAACTTGATCGCTTCATCAAATTCACCCAACTCTCCCAACCACTGAGCTTGGAGGAGCGAATTCAAGCCCGCTTCTTTAACGTTTAGACGATAAGCATCCAAGTCTTTTTTCTTAACAGCGGCCGCAGCAGCAACCCTCGCGATTACCTTTTTGATCGACTTGATGTGCCCCTTCAGTTCATCCTCACTCGGCAAATCTTTTTTCGCTTCTTGATCCTCTGCGTCAGATTTTTCTGCGCCAGAGTTTTCTCCATCAGATTTTTCTCCATCAGATTTTTCTCCATCAGATTTTTCTCCATCAGATTTTTCTGCGTCAGGGTTATCTGCATCCTTCTTGTCAGACGAAGCAGTTTCGGCGGCGTCCTGCACATCTAGCAACTGTAATTCCATCACCAGCAGTCGGCGTCGCAGCGACCGCAAAGTGCGATTGGCCGCCTTGTCGTCACCGGTCATGAATTGGGCCACCCCCAACCATGCCAACCATTCTTCCTGTTGACGCTCATCCTCAGTCGGTGGCAAGTAGTGACCACCTGACTCACGAATCAATTCTTCCCAGAGGCAATACTCAGACAGGGTCTGCAGTAACCGTGTACGCCCATACTTATAGCTACCGCGTTTGCTCAGGGTGTTGTATCGAGGGTGCTGCGGAAGCGAGACTAGGTTCCGTGATAAATCGAGGGCGTCTTGGACGCGTCCGATAAAAATAAGATTCCGAACACACCACTCATTGTTATGCGCAAAGTTGTGAATCTCGTCGGGCATCAATCGCGTACGAATCATATGAGCATGATCGACCCGAGCCGATGCTTCTTGCTGCCAAGCTGCATCCCCATACCGTTTCAACCTTGAATAAATATGTCCCGGCATATGCCACATATGCGCGATGCCCGCGCCGGAGGGGCCACATAAGGCAGCTGATTCGAGAGCATTCGATGGTCGTGGTGAATCCCACAGATGGATTCGGTAATGGTGGGCTGGATGCATCGGGTTCGCATCGAACACGTCACCGAGCAGGGCATCGACAGCATATCGGCTGGTCATTTTGACACCCTCACGTTCGGAACTCCAAAGCCGCAAAGCCAACAATGTCTTGGCCTCAAGGTCGTCAGGGAACTCATGCATCAGTTTTTCCAAATCGGAAACATAACGTTCTGCCCGCTTTTTCTTTTCCTCTCGTTCTTTATCTGCCGGTTTCGGCTTCTCGTTTTCCTTGGGCGGTTTTGGGATGTATCGATCGAGTGCTTCGATGTAAAGTTTTTCGCGTTTATCAGCCGAATCATTGCGACGTTCCATTGCTTCATCAATGAAACCGCGGGCACGCTCTTGATTGTTGATATTCGCCATCGCCATGCCCCAATAAGCGATCGCAAGTTCCGGATCTTCTTTGGAGGCTTGTCGAAACGATCGCTCCGCTTCGAGATACCAGAACCCATGCAACTGAGCGATGCCTTGCTCAACAAACTTCTGTGCGGCAGGAGAATCGGACGAGGTGGGAAAAACGATCTCGGCCATTCCGGGAATGATCTCGGCCGCTTGTCGGGGTCCTGCATTAAAGGCTTCGCCGTGATAGCTGTGCCCAGCCAGCACGGCATCATCCGCTGGTGATTCACCAGCAGGTTCGGCTCCGCTGGCAACGATCGACAGGAACAACCCCAAACCCAACCCAAGCGAAAATCGCATGTTCAACCTTTCGACTCCGAATCTAGATACTCCCAGTCGATTGTAATCGAATGACCGGTTGCCCCAGAGCCATTGTCGGCCGGAAGCAACGTGAAATTACGGGAGCCTCAACTGAGTCAACTCGGAAGGAGCGGATTTTGACAGGTTGAGAAATCGTGCGGAACCGTTGGCTGTTGTTGGGATTTCCGCCCTTGGGCGGAAATCCCACACGCGGGAGGAAATCCCCGCCCAGCAATTCCGTCAGCCATAGGAAAACTAACCTCTTCGCTGCCAAACAACTCGCACGTCACGATCGGCTTGGTAGCCAAACTCTTTGGCATACACCTGAGCAGCCGACTGGAGCGGAAACCAGGTTGCGTAGACCGCGGAGCACCATTGACCGGTCCCGATTTGCAAAAACCTGGGTGAATCATCGCCAAATTGTGCGTTGGCAGGATGGCGGATTCGCTCAATCAGCCAGCCCTCCGCAGGCGATCCATCGCAGCATCGCTGGGAATTAGAGGCGTCCGAGGGGGTCATTTTCCAAAAGGGCAATTCGGTTTCGTACATCTTGTACCTCCTGAGTGAGATCCGATGGGAACATCCTGAGATCGTGACGTACCTGAATGACACCTTTGGTCACTGACGGCATTACAATGTGAGGTCAGGTGTCTGCTTCTTCCCACCCCATCCCACCAGTCTGCGACGCCCATCTGTGTTTTCCAAATCACCTCGATTTCAGGTTGTTCCGTTTCCCCACGAAGAAGTCGCGATCGTCGTCGATGGCCGCGAACGTTTGCGCTGGCATGCAGGGAAAGATGCCCCACGCCCCTTTTTTTTCCCGTTGACAGGACCAGCGGGACTCCATTTGACCCACATGGGGCACCCAGGCGCACCCAACCATGATCACCATCGCTCCATCTGGTTCGCACACAACAAAGTTTTGGGTGGCATTGATTTTTGGTCCGATGAAAGCGAAGCGAGAATCCGACAACACCAATGGCTGGCCTACGAAGACTCTGACGAAGCAGCTCGGATCGCGGTCGAACTTGGTTGGTATGACGGCCACAACCCGGAGCCATTAATAAAACAACAAATGATCGCATCAGTATCGCTGGCCGATGACGGTGGCTTGTTGCTCGAAATCCAAACCTCATTAGCCTCTGTCGCTGATTCGCTTGAGCTTGGGCAGACGAACTTCGGTCTCTTGGCGGTTCGAGTCGCCAAATCGATCTCGGCTGTCTTCGGCGATGGTGTAATCACCGGAGCAAATGGACTCCAAACCGAATCAAAACTGTTCGGCAAATCCTCATCATGGATTGACTACAGTGGTTCCGTCAAACCAGGAGTGATCGAAGGAATCACCTACTTTGATCATCCCGACAACAAAAGCTTTCCGAGCAAGTGGCACGTTCGTGACGATGGTTGGATGGGAGCCTCGATTTGTCGTGATTCGCCTGTCATGCTGACTCAAAATCCGACCTCTTGGCGATACCAATTGCATGCCCATGCAGGCACGCTAAACATGCCGTTTGCGAAACAATTGGCAGACCAATTTCGGCAACTTGCACCACTGATAGTAGAACGATCCAAACAACCCCATCATCACGCAACCATTCGGCGAATGTCATGACGAAACCAGAAGAGCTTTTGCGAAACAACACCCACCGCGATCGGCGATTGTTTTTAAAGGCTGGTGCTGCTGCCGTTGCAACCACGAGTAGCTTCGCCAACCCGCTGCTAGCGCAAGAAGAGCAAGTGGCCGAATCTCCCGGCGAAAAAATCTTGATTGGAATCATGGGGGTCAACGGTCGCGGTGCCGCGATCGCCAACGGCATGATGGCGGCGAAAAACACAGAGATCGCCTACATCTGTGACGTCGACACGCGGGCGGCGGTGAGAGTGGGACAATTGGTCACCGAACGTCAGAACAAACAACCGAAAGTGGTCGATGACTTCCGCCGCATCCTCGATGACACGGCAATCAATGTTCTCGTCGTCTCAGCACCCAACCACTGGCACGCGCCTGCCACGATTCTCGGTTGCTCGGCAGGGAAGCATGTGTATGTCGAAAAACCTTGCAGCCACACACCTCAAGAGGGCGAATTAGCGGTGCAAGCGGCTCGCAAGCATCAACGGATCGTGCAAATGGGTACACAACGGCGATCCTGGCCCGGAATCGTCGAAGGCATCGCCAAAATCCATGAAGGGGCGATCGGAAAAGTGCTATATGCCCGCACTTGGTACAACAACCGTCGACCCTCGATTGGCACCGGAAAAGTCTCTGCAATTCCCGATTGGCTCGATTGGCGGATGTGGCAGGGTCCGGCACCTGACCGGCCATTCAAAGACAATATCGTCCACTACAACTGGCATTGGCACTGGCATTGGGGCAACGGTGAACTAGGCAACAACGGGGTGCATGCAATCGATGTCGCCCGCTGGGGCCTGCAGGTCACATACCCCAAGCGAGTCACCGCAGGCGGCGGCAAGTATCGGCACGATGACAGCCAAGAAACACCCGACACAATGATGGTGACGTATGACTTCCCCGAAAACAAAACGATCACCTGGGAAGGGCTGAGCTGGTCACCCCTTGGACCTCATGATTCCGGTTTTGGAATTAGTTTCCACGGGACGGAAGGCTCACTGGTGATTCGCAGTAATTCCTACACGATTTACGACATGAAATCGGCTGAGGTTGCTTCGGGAACCGGCAACGCCGGTGACAAGGACCACTTTGCCGATTTTCTGGATGCCGTTCGAACGGGTCGTCTGCCGAATGCTGATATCGAAAAGGCACACCAAAGCACACTGTTATGCCATCTCGGTAATATCGCCTACCGAACAGACAGCGTCCTGCATACCGATCCATCGAATGGCCACATCCAAAATAATCCTGATGCTGAAGCCTTGTGGGGTCGAGAATATGCACCAGGCTGGGAACCCAAAGTGTGAGTTTCCCGACCTGAATTAAACAGAGATACGATCGTCTTGATTGCGTTCGCTGCGGTGATTCGCGGTAATCGCATCAGCAGCGTTCAGGGGAATGACCGGCGTAAAGCCGGGAATCGAGCTAGGCAGGCCCCGCAATCATTCGCATTCGTCCAAGCAGCCTGCGTTGACGGGCGAGTGATTGCTGCCAGAATGCCGCTTGCGTTCGTCGGTCGACCGAAATTACGCTGATCGATAGATCGAGGCTTTCCAGGTCGCTGATTTTCAGGTCGCTGATTTTCAAGGACAGTGATTTGTAGGGACGCCGGTCGCGAGCATTCAGGTTGCCCGCAACGCTTTCAGAGGACGCCAATCTCGGACGAGACGCAACCATTACTGATCAGGAAAGACATCTCGGACTATTTGCGGCCACCGGGGTTGGCGTCGGCGCAATCGTTGGCGGCGGCATTTTGGCGTTGGCGGGAGTCGCATTCTCAGCAACGGGTCCTTCCGCGATCGTTGCGTTCGCCCTGAATGGCCTGATTGCGATGCTCACCGCGCTCAGCTTTGCTGAGATGGCATCCAAATTCCCAGAGTCAGGCGGCACTTACACATTCAGTCGCAAAGTCTTGTCAGTCGAAGCCGCCTTCTCGGTTGGTTGGGTCGTCTGGTTCGCGTCGATCGTCGCGGCGGTGTTATACGCCATTGGATTTGGTTTCTTTGGCTTGATCTTCGTTCACGATTTGTTCGAAGCGACTGGGCGAACTGCACCAGCATGGGCCAGTGATCAACGTATCGCGACGGGGATTGCAATAGCTGCAATCTTGCTGTTGTCGCTGCACTTGGCGATCAAGACCGGCGGTGGTGGTCCTTGGGCCAACGTGGGCAAGGTATTCGTTTTCGGAGTGCTGATCTTAGGAGGGCTTTGGGCGATCACTCGGCAGCCTATTTCACAGACCACCGACTCACTTCAACCGTTCTATGCGGCAGGCACTTTGGGACTGATTCAGGCTATGGGGTACAGCTTTATCGCATTGCAAGGATTCGACCTGATCGCGGCGGTGGGTGGTGAAGTCCGTAATCCAGCAAAAACAATCCCCCGCGCGATGATTCTGTCACTGACGATTGCCTTGGTGATTTATCTCCCCTTGTTATTCGTGATCGCAACGGTCGGCACTTCCAATGGACAATCGGTCACCGCAATCGCCCAAGCAGATCCAGAAGGGATCATTGCCGTCGCCGCTCGAAATTTCTTGGGATCCAGCGGCTATTGGCTGGTAATCGTTGCGGCAATTTTGTCGATGTTCACCGCGTTACAAGCCAATTTGTTTGCCGCTTCGCGGATCGGCTTGGCAATGTCGCGAGACCGAACACTGCCAAGTTGGATGAGTCAGTTAACCTCCAATCGTCGGACCCCCGTCTATTCGATCATCGCCACTGCGATCTTGGTCATCGTGCTTGTCCTAACGCTGCCCGATGTTGCTGCAGCAGGTGCGGCATCGAGCTTGATTTTCTTGATCACGTTTGCGATTGCGCATTGGCTGTGCATTTTGGTACGGCGAAGGAGTGGCGCAACGCCACCACCGTTCCGTACCCCGTTATTTCCGGCTGTGCCAATTCTGGGCGGATCGGCCTGCCTTGGACTAGCCGTTTTTCAGGGCATCGCAGTGCCATCAGCAGGAACCATCGCCGTCGTTTGGTTGAGCATTGGTGGCATTCTTTTCTTGTCACTCTTTGCCCGCCGGGCTCGCCTGATGGATGTCACCACGATCGCGGCTCACCCCGAACTCGCACGCCTGCGTGGTAACACTCCCTTGGTACTTGTTCCAATCGCGAATCCACAAAATGCAAGAGCGATGATCGCGTTGGCCGATACACTCGTTCCTGCAGAAGTCGGACGCGTGCTACTGCATCATGTAGTAGTAGCTGATCATGACTGGAACCCGGTTGCTGACTCCCGTCCCTTAGATCGATCTCAGGAAATGAATCGGGAACTGTTGTACGCTTCGGCTGAACTGGGAATCCGCGCCGAAACGCTAACAACCGTATCTCCCTCACCAATGCAGGAAATCGCTCGTGTTACGCGACTGCATCGCTGCGAATCGGTTCTGCTAGGGCTCAGTGAAATTGGTCCGGAGGAACAAAAATCTGGCTTAGAAGACCTTCTCAGCCAGCTCGATGTAGAAGTCCTCGTCTTGCGGGCTCCCAAAAACTGGCTCCTCGCCGATACGAAAAAAATTCTGGTGCCCGTCGCCGGTCGGGGCGGTCATGATTACCTGCTGGCAAGACTTTTAGGCAGTTTATCCCGAAAGCAAAAACGCCAAGTCACGTTCTTGCGAGTCGTTCCCAAAGCGACACCCGCGGCCGATCTGAAGCGAATCCGTCGTGAGCTGAACCGCATGGCACGCGACAATTCAGCAGGCGAATCCGATCGAGAGGTCATCTGCAGCGATGACCCAGTGGGGACGGTCGCCACGCGTGCAGGGGAAGGGGGATTGGTGATTCTAGGCATTCAGAGAATCAGTCCACATCAAAAGCTGTTTGGGCATTTCACCCGAAAAATCGCTGCACAGACCGCCTGCCCAATCATGGTCATCAGCCGTCGCGGCTGAATCTCGCCGGAAGAGGGGCAACCCGGGCAAAACTGCAGGAAATCGACAAACGTCGTTTTTTCAAGATTCCGCGCGTTATCTGGATTACCTGCGACACCACGTTCGTAGCCGTCCGAAAAATCATGACTTCGCCATGAGTGTTATCTCACCCGAAATCGTTTCACTGAATGGAAACTCGTCAGCTACCGCTGAATTCGAGAGACTGAACGATGCGGATCTTTTAGATGCCTGGAATCAAGGCCAGCAGCGTGGTGCGTTGGAAACACTCGTGCAGCGCTACAGCCAGATGGCACTCAGTGTGTACCGTTGTCGTTGCCGAACCCACGCCGATGCAGATGATGCGTTTCAAACGACGTGTCTGTATCTGGCACGCAACAGTAAGAAAATCCGCCAGCCAGAACGCTTGGCGGGCTGGTTGTACCGTGTCGCGCAGCGTGCCGCCCTGGCGACCCTACCCTCGGAAGAATGGGAAACCTCACCAATGCTCGAGCCTACTGCGCCCAGCGATGATCCACTCAAACCGCTGATGCACCGGCGACATGGGAAGCGGTAGGAGGCCCCGCATCCATCGCACCACTCACGACAACACGGACCGCAATTATGGTCAGCACGCTGTACCCAATTCACGAAACGATCGACGAATTTTTCGAAGCGTTGCGGGAAACTCATTTCGGAGCCGAACCGATTCGACCCGCGACCGAAAGATCAGTGGGTGCGGCGGCAACCCCTGGAGTGCAACCACCTTTCTCGGAAACTGACGGCCGCAAAGCTGGCTGAATGTTCTAGACGACACAACCCGCCTGCAGTTTAAAACCCTGGCTCACCAAACGTTCTGGCTCACCAACGCTCTGGTACACAAAGGTGCTTGCAACCGCCGCGGCCAAACCGCCAAGTCGTGCCGAATCCAACCCAATAACTTTCGGCCGATGCGGCGGTCTGATTAAAGCGGTGCGTGTCATTGAACATGCCACCAGCGAAGAGATCCAAATCAATGCCGGGCAAGATATCTTTGACTCCGATACCACCCGAAATGCGGTGCTCGGAGGAGTTGGGAAACAAGGCTTGGATGTAATCAACCGAACTCTGGGGCGAGATACCACCTATGCTACCAGTCACGATGTCACCAGAGGCATCCTCCGCGTAGGTATAACCAAGTCGGTAGTGGATTCCTTGGCAAGTGGTGTACTGCAGACCAGCTTGTATGGTGAACTGGTCATCCCAAATCGCTCTGAAAAAATCAGCATCTGACCACGCAAAATAGTTCAGATCGAGCGCCAACAACAATCGACCATCGACCAAAGCATTGTTTGCGATGCCCAACCCATAGACGTTGGGTAGGGCGATGCTCAGGTCTTGGAAAGAATTACCTGGTCCCAAAAAGCGAACAAAGTCATCGAAGGTGTGCTTTTGTTGGGTATGCCAATAGCCGCCAAGAGTCGTTGTCTCGGTCAACTCATAGGTGAAACCGAGCATCGCCCGCAGGTTGTAATCAGGCGTTGCGGAACTGACACCAGTAAAGATGCCATCCATATTGGCCGTTGCGACAACGGCTTCAACACCGATGGAGAGTCGGTCTGTCAATTCGACACCGGCACCCATTGCAGTGGCGAGGATCGCCAACTCAGCGGATGTACCATTGCTTTCAATTGCATCGCGGTAGTTCACGCCAAGTCCAGACGAGGTTAACAACCCCATCCCAAGCGTCGCAGGAACACCAAGTGCCGTAATATCCTGCGTCAAACCGATGTTGCCGACGATCGAGCCAGGACGCTTCGATTTTGCCTCAAAGGGTGAGATATTCGCCAAAGAAAGTGTGGCGTCATTATCGATTGTGATCGTTGGCTCGACCCACGCACCACTAAAACTAAATTGCGTTCCTTTCCGCTGACTTAGTGTGGCAGGGTTTGCCCCCAAGGCAGATTGAACATCCTGGGGCCTTGCGATCGATGCACCACCCATTCCTCCTGACGCAGGCATCAAGTTGTTTTGCAATAAGACGCCAACTGCTTGGGCGTGGGTCTTTTCTGAAGTAGAGACAACCAGCAGGAATGCGATTCCAACCGACAGTACAGAACGGAAAATAAGCCGCTTCATCTTTCATCCGTGTTAAGAGTGGCATCGCCTTGCAGATCGCATGTCCAGCGCAATCAATCGTAGTAGTTGTCGACTCGACCACTAATCCCGCAACAATCTGGATTGGATTTGCTGCATATTACTCCCGTCCGCAACAAACAGCCTAAGCCAAAGCAACAGCCCGACCGTCAAAGTCTAACAGTCAGTTTCGACGACACCCCCGCGTGCCCAGATCACCCACCGGCAAACCCGCTCAATTTGCGGCGGCTCAGTAAGCATCGGTCTACTCAGTTTTTGCTAATTCCGTGTGCCGCAGATTCATCTCATGCCACAGCCGTTTCAGCGATTCCAGCTTCTCAGGTCGCGCTGCCGCCAGATTTTTCGTTTCCGCTCGATCTTGGCTCAAGTCATAGAGTTCCCACTGACCTGACCGCGCCGCAAAACTAATCTTCCAATCTCCAACGCGCAATGCCCGATTCCCATCATGAGACCACCATAGTGTTCGTGACCTCGGATTCGATTTTCTGAAGTTTGGCACCAGACTGATTCCTTGACGGTTAGATTGCTCAGTCGTCTCCTTCACGCCGGCCGCCTCTAAAATTGTCGGCCACAAATCGATCACGTGGCCCACTTGGTGTCTCAGTTCTCCCCTCGCATCCAATCCATTCGGCCAGTGCACAATCAATGGGGTCGCAGTACCGCCCTCGTGATTCCAAGTTTTGTGGTAACGAAACGGTGTATTACTGGTTGTCGACCATCCTGGCCCAAGGCATAAGTGGCTGCGCCAAGATCCCATCGGTGCATTGGGATCGTGCCCGTCACCTCGCACCATGATTTCCGCGCTGGCACCATTGTCGGAAAGAAACAGGACCAATGTGTTATCGAATTCGTCCAACTCGCGAAGTCGATCCAACACCCTCCCAATCTGACGATCCATGCAATCGATCATGGCAGCATGAATCGCCATCTTGGTCGCTTGAAAATCTTGTTGCTCAATCGTCAACGAGTTCCAGGGCAGTGGAAGGTTGACTTCGCCCCCACCAAGTTGCTCGATCGCCTTGGGAAATGGATAAGGCGGCCCCAGATTTCGCATCACCTTTGAAAGCGTAGCATCGACGATGCCAAGTTGTTGAATCCGCTCCCATCTCGATTCTCGGATTTTCTGCCAACCTTGCTTGTAAGTATCCCGATAGCGGTCAATGTCCGCCGGCAAGGCATGCAGCGGAAAATGGGGAGCCGAAAAGGCGAGGTAATGAAAGAATGGCTGGCCCGCATATTCTCGCTGATGCTCATCTAAACATTCCAACGCGTGGTCGCCTAACGCATTGGTCGCATAAAAATCGGTTCCCTGAGGCACGGCAGGGAGCGGTTGATCGTCCTTCCAATGCAATGTCGGATTAAAAAAACGATGCTGATCCTTTAGGTAGTACGACCGATCAAAACCAGCTGCAATCGGCATCCCGTCAAGATGCCATTTGCCGGTGTGATAAGTGCGATAGCCAGCCGCTTTCAACGGGGTACAGATCAGCGGTGCCCAAGCGGGTCGGGTGCCACGGTTGCCGCTACGAATCCCGTCGATTTTATCGCGACGCACACTTTGCGGGTAATGACCGGTCAACAGGGATGCCCGCGTCGGCCAACATCGGCCGGTGTTATAAAACTGTGTAAATCGCAAACCGCTCTCAGCGAGCCCATCCAAATGAGGCGTCTGAATCTCACTGCCGTAACACCCGAGATCGGAAAATCCAAGGTCATCCGCCATAATCAGCAGGATGTTCGGCGAATTCGACTCAGCTGCTGGCAACACCTGACTCACCAGCGGCACCAGTGATACCAGCACAACAAAGATCAGTCGCCCTTTTTTACTAAGCCCCAAACGCCCAACTGTTCCGCATCCAAAGTTCACACTCAGCATCACTTCACTCAATCCAATCGCTTTCCGTTGACAGGCCATATGCGACCATCGTAACTTGTTCGTGCATCCAACTTGCATTCGGCGTCATCAAAGCCACGGATTCGCTACGCGTGCCCTCACCGACTCCCTTCCAGCCCCCCGGCGATCCCGCCACTAAGCCAAGAGTCAGACGACTCGGTTCGCTCGTCAATCAATTGATGTCGCGACGGGGTTATGCACAGGTCTCGGTCAACGAACAGCTCCAGCAAACGATTGCGACGGTTCTGAGCGAATCCCTGCACTCCTGCTTCCAAGTCGGTAATCTCCGTGGCGGTGTGCTGCAGATTTATGCCGCTGACTCGGTCACGCTCCAGGAACTTAATTTCCAAAAACGCGTCATTCTAAAGCGGCTGCAAAAAGAAAAAGCATTTGAGAATATCGTTGACTTGCGGTTCCGAATTCAATCGGCGTGATGATGTCACCGAATCAAGGAAGCAACGCAGACTTGGCAAGCAACGCAGACTTGGCAAGCAACACTGACCTAGGGATCAACACCGACCTGGATGGCCGGCCGCGATGCTGGTGGTGCGGCAATGATCCGCTTTATGTCCGATATCACGATACCGAGTGGGGCTTGCCGGTTCGCAATGACCAGCGAATCTACGAGAAAATCTGTCTGGAAGGATTTCAAGCAGGGCTCAGTTGGATCACGATTCTCCGCAAACGAGAGGCGTTTCGACAACGGTTTGCAAATTTTGAGTTTACGAAGGTTGCACATTTCAACCCTGATCAAGTTGCCAAGCTCGTCACGGATGCAGCAATCATCCGTCACCGAAAAAAAATTGAATCTGCCATCAACAACGCGCGGCGAGCCATCGAGATGGTCGACACCGAGGGTTCGATCACAGATTTTGTTTGGCAGTTTCAGCCCCGCCGCTCCGTCATTCGTAAAACGAAAGAGCAAATCCCCGCTTTGACCGATGAATCAACCGCACTCAGCAAAGAGTTGAAACGTCGAGGCTGGTCGTTCGTCGGACCGACCACCTGCTATGCAATGATGCAGTCACTTGGAATGGTCAATGACCACCTGCGTTCCTGCCAATGGTGGGAAACGGTCGAACAAAAACGTAAAACGCTCCCATAGCTCTGCTGAACAGCACAGTTCGGCTCCGCAATCAAGTGATCTTGGCAGTCATTTATTTACGGCGAGCATTGTTTTTACTAAATGCATCGGTGAAAGGGCTCCTCTCGAAAATGATGTCCGCCGAAACGCGGGGATCCCCGGTGGAGCTTAACTCGTCCATCAAGCGGCGGTGCAAAGACTTGAGCTCCTCTGCATGCTCGATCGACTTTGCCAAATTGTTCATACAATGAGGATCCGTCTGCACGTCATACAACTCTTGCCGCGGACGCCGCCCTACTGCGAATTGAAACAACTCTGGAGTTTCTCGTCGGTGCAACACGACCCAAGCCTTTGTCGGACTGGCATCCAAATCACCAAAGGCCGCAAATGTATTCTCACGCAACAATTCTTCGCCAGGGAATTTCGAGGGCGGACTGCCGAACCCAGGCCCTGTCCCCATCGGCCATCGCTCAGGTTCAAAATTGATGATGTAAAGATACTGGTCCGTACGAATGGCTCGTTGAGGGTAGGGTTTATTATCCGTTCGTGCAGCGGCGACATGTCGCTCTCGTCCCGTGAAGACCGCGTCGCGACTCGGATCGACGAGTCCTGATTTCTTGCTTTCAAGCACCGGTAACAATGAGCGAGCGATCATCGTCTCTGGTACATCGACATCCGCGATCTCCAGAAACGTTGGGGCTAGATCGGGCAATGAGACAAAGTCATCAACAACGCGCCCTGGGTTCCTGATTCCCTTCGGCCACCGAATTGCCAGCGGCACTTTTGTTCCCAAGTCGTACAAGTTGCATTTACCACGTGGTACCCCTGGCATGCCATGATCCCCACTGACGACCAAGATTGTGTCATCGTAAATGCCAACTCGCTTGAGCTCTTCGATGATCACACCCAAACCGGCATCGAATGCAGCAACTTCCCCCAAGTAGTCAGCAAAATCTTCTCGCACGGTGTGCACATCAGGCAGATAAGGCGGCAGTTTGCCTTTGAGATCATCGGGGTCGATCCCCCAAAGTTCTTTGCCACTGCCGGCGATCCATTTTCGATGCACATTCGTCGGGCCAAACCAATAGCAAATCGGTTCATCCCCATCGACGGTCTGGTCGTCATCCGCATCAAGGAAAGAACGCACGTTCGCTCGAACCTCGTTGAGCAAGATTTCTTTCGCTGCATCGCGATCCTCTTTCTCCATCACAAATTGCGAAAACCGATTGAACTTCGAACCATTTTTATTGAACGAACAAGCAGCCCCACCATGCGGAGCATTTGCCGGTTTCCCAGGACTCCAAACCTTGTAGGTGTGACCAATTCGATAGCCGTTGGACTGCAGTTCAATCGGGTAGCTGGGAATTGACATATCCCAGATCGCGCCCTGCAAGATTGATGCTCGCTTGCAACGCCAGAAATGCTGCCCCGACAACAACGAACTTCGGCAGGGCGTACAAGAAGGTGCACTGACGAACGCCCTCGTAAACAGCACTCCATCGTCGGCGACGGAATCAAAATTCGGCGTCGAAAAATGGTCGTTGATCCCGCCCGGTTCCAGCTTCCCGTAAGCACTTGCGTACTGCCCCCAATCGTCTGCGAACGCCATCACGATGTGTGGACGATCAGCCCCACAAACTGATTCAGAAAACGAGCAAGCCAAAACAAACGCGCCGACGAGGCACCAGTATCGGTTCATCATTACACCAATAACAGAGAATACACGGGATCAAGTAACGGACATCTTAACGCATGGATCACACCGACCTTCGCCGAATCGTGCTTGGCTCGAGAATCAAACCGCTGTGCCGAATTAAAATTCAACAGATTTCCTTTGCCAGGCTTACCAGGTAACCGCCATTGCCCAGCAATATCTCGAACCCAGCAATATCTCGAACCCAGCAATATCACCCCGAACCTGAAATCAATTCCTACTCCGTTCGACCCTCCATTGCCTGATCGGTGATTCTCGGGCGACAATCACGACTTACACATCGGCCGCCCTTTTCAGGATCCTGAATCTGATGAACCCTTCCGACGACGAATCCAAACCAGCCGTGGTTCCTCTGTCCGCCGCAGCAAGGCGTGTTCTCGGTGTTTTGGTCGAAAAAGCCAAAACAACACCTGACAACTATCCGCTGTCCTTGGCGTCAATCGTCACTGCCAGCAACCAAAAATCGAATCGTTCGCCCAAGATGGATCTGGACGAAGATGATGCCCTGATCGCGTTAGACGAATTGCGAAACGTGGGTGCCGCCAGAGAGGTGCAGGGGAGTGGCCGTGTGATCAAGTACCGCCATGCGGCCTATGAGTGGATGGATATCGATGGGCCCGGGTCGGCCGTCATGACCGAACTGTTACTGCGTGGTCCCCAAACAGCCGGGGAAATTCGTACTCGTGCGTCCCGCATGCACAATCTACCAGACTTAGAGACGGCCAAAGCTGTTATCGATGGCTTGATCGAAAAGAAACTGATCGAGCCACTGACTCCGGCCGGTCGTGGGCAACTCTTCACTCACACGCTTTACCCACCCCAGGATCGCCAGTACCTGCTTGAAAAAATCAACAAAGAGGCTCCTACACCAGCGCGAGCAACGTCCCCAAAAGATGCGAAATCAGAAGTCGATCAACTGTTGTCGCGACTTGATTCAGTCAATGAACGGATCCAACAACTTGAAGAAAGAATCACGATGCTGGAAGGGCCTAACGCTCAGAAAAACTAGGGTGTTGGCAACTTGATCACAACAGCGACCAGCCGCCATCACCGCCAACGGGATCGAGCGGTCAGCCGAACCCGCTAAATCAAATATTCAATCGGCTGCGCCAAGCACCAGAAAGGTCGGGCTGAGAGCTGCGAACCGCACTCGATCAAGTTGGTACTGGCCACGAGCGATATTGATCATGCGGACATCTGCTCGAAGTCCTGCCGATTCAATCTCCGCCTGAACGGCAACCAAGTTGTCGGGACTAGAGATATTCACCACGATCCGTCCGTCGCTGGTGAGTCGCTGCAATGCCGCGGCAACAAGTTCAGGAACGATTCGCCCGGTTCCCCCGACAAAAATAGCATCGGGATCGGGCAATTCACTCCACGCTTCCGGTGCCTGTCCGTGCACAGGAATCAGTGACGGCACGTCGAACATCTTGGCGTTCTCGACCATCAAACCGTAATCCTCGGCATCCATTTCAATGGCAAACACTTTGCCAGCACTCGCGATCGATGCCGCCTCGATCGCCAAAGATCCACTACCAGCACCGACATCCCAAACGACACTTTCAGTTGTCAGTCCTAATTCGGCCAATGCGATACAGCGAACTTCCGAGGGCGTTAGCAATCCCCGTTTGGGTCGGGACTGCAGAAACAAGTCGTCGGGATTTCCGAAGAGCCGTTTGCGATGACTGCCGCTCGGTCGGTCGGCTGCTCCCTTTCGCCGCACCAACACCATCACGTTCATGCCCGCGAACGCCTGATCCCGAATCGATGGCAGATCACCGCGCGTCACCGTTTCGCCCGGCGTCCCAAGATTCTCGCAGACATAGGCCGTGAAGTAGTCGATTCGTCGATCCAACAATGCCTCCGCCACCACCGACGGTGAAATCGACTCCGTCGTAAATAAACCAACTCGCTCGGCAGTCCGCACTTGATCAACGACTTGATCGAGCGACTGCGACGCGAGATTGCACAGATAGGCATCATCCCAACTCTCTTTGACCCGAGCAAAAGCCAACTGCATGCTGCTAACGTGCGGCACCACATCGAATCGATCCTTGCCAAACATGTCCGTTAAATAACGGGCAATTCCGTAAAAGAGGGGATCACCGCTCGCAATCAACACAGTCCGTTGCTCCGGCAATTGCTCGATCGTTTCCCTCAACTCATCTAAATCTCCACCGACCACTTGGCGGTCAGCCGTTGAATTGATTCGATCCAGCATTCGTGCCGTTCCGATCAAAACTTCAGCTTGATCGATGAGCGACTTGGCATAGCCGGTCAATCCATCGATACCGTCATCGCCCATTCCGACGATATGAATTAGAGTATTCAATGTGCAACTCAGTTCATTCTTGCGTTTGAATTATTTTCCCAGCGAAGTCGCAAACTGTTTCGAATCCTGCATTTCTCGTCCGTCTGAGGTGGGGCAGGGCCTGTCACAGCGAAACCTATCTGGCCTGCACACCTTATAGCTTTCGAAGCTCTTTGAGAATCTCCTCAACCGTGCTCCGTCCAGCGTGCGAACTACTTACCTTTTTCCAGCGGATACGACCATTGCGATCGATCACATAGGTTGCGGGATAAGCCGTTTCGTTTCGAGCATCCCAACGCAGTCCCCACTTTCGCACGGTATCCATCTGATCGTCACGGACAATCACCATGGGTTCGGGCAAACGCCGCTTCCCCGCAAATTTTTCAGCGTGCTGCTCGAGCGACTCTGAATCGCCCGGATAGATCAAAATCACTTTGGTGGCAAATCTTTTCAGTGTCGCCGCCCGATTGGCCAGCGTGGCGACGTGCCGCATGCAAATCGGACATTGGTATCCGGGATACCCCCGCAAGACGACAACGACGACCGCTCCATGACGGTATTGGTCACTCAAACGCAAGTAGTCTTTGCTCCCAACAATCGGCAATTCAAAATCGTGAATACGGTCATCTAATTGCTGCTGCGGAATGATCGGATCGGCCGACGAACAAGCATTTGGCCAAGCGGCCGATACCAAGAGGCACACCACAACAAAGAGCTGACGGTTGCAAACATCCATGCGACTCACCTTCGACTCGTCGAGTGCCATGTAACACCGCGGTGCGGATTTGAAGTAGTGACTAATTTCGACGTTCGCGTTGACGCCGACTGTAGCGCTCCAAGATTTTACGCTCGGCTGCCGTCAAGCTTGATTCCCCCTGCTCGTGAATCTTCGCCAGAATGCGATCAGCATCTTCGGCTTCTCGCTCGATCTTTTTTTCGGGATCGTGCAGCTTGAGCTTCATTTTGCGGGAACGGTGCCGCATGCGAGCCGGAACGTCACTGACCGCTCCCAGGTTCAACCAACGTAAATTCCAATGCAAGAAATAATAGCCAAGAGAGAAAAATGCGCCTGCTAAATGAACCGTGAAAGCCGTATTCTCACCTCCCATACCAGGCAGCAAACCAAACGCGCCAGCCAAGTCAGAGACAACAAATAAGATCGCAAGGAACCATGCTTTGACGGGCAACACCAAAAACAACAAGATTTCGCGATTCGGAAAGTAGCAAGCGAATAGCACTGCGGAGGCGACTACGGCACCGCTGGCCCCGATCGTTCCACCAGGGAAGCCCCCGATGAGGCTGGTCACCGAACCAACGATCCCACCAGCGACGATTGCGAGTAGGTAGAACCGCAAAAACTCCATTCGCCCCATCCGGCGTTCGATTTCACGACCAAAAACGAACAGACCAATCATGTTGAACAGCAGATGCCGGATTTCCACGTTGTCGTGAACAAATCCGTAGCTCAAGAACTGCCACCACATCCAAGGCTGCTTCAGCGTTTCGCCGTAGACGGCCAACCAATCTGTGATGAAGTAGACTTTTTTGCTTCCTCCAAAGGCGTCAACTTCGCGGGTATAAAAGATCGTGTCCGCCAAAAACACCACCACATTGATGACAATTAAGATCAGAGTGATGCTGCGAGGATTCTCGACTCGACTCCAAGGAGTCGAATCGTTCCGTCCATAATCGCGATCATAGAGCCCCATCAGAGACCTTCGTACCTTGTTTGTGGATCAAGTAGCCACGAGAAGATGGCTCAGTAAAACCTGAGACTTTCCGGTTTAGCTGTGACTGGGTCGTCAGCGGTCACCCCTGGCCAGGTGATTCGCGTCTGCACTACATGTTAGCAATCGAGGGCAGTCGGCCGGTAGTGTAGATTGCTTCCAACCGCTGCAGATCAGCTCTGCCGGTAGCCAGTGGTTTTCTCAGGCCGCCTGGGAGGCGGTTTGCTCGGGTGACGACTGCTGCCTCAGATACTCAACCGCACGCCTCAGTTGCGCATCGATGTCGAGCCCCGTCTCTCCAGCTTCCGTCTCCCTGAAAACTTCGCTAGCACTGGTTTCGGCACCCGATTCAGGACTGGGCTCCGGCACATTCTGGACCGGAACAGGCTCAGATTGGGTGGCAACTTCTTTGCCTCCACCCACGGTCGCAAGTGACGGATAGGAAGCTTCCCGCCACCGTTTGGCAATTTTTTCGAGCGTCGCATCATCGAGCTCGACTGCCAACCCTTCATCGGGACTCACCCCCCATTGATCTTCCTCGGTTGCATCCTTGAGCCGATGAATGTTCTCTCCGTTGGGTCGATAGTAACGTGCAACCGTCAATCGCAAGGCGCTGCGACCAAATTGAAGTGGGAGGATATTCTGAACGGTGCCTTTTCCATAACTTCGCATGCCAACGATGGCAGCGCGACCATTATCCTGCAGACTCGCAGCAACGATTTCACTGGCACTCGCGGAATTCTCATCAATCAAGACTGCCACTGGCTTTGCCTCATTAACCAAGACTCCTGGTTCCGCATCAAAACGATCTTCCATCACACCCCCACGAGTGCGGGTCGAAACGATTCCACCTGAACTCAAAAACATATTGCTGACATCGACTGCGGCATGCAGTAACCCGCCACCATTGCCACGGAGATCAAGCACTAACGCGTCGAAATCGTTATCCAGATCTTTAAGGACAACTTCAAGTTCTCGTACCGTTTTTTCACCAAAGCTCGTCAAGCGTACGTAAGCGATCGCAGGATCGTCTTTCAGTCGGTACACCCAACGATTCTGGTTGTCACGAAAGTCTCCGATCACAGATTGAAGTTCGATCCGGCCGCGGCGAACGGTGAGATTTCGTTCGTCCGTCGAGCGTCGAACCGTCAAATTGACCATCGTTCCAATCGGCCCTTTCAGGCGACCACTGACATCACGCAATGGTAGTGCCGATACATTTTCACCGTTGATGCCGATAATCGCGTCGCCGGGCAAAATCCCTGCTTCGAGCGCTGGCGAATCGACCAGGGGCGTAATGACCTGAACCGGCTCACCTTCCTCTGGCTGTTCAACAAAAATTCCGATCCCGGCAAACTCTTGATTGATGTTGTCCTGGAATGACTCGTAGTCATCACGAGGGATGTACTCGCTATGTTCATCCAAATTAGCTGTCATCCCATTCATCGCGGCGACTAAAAGATCATCCCTTTCGACAGGATCCACGTAATAGGCGTCAATCAGTTGCAGTGCATCACTGACCATCATCGCTGTGCGCACACGACGGTTCATGGCGTAACAAAGCACGCTTATACACGCGGCAACAATGATCACGTTCAGATGTCGGTGCGGCATCTCGGCTCCATCAAAACAATTAAACAACTACACCATCTTAGTGTACCGATTTTGCTGCCCAAACAGCGAATGGCACATCGCGAGGAACTTGTTCACACGCCGCTAAAAAACGGGACAGGGACCAGTATTGCATGCTGCTGGACCCAAGTCGCCAATCCATCCCAACTCGTATATTGCGAAACATAGACAAACAAGAGGTAGATCGCGACGACCATCAGCATGTTCAACCTTACCACCCAGCGGCTGATCGTCGCCCAACGGCCCTCTGGTTCGGGACGCCGTCGTGCCCGTCGCAGCGCCAATCCAGTCGAAATTCGAGCAGGAAGTATAAAAGCAACGAACAACAAGCATGGTAACCACATCACTTCCTGCTGAGTTGCCTCGATTTTCAGCAGGTACAAGGGAATCGGAGTCAGTACGAGCGAAATAAACATGGCGACCAACCAAGCCCAGGGAGCACGCCGAAAACATCGGCGAATATGCCGAACCTCGAACAATGCTTTGAATCGATTCTCGGCGGCATAATGCGCTTGTAACATCGGGAGATACATGATCCCCAGCCCCAGACAGACAAGCGACAAGAATCCAACCAAACCAGCTAATCCGGATTCACCCTCACGAAACGCCATGATGATCATCAACGCTGGAATCAACCAAATCAGCGTTCCGAATGCGCCCCGAGCACCCAACCAAAAGTAGTGGGCCAATCGCAGTGAACTCGTAAATTCCCACAACCGATCTGGCGCGGTACGGTAAGTCCGCCACCGCCAACCCTCACGAAAAAACCGCTTCGGCTCGGGCCATAGATAGTGCTTCAGCCGACCGCCACGCACCCAGGCCCAGAGTAAATATCCGGTTGCCAACACTGACGAAGCAATAGCCAACACGCGCATCGCCGCAGCCTGTCCAGAACCAGGATCAATCAAGTAAGCGACCGATTCCCAATGAACCAACAACTGTGTCGGCAACGCCGACACGAAGACGGCCAACGCCGCCAACCCGATCTGGCCGGCTTGCCGAAACTGAGGCAAGGATTCGCGAAAGGTTCTTCCATTGGCAAGTCCACCCGCAACCCCCAACAAGTAACCAAATGCAATGAGCTGGAGGACTGGAATCGCTGTTAAGAAAGCAAGCAGGGCCACCAAGGATGCAAGTGAGAAGCAAACTCGAACAAACGAACCAAATACACCAAACAGAAAACGGACAGGTCTCCGCCGCAGCCGAGGAAACGAGGGGACGACGCATTCAAGTTCAGATTCCGCCTGATGAACCAAAGCTGGAGGCTTACCCTCATTCGCTGCTACCAAGTCCAATTCAGCAATCCCTGGCAAGGGGGACGACTCGCTCGAGGGCTGAGAATGCATTGCTGTTGGATCTGCCAAGGCATCAATCGGTTGCTTAGGGAGCCCCTATCCTACATTGCTTTCCGACCAAGCGATTCGCACAAATGGCTGCATTCTTGTTGCTATTCTGGTGAGGCAGCGAGAAAACTTTCAGGGCGATAAAAAACGGTTAGGGCAGGGAGAAAGAGCGAACGATCGGGAAAATCGGCAGACCCCAGGCAATTTCGAGGGTCAAGAAATCAAAATTTATCGCCTGTGTCAACGATGGCGACTGCGGAAAGTTTACTCAAGAATCGATGCTCAATGGTCGATCCCACAAACTGATGTCTTTTCGTGGGGGGATACTCGAGAGGCGCCTCGGACTGGCGTGCTGAATGCAGCGGCCAGTCGCGTTCCCAACATGCTCGGATCATATCACCCCTTTGCTAGCCTGTTATTCGCAGGATTGCTCCTGGGTCTGCCAGGCTGCGTGGCATTGAATATCCCCAGCCAACGTTGGCACGATCCCGAAGATCAAGGTGGCCTGTTTGGCCATCATCAAGGCGGCTCCGATCATCAAACTGTCGGTCAAGAACTCCTGCTAACCACGGATTCGACGGTGATGGAAATCACTGAAGGCCCGTACGAAGAGACACCCGTGTCGCCAGGATTTTTCGGCGAGCCAGGATTTCACGGTTCTGGTGGATGCTGTGCTGACTGTGAAACAAACTACTTCGACCCGTTGGCAGAAACCGAAGCCGCCACGCCCCCCGATATTCCGTGGCCCAAATTCCACCCGGTCCCGACTCGCCCGGTCTACGGACCGCGCGGAGTGCACTAGAGCTGATTGCCGCCACCCAGAGTCGCATTGCAGATGATCGCCGTCCAGATTCGTCACTTTACGGTGGAAGCTCAGTCCGTTGGCCTGAGAGATCCCGGCGACACAGCGGCTTGTGTCCTCTTCCTGTTTCGGCTCGAGCCGGCAGGACTGCCTTGCGATCTCATCAACAAGCAGCTAGCCACGGGTCGGATAGAATCCACCGAACCATCTCTCTGATCGGTAGCGACTGTCGACATTGCCGCTCGAACGGGTTGTCGACTCGTTGGGCCAAGAAAAGGGGATCCCAGCATCGCCCCACAGCGGTCAAAGATGCCCAAAAAAAACACTTTTTCGAGCCTGAAGGCTAAAGAAATGCGTCCGCCCAACCCCGGATCGGATCAGTTTGCTCCCAATCGTGTTAAGCTCGGCAAACCTTGCGGCCCCCCCCTCGAAGGCATCAAGCAATCGCTCGAATTGTTCCGATGCAAAAGCCCATACCGGTGTTTCCGGTATGTCCTTGGCGGGGGATCGTGAACTCCGTCCGAACCATGCATCCGAATGATTCGGGTACGGGGAATATATGCCACCCATCATCCCAATTTCCCGCGCCGCGGTCTGCTTTGTCATCTCGACCCTTTGCGTTGGGATGTCATATACGGCTAAACCGCTGGCCGCCCAAAGGCCCCAGCAACGCGTCTCGGATGCACGGGAAACACCGACGGTGCTCGCCATCCGACGCGTTTCGCCTGCAGTCGTAAACATCCACGGTCAAAAAACCGTGCGATCCTCTGCCGCAGGAATGGCTGGTGCGACCGGGCCTGATTCCTTTCGCCAAGTCAACGGCATGGGAACCGGCGTGGTGATCGACCCGCGAGGTTACGTGATCACCAACTATCATGTGGTCGAAGACGTAAACGACATTCGCGTCACCCTGCACAGTGGTGAGACAAAGTCAGCTGAATTGATCGCTTCGCGAATTCGAAACGATTTAGCACTGATTAAGGTAAACACCGACCGCCCCCTGCCAACCATCCCGCGGGGAACGAGTAGCGACTTGATGGTTGGAGAGACAGTAATCGCGATTGGAAACGCATTTGGCTACGTCCACACGTCGACAGTGGGGATCATCAGCGCGTTGCATCGTGATGTCCCGGTCAATGAAACGCAGGACTATCAAGACCTGATCCAGATCAGTGCCGGGATTAATCCAGGCAACTCTGGCGGCCCACTGCTAAACATCAATGGTGACATGATCGGCGTCAATGTTGCTGTTCGAGTTGGTGCACAGCAGATCGCATTTGCGATCCCAATCGATCAGGTCATCGACATCGTTAGTGAGATGATCGAACAGTACTACAACAACCAACTTGCAACAGGATGGAGAACCACCGGCGGACCCCGCGAGGGCGATGGAATCACAATCGCCAATGTCTCCGCTAGCAGTCCCGCCGCACGCGGGGGATTGAAACCGGGTGACCGCGTGGTCCGCGTTGGTTCTCAATCGGTGGATGATCGGCTCGACTTTGTCTTAGCAATGCTGAACGTGGACCCGACCGCCCCGATCGACCTTGGCGTTGACCGCGATGGCAAGCGATTCGATTTATCGATGACCACCAACACACGTCGTGTTGAATCGCTGTCCGTCTCCGAATTGGCTTGGTCGGTAATTGGTGTCCAAGCAAAGTCGGTCGCCGAGCCGACCATGAGACGGTTGAATTCGAGGATGCGGACCAAATATCGCGGTGGCCTCTACATCACGGCGGTTCGACCTGATTCAGCGGCCGATCAGCAGGGGATCATCCCAGGCGACGTCTTGCTTGGAATCCACGGTTGGCAAACATCCAGCATGAAAGACCTGGCGGGCATTTTGGAACATCCTGACATGCAGAAAGGGCCTCGTGCCAAGTTCTATCTGGTTCGCCGAGAGCAGACGCTATTCGGTCATATGGAACTCGCCGCACAACCCACGGCGAAGCTGCGATAACTTCGGTTGTCAGAAGGCGGGCAGTGGATGGTGGATATCTAGAAGCGAAAAGCGAAGCTGGCAAAAAACAGCGAACAACCGAGGGCAAAAACCTCAAATATCGCGACCAATGTAGAAGGGTGCAGCGAACCAAAAAAACGCTCGCGTGGAATCCCATTCCACGAAAGGGTCCCGGGGTAAACCTGATTCGTGCTCCCGCAGCACCGGTTTACCGACCCAGCCGGGACCCGAGCGTTGGGGCAATCAAACGATATGCTGTTGACTAGGTGATCCGATCGCCGCTACCAACTGCGAGCCGCTTCGTATTGGCTGATTTTTTCCTCATGCTGCAGCGTTTGAGCGATATCATCTAAACCATGCAGCAGGTTGTGTCGCCGACTGGCATCTACGTCAAAACTCAGCTCTAACCCGTCCTCGTCGTGGACCAAGTGGTTTTCCAGATCGACGGTCAGTGTGTACGGAGCGTGCTCGGCCGCTCGCTGGAAAATCTGCTCGACTTGCGCTTCCGGTAAGACAATCGGCAACAAACCATTCTTAAAACAGTTGTTGAAGAAAATGTCAGCAAAAGAGGGGGCGATCACCGCTCGAAATCCATAATCATCCAGCGCCCAAACGGCGTGTTCACGGCTGCTACCACTCCCAAAGTTCTGTCGCGCCACCAAAATCGACGCGCCTTCCACCTGAGGATGGTTCAGTTCAAAATCTGGATTGGGAGTCGTTCCATCATCCTGAAAACGCCAATCGTAAAACAGAAACTGGCCAAATCCTGTACGCTCAATTCGTTTCAGGAACTGCTTTGGAATGATTTGATCGGTGTCGACATTCGCGCGATCGAGCGTGGCAACGATGCCTGAGTGAACAGTGAATTTTTGCATGTGAATGTAAAGGGCTTGCGTAGCGTGCGATGTTGATTGAGTGTTGAGTTGCCCGGAGTCAGACCATTTCAAAATCTGCTGGCAAAAAATAACTACTCACTAAAATTCCATCCGCGAATATCGACAAAGTGCCCCGCGACCGCAGCCGCAGCCGCCATCGCAGGGCTAACCAGGTGCGTTCGACCACCTTTCCCCTGGCGTCCTTCAAAGTTGCGATTGCTCGTACTCGCGCAACGTTCGCCTGGGGCTAATTTGTCGGGGTTCATGGCCAAGCACATACTGCAACCAGCTTCCCGCCAATCGAAGCCAGATTCCTTGAAGATACGGTCCAAGCCTTCCTCTTCCGCCTGCCGTTTCACTTTCCCGCTGCCGGGAACGACCATGGCATTGACGTCAGAATTGACGCGATGCCCACGAACCACTGACGCCGCAGCACGCAAATCTTCAATTCGCGCGTTTGTGCACGAACCAATGAAAACACGTTGAATCGGTATGTCATGAATCGGCGTACCCGCCTTTAAATCCATGTATTCCAATGCATTGCTCGTCGATTTCTGCTCGGTCGCATCGGAGAAGTCACCAGGACTGGGAATCTGGTCATCAATGCTACGTACCTGACCCGGATTGGTGCCCCAGGTAACTTGAGGTGCAATATCTTTTCCCTGGTAAGAATTGGATCGGTCATAGACAGCACCAGGATCGCTCGGCAACTGCTTCCAACGCTCCACCGCTTCGTCAAACGCGGTTGGCACCTGTGGCAGTCCGCGAAGATAGTCGAAGGTCGTTTGATCTGGTGCAATCATACCTGCTCGAGCACCAGCCTCGATCGACATGTTGCAAACCGTCATTCGCTCCTCCATCGTCATCGCTCGAACACACTCGCCGGTGTATTCCAGGACATAACCGGTCCCGCCAGCCGTCCCCAAGCTACCGATCAGATAAAGGATCATATCCTTCGCTGTCACGCCGCGAGGCAGTTCGCCGTCGACATTCAGTTCGAAGGTCTTGGGCTTGAATTGCCGAAGCGTCTGAGTCGCCAAGACATGCTCCACTTCGCTGGTCCCGATCCCGAACGCCAACGCTCCGAAGGCGCCATGCGTCGCTGTATGACTATCACCACAAACGATTGTCATTCCCGGTTGCGTGTAGCCATTTTCGGGGCCGATCACGTGAACAATCCCCTGGCGAACATCTCCAATGTCAAACAGCGTCACACCAAACTCGCTGCAGTTCGCCCGCAGCGTCTCAATCTGCTTCCGGCTAATAGGATCTGCAATCGGTAAGCTACGGTCCGTGGTCGGAACATTATGGTCCGGAGTGGCAATTGTGCGCTCGGTGCGACGAACGGAGCGACCAGCCAAACGCAATCCCTCAAACGCCTGGGGACTGGTGACTTCGTGCACCAGATGTAGGTCGATGTAGAGGATAGTTGGACCGTCCGAAGGAGCCTGGACGACATGTTCGTCCCAAATCTTCTCAAGCATGGTCCGCGGGGCGGAGGGTTGGGCGTCGGACATACGGAAAGGCGGTATTTAGGGAGGGAACTGCCCGCGACGAGGCGGCAAATCAAGGCCTCCACTGTCAACTGTGAAGCCAAGAATGTCAACGGCTTATCAATAAGACCACCACCGGCCTCTGAGATTCACCGCAGCCTTGCCTGCCTCTTTCGGTCGCGTCAGAAACATCGATCCCTAAAATTCCCTGTTTCGGCTCTGCCCTGGCCAACCAATCTACAGGCCCTGCTGACCGAGCAACGCTGGCTCTGGAATCATCCTTCACACTCAGACGAGCCAAGATTCGATGCTTTAAGTTTCTCGGCGAAACAGGAGCGGAGAGACGCAAAAACGGCACTAAACCGCGTCGTCGAATGGTGAAATCCGATCAGACCTGGTAGTACTCTCGGTACCACTCGATGAAGCGAGACACACCGGTCTCGATCGAGGTCGACGGCCGGAACCCTACCGACGCCTCCAATGCATCAATGTCCGCGTAGGTTGCCGGTACATCACCTGGCTGCATTGGCAATAAGTTTTTCTTGGCGGTAACGCCCAACGCTTTCTCGATCACTTCGATGAAGTACGACAACTCAACAGGTTGATTGTTGCCGATATTGAATACTCGATAGGGGGCATGACTGCTCGACGGGTTGGGATCATCGCTGTCCCAACTCGGATCTGGTTTGGCAATTTGCTCGCTGGTCCGATCAACTCCTTCGACGATGTCGTCGATGTAGGTGAAATCGCGACTCATCTTTCCTTCATTGAACACATCGATAGGTTGTCCCTCCAAGATTGCCTTGGTGAACAAGAACAACGCCATATCTGGCCGGCCCCAAGGACCATAAACCGTGAAGAACCGCAATCCTGTTGTCGGTAAGCCATACAGGTGACTGTACGTGTGAGCCATCAGCTCGTTGCTCTTCTTCGTCGCTGCGTAGAGACTCAGCGGATGATCGACTTTGCTGGTGGTCGCAAAGGGCATCTTCGTCCCCCCGCCATACACGCTACTGCTGCTTGCGTAGGTCAAATGAGGTGTCTTGGCATGCCGGCAGGCTTCCAGGATATTTGTGAAGCCGACGAGGTTGCTTTGAATGTAAGCGTGTGGGTTGGTCAATGAATACCGAACACCCGCCTGCGCGGCGAGGTTGACCACTCGCTCGAAATCATGCTCAGCAAAGAGACCATTGACGGTCTCAGCATCCGCAAGATCGGCTTCGACAAAGGTGAAGTTATCGAAGTCTCGAAGCTGCGCTAAACGATCACGCTTAAGCTGAACACTGTAGTAGTCATTGACGTTATCAAAACCGATCACGTTCACGCCACGTGCCAGCAGGCGTTTGGCAAGATTGAACCCGATGAAGCCGGCAGTGCCGGTAATAAGATGAGTGCTCATGGAGGCTGAAAACGTCCCATTTAACTGCCGGCATGGATCGAGTGGTGGGCACGCGGAGTGACGCTCGGTCAGGCCGCGCCACAGGTCACAGTATCAACGAGTTGATTAAATCGGCTCTTCGACAAAATGAGCCACCGAATCGGTCGTGGTCGGAACGATTCTGGTCACGCTGACCTTCGTCCGACGGAGTTCTTCAATCTCCGAGGCCATTTGCGAAATCAAATTTGCGATCTCCATCCCCGCCTGATCACCAATGTTCACCATGAGTGCTTTGCGAGAGTTGTAGCTCAAACCAGTATTATTTTTCATCGCAGGCCTGCCCGATGTTTCAGAGTTGAAAAGAGAAGCGTGATTTAATAAATAATTCAAACTCGACCGAAGGCAAGAATTTCTTACTCTACCGTGACACTTTTTGCCAAGTTACGGGGCTTATCAACGTCACAACCGCGTAGAAGCGCGATGTGGTAGGAAAGTAGTTGCAGCGGCACAACACTCAGAATTGGCTGCAGAAACTCAGGGACATGGGGAACCCGAATCACATCGTCGGCAAGGGAATCAACGTGATCATCCTGCCGGCTGGCAATGGCAATGATGGGGCCACCGCGTGCTTTGACCTCTTCCATATTGGCAATCACTTTGTCGTAGGTGGTGCCATGTGGCACAATGAAGACGCTCGGGGTCCCCTCGTCAACCAACGCAATTGGCCCATGCTTCATCTCAGCCGCGGGATATCCCTCCGCGTGGACGTAGCTGATTTCTTTGAGTTTCAGGGCTCCTTCCAGAGCCGTTGGAAAGTTGAATTGGCGTCCCAGGTAAAGCACATTGCTGACATCCTGGTACTTTTTGGCAACGTCACGAACCTGCAAATCACAGCTCAAGGCTTCTTGAACCGCGCCTGGCAGTTTTTTCATATCTTCAATGATCGCTTTGCCACGCTCAAAACTGAGGTGCCTCATCCGGCCAAAGTAGAGTGCCAGCATCGCCAACACGCAGCACTGCGACGTGTACGCTTTGGTACTGGCGACCCCAATCTCTGGGCCAGCATGCAAGTAAACGCCACCGTCGGCCGCCTGGGCAATCGAACTGGCGATCACATTACAAATGGCCAAAGTCCGGTGGCCCTTCCGTTTCGTTTCCCGCAGCGCGGCCAAGGTGTCAGCCGTCTCGCCGCTCTGTGTAATCCCAAACACCAATGTGTTCTTCTCAATCGGCGGGTTGCGGTATCGCAGCTCACTGGCGTACTCAACGCAGACAGGAATTCGCGCCAAATTTTCGATTAAGTACTCACCCACCAAAGCTGAATGCCAACTCGTCCCACAACCGGTCAAAATGATCCGCTCCACATTGCCTAACTGTTGGGGCGTCAAGTTCAAACCACCAAACACTGCGGTCGCATCTTGGTCATCCAATCGACCCCGCATCGCATTGCGAATCGCCTCAGGCTGCTCATAGATCTCCTTGAGCATGTAGTGATCATAACCTTCCAGGCTCACTTCATCATCGTCGACTTCCAACGGTTGAATATCGACACGAACTTTTCCTTGCTCGTGATGCAGTACAGAGAAACCTTCCGGTCGCAGCACGGCGATCTGATGGTCGGCCAAGTAGACGATTCGATCAGTGCGACCGACCAATGGTGAAGCATCGCTGGAAACAAAGTACTCACCACGACCAACACCGATCACCAACGGACTGCCGAAACGTGCCACGATTAGCAGATCGGGTTGATCTCGAAAGGCAATCGCTAAACCATAGGTCCCGCGCAGTTGCCTAACAGCGGCTTGGACCGCCTTGAGAAACCTAAGATTCGGTTGACCCGAAACCTCAGGTGTTTGTCGTAAACAATCTGCGACCAAATGAGCGACAACTTCGCTATCCGTATCCGAATGGAAAACATAGCCTTTTTGCTTCAGTTCACTTTTGAGTGGCTGGAAATTCTCAATCACTCCGTTGTGCACCAGAACAATCTCACGCTCACCGCCGAAATGCGGATGAGCATTAGCCTCGGTCGCCGGGCCGTGCGTCGCCCAACGCGTGTGCCCAATCCCCAGCGATCCCTTTGTTGGTGTCGCGCCTAGCTGCCCAGCCAGTGAATCAATGCGGCCAACAGAACGAATCACGTCAAAGGAATCATCGACCTGAATCGCGATTCCAGAACTGTCATAGCCCCGGTACTCCAATCGCCTCAACCCATCGACAAGGAACGAGCACGCATCCGCACTGCCGACGTAACCAACGATTCCACACATGACTTAACTCTCTTCGAAGTGCATTCCATTAACGGATAGCTTCCAGGAAAACGCTCGGCGTTTGGAACCGAAAAAACACCTTCGATCACAACACGATCCATGCAGCAATCCGACTTTTTCCATCGGACAATCTGATCCTTTCGGAAGCTACGCTCGTTCGTCTATAAACGGATTCCAGGCGTGAAGAAAAGGGACGATTCGGCCTAAATCAGGTGAAACAGTCACGGGAAACTGCAAACATCAAGCAGCCCGCCTCAAAGTCCCTGTTTCAGGCTGGAAACGCACCCACGCATCGTTCTCGTAATGCAGAATCAAAGTGCCGGGATGAGTGATTCGCGATAGCAAATGCAAAGTCACCGGATTCTGCCAGCGATCCGCCGTGGTCGCGATGAGCACCAAGTCCATCGCACCAAGATTGTTTGCGACACTCCGCAAACCATTATCAACCTTCTCTGGAAATAGCTGCGGCCGAATGTCGTGCTCGCGGAGCAAGCAATAAAAGTCCCTAAGTCCAAACGTGCTGCCCCCTAATTCAAACTCGTCAATCGCGGCGTAGCGAACCGGCTGCGGGCATTTTTTTCGCAAGACCTCCAACACCGCCAACGCTCGTGTTCCATCGTTGACCGAGATTTCCAACACCGATTCGATCTCTAACCCCTTCAACTGTCGACACAGTCCAGCATGAGGTCCACCACCGAACAGCCGTCGCTTCGGAGCCACCTTCTTGGAAGTCGCTTTCTTATTGGACACCTGGTTGGAAGGTACCTGCTTGGCTGGCATGGCCGTCGAAGAAACACCAGATGTCGCCTCGCCCGTCGACGCGGAGGTTTCCGACATCTCGACCGACGGAACAGAGACAGACGAATTCTCAGCAGTCGAATGCTCTTTGGATCGGCCATAGAGCGACTTCCAAAGTTTCACCAGCGACATTAGCAGTTCTCGACGAGAGGTTGCGAATTTGACGAGTCATCTGATTATTTCGGCGAGGGATGATTGCGAAATCTACCCCATTGTACGGAGGTAAGGTCAGGCAGTTGACAGTCAACTCTAGGGGCTGCGCATGCCAGGAAGAATAGGCAAGGCATTCAGCTTGCTATCAAAACGAATCAGAATCGCTTGGCAGTAAGGACGCCAACAATTTTGACGCCAGGTCACCATCGCGACGAAAAGCCAGCTCGACTGCCGCAACGTGGCTGCGGCGAACCTGCATCGATTCGGCAATTCCAGCCGGCACGCCGTCAACATAAGCTTGCACAGGCCGCTTACCACTATGGTCAAGGGTCCTGATCTGGATCACAGCATCAGCAGGCATCATCAGGGGCTGCCAGAATCTCGGGCGAAAGATGTTCGAACCAGCAATCGTCAACGATTGGGTATCCAGCGGAACCGGTGTCGCTCCCATCGCACGAGCATAAGACGAAGAGCCAGATGGCGTCGCCACCAGCAAACCATCGCCGACAATCTTCGGAACGCGGGCTTCACCATCGACGGTGAGTTCAAACCACGCTGCCTGACCGGTTTGCCGTTCAATCCACGCATCGGAAAAGGCGAGATGCTTCTTCAGTTCTCCGGTGGTCGATGTCACCAAGGCACGCAACATCGGCATTCGATAAGCCACCACATCAAGATCGTCCAGACTGTCAAACGGTTTCTGATTCATCAAGAAACCGAGGTGACCCGCATTGATCCCAATGAACGGAAGTCGCAAACGCCAATACTGGCGAATCGCGTGTAACATCGTGCCGTCACCACCGATTACCAAAATAAAATCAGCGTCCGGTCCTTCCCAACGTCGATAGCGATCGGCCAGCTTCGCAGCCTTTCGATTTCGATCGTCATAGACTAATCGGATACGGGGACTTTCCCACCTGACCGGTAATTGCATCGGGTAACGCAACGGCTGAAACAACCGATGCCGTTCGATGTATCGCGTTGCCACTGGAGGCAGCACACCTGAAACGTCCACCCCCTTGGCCAACTGCTGACGCAGTTCATGTGGCTGTCGAATGTTGTCCAGCCTCATCAATTGGTGCCGGGGCGGGAGCTGCGAAGAGCTTAAAGACGTTTCTTGATCGGTGACAATTACAAAGCCCGCTTCACTCCAAAGTCGATCACCCTCTTGCCATTGGTTTCGCAGATCGGTTTTCTGAGAATCCCCGGCGACCGCGTCTTCATTGACGACAAACCATAAGTCATCCTGAGAAAGCATCTTGGTGAGCGTTGCAGGGGCGACGGCACGCTCATCCTCGAGACCTCGAAAGTCGATTTCCACGCGGGGTCTTCCCCCAAACGTCAAATCGATCAACGCTGCACGATGCACTGGCTCGGCATGCTCGACGATCAAGCCGCCACGAACATGGGCAGACGGAAAAATCTTTACCGCATCGTATCCGGACGAAAGCAGACGCTGAACCAGTTCAACCTGAGCCGAGGTTGGCGGGTCAAAACTACCGATCATCGCAGCAACCCGACGCGACTTTTTGTGGGGCAACGGGAGCACCCGTTGACCGGTTTGATAGAGATCGTGCTCGCGGATGTAATTCAACACAGGCGGGGGCAATAGCTGGTCGACCTCATGATCTCCGTTGGCGATTCCGCGACGAATCGAAGTTGAGCTCGAATCAAAGGTGGTGGACTGATCCAGGTAATGATGGGGTGGATCGCGATACCAAGCATCTGGTGGCGGCTCGGGAAGATCCGATGACCCAACGACAAGCACCGGCATCAAGCGTTTCAGTGACTCGAAGTTTGACCAAGCGTGCATTGATTCGACATTCTCGCGACCAATCAAAAAATTCAGCACATATCTTGATTCGATTTCTTCATCCACTACCAAACGCTTAGCCAGGTGGTAGATCTCTCCTAAAAACCGATGACGAATTTCAAAGTCAAAGACGCGCACAGAGGGAATTCCCTCGGCCGCAGCGTGACACATGGCCAAGCGATGCTCTGGAGTTGCCATTCGCTTCCCAGCCAAATGCGAATAACAGGGCATCCACCACACTTCATCAACGCTACCACTCTCCAACGCCTTTCGCGATATCTCAAGATGGCCCAAATGGATTGGATCAAAGGCACCACCGAGAATCCCAACTTGCAACCGCCGACCAAATTCCTTGTAGGTTTCGTGCCGACGATCGATTCGCTCGAGCGTTTCCTTGACGAGTGTCTGCGAATCCCATTGATGCTCATTCGCCAACTGGATCACGGCGCACAATAAATCACCGGTAGATTCTCGAAGTGATTGCGAATCAACGTAGCGGGACAGTTTCGACATTTGTCGCTGTACATCCGCGACCCGCTCTTCGATCGGCGTCCGCCCAAAGTGCTTTCGAAAACTTTCGGCAACGAGATCCTCGAGTTCTCGGTCCTGTCGCTTTTCGCTCACAATCGCTCCACCCACACCACGCTTCGAATGTTCTTCAAGCCGTTCAAGCCTACCAGCTTGCGAACATCTGCGGCCTGCACCGCCCCCAGTGTAATACGAATCCAATTGAACCGGGCGTCCGCGACGTGCCCCTACGCTGCACACCACCACGTCGACCCTCCAATCGGAAAGCCGATGGTATCGTTCTGTGCAGGTCA
Organism: Rubripirellula sp.; assembly: GCA_049602075.1. Classification (GTDB taxonomy): domain Bacteria; phylum Planctomycetota; class Planctomycetia; order Pirellulales; family Pirellulaceae; genus Rubripirellula. Next base: position 369,735 of record JBMYRF010000003.1, read on the forward strand.
AGCAAACGCTTATCCGGCGTGCTCTAACGCATCGAAGGCCCGTTCTGCGTCTTTCTCACTCCAACGTCCTGCGACAGCACAACCAGAAAGAGCTTCCTGCAACTCTTTCGCAGTTTGAAATCGCTGCATCGGGTCCTTCTCGAGGCACCGCATGATCACCGCTTCCAGATCGGAGGGCAAATCCGCTCGATGTGTCGAAGGCGGAACCGGCTTCGCATTCACCTGCGATTGCATGATTGCCAGCGATGATGAACCATCAACGGCGGTCTGTCCGGTTAACAAGTAGTATCCGACACATCCCAAGGAGTAAAGATCGCTGCGTGGATCAAAAACCGCCGGCGACAAGATTTGCTCCGGTGCCATGTATCTCGGCGTCCCCTCGACGACATGCTTTTTATGGCGATCTGATTGATATTCGAACTGTTGCACAAGACCAAAATCCAGCAGCTTCGAAAAGTCACAGATCCCACCTCGTTGCGTCGCGAAGATGTTCGCTGGCTTGATATCGCGATGGACCAGTCCAGCCGAATGGGCCTCACGAAGGGCACCGCATATCTGAATCAGAAAGTGAACGGCACGTTCCGGTGGTAACGGTCCGGAAGATTTAACGAGGTCACTGAGATTCGCCCCGGGCAACAATTCCATTGCGTAAAAAAAAGTCTCGTCCTCGGTCAAACCATAATCATAGATCTCGATGGTATTCGGGTGAGTCAATCGGGCCGATGCGCGGACCTCTTGCTGAAATCGTTGCAAGGCAGATTGCCCAACTGTCAATTCAGGTCGAATCAACTTGATTGCACAAGGCCTCTTGAGCAGCAGGTGCTCGGCCTCAAAAACCTTTCCCATTCCACCGCTACCGATCTGCCGAATGATGCGGTATTGAGAAAGGTAGCGTGCCTGAATGGCGCCCAACCGAGCATCATGAATCAAGTGCGCAGCAAACACTGAAACACCCGCCGCGATCAAGGTCAGCGGAATCGGCATCCCCATTTCATCTTGATCCATTAAAAAATTCACCTGAGGATCAATCAGCTCAGCACACATCGTGACCCAGTAAGGCATCAATGACGCGGGAAACAGTATCCACGCAGCCCGCTGCCAAGTATTGGGCATGAACGTGCCGTATATCAAAATCAAAAGTGCCCATACCATATGGTTCCAATGATCTGCTGCAATCAACATGACAGCATCACCGCGCACGGCGGCATCAATCATCAACCGCAGATTGACCACGATTGCCAAGACCGCAACACTCGACATCACGGCCAGCTCGATTAGCCGAATCTGCTTGAGTGACAAGTCGCGGATGCGATACAAGCACCACGCGCTGCCTAGGGTGACAACAAACGCGTAGACCCTAAACCCGTATCCCAATGCCGCGTACTTAAATGTGAACAGCCGCAGCATCGAGATGGAAATCAAAGTCGCCAGAACGAGCGAAATTGCGATCAATCGTCGTCGCAGCGTGCGGGAGTTTTCCTTCCACACCTCTTGTAGGATTAGGTTCGGTTCAATCTCGGCAGACGTCTCGATCTCAATGGACTCAGGAGGCACCGATGACACTCCTTCGGCGACCGTCCCAATCAGAGCAGCTCCGGATTCCAACAAAGTCTCTTCTTGGTGATATCCAAGTAGGGAAAGGACTTCTTTTTCTACCGCTTGATTCCCGTCGGCGCGTAAGCGGACGAATTCGCTGCGTTCACCCTCGGGTAAGCCGACACCTGCATTGAATATTTCTTTGACAAGGGCGCGATCGTCTGAGTTCACGTCGTTGACTCACCTGAAAGTTCGCGCCGTAGCCATGCTTTCAAAATCGTCCACTCTGACTCTATCGTCCGTTTGGAAACATTTAATACTTGGGCAACCTCTGCGACCGTCAAACCGCCAAAGAATCGCAGTTCAACAATCTGAGCCTGCCGTGGGTCTTGCTCCGCCAACTTTTCGAGCGCCTCTTCAATCGCCAACACATCTTCGTCATTGTTTTTGCTGACTTGCACATCATCGCTCAGGGAAACGCGGTGGATACCTCCGCCACGTTTGACCCGTTTTTTCTTACGTGCATGATCGACCAGAATGCGCCGCATCATTTTGGCACCCACGGCAAAGAAATGGGTTCGCCCCTGCCAATCAACTCGCGTTTGATCCACGAGCTTCATGTAAGCCTCGTTGACCAATGCGGTCGGCTGCAAAGTGTGCCCCGGCACTTCCTGACGAAGCATGCTGCCGGCCAGCCCCCGCAACTGATCATAAACCGCAAGCATCAATTGCTCCGCGGTTTCCTGGTCGTCGGCGGCCAGTGCACGGGTCAGCACGTTGGTCAAATCGATTTCTTGTTCTTCGCTCATCTCTCAAGCCAAACCTTTGCGAATTTCCCCGCAAATTTCCAATAAAACAGCTGCGGACCCCCACCCCTGGCGCCGCGTATCCAACAGAACCGAATCATGCCGATCCAGAATACAGCTTACTTTACGGCACAAACGCGATGGAAACACCGATACTTGCAAATCCAGTTAGTCAGACCGACAAAGAACTCGTGGAATCCGCGTTAAAGGGTGAACGTCAAGCCTACGATCGCTTGTTAAATCGCTATCAAGACCGGCTTTTTCATTCGATTAGCGCCCTGACTGGCTCAAGCACCATCGCAGAGGAAATCGTTCAAGAAGCGTTCATCAACGCCTTTCTAAATCTGCATACCATTCGTGACGAAGCCTATTTCTACACGTGGCTTTATCGAATTGCCCTCAATTTACGACGAAAGCACCTGCGATTCTATCAACGCAACTGCCAGATCTCCGAAGTCGTCGTGGACGAGGCAACGACTGATCGGCACGATTCGCCTCCCGAACAACTAGAACGGGTGGAAACCTGTGCGCGAGTTCAATCAAGCATTCAACGACTCAATTCCCAGCAACGCGAGATCCTAATTCTGCGGGAATTCGAAGGCTTTAATTATCAGCAGATCGCCGAAATCATGGGAATCGAACTCGGCACAGTCCGCAGTCGTCTGAGTCGCGCCCGATCACGACTGCGAAATTTACTGATGGAATATCAAACTTGTGGATGAGTCTGCGTTGCGTTGAAAACGAGCCAACCCGTCGCTTCTGTCTTCCTGTCCATCCAGTTGGCGGATTCTGGCAGATCGTCAAACGGCATCCGTGATATCTTCCACCACCAGATTTTTTTCAGTCAGGGACTGCCTGTTTGAAAAACGTCTAGTTATTTGAATGGAGCCTTCGCTGCAATCACGACAATTTCTTCGCCCGCACTCATGATGTGACCGGCAGGATTGACTTTGGTTTCGTTCCCTCGCCCCACGGCGATCAACAGCGCGTCGTGCGATTTCTTCAGCTCATTCAAAAGGTCATCGAAACTGCAACCAACGAACTGTTCCGGCACTGGAAACCGAAAAAACTGATTTCCATGACGATGCGTCAGCAACTCGTTGAACATTCCCATCATGCCTCGATTCAATGCGGCTTGCGCCATCATATAGGCACTGTGTTCACTACTGACAACGTAATCATTCACCTTTCCCATCTTGAGGTGTGATGCATAATCTCGATTGTTCAGCTCGGCGCAGGTATAGACATCGGGATTCAATTTTTCGGCAGTGAGTGCTGCAAGAATGGTACGGGCATCAGCATCTTGCTCATTCCGTCCACCAGAGGTGTCATTCAAGATGATGCACATCCGCGCCTGATGAATCCCAACCTTTTCCAAAGTCGCCACACGAGTGAAATCATCATTGACGAAATACAGCTGTGACTGCAGCGACGCGGGCACGGTCGGTGCTTCATGCTCCCACTGAGACACGACAACAATTGCAGTGCCCGCGTCCAAGTGGGACGCGCGACATTCCTCGATGATGATTTCGGCTTTGGTATTCCAACCACAAATGACGACGTGATTCTCTAGCAGCTCTGATTCCACGGTTTTCCCTCCAATACGTATTCTTTCGACCATGAATGCCGATACGGTTCCGGTGAACATCGCGAAGATGGTCAATCCCATGAACATCACCCCAACCGCAACGATGCGGCCGCCCACGGATTGAGGGGCCTGGGGAATTGGTTCGCCCGCAAATAACGAGTGCAAGCTAAACCAAAACGCCTCGCGAAATGACATTCCGTTCCCCGACTCAAACAACATCATCGCGCTGGTGCCCAACAACACAGTCAGAATCAACAAACCACAAACAAAGATGTACTCAACAATTCCCTTGCGAAGAATATACGGATAGTTCGACGAGAGCCTGGAAACGTAGCCAAACAATCGCAAGATGCGCAGCAGACGAAACAGCCGCATCACGCGAGCCGCAAAAAAACCTGGCAACAGCGAAGGCAACGTGGCTACCAGATCAATCCAATACTCCCGGAGATAACGTCGCGGCGACCAGCACGCCACGAAACGCAAGACGAGTTCAACCACGAAGAACCACGTGATCACGTCATTGACAAGCTGAACCTGCACAAGAAACTGTTTTGACCCCGCACTGTCGATCGCCGAATACAAGAATTCAACGAACGTCAACACGATCGAGACCACGATCAGCAAGCCAACCGCCAATTCGACCTGCGGTCGGCGAAAAAACCAATCCAGTTTTCGAGAGATCTCGGGCCGTTTGCGGCTTCGGGTTTGGTTCACAGTCAGCTTTGCCAAGATTCTTCGCTTCCGTCACATCCGTTAGGATCCTGCAGGCATTAAACCCCCCCGCGAACCGACCGGCAAGCGTCATGCCATCATGGCTGCCTGTACACCGAACCAGCGAAGGTGACCAAACAGTGGGATCACGACAGACATGGAGAGATCCCCCCAGCCCCGAATCTCGGCCCACGTTCAGAGCAAATAAGTTCGCAATCCAACACGAAAGCCGATCTAGAAGTCGACAGAAGCCGCATCCGTTGACCGCATCGGCCGACTGACAACGAGGATTCACACCACGCCCAGACGTACCATTTTCTTACAGGCATCCAGATCCTCTCCGGCGCGTAAACACAGATCGGACCAAAACTGACACCCAGAAAACAAGTCTTCTGGAAACGGCGGCATTCCCAATCCCGGACGCAGGTGAGTGAGCGAGAGTCGCTCGCGATAGCGATACTATTTGCGGGCATTCTTGATGAACGAGATTCCGAATGGGTCTCGAACGCGACACCCCTCACCAAGCGATCAAGCAGACTCCCCGATGTCTGCGATATCACGCTGACATTCAGCTTCACTTCCTTAGCTGGTACGCTCTGACTGGAGGCCCCATTTCATCGACAATCGAAACTGTTGACCATGAATTTCTGATGTTCACGGTGGTTCTGTCCGCTGGCGTATTCCACCCCAACGGACGCAAGCGGCTCACCTCAAACTTTGGCGAGTTCGGGTTACTGCGTGGGCTCGACTACTTCAGGAGCAGGCACTGCTTCAGAAACAGATACTACTTCAGAAACAG
>JBMYRF010000003.1:375274-384127 GCA_049602075.1 Rubripirellula sp.
ACCCAACAGCTTCCCTGATAAAAAGCCTACGCCAGCCACGGGTGACTTGCGAATCGATTCGAGAATTCAGCATACTGGGGAAAGACCACAGACTGGCCGAGTCCCGAACGATGGGCAATTCGAGATTATTGGGACGGTCACCAAGCCGAAAACCAATTTCCCATTACACATCTCAAACCATAGAACCGTGACATGCCTATTTGCATCAGCTCTCAACCGGATGGGGCAATCAATGGTCGCGCACGCAGTAGAATAGTATTTGCCTCACGAACGCGGCGCGTCCCTCATCGAATCTCTGTGTTGCACTGGTCAGTTTTGATGGTCCTGGCAACGGGCGTCCTGACCTCAATGGGATGCAACTCGGCGGTTCGATCCATCACACGCCAGCCTCAACCACTTGCTTACGTCGGACAAGTCCAACTTGGTGAGCCGACGAAAGAGGCTGGTCAGGTCGTCGTCCCCTTGAATTATGTAGATGGACAGTGGCTGCAGAATTCGGCAATCGTCCCCATCGACGTCGAAACTACGATCAACGATTCGGAAATCGAAATGACCGTTGTCACCTCAGTCACGACCGAGCGTGGCACCGAAAGAGGCAGGCAGCTAATTCTACCCGAAGATACGACCGGAGAATTCGAAGTCTACTATCGGGATCCTGACGGTGTTCGCCATCAAATCGGTGTCGTTCTAATCGAGGAATGACGATCAGAGGATGCTCACTGTCGCACCAATCGAAGAAGGACATAATCAGCTGCCTCTGCCAATGCAGCACTCGTCCGCAAGTCAGTATTTCACGAATAGCGAATGGATGCTGCGGATGCAGTTGCAAGCCGCCCCCGAAGCAGAAACGATGGATCAGCATCTCTCACTCACCACTCACCACTCACGTGCAATCCTGCCGAGAGATTTTCTGTCGCGAAGACAAGGCTTGCCAATCAGTCAAAACACGATTTTCTGAACCGACCTTGCCGGTTCAATCAAATTGACCCTTGGAACAAAAATGCGCGCCCAATCGCGTCAAATCAAGACTGGCAATGTCGCTTACTTAGATTCACTTCACTTCGCGAGGCGGTCATCAAATTCCAGCTTCGACGACGAGTGAAGCAAAACGTACTTTAACTTCTTGACCGCTTCGAACTTAGAGATTCGCAGATACCGAGCATAGAGATCAAAGTCTCCACAAGTCGCAAGATAGTCGAGATCAATGTCACGACTGGTTTCATACTTTGCGACACACTTCTTGATAATATCCGGATCGAGAGTCGCGATGAACTCATTAAGCAGTGATTTGTCCCGCATCAAGACGCCGTCAGAAAAGAGCGGATTCTGTTTTGAGCGATGGTCGGCATCAGTCAACCAAGGCGCGACCGTCACCAAAGCAACTGAGGATGTAACAGTCAAACAAATCAGAATGGCGGTGATGCGCATGTAGAATCCCAGGACAGATAACAATCAGTCTTCGATTACGCAACCATAGGTTCGAGCAGGCATGCGAGAGATAGCATGCAAAGGCCAAACTCAACAGATAGGTCAGGGTAAGCAGTACAGCTGATACAACTGGATTTCATCCCCGCTTCGCTAGTGGCAAACGGAGGACAGTCACCGTTGGCTCGTTTACAAAAACCGATTCCCGAGTTGACTTGATCTGCCAAAACAACGCAGGCATATGGTCGACATCAACCGGGACACAAAGGGCCCGCCTTGGGCTTCGGGAGATCAATGCAGTTCCGACCCAACTGATTAACGGATGCATCGGCTATCAGAGAGATCGCCAAATCGTTTTGCCTCAATCCACCGGTTTTCTCCAAATACTTTTCGGCGAGATCTGCGGCGACAGAAACACGTTGCCCACCAAGCAACCTATACTGCGTCGAGCGTGTATGAGGAGTGCCCGCTTGCGACAGAATCGCCAGTGAACAAACATGCCAGAAAGTAATCCGTACCAACCTCCCAGAGTAAAGGCTGAGCATGCGGTCATATTGAGCGAACCGGAACTCACAGGGATCGCATGGCGAAAAATCTGGGCTACAGGCGGCAGCGGCCTGTTTGTTGGAGTGACCAGTCGTCTTGCCAGGCAACTGGTCCCAGGACCGATTCATTACGAAGCAATAACCGCAATGGTTGTGCTCATCGCATTAGTGCTCGCGGTGATTTACGCCTTTCGTCGATGGTCACTTTATGAAGCGCTCATCAACACGGATCTAGCAATCACGATGCTGTGGGGATCGTTCTTTATCAGCTGGACAATCATCCATGGAGAATTCTGGGACGATTTCATCTTACTGGCGGCGATGTCCTGGCTCGGATCGATAACCATAGGATCTCTCTTGATCTATGTCCTCAAACTCATCCGCACTAAGTCGACTACAGAATCATAGAGACTTGCCGAGTCATCCACTTGCACCGCAAGACGATTTGAGCTGTCCCCTTGGTGGATCGTTTGGCCGATTGAGAGTACTTTGACTCCTTGGTTTCCATTTGAAACCATGCTGACGCTTTACGATTCACGGGGTAAGTCGGTTGCGACATCAAAAGTTGATCAGTTTATCCAAACCCCTAATCCGGCCTCAACACTTCGTTGGCGTCCAGGATCGGCTAGACAGTTTTACAGCTGTGTCAACAACCATGGTCGTCTTGGCGTTGCGATGTAACCGCACTCACGGACTGGCCGCGATTCGGTGGGACGTGTCAGTCTTCGTCCGTTCTAAATCAATGATCAATTTCAGCGACTAACATGCTCGCCTCAGGTGAGAGCTCATCACGCAACTTCCTTGCCCGCTTGATGCGATCCTTACCGCCCTCTTGGTCGTCGGAAATCGAAGCCTGCAAACCGTGAAGAACCTCGCAGAGCTGAAGATAGTCAACATAATTTCGATAGCGTGCATCACCAGCCTCCGGCCCATAATCGAGGCCGCCCTCCGGATTGGCTTTGTAGTTCGCGGCAACTTTGGCGTGCAGCATCAAAATTTGATCACGTGCTTGCTTTTCTTTGCCGCTGCGAATCAAGGCCAGCGCATAAGCTGCCTGCACATCCCAGCCTTGGGGCTCAGTCGGCTGACCGAACCGCGCCAACAGCTCACTGACGCTCGAGAGCCCTGTCGGTTTGATCATCCCTGCCAGAAACTCGGCCTGATCCTTGTCCAGCTCGCTCTTCGCGAGCAGCGGCCAGGCGGTCCTAGCGAAAAATGATTTTGCATTGTTGTACTGCTCCGTCTGTGAACCACCTGCCAAGTGCGCGCAAACCTCTTTAATTTCCTCTTTCACGTCATTGTCACCCGCCGGAGTCATCCAATGATCCAACAGTGCGGGCAACAGGGCACGTGCCGATTCCTGCGATTTGCGCTGAGCATCCGCCCATGTTTCGAGTTTCTCTTGGAATCCTGTTGAACCGATTTCCGGTCTCTGGATGCTGGAAACCGTGTCGCGCGCCTCTTGATAAGTTTGCCGGAGTGTTTCAAGCGTTGCGGCTTGAGTCGATGGCATCAACGCCGCCACAGACAAAAGCAATGCAAACATGAATCGGTAAATCATGGCGAATTCTTCTCATGGGTGATGCTGTCGTAAACGATTTGGCAACCAAAGTAATGGCGGAGAAAATCTCCCTACTCAGCTTCAAGTGAAACAGCAGCCGCAAGTGAAACAGCAGCTTCAAGTGAAACAGCCAGGGAGGAACCGGTATCAATCGATTTCCCAGCAGGAAAAAGAGCCCATCGCTGACATCGCTATGCGCTACGCTTGACTTATTTTCGTGACGGTAACAACCGTTTCAAGACACGAAAATCTCGGTGCTGGCAGCGGACTCGAGACCGTTGGAGCGAGCTGGGACTTTCCAGCTTGGGCGTTCACCTCATTCAAGTGGACTAACGTGTTACCAGGTACCTGCCCAACTCGGCCGAGATCCGCTCGCTAGTCACTCTGGAACGAAGCTAGCAACTTCGATAGCCCACCGGTGACCGTTGCCTCAGCCCATCAGTCATTTCCTGACTCTCAGGAAACACGCGATCTCTGATTTAACCCACCAATATGCTCGCTCGTTTTTTTGCCCGATGGAGCCCATTTTCGTGGAATGCGGGCAATTCTTTGCATCGAGTTTTTTCGCTCCAGAGTTCAGATTCGCCGGTGCCGAGGTGAAAAACCGATCTCAGCGGATTCTGGCAAGGTTCGTATTCCCGGGAAATAGAGAGGTTGGGTTATTCCGGTTACACCGCTCGCCCCGATTTTGGGCGGCATAACCTGTCGGTTTTTCCTTCTGTAAGGGCCACCGAGCACCGAAGGAACAGAGATGTGTGCTGCCTTGCGAGCGGCAAACTGCGTCCCTCCAGAATTGCGATCTACCCCGTGCAGGCCATCCGCGAATTACCGAAACCACTCCGCTTGCTGGGGATCCTGAATCCGCTCGGGGTGGCGGAATCATTGGGTCGCGCGTTCATGGGGCGTTGCGGATCGATCGCCGCAATTCTGGCAGTCCTGTGGGGCACAGCGACACTGATCATCCGCCCGTCGACCTGGACACCGCCTGTCCGAAGCGTCCTGAGTCGCCAGCTCTTGTTCACCGCCGTTGACGGAGTCTTGTCCGGAGTGCGATTCGGTGCTGCCGTTGGTGTCGTGGTTATCGTTCAGGCGGCTATCTGGATCGACACGTTGGGCGTAGCCCAGGGCGTCATCGCGCCCATGATGTGGCGGGGTATTGTTCGCGAACTGGCGCCCCTGCTCGCTTGCCTGGTTGTGATTGGTCGAAGCTGTATCCCAATTGCAACCGAACTTGCCACGATGATGGTCAATGGCGAAGTTGAGTTGCTTGATGCAGAGGGTGTCGATCCGATGACTTACCTCGTCGTGCCTCGTATCTTAAGCGTGGTGATCAGTGTCTTTTGTTTGGCGATCATCATTGCCACATCGATGGTGGCCACAGGCTATATGCTGGGATGGGCCGTCGATGCCATTCGTGTCGATTTGTGGACATTCCTGGAAGGTATCTTTCGACAGGCGAACGCTCGTGACCTCATATTCTTCGTCCCGAAAACAATCATCGCGGGCGGCTTCGCGGGAGCAATTTGCTGCATTGATGGCCTCAACGTACGTGGCGCAATGACCGATATTCCGCGAGTCGCGAGTCGCACCGGTATTCGGGCTCTGACTGCTGTTCTTGCAATCTCAGCAATCCTTTCGGTGGTTTTTTACGGACGTTTTTTAATGCTCAAAATCGTCTAGGAGATAAGACGGTGTCAGTCGTCCAATCCGCAACGGAACAACCTGAGGCACCGCCCAAAGCGGTGGTACTGGAATTGCGCGACTTCACCTTCCACGGGAATTCCGAAAATTCGGTTCGCTTCACCGACATCAACTTGATCGTCCGTGAGGGTGAACTGATTTTCATCCAAGTCGATCCCAGGCTGAAGTCCCGCGAGTTTGTTTCAGTCATTCAAGGACTAAAGCCAGCGACTCGTGGAAAAGTTCTTTTTCAGGACTCTGATTGGGAAGGGGATGACCACGACCGCCACTTTCGCATGCGGAGTAAAATTGGTCGCGTATACGAAGGTCATGCCTGGGTTGCAAATTTAAACGTCGCTGAAAACGTAACACTCCCTGGTCTGCATCATGGCGTTTCGATCGAACACGATGTCAAACATTGGGCGAAGCGTTTCGGCTTGACACAGTTGTCGAACAAGCGGCCCGCTTTCGTGGAGCCATCCCAATTACAAATTCATCAATGGGTTCGAGCTTTCTTATGCAAGCCGTCGCTACTCGTGCTCGAGCAGCCAATGCACTACGCATCGTCCACAATGTTTCCTGTCTTGGCCGAAGCGATTGACGAAGTCCGACAGGCAGGATGCGCCGTATTGTGGATCACCAACAATCCGGGTTTCCCTGATCATTCATTCGATCCGAGCGCAACCTACCTGCGTGCCGAATCTGAAAACTTGGTTGCGTTTGGCAAGGGGATGAATGATGAATGAACCCTACCGACTGCGTTACACCAACCAGATCGTCGGCGTTTTTCTGCTGTGTTTGGTGGTGTTCCTGATTGTGTTGTCCCTATTCTTACTTCGCGCTGGCGACTACATCGTCGCCAAGCGTAACTACTGGATCGAAATTTCCCAGGACGATGCTGACGACTTGCGACCGGGGACCGGAGTGATGGTGCTTGGCGAACTTTCTGGCGGCGTCGAAAGCATTCGGTACATCGAAGGAACGAATCGAATTCGTGTCGATTTGAGTGTCGATGCAAGCATGAGCGACGAAATCTTCGAAGATTCGGAACTGCTTCTTGACCGCCGTTACGGCCTCGGGGCACCCGTATTGATTCTTCGTCGCGGGGCCATGACGAGAGAGACTTCTGTTCCGCTGGAACCCGGTTCTCAAATCCGAAATTTCCGCGGTGAATCCGACCGCGTTGATCAAATGGCAACGGAAGTGAGTGACGTTAGCGACTCAATCCAGATTATTCAGCAAACACTCGATGCCGTGGCAAATCGTTTTGAACGGACCCTGGATAATTCGGCTGACCCTGCCTTTGATACCACCACTCGCGCCTCAAACTCTTTTTACGAAACCAATGAAACACTCCGTCCAGACATACTTGAAACCTCACAAGTGATCCGCGAAAGCACGCAGGCCCTGGAATCAAAAATCGCGGACTTGACCGAAAAAGTTGAGCAGCTTGTGGAAAAAGATGTGCGTGACACGCTCGTGGAGGTCCGTGAATCGACAGATGACTTCAGCAATGCGGCCAAGAGTGTGAATCAAACCTCGGAAGAGGTAAACCAAAACATCTCACAAACGCTTGTCGAGATGCGAGTGGCCATTGAGCAGGTACGAACGTTGGCGGAAGAGGCTCAAGGGGTCGTTCGAATCGTCCGTAGAGAAGCCAGTGAACTTCCTGGCACGACCCAGCGGTTCAATGACACGATCGATGACTCGCAAAACCTGGTTGATGAGGTTCGTAGCCATTGGCTGTTACGGCGGTATTCCAAAAAACCCGGGCCGACCCAACCTGTATCGCCATCCTCGGTTCGGGGAGCTTCACTGCGTTGACCCGATTCGATCCATCATTACTTTCACCCGTGTTGCGCAAACATGCCACTCCATCCATGTCGCGTTGGCTACACGCTGCAATTTTAATCACCGTCATTGGCATTCCGCCAGGCTGCAAGAGCATGGGTGAAACACGCAGGGCCGATGAAACGGTCGGGCGATACGCACAAAAAGGAAGCGCCGCGTACGCTGAAGGCCAGGTGGATCGTGCCATCAAAGAATATCGCCGTGCGATTCATCGTGCATGGGCAATCGACGATGCCTATGAATCTGGGACCAATGCCTACAACTTGGCTGCATGTATGATCAGCGAGAACCGCCCGACTGAAGCGAAAGACTGGCTGCTAGACGCAAGAGTCGAGCTGTGTCGCGCCGGTGCGTCGCCGGGTAATGTTTATCTGCTGCAAGCCAAAATTGCACTGAGTGAAAACCGAATGGAGGATGTCTACAGCAATATCGATCGGGCGGCATGCTCTGATGCACCGTGCGGCGGGGAAGGCTGTGAGTGCAAGAGTGTCCCTGGAAGTCCGCGCTGTCATGGTTGCATCACAAAAATACCCCGCGTTGGGCCGAAACTCGAACAGGCGAGTGCCACAAAGGAGTGCGTCAAGACATTCGAAGCGCAAGTCGAACTCACACGTGCCAGACTCGCGGCAGAGCAATACGATATCCCAACAGCCGTGGCCCACTTTTCAAAAGCCTGCAAGCAATTGAAGGGAATCTGCGGTTACGACCTCCAGGCCGATTTACAGAATGTCGCAGCTCTTATTCATTTGGCAAAGGGTGAACATCTTCAAGCGGCCGGTCATCTTGACTGTGAAGCAGAGAACTTGCGTTGCGCTGGCGTTTATCGCGAACTTCCCATCACGTTGACCTTGGCTGCAGCCGCCTATGAACAAGCCGGTCGTTTCGATCTCGCCGCAAATCGCTTATGTCGAGCCGCAAGAATCCGGTTTGGCCATGGCGAGATTGATCGGTCTTGGCAAGACGTGCAGGCAGCGATTGCTCTCGCGGAAACGGCTTGCTCAGAGACCACGAAAATCCGTCTCGCGCTGTTGATCAATGAGATCAGTCTAACGTTGGAAAATGAGGAAACCTCCCCACCCACCGCACGGGGTTCATTCTCGAACTCAGAAGTTTCTCTGCCCGAATCACCAATGCAAACAACACAACAGGATAGCCTAAAAGAGGATACGCCAAGAGAGGACACACCAGCCGCCAACACGCGAATCGGGATCGAGAAAAACCTACCAGCCCCCAGCGAACAACCTCTTCCGAAATCTCAACCGAATCTTACTGGGCCGGTCATTTCCAAATAAGACCGATCGCGACAACCGAGTCGCCTCGAGGCGGGACGACTCGCGTTGACTACAACAAAAAAACAACTAGCTGCGTCGTGAATTGAACAATCCAGAACTTGGCGTTCGATTTCAAGTAAACCTAATCAATCAATTCGACGACGTGGGTGTATCCTCCATCTTCATCACGCGTGGTAGAAATTTGCCCGCGCGCGCCGATGTACTTTCCAGTGCCACCAATCACTGCGCGAATTTGCGGGTTATTTTTAACCATCTCAAGTTCACCTCGATGCGGGTAGACCGACTTACCTGAAATCACCAGGGTATTCGCATCGCCTAAATCGAAAACCATGCTCACAATACGGTCTTGAAATATCTCGTGGTCCTTTTCCGGAATATCAACGGTGAGAATGAAGCCACTGAGCTTTCCTTTGTCACCATTGGTTGCTTGGACAGGTGCGTCAAACGCCAGTAAGTCTCCGTGGGAATGCCCCTCCTGACCAAGGTCAACATGAACCAA
>JBMYRF010000003.1:384225-390940 GCA_049602075.1 Rubripirellula sp.
AGGTAACTCCACGCGAGTTTGCGGTCGGGAATCTGAGATAATACCAGTTTTCACCAATTGCGAAGATTCATTTCGACAACTTGATCGGATGCAATGGGATTTCATCCTGTGTTGCCTTAGTTAATTCCTGCTGTGGCTATACCCAATGGCAATGATTCCTCTTCCACTAAAGTCGCTCTGAACGATACCTCCGCCGGTGATCGAACGGGAATACAATGAATCTTTTGAAGATCCTACAAATTGGATTGACCAAACTAGGTGACTCAGAACACGCTGCGTTAGGCGAAAGGTGTTTAAGCTTGACGGGACAGCAACAAATATCGCTTGAAAGCTTCATCGGGACAATTCAATGCCCACGCTTCGGCGGGGCGATGAGTACTCAATACGGAATTTCGTTCGCATCGCTTGAACGCGAACTGTCGCGTAAATTGCGACGAAGGATTGATGGCAACCATCTGCCGCAGATCTGCTTCTGACCGGAACACTGGAGCATCGAAAAAGATGCGAGAATCTGATCGCACGCCATGATGCATTCAGACGGAGAAGAGGCTGGCAAGCGATGGATCCTAGGACCGCCACGCATTAGGATATGATTTACCCACAGACCTAGGATTCACGTTCCATGTCCGATGCTCCGTTCGATCCCTACCACATGTGGCTCGGAATTCCGCCCGAGGAACAGCCGCCGCACCATTATCGACTTCTAAGCATAGCTGTCTTCGAGCAAAACTTAGATGTCATTGAGGCCGCCTCCCAGCGTCAGATCAGTCACCTACGCACCTACGCCACTAGCCCAAATTCTGAGCTTTCGCAGGAACTGCTCAATGAGGTCGCGGTAGCACGCGTGACCTTGCTGAATCCCGCTCGCAAAGCGGAATACGATCAGGCACTGATGCAATCTCAAGCAGGAATCAAGATCGATCAGGCAAGGGCGCAGCAGTCTATTGAGTCACCTACGATTTCAGCGCCCACGCAAGTGACAGCTTCGTCTTTCCCACCATCTGTGACTCCCGCACCAAAAACTTCACGCGGGAAGGCTAAGAAATCAATGGTTAGGGGCAAGCCTCTCGTGGGGAGTATTTTGATCGCGTTGATCGTCATTTTTTCGTTCGCATTTCTGAAAGCTCGCCAGAAGGATCTCGAAGTCGCTCAAGCTACACCGCGCGCCGCGATTCAACCGCAACAGCCTTCCAGTTCGCGAGGTCCGAGCACGAGAACATACGACAGCGATCAGAAGACGCTGCCGTCTTCAGCCGATCCTCAGGTGGATCAGAGTTCAGAACCCTCCGTGCTGGGCGGTATCGAAAGTTCCGAACCTTCAACAACGGCAATCCCTGATTCCGACCCAGCGGGAACCTCGCCGAAGGTACCAACAACACCTCAGACCGAAGAGGACTCGTCGCCGCCTTTCGATCCTGTACCGATTCCCGCGTCTGAGCAAATCAATACACCTGACGTTCAGGATGACGCACCGCGACCAGACATCGCACCTTTCGATATGGAACAAGCGAACGACCAGGACGAAAAGGCTCAGTCAGACCGCAATCCCACGCGGCGAAATCAATCTGGCAATACCAATGAACTGACAAACCGAATCGTTAGAAAAACCCTGCAGTTCGATTACGAAACACCGAGAGCTCGCGTTGTAGCCATCTTCCATCCTGACGGTACGTGGATTTGCCACACGACTGTACGTAACACCCCAGTCATTGCAGGTCGATGGGAATTGATTGATGACAAGATCTTTGCCTATGAAAACAACAGAACTGATGAAGGGAGCGGGGCAATTTATAACGTTTTCTTCCTGGAGAATGGACAACTCAGGACAGAGCATTTTTATCGCAATGCAAAAGCAAACCAAGCTACTGCCACGATTATCCAACCAACGCCATTGAACGAATCTAGACCCAGTTTCGCCGCTGGTCCGTATGACGTGCAGGATCTAAATATCGACAAACGCAACCGTGGTAGTCGACTGATATTTGAATTCGCTCAGGATGGTGATTTTCGAATCAACGGGGTAAAGAAAGGGTCCTGGAAGCTTGAAAACGGACTGCTGCATATAACGACATTCAGCAGGGACCTCAAAATCAATCCATGCTTGATTTACCAAGATAAATTCATTGGCACTTATCTAAATGAAAATAAACAGCCGTTTTATCTCGTCGGTTCGTTGAACAAATAACGAACATCGGAAACTAAGCCACAAATTCAAATCACACGTTTACCTCGCGATTCAAAGGCCTCGCTGATGCTATCCGTTCACCCTGGATTTCGAGTTGCCAGCTTATCGATTCTGGGAGTGATGCTGACAGCCATCCCGGACGCAGCAGCCAACAGCGACCAGACCGCAAAGCCGCTCCCCAACATCCTCCTCGTTACAGCGGATGATCTCGCCTACAACTCCGTTGGCGCTTTTGGTTGCAAGATTCCCGGCATCACTCCAAACATTGACAGACTCGCCGCGCAGGGAATCAAGTTCATGCAAGCGCATGTCAATACAGCAGTCTGCCAGCCGTGCCGACAGTCTTGGATGACCGGGCGATTTCCGCATAATAATGGCGCAGAAGGATTCGAGCCGATCGACCGCGATGTCCCAACCCTGCCCGAGCAGCTCAAAAACGAAGGATATGTTAATGGGATTCTCGGGAAAGAGATCCACCACCAACCCGTGGAGCGATTCTGCTGGGACTTCATTCCGTTCAAAACAGAAAAAGAAGCGATTTGGCGAAACGGGCATTCACGGCATCCCGAATTGTTCCATCGCTATTCCGCCAAGTTTTTTGAATTGGCGAAGAATCAACGCAAACCATTTTTTTTGATTGCCAATTCACACGATCCGCACCGCCCCTTTGTCGGGAGCGAAATTGACGCGAGGTCTTGGGGAGATCACAAGCCGCCAGTTTCGAAGCAGTTCGCTCCGGATGAAATCGAGATGCTTGGCTATCTTCCCGACATTACGAAAGTTCGCAAAGAGGTAGCGCAGTATTACGGCAATGTTTACCGCTGCGACCAAAACATTGGTGCGGTACTCAGGGCACTCCGAGAGAGTGGCCTCGAAGACGATACGCTAGTGATTTTCTTAAGCGATCACGGTGCTGCCTTTCCATTTGCAAAAGCACAATGTTACCTAAACAGCACCAAGACACCATTGATCGTTAAATGGCCAGGCAAGATAGAACCGGGATCGGTCGACTCCACGCACTTTGTTACCGGGATCGACCTCATGCCGACCATGCTGGAAGCAGCGGGACTTGCACGGATACCGAAACTTGACGGACAGAGTTTCTTGCCCTTGCTATTCGGTAAAAAACAGCAAGACCGAGAATACGCATTCGCCACATTCTACCAAATCTTCGCAAAAATCCGTTACCCAATGCGCTGCGTTCAGGGAAGCAAATATGGCTACATCTACAACTTTTGGGCGGACCATGAGCTGGCCATGACCGGGGATTCGTCAGGTGGAATCACATGGAAGGCAATGATCGAGGCAGCCAAAACCGATCCACGAATTGCTAAGCGAGTTGAGCTATACAAGTATCGGGTCGCGGAGGAGTTCTACAATCTCGAAGAAGATCCCAATGGCCTGGACAATCTCGCTGACGACCCAGCGCATGCCCACGCACTGGAAGAATTCAGATTAAAAATGGCTGAAATGATGGAGCGTTACGATGATCCCGCGCGCGAAGCCTACCAGAACCGACACATGCCAGGTGTTATCAAAGCGTTCATGGAAGCTCAACAAGAAAAGGCCAAAGCGACCAAACCTGTTGTGCGATTTTAAAGTGACAGACGCCGTTTACCACTCGATGCGGTTGCATTGGCACCCGAAAATCAATCCACCAGAACGCAGCAAATGTGCCGCTCCGGCCAATCACTACCGACTGCTGAAAAGTCGATAGGCGATGGAGCTATGAGGAATCAAAACACACTTAGTCATATACACCTAATTCAACGATTTGAATGTGTCACCCAGCAGGGCTTCAGTGGATTCGCGTTACTTCGATTTGAGTGCAAAACATTCGGACAGCTGTTGGTTGAGTTCAGTGATTTGACGTCCGATCGTTTTCGAAAGCGACTTCTTGCACGAACCGGCAAGCATGAAGGTGTTGAAACGCTTTCACCAACGAATCACCACACCAAGCCTTCACTCCATTGGCACCTGACTGTTTTTAAAGGCTTGCATGCCGATCCACACCAGTAGTTCTGAGCGCGCATGAATTGCGTGTCGAGACACTGGTGCGATCGATATAACTTAGCGTGACATATGGCCGACCTACTCATGGAGTGAAACATTGCATCGCGAGATCTTTCGACCTCGGTGGAAAAAGGGAAACAGAGATGCGATTGCGTTCAACTTTTTCCTCCCGCTAGTCCAGCGGCGGCAACCTTGGTTCGTAGAGAAAAAGCCTCGTCGGCAAAACGGCGCGGGCGAATTTCTGATGACCGCGCCCGTCTGTCTTTTTCAGCTAACTTCGGCGGGCATCCTGCTTTTGCGTTTGCAATTCGTATCGGCCGAATTCGGATCAACGGACATCCAGTCGGCTAACGCGTCTTAGAACGATCGAACTCAACCGTCAACAAGCGGCCTGTTTCCGCCCCAGCAATTATCTGCTTATCCCCGTTCGGCCATAAGACTTCAACGTCGACGGAGTCCTCATGCTCACCGAGCCCAAAATGCAACGTCAGCTCACTTTGATTACCTTCACCTGTGCCAGTTTCAACTTGTCGTGTCAAAGTTTCCTCACCAATCTCGACGCGAACCTGGGCACCGATCGCGGAACGATTGATGGTTTTTCCATCGCCAATTAGCCTTACCTTTAACCAGGCATGCAACGTGCCTTGATTTTGAAAAACCTTTCCCGCAGTTGCTAGATCGAGGTCGCCGTCGTTATCGAAATCGGCCCAGGCAGCTTGATATGTCGGGGGCAAACCTGCGAGCCCTGCGGTCGCCGTTACGTCCCGCACTGCAAACTCGCCATCGTTGCGAAACAACACGGAGTTATTCTTCCGACCAAACGAGGCGACGTTGTAAACCGTTGTGAAGAACAGGTCGAGTTTGCCATCGTTGTCGTAGTCCGCAACACTCGGCGAGGCGTATGATTCTTGGTAATGAACGCCACAGGGCCCCAAATCCTCAAACTTGTATCCCCTGGATTCACCAAGGTTTTTGAGGAATCGTGACTTTGGCTGATCACCCCGATTATCGACGTGAGCAAAATTGCCCGCGAACAAATCGATCAGACCGTCGTTATTAAAATCACCCCAAGATGCTCCAATTGAATGCCCGCCTCCGAAACCGGACTTCGTAGCGATCACGCCATACTCTCTCGCAACTTCTTTCAATTGAGCCTTGCCATCATTCAACCACAACAGATTTGGTTGTAAGCGATAATTGGATACATAGATGTCAATATCACCATCTTGATCAAAATCGCAAGCCGTTACTCCTCGCGTTGCATGATTCCCCTCACTCCGATCGACGCGAAACTTCTTGCCTTCTTCGTTGATGAAAACAAGAAGCGATCGCTCACTCCCCTCGTACCCTCCCACGTAAAGATCAACGAAGCCATCATTGTTAAGATCGGCCCACACAGCGCCTCGCGGTCCAACTCGTGGATGCGATGGCAGCGGAAAATCGACGAATCCCTGACCGCCATTATTGCGAAGCAACTTGAATGATGACCACGAGAACAGATCCACGAAGCCGTCGTTGTCGAAGTCCGCAGCGACTACAGAACCCGGAGAGAGTTCACCAATTCGGCTAAACGATTGACCGCGGTTATTTTTCCACACACCACCACCAACCACATCAACCCAGCCATCATTGTCAATGTCGACCCAGCAAGCGGCACCACCCGCGAGTTGGATCCCGGCCTCGCTGGCCACATCTTTAAAAACGACCTCCGGATCACCCGCATGAAGCGTACCGACCAACGACAACAGGCATGTGACGATATTCTTGTACATACTGACTCCCATAAGTGGTGCCGCTATTCTAGCGGGCCCGAGAGGGTGCGTCCTGCCTCGATAGCTAAACCAATTGGTCACCGATCCTAAACGGGACTGCGGCGACCGAATGGACCGTGACTGAGCACGATTCTTTGCACCCGTGAGTTGGTCAGCAACGAAAGATTTTCACCCCAAAGCGTGTTGAGAGTTTGATGGATGCTAAATGCGAAGCACACTCTATTAGTGAAGAGTGCGCTTGTGAATCGATTGTCGCTTTGGCGACTGCACGGTGAAGTCGAATTGGTTCGCTCTGCCCGCGTTGTCGTCCACTCTGGATCCAATCTCTCCCAAAACCGGACCTCAGATGAGCCCAAGAGATATATACATTGATCGCCTAGAATATTCATTCGACTTTTTTGACCCTACGAGGCCATCACGTCGGCATTCAAAGATCGAAAATCTTATTGGACCTTTTTAACCGAACGCGCACCTGCATCCTACTTGCCAAAAGTGCAGGGGCATCGAAACACCGACAACCACGAGAGGGAAACAGACACCTTCTCAAGGGCGAGGGACAAGAACGGGCAAGAACGGGGACAGGCATTGAATGCTTGACAGATCTTCGTTGAGCGTTAGCATGCCGGGCGTCTGAGGGCAGTTTCTTTCACTTGCGTTTCCATGGGGGCAATGGGATGGCAAGACTAGCAAGGGGCGAGTGCATCGACCCCGCTCAAGTGCAAATCGTGCACTGTATTCATCGTTG
>JBMYRF010000004.1:0-20282 GCA_049602075.1 Rubripirellula sp.
ACTTGAAACTCGCCTGGGCGATCCAGCGCATCGACGTGACACCCCAACCGGAGAACGTTCCTCCCGGAACCTACAAGCTACGGATTCGAGCGGGGGCAGTGAAGGGTTCCGACCCCTCCCGGCACTTCATCGAGGTTGGGCATCCCCAACGCGTCAACGGGGTTCCGGCCGGTTTCTCCAGCAAGCCGCTTGCCAGCCTTCAGGTCACAGGCACCGAAGACAGGCCGGAGATCATCGAGACCACACTTGTCATTGGCTCGAAGACGCCGCGTGAATTCGGCATTCAAGAACGCCGCCCCGAGGGCAATCAGAAGGCCCTCAGCAGAGAGTTTTACGCGTACAAACGCGAAAACGGTTATGGCACGCCGCCCGCCATCTGGGTCGATTGGATCGAATTGGAAGGCCCAATCACTAAGGCGGCGGCGACGGAATCGACGATTGTCCGCGTCGAGCCGGAGAAGACGATCAATCCCGCGAACGAAAAAGAAATCGCGGAGATCGAAGAACGGCAGGAACGTTTCGGGCGGTGGAAGAAAGGAGTCGACGAAGCAGCCAGGACTCCGGAGAATCAAGCGATCATTGCCGAGATTCGAAAGACGGATCGCCTGATCGATCACCCCAACCGGTTTTATACTTTTGCCGACCGGTTAAAGGGCGCTCCCAATCCAAGGGACTTCGGGTTTACCGACGCGAAAAAAGCTGCCGCCTCTGATCCTGCTCGAAGCCGAAGTCTGGCTCTTCACAAGCACTTCGTCAATCTGCCGCACCGCGATCGCGGCACTTACTTGAAACTTGCTCACGGCACCGGTCGCATCATCGTTCCTCCGAAGAAAGAGGAGCTGCCACTCGGCAGCTATGTCCTTCGCGTGCGCGTTGGGGCCGTTGAAGGTACTCCTGCCGAGCGACGTTTCATTCAGGTTGGGCATCCTCAACGCCAAATCGAGATCAGAAACTGGGGACTTGAAGGCAGGGCGATCAGCACACATCAAGTCAGTGGAACCATCGACAATCCCGAAACGATAGAAATTCCGCTTGAGGTCAGCGCCGATACGATTCGCGAGTTCGCGGTGCAGGAAAAACAGCCGAACAACGGAAACCTCAAAGCGCTTTGGAATGCGCACAACGAGTGGAAGACAAAAAACGGCTATGGCCACCCTCCCGCCATCTGGGTCGACTGGGTGGAACTCGTAGGACCGCATTCGGCATCCAAAGAGATCGGAACGCGATCGCCATTGCAGGCGATTCTCGACAAGAATCTGCCACGTAACGGAAGTCGTCAAGGCTATCGCCGCGATGCACGAAACGGGCAAGCTAACGAAACCCAACAGGACGAAACCGAAACGCTTGACGAGTTCCGCTACGAAGCGTCGGAAGCCGAGCGTGCTCGCGAGATCTTCACCGAATTTGCTGCGACGGCCTTTCGTGATGTTCAACCGGAATCCGATTTCATTGACAGGCTCGTTTCGATCTATGAAGCACGTCGCAAAGCAGGCGACTCTTTTGATGTGGCAATTCGCGCACCGCTCAGCGTCATTCTTGCTTCACCTGGATTCATCTATCTCTACGAACCTGGTGACGTAGCTCTGCCGCGCCAACTCAATGATCGCGAACTCGCCGTCCGACTTTCCTACTTCCTCTGGAGCGGGCCGCCCGATGCAGAACTGCTTCAGCTCGCCGAAGAGAACAAGCTGCATCTTCCAGAAGTACTTCGGCAGCAGGTTGATCGACTGCTGGATGATCCGCGTTCGGATGACTTCGTAGCCGGCTTCGTGCATCAATGGCTGGACATGGAGCGACTCGATTTCTTCCAATTCGACGTCAATCTCCATCGGGATTTCGATGAAAGCACCCGGGCAGCCACGCGTGAAGAGGTCTACCAGTCATTCGCCCACCTACTTCGCGATTCGAAAGACGGTCATATCGGCAAGCTTCTCAAGAGCGACTACGTATTTCTCAATGGCCTGCTAGCTAACTACTACGGCATCGAAGGTGTCACGGGCGATGAGTTTCGAAAAATCAAGCTGCCCGCCGATTCGCCTCGCGGCGGATTGCTCGGCATGGCCGCAATCCATGCGATGGGTAGCGACGGCGTCGTGAGTAGTCCGGTCGAACGCGGAGCCTGGGTCCTGCGTCATCTGTTGAACGACCCACCGCCGCCGGCACCGCCCAATGTACCGCAGATCTCGCGTCTGGAAGGTCAGGTCCTTACCACACGCGAGCGACTTCTGGCACACCAGGAAGAATCGCAGTGCGCAAGTTGCCACCGCAAGATCGACCCGATCGGTTTCGGTTTGGAAAATTTCAACGCAGCCGGGAAATGGCGCACTGATGACAGTGACGGGTCTGGCAAGCTAAAAAAGACATGGAAGATCGACGCCTCAGGAGCTTTCCACCAAGGCCCTGCCTTCAATGACTACCACGAACTACGCGACCTCATCGCCGAGCGAAAAGAAGACTTCGCCCGCGGCTTCACCGAACACTTAATCGAATACGCCTTGGGTCGCCCGTTCGGTTTCACTGATGAGGGACTTGCCGGCGAAGTCCTGGTCGCCGCAAAAGAAAATCAATATGCCGTAAGCGAGTTCATTCACGCCCTCGTCCAAAGCAAGCCGTTTCATTTGAAATAGTCTGCGGACCAAGCCATACCAAGAATTCAATTCCATGAAAACTAACCTGCCGTTTATTCTTGTTATTAGCTGCCTGACCTTCGCGTCGACCGACGCTGCCGTCCAGGACAAAAAGGGCGAGACTCTGTCTGGTGTTGTCGAATCCGTCGACGGACACAAGATCACCGTCAATCACCGCAGGAAAAGTCGGGGGTTCACGCTCGTCGACAAGGCGAAGATCGACTACGTCAGCTTTCTGAGCGCGAAAAAGGAAATCAAGCCAGGCTTCTTCGTTCGCGCCGGCGTCGATTCCAACGGATGCTGCAGTCAGCTCTGGGTCACGCTTCCCATTCCCGAGGAGAAACTCAAACCCAGCACTGAGATGCTCAGCATGACACCCGCAGAGTTGCATCAAATGGCTGATAGCAATGGCGACGGCGAGCTTTCCTATGTCGAGTACGCCACCGCTATTTATCGTTCAGCAAAACATGGTCCGGTTGGATTTAATAAGTCCGATCGGGACAAGTCAGGCACTCTGAATCTGAAAGAGTTCGCATCCAAACTCGAAGGCATCAAGTGGTGGAGAATCTCCCGGAAGACCCCCGCCGAGTGGCACACGGAGTCCGATGCCAATTCCGATGGCGTCCTCAACGAGCAGGAATTCGTGACTTTTCTTGGCTCGACCGCTCACCTCGATGTCTTTCTCAAGAGAGCAGACAAGGATCGCTCCGGCGACATCTCAGTTGTGGAATTGGCCGGCTTCATCGACACCATCCTGCAATGATGACCGCATCTCCGTTGCACCGAAGGGTGCCGGATTGGTTGTAAGCTAACACCAAGTATTCGCCGCGGGATTTTTAAGCAAACCACGCCGCTACGCTGTGACACCTGGGTGATCTTACTTGCTACCTGTGTGAATAAACCTGCCAGGTAAATCGATGAGAACGGTTCAACGTTTTAACTTGTTGGATGTTTGGCTGCATAGATCACTCCAAGGATTGATGAACAATGATCGCACAGTTGACCTTCGCCTCACATTCTTACTCCTTTCGATCTGCACGCCGTACATCAGATCCGAATAACCTGATCGGCAAGCATTGTCTCCGATACAGTTCGTCGAAGGCGACACTCGTTTCACCGCTGCTAATCAAGAACCCGTTGATTTCGTCAAGCAAATACCTGGATTGGTAGACTTGTGGCATTTTTGTTCATCGGTGGGATTCGTGGCAGTCGCGCAAGCCATTTTTTCCACCCCGGGAGAACCGGGCGGGTGGACCTCTCATCTCGAACTGCAAAACAAGAATCATTGCCAAGTCTCAAATCAAAACCAATAAGCTCGACGCCCGAAACTTCGCGACCCGAATGATTGCGGGTCAATGCGTGGGCAGTGAGGGAATGGAATCGCAGCAGATCTCGGCTGAGATGTGTGGCTCAGCAATGCTTGAAAGTCAGGCGTTATGCAGAGCTTAATACTTGGCTGGCTTTTAACCCCAACCGGTTGAGTGTTTTGACCCAGCGGGTTCTCGGTCGGAGAGGGTGTTTGAAGTTGCTCCGTCTAATTTTACCCCACGGTATCATTCAATCCCGACAGATTCTGTAACCGCTAATTTTGACGGGCAAATGGGATGTTGATGGGCAAATGGGATGTTGATAGAGAAATTTACGGTGCACTTCCCCAGGTTGAGCTGTTCAGTCGCCGATCGAAAACAAACGGTTGATCCACTTGTCCTGTAACCTGAACTTGAATGGGTGGGAAGTTTTCGCTTACGACGTCTAATTGCAGTCGTGTAATGTTCGCAGCATACCGAGCGGGTTCATTCATCCAGTTGTGTCCGTCCGCATGTAAGTACAGAATCGGCTTGCCGTAGGTTGGGCCCACTCGTGCGAGAACATTCTGAAAAGCTCCAATTTTCGAAAATCCGCTTGCCTGTGCGAAGATCACTGCTGAGTGTGTGACTTCTTTGTGTGTGTTCAATTGTTCTGAAACCCAATCAGCGTTTTGTTTCATGCGGGATTCCCATTCGCTGGTATCGTGGATTCTGCCGCCAACTTTGTTGATTCCAATGAACACCACACCGTCCAACGTAAATGCAAAATTCTCAGGACGCTCGGCCTGTCGCTTCACCGGGCTGGCTCCAGTTGGCACATTCCATTTTTTATCGAAGTGCATGAAATGCTTTTTCCAGTAACCCCAATGCCGGTCAGGGTCGACTTGATCGTTCCATTCGTTATCGCCGGGGACGATGAACGTCGGGATCTGGTTGCCATGTGAAAGGATGTCAGCGATTTTTTGATACTGTGACTCTGGCCAGTCCTTTACTTTGCCAGTCACGATGTCTCCGCAATGCACGATAAATTGGCTTGTCGAAAATCGGTTTTCGATTTGAATGTAATTTGCCAGAGCCTCTTCCGCCGCTGGTGTGTATGGTCCACATCCCATTGCTGTGAATACGACTGGCTTGATCGGCTTCGCCTTGACGCGTGCAAGAAACAAGCTTCCATCGGCGCCACGTTTCTCTGCTTCGGCGTCGACATTGCCTTCGCCAACTGTGACCCACGATTCATCATCACTAATCGTTGCGACACCAAAGTTACCCAATGTCGCACCACGTTCAGGTACAACCATTTTTTCTGTAGAGCGGATGACGTGCAGTCGGTCCGGGTCGACCTGTGCGATAAACAAAGGAGCACGATGGCGAATGATGTGATCGTTGTTTGCTCCCCGTCGCGTATAGACCAAGAACAACCCTTTCCCGCTTACCAGCCAGTGTGCTTGGGTATTGTAGCTCCCCAAGTCTTCGCCGTCGTCAAATGTCCACGCCTTCACAGGCCGAAAATTCAATCCGTCCTTGGAAACGGAGACGTAGGCACGCAAGTCGTTGCGAAGCGTAAGAAAGAATCGGTTTTTGAATTTGACCAAAGAGGGTTCATAAAGTCCACGCTTGATATTCAATCGCAGTACTCGGCCATGCTCGCGATACTTTAGCTTCGCACCATCGAATTTGCAGCGAACGACAGTTGTGGAAAACGGTGTCTTTGTGCCGGTGCCGATATAAAAGGGTAGCAACACAGATCCGTCCGCTTCGACAATCCACTGTGCACAGGCACTTCTGGCGAGGTCGAAATCGTTGTCTTGCGGCATTTCAAGTGGTTGCCAAGCGTTCCACGAAACGCCATCGCGGGAAACGGAGTATGCCGTCTGGTTAGACCGTGGCTTATCGTCCAGTTGCTCTCCTTGAGTACTGTAGCGAACTTGCGCACCAACGGCGATGAATTGTTTCGCAGTCGGATGAAAACCGGGCGTCACATCGGCCACTGCAATGTTGACTTCGTCTGATTCCTTGACCCAATCAAGCTCTGGATAGAGCGTTGGTCCACTCCAGTTTTTCCCAGAATCGTTTGTCCGCATGATCTGTAGTCCCGCGAAATGGTCGGACCGCTCGAGCAGTTTTTGAACGGTCATCACGACTGCGTTTCCGTTTCCTCGCGTCACACGTGGATGGAACCACAAAGATTTGTCCGTTGGATCTTGGCGTTTGATAACTGTTTCCAACTGAATCTCAATTGGCACCAGTTCAGTGTTGGGTGTCCAGATTCCGCGTAAATGCGCAAGAATCAGCTTCGCCATTTCAGCATGGCCGGTGGGATTCGGATGACAGCCATCCGTTGTCCATGTGTTTAGGTCCCTTCCGTTGGCCTCTGCAGTCGTCCAGTGCGCATAGTGATCGATCAGCGGAAGTTCGTTTTCATCTGCGACGCTGCGGCAAGCATCGACGAACACGTCCAGCGATAGGTTGGGGTTCTCACCAACACCATTCAATCTCGCGTCGGCTGCCCAACGCGGTGGCGTCATTAGGATTGGTTCAATTCCAGCGAGCAACAGCTTGCCAATCATCATCGTGAGATTGTTGCGATAGGCATCGACCGTGATACGGCTTTGGCTTTTCCCTTGATCAACATAGCTGTCGTTCGTGCCGTACATCACCAAGGCAAATCGGGGATGCTGCGAGATGACATCATCATCTAATCTCTTGAGTGCCTGGTCGGTTCTTTCTCCGCCGATGCCAACATTCGAGGTCGACTGGTTGTGTTCACGATCCAAGATTGCAGAAAACGTCTGATTGTTTGACACACCTGAGCGAACACCTTTAGTAATCGAGTCACCCAATGCGACCACCGTCGGCCGCGCAGAAGGTGTTTCGTTCGCCGTTATAGTGGCGGTGAGCAGGCACGCGCATGCGACTGAAAAAAGTCGTGTCAGCATAGTAACCTTGGGGGAAAGTTGTGGAAGGAATCTCGAACTCACGTTGGCTCAGTTCGGGATTTTCAGGCGTGGGGAGGGGCCGTTGAATATATGCCGTGACTGTATTTGAGATACAGGCGTTAATTGCTTCCTTCCAACGCCAGCCATGACCGATTCTGATAACTGCAACTACACCCCGCCGACGCATCGGGTACTAATACGAGTCCGCCAACCGGTAGAGCATTGATCCAACAACCGGGACGAATCCCGCCGTAGTTCTCAGTACCCGCATCGCGAGTGAAGTCGTGATAACCAAGCGTCCCGCTGCGATACATCAGTAAATTTCGGGATCCCGACAGCTGGCCACAGCCATATGACTTTGGAATCTTAAGCGGCTTAGGTTGCCCAGAAAGTAAGTCTAATGCAGAAGGGTGAGCGATAATTGTGTCTTGATTGATCAGCGGTCGTGTACGGTAGTTGACATTTTGATCCCACAAGCGTTGGCCATCGCTCGCTTGTACGGCCGCTATACGCCCGCCGACCTCCGATGGCAGCCGAAATGATGTTGGCTGATAAAACATTAGCACGACATGATGTCGAGCGCTGAATGCGAGTGTCGTGCCAAACACATCGTCATCCCTGGTCCAAATTGGTTCCCCTGTCCGGGCATCAAGCGTCACAAGTTTTCCATCCGGATGACCGGCGAGCGGATTCTTTGGTTTCTCGCCTCGTCGGGCAGGCGCGTTTGACAAAAGGTCATCGACGGCCAACGAGCGGTCAATCAAATGAATCCGTCCACCGCCGATGGCAATGGCATTGTGACGGATCGACTTTTCGGCGTCGTATTGCCAGATCTGTTTTTCGGTTTCGAGATCGATCGCAAACAAAGAGGTTGACTCGGAGAATTGACTCTGCATCTGTTGGTCAGCGCGGATGTATGCGTGGCGAACGATGTGCGTTCTGTTTGCCGTCGAGCCATATAGCACGCCGTTTTCGCACGCAATGTATCCCCACGTTTCTGGCTGGCCATCCGCATTCGTGGGAGCCTCGAAAGTTGCCCGAACTTTGCCTGTTGCCGTATCAATGCGAAAGCACTTGGGTCCATTACGTAAAAAGATGCTGTCGTCAGCAATGCAAATATTGCTGCCCGTTACGGCAGTACCGGCCAAATGATCGGCATTGTAAGCATCCAGGATTCCTTTCTGTTCGAAACGCCAGATTGGTCGACCGTTATACGCATCAACGGCAATCAGTTCGTTCAGTCCTTCGGCAAATAGCCTGCCGTCGTGAAACAGTGGAGATGGCCCACGACCGTGGCGTTGGGGCAAATCCAGGTCAATGTCGCGGAACCAAACGCAAGTTAAGGGGCCTTTGATCGTATCGGCCGAGCAAAGAGTATTCGCAGGATTTGAATATAAGTGTGTCCATTCGCCGGCACCCTCGAGAGGCCCTCGCGTGGTCACCGCCAGTGATTCGCCAAGGCATGCGATTCCGCCATAGGGTCGCTGCAAACGCAGAACTTCGTCCGCGTCAACCAACTCTGAGTCGTCGGTGAGTGAGCGTTGCGAGACGACCAGGTTGGCAAAGTATTTTGGGAAATGCGTGTCGTCTGGATCACCGACGTGAACTGAAACTCGCAAGCCTAATAATCCTGCTGCCTCGAGTTGTTTTCGCGCCGCATCAACCTTGATCGGATCGGAATCCACAGCGACAACGTAAAGGTCCGATTGCTTGGCCAATGCAAAAGCCAATCGTCCATCACCGCAACCCAGGTCGACACAGTATCCCTCGGTAACGCCCGAGCGTTTGATGATTTCGGCAGCCGCGTTTTTCATTGCTTCATTGTGCGGAAGCGGCTTTTCGATTGTTTCAATTCGTAATGCGGTTGAATCCCCTTCTGCTTGGCTCGTATTCGCAAAGCAGTGAATCGCGCCGCTTGCCGTACTAACAAACAGACAGCCGTCAGAAACAGCCAATCCGTAGGCATCGTCATCAACTTCGGCGGACCAAATCCGTTCTCCAGTGCCTAGTTTTGCGGTGGCAAGTCGATTGCCGCCACTTGTGACAATTGTCTCCCCCGCCACGATCAATGACGTTCCGGCTGGAATACCTTTGACGAGCCATTGTGACTCGTGCGTCGGCACTTCAATGGGTTTTCCGCGCCGATCAGTCGATTCTTTTGTGCCGATTTTCAGACGTCGCAGTTGGTTGCCGCTGCCGTGAACGATGCCATTAGGAAAAGCGGCAACAGCGCCGGCGATGCGATCGGTCAATAGCGAGCCATCCCTGGTGTGATACGCATAGCCACCGTTGTACACAAAGTCACCTGCAAGTACCGCGGTCGTGCCGCCCCGCCGTGTGTTTTCTTGAAGTCGATAATATTCAAACTCGCCAGTGGCACGTGTCAGTGCGGCTGGTACCGAGCGTCCGGTTGTTACGAATAAACGCTCGTCGTTCGCCAACAAGTAGCCTTGTGCTGAGATACCGCTCTTCGCATTTGCACCACCGTGCGGCTGTGGCATGTCGATGCCGCCCGAACTGTCGTTGGTCCAAACCCGCTCGCCGGTTTCAGCATCCATCGCGTAGACGTACACGCCCTCGGATTGCCATATGCCAGCTGCCCAATAGAGAATTCCGTCACGAATCACTGGTCCACCTCGGGCTGGCCATTTCGAAATCATGTGCGAATTACCAAGCACAAGGTCATCGCGGGGAGCACCACGCCAGCGATCGAGTAGCTGTCCGTTTTCTAATCGCAAGCAATATAAGTCGCCGTCATCACTCACAACATACAAACGATCTTTCCAAACGATGGGAGCGAATCGTACTGGCCCTCCTGTAAAGAACGACCACACAGGTTTTCCTGAATCAACGTCCAACGCTGTCACTTTGCCTGTCACCGAACTGCCAAAAACCACCCGGCGATCGGCAACCACAACATGATTTGCTCGATCGAAACTCATTCGGTCATCACGCGACCAAGCGCTTGACGGCCTGTGGGTCGGCTGCCAAGTCCATCGCAGCGACAGTTCGCTGGAGAGTTCATCCGCTGTATACCCACTTCGTTGCGAATCGCTGCGCCAAGTTATCCAGTCAGACGCGACGAGGCAATTTGCGGCCATGACGCCGATAAACAACGCTGCAGTGATGGTCTTCATAGATAATTTGTTTCGAGCGACAAGGTGTATCTTAGAATCAATATTTCCGCATGGAGTATCATATCTTTAATGAAACAGCCTTGCCGAACCCAGATTGCAAGTCAGGCTAATTTGAGGAAATAGGGTGTTCAGTAGGCCAGGCGGCGTCAGCAATCACGCACGACGTTACTGAACGTCGCTTCGTCGTTCATGATTAAGTACGACTTGTCCTTACGAAAACATTCTCAACGTTGGTCAGTTCGAGGGCGATCGTCTTCGTACACGCTTAACCCGGTTTGGTGGTGCAGTCTGCGGATTTGAAGCGGTGTGTCTCCAGTTCTGCGGCGAACAGAAGGTAGAACGTTGTCCGTCTAGTCTTTGTCCGGGCTTCGATGGTGGTAGAGTCGACCAACGCGATTTCAACCCACTGCGGTTTCAGAAGCGGCGGAGTTGATTGACCAGAAGCGGTTAAACAGTTGATGCTGAATGACGCAAGCTGTTTGCTAGATGATGTGACTACAGGTCTTCTTTGATCTCATTCATTAAACGAGTCACGTCCCTTTGAAATCGCATCATGGTTGCACTGAATCTCAGATAGTCCGTGCCTGGCCGCTGCGCCAATCGCTCGATTGCCTTGATCCGTTGTGACAGTACATTGAAGTCACGAATGCTCAATTGAGAGAGGTAGGGACTGTGGCGGATCGTATCCAAATGCTTGTCCATGTCCTGTTGCAGCAAAGCGATGATATTCTTGGTACTTTCGCTTTGTAGCGCTGAGCGAAGAACGCGTGCCGGTTCGGCCGGAATCAGTTCCAGAAAATCATCGGTTGTGCGAGTCGGTGTCACTCGCGCGGCCTGCTGCCGCATTTCTTCCGGGGCGCTCACATTTGCCTCCAGCAGGCGTATTCCAGCAAGTGCGACAAGTCGCTTGAACACCACCCGGTTCTCATGCAACTGAGAACGTCGTCCCGCCTCTTTCGCGGTGATTTCACGCACGTGGTCGAGTGCCTTGGCCAAATCTTGTGCGGGGATTCCAAACGCGATGCCGTCCTGCGTCTGTTGCCTTGGTTTATTCTTGTAGGATTCATCAAGACGCGCAAGGCCTTCGTGCATCAACTTTTCTCCTTCGTCGGTCGCTTTCATGGTGATTACTCCGACGACCTGGTTCAGTTCGTTTAAAATTGGGCCACCACTGGATCCGGAATCAATGGATGCATCGACCTGCAGGAAATCGAAACCATTCACACGTACCATTGACCGTGTGGTTCCTTTCACCACGGCATTTCTCAGCGTTACCCCTCCACCAATTGTTGGGTTGCCTCGCAAGTGGACCGACTCGCCCTGTGACGCATATCCGTCGTATGCAACGGCCAAGGGTACTCGCTGGCTTTCAATAGAAAGTATCGCAAGGTCTCGATCGGCATCCTCATACAGGACACCGTGAACTTTGACGAAATCGCTTTCATCGGGAAAGAAGATCTTCAGGTCGCCTGTCGGAGCATTTTCTATGACATGATGATTCGTGACCAACAAATTTGGGGCTGCAAGAAACCCACTGCCATGACCGAATGGATGTTCGATCAAGGTGACCGAATCAGCCGGTGACGGTTTGCCACGTGGTTTGTACTGACGGAGTTCGGACTCGCGGATCGGTCGGTATTGCAACTGGGAGATTCGGTAACTGCCGTATACAGTCTCGATAAAAAGTTGGTCGCTGGGTACTTTGAAATTCGGGTGGAGTGTTAGCCTGGACGGATCGCCGGTCCACTCGATGATCGTTTTGCCGTCGCACGTTACACGCAAATGCCCTTGGTGAACCGTGCAAACGATTTCCGAAGCACGCCCTGTTGTCAATACAGACTTGCGATAAAACGTCGGATTCGCGGGCTCGTTTTTTTCGTCGATCCAGGCTAATCCCGATCTCTTCGACTTACCGTAATCAAAGATGGCGAGCGCTTGATGCCGACCGCCGACCGCAAGACCGATGTTGAGTGATCCCGTGTCCGTCTGCCGCTGCGCGACAAGTCTGAGTTGATATGAATCCGAAACAGAATGTGGGATCAATACTCGCGCTCGGGACGAACGTTGCGACACAAG
This sequence comes from Rubripirellula sp., assembly GCA_049602075.1. Lineage (GTDB taxonomy): Bacteria > Planctomycetota > Planctomycetia > Pirellulales > Pirellulaceae > Rubripirellula. Next base: position 12,084 of record JBMYRF010000004.1, read on the forward strand.
TGCGTTTGCGTCACGCTTCCACTTTCCTGTTTGAGTGTCGTTGGCAGGGTCGATCATCGACAGTAAGTCGATTTGTTCTCCCATGATGTCCGGTACAATGCCTGGTTTCAGTGTCGCAGCCTGTATGCGTTCGAGTAGCCAGGCTTGGACATAGTCGCGGTCCGGTTTGCTAAGCTTACTGATTGAAAGTGTGACGACATTGCGATCCACTTTTTTCAACGTGACTGCTGAGTCGTTAGCTTCGACCAATTCAGCTTGTGCTTCAAATCTTCCGTCGCTGGTCGTCCACGTGCGAAGTTCTGCTGCGGTACTGGGTAGTTGAGCAAGAGTCGTAAACGTTAGGAAGCAGAGTGCACGGAGTTGGGGAAGCATTCGTCAACTCGAGGAGGCAAAAGGAGTCGCTGTAAGGGAAGATTGAGTATCTACCCTGATGATAATCGTTGAGCTCAGCTCAATTTGCGGGAGCGACGCCAACAAATCTTCATCGAAATCAGATCAGCTTACTCGACGTTGCCAGTACGACCCCGTTTGGTCAAGAGACTGGGATCGGTGCTTTTGCGGTCGAAATGCGAAGTTTACGTCACTTTAAGGCTCCCGTTTTTCGGTCGAGATCGATGCCCGCTGTTGTCAGTCGTTCCATCGATGCCGATTGAAAAATCTGTTCGTAACCAAATGCGAATTTGTTTTTTGAACAGCAGAAGAATCCATCGGTCAGCACAATCGCACTAACCGAGAGCGGAGGAGTTTACAATTTTCGACCGAAGAGCGATTGACCATCTACTGCGAATCATCACTCGACCTCGATCGTCACATGCTTTATTTCGCCGGAGAATGGGCTTTGCCGGACGTCTGTAATCTGACGGGTCAGTACGGGGGATCCACGATCGCGTCCAACATCGGCACCTTCGTCAATGGAAAAGCGACTTGCCACGCTGGAGTCTAGCTTTGCGATTGCAGTTGGCTGATCAGCTGACTTGAGTGAAATCACGGCACCATCGCCAGCTCCCTCACCCTCATATTGAATTTCGACAATGACCGCCTGCGGCCCCGGCTTGAGAGGCTTTGGTGATTTTATGATCGTAAGGTCGCCCAAATTGTTGTAGGCATAGCCGGCATATCCATCTTCCACGAACAAGACCCATCCGCCAAACCGTCCGCCCTGAGCCATAATCACTCCCTCGGTATTACTGGGATCGACAATCTCGATTTCTGCGGTGACTTTGCTAGATCGATTCTTGACATTAATGAGAGCATTTTCATTTACGTTGATGGCACCTGGGTAAAGCGTGATCGACTTTCGATCACCCATTAACGTAGGTCTGCCGGCAACTTCAGGGAGTAGGCGTTCTAACAAGCGATCGTCCAATGGAAAGACACCGTTGGAAATTGCTTCAGTAGCAAACTGCTGCTTTAGTTGTTCCAAACGCTCCGGGTACTTGTCTGCCAGATTGTTGGCCATGCTGAAATCTTGCAAGGTATTGAAGAGTTCCCAACCTTGATCATCGGTGATCTGCCGGCGCCGATTCGTTTCCCATGGGTATTTGACCGTCACTCGGGCCATCCAACCATCAGAATACATGCCACGGTTGCCCACGATTTCGAAGTATTGTTTCGAGTGTTTCTCTTCTGCGTCAGCATCATTAAAGGAGTAGAGGAGACTCTGTCCCTGCATTGGAAACTGCTTGATTCCATTTACGTACTCCGGTTCCGGGATTTGGGCGGCTTCCAGAATCGTTGGGGCAACATCAATGACGTGGCTGAATTGAGTTCGGATTTCGTTATTGGATCGAATAGCGGCTGGCCAATGAATGACGGTTCCGTTGCGTGTCCCGCCGAAATCACCTGCCACCTGTTTTGTGTGGGCGAAAGGAGAGTCAAATGCCACTGCCCAACCAACCGACATGTGGGGATAGGTTTCAGGCCCACCCCATTTATCCAGGTACTTCATCTGCTCCTCGGTGGTTTCAGGAACACCATTGAGCATATGTCCCCAATTCCAATTGCCTGTCTGATTCCCCTCTGAACTGGTGCCGTTGTCGCCGGTGATGTAAATCACGAGCGTGTTGTCTAATTCACCTATGTCATCAATTGCCTGAATCAACCTGCCAGCTTGGAAATCAGTGTACTCAGCAAATGCCGCGAACGCCTCCGCCTGACGCGCATAGACAGTTTTTTGATCGTCCGAAAGACTTTCCCAGGCAACGATACTGTCAGCGGGTTTCGCGAGCGTTGTCCCCTCTGGAACAATCCCCATCTGGATTTGTCTTTCTAGGGTGGCTTGCCGTGCTACATCCCAGCCCTGATCAAATTCGCCACGATATCTTTCGATCCAATCTCCAGTGACGTGGTGGGGCGCGTGCACACCAGGTGAAGCGTAATAAATAAAGAACGGCTTCTCTGGTGTCATGGAATGCTGTTGATGCATCCATTCAATCGATTCCCGCGTCATATCATCAATCACGTGATAGTCATCCGATTCCTGCACGTCGATGTTGGTCACGCCATCGTGCAAGGAGGGCTCGAAGTTGTTTTCCTCTGCACCAATGAATCCATAGAATTTTTCAAATCCCTGACGCGTAGGCCAACGATCCTGCGAGCCAGAGGCGGTAGTTTCTCGCCCGAGTGTCGCGTGCCACTTTCCGAACGCCGCGGTGTTGTATCCATTCAGTCGCAGAATCTCTGCAAGCGGTGCTGTGTCATTTGGGACGCGACTGGTATTCCCTGGAAAACCCGTTGCGATCTCTGGAATCGATCCCATGTTTACTACGTGGTGGTTTCGACCCTGTTTGAGCGCGACCCGCGTCGGCGCGCATAGCGCACACGTATGGAATCGTGTGTAGCGAAGGCCGTTCTTTGCTAACCGATCAAGTGTCGGCATTCGGATAGGTCCACCGAAAGCAGCTGGACCGCCAAACCCTAAGTCATCAAGTAAGATGATGACTACGTTCGGGGCATTCGCTGGTGCACCGAACGGTTTATGCTTGGGCATCGTTGCTTTTGAGGGATCGATTTCCTGATTGGTTTCGGGACGTACATCGGCAACGGGGATGCGAGTACGGTCGTAGGTTCCCTGTGCATGAAGGGGTGAGTCGGCATGCATACCGATCAACGCGATTGCAAAACCTTGAAGAAACCAAACGAGTCGCCGGTCAACCCGAGGTATCACAGAACTAATCTCACCAAGCATCTAACAGCTCCCGCTATTTTCAAAAGTGCTACACGCCCTTGTTGGGCATATAAAATCAGGTCGTCGAACCACGAAAGATGAAAGATTCTGTATCGATCTTCTGGTTAAAACTACCGGGTCTATTGATGGGGTTGACTCCCCCTAGTGTGAATCGTGGTTGGTACTACCTCACCGTGCCACAGTCGTTTTATCGCTGGCCGGTTCGCTCTTATGAGGGGTTGGAGCGAGCGGTCGTGGCTACGTGGTGAGTTGCTCAGACGAGGCTTCCCGTAAGACGATGCGGCAGGGCGCAATGCTGTAAGGTGAATCGGTAACGACTCGTAGATTCGCGAAAAACAGTAGCATTGGTGAACGGCAAAGCGTTGCGAGATTTTTGTTTTTAGAGACGGGCTTTCTGTTTTACGAGATTGTGGGACCACGCGATTGAGATAGGGAACGCAACCAAGCAGGCAATGCAAAGACGCCAAAGGTGCGACGCGAAATGCGGGACAGGTGAATGCCAAAGGCAAAAGGGGGACAGGCAAACAAAAGGCAAAAAGGGGACAGGCAAACGCCAAAAGAAGACAGGCATAGTTTCTGAGATGCCATCATTTTGTGAATGTCAAAAAGTGCCTGTCCCCAAAGTGTAAAAAGAATGTGAAAAAGTGCCTGTCCCCAAGCTTCGCCTCAAAAAGTGCCTGTCCCCAAGCTTCGCCCTTCCCAATCTGCTGCTTTCTTAGCGCCGCGGTTTGGCAGTGAACGTGAACGGGCAACTGCTGCCATGGTTCATCGCCTGGAAGAATACGGAGGGCCCTTTGAGTCCGAACAGGGAATTATTGTTGAGATTGCAGCGGGAGAAGTTGTATCATTTTGACAATCGCTGCGACGGCTTGCGCAGACAGGGTCGGTCACCGAAACCTACAATCGCATTTTCCGGCTAGCGGACAGTGGAACGGCAAATGTCAGCTCGGCTCCAAAACCGAGATGGTCACCCGTCACCTGATCCCATTGCCGAATCTTCTTTTGGCAGAAAAGTGACAGAATCACCCACTGAAATTTGTCCATCGCGAACCACTCGGCAGAGAGCACCGCCGCGCCAACCAGGCGTTAGGGCATCTTTTAGCTTGGGATGAGCCTCGACCATCCGGCCACAGGGATCGGTTTCTCCGGTCACAAGCAAGACGAGTTCTCCGATCGTAACCGTCGCTCCTTGTGAGTGTTTTAAATCGAAACCTTCGACCAGAAGGTTGGCGCGACGCGTCGTCCAGTCCAGCGATTCGCCGATCTCGGCACAGGCTGCTTCCCAAGCCTCGCGTGAGAGAATGGTCACCTGCCGTTGGCCAGGCTTTCCACGAAAGTCATTTTGGCACCCAAAGTTAGCCGTGACTAACGCAGTTGTTAACTCGCTCATCGCTGCTCGCGACTGCTCGCGTATTGCGATCCCTAGCAGTTTCCCGGTGTCCATCAGATTCTTTACCTAAGCGAATTAACGATACTCGTTCTCTGCAACGATTAACTCAAACCTACCAGATCGCAGAGGGCGGCCAAGAGCAGATGGCAAAAGGGGACAGGCATGATTCCCCAATTGCATAGGTTCGCAAACTGTCGAAAAGTGCTGAGTTGAAAGTCGCTCTGCTTTCTCGTCCGGCTTTAAATTCAACGAAGCGATCAATCGGCGGTCTGAGAATTTAAGAAAGTGGATAAGCAAAGTTGCCCAATGCCAGCATTTGTTAGAAGGTGCCGGCATTCTTTTCGAGGTGAAAAGTGCCTGTCCCCATCTTCATCCCCATCTTCATCCCTGTTCCCGTCTTCATCCGTCGCCATCTTCAGACGCTGTCACGCAATCGCTGGTAACCAGCGTCCCCTCGTACCAGTCAATTGATTGTGGCCGCCGGGATCTTCGATTTGAAAAACTTCTGCAGGTCGGAGTCACCAATGTCATCTGAGAAGATCAGCAAGACGTCGGGCTTAGGTGTTTCCTGATAAGCCTAAGAGCCGTCTGCGTCACCCAACTTCTTAAGACGGATATTGCGAAAAGCAACCTTGCAGCCTTTACCGTGATCTTGCAACGCGATCACACCTTTACGGCGAGACATGCGTTTGTCGTCATCGCTGACTTTCGAGAAGACTACGCCGTTGATCTTCTGGGTTAGCGTGTTGCCGACCGCGATGATTTCCATGCTATTCCAACCGTCTTGCTTGAAAAAGCCGACGATCTTTTCCGCACCGTCGATCTGTTTGACAGCTTTCTTCCCGTCTGCGGTAATCGTGACTTCCTGGCCGGCGGTCGCCATTAAGTGACGCACCTTGCGTGTGGGGTGATCCTGGGGGAGCAGTGAGTGGTGCCAGAGTCCCATCTTTTTTTGTGCCGCAACCTCGACTTGGTAGCCAAAAACCTGGTGGTCGCCCAGGTCCTCGCTCCGGACCTGAACGCCCGAGTTTCCCGCTTCATATTTGAAGTCCAGGCGGAGCACAAAATCGGAAGGAGTGCCGCCGCGCCAGATGATCCAGTTACGGGTCTTTTCCGTTCCAGTGCAGGAGATGGCGTTGTCGACCACCTCCCACGCGCCGTTGCGGTGATCCCATTGGCTGAGACTTTTGCCATCGAAAATGGGTGTGAATCCAGTCTCGTCGTTTGCTTTCTTCGTCTTGTCGGGATCGGCGGAAGATTTAGTGTTACTCGGAGCAAAATCCCAGGGAATCGTCTCTGTACCGAATTGTTCCAGGAAGGCTCCGGCCGAAAAGGCGAGAAATAGACTTTGATCCCCCGCCTGATTCCGGTGTTTAGCGTAAAGTTTTTTCATGCGGGGTACGAGTGATTTCGCCTTCGTGCCCAGCAGTTCGATCGCGCGGCAAGCTCGCAGGGCAGTCCACCAGTCATCAAGCGAGGTATCGTTCATGAGGCATTCCAGCCCGCGGTTGCGATATTGCGAGGAGGCGTCCCCTAGCCACGAAGCAGCTTCGATTCGAACATCGGCTGCGGTGTCGGCGAGGTGGTCGGCGGCTACATCGTGGAGTTCTGTGTCGTAAGGAAAACCGACCCTCATTGCAACCACCGCCCAGTAGCGATCCGCGGCGTTCGGGCTGTTCAGGAATTTCACAAGGGCACTCCGGTCTTTTTTTCCCACCGCATCGGCGGCTGCCCATGCGGCATCGAGATCGGGCGCGTGATTGGTCTTGCCGTTCAGGATGTCACCGATGGGTGCGTTCTCCTCGCGAACGTGATCGCGCATCACGGATTCCGAGAGAGCGCCAACGTCTCGAATCTCTTGGCGGGTTTTGATGAAGGCTTCACGGAGGCGTTGCAACGCGGCCTGTTGCGCGGCGTTGAGTTCACCATTGACAAGATTGACAATGTTATCAGGGTCGACACTGCAGTCATAGAATTCTTCGACTGGCTTGCGAGGTCCGGCATAGGCTCTTTGGGCAGGGGAAAGCCCGGCGAGGTCGGTCTTCGCCAAGTGCGTGATCTCTTTCCTAATCTCGCCCAAGTCGGAGAAAACGCTGGGCTGGTTGTACGATAGGTGCGGCATGTAGTTGCGGACGTACAGAAACTGTTTGTCTCGCACCGATCGCGCCATTTCCATGACTTCGTCAACTCGATCACGCGTGCCATAGACAGTCTCTCGCTCGGTTTCCGAATCAGGCCCCAGGAACGGGATTCCCTGCATGTATTCGGGAATGGGTTGTCCTGTCAGGTTGAGAACTGTCGCCGGAAAATCGACGAAGCTGACGAGCCGGTCCAGTCGAGTGCCGGGAGCTGCCGGAGCGAGATGTTGGTACTTTGTTGGAAACCGAACCATGAGGGCGACTCGCATTCCTGAATCGAGGAGCAGGCGTTTGTGCCGCGGCATGCCGGAGCCGTGGTCAGAATAGAAGAACACGATCGTGTCTTCGGCGAGGCCATCTTCTTCCAGCTGGTCGAGAAGACGCCCGACATTCTTGTCCATGACAGAAACGCAGTCGTAGTATCGGGCCACCGTCTTACGAACGACCGGAGTGTCAGGGTAGTAGGCTGGCAGCGGGGCATCTTCGGGATTGCTTGTCTCTTGCTTCGAGAGCTGGGATTGGATGTGCTTTTGAAAAACAGGGTAAGGCCAGACCATCGTGCGTGACTGATGTGTCGTCATGTCGTTGAACACCGAGAAGAACGGCTGGTCGGACTTTCGATCTCTCCAGTGTGCTTCGGGTGACGATAGGTTCCACGACTCCTCGATGAGTCGGTTATTTTCTGCACAGTTGTAATCGGTCTTGACGTTGTTCGACGTGTAGTAACCAGCTTTTCGGAGATAGGACGGAAAGCCTTTCACACCAGCCGGGATGTGATTCGAAGACCGCATCTGGTTGGTCCCCATACTGGCGTTGTGCATTCCGGTGATGAGCGTGGATCGTGATGGCGAGCAGACCGGCGATGAGGCAAAGGCGTTCGTATATAGAACACTCTCGTTCGCGAACGCATCGAGGTTCGGTGTGCGGGCAAAGCCGTCTCCATAGCATCCGAGTGTTGGACTCATGTCCTCCACAGTGATCCAGAGGATGTTCGGAAAGCGTTTCTCTTTGCCAAATACGGCACTGCATGACGCCATGATCACAGTGCAAATCAATAAGCTTCTTAACGCCATCTCCTAGTAGACTCCTTGGTGTTTCTTCTTCGTATCGCTGAGTAAATGGCCATGCAACCGCTTCTCTCTGTATAGCATTGTTTGAGTTCGATTGCAGTGATCCGTTGCCATGCGGCCTCTGCTGTCTGGCCACTTACGTGTTACGGTTCACTGTCGTGGTGAAGATGAACACTGAAGATCCCTTTCAGCTAGGTCCCCTACGAAATGCCGCAAATCAAACGAAACCACACGCCCAGATTGAGGTAATGGCTATGTGATGACCACACGTTGTTTTCCCACCACATAGGATCGAGGCAGAGGGTCAGGGACATGTTGCAGTCAATGGATAAAGGGCGAAAAATGGGAATGAAAAAGGGAATGGCAAAGTGTGACAAGAGTGACAATGGTGACAAAGGGGATGACAAAGGGGAT
>JBMYRF010000004.1:20380-33608 GCA_049602075.1 Rubripirellula sp.
AAATGGGGACAGGCACAAACTCAACGGATGATTTGCAGTCAATTCACTCCCCCGCAATTCGTGCCTGTCCCCCGATTCATTTCCCCCCGCAATTCGTGCCTGTCCCCCAATTCACGTCCCACAATTCAATGAATTTACAGACGCAAATTCTTTTTTTGGGGGCTTAACCCTACCGTTGGTCTCAAGAGAGCTCTCCAACTTTCGGTGTGGGTAATCTTGCCCCTTATCTGATTTTACCCGTGGAGTTATTTTCCGTTGGTTTGGGGATTTAACACATAGCACCCGCATGCACTTTTGGGGGCGGTGGCCGGGCAATACTGGTATAGAAAACGCGTATGTTGCTCGATGTTGAGAGTACGTCCAAAAAAATTGCGTTCAGGGGAATAGAATCGCGGCCTCGCGCATGGTAGTTGTGTTCAATTGATTTTTTTCGCGAACCCTGATGCAGGTTTGGCGTCTTAACCTCTGAACACGACCATTCAAAACGCCTCACAAGCGAGCAGGAAGTTCCATGTTCTCGAAATTCCAATCGAGTCGACTCGAACAAATATGCGAAGGCGATCTCTTCGGTACCACACTGCCGAATGATAATGCCCCAGCGTATCGTTTGCTTATGTGACGTCTGCTTGTCTCGAAGCGCCTTTCATCGAGGCCCGAGTTTGCTGACCTCACAGCGTCACGCAGGCTCGGGCCTTTTTTCATTCCCAACCCCCGATGAAACGGGCTGGTAGCTAAGACGGTCTAGCGGCGGTCTGAAGAACTGCAGACGAGGATTCGAGCGTCTCCCAGCCCACTAACAAAGAAGATATGCGCCGACGGAAGCATTTGCCGTGAAGATAAACACAACATCAGATACCGGTGTCGATGGAAGCACGTCCGCTTTGGGCGTGGGAGACGAGGTTTCCGGCGTGGAACGCTCCACGACAGGCCGTTTGCCTTCGCATTGTTCGGCTTGGATGGAAACAACAGGGTAGTCGAGGGCTGGTCGCCCAAGCACGGCTGATAACCGAGTTGCGCTGAGTTCAATTCCCAGGGCTACCACTTACGACAAAGACGCAAAGGAAAACGAAGCATGCTTCAGCGATTGAAACGCATACCCCTGATCGATTCATGGGGTTGTGGTGTAACTGGCAGCATGGCGGACTTTTAATCCGTTTGGCGAGAGTTCGAATCTCTCCGGCCCCACTTGCTACGCATCGGCGTGTAGCTCAGGGGTCAGAGCGGCGTCCTTATAAGGCGACGGTCGCGGGTTCAATTCCCGCCGCGCCGACTTAAAAGAAATAACGACGACAAGAAAATTTGGGGTTGTGGCAGACAAGGTAATGCATCGTTCTCTTAAACCGAACCATGTGAGTTCGATTCTCACCGGTCCCACTGAAACAAACAACAAGCACTGATGGTCTAACGGCAAGACTCCTCCGTCGTAACGAGGTGATGCGGGTTCGATTCCGGCTCGGTGCTCTTGGATGCCTTATACATCCGTGATCTTTGACAATTTGGTTGCGATGCAATTTTGCGCCCATGATGTAGCGGTAGCCTGCTGCCTTGCCATGGCGGAAGTGTGGGTTCGACTCCCACTGGGCGCTTTGCAAAATCCGGTGTGGCCCAATGGTAAGGCGGCTCCCTGTTAAGGAGACGATTGAAGGTTCGAGTCCTTCCGCCGGAGCCTTTCGGAAGTTTGAGGTAAGAAGCTGGACGTTTGAAAATTTCACACTTTGCCTCCCTACCTCCAAATTTCTTTCCGTGTCCTTGGCCGAGAGGCAAAGGTTCCTGACTTCCAATCCGGCTAGGTGGGTTCGACTCCCCAAGGAAACTCTTTTGTTTTGAAAACTCTCTCCGGCGCGTAGTCGCGACGCGAGCCTTTGAAGCTCGTAGATCGGGTTCAATTCCCGGACGGAGTGCTTTGCAAGTTTAAATGACGCCGGAGTAGCAGTTGTTGGTCGCTGCACCTCGCTCTGAACGAGGAGTCCATTGGTTCGATTCCAGTCTCCGGTGCTGTGGCATTTTTCGGGTATAGCTTGGAGTAAGCGGTGTGGTTTGGGGCCACGCATGGACAGTGTGCGACTCACTGATACCCGACTGTGGCTAGATCTGGTGTTGGTTTCCAGAGACTCACTGTGAATGAGTTTGTCGCCGGTTCGATTCCGGTTAGTCACCTCGCGAACATTTTCGGTGGCAAGTTCCTCTGGGAAGGAAGCTTGATTGTCTATCAAGTCGCTGCGGGTTCGACTCCCGTTGCCATCGCTTTGAAATATGCCGCATTCGACTACTGGCTAGGTCGGCTGCTTCTCAGGCAGCAGGAAGGAGATCGAAACTCCTATGCGGTACTCGGCCAGCAACAAAACTGGCCAATCAAAACGGCGTGGTAGATTCTGATGGCAGAATTGCCTGGTTTTCATCCAGGAGTCCGCGGGTTCGATTCCCGCTCACGTCACTGCGTTATTGAACCCGTTACGGAAGTCACCCGGCCGGATGAGGACACTGTCTTGAAAACAGCTGCGGCTAATCACCGTTGTGGGTTCGAGTCCCACGGCTTCCGCTTGTTCGATTGATACATGGGAGCGTTCCCACACGGGAGGTTGTAACCCTTCTGCCTTTAATTGTGTGGTAGCCGGCGAGAGGTGCGATTCCTTGCGTTCCCACTTTAAAAACACATACACGTCTCTGGTGTAACGGTAGCACTGCTGATTCCAAACCAGTTAGTCAGGGTTCAAATCCTTGGGGACGTGCTCTTCGGATCGACAGCATGGTCCTGTGGTCCAACGGCTACGACACCTGTTTTACACGCAGGAAACGATGGTTCGATTCCATCCGGGACTACTTAAGTGATAACGCCTAGATACGCCAATCGGCAGAGCGGTCCGGCTTAAACCCGGATGTTTGCAGGTTCGATTCCTGCTCTGGGCACTTTTGCAACGTTAACGAAACAACATGGGGCGCTCGTCCAACGGGAAGACGTCTGTTTTGCACGCAGAAAATCGGGGTTCGATTCCCCGGTGCTCCACTCTCCTTCGAGAATCGCTGAGGTAGGCCAACGGCGAGCCGCTTGTCTTAGGAACAAGTGCTTGCGGGTTCGACTCCCGCCCTCAGTACTCAATCAACATGCTGTGGTACGCAAACCGGCAAAGCGGCGAATTTCAAACGTTCGTGTTTGAGGGTTCGACTCCCTCCCGCAGTACTTCGATTCAGATACAGCCAAGTGGTGGAACTGGTAGACACGCGACACTCAGAATGTCGTGCCCACAGCGGCGTGCGAGTTCAACTCTCGCCTTGGCTACTTCGACACTGCAGGTGCGACAGGTGTCCAACTGACCGTCATAAGGTCGGTGTGCTCGGCTCGATACCGAGACCTGCAACTAGAGGTGAGGGGTTTAGGCCGTAGGTATTTAGGTCGTAGGTTTACGACGCGAGCGAATCAATGCTCCAAGAACTTTAGATGTTTCGTGAACCTTCGCGTGTAGTTCCGTTTCTGATGAAACGAATCCGAGACGGGTTGCGAGCGACAACTGGTAATCCAATTCGCGAAGTGATCCAAAAGCAATGTCGAGGAAGCGGAGATAATCAGCCGATGAATCGCGAGCGCAGCCTTCAACGATGTTCGATGGAACGGATACGGCGGCCCGTCGCATCTGGGAAGTAAGACCGAATTGCTCAGCCTTTGGAAAACTTGAAGTGTGCCGGTAAGTCAATAAAGCGACTTCATCCGCCAATTCGAACGCACGTAGTTTGGTGTGATTCCGCATGGTAATGCCCCTTTTACCTTCAGCCTAAACCCCTACAGCCTAACAACCTAATTCCGCGGATGGGCCAGTGCTCAGCCAGGCCTCATAAGCCAGGACCGCCGGGTGCGACCCCCGGATCCGCTACTTACGAAGGTCGAGTACGCAAACAGGCAAAGCGGCAAGCATGAGAGGCTTGTGATTTTGCAGGTTCGACTCCTGTCTCGACTACTTCCGTCGTGAAGAAAACATGATCGCGTGGTCCAGCGGCTAAGACACCTGCGTGACACGCAGGAGACCGATGGTTCGATTCCATCCGTGATCACTGAAACGAATGGTCTGTAAGTGTTGCGGCAGCACGCGTCTGTGGTATGGACGAAGACCGGGTTCAATTCCCGGACGGACCTCTGAGTGAAATGGGCTGGCATGTTCCAAGGGGGCGACTGATCCTCGCAAGATCGGTGAGAAGGGTTTGATTCCCCTCCGGTCCACTGATTGTCGTTGATCGCTCCGCGATCTTCACGCTTGGTTCGCAGAGCGAACCACCACAAAACGGAAGGCAGCCGGATACGGTTTGCCGGGCCGCACTGCTAACGCGTGCCACCTTCGGGTGATGAGGGTTCGACTCCCTCGCCTTCCGCTTGTTTGCAAAACGGCTCGATGGTTAAACGGACATCATCTCTGGCTTCTAACCAGAAGTTCCAGGTTCGATTCCTGGTCGGGCTACTGATGCGACAACCCTTGCCGACGTGGCTCGATGCAGAAAGGCACCGCTCTTGTAAAGTGGCTCATGTTGGTGCGAACCCAGGCGGCGGCTTTTGTGACTAACTAACAATCAATATGACTCGCGGGTGTGCTGGATAGCATGACAGTCTTCGAAACTGTCGGACCAGGTTCGATTCCTGGGCGGGTTACTCGGCTCTTTGATGAGCCATCCATGTTCTCGGAGTGTGCCGGACAGCACGCGGCTCTGCGAAGGTCGAAGACTAGGTTCGATTCCTGGCGAGAGCGTTTTTTGCTGAATTGCTTTTCAAGATGGAGAAGGCCAATGCGATACGAACGCGACCACGACGAAAGCCACTCCTTTCGAGCCGATGAGTAAACGACGACGCGGATTCCCATCGGAAACGCAAGTCAAACGCGGCGTGCGAGTCGTCCACGGCGACAAGCAACTCGAAGAAAAACTCGGACGTAATGATCCCTGCCCATGCGGCAGCCGATTGCGATTCAAAAAGTGCTGCATGCGATCGGGCCGCCTTTGATGGCTCCAACCGCGACGAATACTTTTAGAGAGAAAGACTGAAACACCGCTCGCGGTCCTGCACAATGCCGGATCGCGAGCAACAAGACGCTGGATTCGGATGGACAGGCATCCGACTGCAACTCGGACGAAGTGGGTTTGAATCCCGCCAAAGCGAACCCGGTTTTGTCTTTGTAGCTCAGTAGGTAGAGCATCAAATCGTCTGATCGAACATTTCGTCGGTCGTTTTAAATAATCATAAGTTGGGATGTCAGAGACGAATCGCTCATACAAACTACGGCTGATTGCCGAGTTGGAGTACATCGACTGTTAATCGAGAGGTGTGGGTTCGAGTCCCACCGAGAGCGGCTTTGCCAATCTCGTCGTTCAATTGGGAGAACGTTTTCTCTGATTCACCAATCTCGTCAGCCGTTTTTCGCATTGCTACTAGAGAGTGAACCGTGCGTGTGCAATTGAATTTCTTCGTGATTACCCCCACCGGCGTCGAGTAATCGCTCGCCGTATGAAGATTCATTGCCCGCGCACAACTCATTCTTTGGAAAGCAGTAGTAAACCATGACCGCTACAACCGAAACAAAATCCTCGACGACCGTTGCAGCACGGATCGCCGGAGAAGATATCCATCTGGGAGATTACGTCACTGTCCTGAACGAAAGCATCGAACTGCCCTCCTACTTGTGGAACTGCTCGGCCGCCGCGTTGCCGGCCGATGAACTGGTTCGGATCCCTTCCAAGCCGAGTGACGCGGGTCAGCCCTACAAGGTTGTCGCCGTATGCTTGCCATTCGTTTATACAAAGCGACCAAGACGTGGGACGAAAATCTTCGATACTCGCCAAAACCAACTTGTTCGCCTCGATCCGGACACTGGCCACGCCGTGTGGAAACGGATTCGCAAGGACTTAAAGAAGAAACAGAAATAGAACAAACGCACACGATCGACTGCCGATTCGGAGTACATGCTTCAGGAGGCGGGTGTCGTGGGTTCGAGTCCCACCGGCCCCACTATTTTCAAAAGCAGGGCCGTAGCTCAGTTGGCAGAGCACCGTACTACCCTCTGGTCACAACTTCGTCGATCGCGTTTTGTATCACACCCAGTCGGCGGGTTTGCAAACCTGCCTAAACCATACACATTCGACTGCCGGAATGGAGTACACCGTTACCCAGGTTCGATTCCCGGCCGGCCCCCTCTTCTCAGGAAACCTCTGTTCTCAGGAAACCCTGATTCTTGGTTATTTGATACGGGGTCGGAGCCTGTGACATTCGCGTGCGTTTGTCACAGGAAAGAACTTTGCACCAACACCTCGTCGAGTGCTTTTATAATTCACAAATGTGGGATAGGCATCTTGCGTATCACGAGCCGAGACGTTGGACGCTTGCGTCGTGCAAGTAGCCGATCCGATTGCCGGCGTGAATCAAGATGGAATTTTGGATTTGGAAAAAGGAAAGAGTGAGAGTCTTTAACCAACTTTCTCGGCGTCTCGAAAGTGTGCACCAATCTGCTGGGGCATTGGGGTCGGCCGAAATGAACAACTTAGTAGCCGATTCGATGAACGAGCGAGACTTCTCGTCGTTCGGGCGAAAAGAATCGCGGAAGCATTGTCGACGCAGTCGAATCCGTCAGTACCACGGAGATGGACCGGTGGACATCGGCTAAAGGCCAAGTCATCACCGTTTGTCTGGCTTGGCTGAGTTTTACAAGTTTTTCCGCTGCGGGATTCGATACTTCCTGGGAAACCTGAAAGCCCGGTTCATTGGCCACTCGCGAAACGCAGGACCCTGCGGATGGGGCCCACAGTGACGGTGACACGATCGCTTTGGGAATCGCTGTTGAGATAGGGACTCTGATAGACCGCTGTAGGGGTTAGATCGATCGGTCTGCCGTTGATGCGCGGAAGCTTGAATGAGGCGCCGTCGGCTGCATCGTAGCGGAACATCTCGATGCGCTGACGCTCATCTCCGAAGCGGTAGTCCACCATTTGGGGCACTGCCTTCAATGGATTGCGGAGCAGCATGCTTTGAAAATGAGCAAATGACCCGTGGATGGAAATATCACCAGCGTGAAGCAGGATGCGATTGGTATCGGCGGGACCGTTGAATTGCGCGGGAGAGGCAATACTCCGAGTCTCGTCCCATCGGTGTCCTCCATCAATGAACTTCACCCCGGCAAAAGATTTGCCGTTACTTACGAAAATCCAGCCCTGCTTGTCGAGAATTTCAAGTCCGGGCACGTCGAACTGGATGCGGATTTCCCCCGTGCTGTAGGAGCCTCCTCCCTTTCTTCTGGCAATGCGCTGGACAAGAAGTACGTTCTCATGCTGCACGCTCCAGAAAGAATGCTGCGGCCGTCCGCCCCGCGTTTGTTCGATCAGGACACCGATCGACTCGACAGTCGCTGCTGTCGGGTCGTCGAAAAGCAGGCCGCACCAGCGTTTCTGTCTTGAGATACCGGCATACTCGAGTTTCGGATTCTGTAAAGTGCTTCCAAGCAAGTAATGTGGCGTGCGCCAAGCGTAGTTGACCAGGCGGGAAGCAGATGCGATGTGCTGGGGCTCGCCATCCTCTCCGCGAGTCTCGAGCTCACCGGGCACGCGGTTGCGAATGGAAAATGGTTTGGCTGCCGGGAAGAGGCCTTGGTCCAACAGAATGGCGGCAGCCGGTAGTTGGTATCGGCTGGTTTCGATCACTCTGGAATGACTCGATCCGGCTGGCTGGTCAGCGTGTGCATAGAGCAAGTTCTTATAGGATTCGAAACTGTTACTGCCATTGGCGGCTCGGCTGCGTCCGCCACCTCGTCGACCATGGACTGAGATTTGCGCTTCTTCAATGAACGCCAGGTCCAACAATACTCCGAATTGTTTCCGCACTACGGGATCGGGAGCCAACTCGTGCATGTTGAACAACGCCGGCCAGGAGTACTTTTGGTAGGTATTCGACCCCATCTCGATCCACAAACCGGTCATCGCCCGTTGGCGTGGCCACTCCTGGAAGAACGCCTGATAGGCTGCCGCGTGTTCTGCGGCAGTATGTCCGTCATCGAAACGTCGGTCGCGGAATGCCGGATCGTCCATCAGGAGCGATGCCACCAGGTAATGGTTCGGCCGCCGAGTCAGGTCGTGGTTCTCGGTGCCTAGCAGAACCATCAGGTGTTCGGGGGAGGTGACTGCGAGTTTGCTATCCGCCTTCGCCCACCACCATAGGGCCTCCTTCATGGCCGCTTCTGTTTCCGGTTTCAAGCGACCCGGGAAATGGGAGCTGTGCGAGTGGAACAGGTAAAGAATTCGTACATAGTCGGTGAGGGCAAAATAGGCCCACGGCGTTTCCGTCGCTTCCTCCGGCTTGAAGTCGGGCGTTTCCGCGTCAGCACGATTCAGGGCAATGTAATCATTCGCCCGCTTGAGCAAACGCGCATTGGCAAGATCTACTTTCTCATTCAGCTGCAGGGCTGCGAGCGACCAAAGAGTTTCGCCCCACGCCCCGGAAGGCCACGCCGAATTCTTGGCAATGGTTTTGCGTAAGGAAAGCTCTCGGGCCATCAACGATGCCTGACGGGTTTCATCGATCAGAGTCTTATAGCCTGAGTTCTCATCCCGAGTGGTATTCTCATCAGCTGCAACCGCATGTCCGAGGATTGCGGCAAACAAGCTCGCGGCAATCAAGATCGCCGTAAGCAAGGGCGTCGGGATGAATCGACTAAGTCTACTTATCATGATTCTGTTGAGTTGGCTTGGCACGGGAATGATCACAAGAAAGTCTTCGGTTCTGGATGAATGGGTGAGCATCAGACGCAAGTGGCTGCGGGCCTCTACAGAGGCCGCAGCTTATCGCTTTTCACAACATCAATCGATGCAGGTAGCATGAATGAAAATGTTAAACCGCCAGTGATCGAATTGAAATTTCGACTTGCAGGGCCCAGTTGACGAAACCGCTTGCTGGTCGCGTATTGATCGGCTGCCTGTTCCGCGTTGCCGTCGGTTTGAATGACGCGATTTACCTCTACAGGATCTTCTGAGCAATAGCCAAGTGACAATGCCGCTTCCCGTTTTATGATTAGGACTGAAGCCCGGATGCTCTTTCGGAACATCTTGTGGGGCGGTTCCGTCGATCAAGACACAAACAGTGGGGCGAAGCCAGTTTAGCAATCGCTTGAATGTATCTAAGAAGCACGTGGCCGAGCTTTGCAACAAAAGCTCTTTGCTTGTCAGGTTGATGGATGGAACACGCAACGCTTCTAGGGTTCCAAACAGAACGATAAGTAGCTCGCGAATTTCCGTCAATGATCTCGAAAACATGCTAAGTGCTCCAGGCCGGTCGCAATCCCCAGCAATGAATGATTTGGTTCAATCGTGATGGTTTCGTGACAATTAGCGTCGCATTTTGACCTTGTTTGGATTTCTAGGAGCGACTTGGCTCGGTAATGGCGTTTCGGCTTCTGCTACCGGTACGGCCCCACCCGCTTGACGACGCTAAAAGATAAGTCGCTGCGCAGAAATTCGCAGGCGTTTAGGTAGACTAAACTGGCCGATGGGGGAAATCCCATGGCTCAAGAAAAACAGCGTCAGGCAACAGCGTCAGGCAAACAGCTCCAGGCAATTATCCCCTACAAGCCAAGCCCGATCGGCTTGAAAACGCAGAACTACTTTCAAGAGATTCCAGCATGCTTCGTTCTTTCCTGGCAACGCGTCCATTCGCATGCCTCCTCGTGTTCCTTCTCGCTCCTGTTGTTTTCTCTCAGGATCCCTCCAAAGATCAGGATCCTCCCCAAGACCAAACAAACGGCGAAATGAAACGCCAAACGAGCCTACTTGCCGGGGCACTTAAGTTTCGCAGTGTCGGCCCTGCCTTCATGTCCGGGCGGATCGGCGATGTTGCCATCGATACGGTGGCACCCAACACTTGGTATATCGCAGTCGCTTCGGGTGGCCTGTGGAAAACGACGAATGCCGGGACAACCTTTAAGCCAATCTTCGACGATAAACCGTCCTACAGCATGGGCTGTGTTTCCATCGACCCATCCGTCCACACCACCGTCTGGTTGGGCACCGGAGAAAACAATGGTGGACGGCATATCGGGTTCGGGGATGGGGTTTACGTGAGCCATGACTCTGGCGAATCATGGAAACACCGCGGACTCGAAAAATCTGAGCACATTAGCAAGGTCCTGGTTGATCCACGTGACAGTAATGTTGTCTTTGCGGCGTCGCAGGGCCCGCTTTGGTCGCCAGGAGGTCAACGTGGACTATTCAAATCGATCGATGGTGGAGAATCGTGGAAGTTGGTTCTCGGGCCGGGCCATTTGGGTGATCAGGATAAAAGCAATCTCAGTGACGATAAAATTGCTGAACTCAATGAAGCTTCATATACAGGCGTCACGGACGTTGTTTTTGACCCCGCAAATCCTGATGTCTTGTATGCAGCGACCCATCAGCGACATCGTAATGTCTGGGCCATCATCAACTGTGGTCCGGAATCTGGGATTTTCAAATCGATCGATGGTGGCGAATCATGGAAGCAGCTAGGCAACGGTCTGCCAGGAGGCGCTCTAGGCAAAATCTCGTTGCAAGTTTCTCCACAGAAAAGCAACTTTGTCTACGCGACGATCGAATTGCCAGGACGCAAAGGCGGGTTTTGGCGCAGCGAGGATCATGGCGCCAGTTGGACCAAGACCAATGACTTCGTTTCGGGCGGAACAGGGCCTCATTACTACCAAGAATTGTGGGCGGATCCCCATCGCTTCGGTGTGCTTTATCAAGCCAACAACTATTTCACGCGTAGCGAAGACAATGGTGAGACTTGGGAAAATATCGAAGGACGCTACAAGCATGTTGATAATCATGCTGTCGCGTTTCATCCAACCGATCCGGAATTCTTGTTGGTGGGATGTGACGGGGGTGTCTATCGAACTTACGACTATTGTAGAACGTGGTTGTTCTGCCCCAACTTGCCCCTCACCCAGTTTTACAAAGTGGCGGTCGACTACGACTATCCGTTTTACAACATTGCCGGTGGCACCCAGGACAACAATTCGCAATACGGACCGTCGCGCACCCGGAACACGCAGGGCATCCGAAATAGTGATTGGCGAATTACGATTGGAGGTGATGGACATGATACTGCGATCGACCCCAAAGATCCGAATATCATCTACGCCGAATCGCAACAAGGATTCTTGAGACGATTCGATCGCCGCACGGGTGAAAGTGTCATGATCCAGCCCCAACCTGGGCCAGAGGAAGAATCCTATCGATTCAACTGGGACTCGCCCATTTTGATCAGCCCGCACGACAACCAACGACTGTACTTTGCGTCCCAGTTCTTACATCGCAGCGATGACCGTGGAGAAAGTTGGCAAAAGGTCTCTCCCGATTTATCTCGTAATCGCAATCGTTACGAATTACCAACCATGGGAAGAGTTCACAGCATTGACGGTCCGTATGACCTTTATGCAATGAGTCAGCACAGCAATATCACCTCGATTGCAGAATCTCCATTAGTGGAAGGTTTGCTGTATGTCGGTACGGACGATGGGTTGATTCACGTGAGTGAAAATGGAGGAAAAGATTGGCGCAAGATTGACCGAATCTTTGATGTTCCCGAATACTTTTTTGTTAACGACATCAAGGCAGATTTGCACGATCCCGATACGGTTTACGCTTGCCTCGACGATCATAAAACCGGCGATTATAGTCCCTACATCGTAAAGAGTACCGACCGTGGTCGCACCTGGGAATTGATGGTCAACGATTTGCCAATGAACCATATCTGTTGGCGTATCGTTCAAGACCACGTCGACAAAAACCTGTTTTTTCTCGCGACCGAATTTGGGATTTACGCGACGCTAAATGCAGGTGAAAAATGGTTCAAGCTTGGCGGTGGACTCCCCACCATCTCTTTCCGGGATCTTGAAATACAGACACGCGAGAACGATTTGGTTGCCGCTTCGTTTGGTCGAAGCTTCTATGTTCTGGATGATTACAGCCTGTTGCGTCACGCAACAGAGGAGACGCTTGCCGAAGAACTACATCTGTTCCCGGTTCGCAGAGCGTTTTGGTACGTGCAAGAGAACATGCTCGGCGGCAGAAAGGGCTACCAGGGCGACAGTTTGTACAATGCTGACAATCCCGACTATGGTGCGGTCATTCGCTACCATGTAAAAGATGGCTGGAAGAGTAAGGCCGCGCAACGCAAGGAGAGTGAGGCCAAGATCCGCAAGGCGGGTGGCGATGTTCCCACTGCGAGTTTTGAAGACCTGCAAGCGGAACAAGACGAGATTCCACCCCGGCACTATTTGGATATTAGCGATTCGGCGGGCACAGTGGTTGCCCGTCTCGATTTGTCTATCAGCCAAGGCATGCACAAAGTAGTGTGGGGGATGCGATACGAAGGAATCCTTTCCCGTGGCGGTGGTCCACTGGTTGCTCCAGGGGAATACAAAGCGCAGGCGTTTCGAAGCAATGGCGCAGAATCAATCGCTATCGGCAATGAGATCCAATTCGAATTAGAAAATATTGTGACACCCACCATCCCACTTCCGGATCGCAAGCTGATTCTGAAGAAAGTGCAAGAAATGGGATTGGTTGCCAATCGCTCACAATCGCTGAACCGCAGATTAGATGATCGTCTAGAAGAAATCACCGATTTGATTTCTAGGATCAAGAATAATCCCAAGGGCACGTCTCAGTTGCTAGATCAGGCGCAACGGTTGAAGCAGCAAATGGAGATGTTTGAACGCCAAATGAATGGGAATGAATTGAAAGATGAACGCTGGGCGATGACGAAACCTGGAATCAACCAACGTATCAGTCGAGGGTTGTACAGCGCCTTGTCTGGGACGCACGGACCAACCAAGTCAGCGATCGAGCAATTCGAGATTGGGAAAAAGCAGTTTGGAGAAATTGAATCCAAAATTAAACAACTGCTAGAGCAAGACTTTCCATCCCTCGAGAACGCGATGGATGCTGCCCAGATTCCGAAAATCGAACTGGAAGTCGACACTGGCGAGGACGAGGATTGAGGGCGGCCTCTTTCCGCGAGGAATCATGAATCCGCATGCTCCCCGCGATTGCACGCCAAAATCGTGCCGACGAGACCGGGGTCTTACTGCCCTCTGGGAACTGCCCACAACCCTTTCGGAGAGTTAGGAGTTAGGGGACAGTGGAGTTAGGGGACAGGCATTGTCTGAATTAGGGGGAGAAGAGTTAGGGGACAGGCATTGTCTTGTAGGGAATCTGAACACTGTTGAGGGAAGAA
>JBMYRF010000004.1:33704-62414 GCA_049602075.1 Rubripirellula sp.
AATCTGAACACTGTTGAGGGACTCTCGTTGAATAGAAACCGATTTGATTTTGTGAATGGCCTGCTTGGAGGCGACTGCGTAAGAGTTGATGGCGTATTGCAGCGTTAAGTCGGGACGCGTCCCGGTGCGCGCGGACAATCAGACCGTTGATAATGATCGAAGTACTTGAATCTGCTCCGCGGTAGCGTTAGACGCTGATCAGTTCCACGTCGTTTGGTGTGTGCAGCCATTGTTTACCGACTCGAATTGCCTCGCGTTTCAAATTTGCTCGACTGCCGACGGCACGTTTGAACTTCGTGTCAAAGTTCCGAATCAAGACACACCAGTCCGCTGGCACAAGTCCGATACGGGCTAAGATCGGAGCCAAGTGATCGGGGATTTTTCCGACCTTACCTTTGCGGATCTGTCGGCCTGTCCAATCGATTAAGTCCAAGTAGGCGCGAAGCGAGATCGATAAGAAACCTTTCCGGCTGGCCCGCCGACGATCACGACTCGGGATCGGCCCAAGCGGGTCCTTCGCTTCGTTGATCTCTACCGGACTCATCCAACCGCTCTGGGAACGACGACGATTGCGTTCCCACTGGTGATCGCTGATTCTGACGCAATCACTTCGCGTACGCAGGTCATCGATGCGGTCTTTGATGCCCGTAAAGTCGCTCGTTTCTGGCGTTTCCGCAATCGTCGCACGGATTGGATTCAAGTCGACGTAGGCAGCACAAGCCAACAGTCCGGCCTCATCCAGTATCACCTTGGTCCGGAAACGCGATTCCCAAAAATGCCCCGTGCATTCGTCTTCGCGATTACTCAACCGAGCGATCTTCTCTGCCGTGCAACGCATCCACCAGCTGATATCGCTGAGCCGTCGGCGGAGTTTGGCAATTAAGTCTGGTTGGTTGAGAATCGTGGAGATGTGAATCTCAGTGGGATCGATGGGCTCATGTTTTCTTCTTTTTTTGGGGTACAGCTTCAGCCACCTCTGAGCGACTTCTCGGTCTGTCCAGGTAGCTACGACGTCAGGCCTACTTCGTAGTATCAAGTGCAGGTGACTGTTCATCACTGAATAGGTCAAGCAATCGATTCCGAAGATCGAAGCGAGAAACTCCAGTCGCTCACGAATCCACTGCCGCCGGTGTTCGTAACACTTCCCGGAGTACGGATCTTTTCCGCAAAGCACGGCTCGCCGAACACATCGGTGCATGCAGTGAACGATTTGGATTTCGGCGGGATTGATGACCTCGCCTCTTGCTTGTCTTGCCATCCGAGTGCCCCTTGGAATCGCAAACAAAAGAAATTGCCCCTATGCGCCTTCGAATTTATCGCAGCTCACAAGACTGTCAAGCAAAATCCATTACTGTTCGCAGTCTTCCACCCTGTCTTCGCGCAAGCAAAGTCAATGACTGTCCCCAGAAGCATCCCCAGAAGCATCCCTAGTCTCACGCAGTCAATGACTGTCCCCAGTCTCTCCACCTGCAAGCAAAGTCAATGACTGTCCCCTGCTGTCCATCCCCTGCTGTCCAAAGTCAATGACTGTCCCCTGCTGTCCCCCTGCTGTCCCCAGTCTCACTGTCTCACCCAGTCTCGTCCCCCAGTCTGTCTTTGCAGGAGGTTTTCTCATGCGAGTTGGGAGATCGAACGCCAATCGGGTGGCGACAAAGCTAGGTTCCGCAAAACGTGCGATAGGCCGATTGTCCTGGCGGCGGGGGAAGACGCAGGTCGGAGTATCTCTCGTCGCGTTCGAATGTTGATTCCAGTGCAGCCAACAACCGCTCCATGACGCGGAGATCGTTATCACGGGTGGCCGCCAATAATGCCTCTTCGACTCGGTGGTTGCGCGGAATCACTGATGGATTGACTGATCGCATTAGTTCGTCACTGGTAAGTGAAGCGGATCGCTCGCGATCAACTCGCGCGCTCCATCTCGCATGCCAGGATTGAAACCTATCGTCCTGATACAGGTCGTCACTCAGCTCAGCAGTTGAAAGATCGTCGAACGTCTTGGTAAAGTCGGCACTTGCCGCTTGCATCCAATCCAGCAGTTGTTGCGCCAATTCAGCATCACTGTCTTCCCCCGACCGAAGCCCGAGTTTCTTTCGCATTCCGTCGAGCCAGTAGCTTTGAAAAGCAGCCGGATACTGATGGATTACATCGGTTGCAATCTCGACTGCCGCATCTTGATCTTCGTCGATTAGGGGTAAGAGCGTTTCGGCGAATCGAGCGACATTCCATTGTCCGATATTTGGTTGGTTGCCGTAGGCATATCGACCACCATGGTCGATCGAGCTGAAGACGGTGGCCGGATCGTAAGTATCCATGAACGCACAAGGTCCAAAGTCGATCGATTCACCGCTGATCGTCATGTTGTCCGTGTTCATTACACCATGAACGAAGCCAATGAGTTGCCACCTCGCGATCAGTGAAGCCTGGCAATCCATGACAGCACGCAAGAACTGCAGGTACCTCTGCGATTCATCAACGAGTTCCGGATAATGCCGAGCGATTGCATAGTCGGCCAAAGACCGCAGGTTGTCTAATTCCCGGAGCGTGGCTGCGTACTGGAATGTACCCACACGCAAGTGACTCGACGCGACTCGCGTCAGGACAGCTCCTTGGAGTGCCGTTTCTCGATAAACCGCGTCGCCAGTCGTGGCCACAGCCAGACTGCGCGTGGTTGGAATCCCTAGGGACGCCAAGGCTTCGCTGATGATGTACTCACGTAGCATCGGACCCAACGCGGCTCGTCCGTCACCGCCTCGAGAGTACGGTGTTCGTCCCGAGCCTTTAAATTGGATGTCAAATAGTTCGCCTGAGGGAGTGCGCTGCTCGCCAAGCAGAATCGCACGTCCATCTCCCAACATGGTGAACCCACCGAATTGATGACCAGCGTATGCCTGCGCAAGCGGTTTCGCACCGGTCGGTAATTGCTGTCCAGTCAACAGACGTGCTGCCTCTTTGTCCGGCAAGTCACGAAGAGATAGTCCAAGGCGTTCGGCGTGACGTTGATTCACCACACAGATGTCTGGTGCTGAAACGGTCGCCGGTTCGATTTCTTGAAAGAACACCCGGGGTAACTGCTTGTAGGACTGCTCGAGGTTCCAACCGCGGCCGGGAAGATCAGCTCGCAAGGATGATTGTGTGGGCAAGTTGCTTCTCCGTAGCAGAGCTTAATTCCCCAGTTCTGGATCTGGAAAAAAGCCAACCGTACCAGAAAATCGCATTCGTTGCTGATCCTCTACATGAAGTTTTTTAACCATGGGGAAAGTCTTTTCAGTGCATTCACCGTCATCCAGACTCTTTCACTCACACTGGTGCAATTCGAATTGGGGAGGCAAGTGGTCCACACGCTTAGTGTCAGTCGGAATCGCCTCTTCCCTTTCTCGCATTTTTTACTTCATCTTTCCCATAGAATTTTATCAGGCCTTTCTTTTCCAACTCTGGGTAATCGCCTGACCTTATTTTTTAGGTCATTTGGGTTAGGTTTTTTGGCTCATGAATGATCTTCCGATTTGGAAACTGCATCACGATGTTGTTCAGGATTCCCTGCAGTTTCTTGCGAATTGACTCGGAATTTGGCCCAGTCACAGGTTCTTCTTCCATCACGTCTTTGCCGGCGTTAAATAGTCGCCCATCGGTATAGAGTTTCCAGTCTCGGGTGCGCACCCAGCAGTAAAAACCTCTCTTTGAACTGCCCGAAGATTGAAAGACCCAACCGCGCGTCCTAGTTTCGTCGCCCTTCATTCGATCAATAATACTTGTGCCATCCGTATTCTTTGGCAACTTCGACCGAGTGACATCAGCAATCGTTGGTAGGACATCGCTGAAATCAAAGGGGCCGTCACTTGCTCGCCTTCTTGCGTCGTGACGCGAGTAGCCCATCCATCCGGTGACTCATGCGTTTGAGCAAGGCAGGTTGAACTGCTGCCGTGTTCCCCCGTTCAATCAGGTGTCCGGAGTGGATCATAACGTTTTGCGATCCAGAATAATCATAAAGTTCTTCTGCAATGACTTGGCCTGTTTTCCAATTGAGCCATCGTGTGTAGCGTGCATTCTTGGTTCGGATCGAGTAGCCCATCGTCTCTGGTGTCGTGCTTGTCCAGGGCCGATTGAATTGGCTTAACACGACGTCTCGGGTAGTCGCGTGCGGATCATTGAGTTGTGGTAAAAAGCTGCAACCGTCGAGATCCTTCGGCACTTCTAGTCCAGCCAGGGCAGCCAAGGTTGGATACAAGTCGACCATCTCCACCAAAGATTCGGTGCCAACACCTGGGTTCGCGAGATCTGGTGTTCGAATCAATAGTGGCACTCGGGTGTCAAGTTCGAAGTTCGTCGCCTTGCACCAGCGATTTGTTTCACCCAGCGCGAACCCATGGTCGCCCCAAATGACAATCATCGTATTCTGGTCCAGTTCGAGACGTTTAAGTGCGGCCAGCACTTTTCCGACCTGTGCATCAACGTAGCTCACGCACGCATAGTAACCATGCCGGAGAAGTTGGAGCTGTGCGGCGTCCAGGTTCTCGTTCTTTGGTATGCCTTTATAACCGCCAAGTTCACGATGAGAATGCAGGGCGATCTCGGGTGACAGACTAACTGGCTCACGTGAAGCCGCCGGCAGTTCAAATGCCGTCCGATCATACAGGTCCCAATACTTTTTGGGCGCATTAAAAGGCAAGTGTGGCTTGAAAAATCCAACCGCCAGGAAAAACGGTCCATTGTCTTGTTTAAATTTTTCAAGTGTCTTGATGGCCAGGTCAGCGAGTTTGCCGTCGGGATAGAAATCGTCCGACACATCAGCGGCCTCAAAGGCCGCTTGTTTCTTCTCCTTGCCCTGATTTTGTGGTAGCACATAGTTTCGCCAACCTTTGCGTCGCAGGGTTTCAGGTTCTGACCACGAAATCGGATCGAGTTCCTTTTCATTACCGCTGAAGATCTTTCCAAGACCGAGCGATCGGTAACCGTTTTGCTTGAACAACTGGGGCAGTGTCACGTGATCCGGACGAGTTTCCCGGAACCGATTACGGTTGTGCCAGACCCGTGTGTGATCTGGTAACAGGCCGGTTAATAGAGATGTTCGAGAGGGGCCGCAGACGGCCTGCTGAACATAGGCCCGATCGAACCGCCTGGCAGATTTGGCAAACTGATCGATATGAGGCGACTTGGCGAGAGGATCCCGGTAGCAACCTAATGCGGGACGCAGATCATCAATCGCGATGAGCAGAACGTTCGGGCGTTCAGAAGCAGAGCTTTTGGGCGTTTGGGCACAGGTCGCACCCATGTTTTGAATGATGATCAAGCATATGGTTACAGCGGAAGTGGTTGAGGAGTTCATGCAATTCGTTTGGAATGCACCGAAGCGATTGAAGAGCTGTGCAAGTCGTTGAGTCATCACCTAACCTTTTTTCGACGGGTGCCGCGCGGAGCATCGAACAGTTGCCGCTCGCTGGATCTTCATCATCAAATTGTTTCAACAGCGGGTTTATGTGGATTCCGCTGACAGCAAGTGAGGCCGGTGTGCATGCTCCAGCAGAAAGTATCTCTGGCGCTTCGTAGCAAACTGTTTGACATTGGAAGTAACCTGCCGAGAGATCTGCCGCGATTCTTCAAGAAGCGATTCCTGTTCTCCAAAAGATAAGTAACAATTTTACGAGCTACCTCACCCGCTGCACAGCTTTCACGTGCATCACGAAGAGAATGAAGGTGATTGAACTCCTTACGAGCGGCCCTTCTCGCAAACGACTTGGCATTAAAGGGCTGTTCGGCAATCTATTCAGACGTTAGCCGATTGATCGTCTCGAGAACGGGAATCTCATCTGGGTCCAATTTCATCTGGCCCCAATCTTGATTGCGCCCAACCTCATCTGCGAGAGGGCGATCCGCAGGTGGCTTCCCAGAAGCAAACTCGCGTCAGTGGTTTTGCCTCGGACATGTGTGTAAATATCGCGGGTCAGAGACAGTTCGATTTCATCACGCGTGAGCGAAAGCTTGCAGTCACAGGCTGCTGTGTTATAACGCGAGATAACGGTGATTCAAGTAGCAGTAAAAGCGTGTGGACTGTCAGTAATTGCTTTTGAAGAACGGGTTTGTCCAATCGTTATTAGAAAGAAACTATGAAGACGAAGGCCGTTGGGCTCATTGGTGTTGGATTACTGGGCTCAGCGTTAGCGAACCGATTAATTAAAAATGGGTTCAGGGTCCATGGATTCGACACGAACGAAAGTCAGCGAGAGGCTCTGAGGCAGAGTGGCGGCATCGCTTGCGATAGTGCAGCGGAAGTTGTTCAGGGCTGCGAGGAAGTTTTTCTATCTTTGCCAAACAGTGACGCCGTGCTTTCTCTTGTTCGCCAGTTTCGCGGCCAATTTGTGCCCAACCAGATTGTTGTTGACACAACGACTGGCGATCCTCGACAGATGGTTGCTGTGGGTCAGGCACTCGCCGATCTAGGAGTGTCCTACCTTGAGGCGACCGTCGCCGGATCGAGTGCGCAGGTCACCGCCGGGGTGGTTGCTTTATTCTTGGGTGGGGACGCGGCAGTTGTGGAACGTGCAAAGCCATTGTTGGCAGCAATTACAGCAAAGCATTTTTACCTTGGTCCTGTCGGTAATGCTTCCCGATTTAAGTTGGTTCATAATTTGGTTCTCGGGTTGCACCGAGCAGTTCTGGCGGAAGGATTGGTGTTCGCTGAATCGCTCGGATTCGATCAAGAATTGACCCTCGAGATTCTGAAGCAGACGCCGGCCCAATCGGTTGTGATGGAAACAAAAGGCACACGGATGGTTGAAAGGGACTATGGACTTCAAGCCAGGCTTTCTCAGCACCTCAAGGATGTTCGTCTGATTCGATCGGAAGCTGAGTCTGCGAGAGCGAGCGTGCCACTGAGTCGAGTTCATGAATCGCTCCTCGAGCAGGCCGAGGAGTTGGGTTATGGCGATGCAGACAATAGCGCTGTTATTGAAGCGTTTCGACATCCTCGAATGAAAGATTTGTAGATGCTGTTGGGAATGACATTGCCGATTGCAGTGGCGGTTGGGCTGCATCCAATTGATGGATTGGTGGTGGTGCTTTATTTGATTGGCATCACCATCATGGGTGTCTGGATGGGACGCCACGTTTCAGGTTTGGATGAGTTCTTCATGCCGCGAAAGTTTGGTAAGGGCATGATGATGATGCATGCCTTCGGCACCGGAACTGCATCAGATCAGGCAGTGACGGTTTCTTCGGCTACGTTTCGGTCCGGTCTGAGTGGGATTTGGTATCAGTGGCTCTGGCTTTTCGTAACGCCGTTTTATTGGCTGATTGCGCCAGTCTTTCGACGGTTCCGAGCGATCACGACGGCCGATGTCTATGAGCTTCGGTACGACCGAAGCGTCGCAATTCTTTTTGCGATTGTCGGCATGGCAAACATGTGCATTAAAATCGGCGTGATGCTCAAAGGTGCTGGTGCTTTGGCCGATGCTGGGACCGGGGGCCTGATTGAGGCCGATGTAGCGATCGTCGCTGTCACTTTGATGTTCGTTTTTTATGGTGCTGTTGGTGGTTTGGGAGCGGCGATCGTGACGGACTACATTCAAGGTATTCTGACAATCGCTTTCTCTTTTATGTTGTTACCCTTCATTTTGTGGGAGGTTGGCGGCATGGCTGGCGTTCGGGAAACCATCACCAACGAAGCGATGTTATCACTCGTGGCTCCTGGGAAGATCTCTTTGTTTTTTGTAGTGATGATGTCACTTCAAGCTCTGGTGGGCATCGTGGCTCAACCTTTCATCATGGGCGTCTGTGCGGCGGGTAAGACAGAATGGGAAGGTCGAGTTGGGATTGTGGGTGGTAACTTGATTAAACGACTTTGTACCGCGGCATGGTCTCTTACGGCGATCGCCGCTGTTGCATGGTACATCCAAATCGGGAACGATCCTGCGTTGCTCGATGTTGATTCACTCAAACAAACGGCCGATGGAATTTACGGCGAAGTGGCACATACCTTTCTGCCTCGCTTGGTGCCTGGATTGTTGGGTTTGTTCTTGGCAGCGTTGTTAGCCGGAGTTATGAGTTCCTGCGATTCGTTCATGATAAGTAGTGCCGCATTGTTCACCGAAAACATTTACAAGCCGCTTCGATGCGGAATGTCCGACAGGCATTATGTTCGGGTCGGTCGTGAAACTTCCGTTGTTGTTGTTGCGGGGGGTGTCGCTTTTGCTTTTTGGGTACCAAGCGTCGTCAAAGCGTTGGAAATCTGGTTCATGATTGCACCGATGATGGGGCTCGTGTTTTGGATCGGTCTGTTTTGGCGGCGAATGACGGTTGCAGGTGCCTGGGCGACGACCGTGACCGGATTTGCTGCGTGGTGGGTTTCGACACAAGCATGGTTCATCAACGGGCTGGGGATGGTGCCCGGAAGTGAATCGCTTCGACTGCTGTGGGTCGAAGGCGACAAGGCTGTGGTCTACTTGCCTTGGCAAATCCTCTTTTATGGTGTGACCGCCTCCATTGTCGGAATTCTCGTCAGTCTATTCACGCGGCCCGTGAGTCCAGAAAAGTTGAATCGCTTCTACCAGCTAAGCCGCACTCCAGTGCAGCCGGGCGAGCAAGTTTTGCTGCCCTGTACGTTACCAGCGGCAACGCCAGTGATTGATCGCCCAATGCTATTAACGGCTGGCGGCCTGGAGATCCCGAGGCCATCAAGAACGTCGGTTGTTGGCTTTATGGCAATCTGGTTGTTTGTCGGAGGAATTGTTGGTGCGTTTGTATGGATTGTTTCATAACGATCACATCACTCACCAACCTTTCGTCGCTGGGAATAGTCGGGCCGTGAATTATGCGAGTGTCAAAGCTTACTTCACTTTCAGCGATTTCAGGACTGAACTCAAACGCCTGCGAGCCGCGTCGGCTTCTTTACTTCCGTCCGTTATCTCGAGTGGTTTTTGCTCAGCTTGGTCAAGGCTAACGTCAAACAGATTACCGTTGTCGTATAGCTTCCAGCGTTGATCGCGAACCCAGTGCTTGCCACGGTGTTCGACAAATGCCCAGTTTCGGGAAGATGGCTTTCCGTTGATGATTCGTGACGCCAAACTGTGCCCATCGAGGGTAACGCCGTCAGGTAGGTCAGCTCGCCCAAACTCGGCGACTGTCGGCAGGAAGTCCGAGAAGTCGACTAGGTCGTTGGCGATCTGCCCTGGTTTCACTTTACCAGGCCAATTGGCGATCAGCGGGACAAGGGTGCCACCGTTGGTTAGCGATCCCTTTCCGCCAGGAATATCGACGCCATTTTGCCGCGATACAACCGGAACGCGAATGTATGTGTCCTTTCTCTTCGGATTCGGATTTCTTTCTGCTGAATAGATCGAGCGAACCGGCGAGCCGTTGTCGGTTGTGAAAATGACGAGAGTGTTCTCTCGCAAGCCAAACTCATCCAAAGCATCGATCAATCGACCAACGCGTACATCCATCGCCTCGACCATTGTCTTGAACGAGTCGTAATGGCCATTCGGTCCAAACGGAACAGGATCTTTCAGGTCGTCAGTCACATCATGGCAAAGAGCCATTGGATAGTAAGCAAAAAACGGCGTTTCTTTATTGCGTCGCATAAAATCAATCAGGAAATTGACATAGACATCGGGGCCATAGCTGTCGTCAAGTCCTTTCTGGAGTTCGCCGTTTTGATAAATGAATGGTGAGTGGTATCGAGCGCCCTCATGCCAACCGAACAAACACGATTCGTCGAATCCCAGTCGATTTGCATGATTAAGATCATTCTTCATCGTGCAAATCTGCCACTTGCCGGCTACTGCCGTTGCATAGTCAGCACGCTTCATGACTTGGCCAATGTTGTGTGGTTCTTCTTCCTTTGGGAAAGTCCCCCACTTTGGATTGCCCGTGCGAAACGGATATCGACCTGTCATCAACGTGATCCGGGTTGGATGACAGACTGGCATGCTGTAGCAATGTGTGAATTTCATGCCGCCTTCTGCCAACGCATCCAAACGGGGCGTCTTGTATGACTCGCCTCCGTAACAGCCAAGTGCATCCACGCCAACATCGTCCGCCATGATAAGCAGGATATTAGGGCGCTCATCGGCCAGCACCTGAGCGTTCAGTAGGATTGATGACGAAAAAGATATTGCAGTCAAGCAAACAGCGAGTACAAGCTTGTTTGAATAAACATTGATCACGACTTGGATTTCCCCTGATGAAAGAATGTGATTTGCTGCTTTCCGTATCTATTGAATCCGCGAATTTTATTCGCGGTAACGATCGGCTGATCCCTTGGAGGGTTGTTTAGCGGAACCAGGAGATCGTCCTGACTGTTAAGCGTTTGCTGTTTTCCATCCTAGAGAGTTCTCCAGGCAAGCTAAGCATGCTATCGGGCGTCGCGAATGGAGATGGATCGAAAAGCGTTTATGGTTTGCTGCAAGTGCGTGTTCCCGCCTTGGCCGATTATACATTGCCCCTAAGCCACCGGTGTAAACGATTTGGGGTCGCGATTTTAAAAGGGTTCGTAGGCTTCAGAACGAATCGAATTCGCTAATATTGGCCGCGCGTCGGTTCAATGTTTTGTTTTGGTTGCGAGCGAGGTCCGATAGTCGGCGACCCTATTTGATCTACGCATGAAGTTGTTGGACTGCGTTTCGATCACCTCAATCCGGTCGGGACGTAGCTTGGCGAGGTGATCGTAGAGCAATCGGCATTGGCACCGGCGAGCATCACTTTGCCGTCTTCAGCTAGAGAGTCCAGGCGGGCAAAAACTTGACCGGCATGTTATTCGCGATCGGATGCTTCACCGCTAAATCACTGGCCCTGAGATTGATCTGCTACCTCTGGCGCACGCAAGTCGTTTGCATTCAGTGTAGGCTCGTCTAGATCCGGCGGTGGCACCGGAAGCGAAGCGCGACCAAGATTGAATCGCATCGAAGCCTCGGCAACCTGCACGGCGTTGCCGTCGATAGCACGCAGCTTCTCAAGTGCTGCGGTTGCGTCTGGCAGTGGGCACGTCTTCAGGTAGCGCACAGCGGCCGGTTTGAGGAGCGCCGTTTCTTCCGTTGAAATCTGAAAAAGCTCCACCATGCGGTCGATCGCAGACCAGTCTCCCCACCGCGACAAGTCAGGGATGACCAAGTCGGCCAACTCGGGCCTCGCCAAAAGATGACGTAGCGCTGTTGCTAAACGTTCCCGCGGGATGACATTCAGCTCGGTACCATGAACACGAATCGCGCTGACCGCCGAAAAACAATCGGATTCTTTGGTGGCAGGGTTGGCAAGGAAATCTTGCTCGATGCGGGCTAGCGCCTGTTCGCCTCCGAGCGAAATGAAACAGGAGATCGCAGCATCCATGCCTGGATTAAACGAGGGGTCGGATCGACGCTTGCGGAGCGCATCATCGAAGAGGCCAGTGTCTTGAGCCGTTCCACATTGACTCAGAAATGTCCAGCACAGACGGCGGCGATGCAGTGGCACTGCCGTGTCGCGGAGTTGCGCGATCACCCAATCTCGTGACAATTTGTCTCCCAAGCCTTTGATGTCCTTCAATGAGGATTCAGCAAACTCGTTGTAGGCATCGGCCGCGATGAAGTCCTCGGTGTGTTGTAGGAAACGCAGGAAATATTCCAATCGCTGTGGCCCAGACTCCGGGAGGCCACTTAAGCCGCGAAGGTAGGCAATGCCCTCGCTCGTGATGGCAGTTGGTGGAAACCACTGAAGGCGATCGTCACCATAGCCTACAAGCCAAAAATTTTTGGCCGAGGAAATCTCCCGCGCAGATGTCACGTTGACAACCGAATTTTTTAAGGCGGGTGCTCCTTTGAGTACGTCGGTGATTCGCATTCGGTAGACGCGAATACCATCCGGCTCAGTAGACACAGCTTCGGGGTGCGCGACCACTGCCGCCGACGATTCTTCCAGGTCATCGCTCAGGGTACGCGGGAGTGAATCACAAAACGGGCACGCCGGTGCAATCGCTGCCCAACAAGCAACAATGATCGCGAGTAGCAAAGGAAGAATTCGTTGAACGGGCAAGGGCTTGTGCGCGCGTGTAGCGGCCGGTCGAATTGAATCGCGCGGAGCGAAACCAGTGCTGGAAGCATTTTGTGGCAACAAACCGAAGCCTCTTAATTAAGTCACGGGAATCACCCAGTTTCAATGCCAGTTCTCGCTGCTCGTTCCCACTGCTTGTTCGCCGTTGGGCTTGCGGAGGTTGGGGCGGTGCAAACCGCATTCACTCGGGTGTTGAGAATGCAGGCAGGTGGTCCACCATTCCGGCGTTGGTTCGCCGTAATTCAGTTAAGGTTGCGGCTCGCATGGATCTCAGTTTTTCGCGGTGTGTCGGGTCGAATGCTAAGTTGTGCAGTTCTTCTGGATCGGATTCTAGGTTGTAAAGTTCCTCCACCTCGCCCTCCACAAGTGTTCGAATGTACTTGTGACGGCCATCGAGCAACGAGATCCACCAGGGTACTTTGGCTGTCTTGTAGAGCACTGCGGGGTCCGTTGGTATTCGATCTGTATCACTTCCGTATTTCTCACCCGTCAGTGCAGTCAGGACAGGATGCGGCCATTCAGCGGTTGGGTTCTTCAGCAGTGGGGTTAAGTCATGGCCATGCATCTTCCAAGGCAACGGTAGATTCGCAAATGAGAAGAACGTTGGTGGCAGATCAGTACCGCCCACAGGGCGCGGGCAGACTTCGCCTTGTGGGATTTGCCCTGGAAAACTCATGATCAGCGGCCCGCGGATGTTGGCATCGTAAGGAGCGATCTTTTGTTGAAAACCATTTTGGCCCCATGCGATTCCTTGATCGGCAGCAAACACGATCAGCGTGTTTTTGATTTGTCCTGATTCTTCCAATGCCTTGCGGAGCTGTCCCACGGCATCATCGATTGCGAGTACACCCTGGTGGTATTGTCGAACCCAGTTCTGAAGGGTGTTGCCGTGTAGCGGAGCGTTCACAACGGTTCTTTGTTGAACACCCGAGTCCAACTCGGCCTCGCCGTTCTGATTGGGAACCCAGCGGTTGCGTTTGCGAACGTATTCGGGTTTGCCTTGGCGTGATACGCCAGGGTAGATGTTTACCGGTTCGGGCACTGTTGCGTTCGGATAGGCAGCCTGGTGACGTTCGGCAGGTGTGAAGGGGCCATGAACGGCACCATAGCACAGCCAGAGGTACCACGGTTGACCTGCTTGGCGATGCTTCCCGCGGATAAAGTCTTCGGCACGGTCGGTGTACCAGTCGGTTGTGTATCCGGAAATTCGTTTGACTTCACCATCGATTTCAACAATTTGATCATCGTAGTAGTGACCAGCATTTTTCGGGTACTTGGGGCGACTCCAAACAATCTGGTGATCCCAGTCGCGGCCGTAACCACTGTCGATCCCGGTGTGCCATTTTCCAATTTGAGCGGTTGAGTAGCCGTTTTCTCGAAACACCCGTGGCCAAAAGGGGCACTGATTCGGGTCGTAGACGCTGCCTGGGTATTCACCCTGCATCCGCATCGACTCAACGCCGTACTGATGATGGCCTGTGAGCATGGTGGCTCGCGATGGCATGCACCATGTACCAAGATAGGTGTGGGTGAAACGGACACCTTGGGCTGCCAATGCATCAATGTTGGGAGTTTTAACCCAGGGGTATGCTTCCGGGTAGCAACTAACCGTTCGATACGATTGGTCATCGGTAAAGATGAACAGGATGTTGGGGCGTTCCGCTGCAGAAACGAGCTGGCAAGCGTACAGAATCAGAAGGGTAACAATACTGGTGCGTGCCATGATTCATCGCTCAGTCGAAAAGTGTTTAGGCGAGGATTTCGCTGCTGTCTGCTGATGACGTTTAGGTCTTAACCCAGTACTTCTGTGATGTCGCTGGTGCTATCGCTGAACCGGTTCGTTGGGGATGCCATTTGATTTGCGATTGTCACGAACAGGTTTGAGAGGGGCACATTATCGCTGTAGTGCAGGTGGGAACCGTGCTGAAATCCCATGTTCTTGCCTCCACTGAGGATGATGGGATAGTTGATCGCCTGATGGGTCTTGCTGGTCGCACAGCCGTAGAAGCAAAGCGTATTGTCCAGCAAGGTTCCATCATCTTCTTGAATCGAATCCAACTTCTTGATGAAGTTAGCGTGCATCTCGTTTAGAAAAGTGATGTATTTGGCGACGTCCCCGTAATTCTTCTTTTCATGTGACAACTTGTGTGACGAGTGTGCCAACCCAATTGCGGATGGGAATCGGTCGGTTTGACCTGCTTCCTCGCAAGCGGTTTGGAAGGTCGCGACCCGAGTCGAATCTGTCTGAAAAGCGAGGGCAAGCAGGTCGTACATGACCGTCAAGTATTCTTGAGGGCTGGTTGGGTTCGCATCCAGTTCCAAGCCGTCACGATCTACGTCTGGCTTGGGGGTATTCTGCCAGCGTTTTGAGCGTTCCGTCATGCGTTCTACCTCTCGAACCGAACTGAGGTATTCATCCATTTTTCGTCGGTCGTTGGCACCGAGATGTTGGTTCAGGTCTTTGGCTTCGCTGAGGATTTCATCGATGATACTGCCACGACTCGCCAAAGCATTTTGTTCCGATTGGCTCACTTCCCCGAACATGCGACGAAATATTTCAGCTGGCTTGTTCTGGGCGGGGATTGGTCTGCCGCTGCGATCAAACGATAGGGTGGACGAGCGGTAGGGGCGATTGACGCCTCCCATTGAAGACATCACGAGCGATTGGAATCGCGTCTCTTTTCCAAGTTCTTGAGCCAGGTATTGGTCGATTGAGATCGACTGTTTGTCATAGGTTTTTAGAATGTCCGCCCCGGTTAAAAAGTAATCCGCACCTTTGTGCGCGGAAGTGCGTCGCATGGCTGGATGTGATAGTCCCGACAGAAATGTGATTTTGTCTCTCAGGGGCATGATGCTTTCATGCATCTTGGGGGCAAGATAGTCTCTGCCTTCACCCATGGGAAACCAGCCGTTTTCCATGCGGTCGGCAGCATCGTCCGAAGGCATCGGCACGCCATAGGCAAAATACCCTGCAAAGAAACGCTGCCGCCGACGTTTCGGTTGATCGTTTGCCATCCCTTCCAGCCAAGGTAGGGCCAAGCAGACACCGGTAGACTTCAACACCATTCGTCGGTTGAGATGCCAGGATTTGCTTTTCACGATTAACTCACTTGGGTTAGACGTTTTTTGTTTGTATCAGGGCTGGAGTGAAGCGAGCGAATTGACGTCACTTCGTGGAAAACGGCTCAGACAAAACGATTTGCTCAATCAATACCTGAAACTTGTCTCCGCTTTCCTCCAGCGTTTCGCAGACAGAATCGATGGCCGGTCGGTCGGCAAACTCAAGGTAGCGACCAAGACTATAGGACATGACTTTACGAACCACAGCCTGGCGAAATTGCGATTGTTTTTGGTTCAGCAGATAGTTTTGAAGATCGTTCAGATTTTCGATGCTTGTACCATTGCGAAGTCGCGTCGAGGGATCAATGTTGACTTTTTGGTGGGGGGCAAGCGCGAGCGGGTCAGTCGATCCTTCTCGCCATTGTCCCAACGCATTGTAATTCTCGAATGCCACGCCCCAGGGATCAATTTTTTGATGGCAATCACGGCAGCTTGTGTTGTCAGCGTGAGCGATCAACCGTTCCTTAAGCGAAAGGAGGCTTTCGTCTTTCGCTGCTTTTTCGGGCAACTCGGGTACGTTAGGCGGGGGGGGCGGAGGCGGGTCGTCGAGCATTCGTTCCAAAACCCACACCCCGCGTTTGATGGGATGCGTTTCCGCGCCCGTGGAGTTGCCGAACAGCATGCTTGCCTGAGTTAGCAAACCACCGCGATGATGATCGCGACTGAGGGGAATGACTTGAAAACCGCCACTGATATCCGGGATTCGGTAGTGCCGTGCGAGTGTCGGATTTAAGACGGCAAAGTCGGAGGCGATAAAGTTCCGAATCGAAAGGTTTTCCGTCATGACGTGATTGAGAAAACGAATCGTTTCCTCTTCGAAGAGATCTTTGGTTCGTTCGTCGAATTGAAAGAACTCGGGATTCACAGCGAGGCGGCGAATGCCAGCGAGATCCAGCCACTGATCGGCAAAATTTCGGGAAAATGCCTGGGACTTGGGATCCACCAGCATCCGGCGAGTCTGCTCAAGCAAGACTTCCGGTTGATGCAGCTTGCCCTCGCTTGCCAATTCAAAAAGAGGCTCATCAGGCATGGAGCTCCAAAGGAAGTAAGACAGGCGGGAAGCAAGTTCATAGTCGTCAATCCGACGCTTTTCGAGTTTCGTAGTCTCGGCGACCTGAGTTGTCTCCGGTTCGCTTAGCAGTAGGAAGTTGGGCGAGCAAAGCACAGCTGTCAGAGTCGAAACGATCGCATGTTCAAACGAAGGTTCAGCTTTTCTTAGACGTTCGAATAAGGCGACTTTGCGGTTGATTTCGGCCTCGGTCACGGGACGTCGATAGGCCCGTTTCATGAACTTACCGAGGACCTCTTTTACGTAAACTCCTTCATTGGATCGATTGTTGGGATCGAAGAGGATTGCCTGTCGTTGTGCGGGGGGCCATGTCTCGAAGTAATTGCAGGTGATTTCAACCCAATCAATATTCAGTTTGGGCAATTCCTCATAGGAGAGCTTGCTGGTGCCACGGCGGTAGTCGTTGAAAATACGAAAGTACGAAGGGCGAGCCGGCTTGTTGGATTGAAATGGGAAGTTCGCCCCTTGGACAACGAATTCGTAGGTTTGCATCTCCGTCGAGCGGATTTCCTCGTTTGCGGCTTCTTTCTGGTCGGAGACTCCCGCACCACGAAAGGACCCCAGTTCAAAGGAGAGGCGTGGAAATGAGTGGTTGGCACCGAGTATCGCGGCGCATCGAATGCGGACTTGAACGGGTGAATCGTAAGGCACTTCATACAATTCGATGCGGAATTCAGGTTGCCATCCAGACCGCCCAGCTCCTTTGGCTCCTCCAATCTTTTTTTCTTCGGCAAAGATGTCCCCGAAGCGATCGGAGGGACGGTTACCGGCAAGTAGGATGCCGTCGTTTGATTGTGAACCATGCTCCAATCGAAATAATCCCGGTTTGGCTCTGTTGCCAGGAGCAAAATCGGGCCCGTTCTTGAGGTTAAAGCCAACAGGCTTGCTGTTTCTCTTTTTGTTTTTGGCGGCGGGGGCTTTGTCAGCGAGTGGCTCGAATGCTTTTTCCGGCTCCACGCGGACGAAGTAGGGATCGGGCTGTGTCTCAGGTACGAGGATAATTCGCTCGAGTGCTGATCTTGCAATGCGCTCGAAGTACTCAATGTGCAATGCTGAGGTGCCCAGTACACCGCTATTATTTTTGAAGCCTTCCTTTGCGACTCCTTCCGGTGGCAGGTCGGCCGAGAATCGCAGGTTAAGATCGAGTAGGTCGCGGAGTGTATTGTTGTATTCATAGGCCGTCATGCGGCGAAGCACATTTTTGCCGCCGGTCGATCGTTTCGCTTCCATCGCCTGACGCAATTCCGCGGTCAGGGCATCGACCATGGTTTGACGCTCTTTATTGGAAGGTTGTTTCACTTCTGCTGGAGGCATCTCTCCGACATTGGTCAGATCAAGTACTTCCTGCCACATGTCTGCATCGCTGCCGCTGACCATATCGGGATCGAGTCGGTCGAGGCGCAGATCAGCTTTCTGTTGTTCGGGGCCGTGGCACTGAAAACAATACTTGGACAGATAGGGACGAATCTGAGTCTGGTAGGCGGCCGCCCCGGATTCAGCAGTGGCGTTGGCGACGAACGATAACGAAAAGGTGGCAAGTGCGATGATTGCGAACAAGATGCGATAGAACGAATGTTCGGTTGTCGTGGCAAGTCTGCTTTTCGACCTTTGTGAGTTCGCGTCTGATCTGTTTCTACAGTATTTCAAGAGTGTTTTGTGCCGTCTGTGTGGTTGCGCGAGCCGAGAAGATACCAATCAGCCCAGCAACGAATTGACCAAGCAAACGTTCATTCGAATCGAGATGGCGGGGGGCATTGCGGGTGGGTCGAGCATTGGTTTCCCTTACCAATAATTTAGCCGTAATCCTCAAGAAAAGCCAGTTTTGACTTGTTGTACCCGGGCGGGGCGTGGGGTTTATGAAAGATCAAGGATTTTTGCGGACTGGCTTCGGCTAGCTCCTTGGGATGTTGGGAGTACTGCGAGCAGGCGAGACGAAACTGCGGCGGTTGTTACAGTGCGACGGTTGTTACAGTGCGCGGGTGCGACGGTGCGCAGGTGGTTGCGGGTTGTTGAATCCGAACTTCCCACTCAGTTCAACCCGCCAATGCCATGCCAGGTTGGATGCTTGTAAGGCCCGCATTCTGGTGAGAGCGGCGGCGGTGTGAAATAGTAACGCAGACCGCCTGCAGTGCATTTTTAGAATGATGCGCACCTTTAAGTCACTGCGCACCCTTAAGGTGCAGTGCGGGGTTGGTTCGACTGAGTGCGAAATTGAAGTTCAATCGCTTTGAGTCGCGACGCGTCGCTGAGATTATTGCTTTCGGATGGATCTTTCGTGAGGTGAAAGAGTTCGACGCAATGAGCCTTGGCTTTTCCATCTGATTGGCGAATGTTTGTCTCCAAGACACCCTTCCACAGATCGAGCGTTTCCGAGGTTCTTGTTGCCTGATAGGCCGCCCAGGTATTGTTGATTTTTTTGTTGTTCTGTTCCCAAGGTCGGTTGGACTGGATGAACAGCGAGGTGCGGACGAGCGGATGCCTGGCTGTTTGAGTCTGCAAGACTTTTGAAAAATCAAAGCTATCGTGAGCTTGGTTCCCATCTCGCTTAATGCCCGCGATTGTGGCGATTGTGGCAAAGACATCGTGCAAGCCAATGAGTTGATTGCGTACGATTTGGTTTGCTGGAATGCCGTTATCCCAGCGGACAATGAAGGGAATGCGGTGTCCACCTTCGTAGACGAAACCTTTTTCACCACGCAGCGGACTTCCGTCATCCGCGATGCCTTGCCCATTTCGATGAATCAGTTGTGGATTATGCGGACTCACCTCCAAGCGGTTCCCTCCGTATGGGATGTCATCTTTGACATCCCGATAAATTGGATTGGACCAAGTAGAACTGGGGCCAACAGCTACGCCGTTGTCACTTGTGAACAGAATTAGCGTCTCCTTGATGATCCCCAAATCTGTAAGTTTGTCGATGAACAGTCCCAACGCGACATCTGCTTCCAGGATCATGTCGGTGCGTTTGTTGACCGTTTGGCCTGCGATCGCGACGGCACCGGGTGCAGTCAGTTCACTGGTATTCAGTGGATTCTTTGGATTGAATGCGACGGGGGGCGCGTAGGGTGAATGTCCTGCCTGGGAGCAGTAATGAATGAAAAACGGTTTTTCCTTCCCTTTTTCTGCAACGTGTCGATCGATAAAGCCGAG
This sequence comes from Rubripirellula sp., assembly GCA_049602075.1. GTDB lineage: Bacteria > Planctomycetota > Planctomycetia > Pirellulales > Pirellulaceae > Rubripirellula. Next base: position 53,059 of record JBMYRF010000004.1, read on the forward strand.
GGCATCGCGGACGAGCAGCGGCCCTACCGTCTCGGTGCTCCAGTTGTCCATTGCGTACGCCGATTTCTTCTTGCCCCGTTTTTCAGCGCGAAAGTATTGCCGAGCCTCCCTATCGTTCTCAAAGGTTTCCCAAGTCATCCGTTCATTGTTCCAACGCGACAGCCGATCGTTCTGGAAAAACGCATAGGGTTCTGCCTGAATGCCCGCCGGTAGGGTGAGTGAATAGTCAAAGCCGTGATCACGTGGACCATCGTAAAAACGTTGCGAGAGATCCGCGTCGCGAAAGTTCATCGCGGGTTTGCCGTCTTTGCGAAGAAAGCTTGAGCCGAGATGCCCCTTTCCAAAGAATGCGGTGGCGTACCCCGCGTCTCGTAGCCGATCCGCGATCGTTTGCTGTCCCGGCAAAATCTGGCTGCCGTCGAAGTGAGACCAGGTTCCGCCCGGCAAGCGGCCCCGGTACACGTGGTTGCCGGTGAGCAACGCGTAGCGAGTCGGAGCGCACACCGAAGCGGACGAATGGGCTTGCGTAAAGGTGACTCCCTTGGCCACGAGTTCATCGAGGTTCGGAGTTGCGAAGCCAGCCCCTTCGGGATTCAAAGCGTTCACATCGCCGTAGCCCATGTCGTCCATCAGAAAGATCAGAACGTTGGGCGGGCGGTCTGCTCCAAGTAATGGCAAGGCGTTGGCAACGAGAATCAGGGAGGCAAGGAGGCAATGGGCTCTCATGACGTTGCTGCTTTCACAGGCTCTCAAAGGTAATTGACCTGCGTGGCTGGTCGCAGGAGATAAATTGTTCGCGATTTTACCGCGATCTTGTCGGGTTCTCTTCCAATTTCGGTTTCCAACTTCCGTTCGGTGCCTTCTCTAGGCCCTGGTCATTCGCGGACCTGATCCATTGAAACAGTTTTTCCCGTAACTCTGCTTTCTTCTTCTGATGCGTTGAAGATGCTGCAAGGTTATCAAGCTCCCACGGATCCGCATCGAGGTCGTAAAACTGCTCGATCTCCTTGCCAGGTCTAAAAAAGTAAGCTTGTTCCGGAGTCAGGTTTCCCTGTTTGTGCATTTTTCGAAGCAGTGGCAGTAGAGGTCTGACATTGTCGGCGTCAAGATACTTCTGGCCAGCGTCGAAGGGGACTTCCGGCATGAAGTTGTAAATGTACTTGTACCGTTTGCCCACGATCACGCGACTGCAGTCAACAATCTCGTCCCAGCGATCGCGTGCACAAAACACATAGTCTTTCGTTTGATAATCTGGATTGGAGAGAAACGCCTGGCCCTGCATTTGTGGCGGAACGTCGATTCCAGCGAGGGCCAAGATGGTGGCTGTCAGGTCAATGCCGGAGACCAAGTCGCTAACGACTTTGCCTCGTTCGATTCCCTTGCCGAAAATGATCAACGGACATCGAATACCATCTTCGTAGAGGTAACCTTTGCCGCGAATTTGACAACGGCCGTTATCACCGATCCAGATGATGATTGAATTCTCAAACTCTGCCTTCTTTTTCAGGTCCGTAAGGATTTGACCTGTTTCCAGATCCGCCTGTTCGATCTGGTCGAGATAAGTCGCCCAGTCCAAACGAACTTCCGGCGTGTCAGGAAGGTATGGCGGTATCTCTATCTCAGCGGTCTTCACCGGATTTTCTTTGCCGGCACGCAGATCCTGCCAGCGTGAGTCATCGGCCTGGCGATGAGTTACCTGAAGTTGGATTTGCTGAAAGAAGGGCTGCCCCGGTTTGGGCTTCGCTTTATCAAACATGCGTTCCTTGAGTTGCACATTGATATCCGTCTTGCCGCTTTTACGCGTGATCACTTTCGATCCGAGACGGTTCACATATCCTGCTTGCCGGAGATAGTGGGTCAGGTAGTGCAGTCCCGGTGCACCCTCCACCTTGCTGCGATGGTTGTGGCCATTGCTGGACGTCTGATACATGCCAAGCATCAGCGCGGTGCGACTCGGCGAACAGATGGGTGAGTTGGTGTAGAAACGCGTGTAGCGAATTCCGCTTTCGGCCAACTTGTCGAGGATCGGTGTTTTCACTCCTTTGGTACCGTAGCACGCCAAATCATTTCCAATATCTTCCGCCATGATTAAGACGATGTTGGGGCGGTCGGAATCTTGTGCCGAAATTATCGATTCGGCGCTAAACACCATTGTCGCGCCCATCACCGCTGTGAAAACGAGTTGCATTCGTTTCATTTGTTTGCTCCGTCATGAGAAACCTCACTTCGGAACAGACACGCATCAGGGACGGTTTGCTTGGGGATTCCCTTGCTGGACCATTGCAGTGTTAAAGCCGGTGGGCGGTCACCGGTGCGGTAGTAAAGAGTGAATGGATGCAGGCCTTCCTTGAGGTGAATGGCTCCGCTTGCTTCCGATCCGTCATGATTGAAATCATCATCAATCACCTGTGATTGATGGATTCGAAGGTGTGTTCCGGCGTCCGATGTTGCGTAGAACGTCCAGGTTCCGTCAGTGGGAACTTTTAGGAATCCGCGGTAGCAAAGTCCAGCGTCGTTGGATCGCGAGAGTTGCGTTTCCACCGCGAAAGTCGCAGCCGTGTCGGTGCTCAACGGTTTGAGCTCATCGAATTCTGGTACCCAGGGCCACTGTCCTTCGTATCTTTCCAGATTCACACCTGAAGTGACAGTCAGATCCACAGAGGGAACGAGCTCACCGTCATACGGACGTGACTCGACTTTGTCAGTGCCGGGATCGAAAGGGTCATCTTTTTCGATCTGCCGTACCTGCAGCACGCGATCCTTCATTCGCTGCTGCAGATTCTTAAAATAAGCTGACTGACCTTCAGGAGGATGCGTAAACAGATTGGTCGCTTCCTTAAGATCATGACTGACGTCATAGATTTGAAAGTCGTCGGCATGTGAGCGAATGCCATTGCGGATTCCCTTGTAGCCATCAACAAAGATTACTTGCTGATTACCGCGGGGGTCCTTACCGTGGTTCGTAAACTCGGGATAGCGGGGTACACGCCCGGGTTGATTGAATTCCACGTAGACGATGCCATCACGTTGGCGACCCTTTCCGGTTAGGGTTGGCACGAGTGAGACGCCGTCACTGCGAGCCGGTGTTGGCAAGCCAGCTAAATCACAAAAGGTTGCCATCCAGTCTTGAAATTGGGACGGTGTGTTGTTGGTCCGTCCAGCTTTTATCTTGTTCGGCCACCAAGCGAGTGTTGGCTGACGCACACCGCCCTCGTAACAGTCTCGCTTGATCCCCTCGAAAGGGCCAAACGAGTCGAAAGCAGTCGCGCTGTAACTGCCGCCCGCAAGATAGTGCACATCGTGCGGGCCATTGTCCGCGCTGAATACCACCAATGTGTTGTCTGCAATTTTAAGGTCGCGGAGCGTCTGGAGCAGGTCGCCCACACAATCATCCATACGGCGAACAAGCGTCGCAAACCGCTCTTCCTCATCGGTCCAGCCTTTTTCCGCATAATCTGGGTGCCGCCATGAATCGACTTTCCCTTCGGCCGTGTTGATCATGTGGCCCGGTGTTCCAATCCATTGCACACCACCGTTCGTTCCTGAACCGTTCGGGTAACGGGTTGTGGGAAGTTGCAGGGCTGCATGCGGTGTATCAAACGCCAAGTAAAGAAAGAATGGTTGCTTTGCATTCGAAGCGCACTGATCGATCATCCATTTCTTGGCTCGGGCGGTGAAAAGATCAGGCGTGAAGCACTTGTCGAGGTCGGCGGAGATCTCGCGGTCATTCTCGTAAAGCTCTTTCGGGCTGCGATGTGATTCTGAATTCCCCAGTGGCCAGTGGTTGCCTGGATAGTGCTGATGCCCATCTGCATGCCGAACGTAACCATGAAAAAAATCAAATCCGCGTTTGGTCGGATAGGCCGACCAAGTTGCGGGCGACGTGCCTTCGCCCTGCGTGCCGTACTTTCCGATTAACGCGGTTGCGTATCCTGCCTGCTGAAGCGTACTTCCCAACGTGTGGTTATGTTCCAGCGCGTTGTCAAAGTCACGATTGCGAATGGTGCAATGACCTTGATGGACTCCGGTCAGTAAGGTTCCACGAGCCGGAGCGCATACCGGAGCGCTGGTGTAGTGCTGGTTTAGAATGAGTCCCTCGGCCGCCATCCGGTCAAAATTAGGCGTGATGAACTTCTTGGTTCCAGTGATCGAATTCTGCCAAAGCACACCAATGTCACCATAGCCGAGGTCATCTGCCAAAATGAAAATAATGTTCGGGCGTTTAGTTTCTTGTGCAGCAACGACCGCTTGGGCAGGAACAACTGCGTCTTCACGAAGATTAAGGAGTCGTTGATCACAGCGGACCACTTCCAGTCCCGTCGGCATGCCGTCATCACCCGAAACCTTCTCATTCGGATCGGTTCGGTTGGTTTGGCTTTCGATGGTGTCTGATAACAGATTGCAGTCCGTGTTATCGGCGAGACCAATGGTCGCAACACCAAACGTGACAGCAAGCGTCATCAGCAAGCGGCTCGTAAATCTAAAAAATGACATTTGTGATCTAGCTCGATAAATGATTGCCAACGCGACTGGCTGAGGATTCGTGTTCAAGGCCGATTCGTGTTCAAGGCCTGTCACCGTTTTTGATTTTGAAGCGAGCGGACCAGTTTGATAAGCATTTCGACAATGTCCATAGGGCGGTAACCAGCGGGACACCGCAGGAATCAATCACGCTTGTTGAAGTCGATGGCGTATTGTCTAAGTCTGCCAGCGAGGCTCTCTGGCATCGGGGGTTCCATGCAACGTCTTGGTCGGACCGTGAGCGTCTTGTCTCCGGAGACATCCGCGACGATGAGGTGCTGGTTGGCTTTGTTTCTGATATTCGCGATGGAGAGACAGCCGTCAGTTTCTTCATCGGCGTGCGGTGCTGGTGGGCATGCCCTCTAGAAAACGGCCTGCCGCTCGTCTGGCGGGTGGGAAGCGAAGAAAAACCGTGCAATTCGCTTCCTGTTCGCGACGCGTTTGGGGGTTCAGCGTATTGCGTACCGGTAATGGGTGGGAGGTCGAGGCATTCAGCAACGGAAACTACTAACCAACAGTGAGAGTTGGGGATTTTGCTTATTAACGGTGCATTGCTTGGTAAGTTGTATGGTATCGCTGCACCGTTTTACCGCCGCTTCCGGAAAGTATGTCCGAGTTGTTATGGAAGGTGGCCCCCTAACCACCCAGAAATTAGCGAGCTGACACAAGCAGTGAGGAAAAAAGGTATCACCAGCATGATGCTGTCGACTTCGTTTTCTGACGGAAAGAACGTCGAGGCAATGAGATAGAATCCGATAAATCCAAACGGAATTCCTAGCAAACGCCCCGCGGCAGTCCAAGTAATCAACTTCATCGTGTGCTCGCTGCGATGGAGGGTCCTCGATCCCGCCCAAAAACTACTCAAGTCCAATTCTGTGTCGCGTGGTCACACGGTCTGTCGTCAACGCCTCGATCCTGCGATCCAGATCGTGCAACGAAGCTGTCGCCAGGTGTGAACAACTTATTCACGCCTCACTTTATTGTTGAAGAGGTATTAGGATGAATCGCTTTGGCATCCACGTGACTCCGGGGCGGGCACTTTATTGTCCGATAAAAATCTCGTCAGCAATGAAGGACGTCAGACTTAAAGTCTATGGGGGTTGTAATCCATTTGCAGAGCCTGCGAGACAGATTCAGGGCGGCAGTCAAGATCGGATAAGCCACAGGGATTTTACGCCATCGCGAAATCAAACCTCACATCCGTTATCTTATCGCGTCCATGGTGTCGACAAAGCTTCATCGGCTGTTTGTCGGTAGCGATGAATTGCAGTTGGATGCCTGTCATGCTCCGTTTTTGCGGCAACAGGCGGCTACTTGCGAGAACGGCGGCGAGCAGTCACCGGGTAATTCTGGTGAGACTTTGGTCGGCATCACCACGCTGGTTTCGGCTTTCCGCTCCGTCGAAATCGAGTGATTAAGCGATGGTAAATATTGCTTTTTTGGTTTGACGCAGGACCTATAGGATACGGTGTTACATGGTTGAATCAGAATGTGGTCGTGCCGCATCTTCTTCAGTACTGATCATTGAGCCGCGTGGCCTGAGTCGAATGTCCCGCAGAATACGTGTTTCAGCCGTTCTCATGGTTTTGCTGTTGGCGACGGCGGCAGAATCTTTTGCCCAGAATCCACGTTTGGAGCTGGGGCGCAGACTGAAGAGGTTTGAAATTGGCTGGGAAGCCGCTCCCGCCGCGCGTCGTGTTGCGGCGGTCCCGTTTCTCAAGACTGCCGTTCGAAGCTTTTTTTCACTTCGGCTAACGGAGGCTGGACGTCAGCTAGACAATGCATGGTTGGCAGTTAGTAACGGCGAACGCCCCAATTCGCTGACACGCTCGATGATCGGTTCGCAATTGCTGGTCTCTCCGTTGTGTGCGGATACAGAGGACGGCTTGTTGACGCTGAAGCTAACGTCGTTCTATCCCGCAGATATTGATCCTTCGGCGGATGCTATTGTGCAGTTGAAACTTGCACGCGTTACAGGAGAAAAAATCGCTGAAACAGAGTTTGCAATTCCTCAACTTACAAGCGGTGCGAACTGGAAGATCGATCAGATTCCAGAAGGTGACCACATTCTTTCAGTCATCATTCGAGACGAGGAATCGAGTTTTGCTCTGCCTCCCATTTCAGTCAGTCGTATCAATGATTTGACCCGACGCTTGCAGGAACTCAAAGAAGGGGCTGACGCTTTGAAGAAAGTGACTCGCTCAGAAGCAGCACAAGACGCTGACTTTACCCTTGCCGCTACACTGCGAGACGAAACACGGTTCCTTGAAAATGTGATTAAGGGTGTTCCTCAAGAGGCGGATTTTCCAGTGCTACAGCGACTGGAAAACTGCGAAGCAATGCTTGCGAGTCGCAACCAACCAGTCGGGTTTGCCAAGAAGCTTTCTGCAACGAGGCAAGTCTGGTTGACACTTGCCAGTGGTAGGCGGTCCGTTTCGACTCGAGTTCATCTTCCGCCGGACAGCAACAAACCAGCACCGGTGTTATTCGTTTTCCACGGAGCCGGTGGCAGCGAGAATATGTTTTTCGAAACCTATGGCGCCGGAAGAGTTATCGATGAAGCGGCCAAACGCGGGTGGATTGTGGTCTCGCCTCGGCAGGGCCTATTCGGCCTGCCGCTTGATATCAGTGAGATGCTGGGCGCTCTCGAAATGTTCGTGCCACTCGATCGTACGCGTGTCATGCTGTTGGGGCATTCCATGGGAGCGTCGCAAGCGGTTACGCAAGTTAAAAAACATCCAGCGTTGCCGGTCGCTGCAGTCGCATTGGGTGGAGGCGGTCGTGTGAGCGACGGCGATGCCAAGCGTAGCCAGCAGGTTTCATGGTTTATCGGAGCGGGTGATCAGGACTTTGGGCTGTCGGGTGCACAGCAAATGAACGGGAGTCTGACGGCTGCCAAGAGTTCGGTCCGTTTCGAGGTGTACAAAAACGTTGAGCATCTGGTGGTCGTTCAGGCTGCCATTGATGATGTTTTTCAGTTTCTCGATGAAACACTCGCTAAGCTTCCAGACTCCGACATGATTGGTAGTCCAGAGCCACGTTGAATATCAGGTTTGTGATGCAATTGAATCGGTCCCGGTCTAGCCGGTGCGGGATGGGACCGAAATGTTGTCAGCTTCGGATTGAATCAGCTGGGTCTGTTCGCTGACGTTACCCGCGATTGCGAAGAGGCAGAGGCGTTCAGAAATTCAAAAAAGACGCCTGCGTTTTTTCTTTTCGCCACCTCTTGTCTGTGGTGCCGCAAGGCCTTCGTTCTTTTTCAGTCGACTTTCCCTGTATCGCATGCGTCGGAAGTGGCGAATCTGAAAGCAGTCGTTGAGAATTATCTGCAGTGAAAAGATCACGCAGCCGCACTAGAGGGTTTGCGGACGCGTTGAATCGACGAGCGCGCCATTGCCCTTGATTCGCGTGTCGTCTCAGCGACGGCTCATTTTTCGATGCAATAAAGATACTGGTTGCTGCGCAAATAAAGTTTTCCATGAGCAGCAATCGGACTGGCATTGAATGTACTGCGGTCATCCAATTCGTTGTGAGCGAGTTGTTCGAACTCGGGCTTCGCTGCCAAGACGTAGGTGCCACCGTTCCTCGTCACCACATAGATCTTGCCGTCACCCGCCAGCGCGGAGGCGTAAGGTTGGCCTCGGAACCGTTCGGAATACATGACTTCTCCGTCTTCTAAGCGGACACAATAGGCAATGGTATTGCGATCGCTCACCCAGTAGAGGTGACCATCGTGAATGACCGGCGAGACAACGTTCGCACCCGCCTTCGCTTCCCACAATCGGTGCGTGTCGGTGACGTCGCCTCGGCCTCCTGCCTTGACCGCGATGGCTCGTGAGCTGCGGCCGCCGATCACATAGACTGTGCCGGCAAGTGAAACGATACTAGGGCAGACGTAGTCAGGGATTCCGTCGCAGCTCCAGAGTGCATCGCCAGATGCAGGATCAAATGCCAGAATCTTGTCTTTCACGCTGACGACCAATTCATGTGTTGCGCCATCGCTAAGTTGAACTAAGTGGGGCGTGTTCCAGGACGCCTTCATGCCATCGGCACGCCAAACTTCTTTCCCGCTCTCTTTGTCAATGGCGACGAGCGAACCGCTTTCGACACTTGCATTGACGATTACCAAATTCTCGAAGAGGACGGGAGATGTCCCGCAGCCCCAGCCGTGCGTCTTGTCGCCGACATCGGCTTGCCAGAGCTGGTTTCCATCAAGGTCAAATTTCAGCACACCTGTTTTGCCGAAGAAGATGTAGAGATGCTTGCCGTCAGTTGCTGGAGTGGCCGCGGAGTAGCCGTGATCTCGGACACGTTCCGATTCAGGAAGTCGGGGTTCGACCTGCTGATCCCATAGGATCTTGCCGGCACGATTCAGGCAGACCACGTGAAGTCTGAGGTCCTCCATCGAGCCCGGGTTCTTGCGGTCGATTCCGTAGCCGCTGTAACAGGTGACATAGAGGCGATCCCCCAAAGCAATCGGGCTGGAAGCTCCGTAACCGGGGAGTTGAGTTTTCCATGAAATGTTCTCAGTATCGCTCCAGGTAAGCGGCAAGCCTTCTTCGCTGGTGACGCCCTGGCCGCCCGGGCCCCGAAATTGTGTCCAGTCGGCCGCGATTGCATTCGATGCAATCATCGTTGAACAGACCAGCACCATCAGTTCGCATACAGGCTTCATGGACTTTCTCGCTGTCGAAAGAGGAAAGAAATCAACGTTAACAGATTAGCGAAAGGATCCGACCAAGGCGACAAGACGATGTAGATTTTGCCCTGGCGGACCAACAAGAAGCAGGGCGATGAAACTGGCGGGCAAGCGTGAGACTTGTGGGCAAGCGTGA
>JBMYRF010000004.1:62512-127275 GCA_049602075.1 Rubripirellula sp.
GCGGGCAAGCGTGAGACTTGTGGGCAAGCGTGAATGCCAATCGAGGGTAGGCCGGATTCAATGCGACAGCAATGATATTCTGGCGGCGGAGAATTAGCGGTGGATGATTAGCAGCAGGTGATCAGCGGTAGGTGATCAGCGGCGGAAATTTTAACTTCTGAGCCACAACCGCTGGCGGTGTGACGGTGCCAGCGCCGCGATGCTGACGTGTTCGGTTGCGCCCTGCGCGAAACGGATGGATGCTCCGGGAATTCAATCCGCTGGTCGCTTCGAATCCGTTGGTCGCTTCGAATCCGCTGGTCTGGGGAGCGACTGGTCCGGGGACCCGATGCTGTCGGTCGTTGGTCTGCTCAGCCTTTGTTCAAGCCGGCTAGTCAACATTCACCAGTTCGACGATGAAGTGCAGGTTTGAGTGAGCTGGGATGGAGCCAGGAGATCCTCGTTCACCGTAGCCGAGCCGGGAGGGCACCCACAGTTCGATCATCCCACCTTCGCCAACAAGTTGCATCCCCTCGGTCCAACCGTCGATGACATTTTGCAAGGGAAACGTTGTTGGCTCACCCCGTTCGTAGGAGCTATCGAATACCTTTCCCGTATTCAGCCAGCCACGATAGTTTACAGTGACCGTACTGTCGGCCGACGGTTTCTTACCGTCAGAATTTCGCAGGATTCGGTACCGCAATCCTGAATCGGTAGACAAAAATTCCGTTGCAGCATCGGTGTCCATCGCACCCGTGCCGGTTTGAAGCTCGGGCTTATCGATAAAGGTGACTGGTTTCCATTTTGTTGTTTCAGAATCCGACGGTGGCAGCTGAGCAGAAAAATCTGGACTTGGGTCCGCAGTGGAACGACAACCAGCAGCCATCAACACGACGCTCAATAAATACCACGGCAACCAAGTCTTCATTGCTGCTCCAACGCTCCTGTCTCGCAACTCGCATCGATTCAATTCGTCCATCGAAGGGATTCTCCCCCCAGGATGTGGTCGGAGCCTAGCGAATTGTGGTGTTTTTTGAAAGTCCGGCCTGGGTCAATGATTGCTTTCAATTTCAGCCCAATCGTTTTGCAGCTTTGTCTTTGGATGAATCGTGTTCAGTTGGGGTAAACGTGGTCGATCGTCAGCTACAAGGCTGCCTTCGCTCTGAAACAAGGCCGATCAGGCCAAGCGATCCAATGATCGGAAATTCGTAGGCTGATTTTTTGCAATGAACGTTCAGCTCAAGATTCAAAGAACTTGATCAGTTTGAGGAATCCGGCTTGGAGTGAGCCGTTTTGCAATTTCCCTTTGCTCCTTTAAGAATGAAGCCTGCTACTAGAGCGACGCCTACGGGATGGGAGGCTCTGCAAGGTTCTCACTACTTGCGACGAAGCTGGTCAAGGACCGACTGGGTAATTTGATCGCTGTAGGCATTTAACTTCCAATGGCCGGGGGACCAGCCGGAGAGGAAGCGGCAGAAGTCTGCCCAAGCAAAGGGATATAACTCACGCCACTCGCCTTCTAAGTCGGGAAAATTGACTCCTGGGGCACGCGCTGTGACTGCAATTTGAAGTTGTTGAAAATAGAAATTGAGCAAGGCATCCTGCTGCCTCGATGCTGCCTGTTCACTCAAGCAACTACTGATGAAATAGGCCACGTCCTTCATGCCGCAGCCGCGACCGACGTACTGAAAATCAACCGCCGAGACACGGTCACGATCGTCGTCGGAGAAACAAAAATTGGCAACTTTGGCGTCACCGTGAACCAATGTTTGAAATGTTGCCCCGCTCAACCGGTGGTCAATTTGCTCTGCGGACTGCCTTAGAGGTCCGGCGGGCATCGCTGCAAGTTCATCAGGGCGGGTCTCCAGATGCCAGTAGGTTCCGACGGGCCACAATCCAGCAGCCCTCTCTCCCATGAAGGTGGCGTGGAAATTTGCCAGCCAAGCGAGACAGGCCTGAATGTCGCGTTGATCGACCTCGCTTTTTCTGCGATCAAACCCGAGTGCGTTCAGGTCAGCCAAGACAATCACCCAGCCACCTTCATCTGGTTTTTCGTGAGCCGCGATAAAGTCTGGAACCAGACAGAGCTGGTTGCATTGTCGGGAGAAGTATTCGTAAAACGTTTTCTCGACCTGATAAGACCGGACCTTGCGTTGATGCGACGTCTCACTTCCCCATCCCCGCGGATTGGTGCGAGCGGAGGAAATGTCAATGTGCTTAATGACGACAGGCACAGTGCGTCGGTGACCTTGATCGTCCAAGGTCCGCAATTCTGCGCATTGAATCACACCGTAACCGCTCCACAGGCTTTGGATTTCTTTACCAAGCTCGACGGAATCGGCGCCGGTTATTTGACAGACAGTTTCGGAGAGTGTGGTCACGGCGCAGGCTCACAGTGAATTCATTGCTGCCTGTAATTCTCATGCAATGCGTCGAAATTCGCAAAGGGGCAAAATTCCCGATAAGATCGCTCGAACAAGCCTATTTGCGCTAGGATACCAGCGCATCGCTCAATCGATTGACAAAGGTTGGTTCGCAGTTCGGTAATGGCGGCGCGCGAATTGCCAAATGGTCTGCAGTTCAGCGGTGACCTGAAAGTTACGTTCGGCTTGTGATCATTTGATGCCGCTTCTCAAGCGGAACGGTTAGCGTACCTGCTTGTGCGATCGCATTCATAACGCGTTTGTCTTGACGGGGTTTACGCGATGAACAGTGAGTCGGGGCGGGGTTATTGTTAACTTCTGGAACCTGTTTCTGAGCCAGAGATTGCAAGGCTGCGTTCGGTTGGGGTGGTTGGTGCCTAACTGGTAGGGCCGTTCACCACTGGCCAGTGTTGCCCACGTCATGTCGAATTCGTGACGATTTCGTCATTCCCATCGCACTCAGATTTTACATCGCCGGTTTGATCTGCCCTATCACTGTCAAATGTGTCCATTTTGATTGATGGCAGAGAATAGATCGTTGGCGAGGGTTCTATAGAGTTCCTCGGTGTCATCGATTTCTCCATCTCCTTGGCCATCGCCATCGAGATCGTCGAACAACAAGCCATCGACGCTGCGAGCATTGGTGGCCAACAGTAAATCGATGATCTGTACGTCACTGCCATTGGCGTAGCCCAAGGCTTCGCCAGCATCACCGACATTCACCGATGTGGAACCGACACCACCGGTCGTCACATTAAAGCCGTATGATTCGACCGCTGCGACCAGCGACGGGGAGTCCGCCTGAGTCACGTAGTCGACCGACACCATGGTTTCTCGGGTGACGTAAGTCGCCAGGGCCACCCCCATCACCTGGGCATCCAGCTTGGGTGGGCCTGCGGGTGATTGATTGCGATTCCGCTTGAACAACAGCTTGAATGATTCCGCCACTTCGCGATTGTCAACGGTCGTGTCGCCGTTGCGATCCAGCACATCACCGCCATAAAGGTTCGGGAACGTGCCGGTCAGGTATTCACCCAGCAGGGTCGAGTCGGGCGTACCATTGAGTTGATGAATCAGCGCCTGGCCATTTTTGTTCTGCCAAAAACCGATAGTCGCGGTGACACCGCCCGATGGGAACGAGCCTCCATCGAGTCGCTCGCCGAAGTTGTAGTTCACAAAAACTTGAAGAAAACAGCATTTTTAAATGAAACTCGAAGAGGAAGACCTTGCGAAGATTTCGTCCAGCTAAAAACGGTTACCCGCATATCCGGCGGCTCGCCACCGCTGAGCTGTAACTAGGGGGACATTGATATTAGCTCCATGGGGTGGTTTTGTGCAGCTCTTCGGTGCGGTTCGCCCCGGCTCGTGATGAGACGTGATTGGCGTACTGGAGTTTGCGAGCCTCGATGAGTTCGCAGTCAGAAAGATCGCCTGCAGTGACGCACCGCGCGGCCGTAGAGTCCGAGCTTCATCGGCCTGCTCATTCGGGGTTGCGCTTAATCCTGGTCGGTCTGATCCCGCAGGTGTTTTGCTGATTACGGCAGATCCAACCGGATTGCGTCCGTTGCGTTCAATCTTTGATTGCGTGTCGCCGGTTTGAACCACCAACGCACTTGGAGTCAAGAATCGGCGCTGGTTTTACCTCGGACGTCCTTTTCATCCTCGATCTCGCCGACGAGTTCCTCCAGAACATCTTCTAGGGTGACGACTCCGACTGTTTTGCCGGCATCGCGAACGACGGCCAGGTGAAAGTGTTCGTTTCGAAATTTTGACAACAATTCTTTCGAGGTTGTTTGTGCGTCGACGACGACTGCTTCTCTAGAGATCGATGATAGGCGTTTGGTCGATTCATCAACCATTGCCTTGAAGAGATCTCGACTGAGGGTGATTCCCTGGACGTCATCGGGCGACTGGCCAAAGACGGGATATCTTGAATACTCGCTGCGTCCGATTTCAGCTGCCGCTTGCTTGATCGTAAAGTTGGCCCCGAGCGCCTTGACGAGTCGGAGTGGTGTCATGATCTCACCGGCGGTCTTGTCGTTTAAAATAAACGCACGATGAATCAAAGCATCTTCATCCTTTTCGATGTAGCCCGCGCTTCGACCGATACGAACGAGCGATCGAATTTGCTCCTCCGTGCCTATCCGTCGTGTTCCTCTGGTAAATTGCTTCGATATCCAGGCGAACACAACCACCAATGGATAAAAAAGGAGTCTTCCCACTTGAATTGCCGGCGCGGCGAGGCGGGCGATTAGGGGAGCATAGTGCGCCCCAAGTGCTTTCGGGATAATCTCGGAAAAGACGATCGTTCCGAGTGTCAGTACGATCGTGATGGCGACTACGCTTTGCGTTCCATAGAGATCGTAGGCTTTCTGGCTGACCAGAATTGGGCCGAGCACGTTGATCGTATTTGTCAGAATGACAATGACGACCACCGATTTGGCGATCTCATGTTTGACGCGACTGAGACGCTGTGCACCCCATTTTCCTTTCTTCACCAGGACGTCAATTTCCGGACGTGTCACACTTAGGATGGCAGCATCAACGGCCGCCATTAGACCTGAGAGCGCGAGAAATGTAAGGATCAGTAACAGCAACCAAAGCATCAGCATCAACCTAGTAGCGAAAGGAGCCGTCAGAGTTTAATGGATCGAGATGCCGCCCGATCGATGTGTTCCAAACCTTCAAGAAAACGAATTCGAGTGACTCGGTCGCTAGGCCGACCTGGGCAGCCTCCATGGTTTGAATTTGCCGAGCCTGGGATGACATCCAGAAGCAATGAACGGGAATACATTGATGGAATCGGTCTCGTAGCATGCATTTCTGTGCGACCAGCAAGAAATGAAATTTGCGCACGTGCAAGATTGCTAGTGGTATCCCGCCGCCGTTGGGTAATTTCGTGTCTGCATTGCTGGCAAGTGATTCTTGCAAGCATTGCATCGCTTCTGTTCGGTCTTTCGGAGAGTTGTATTTAAGAGCTCGAACGTTGATTTGAAAACCGAGTTCGGGTGCGGTAGGTCGGTGGTAATGCTTTTCAGTTCGTCATTCGTAATGTTGAAACTCACTTCGCTGGGACTGCATACTTTGCGAACTTCTCTTTTGTCCGGTTAAAGTGGTTCCCTCCCGGAACATCGGGGTAGCTAACCAGGAAGTTGTTTTCATCGATCAAGTTGATGAAATAGTGTGTCGTGCCTGGGGGCAGGTCGGTCGTGATGGTGTGGTCGCTGGAAAGTTCCGCCGAAGCGCGGAACCATTCTTCGTGCCTGCCATTTCCATTCGTGCTATAGATCAGATTAGCGCGAACCACTTGTGCGCCATGCAGTGCATAGGTGAATGTGACTACGTTTCCGTTTTGCGAATGGGTGGCTACGGTCGGGGTTTTTTTGGCGTTCGGTCCTGCATTGCGAAACGCAGGATTGTTGTATGGATAGCTCGCCTTCATTTCTTGGAGGACTTGGGTTAGACGATCATTCATTGATCGAGCGCGTTGAGCATCTGATTTTGCAAGATTCTTTGATTCTTCGATGTCAACACGAACCTGTTTGCCGTTTTCCGTTTTGTATAGTCGGTACAATTCGAGCGGCTCAGCACTTGGGTCATGCCGGTGGTTGTAGTTGCGAACCAGTTTGTAGTCGCCGACGCGTATGCTGCTCTCTAAGGCAACGCTGTTTGGGAAATGCCAAACCATCGTGTCGCGGGGTTTGGCGTTGGCATCGAGGACAAGCGTTGGGTCAGTTGGATCTTCTCGTAAGAGCTTTGAAATGTCAGCGCCATCAAGATGCTTTCCTTGCCTTGGATTTGCACCGGCCCAAGATAGGATCGTTGGGTAGAAGTCGAGGCCGTTGATCATCACGTCGGATTGCATTCCCTTTGGTACGTCAGGACCGGTGATGAACAGGGGCACACGGGTGCCGCCTTCCATCAGCGAGATCTTGCCGCGATCCAAGGGGAAGTTGTCGGTGTAAATTTCACCGGGATGGCCTTCCATACCACCATTGTCGGAAGTGAAGATCAGGTAGGTGTTTTCGCACAGTCGGTGACCTGGCCAACGCGGGTCGTCTGTGTGTTGAAGGTAGTCGAAGATTTTGCCAACGTAATAATCCAGTTCTTCGACCATTGCGCAATAGAACGGATTCGTTTGCCCTTTGCCAGTCCATGATTCTGGGTCATCCTTGTCGGGCTCGACTCCCAGTTTTTGACAATATTTTTCGAGTAATTGTTTGCTGCGGGTGTGGATCGGCGCATGCACGAGCCACGTCGCATAGTAAAGAAAAAACGGTTCGTGATCGTGCTCTTTCAAAAACGATAAAGCATCTTCGCTATTCTGATGAAAAGGGTAGCCATTTTCGTCTAATCGGTACGGGTCGTCGTTTCGACTGGTTGCAAAATCGCGAATGCGATTGGGCTTCATTCGCGTGCGTGCGCCACGAGAACTACGGCTCCACTGGAAACCTTGATCCTTGGCATCAGGGAAAGCGTTGTGCTGAATGGCCATATGCCACTTGCCGGCATGGCCAGTGACGTAACCCTCTTTTTGAAGCGCATCTGCGAGGGTGAACTCGTCGTCAGGCATTCGTCCGCTATACCAGGGTGGCATCATCGGGTGCCCCGTTTTGTGATGGGGTCTTGGCGGGTTTCCGCCGACCACATGTGTTTTTTGTGCCCGTGCAGGATGAACACCACTCATGATCGCGCATCGAGAGGGAGCGCAAGTTGGGGCGGGTGAATAGGCTTGCCAAAACATGACGCCTCGCTGGGCAAGGCGATCGATGTTGGGGGTTTCCATCGGGCTTGGTTCGTCAATGTCGTAGCATTTGACGTCTTGCCAACCGAGGTCATCTGTCAGGATTAAAACGATGTTCGGTTTCGCCGGTCGTTCATCCGCTAGCGTTGGTGCCAGGAAGGGAAGCGTGAGAAACACCAGCGAGATTAGTGATCGATATTTTAGAATCATTGCCCACACTCTTGTGTTCCACTGTTGATGACGCGCTGTTTGCGAACGAGAAGTATAGCCTGCGGTGAGCAATACCGAGCGTGATTACGCTCGCTTCGGATCGCTAAACTGACGAGAATTTAAAGCGAATTCGCTGATTGTTAAAATTTGGACGTGATCTTTTGTGTGGTGCCAATCGTTTGTAACCCACGAGGACGAACGCTCCGTTTAAATGCTATGGTCTGAGGGCGGATTTGAAATGCCCAGCGAACTGATTTTTTACTGCATTGAAGGGATTTGCTCCCACGCTCAAATACCGTGAATGCGGTGATTGTTCTTCGTCGGGGTTTCTTTTCCGCGGTTGACGATCAATCGAGCCGTTCCCTCTTTTGCGTTGGATATCAATCAGTCATTGCTTTCTTACCTTGGATTTATCTCGCTCTCTAACCAGTCCTTGTCGAGTCACGTGTCTTGCGTACTTAACGGAGGCGAAATTGCATTCAACAAAGCTGCGAACGTATCGCTGCATGAGGCGACAGCCTGCTTTCCGCTATTGTTTGGTAGCAGGGGAATCGATCAAAACAGCGCGATCGTATTGAATCCTTTGGGAAGGGTGTTGGTCTCCCGGGAATGGTGTTGGTCTCCTGGGAAGTATGGCGTCAGCCGACTCGATATTCCATCTTCTTGAGCTTGTCGGTCACGCGTTTTTTATGATCACCTTGCAGCTCGATCGCATCGTTGTTGATGCAGCCACCGGCCCCACAATGTCCTTTCAGCACCGACAGTAGCTCTGGCAAATTGGTCTCTTCGGGAGAGAGTCCCCAAATCACGGTAACGACACGTCGGTGTTTTCGTTGGTCGGTCCGGATTTTTGCCCGTTGCTTGGAGGGGGGTAACCAAGTTGGTTTTTCAACCTCGGGTGGGCAGTCGCACGATTCGATGGGGCAACCACAACGATCGCACGTTGGGGGGATGTCAAACGGTGTACCGGCAAAGAGTCTGGACATGTATTTTTGTAAGGATATCTGTCGGCGGGTCTTATCGGCTTGCTCTCAGGAGCATTTCACGCTGGATCTCATTTGGTGAGCTGGGTGTTATTCAATTCGGGCATTGCCGAGTCAACCGCGGCCGGAATAGCGATTCGGAAAAAGCCGACCGCTCAGCCGCGAGC
Organism: Rubripirellula sp.; assembly: GCA_049602075.1. Classification (GTDB taxonomy): domain Bacteria; phylum Planctomycetota; class Planctomycetia; order Pirellulales; family Pirellulaceae; genus Rubripirellula. The sequence continues at coordinate 71,019 of JBMYRF010000004.1, forward strand.
CGGTAGGCTTGGATGCTAACGCTTGGGGATTCTAACGGGTTGATTGCGATCTTTTCCAGACGCAGCGTTAGAGTTTGAATTTCATTCTCGCTGTTGGTGAAAAAGAACGCTGTCGGTCAGGGGCAGAGGCAAGAACCGTTTTTGAAAAAGTGAAGGCTAGCGAACGCGGTGAAGCACGCGTGAGACCCCTGAAACTCGGTAGAAGTTTCGACGTAGGTCGTTCCAAGAGGGCTCGTGACAGGACGGTTTGATTTGTCCTGGAAAAACGGTCCTTGCTTGGACAGCATGCTGGTGTGGAATCAAAGAGCAGATTGCTAACGTTTGGATTGAGTGCGTGATTTGACGAGACGGTCTCGTTTCTCAGCGTTCATTTTGATTGACCACGATGAGGCTGCCTGCATAAGAATGTTGTTTTCAAGAGTCAAGCGGATTTAGAGATTCCCAGCGAAACATGGGCGTTACTTAAAGAACGCAATGCATTGTATGTGACTTTCGATGAGTACGCGGTTGAGCGTTGCGAGCGGCAGATTCCAATTCTGCAGCCAGGATTTGGTCGTAGTTTCGAACGCAATCGAAGCCATATCAAACGCTGGTACCGCAACTGGCACCAATGGGCCATCGCCCCTCTACGCAATATCATGCGCGGCATCCGAATACGCTCGTTTTTTCGTCGTTGAGAGGACGGAGCTGTCTTGACGGATAGTATCGAAAACGTCGCGGCATCGTTTTCAGGGAGGCGTCATGAGCTGATGAAATTCGGAACGTGCAGTGACGCGTTGCGTTTGCAACCAAGTCGCATGGTCATTGATCAATGTATCGGTGTCTTTCTGATCAAGGTTCCATGCTTCACACCCTCTGGCCGTTGTACCAAATAGCAGTAGGTGTGCGACCGCGGTTACGATTTGGAAATTCAAGGGGATCAAATAGCTGGGAAAAAACTGCTCAAGCTTTTTGATGTTTCACTCGTGTGCTGTCCATCATTCAGCAGGTTGCGGAGACACGATGGGGATTCAATCGATCTGGACTGCATCTTTGGGTGACGCCTCTTCTCCCTCGGTGAAGCCCCATTTTTTGTCTCGTCGTCAATCGATTGATCCAAGTCGCATCCATGCGGAATTTCGTCCCCGTGCATTTTGATCACCCTTTGGCGGGCGCGTGACGAGCCAATTTCATTGTGGGGTTTGCAGGTTGTTTCACAAGCCTGTTTTCTCGAGCAAAACGCTGATCTCTTCGAATGGCATGAACGCGTCGAGACGGATTTGCTGGGGATTAATTTGTACGCCCATTGAGCTAATCCCTTTCGCTTCGTCGAGAGGTTGCGCGGGGTCGAAATTCGGATTCATCAGCTGTTGCAATCGTCCCAAGGAAAAATGCAATTCACCGCCGCGTTGCCTCGGAGAACGCTCTGAAAAATTTTCGAACCGCTTTCGGAATCTTGTCTCGCTGCCCGGTTTTTGAGCAATGGCCAGAGTCGCGTCGAAGAGCGGAAGTTGAGATCCGATCAGCAAAATCACTTGATTTCCAACTGTCGCTACGCGGATTGTGTTCCATTGCGGGCCGAGCAGTCGTTTTAATTGTGCAACCATTCGGTCGCTCTTGCCACGCAGCTCCAAGCGAATGAAGTCAACTGGGCGATCGCTTCGGGTTTCCTGGTTTGCCATGTAGGTTAATTGAGGCCGAAGTCGCGATAGAAGGTCCTTTTCAAGAAGAGCCTTGCGCTCCGAGGCGAGGCCACGTTGGATGTCTGCTAGAACTGACTTGGATCGGGTGCGTACTTCAATGTCCTGAGATGATCCCGCTGCCTTAAGCGCTTCGATGGCTTGAGGCCCGATCAGTGCTAGTTTAATGGCTGCTAAACGGCGGACGCGAAACCTTTTGTTGCCTAAGTCGTCTACCAATGATTCGACGTCTTCAGGTTCAAAATTCTCTTTTTTGTCAGTGACTGTTAAGCCGGAGGCGTGCATGAAAGGCGCTAGGTCCACCATGTCTTGGACAAATTGCTCTGGTTCTTCTGTGTCCAAAATCGCGACCAAGCTGAACCAGCCAGATTGGATGGGATCGGGGTTCTCGTAGAAGGCAAAACGCGTTTGCTCACACGTCTGCCAACTCAGTCCAAACAAATTTGAGAGATTAGATAGTCGGTCGGAAGCGAGCACACCGTCTGATTTCGCTAGGGCTTGCTCTAAAACAAATCGAAACATTGATCGGGCTGACAATGCCATCTCTGTGCCTCGTGTGCAGATTGCGTGTGCCGCGAGGAGCTTTCCCCTCGGCAATCCGTTTAGGTTGGCTTGTAAGTTCCCTTTGCCTAGTCGGGTCAGCAGATCGCGTGATTGCTCACCCTCGAACTCGGCCATGATGGTTGTCCCTAACCCGCCGTCTAATCGGATCCCACCCAACATCCAACGGAACTCTTGGAGAAAACGTTCCTTTGTTTCAGAATCCTCGTGCTGCGCGAAAACATTGGTGAATCGCCGCAAGAATTCGTCATCCCAGGATAGAGTGTTTTTTACCAGGCGCTCAGCAACGAAATAAACTACATCGTCCTCTGCGATTGTTGCTTTTGTAGCCTTGCTAATGCGATTGCCGAGTGGTGGTTTGGTTATCGCATCCTTGACTGTTTGTTTTTCGAGCCCCATGAATGCATGGTTTCCACGGACGGCGAAAAAATTGATCGTATTGAGCTTGGAGGTTCTTGGTTTTGGCAAATCCCGCAATGCCAAGATCTCACCCGATCTCAGTCTTTCAAGAGGGATACCTAAGCTCTTTGCGAACGCATCGAGATCTTGAATCGGAACACCCAGAACAAGTTTTTGCAATTGTTGCAATGGATCCAGGTCATCACAAAATGTCAGTAGGAGAAATGCACCTTCGTCATCCACGCTCCCTGTGAGACCGAGAAACGAGACAAGTATTTCAAAAAACTCTGAGAACCGAGTCGATGAGTTCACCTTTGCCGCTCTGTAGAACTCGTCCCCCCTCACCTTCAACTCACGAATATCACGTATCGCGAGTGCTGCTGAGGCATTCGCCGGGATAAGATCAAGGACATCCAACTTGGCCTTTGGCCTCGGGGTGTCTTGCGCCGAGATGGGAGTGAATGCAATTCCTACAAGCAGCCCCACAGCGATCGTAAAACGAGTCATAGGAAATTTCTTTTTGTATGGCAGGTTACGCCGGACGAGACAACAAAGATATCGAGTGTCAATAACCTAGCGACCACAATCGCAGTTAAGTCTTTGTGCTTGCAGAACGAAGCCAGATTTACAGGAATTCGCAGGCCAATCATCTGGATTTCGAGGATGGGATGGTCGAGGTTGGCGCTCTGACTTCGCCTTGACCGATGGCATCGGCTACGCGGTAAGCGCAGGGATTGCATCGATTTTTCTGGCAATCCGTCAGCCTGAGTTTTCCGATTAATAAAGGTGTGATGCTACCGTGGCCCTAAAACATCTTTCTAGCGGGTATCGAGCCACCCTGCGTTTGGTCGGAACGGTTCGGGATAGTTGACACATCGGTTAAACTAATACGGCCGCGATCTTATGTCGATTACGTGGTGTCGACGATTTCCCGTCGCTCTGTCGCGTTCTCCCCCCGAACTCGCGTTCCAGGTAAACCCGGCTTGCCCGACGTCTCTGACAGTAAATAATGGATTAGTTCAGGAATGGTTTATGATTATCGCAAGCGGTTCGTTTGTATTCCCTTAAGGTCCTCTGCCTCGAGACTCGACTGCCATGTTTGAAATCAGTTGGATACGCCCTTGTCTCTTCGTCCTGCTAAGCACAGCGGCTGCAACGGCGGCGGAGTTTGATGTCGATTCGTTGCAAGAGAGAATCTACGCCACGATCGAGTCGGTGAAACCAGCGGTGGTTTCGGTGAGGCAAAGAGGGGGGATGTTCAGTGGTGTGATTGTCAGCAAGGAGGGCCAGGTCCTCTCTGCAGGACATGCGGTCCGCCCCGGCGACCGGTACCAAGTTTTGTTGCCCGATGGACGACAGTTGACGGCGGTCGGCAAAGGGTCGAATCCTCAGGCTGATTGTGCCCTGCTTCAAATCACCTCCGAGGCTGAAGATTTGCCTTTCGTGCGAATGGGAGAATCAGATTCGCTCGTGCGGAATCAACCGTGCTTGAGCATCAGTTTTCCAGGCGGCCAAGGAGTTCGTGGAGTTCCAGTGGTTCGATTCGGACGCCTCGTGAATACCGGTGGTGGACGGAGAATGTTGCAGTCAACTGCATTGATGGAACCTGGCGACTCAGGTGGCCCGCTGTTCGATCTTCAAGGACGCGTAATCGGGATTCATTCTCGAATTGGCCAGAGCATGACTCGTAACTACGAAGTCGACGTTAACACGTTCAAGAAGTTCTGGAACGAGTTAAATCGCGAGCAATCTTTTACGCAATCGGGTCCACCAGTTCCGAAACTCGGCTTCCGCGGTGTAGATCGGGGAGACGGTATTGGAATCAGCGTGATGGAAATCGTGGAGAATAGTTTAGCGGCTAACCACGGGATCGAACCGGAGGATGTGATTCAAACTGTTTACGGAAGAAAAACACCTTCGATCAGGGATTTGCGGCGCGCTCTAGTTGCCGCTCGCGATGACAAAATAAAAGAAATCGTTGTGAAGATTCGCCGCGAAGAGGAGGAACTCGAAATCACCGTTCCTTTCGATGTCGAATCTGAATCTGCACCAGAAGTCGAACTTCCTGTCTACAGCGAGCAAGAGTTTTCGGCACCGCAAGCCATCGATCAACTTGCAAATCTCCCGATGGTCTTTTCCGAGCTGGAATCCGAACTAGACGATGCGTGTGTCGAGATTTCAAGCAAGTTGTCCGACGAGGAAGAGCTATCGATTGTGGGAACGCTCATCAATGCGACGCCATTCATCGTGAGCAAGAGTTCAATGGTTGGTGATAAGCCGACGGCGCAGGTTGGTGACTCGACGCTGGAGTTAGAAGTTGTTTCCCGCGATAAGGAAAATGATCTCGTTTTGCTGAAATCTTCCACCCAAAATTCGTCGGGAATCGATCTGAATACTTCGTTCGAGGAGATACCTGGCATGGGAAGCTTCTTGATTACGCCCGATGCAAGCGGTCCCGGGTTGATCAGCGTCGTTAGTACGAAGGCATTCACGTCGCGAAAACAGCAGAGCCGCGGTTTTTTGGGGGTCGTCCCCGAGGATTACAAGCAAAAAGCGGGTGCTGTTTTGAAGGAAGTGACCAAAGGTGGCGCGGCTGATCGTGCAGGTCTACTGGTAGGTGATGTTGTCACAAAAATGAATGACACGGTGATCGCGACGCACATGGAGATGCGGCGTTTTCTTGGCACGCTTGATCCGAATGCTACCGTCGTCGCAACGATCCAGCGCGGAGAGGATGTCCTTGAGAAGATAATTCGGCTGGGCGCATTCCCTTCATTTTCTAATCACGCCGCCGACCAAATGAATAAGAGCGGTCGACGGGATGGATTCAGTCAAGTCATACCACACGACGCTGATTTGAAGCCCACGAGTTGTGGTGGACCGCTGTTCGATTTGGAAGGCAACTTTGTCGGGCTCAATATTGCCAGAAACAGCCGCGTTCGCAGCTATGCGATCCCCGGTTCGATCGTCAAGGAATTGGTCGATCAAAAATAGCGACCGTTGTTTTCTGCTGGCGTGGCAAGCCGTCTCGGTCGTGGCTGCTTGGATTCGGCTTGGCATTTTTTTGCCCGCGTGGCTCGCAGATTAAGTGGTCAAGCTTGATGGGGTCGGGGAACGCTCGCGTTTCTTCTTGCCGGCCCGTTGAGTGAGAGACCAGGGTGGTTTGAACAGTTGCTCCAGCGAGATGAGCTTTTTCAACGGAATCCAAAACCTGGAAACCGAAGAATACTTGACCGAGAAAATGCCATAATCGGGTGGGTCTGACTCCTGTAGCTAATATGCATTTGGCTCGTTTTCTGGCTTGAGGTTCTTGGTTTGGCTGAGCCCGAAATGACGCCCGATTGACGTTAGGAAAATTTTGTTCCATATATCATCGGATACAACAGACCGTCGCTAGTGGTATTTCTGGTCCATCAATCATCATCCGATGAAGAAAGCAAAGCAAAAAGCAGCCGAGAAGCCAAGTTTTCAGCGGTCTTCGCGTCGCCCGCAAATCGATATCTCAGGTCCGGGTCGTAGTCCGCAGACTCGCGGAAAATTGCATGTCGCCGGTGATCGAACAAAAAAAGCAGATCAAACCGAGCAGTCAATTATTGATGCCGCCATCGCGTTTTTTTGGGACAATCCGTTTCGAGAATTGAGCGTCCAAAAACTGATGCGGGAAACCTCGGTATCACGAGCCGCGTTTTACCAATACTTCGATGACCTTTACCAATTAATGGAGTTTCTGCTCGATTCACTTAAGCAAGATATCCTGATGGCTGCAGGCTCTTGGCTTGATGACGATGGTGAACCAACCGAGCAACTCAGTGCATCGCTTCATGGCCTCGTGGAGGTTGCTTATCGAAACGGTCCGTTGATTCGTGCTATTGTCGATGCAGCGGTTACCGATCAGAGGCTCGAGATCGCTTGGAATCAACTTCTTGATGGTTTCGATGCTCTTGTGTCTAACAAGATTCAGGAGCATCAAGAGCAAGGCTTAATTGGTCCACTTGATGCTCGTTCAATTGCGATTGCGTTGAATCGAATGGATGCTTCCTTATTCATTCATCACTTCGGACGCCGACCCCGCAGCGAACCCGAAGTTGTTTGGAATGCGATTCGTTGTGTTTGGCTTTCAACGCTGTATGGAGTCCCCGCGAGTGAACTCCACTGAAGGAACACGTTGTTGTCAGACAGCGTGATGCTTCGGGTGAGCACTCGTGCCGTTTGCTGAGTTCCTGATTCGTGGGGGGGCGTAGAAAAAGGGGGTAATGCCAGCTGTTTGCCGCTGTTTGATGGCTTTGTGTGCTGGTGCCGGTGGCCGAGATTTAGCTTGGGGCTCGACATGTGTACTTGGGGATCGACATGTGCTTAAGGGCAAGCAACTTTTAAGAGCGTGTCGGAATCCCTCAAAATCTTGAGCAGGATCGTCAGGCTTGGGCGGAGTTGTCTTTCTCATAACAACTCAGTCGGTATTTTCTATAACCGCCGAGGCGAGTAGATCCTGCAGTCGGGCAGGGTCAGTTGAATCAACTTTGGCGACGAAACCCCGCTTATGTGCAAATCGAACATCGGTCTCATTTTCGAGCCGCGAAAAATCCAAGCGTTGGCAATCTTCATATCTGGTTAGCCCGTATCCGTCTCCTCGGCGATCTGGATACACCAGGGCATGGATTTGTTCTTCTTTCTTTTCTTCCGCAATGAAGGCGTACAGTCCAAAGGATGGATCAGTCGCGATGGCTTCATCTCGCTCAAGGAACAGAGCTCGAATGGGAGTTTTGTCGGTTCCGGTCGGTTCGATGGTCCACCATTGGCAATGCTGCTTCAAAAAATTCAATCGTACTCGCAATGCGTGAAGGTAGTTGACGATATCTTCCCCGACCATGCACATAACTTGATAGATGGCGTGATCGGGGGTCAGGTCTGTGGTGCGAGCAAATCGGTTCAGCAGTGTGATGTCGACGGGTGAGTTGAGATCGCTAAAAGCTGATCGCGGAATTCCCATCTTCTTGGCCGTTTCGTTTGGCCCGAGTGTGTCAAGCCATTCTGCTGGGCGAAGCCAGGCACAAAATGACAGCGCATCTTCGTAGAGCCCTAGATCAAGAAGAACCAACGAGAGGGCGCAGCGTGGCGGTGCGTCTCGCGGAAATTGATGATGATCAAAATTGTGGAGTTCAGCATCGTGAGATCCACCTACGTCAACAACACAGATTGCCCGGTTGGACAGATCTTCTTGGGTCGGTTCACGCCGTTGAATCGGCACGCCGTGCAAATGCGCTAACAAGCAGCATGCCAAGAAGTCGTCTTTATGGGCTCCACCCGGGTGGGTCACGATCAATTCGATAGACATGGATTTCGGTCGGGCGGAAGGTGATTGGCGCGTTTTCGCGGGGTGCCTTTGAGCGAGAATAGAAAAGATAGACTTAAAGTCGGTCTTTCGCACGCGGGGTCCGGCTGGGAAAGCGAATGTTTTCTATTCACTTCACCAATGGACGCCAGCAAATACTGAAAGTTTCGCTGCCTGTAGGCCGCTTTGCCGCCGCCCGTGGTGCTTCCCGGCTTGCGGAGAATGGAATCCCAACAACAGGAATCGCATTCGAGCTGAGAAACTGATTGGTGAGCTTGTTTTTTTGCTTATCGCAAATTCTGATCGAACCACATGCTGATTTAATGGTATCGAGAAAGCTTCTAGCGTTCCGGTTCGGATTTGACCGGGAGCGTTATCATTGCACCGGATGCGACCAAAGTCATTGTGGTTTATTTGATCTCGACCCTTGCGGTCTTCAAAACCACATCATCGGGTCCGCTGTCTGCGTAGTGATTCTCGCGCTTCATCGATTGTTAAGATGTCGTCACCATCGCGATCCAGCTGATCGAACAATTGGTGGTGTTTCTTGGGTACTTCTCTCCGCCGAAGTTTTCCATCTTGATCTTTGTCTAGTCTTCGGATGCCGTTGATTAGGGTATCGATTTCGATCCGTTGTCCTTCAATCTGAGGAGGGCGATTGTCGTTCCTGTTTCTAGATCCCTCGCGATTCCTTGGTCGCTGCATTCCGGGGATTGTTTCACCGGGTTTCATACCAGGAACAATGTATTCGACGTAGCCGAGATGCATTTCATCTTCCGTCTGTTGTCCCCAACGCACCGTCTGGCTTGGATCAGGATTCGCGGGGTTATTCTCGCTGTTGTCGTACCAGCTCGTGAATTGAATTGTATCGCCGCGTTGGAGTGTTCGAGGCTCGGCGAGTCGGTACTGTAGTTGCCAGTTGAAATCGTATCGTGGAACGTCCAGCAAAATTTCTGTGCCACGGGGCGTCAGCAGTTCATAGCGAGCAGCCTTTCCGCGCAGGTGCATGTGCGGGAGGAATGAAAGGATCTGAACATCGCGTGGTAGTCGGAGCGACGCCTCTTCCCGATGGTTTTCGGCATAGGGCGGTATGTTGATTCGTCCGTTTGCGATTCCGGCAACCCTGACTTCATGTCGGGGTTTGGTTTCAGAGAAAATGACGCCAATCCGTGTGCTGTCTTGCGTTTCCGTTCCGTTGGGTGTGTAGTGCATTTGGAAATTTAACGTAGCGCCTTTGGGTAGCAGCCGTGCATAGCCATCGGGGTAGACAAGCGTGCTGTTGCCAGGCACATAGGCGCCCCAGTATCCATCTCGTTCGTCGGCCTTTTTTCCGGCGGATCGAATAGAAACAATCACGTGATGGACGACGTCGGGCTGGCCTGGCCGAACCTCGATGGCTTGAACCCATCGATCCTCGGGTAAATCTGTTTCGACTGTAATGTTTTTGTATGGCATGGTTCCTGTTTCTTTGACGGGAACCGGGTGAGGGAATTCAAAGACCGCATCAGGCTTGCCGATCAGCCAGCCATCGGGAAAGGTGATTGGTAACGGGGCGTCCGCGGGGTTTCCACGCGGTGCGCCAGCTTCAACCCAGGCATACAAGTCTTGTTTTTGACTTGCGGACAGGGAGCGATCATTGGCCCAATGAAGTGTGTTGGAGTTGTCGACTTCTTGGCCGGTTTGTGGTGATGCAAACCACGGAGGCATGATGTTTTGTTCCACCACATTGCGAATCATTCGTGCATAGTCTTTGACCTCTTCGTAGCTCTCGAGCGAGATTGGCGCGATACCTTCTTCGCGGTGACACTCGATGCAATTAGCTTGAATCAGTCGCGAGATCTGATTGTGGTACGTGATGGACGTTGAATCGTCGGGTTTGTTTTTCGTTTCATAGAACAAGTCGCAGCCTGGCGATGACGTTGCCTGCACAGCTGGTCTTTCTCCGAGGAGTGCTGCATCCAAAGCATCGATTAAATAGTTGACGCGTGGGGCATCCAAGGCATAGGCGAATCCGTACTGGTCATCGACGGCTCCCCGGTAAATCAGAGTGCGTGCCTGGTCGAGTACAAACACCTCGGTTGTCGTGCCGGCGCCCAAGATAGCTGTTAACTCTTTGTTGGCGTCTTTGATGTATGGGCCCTCGAATCCATGCTTGTTGACTGCATCTCGAAGTCGGTCAGGAGCTTCTGAAGCATTGGGATTGACGAAAATGAACGCTACACCTCGGTCACGATAGTTTTTCTCGATTTTGGCCAAAGATGGTGCGTATTTCAGGCATAAGGGACAGCCAGTGCCCGTCATTGCAATGACAACGGCTTTGTGAGTTGCGAAGTCGCTCAAGCGGCGCTGCTTTCCTGTGATGTCAGTGAATGCCTGGTTTGGGATGTAACGTCCGACGCCATGTAAGCCCGTTTTGATAGGCCGCGGCCCCTGCCGAATAGACGGCTCACCGTTTGTGGTGATTAGCGAAAGCGATTTGCGTTGCTCGTCACCGCACGAAACACCTGGCAAGGCAGCAAAAGCTATGAGGAGCGTGAAGGCGAGATTGCTGGAATTCGGTGATTTCAACATTGAATCCGTTGCTTGAAAAACTGTAATGCGATTATTGGTTTGAACGGATGAACCGAACGTTCAAGATTACTTTGTCGCTTGAAGGCGATTCACCGGACGATTGCCCGCATGTTGGGAGTAGTGATACCACCGCTCAGAAACCGGCGCTGTGTCGATCAATTGAATGCTGGCGCGTTTCCTATTCTTCCATGCCAATTCGGCCCGCAGGACAGTACCGTTTTTCGCGTCCGCCCAGAAGTCAATGTTCTCGGCTTGATTGCTTCGTCCGAAGCGTAAGAAAGCTCTCACATGGTACTCTGCGGGGTCGGTCGATCTTGCTAGTTCAACGTCATAGGAATTTTCGATCAGCGCAAGTAGGGAAGATACATTCAGCATGAAAGGTTCGTGCGGCGAATCAGCAAGCCTGAGCAAGTCTCGGTTTGGAATCTTCCGAAGTAGTTCGGGGGCAAGTTTCCGATAGTCACTTGTGATCCAAACTGGGCCATCTCGTTGTGTCATCCAATAATCGGTACCGTCGCTTCCCATTACGTAGCTGCCGTCCATCGATTGAATGACGTAATGTCTTCCGCCACGAACATTGATCATTAGCTGATGGCAGTGAATCGGTCGTTGCCAACCGCCGCGCGAAATGGTGACTAGGTAGGCGCGATCAACGAGATCAGCAGCTGCCCGCTGTGCTCTCTTCAGCACATTGTTTGCTTTTGCATCAGCGGGCCACAGCACCCAGCCCATCAGTAGAACCAAGGTAACGCAAGCTGCAAAGGAGGAGGTTGTCGCTCGCAAGCGAGAGGATTTCCGGAGTGGAGAAAAGGTGAACGGGAGGTATTGATTGTTGGCCTGGTCGGCCGGTGTGACTTTGGTGAGTTGGCCCGCACGATCTAGCAATGCCGCTGTGTCTTTGTTTGCAGTGTCTTTGTTTGCAGTATCTGGGACCTGGAAATACCCATCGCGACCAAGCGAATGCAGCCGTCCTTCCATTCGCATGTAAGCGCGGAACAGCTGCTTTGCCAAAGTTGAACTGGTCAACACCTGGACGAGCTCTACCTCTTGCTGTTCTGTCAGGTTGCCATCGAAATGCCCGGCAATCAGATTTTCAATCGGATCTGGGTTTTCAGGTGACGTGATCATGAAATCTCCTCTGCCAGATGCAGACGCCGTTCGATACATCGATGTAGCATCTTCCTGATCCTGCTGAGCGCCCTTTGAACCGCAGCGGGTGTCGATCCGACTCGTTCTGAGATTTCGTCGAACGAGGCACTGTTTTCATAACGCATCGCGATCAGATTGCGTTTTCTCTCGGTGAGGTCTTCAAGGCATTGCCTGAGCGCTCCAGCCTCTTCTTGAGCAGGATTCGCTGTCGCGTCGTCTTCAAGGAAAGTGTTGGAGACAACGTCTAGCAATTCGGGCGAAATAAAGCGAGTGTGTTTGGCGGCGTTACCTTTGGCACGAAGTGCGTGTAACGCTTGCCGCCGAATCACTTCTTTGGCCCAGGCCCGAAAGTTGCGAATCGTATCTGGTTTTTCTGCTTGCTCGATGACGACGACTGCGGCATTCTGATAAATCTCTTCCGCGAGTTCGAAATCGCGAGTCATCGCGTACAGGTAACCCATGAATTCGCTGCGGAATTGCAGGTACTGTTGAATATGCGGCACATTGTCCAATGATCTTTCTCCTACCTCCATGTACCGATGGAGTCCTTTTCAGACAGGTTTTTTTAAAATCAGCAGATCGCCTCCCCCATCTGATTCGCCAAGCCTGACGGGTGTCGATTACGCCGGCTTGCGTGGTTTACCACTTGTGACGCGAAAAATTTGAGCAGATAGCATTCGGCTGCCCTTTTCCGCATCGCGGGCTGGGACCGCTTCGAAGCGTGCACGCGGGTGCTTTGGGAGATTCTTGCGCCGCTGTTGCAGACGCTCCAAGCTGAACCTCTCGATGGTGGCGATCAGTGACCCTTCAGAAATCGAATTGATCGATATTTTCTTTTGTGAACAACAGGATATTGCCAAGCAAGATTTGATCTCCGGAAATCAGTTTTTTTCCCAATCGACCTGCAGTGAATTCGGTGCCGCCCGGTTCAAGCTCGCCGGACCGGATTGCGGCAGCCGCGTACACTGTCAGGTACCCGAGATCTTGGGTATTCCATAGCACCACGGTCTTGACTTCGCCACCTTTTACGTAGGGCTGCATGTCGTTTGGTGTCGACAAACCGGTTACTAGGATCTCACCCGTTTTTCCGGCTTGCTTGACCGCTTCTGCAGCGCCGGGAAATGAGACTGAACTGATTCCGAAGATGCCCTTTAGGTTGGGGTATTTCTTGATCAGGTCTTGGCTGTCTTGAAAAGCTGCGTTTTGATCTTCACCAGGAAACTTCGTCGCGACAAGTTTCAGATTCGGGTAAGACTGCAGCCTTGCCTTCATGTGCTTCATCCACTCGTTTTGGTTCGCTGCGGTTGCGGTCGCGCTGATAATTGCGACGTCACCTGCAGCATCAGGACCTCCCAGATCGTGGGCCATGGTGTCGACCATTCCGCTGCCGATCGCTTCGGCCGTTGCTTGGTTGACAAAGAAACTGCGATCTTCGGCTTGTGCATCCGCATCCCATGTAATCACGGTGATGCCAGCGTCCTGTGCCTTTTTAAGTGATTCGGAAAGGACGGCTGGATCGTTCGCTGCAACCGCGATAACGTCGACTCCCTGCAGACGCCATTTGTCGATCATCTGTGCCTGTTTGTCTGCGGATGCGGTTGTCGGGCCGTTGTAGATCAATTCGACATTGTCTAGCTCATCAGCCGCTTGCTGTGCGCCTTCTGCACAGGAAGTGAAATAAGCAATGCCTTTAAGCTTGGGAAGCAGAGCGATCGTGATCTTATCGTCATTCGAATTTCTGGACGTGCCGTCACCGCGGTCTGACTCGCGCCCACTGCAACCGATGACTAGGAGACAAGCAACAGACAATCCAATCAATGAAAACCACTTATTCATGAGCGATTCGCTTTCAGTGTGTGTCCGGGTTTTGAGCAAACAGGAATCGATGTCCCAGTACCGCCAGGATGAGGAGTGTTCCAATCACAATCAGTGTTAACTCGCTACGCTGCCAGTACCAGTCAACAAATTGGCGAGTTTCGTGTATCAACAAAACGCCGAGCAAGGTTCCGGCGATGCGCCCGCGACCACCATAGATGCTAGATCCGCCGATTACGACGGCGGCGATAACGTCTAACTCAAGCACCATTCCAGCTTCAGCGGTGGCTGATCGACGGGCCGAGTAACTGATTGCCGCCAATCCTGCTAGCAGCCCCGTGTAAGTGTAAATCCAGAATTTTAGCTTCGCGATGGGGATGCCCGAGAATCTCGCCGCTTCTTCGTTGTGGCCGATCGCATACAGTCCGCGGCCAGCCGCCGTGTGTCCCAGTAGGATCGCTGTCCAGGCGGTCAATGCGGTAAACACGATTGGAACCAATACGAAGTTGCCGGTGACGAGTGCTTTGATTCCCTCACTGGCATCGACGGGCGCGTTGGTGGTCGCGCTTTGCAATCCCTCTGCAATACCGCGGTACATGCCATAGGTCGCCAGAGTCACGAGCAGAGGATGGACTTTGATAAAGGCAACCAAGCCGCCGTTGAGTGCGCCGGCGGCCAGGCTGGTTGCCAGGCAAACCAACACACACACACCCGTGGGTAAGTTGGCATGCATGCACAAACCGAGGGAGACGGAGCAGAGTCCCATTGCCGAACCAACCGACAAATCAATACCAGCGGTAATGATGATTAGTGTCATGCCAAGCGTGAGCAGGCCGAGTTCCCAGATTTCACTGGAGAGTTCAATCTGCACATCACGCGACAAAAACAGTGGGTCGAGGAATGCTGCGATTGCTAGTACGACGCAGATCAGTCCAAGCAGAAAGAACTCGTAGGCAAACTTTTTCATGAGTTGCCTCCGGGCTGGTTCCGTTGAGTGAAGTGATCACTGGTCACTGCGACCAGAATCATCACCCCCTCAATCGCTCGCTGCCATTTCACTGCCTCAGAACCAAGGTCCATGAAATTCAAGACAGTGCGGATCATGGTGATCAAGATTACCGCCAACACGACACCGAGTATCCGACCGCGTCCACCACGAATTGAAACCCCGCCGACAACGACGCAGGTTACGACCTTCAGTTCCAAACCTGCGCCGGTTGATGTCGATACATTACCGAGTTTTGCGACCCAGAGGATAGCCGCTATGGCGGTAAGCATTCCTGTCAGAGCAAAGACGAAGAGCTTCGTTGTCGTCACCGAAATGCCAGCCAAGCGAGCGGCCGATGGGTTGCTGCCGACCGCGTAAATTCGGCGTCCGAGTGCTGTTTTGTGGCATAGCAATCCCGTCCCAGCCACGACCAGAATAGTGAGGATCATATTGATGGGGATCGTTGTTCCGGTGCCTAGGTTACGCAGTTCTTGCGGAAAATGTTTGATGTCACCACCACCCATCACCCAATCCTGCGCACCGTCGAGAGCAATCAAGAGTCCGAGGGTAGCAATGATCGAGGGGACGCGGCCATACACGACCAGGCAACCGGTGCCGAGCCCGATCAATGTGCCAACGGTGAGTACGATCGTGATCGCAAGATAGGGGTGGATGCCAAGCCCAGGTTCGGCGGTGGAACTGAGTAACGCGAGTGTGGCTGCAAGCAGGCCGAGTAAGGAACCGACTGAGATGTCAATCTCACCCGTGATGATGACCAGCATCACACCGCAAGAGATGATCATGGTTGGAATGCTGTTGATCAGAATATCAATCGCATTGGCTGGCACGAAAGAGGCATCAAACAGCGTTGCCAGGAACGACAATGCTCCTACCAAAACGATTAAGCTTGCTTCGCGGCGATACTTCATGTCAGCTCTACCTCGCTACGAGGAAATGCAAGCCGCATCACTTGCTCTTCGGTGGCGGTTGCACCGTCAAGTTGCCCCGCAATTTTTCCTTCGCACATGACCTGGATGCGGTCGCTGAGCGTCAGTAATTCGGGCAGATCAGAGGTGATGATGAGCGTAGCCATGCCGGCCTCTGTCAATTCACGAATCAGACGATGGATTTCTGCCTTGGCGGCGACATCGACTCCGCGAGTTGGTTCGTCCAGGATCAAGAATTTAGGTTTGATCGCCAGCCATTTGCCCAGCACGACTTTTTGTTGATTTCCGCCTGACAGCGAGGCCGTTTCCATTTTGGCATTGGCTGCTTTGACAGCCAGACGCTGCATTAGATGTTGCACCTGTGCGGTTTCATGACCGTGGTGGATTAAGCGATGTCTGGTGATTTCAGGCAAAATTGTCAGGCTTAAGTTCTCGGACACGCTCATCGGCAGGATCAATCCTTGATGCTGCCGGTCTTCGGGGACCATCGCAATTCCGGCTTCGATTGCCGCTCGGATCGATCCTTTTTTCAGTGAGACACCATCGATTTTGATCTCGCCTTGATCGTAGCGATCGGCACCAAATATAGCTCGGGCGACTTCCGAGCGGCCTGCCCCAACTAAGCCCCCGATACCAAGGATTTCACCAGCTCGAACTTCGAAAGAGATTTCTGAAAAACTTCCGCGCGAACATAGCCCAGTGATGCTCAAACGCACCTCATCAGTCTGGCCAGCGCGTTCTTCACGCCGGGTCAGTGCGTTAATTTCACGACCAACCATTTGGCCGATCAATTGATTGCGATCGAGTTGATCAACGGGCGTGGTTGCCACCAGTCGGCCATCGCGGAAAACCGTAACGCGGTCGCACAACTCAGCGATTTCTTCGAGGCGGTGAGAGACGTACAGCACGCTCACACCCGATTCACGGAGTTGTTTGACTAGCCCGAGCAAGGTTTTCGTTTCTCGTGCCGACAGGGATGCTGTTGGTTCATCCATGATCAGCAGTCGGCATTCTCGCAAGCAAGCTCGGGCCATTTCGACCATTTGTCGCTGTGCGATGCTGAATTCCCGAAGAGGTTTGTGAAGGTCGAACGTGAATTCAAGTCGGTGCATCACAGCGAGAGCCTGTCGCTCCATCGCATGGCGATCCAGCCAACCGTATTTCTTGATCTCACGACCGACAAAGAGATTGTCGACCAAATCGAGATCTAAGAACGCAGTCGATTCTTGGTGGATGACAGCGATGCCTGCTGCTTCCGCGGCATGAATGTCGCCATGAGATAATGGCTTGCCGTCCACCGTGATCGTCCCTGTTTCTGGTGACACAACGCCTGCAAGGCACTTGATGAGAGTTGATTTTCCCGCGCCGTTTTCACCACAAAGCCCGTGCACCTCTCCCGGCAGAATGTTGAGGCAAATCTTTCTTAATGCTTGGACACCACCATAGGACTTGGAGATGTTCTCAATCGTGATCAATGGCTTGGAGGTACGGCTCATGCGTAGCTGCCACCTGTCACAATCCCGAGTTCTTGCCGGCGTTGACGACGCTCCTTTTCAATTGCCTCCGGATAGCCACTCTCTCGATGGGCGGTCAGCGGATCTGGAGAAATTCCCTGTTCTTCACGCCACGCGGTGATCAGTCCTGAGACATCGGTGAAAAAAGCCTGTTTCAAATGACGTTCGCAGCCGACAATATCTTGTTTCGCTTGCAGATCGGCGAGTAAGTCAAAATCGACAATTGCCGCTTTGGCAACCAACTCCTGAGCCGTCATGACCGTCTGTATCATCGCGTCGATCTTGGGTTTCAGGTTGTGCGATTGGTCGATCATGTATTCGATTGCGGGAGTGTGTCCGGTGTCGTGTGCGTAGCTGAGGATTTCGTAAAAGATCCGAAAGATCTGATAGGGATCGATGGAGGCGAGCGTTAAGTCATCGTCCGCGTAGCGACGATCGTTGAAATGGAATCCGCCCAGCATCCCTTCGTCCAGCAGCCAGGCTACGATCTGTTCGATGTTCTGCGATTGGTAATGATGCCCAGTATCGACCAGCACCTTGGCTTGGGGGCCCATCGCACGGGCCAGTGCGAGCGACATGCCCCAGTCGGCAATGTCGGTGTGGTAGAACGCGGGTTCAAACGGCTTGTATTCCAGTAGGAAGCTCTGTTCGGAAGAGAGGTGTCCATGCAAGGCCTGCAGGCATTCTTGCAACCGCCCTTTTCTGGCACGAAGATTGTCCTGGCCGGGATAGTTACTTCCATCAGCGAGCCACAGCGTAACAACGCGGCTGTCAACTGCTTGACCTAACTTGATCGAATCGATGCAATGCTTGACGGCATGCTCGCGAATCTTGGCGTCGGGGTGGCAGAGCGATCCGTACTTGTACTGCTGATCCTGGAACAAGTTTGGGTTGATTGATCCGATGCGTAATCCATGCTGTTCGGCCAGCCTCTTTACCTCTGCGGGTTGCTGGTTTGCGGAAAAATCCCACAGAACGTGTACCGCAAGTTTTGGGCAACAGCCCGTCAGCTGATTGACGTGTGACGCATCGGAAAGCTTGTCTGTGAAATCGATCGCTGCCGAATCTTGACCAAATTTTCCAAACCGTGTGCCGGTATCAGCAAATCCCCAGGAGGGAAGTTCGATCGTCAGATCATTCAAAACGGCGGCCACTCGGGAGGCATATATCGAGGCGTCATTCATTTGAGAAGGCCTTTCGGCGGTAGATGAGAACTCTTCAAGGTTCACTGTGGGCGGGATGTGACGCAGAGCAATGTTTGCGGCTTAGGCGTCTCTCAGGATCCGTGTTCAAGCTCTCGGTGTCTTGAGATTCATCTCGCCGAACAAGAGGATATCGGATGTTGACCCTGAAGTGTCCGAGAACTGGCACGCTGGTGCGGAATCGAATCGAAATGGACCGCATGGAAACCCCGATTCAACTTTGGCATCATGCCAGTAAAATACCTTGACCAAAAAATTCAGATGTTTCCACGAAATTCGCGGGATGATTTTGCCCGTACCTTGTACGTGAACTCGGAAGTATCTCGATGTTTTGGGAATGAGAGTTCATGTCGCAATTTGGGTGGTCGTGTGGCGGTGCTCACGCCTCATCGAACCGAGTTCGAAAGGCACAGCGTTTAATTCTCGCTGTGAATGCAGAATGGCAGTTGGAGCAGAAAAGCGGTTCGATGCGTATACGGAGTCGAAGGTTTCGGCGAAGTGCCCAATTGTGAACGCCAATAGGATGCGGACGGAAAAGTAGGGGCCGGCCTTTGCGATTTTGCAGTTATAAACTGGAGCAAACACAGACTAGGCATCCAGACTGCGTCAGCCCCGTTCTCCGGGGATACTTGGCATTTAGCGAAACGGGGCCATCGAGTTCATTGCTCCACCCTGTTCGCTAACTGCAACTGAGGGAGCATTTTGTGGCCAGGCTGCAGAGGCTGCGCCGCTGTATTTGCTGTTGAAAACCGTTTTCAATGCGATTGTTGCGAGATTAAGGCATCGTCGACATTGGGAATTTGAATATGATTGAGGCGGTGGGAACCGGAAGAACCTTGCCGAGTGCATCATCCGCTTTCTTCGAAAATGGGTCTCATTCGTTTCGAAAAGAAACCATTTATCAAGCTAGGTTTAAGGCGTACCACGGCGCTTCCGCCGAAACCAATTACCATCCTTGAGAACGATTTAGTATGTCTGAGAATGATGGCGAAGTTGGCGATGCAGAAGACGAGATGGCCAAGCCCATTGAGCAAACAGAACGCCAGCGGCGCGAAATCGAAACTTATAACGCCAGGGCAGTCGCTGAGTGGCGCGAGGCGATTGACTTAGACCACTATTCGCATGAGCGATTTGGCCCCTGGAATCCCTACTGGCGTACGGTCCATTACGCACTCGATCACTATCCACCAAAAAGTAACAAGCTTTTGGCCTATGGGTGCGGTGCTGGTGCTTTGGGTTTACGATTGGCGCACATGGGCTATCAAGTCAAGGCATTTGACATCTCTGATCAGCTGATCAGAAACGCACAGCATCTTGCTGAAAAGTATGGCTTGTCTGATTCCATCAGTTTTTCAGTGCAGTCCGCAGAAAACCTCGAATTTGAGTCCGACGCGTTCGATGTCGTGGTTGGGATGAACATTCTTCACCATATCGATTTAACGCTTGCTGTCCCAGAATTGAAACGAGTACTTCGGCCGGGAGGATCGGCCATTTTTAAAGACTCATTGCAGACTCCATTTCGTGATCGTTTAAGAAAATCTTGGCCCGTCCGCGCCCTTTTGCCTTTAGGAACAAAGAACCGACGAACTGGCGAGATGTATCGTCCAACAGCTGATGAGTTACCTCTTGGACCGAAGGACATCGATTTGTTGGAAGAGCATTTCTCGCGTGTTACCGTTGAGAGATTTCACGTTCTCACATTGCTGAGCAAGGTGGTTGGAAATCGTCCCTTAATGGAACGTTGCGACTGGTCTCTATTTCGAGTGCTCCCTTTTGTGCGACGTCTTGGTGACAACGTTGTGATCATACTCGAGAAATAGCTTCGTCTTTTGTGGCGTTGCTTGGGGTTTTATGGCGGGAGCTAAATCTCCGCAGTGGGCGATTGGACCCACATTCAGTCCGCAAATGGCACGTGCTCAGTTCCGGTCTACGAACCGCGTGGTCGGATGATTCAAGCGGTGGTGGCAATTGCCAGCTCATCGCGCGGAAGCCGGTTTCAGCATCTCCTACGATAGTAAGGTCAGCTGCTAACGCGTGGATACTCTTCTGGACTAAAATGGCCGAGATGCTGCTTGCATTTGATTAGGGCACCAGTTCACGAGTGATGATGTTGTCCCCTATAATTCGAGGCAAGAATATTTCATCGGTTTCGGCTTCACTGAGAGGCGCAGCCTGTGGAAAACGAGCCCGCTAGTTATCTCGACTACGGCAGCCTTTTGAAGAATGAAACCAATGTCTGAAGACCAGAATCATGATTTGGATGTCTCACGTCGTTCGGCTTTAAAGAACGCAGCGGCCACTGGAGCTGGGCTGGTTATCGGTGGAGCGGTTGCCGGCGTCGCGGGTGACGAGCAGGTCAGTGAAATTGTTGAGCGGGTCGAAGCGAAGGAAGCGTGGTTTTCGGAGCGAGCTTTTAGTCTGAGTGGTAACAGGGTATTGGTATCCAAAAGTGGCGGCTCTTTCCCTCGCACTACGCTGGCGAATCAAATCTATCGGCCTCGATCCGTTCAAGAAATTGCCAGCCTCGTGAAAGACTCGGCCGCTGCCATGCCGATTGCCTGCGTATGCGGTGGTCACGAAGCCTCGAATGCACCGCTCTTTGCGAGTACTGATGCCATCGTGTTGGATTTGGTGCACCTAAATTCCATCGAATTTCACCGGGACGAGGAAGGGATGCTGGTTACGGTGGGAGCAGGCGTTGTATTCCGCGAACTGGTCGAAGCGGTGAAAGAGCATCACGGCGCCTTGCCAGTGGGAACGGGGCCCGGAGTCGGTGTGGTGGGCTACATCCTCAACGGAGGCTTGAGTGGGTATTTTTCGCGACGCCTTGGCTTGCTGGGGCAGCGAGTCGTGAGCGCGACGATGGTCACAGCAAGCGGCGAGGTTCGAACCTTGACTTCGGAGGATGAAGTACTCACTGCCATGATGGGAGCCGGTAGTGCCCTAGGAATCGTTACCGATGTGACGATTCGTGTTGCGCCGGAGCGGACCATTCGAAGCACCCACCAAAGAGTCTTTGGATTCACTGCTCGAGAGCAAGCGATGGCATTTTGTCGTGATGCTCTGCGGATCATGAGAAACGATGTATTCCCAGAGGATTCTGTCTCGTTTGAATTGGTAGTGACGGGTACGAAGGCGATTGTGGCAACCTTGGTTTTCTTCGACACCTTTGATGGCAACGCGGTCGACTTTGTGACACCGTTAGAAGATCTTGCGACGGATTTGAAGCTTCCACTGCTCGCTGAATCTCGGTGGGCATCCTGGTACGAAGCCGCAGCTGCCTTGTGGCCTGTGATCAATGAGATGAAGGGTGATCCATTGGTAATGCTCCAGCATAGCGTTGGAACGAAGGCCGTTCCTGATGAGCAGATCCTTGACTTTGTCAGCGATACGATTGTCGCTGATGCACCTTTAGATGAAGCACAGTTGTCAATTGTCGAAATTCGAACATTGGGAGGAGCGGCTTTGTCCAGCAAAAAGCTTCCCTCTGGTAATTGTCATCATCAGTTCTTTGTCGATCTGGTCGCAATGTATGATGCAAAGAATAAGACACTTGCGGAAAGGCAAGCTATCGCAGGCGATATTCAAGGCATTGTTGAAAAGGCCAAAGCAGTGGATGGACTTGTGGTCGATTTCAGCGGGACGCATTCCCAACCGGATGATCCTGATCCGGCGGTGAAAGCGCCTGTGATTTTCGGCTCCGCAGAGATGGCTCAAGCGGTCAGGAAGTTTAAAAAAGAACTCGATCCCGACAACCGTTTTCGCTTTCATCCGTTCACGAAAATCCTTTGATGTTTTCTGCTCCAGCAGTTTGTTGCTCCAGCAGTTTGTTGCCCGCTGCGTTGAAGCGAATCGAGTAAGCAGTGAATCAAAGGGAGAGGGCATCAAGGTTTTTGCATCCGCGTTCCGTTCCAGCATAAACGGCCTCAGCCGAACGCTGTATTAAAACGCCGAATCGCGATCAATTGGAAGTTTGAACAGGATGCAGTGGAGTCGAAGCCGTTCCTTACTTCTTTTTGGCTTTTCGCGGCCGCGAAGCTTCCATCGATGCTGTTTTGCCGCGTTTGTTCTTCGGACCACTTTTGAAGCTGTTTTTTGGACCGTGCTTGGAACCACGTTTTGGGCCCCGCGAGAATTCTTGTTGCGTCTCGGAATTGCGTCGGCCATTCTTTTTGAATTTGCCGCCATGTGCGCCCGTTTTGGGGCGGGCATGGTCGAGCTTGATTAGCAATTGGCGACCTGCGACGCGGGTTTTGCTAAGCGTCTGTTGAATATTGGACGGCATTCCCTCGGGTAAGTCGATGGTGCTGAACGATTCATGGATCTGGATTGGGCCGATGAATTCGCCATCGATACCCGCTTCGTTGGCGACCGCACCGACGATGTTACCTGGTCGAACTCCATCGCGTCGTCCCACTTCAATACGGAATCGCTGCATACCTGCTTCGGGTGGTCCTGGACGTCGATCGCGTCTTCCGTTCCCGCCTTCGAATTGACCGTTGCGGGGGCGATCAGAGGAATCGCCTTTTCGGTCATTGCGACGCTCTCGTTTTGGCAACTCACTCATGAAGAATGGCCGGCCCTGCTGGCCAATCTGCGCCAGTGCGGCAGCGATCATTTCAATCGGCTTTCCCGATTCCTTAGCGTACTGCTCAATCAATTCTTTAAACATCGTTAGGTCACGGGCGGCGGTGACGTCGGTGATGCGTTGTTTGAATCGCTCAATTCGCTTGGCATTGATCTGATCGACGGTGGGTGGTTCGATTACTTCGATCGATTGTTTGGTTGCCCGCTCGATCGTTCGCAGTTTTCCACGCTGTGCATTGGTCAGGAAAATGATCGCCTCACCTTTGCGTCCGGCGCGTCCTGTTCGGCCAATTCGGTGAATGTAGGATTCAACGTCGTGCGGCAAGTCAAAATTGATCACGTGGCTGATTCGACTGACGTCGAGTCCCCGTGCGGCGACATCAGTCGCGACCAGGACATCGAGCATGCCCTCTTTGAGTTGGTCGATGGTTCGTTCACGCACTTTTTGTGGCATATCACCGTTCAATGCCACGGCGGAGATGTTCTCCCGCTGCAACTTTTCAGCGACCGCCATCGTCGCTTCCTTGGTCTTGGTAAACACGATCACGCCGTCGGTATCTTCTGCCTCAAGCATCAGTTTCAGCATCGAGACTTTGTGGCGAGGCACCATAAAGATGGCTCGCTGGCGAATCGAATCCGCCGTCATCGTTTTTTGTTTGATCGTGATCTTCGCGGGATCAACCAAATATTGCTCTGAGATCTTGCGGATCGGTGCTGGTAGTGTTGCCGAGAACAAGGCAACTTGACGGCCAGGCGGTGTATGGCCGAGCACATACTCAACGTCCTCTTGGAAGCCCATGTTCAACATTTCATCCCCTTCGTCCAAAACCAAGCATTCAATTTGGCTTAGGTCCAAAGTACCACGATTGATGTGGTCGATCACGCGACCGGGGGTTCCCACGACGACATGCACGCCGCGACGAAGTTGTCGTAACTGCGGTTCGTACTCTTGGCCTCCGTAGATCGCGGCTACACTGAAGTTGGGCTGGTAGGCCGCATAGGTAGAGAACGATTTGGCAACCTGGATGGCGAGTTCACGCGTCGGCGTTAGGACTAATGTTTTGGGGCGACGATCGTTACTGGTGAGGTCCATGCGTGACAGGATTGGCAACGCGAAGGCAGCCGTCTTTCCTGTTCCCGTTTGTGACTGCGCGAGCACATCACGATTATCAAGCATGTAAGGAATGATTTCCGCCTGCACAGGAGTTGGGTATTCGTAGCCTGCCTGCTGGATCGCTTGTTGAACTTCGTCGCAAAGTGGCAGTTCCGAAAAGGCTCGCCGGTTCTCAGCTGATTTTTCAGAGGCGGATCGCTTTTTCTTCGTGACGGGGTTTTTCGCAGCAGCTGGTGTTTCGGTGGCAGCTGGTGTTTCGGTGGCAGCTGGTGTTTCGGTGGCAGCTGGTGTTTCGGTGGCAGCTGGTGTTTCGGTGACAGCTGGTGTTTCGGTGACAGCTGGTGTTTCGGTGACAGCTGGTGTTTCGGTGACAGCTGGTGTTTCGGTCGCCACGGTATCTTGCTGTGTATCTGCAGGCATCGAACTTTTCTTTTTTCAATACGTCATCCTGCTGCTGACGACAATTGTCAGGCAGGAGGACAAGGGAAGGTGTGCATCTTGTGCGCAGACCGTGGTCGCATGACGACCGGCGGTACCAGAGAATGAGCTTCGCAATTCGCTAATCAAACACTTCTAGCGGCGTTGCTTCATTTCACTACCTGTCCCGATCGATGCATACCTGGGAGTCATCTAGTTGACGCCAAGGAGCAGAGGGGGCGATTCCGAAGACTTGTCGCTGTGGTGATCCTCTCTGATGAGCTCGAAGTGTGCATTTGCTTCGGAGACTCACGACATCGGAGAGCGTACACGAAGTTACGACGATCGAGTAGGAAGAAAGTTTGTTCCTTTCCAAAAAAGAGTCCGAGTTCCATTTCTCATGGATCAGGTGACGGCTCGGTAATTTGGCCACTTCTAACGGGCCGAACGGCAACGCAAAGTTTTTTGATTGAGAGCGGATGTCGGCATCGCCGCCAGGGGCGGTAACGCCAGTGAACATTTTGTCGCAGTTCTGGAGGCGGTGACCAATTTTACGTCGAGAATTGCTCCCGCGAGGTCTTCTAGGGGGCTGCTGGGCGCCCTCGCCGGTCAGTCCGTGATGTCCTGATCTCCGATTAGCATAAGAATGCGTCATCCGCCGCGATCAGCGGGTGGTTTTCGAGTGAGGTCGGGATGCTCTGGTTGAGCAGCTTTTCATCTTGATTTTCTTGAATGGCAGTCGGCGGAGCCATGGCCTAGGATCGCCTGCGATTCCGTTTTCGTTAACCACTCACATGTGCAAGGAATCCAAGAGACGGACAAAAAGCGTACAACGCAGAGGGGCCTATTCGACCTTTACTGGTAATGGCACCTGATGCTGAATACCCGCGTTTTGAGTGGTAACCCGTTTTGAGTTTTGCATTCGCATGTTTGCTGCTTTCAATCGCGGACGATATCACAGCGGGGCAACGCGTGTTCCAGTTCTTCAATTCGACGTCGACTGAGACCGGGGCAGTTTTCGATGACGAGATATTCCAGAGCTTCCAGGCTCTCTATCGTGTTCAATGACCCGTCGGTCAAGCTCAGGCAGCCTTTCAGAGAAAGTTCTCGTAGACTCGTCATTTCCTGCAATTGGGCGATGCCTGCGTCAGTGATTTTTGCGCAGTTGTCGAGGTAGAGTTCTTCGATTGTTGCCCTCTTGCGAATGGATTGGAAAGCAACGTCGGTCAGGTTGTTGCAATCAGCCAAGTTCAGCGTTTTCAGATTCGGCATTTTCTCCAGCACGGCGAGTCCACCGCCATGGAGATTTGGTGTGCTCCATAGATGAAGTTGCTTCAATGCCCCCATTTTTCTCAGATGTGTCAGGCCTCGGTCAGTAAAGTTATCGTTGTCACTAAGGTTTAGATACTTCAGTTGTGTGTTGTCACTTAAGTTTTCGAGGCCGTCATCTGTCAGTGCTGCGATACAGCCAATGTTGAGCGATTCCAGATTGGGCATGTTACGCAACGTTTCAAGGCTCTTGTCAGTAAGCTCCAGGCAATAGAACAGATTCAATGTTTTCAACCGCTCCCTGTTCTTAAGGTTGATAACAGCAGCATCTGTCAGCTGAAACGACTCCATCATGTCCAGATGTTCGAGTGACGCCGGGAGTTCGATTTCGGCCCCTTTGAGCGGCCAATTGAATCCCATTTCCAGTCGGTTCAAACGCTCAAGTTTCTTAAAGAGCGGGTTGTATCCCTCCGCAGTGAGTTTGAAGTGCCCAAACAGGCCGAGGAATTCCAAGGCTGTTAATTTCTCTAAGTTCTTCAATCCTGCGTCGGTGAGATTTTTGTTTGCGCCCCAGTTTCGACTCCCGTTCAAGTTCAGATGCGTCAGCGAGGTGAGTGTAGCGAGGGGTGCAAGATCGGCATCTTTGATTCCGCCGGTGGAGTTTGAGATGTCAAGATGGGTCAGATTTGAAAGCGATTCCAGCCCAGTGGTGTTCAGTCCGCGAACATCGCGTATTTCTAATCGAGTGAGCGACGGAAGTTTTGTCAGTTCGCGATAAACCTCAGGGAAGGAAAGTCGCGTTTCGCTGAGGGCCAGTCGCGTCAACTCCGGTAATTCCGCAATCGCACGGATACCTTCGAGCGTGATTCGATGGCAGCGGTTAAGACTCAGGGATTTCAGTTGCTTGAGTTCGGCCAGGCTAGCAAGCCCCTTGTCGGTGATCTGGCTGCAGTTTGTAAGATCAAGTGAACGCAATTCACGAGCACGACAGATTGAAACGAGATCAGCATCTGTGACTTCGATGCCTCGTTCCGCCAGGATCTGCTGAGCCTCTGTTGAGCTCAGGGAAACAGGGGATTCTTGTGTGAACGCTCGCTCTTCAAGCAAGCCGACGCTCAGAATGACCAGCAAAACCGGTGCAATGATGGATCCGAGGGGCAACCTCATGTCAGCAACTCGTTCAAAGGCCCGGCCTGGTCCTTCGCCTTTCCGAGTGCCATGTCGGGTTGGCCGAATAAATCCTGCGGGATGCCCGCAAGGTGGCACAGAGTCGTGAACCAATTACAAATCGTATGCTTGTGGCCTGCCCGCCCGTACTGAGGATACGCGATGTATCGTCCTGCTGATTTGAGTTTATGTCCAATATTGCCAAGGACAAGCATCGGCCAGTCCAATCCAACCGAGTGATGTTGTGCGGCGTTGTCACTTGTATAAACAATGATTGTGTTATCGAGCATCGTTCCGTCACCCTCGGGGACGGCGTTCAGTTTTGCGGCCATCGCGGCGATTAGTTCGATGTGGAAGGACCGAATCGCGTTGCGGCAATCCTGTGCCGACAACGTTGCATAGCCAGCTCCATGACCAATCGCATGCACGTTATTGCCGATGCCAATTCCAGAGTAGACCGAATCGAGTCCATCGGTGTGTACGGTGACGACGTTGGTCAAGCCGGAAATCAACGCAGCGGAAGCCATATCAAAATGTGCTTCCAAGTGGTGCGTCTTGAATCTTGATGTGTACTTGTCATCAAGGTCTGGTGCGTTCTGCTGAAGCGAGTTCTGCATTTTCACCAATTTGACTCGGCGGTCCCGCAGTGCTTCGAAACCATTCAAGTAATGGCCCAGTTTTTCCTGCTCGGTGGCAGGCAGGCTCTTTTGCAACTTGCGGATATCGTCCGACATTGCATCGAGGACATTGCCGGTTCGGGTGTATTTGTTTTTTAGATTACCACCTTCCAGGATACTCCCGAACAGATTCTCAAATGCTGCCATCGGGTTCTGCTGGAAGGGGAGTTGCTGGCTCGGTCCTTTGGCAGAGATCGCCGGAAACGTGACGCCCTGACTGCCCTCGCCCATCTTGAAACCGACGTGATTGAACACCGATGGGAAGGCCTCAGAGAGATGGCCGTCGATTGTGGCGTACAGGGGCGGTGCATGCGGCGACGCTTTGTAGCCGCCCAGAGCGCCGTAATGCGCGCTATGCCCCAGTCGCGTCATTTTTCCACTCAAGCCTTGGATGATTGTGAGTTTGCTCTTGAGCGGCTCCAGTGGCTTCATGCTGTCAGAAAGCTTTCGGCCATCAAGCGATACATCGACGATCTTCTCACCGCGGTGTTCTAGCCCTTCAGGATTCAGGTAGTCGCCCTGAAGCCCGCTGCTCTTTACCACGAACACGAATCGTTTTGGCAGCTGTTGGCGATCCGCTGCTTCCAGTTGCTTCAGGAACGGCGACAACGCGACAGCTCCAGCACCAAGCGTGACGCCACGCAGCATGGTTCGGCGATCGGTTACATTCATTTTTTCTATTTCCTGTACAGGAAAGAATCTGATGTCAGCAAAGTGACCAGTAGCTCCTTGAAGCTGCCTCCACTTTCGATATAAGCCTTATCCATTGCGATGAGCGTTTGTGAATCGCTGAGCAATTCGTTGCGTCCCATCCAATATCGAAAGACATGCCGAATGAAGCTCTGGCGAACAAGGTCAGATTCTGCCAGCCGTTCCATCATTTCTCGAACGTTGGAAACGTTCTGGTTCAGTGATGTATCGCCCGTGTAGGTAATGGCACCGGTGGTATCGACAGGTCTTTCTTTTTCTTTTTCTCGCCATCTGCCGACGTGATTGTAAGCTTCAAATGGCATTCCCAAGGGGTTCATTTTTTTGTGGCACCGCCAGCACGCTGCCTCATGAACGACACTGAATCGCTCGCGAAGTGTTTGGTGTTCGTTATCAGGGATCTGAGCGTCGACGTTGATTGGTACATCCATCACAACGCCGGCCAGCAGTTTTTCACGAATCCACTTGCCGCGGCGAACTGGGTCGTTATCGAAGTTCCCACTGTGTGCGATCAGCCAACTTGGTTGGGTGAGGATTCCGCAACGCTGATCACGAGGAAGGTGAAAAACTTTGCCATTCTGGCGGGTCTGCGGGTCGCTGCTGGAATCTTTGTCGTATTCCTGTTCAAACGGGTCTAGGTTATAGCTCTGCACATGGTGCGTTATCCGGTAGTTGTCTTCACCGCGAGCCCGTTGAATTTGCTTGGCATCGTTTTTGCCGTTCCAGTAAACTGCGACGATTTTATCTGTCGTCAGCAATTCGCGGAGCACGTCCTTGTCCTCCTGAAGGACATGCAAAATCAAGCTATCTGTGTCGTACACCAGTTTGGACGCACTGCCATTATCAAACTGCTTGAAGCCGTCGCGTTTCTTAAATTCTTCGACGTCTTTGAACACGTCTGCCGCTTTGTAGTAACCAAAGAACTCTCGGAAAAACTGCAGGATGCGAGGGTTGGTCGTGGAGAGATACGTTCGATTGTGGGTGGTCGCCCATTTGGTTTGGGGGGTGTTGAGGATGTTCCGCACCACGCGTTCGACGTCGGCGCGTGTTTTGAGCTTGCCCTCCTTCATTTCCATCACGAGCGAGCTGTGACTTGCAGCCCATGCCGGTCTTGGTGTGGCCATCGTCTGTCGGATGGGAGCTTCGCTTTTTTTTGTGTAGACGTCGACAGTCTCGATTTCATCAATCCCGAATGCCGGTTTGTTTTGGAGCGCGTAATGAATCGCGTAAGTCAATTCCTGCGGCGACAGGAATCGGCGACCATGTTCATCAGTCACCCCCAAACCGAGTTCCATACGGTAGACAAATTCTGGAGTTAGCGTGACGTAAATCAAAACCGCCTGCATCGCCATTTGGTTGCCAAGCTCGGCGTTCTTTTGAAAAACGTTTTCCCAGTAACTTTCGTATTCAGCTTCGGTGGGTCGGCGGCGTAGAAACAGCGCGAAGACAACATCGAGAGCCTCTTCGAACTGATCACGAGAAACCGCTCCTTCGGTTTGTACGATCTTTTGAAAAATGACTGGGACTCGCCCGCGGTATTCGTTTGCGGTGGTGGTGACTCCACCAACAAACATTGCTTCGTTATTGCCGGTCCGGCTCCCTTTGTTTTTTACCTGAGTGACAATGCGCACCCTCTGGCCGACCGTTAAGATTTGAGCCATCGTTTCAGCGTTGACGAGCAGTGCTTCCAGTGATGACTGATCTGCGACGATCGAGGCGTAATCTGTGAATCCTGATGCGTGATGCACGAATTCAAAAAATGGGTTGGCGTATTTTTGATCGGCGAAATAGCGAGTCGCCATCAGCTTGCCTTTGTGCGGGCCACGGGTGATCAGATGATTTCCGGTGCCGCCGATTTTGACGCTGTACCACGGGGCCCGTCCGTACGCGCTGCCCCAAATCGCGTCATAAATGATTGGACGCTGGCGCCATAATCTCGCGGGCGTGAACGGCATCTCCGTCACGCTGCCATCAAATAGCGAGTTGTGATCGACGTAATTTGCGAAGTGGGGAAGTTGCATTTTTTCAGCCAATCCGAGACCCTGATCAAACCGTGTCAATTCGGCTTCGATCTGCTGCAGGAAATCTGATTTGACAGATGCTTGCGGCTGGTCGCTGTTCTCCGGTGGCATTTCGCCAAATATCACCTGAGCGAAAATACGGTTCCAGATTTGTACCGCTTCATCGCTGGACAGGTCATGGCTAAGATCGTCGAGCCGAATTTCCCCTTCTTGATTGTCTGGTCCGTGGCAATCAACGCAAAATTCTGTCACGAAGCGTTTCGCGTTTACCTCAAATCTCGCCGTCGTTGAGACAGGCCTCTCTTGGGCTGCGCCATCATTTGGCAAAGCCGCCATACAGACGAGGGCCGGCAAGATCAGCACGCGTAGCGAACGAGCTCTGAAAAACCGAGGTATTTGACAGATATCCATTCCCCTAATTTAGCCTACTTAAGAGCAAATTCATAGCAGCAGATTGATGGGTGAACGCTGTCCGGACGAACGCTGGTTGGACTCTGTTTCGCTTGTTTTGCCAGTTCGAAACACATGAAGCGAGCGGCTTGCACGCATCCGCTCTGCATCATTCGAAGCAGTGTGATTGGGCGTTCAATGGCGACCACGCTTCGCGATGCAGAGGCGGCCAAAAGACTCGATGTCGCGTCGAGCATTTTTTTGAGTTCTAGGAGCCTCAATCGATTTCTCGTTTTGTCGCGGATTGCTCCTGGGATGGGAGAGTGCCTGCAGATCGGCATGGTGTCGAGGGACGCCAACCGATTCAATTTTCCTCCCGCGCATCGAGTAGCACAACACGTGTGTCATATAGCTGGTCATGCAGGCTTTGGCCCTGTTGGCGAGTAAGAGCTAGCATGGTATCGACGATTACGATGAACGAAGCGATCGCTGTCGTAAAAAGCGCAAACAAGAAAGGTAGTTCGACTACGTGAATGGGTGCAGTCCAAATCGGTAAGTACTGCATGATCGATCTTTGTTCCAGGACTTGCGGACGCGGTCGTAGTCCGTGACGGTCGACAACCCGCAATTGCATCAGGTTCTTACCTGGTGATGACCCACCTGCCCCGATCCAACGCAAAACTGCCGCCGGAAGTAGGCACGCGCTCGAAGCGGTCAGGAGTGTCGTCAGTATCGAACTTGAGAACAAAGCGTTTGCCAGAACCACCCCAAGCGAAACCACGATGGACTGGGCTGTGGCCAGTATCAGCAAGTCGACGGCCCATGCGATGCCTCGCTTTATTCGGCCTGCTGCCACTGGACGCATTGGCCGCAGCGAACGCATTTGTTCAATGACTTCATCCCAGCTTGAAAAACGATCCGCCCGGTTCTTTGCCAGTAGTTTCTCAAGCAGTGGACGCCAAAGCTCAGGTGTTTCCGTCGGCCAGGTAACTGGGAACTCGGGGGGGGTGTTCTGATGAGCATCCACCCGTGACTCGAAACTGCTGTCAGTGAATGAGTACGGCAGGCGTCCGAAAGTCATCTCGAACAGCATCACACCGAATGAATACATGTCCGATTGAACGTTTGCCGATTCGCCGCCACAGATCTCTGGTGCCATGTAATTGGGGGTTCCGGCAACTCTCCCCGAATCCGATCCAGGGAGCGAAATACGATGCGACAAGCCAAAGTCAGAGAGCTTGGCAACGTCTTCGTAAATCAAGATGTTGCTCGGTTTGATATCGCCATGAACAATATCGAATTGGGTCGACTCTCGCAGCGCTTGAGCGACTTGTGTCCCAATGCGAACGATCTCGCGATAGCTCATCGGCCCCTCGGCAATTCGTGCCGAGAGTGTTTGTCCAGGAACCAACTCCATTGCCAAATAAGGTAAGTTCTCGTCCCGAGAAACAAAATAAATGTGAACGACGTTCGCATGGTTCACTCGCGCCTGAGCCCGCGCTTCCTGGAGCAATCGCTCGACGTGCGCTGTCCTGTTTACGCCCTGAACGCCACGTCCAAGCACCTTGATTGCAACATATCGCTGCAACGATTCATCCATAGCGCGGTAAACCGTGCCCATTCCGCCCCCGCCGAGACGATCGATGATGGTGAAGTGATCGAGGCTTTGCCCGACCATGTCATCGTCTTCCGGTTCCTTGGCAATCGCTGGCGATCCCGCCGGCAGATCCATGGTAAGCGTCATCGAAAGATTGACGGCCCGGCCTGAGTATTTTCTGTTGCAATGTTCACATGTACCGCCACTTTCGAGATTCGCCGGTATCGTATGTCCGCAGACGCACAAGAATGATGCGTTTTTCGTGCTGGATGACTTCGGGTGATTCACGCGTTCGATTCCTGGGTAATCGATGAAGAACACATCGATCAAATTCCGTGATAGAGAATCCGGATAGGCGTCACTTGATGGGCCTTCCTTTCTGCTCGATTGTAACGCCAGACTTCTGAAACGAGATTGGCGTGGTTACCGGTCATTGGATTCAAGGCAGGCTCACGGATCAATGGAACGAGGTGTCCCAAAGCGGAAAACATATCACGACTCATTTAAGATGAGGAGTTGAGATCGGAATGCACCGAAGAGCATTTTTGAGAGATTGAAGGGCAATTCACCCGGGCCGAATTGCGTGATTTTCCGGTATGCGATTCTGTTTTTTCGACAGTTCGATGATTTAAGCCCATTCCAGCGATTCGATCGCCATCTGCGCAGTTGATGGCGGTACATTGACGGGGCTGTCAACATTTCGCGGTGAGTGTGGTGAGTCAACTGGGGAAGTTCAGTCTTCTGGGTTGCGAAGTGTGGAACTGTGGATTGTCTAGTCCGAACCCTAACGAGGGAAGGATTGAAGAAATGAAATTTTTTCGACAGCTCCTTAGTAAACCTAAGCCACTGCAGACGCTGACAAGACGCCTGTCCGGGCCAAAAACATTCGAGATAGAGGTGACAGATTTATCCATCAAATATCTCGATGCATTTTGGAAGGCGACATCCAATGCCTGGCACCGCAAGGAGGGAGAGCGTGATTTCTTTGAACGTGAAACGGATGCGGCGCTCGTCTCGGATCCAGAGGGACGTGTCCCACATGCAATCGGTGTGGAAGTCGGCGGCAAGGTGATCGGACACCTGGGGCATCAGGATGCCCTCCGTTTGCACCGTCGGTTGAAAAAGCTCGGCTACGATCGAATCAAGGCAAAATGTGAGGTCAACCTTGCTGGTCGAACCGGATACTGGGAGGTTCGTCTTGACGTCGATATGTCCTTGCCTGGTTGCAAGGCTGCTGCATCTGAGTCGGGAGGTTGATTTGTGGATTTCGCGAAACGAAGCTGAGCAGCCACGAAGATTGCGGAGCTTGCCGAATCCATCCTTGGTTCAATTAATGCCCGACATGACGTAAAAGAAACCAGCAATCGCCGCAATGTGCAGGATCACGCATAACCAAAAAGTGATTTGAAAGCTGGCTTTGTTTGTCTTGTGTCGAAAATATCGCTGCCCGCACAAGGCGCCGGGCCAGCCTCCAAACAACGCGAGCAGTTGGAGCGTTTTTTCTGGAATTCGGCGGCCATCTCTCCGAGCGCGACGTTTATCGAACCCGTAAAGCAAGAATGTGATCACACTCAATACAAATAGCGTGGCAGCGTACGCGATTGCGATTTGTTTCATGGTCCAGCTGAATCCTGTTTCCGCGTAGCAGTTTCTTGTGTTTTAATTTTGAGATCGACGGCTTCTTATCCGATTGCCCGTTATGTCGCCAGGGAAGTTCGTTCCGATCGGTGATCCCAGCTTTACAAGATGCAACCAGAGAATGTGAATTCACCCGTTTTGTTCTGCGATTTCACCAAGCCCCTTTGATCCTGCGTGCAATTGTGTGCACGCATGCGATTTTGATTCATTTCGGCCGTTCATCCAGCGCGGTCACGGTTGTGGACTTATGATGAGACTGATTCATGCGATGCTTACACCAACGGATTTGCTGCGATCCAGGTCGTTCGCGAATCCCCAAGGTTTCTCGTTCGCCATTGCTGGAAGTTCCCTTGTGTCTTGGGGAAAACCGCCCTGGTCGCAAGGGGCTTTTGGATCGTGAATGCAGGTCAAAGCTGGCAATCATGAAAACAAGCCTGCATGGAGTGTTGGCCCCGACGGGAGGATAGAATCGTACGTGGATGTAAGTCGAATTACTGCGGCAGTACCAGATTGAATGCCTTGTGAATCAGGTAGCCAAATGGCTTGAATGTCTGGCGGGGATGGTGCATGCTGGCGTTTTGTGGCGTTTGACGATCAGCCTGCCCGAGTGTCAGTCGGAGATCAAAGATTGTCCCGATTGTCGCCAGCACGGAATTGCCGCCAATCATAAGCTGACGTCGAATGCATTCCCTTTTTGGAGAAGAAGATGCCGGATTTGATTTTTCGCATGATTGCAGGTGTTTGCTTGTTCATGCCTGTCTTTCTGAGCCAGCCAGCTACCCATGCTGAAGACAATGTTGCGGGAGCAGAAAGTTTTTCGATCGTGTTGCTTCCTGACACCCAAAACTACTCAGAGAAGTACCCAGAGACCTACGTTTCGCAAGCACTTTGGATTCGGGAACAGGCGAAATCAGACAATATCAAATTCGTGATTCACTTAGGCGATATCGTGCAAACATCGACGAAGAAGCCAGAATGGGAAAACGCAGACCGAGCGATGCGGTTACTTGATGGTGTGGTGCCCTACAGCATGGCACCGGGTAACCATGACATGGTTGTCAAAAATCGTGATTCAACACTGTACAACCAGTACTACTCGCCGAAACGGTTTGAGGGCCGGAAGTGGTATGGTGGGCACATGGGTGAAACGAATGACAATAACTATTGCTTCTTTGAAGCATGCGGAATGAAATTCATGATCTTGAATCTCGAATTCGCGCCTCGCGATGAAACGTTGGTCTGGGCGGCAAGTGTGACAGAGCGTTACCCCGATCATCGCGTGATCGTCGCAACCCATTGCTACATGCGTCCAAAGCAGCGAGATACTTCTTGTGCATCGGCCTACAACATTACTGGCAACAGTGGTGAGGATATGTGGCAGAAGTTCATTCGCAAGCAGCCGAATGTTTTTCTCGTTGTAAGTGGGCATGTATTGGGGGTCGGGCTTCAAACCAGTGTCAACGATTCGGGTGGTAAAGTGCTGGAGATGCTCACTGATTATCAGGGTCTGCCCAACGGTGGCGATGGTTGGCTCCGCTCCCTGCGGTTTGTGCCGAGCGAAGACAAGATCCACGTCAGGACCTATTCACCGCTTCTCAACAAAGACAATACAGATGCGAAAGAGACATTTTCGCTGGACTACGAAATGACGACGGCGAATGCCAGTACTAATTGAAGCGTGCAATGAATCGCGTTACAAAACCGAGTGCAGTCCTTTTTTGTTTCATTGATTCCAGGCGAGGGCCCGTGCGTACTCCGCCGTCCTAGCGAGCCAGTTTCCGCCCTTTGAATCGGTGGAGATTCAACTCCGTTGATTTTTTCGATGAACAGTTGCGGGTGTGACTTATCGCCAGGACGTGGTTTTGTGAACTGCCGACGATGGGTGCCCCGATTAAGAAGGCCGGGTGCCACGCTCAGGAGGCCGGGTGCCACGCTCAGAGGAGGCTGGGTGCCACGCTCAGGAACCCCGTGCCGCGTTGGAGGATTTTCTACGGCTCTGTCTGTCGCACATATTCTCGGTGCATCTTATTCAGGTCAGGTTTTGGGCCGTGCAAGAGGATTCCGTAGCGAAGTTGTAGAGTCTCGCCCTGTCTGATGATCACTTTGCTCGATCCGCCTTTCTTCATCGCCTTACGGCCGAACGCATTGGCAGCAACCAGCCCGTAATTCCGTGCATGCATCCAGCTTTCCCGGAAGTTTTCTGGATGGCAGAGGAGAGTGATTCCGAGCGGTTCGTTGTTGATGAATCCGCTGTAATCACACCATGCCGACGATTGGCTCCAAACGCGTTTGGCGCCTTTTCGTCCTTTCGAGTCGGTGATCTGCCCGCTATTTTTTTCGGTGATCGGGGTAGCAACTCGAATTCCAAGTCCCATTTCTTCTTGGTCGCCAAAGTAAAACGCTTGATCCTGAGACTCGGAAGTCGGTGCTTCTGTACTTTGCTTATCTGAGTTGGGTGGCATTGAAAATGTTGAGTGCCAGTCAATCAGGTAGCCTTCTTTGAGAACATGAATCGTGCAGCGAAAGTCTTCCACGCAAACAACGCTTCCATCGCTTCGCTGGTAAGACTTGCGTTGCAAAAATGAACCCCGGCCTTGGCCGCCGGTCGGTCTTTCAACAAACTTCTCGTGGACCACCCGACCTTTATTTCTCCAGAAGTCTTCACCACTGATGTCGCCGAATGCCATCCAAAGACCGGGATGCATGTCCGCATGATCCTTGCTGTCCCCTGCTGAAGGAGGAAAGTTCCGCGTTAGCTGAGTGCCGCTGGGGGCTTTCACGTGCGCGAAGAATGGTCGCTGAACTTTGTTATGGCGATAAATGTACGTGGCAACTTCTTTGTCACCACATTGAATCAGCAAGTCACTTCCATTGTCTCGGATCGTGATTGGTGTCGCCGGATCGAGAGAGAGTGGCGCCGCGTTGCTCTCTCGTTGCGTGGGTCGCTGATCGTTCGTCATTGGTGCCGCCACCACTTGTGATATCGTGTTGGCTGGTGTCGGTGTGTCTTTCCGCGCTTCGGTGATAAAACGAATCAGGTCGGCGACTTGTTGTGGGCTGAGTTGTTTGTCCATTCCGGAGGGCATGGCGGACACCGATTGTCGCTTTCGCCGTTCGATTGAGTCTTTGGCAATCGTGATGACGCTTCCGTCTGTTTGTACAAGTTGGACATTCAGGCCACTTTCCTGCTTGATGAAACCGTTGTGAACCTGACCATCCTCGGTTAAGACAGCAATTGAATGAAAGCCCTCGGTGATCACAGCACTTGGTTGAAGAATCGATTCAGCAACCGCTTTGGCGGTTGCTCGCGTTCCGATGTCCGACAGTTGGGGTGCAAAGGCGTTTCCACGATCACCAATTCGGTGGCACTTTGCGCAGTCGGCTTGATTGAAGAACAAGCGTTCACCGCGGCGAACGTCAGCTGTTGGTAGTTTTTGTAATGCGGTTTCGACCGTGGTGGCGGTAAGCTGCGGTTGTAGTTTCGCTGGTTTTACGATGGCCACGTATTGCGACCTGCGATTTGGCCGACCATCTAGCGTATTGCCACCAAGAATGACTCTTCCCGCAGGGAATGTTTTGACAAACAGGTCGTAGTTTGCGTCAGCTGTTTCGATGGTTAGCCCCGTTGCAGAGAAGGACGTCAGCCAGTCTGGTTTCTTGCGAATGCGTTGGTCATGGGCAATGAAAATGTCTGCTGATTCTGTGATTCGGAACGACAGGAATTCAGCTCCCGTCGATCCCACGTCTTGGTCATCGTTACGTGGTTGAATAAAGGTGTGGCCTGCGAGATTCTCAGGCAGTGTTTTCCAACGGTAACCGCGATTCGAAAATGCTCTCGCGTTTAGCGTGAGCGCGACTGGCGTATAGGGTCGCCCACCGGCAATTTTGATGTCGTAAACATTGACGGGATAGACGACGTCGCTGAGACTTCCGCCATGGATGAGGTCTTTGTCATTGGTCACCGTGTATTTTTGTCGTAGGACGGGGCCCATCCGTTCGCGTCCTTTAAATAGCGATGCCGAGATAACGGCAGTTTGCTTCAGTTGGAACGGTTTTGTGTATTTTGTGCCTGTTGTGTCGGTGGGTTCAGTGCCGTCAATTGAGTAGCGTACGTGCAGACCACTCGGGATTTTTCCGTTAACAATGCGAATGGAGTCTCCCGGAGCAATGATGGTGTCCGCCGGTTCGAGGCTCAGAACGGGGGCTTCAGTCGTGCCAACCTTTGCCACGAATGAGGTGGCGATTGCCGCAATCTCGGGATCACTGTCGAGGCAGAACGGTATCACGTCATCCCCCGTAAGTTCCGCTTGCTCAAGCAGCATCAGCAACGCGGCAAGTCGCTGCCGGTCTTTGCCTGTCGTCAGCCGCGACCGAAATTGATCCGGTGTCTGAAGTTTGCCCAGGGTAGTGCGGGCCGCGTAAGAAATGGCTCGATCCGTCTCGGTTGAAACCAATTCCCAGAGATCATGGACCAGATTTGCACAGCGAGACTCATGAATCGCTTGCACTGCGGCGAACCTTATTCTCGGCTGATCGTCGGTGAGTGCTTGGCGGACGATCTCTGGGCAAGGTTGTTCGGTCAACGACGCTCGGTATCCAAGCGCACTTAACGCCTGTCTCCGGTGATCTGGATTCGTGGCAGAGGAGCTAGCCAAGCGTTGCAGAACCGAATCAGCGGTCGCAATGTTCGGCGGCATCTGCGCGAGCGTCCAGATCGCCCAAGTGCTACCTCCCGCGGGAAGGTCCGTTGACGATGAATTGGGCCGCTGGAATATCGCTGCCAAGGCGTTCGCAGCGGTGTTGCCGCGTCGTAAGAGTTCTACCTGTGCGTTGGTTCGGTGAACGGGAAGCGTGTTGTGTTGCAAATCTTCAATCAATTCCGCCAGTGTCCAGTCCAAGATTTTTTTGGAGTACTTGCTGGCTAGTTGCAGCTTGGGCTGCTTGCCAAAACTGATGCGATAAACTCGGCCCTCATCGACCTGTTTGCCGTCTTTGATTGTCGCACCGTAACTGTGCCCCCAGCTGAGAACCCAGAGTGCCCCATCTGGTCCAAATTCGATGTCGGTGGGATCGAACAGCAAGCCTTGGCTAGAGCCCATTGTGCGGCCACGCGGTGCCTTGGCGAAAACTTCGGGAGAGCCCATGTTGCGCATCGACGCGCCATCCCACTGTGGTTGGTACACAAAAATCGTTCGGCTGAGCCAGTCTGCGCAGAAAAACCGATCGCGGTAACGCTTGGGGAAATTCTGCGAGGCGCAAGAAACCACGCCGGTGCCCGAACCATGAAAGACCGGTCCGCTTATCGGGGTGGAAGGTAGATGGTTTTCGCCAGTCCAGTGCGGGCTCCAGGCGTGTCCCCAGCCAAAATGGGCTCCAAGAAAAGGGTTCAAAATGCGATCGCCGCCGTCCTGATCCTGGTCGGTCCCTACCCAATTGAAGTTGGCATCAAAATTCATGTCCCACATGTTTCGCATACCACGGGCATAAACCTCCAGTTCCGATCCGTCGGGGCGGCACCGAAGCACACCACCCTCGGTCCCCCAGTCATCCGATGGAGTATGGTAACCGTGCTGGTATGTTTCTCGGGTATAAACCTCCGCCTCTGGTTTGATTGGTGCATCCATCGGCGGATCGACTCCCCACAGGTCCGCGAAGACTGCTGGTGCGACAAACCGTTCGGGACTACTGGCTTGCAAGTATCCCTTCGAGTTTCCTTTACTCATGTACAGTCGGCCGTCCGGCGCGAAGACTAATCCGTGCAGTGCATGTTCGAGGTTGCCGAGTCCACCGTAGATCCGTTGGTACTCGTCGGCTTGATCGTCGCCATCGATATCCCTAACGACTGTCAGGTCCGGAGCGTTGGCGACCCAGAGTTGATCGCCGTACCAAGCCAAGCCTTGGATGTTGTTGAATCCCTCTGCAAAAGTCTTTGCCTGATCAGCAACGCCATCATTGTTCGAGTCGATTAACAGGGTGACACGATCCGTCTGGGATTCCGGCGACGGCTTGCGATATTGTGGGCCTTGTCCAATGAAAAGCCGGTTGCGAGCATCGAAGGCCATTGCGCAGGGGTTTCGCACCAGAGGATCGCTGGCATACACCGAAACATGAAATCCATCGGGGATTTCAATCGAGTTGAACTCTTCGGCTTTGGCTGACGTGACCAGAAAGATCACGAAGCTCCACAAGAGGATTGGTTTGCTGGATGGAAGCACGAATGTGGGCCCTTTTACATAAACAATTAGAACCGTGACAGTTTACCAAAAAGAAAAATCGGAGTCACCGAACCAACAACTGACGGATAGCATGCTTCAGGAGGCTAGCTGCTCCAGTGATTGGTTTCGCGGTGCCAGAATGGAGAAGGCCGAGTGTCGATTTTTACGGTGTTAGCTGCCTGTTGGCCGTCGGTTTTTTCGGGGATGTTCGGACAATAAGAGATCGTTTGAGCTCGCATCATTTGAGGAAACGGGGGAGTCCAACCCTCAAGCTTGTTGGTATTCCGCGAATTGCTCGTCTTCTGCTGCTCAAGCTGAGTAGGAGAAGTAATTGAAGGAAACAAGGTTGATCTGGTATACCGCGTTGTTGGTGACCTTGGAGCTCGTTTCTTTGCTTGGCAGGATCAAACGTTAATTCGCGTTGAGGATCTTGATGCATCCCTGAAATAGGGGATTGAATTGGCAGGTCTTTTTAAAACTTAAACTTGGCAGTCGCGTGGCCTGAACGGCAAACATCGATTTTTGTCAGAATGCCCGGGAGTCTACGTTGCATGTTTCTTGTCGATATTTGCGACGTGTGTTTGGGCTTCTGCTGAGATTGTCAATCCGCTGACAAGCGTTGTGCCCGTGCCCGTGCCCGTACCTGGAGCCAAAAATCGCTCAACCTCCTTATGCCCAGGTCTCAGTGCAGGTCGATTGCAGATGGCGCCGAGAGCATGACACGCACGTTCTCCCCGGCAATGGTAAGCACTTGGCTCGAGCCACTTCGCTGGTCCCGTAATTCGATGGCAACTGCAGAAACTAAGGAGTAATTGGAGTTCGACGAATGTGCACGATCAGCTTGCCTGAGTTGTCGCTTAGCTTATTCCAATCATCTTGGCAGCGAAGGAAGAGTTGTCCCCCTGTTGGTGAGGAAAAACTTTTTAGCTTACCGATTTGTATTGGATCCGAGAGCTGAAAGTCATTGAAGACCACTGCCACTAAACGTCCTCGCCCGGCTTGGTCACCATCCGCATCGTACTGACCACCATCCTTTGCGATCTTCCAGTCGCCGACCGCAGCGAGGTCGTAGGAGACACCTTTCTCAAGAAGCACGCCAGATGCTTGCCAGCCGCCTGCTGCCGAAATCTCAACTTGGGTGCGCCGCTTCCCTGACAGTGGCGCAAACTTCTGGTTCCATTGCCACGCACAGAGGTCCGCGCGGTAGCCATTGTCCAGAGAGTCGAGGAACAATTCGTACTCAAACGCGATCTGCCTGGCGGTCGGACCATAAACTGTTTGGAAGGATGCGGCTTCCTGTTGTTTCATGAGGGCCATCGCAAGAGGTTTAAAGCGATCTGCATAGTTGGGGTTGTTCGCCAGTAGATGGCACAACGCCCACCGCCATGCATAATCTTTCCATGTGCCGGGATCGACTCGACCAGGAATGGCGATCTCCAGCAGCTTGCGTTTCGGTTCACTGGCCTGCAGGTAGGCGATGACGCGAGGGTTTGCGTCAACGGCTAATTTGTCAACTTTCCAGTATTGACCCATTTCTGCCAGCCCTTCTGCCAACCAAGTTGGCCCGGTTGATCCGAATGCGAGATGACAAAAACCGTGAGTGCATTCGTGTTGAATGACGCCATGGTCATCACATGAGTAAAGGATTGCGCGACGTCGGTCACCTAATGAAGAATTGAAACAAATTCCAGCGCGATTTTGGATCTTAGCAATCCCAGCAGGTTCGGTGAGCAGACCATCCGGCCATGCCGATAAATCGCGGACGATAAATCCCTCCACAATCCCGGTCGGTGACTGGCCAAAGTACTTCGACAGCAGCATGGTCATCGTTTCCAGCTTGTCGAGAATGATCTGAGCTTGACGTTCGGAAATGTCACTCATGAACGCGTAGTGTGGGGAGCGAATTAACCTTGGCTTTAACGGTTCGTCAGATAGGTGCCGGTATTTGGCAAGCAGTGCATCGTCGATACTGGCGCGAGCGGTGGTTCCGCGAGTGACTTCGATGTCAACTGTTTTCGCGACGATGTCACCGGTATTCAATCGGACGGCGACCAGCTTTTTGACCGCGGAACCTGCTCCCGCGCGATTAATGTCATCGCTTGTGAAACGAACGCTCGTTCCTTTGGCTATCGGAATCGACAAGGTCGATTTTCGCGTGAACCCATTGTTTGCGGGAATTTTTACGATCAAGCGACCATTCGTGGCTCGATTGAATTGAGCGACAATCTCACATGTCGAGTGTTCTCCAGGTTTGCTGCCCTCCGCAACCACTCTAACGCCATTAGGCTCATCATCCCCAGTGACGAGAGCAACTTGATCGACTTCGCCAGTGGTGCGACCTAGTTTGTTGAGCTTGGCTTCGAAGCGAATATTTTGGCCCGGCTGCAGATCCTCGAAGGAATAACTACCGGACACCTTAATCTCGGCCGGGGATCGGAGGAATTGGCCACCTTCCAGTTGCACGCTCTGTTCGTCAACGGCTTGTACGCGAACGGGATAAGCTGTGCCCGCTTCATCTTTGACCACCAGCAGATCACGGGACACTGATTCGACAGTCCCAGCGATTGAGAGCGTTTCCTCAACAATCAGCTGCGCCGAAGCTACCTTTGCGAAAACCAGAGCGACCATGACAGATCTGGAAAAAACAAAATTGAGCGGCAACTGCATCGAGTTTATCTCGTTCGCGGGATGAAACAGCAGAGCCCAGCAGCCTACCACAGCAAGCGATTGAGGGCTCCGCCTAAGTTTACTCTGTGTTCGCTCTGGCGGTGTCGCATTTGGTCGCCGAGAGATATTCCGTTGGTTGCCTTCGTGGAATGCCACTTGATCATGCTGTTCCGGTGCAACACGGCTGGCGCAACATCATGCGAAGCGGTCGATCAGGTCAGCACCTCAAAGCGATGGCAATTTGAATTTCGGCGAATCGCGTGGCATCCCATCCAGCGTTGTTTGGCCGTTTCTGTGAGCCGATAGAAAACGCCTGAGCGTCCGCGGCAACTGAATGCTAAGCCGCACTGCCTGGGTAGGGTCTGGTCAGGCTAGAGAGCGGTTCGAATTGCCTGCCGGGAACGTTCTCCCTTCTGTTTGGTGTTTCGTTGGTTATTGGAAAATCAGAGGAACTGATTGCGGTCGACAAGCAAGTGGAATGAACCAGTGCACTCAAGTCAGTGCACTCAAGTCAGGGCAGGCTGCAGTTCGTTGGAATCCGCGAATTCTTGAGAGGATCAAAGAGCCTGTGAGCACCATTCGATCAACGATCTGGGATTCGTATCAGGCAATTAATTCTTCGATAGCGATGCCACCAAACTGACTGAGTTGTTTGAAACGCCCGGCGTGGTAATAGGTCAGGCGATTGTCGTCCAAGCCGAGTAGTTTCAGGAGGGTGACGTGAACATCACGTAGCGGATGAACGTTTTCGACCGCTTCTAAACCGATTTCGTCGGTTGCTCCCACCGTATGCCCTCCTCGGACACCGCCCCCGGCAAACCACATGGTCATTGCTTTGGCATTGTGGTCACGGCCATACGATTTGCCGCCACCTCGCAGTCCGTTGTCTGGCGTTCGGCCAAATTCGCCGCAAAAGAACACAAGCGTATCTTTCAGCATGTCACGTCGCTTCAGGTCTTTTAGCAGTGCGGCGATCGGTTGGTCGACAGATCGTATCAGTGATCCGTGAGCCCTTTGTATGTAGTCATGACTGTCCCAGTTTCCCGCATACGCTTGGACGAAGCGGACTCCTTTTTCGACGAGTCGCCGGGCGAGCAGGCACTTACGACCAAAGGCATCGGTCTTGTCACTGCCAATGCCATACATTTCTAGAGTCGACTTGTCTTCGCCTTCAAGATCAAGGATGTCAGGAATTTCGGTTTGCATACGGAACGCAAGCTCGTAGGATTTCATACGGGCTTCGAGCTCGGTGCGTCCGGTTCGTTGTTGCAGATGGCTGTTGTTTAGCCGAGTCAGCAGGTCCAAGTTGTTTCGCTGGCGTTCTCTGCTGACACCACTCGGTGGGCGGAGATCGAGGATGGGGCTTCCCTGAGGACGGAGGGGAGTTCCCTGAAACGCGGCGGGAAGAAAGCCATTCGACCAGTTAGCCGCCCCACCTTGCGGGTAACTTGACCGCGGCAAGACGACAAAGCCTGGTAGGTTTTCATTGATTGTTCCTAAGCCGTAGGTTGTCCATGCTCCAATGGCCGGATCTCCACCAAAACGATTGCCGGTGTTGATGTGATAACAAGCCGTTGGATGATTGACTGATTCGGCTTGGGCACCACGATAAAAGCAGATGTCATCGACGCGTTTGGATAGGTGCACCCATTCAGTGCAGATGTCGGCGCCGCACTCACCTGCTTTACGGAATTCAAATGGGCTTTTGACGAAGTAGCGTTTGCCCGACGACATCGCACTTTGCTCATCGCCCGAACGATTGAATTCCTGTAGATGGCGTTTCGACAACTCAGGTTTCGGATC
This sequence comes from Rubripirellula sp., assembly GCA_049602075.1. Lineage (GTDB taxonomy): Bacteria > Planctomycetota > Planctomycetia > Pirellulales > Pirellulaceae > Rubripirellula. Next base: position 115,443 of record JBMYRF010000004.1, read on the forward strand.
GAAGGTGTCAATCTGTGAAGGACCACCCTCCATCATCAAGAAAATACAACGCTTCGCTTTCGCGGGGAAATGTGGCCTGCCGGTTGGTGTGTCCGTAGGGACGCTCGCAGGTTCGTCTGCATTCAATAGTGAGGTTAAGGCGACGGATCCAAGGCTGGCACCGAGTCCGTACAGCATTTCCCGCCGGGAGTGGATGTCGAGTTTTCTGAATTGATTCATTGGTCGCTTGCTCCACCGATTAGTCCAAGTAGGCAAATTCGTTTAGGTTAAAGAGCACTAAACAAACCTGAGCCAATCCCCGCGTGTTTGCATCGACATCGCTCGGTTGCAAATCGGGAATGTAGTGATCGTAGGCTGGCATCATTTCCAGGAAATCGTATGGTTCACCTGTTTTCTCGGCCATTACGGTGCGTTTTATTTCGCTTGGGTAGTGGCGTGGTGGATAAGTTTTGAGAGCTTCTTCTTTCGTTGCTGTGTTCCAATGTGCGAGGCAGGCCTGAAGCTCATCGGCTTGAGCTTGACGTCCTAAGGCGATTTGAAACGCACGCTTGAGCACGTCCTGCGGTGAACCACCTTTGTTCAGTAATCTTGCGGCCATCGCAATTGCGCGTTCTTGGGCTTCATCGGAGTTCATCAGCGTTAGGGCTTGTGGTGCGACGGTGGACGTTTCTCGCAATTCACACGATTTGTCTGGGCCAGGTTGATTGAACGTCTCCATAAACGGGTCACGTAGTCCTCGCGTTTTTTCGGCATACAGCGTGCGTCGATTTCGTTGGTGTGGCAAAGCGTCAGGTTCATAAACGGATGCAGTGCCCCCCATGATCTGTCGCGGTTGCATTGCCACTTCGAGATTCAGATCGGGACGGCACGGGATACCGCCAACTTGGCGATTGAGTTCTCCGCTAGCGACTAGCATCGCGTCTCGCAATTCTTCCGCGGTCAATCGGCGTGGCAGTTGGGTTGCGTAAAGGTTTTGTTTGGGGTCAAGTTTTCTCAGTCCAACTGGGTCGTGATGGCGGGAACTTCTTCGATAAGCTTTTGAAGTCACAATCAGCTCATTCAGCTTCTTCACGGACCAATCATTCTTGATAAACCAATCGGCGAGGAAATCGAGCAAGGCTGGATGGGTGGGAAGGCTGCCTGTGGCGCCCAAGTTGTTTGGGTTGCCGGCAAGCCCCTTTCCGAAATGCCATGACCAAACTCGATTGACCATCACACGGGCGGTTAGGGGATTATTGGGATCGACGATCCAATTCGCTAAGGCAAGTCTGCGTTTGCCCTTGCCAGTGGGAAACTCCTTCACGTTCATGTTGCCGAGATTAACCGCAGCGCTCAGCGGAGCCGGTTTGACTGGTTCGCCCCTAGTGAAGGCATCGCCGCCAACTAGGATTGTGTCTTCCTCGATGTACCCCTTTTCCCAAGCATTCTGAGGCCGCAGCAAGCGGTTGCTGACATTTTTGCGTTCAAGCGTTTTTCCCGTGTGAACTGCAAAAGCAATCGGCTTGGTGCGGTCTAGTTCCCAAGTGTGCCGCCCGATGTTTTTACGCAGTCGCCCGAGTGACGCCTCGTCACCTGGTGATAGTCCATTGTCTCCAACCTTTGCGCTACCCGTTTCCGTGCGGCGCGTTTGGCCGACAGTTGCTTGCAGTTCTGCAAGTTGTTGCTGGTAGGCCGTGATCTTTGCCGTTGTCCATTCGTGTGATGCTTGGAATCCTGTTTGGTTTTCTGAATCGAGAAATGGGGTCTTAGGTTCGGAAAATTGCGTTGTAGAGAAGACTGCCATCATGCTGTAATAATCCCGTGTTGGGACGGGATCGAATTTATGATCGTGGCACTTGGCACATTGGAGTGGATGACCGAGAAAAACCTGGCCAACAGAATCGGTGACGTCATCAAGCCATTGCTGCCGCGTGATGCGAAACACGCTCATCCCGGTTTGTTCCCAGGGGCCCATCCGTAGGAAACCCGTTGCGATGAGGCTTTCCGGACTTCTCGTTGTGATTTCATCACCGGCAAGCTGTTCCCGCACGAATTGATCATATGGCTTGTCGCTATTGAACGCGTGAACGACGTAATCGCGATAACGCCACGCGTTGGGGCGTGAGTAGTCGTTCGCGAATCCTGCCGAATCTGCGTAGCGAGCGACGTCCAGCCATTGCCGCCCAAAATGTTCTCCGTAGTGGGCAGTCGCCATCAAACGCAGCGCCAAATCAGTGACAGCATCAGCAGCGTCCAGTTCATAGGATTGAACAAATTTGGTCAGCGAAGCGAGGTTTTCGTTCGGCGGTAGTCCGGTCAAGCCAAAGTAGATTCGCCGAAGCAATTCCAATGGATCGGCATCCGCCGCTGCCGACAATTTCGCTGATGCGAGTTTTCGATCAATGAAGTGGTCAATCGGATGGCGACCACTAGGTACAGGTTCCACCTTGATTGGCTGATACGCCCAAAGATGCTTCGGTTCGTAAAGCCGGTTTGTCCAATTTGCATTTAATCCGCCTGACGTTATTGCCGGCATCCCCGCGGCAAATTCGTTTCGGATAGCGGCCATTCGTTCAGCTGACGGCCATGGGGCGCCCAGATTGATCCAGTCTCGAATCCACCAAGCCTGTTCTTCGGTGATTTTTTCGGCTTCTTTCGGAGGCATTTCGTAGCCCTCCTCCTGCCGCGTCGTGACGAGATACAGGTAACTTTTGCTCGCATCGCCGGGAATTAAAACTTCATCACCGAAAGACTCGCCTCCCTGCCGCATCGCGGTTCGATCACGCATGTCGAATTGGCCTCCCAAATCGTCTGGGTCAGCGGCATGGCAGGCATGGCATTTTTCAACGAAAAGGGGTTGGACCTTCAGGGCAAACAGTTTTTCGCCCTGGGTGATATCGGTCGCCGCCGTTTCTACAGCGATTGCTGGCCTTGAGAACGGTATTCCAGTCAGTAAAAGAAGAATCGCCAAACGTCGAGCAGTCATCGGACGCATCAATCTTGAGTCTTCTAGTCAGAGAAAGAATCACCAGTCGCTCTGAGAATTGTACTCCATTGCTCCCTTGTCGCGATTCAACCAATACGAAATCGAGTTCAATTGTTTTGATTCCGACTACTGATTCACCTCCTGCTGATGCTCATCTTTCGACTCGCTTACGGACAACGATAGCGATGATGCCAGGGAATCAGATTTGAATTTGATCTGGTCGTAAGCAGCGAATGCCGCCTCGCTGGGACAGAGCAAAAACGCGTATGCTTCGACTGATTACTTCACGACCAGTCTGCGACAAGAATGCAGTTATAATCTTGACTTTCGTTGTCATTCTGGAAACTAGCTGTTCATAGAACTGGAATTCATTTTTTATGACTCACCTTCGAATCGTAGCGGCGTTCGTTGTGTTAACGCAGATTGTTGCACCTTTAGCAATGGCTGAAGAGTTTGTGGACGATTTCAGCAGTGGTAAACTTGAGGGGCGACTGGCAGAGCGCGGCGCGTGGCAATATAAGAATGGAATTGCCAGTTGTGTTGCCGATCCAGAGCTCTACAAGAAATTCAAAAACCACGGCCCGATTTTAAAGTGGCCGCGGGAATTCAGCGACGCCACCATTGAGTTCGAAGTCAAAGCGTCAGATTGTCAACGTGTCGTCTTCACGCTTAACGGCGATGGTCACATTTTTCGGGTCACGCTTGCTGATGAGAGGCCCGATGCGCCAGCCGGCGTCTCCAAGGTTCCCACTCGTTTGATCGCCTGGGCTTCCAAGTCATCAAAGCAGAACAAGGGAGATACAATCAAACCTAAAGGGATGCCCGATTTGTCTGTGATCAGTCAGAAATGGGTGCCGATGAAGATCGATGTTAAAGGGAATCACGCGGTACTAACCATCGGTAACTTCCAGGCCGAAATTGATCACGCTGCACTCGCGCGGGGCAAAAATATGGTCATGCTGACTTTTGCTCACGGCGAGCTTGCGGTTCGTAAATTCCAGATGACGTTCGTCGCATCAGATGGGAAGTAGAAATAGACATTTTTCAACGGTAGGTGCCTCGCTTCTGTATGGGTTTCGACAGCATCGATAACAGTTGTGGACCGATGAGTTTCCAGGTTCATCACTTATCTATTGAACGCCCGCTCTCAGCCCAGCAATTAGCGACTGCTTGGTGAGTAGTCGTTTTGGCGAAGGCACCGTGTTCCTGTTTTGGGGAGGTCGGTCGCCGGTTGCGGTTGACCGAGACAGTTGCTGACAATCGAGATGGTTGCTGATAAACTCGCTCCTAAGCAACGGCGAACTCGGCTCTTGGTGCCAGTGGGGCTCTTTTCGCTGAATGCTTGCCAGTAAAACGGGCCCGCGGTTTCGCCGGCTTGTCGGCTGTTGAAAAAGCTCTCGGCGCGGCGGGCATTCCGATGCTGCGTGGGCTTGCTAGATAGCTGGGTAAAATCCACATCCGCCTTCGGGCTGATGCACCGCAGCGCTCGCACTGCGGGGGGCGTGACTCCGTCTGTCGATTGGTTCCGCCGACTCGCATTGAGTTGCGGACAGGATGGAGTCGGTTGAATGGCGAAAATAGTTTTGTTAACGAGGATCGAACATGAGCGAATCTGCGAAACATTCAACGAGTGACGAAACCAAAGAGGTTTCCAGCGATGCTCCTGATCCAGTATTCGTCGACGATATGGACGCGTTTGACCAGTCAAGTTCGATAAGCAGCGGGCAGATCCAATTTGCGTTATTCGTCCTGATGCTGCTCTTGGCTTTGGGTGGGATGGGGCTGACCCAATCTCTCGAATCGGGGGCTTGGGAATACTGGGTGTTTGTCGTTTTGGTATACGCCAGTATTGGTGTCTGGAAAGCGATTCGCAGTGCCAGGCATGCCAGTCGCTCGGTTCGTCAAGGTGTTGTCCGAGAGATCTCGCATTGGGGAACTTTGGTCGGTTTCCTGGGCGTTCTATTTTTTCTTGAGCAGCGTCAAGTGGTTGATCGCCAGTCGGCATCGTCTTTTGCACTGATGCTGTTGGCGTTGAGTTGTTTTATGGCGGGCGTACACTTGGATTGGCAGTTGTTGCTTCTCGGGGGTGTTCTGACGATCATGTTGGTCGCGCTCGCCTTGCTAGCGCAATACGAGATTGCATTGTGGGGCATCATGCTTGGTGTCGCGTTCGCGGCGATTCTCTTTTTCCGTTTCAAAGCGAAGCGGCGAAAGTAGCCTGTTCCTAATACCGATTCACTTCGAAACTGAGTAATTCCGAGACCGAGTCAATTGCTTGGGTCTTGGCGTTCATTTTCGTTCACGCCGATGGGGTCGTTATGACCATTGACTCAGCTCGTTCTCTTGTCGAGCCTGCCGGATCCCTCTCGGGAAAGACATGGTGGCGAAAGCCATTGATCTGGGGAACATTGCTGCTGCTCTTGGTGGCGCTGCGAGAATTCTTTCTGATTGGTTTTTTAACCTTTCTGATCTGCTTTATCGTACGCAGCATCGTTCACCGAACCGTTTGTCGTTATTCCCCTGAGGGTGATTCTCGGTGGCTCGATCTGTCGCTAACTTTAGCGGTTTTGCTGGGCTTCGTTATGGTGCTGTATGGACTCGGGCGATACTTTGTGCCGCAACTGGTCCGTCAAGGCAATGCGTTGTTGGCGCAGGTTCAAGATTCGAGTTCGGAGCAGGTTCTCAATACGTTATTGGCCAACACCGTTGGCGCGTGGAAGTTCGAGCGCGAGTACGGCGGTCCGGACGACCAGCGGTATCAGAAAGCCCAACAGGAATTCCAGGAATCGGGCCGGTACGGTCAGGGTTTGTATCAGGAATTCCCCAAACTCACCTCGAGATTGCAAGCGGAGTTTGAAGCCAACTACGAGCAGGCGCGTGCGCATCATCTGCAGTTCGCAGATCCAACTGGCACCGCGGCCGAAGTTTCACTGAAGCAATGGTTCTTGGTCGTCAAAGCGCCGGAGCTGTTTCATGACAAGAGCGAATACTACCTCTCACGCTGGGAAGCTGAGTACTCTGCCCCCGAAAAAGCAAAAGAGTTTTCCAGGTTGAAGGGACTCGCTGATTTTGAATCTCGGCGTGATGCCCAGATCCGCGAGCGAATTTGGGAGGACATTCGTGCCGATCCCGTGCTGTTATCCGAACTGAACAACCAGTGGACTCGTGTCTTATCTCTGCGGGCTTGGGAAAATTTCCGAAACTCCCCAAGCTACAAAACCGAATTCAAAAAGTTTGTTGATACGAAGCACCTGGAAGAGCCACGGAATGTTCCAGTCGACTATGAGTACTACGAGAAGTTGGCGGCTGTCTATCCACAGGGGATTCGAGCGTTCACGGGAGTTGTTCGTCAGCATGAAGAGGAGGCGAATGGGAATGCCGTTCACCAGCAATTCGATTTCGAGTCGGCCACGCGTGCTGATTTGGGGCGGCAGTGGTGGGCAACAAGTCACGTCGCCGATTGGGTGCGCGATCATGCGGCCAACGATGGCCCCAGGGTGATGGAGGCGGTGCTTCAACGACTGGATGAGTGGGGTGGGTACCTCATTCGAATTCCCGTCCAAATCGTGACCGCTCTATTACTTGCCTTTCTAATTCTTGTGGAGTGGCACGGATTGACCACTGGCATTGCGGAATTACGAAACACGCGACTCCAGCCGATCATTGATGAAGTCGCGCCGGGGATCGTTGCTTTGGGGAAGCTGATTGGTCGATCATTTCAGGGACAGGTGATTATTTCGGTCGTCAACGCGATTTTGGTTCTGTTCGCGTTGTGGGTTATCGGCGTCGAGTACAAATTCGTTTTGACATTGCTCGTTTTTGTTTCCAGCTTCATCCCGGTTGTGGGTGTGGTTTTAAGTGGAATTCCAATCTGTGCCATCGCCATCCTGCAACCAGAGGGTTCATTGCTGATGGCATTGCAGGTGATTTTAGCCATCGTTTTGATCCATTTTCTTGAAGCGATGGTTTTGGCACCTCGCATCATTGGCAAATTGGGAAGCCTGAATCCAGTCGTTGTCGTTGTGATCCTGTTGGTTGCCGAGCATTTCTTTGGCATGTGGGGACTGCTGCTGGGAGTACCCGTGTCGATCTACCTTTTGCGAGTCGTTGTTTTGCGTTCGTCGATCCCAGGTATCTACGAACCCGTTTGCAGTGAACAAGCTGTTGAAACGAACGCTATCGAGACGACTGAGCCTGTCGGCGCGACAACTTAATCCGCCAGCGAGCTGCATCGCGAGGCTCCCCTCGATTGCAAGGGTCATCCTGGAAATGGATGATTCGAATCGCTCGCTTTGCGATGCCCGTTTTCATTCACTGTGGGCTTAGATTCCGAATTCCGCTCTTGGCATCAATAAGCATCTTTAGTGTTTTCTGGAGACGCTTCGCCTGGGATGGATTCGCCGCAGCCACATTGTTTTGTTCGCCGACATCCATTGCGAGGTTGTAGAGTTCGCCTGCGGGTTTGTTTTGATTCGGATTGCGTCCCAGTTTCTGGATATATTTCCAGTTTCCTTGCCTCAACGCCACGCTGCGCAGTGCTTCTTCAATGATGAATTCATGGCCCGTGCCGCTCTTGCCAAGCAGTGCTGGCAAGCAATTTCGGCTATCGATGGCTTGATCCGTTTCCAAGGGAATGTCGAGCAAGCTGGCGAAGGATGCAATGAAGTCGATCTGGCTGACCATTGCGTCCGACTTGCCGGGGTGAATATGGCCGGGCCATTTCACAATGAATGGGACACGCGTCCCGCCTTCGTAAATCTGATATTTCCCACCTCGATAGGGGCCTGATGCGTCGTGCCCGCGATCGACTTCTTTCGTGGATGTTCGTACGGTTGTTCCATCCTCATATCCATCGTCGTAAACAGGTCCATTGTCACTGGAGAAAATAACGAGGGTGTTTTCCGTGAGATGATTTGCTTCGAGTGCTTTAATGATCTCGCCGGTTGCCCAGTCCAGTTGAACCATTGCGTCGCCTCGGTAACTCAGTTGCGACTTTCCTTTGAATCGTGGGTGAGGCGCCCGGGGCACATGGATATCCTGGGATGAGAAGTAGAGGAAGAATGGCTTGTCTGGCTGCTGCGCGCTGAGAAATGCTTTTGTCTTTTCGACAAATACGTCGGCCATCGTTTCGTCGTTCCATAAGGCGGCTTTCCCACCAAACTGTTTGCCGATTCGTCCGATACCATTGATCACAGAATTATTATGTCCATGGCTACTCTGGTAGTAGGTCATCGCTTCGCGATTCTTCTTGCCATCGGGATATTCCGTGCAGACGATTCCGTCAGGTCTCTTGCCGACGAAGAGGGGATCCTTTGGATCTAGATTTACCACGCGGTGGTTTTCAACGTAGACACACGGAACGCGGTCATTCGTCGAAGGCAGCAAGAACGAATAGTCAAAGCCAACTTCGAGCGGGCCCGGTTTGACGTCACCGTTCCAATCAACGGGGGTCTTACCATCGCCGATGCCGAGGTGCCACTTTCCGACCACTGCTGTTTGGTAGCCTGCTTTCTTAAACAGTTGAGGCAAGGTGAACATGTCAGGCTTTATTTTGGAGGGTGCGTTTGGTGCGAGCACACGAACGCCGTGCCGAAAGCCATGGATACCAGTCAACATCGAGAATCGTGATGGGGTGCAGGTTGCTGCGGAGCAATGACCGTCAGTAAACATCAACCCTTCATTTGCTAGTTTGTCGATATTCGGTGTTGGAATTAGTTTTGAGCCGTAAACACCAACGTCAGCGTAGCCAACGTCATCGCCGTAGATGATCACGACGTTTGGTGTTTCGACGGCGAGCACACTGGAGGATAGAAGCAGAATGGTCGCGAGAATTCGCAGAGTGATCATCATAAGAATCGTGAGTATGAGGAGGGCGGTCTTGTCATTGCGAGTTTTTGCGTCGGTTGCCACTTGGTCCCTTGCGTTTGACGACAAGTCCTTTGGCAGGTTCGGCGTTGATTTTCGGAAATGTCTTTGCCAATGCTGCTTTGACGTTGGCCAGTGATTTGTCGCTGGCTAAGTTGTTCCATTCGTTTGGGTCAGCTTGTAGGTCGTAGAGTTCCTCACTGCCATCGCTATACCGAATGTACCGATGAGTCTCGCTGCGAACCGCATGGTTTTCCTTGCCAAAGGTTGTTAACGCTGCATGAGGCCATCCTGTGTCTGGGTTGGCCAGCAGGGGTTTCAGGCTGATTCCTTCCAGGTCCTCGCGTGCAGGTAATCCACACAATTCGATTAAGGTCGGATAGATCGACAGCAATTCGACTGGGCGCTTGCATGGTTTACCCTGGTCCATTCCCGGCGTCCAAATGATGAAAGGGACTCGTGTGGCTTGTTCCCACAGCGATTGTTTCGCCCAGCGTTCTTTTTCGCCCAAGAAGAAACCATGGTCGGAATAGAGAATGACAATCGTGTTTTCCGCGTGCGGGCTGGCTGCCAGAGCATGCAGGACACGACCGACTTGTTCGTCCGTCCAGCGGACGCATGCGAGATAAGATTGAACCGCTTCCTTCCAGTGTCCGCTTTCGACAAACCAGGAGTGTCCAGGCGCGGCGGATGCCCTGGTAAGGCTGGTGACAATGCTTGGGAGATCGTCTCGGTCACCAGTTTTCACTCGCGGCAGTTCAATCTGGTCCGCGGGGATTTGATTGAAGACGCGAGTTGGCGAATAGAATGGAACATGGGGGCGATAAAATCCGACTGCGATAAAAAAGGGCTGTTCGTGTTTTTCGTTGATGACATCCATTGCCCATGATGCGTCAACATGATCCTGGAACAGTTCTTCTTGATAAGCTTGGCCGCCAAAATCCCAAAGTCCTTTTGCTCCATCAGGTGTTTCCGGGATCAAACGCTTGTCGATCTTCTGACGCTGTCCCGGACGTGGGCCAACTTGATCAAAGTCTCCAGGAGGCAGGCCCGAGCCATGGTATATCTTTCCCGCGGTATAAGTCTTGTAGCCATTCGCGGCGAAGTGACGTGGTAGCGTCACGCGTTTTTGCATCGCTTTCACTGTCCACGGCTTTGGCGCGTTCATATAGACGCCGCTGGTTGAGGGCCGTATGCCATACATGATGCTGGTCCGTGAAGGATTGCAGATCGGTGCCTGGCAATGCGCGTTCGTAAATAGCGTGCCGCGTTTAGCTAGGCGATCAATGTTGGGCGACCGAGCTTGTGGATGTCCATTCAAGCAGCCGACCCAATTGTTCAGGTCATCAATCGCGATTAGCAGCACGTTCGATTGGCCAGTCTCGGCAAGCGATGGTCGGGACGTAAGCAGCATTCCAAGCAAGGCGAGTGTGAACAAGGCGAGTGTGGAGCGAATACGAATCATGGTGGTCAAACTTGGTAAATCGAGCTGGCAAAAGAATTTTGAATCGGTCGCCAGAGTCTAATTCAAGGACTCGCTGGCCACAGGCAGGCAGGGAGTGGACAACTGGCAGATTTGAGCTCTCGAAGTCGGCTGGTGATCGTCTCGCCATGCCGTCAGGCAGCCTGTGCTCAGCCAGCTTGAATATCCCGATGGCGATAAATCCGGCTAAACCGGGGAGCCAAAAAAACACAACACGCATTCATTCTGCATTCAAATTTAAGCGGCTTGCGCCCTGGGATGACACCACGCACGGTAAGGATGTTGCGGGACGGATTGCCGGCGACCGTTTTCTGCAGGTCGGTTTTCTTCAGGACATTGCTAGGAAGCGGATCCTTGGAGGTGCAACTCCATCGTTTCACTAGTGGATCCAGCAATTTCCGATGTTCTGCAGCTCATTCATTGGTCGCGGTAGAGACGCTTGGTCTTGTTTTTGATGGCCAAAGGGGAGATTTGGGGCCTTTGGTTGGCAGTCGCGTTGCTTTTGGAGACGCTCATCTAGTTACTGCTTACTGCGATGGTTGTGAAGTGCAACATCCGAATGGCCAATTGGCAAGCCGGTTGGAAGCTTTTGCAAGCGGTCTTGGTGCTCAAGCCACAATCCTGCTCAGGAAATGCTAATAATGATGTTGGGAAATTTGACCATTCTTCGGAATCGGGTGTCGGTCTTAACTGTTGCTTCTTTCTTATGAACGGCACGGCCTTGTTTGCCGCCAATCACCAAAAGTTCGGAGATTTCAAGACGCGAAAGACTCCTTCTGAATTTGTTGGGCTACCGCGATGGCTAATTTTAGTCGGACTCCTAGTGGCAAATCTTCACTTCGTTTCCGCTTTCGAGGTCGGTGAGCGAGTTCGGATACGGGATGGAGCTGACTACCGAATGGGAACTGTCTTGGGGACGCTCGGAGATGCTTATCGTGTCGGCTTCGACGATGGTCGTCAGCCTGCAGAATCCTTGCTGGATGAGCGACAGTTCGTGAGCGATTCGGAGTTTAAAGCGGAGACTGCACGAAGAGAACGGAGTGAACGAACAAGTCGTTTCTTTCAGGCGTTGGGTGCTGCGATTGGGAAAGGGAGTGTCGTCGCGGTCATCATCGTCGTCGGGATCAAACTTCGCAAACGCTATCAAGCAAATGAATCGCGGGCATCCCATGGTGGAGCGAAGGAATAGAACACGCCCGTTTGCAGGCAACTGTAGCCATTCATCATGGCGATCTTGAATCAACGGATGGGCGGAGAGGTTCGGTTTGGTCGGTAAGCGTCATTGTTTTTCAATCATTGTTCGACAATCATTGCCTGTTCGATCATGAATTGCTGCATCTGCTCAAGTGCTGAATCATATTCCGCACGATTGAAGATGATGTATCCATGTCGTCCACCAGGGTGGATGATAAGCTTGCTTTGGTTGCCGGCATCGAGGGATTTTTTCTGAAACATTTGCATCCCTTGAAATGGTGTTACTGAATCAGCGGTCCCGTGGAAAAAGAGGGCAGGTGGCAGGC
>JBMYRF010000004.1:127368-149854 GCA_049602075.1 Rubripirellula sp.
TCGATCCCCAAGCGATCTGCATTTTGGCGAATCCAACGGACTGCACTTCGGGCATCCTGTACGCAATCGAAAACGGTCGTTCCCTGCCCGGCGTTGGCGAGGCGATATTCCAGGCTGATTCCGAGCATTCCCTGCGCGGCAAAGTTCGCGGCGATCGGATAGAAATCCTCGGTACGCCCACCCGTCCAGCCACCTCCATGGATTGCCAAAAACACTGCGCGGTGGTCGCTGGTTTGATACCCCGGTGGCTCAAACGTGTGGAGATGAAGTTTTTGCTTGCCGACCGTCTTGTAGAGAAGTTTTTGATTGGGATGCAGTTCTTTCGCCAAGGGTTGCAGGACAGAAACAGGACGCTCTTCGATCGATCCAATCATGGCGATCGAAACCGCGCGGTCCGCATGACCGATTCCACGGACCATTGCTTTGGATGCAGCCGGTGGCCGAGCAGGATCGTAATAGAGTGGACGGATTTGATTTAACGCGTGACTGCTGGATGCGGAGGTCACGTAATACTCCGCTTTTGCCAGATGGCGAAGATTGGAGCGAGCGGGTTTCAATCGCCGAATCAATTGTTCGAAAATCGATTGGACTTGCTCCGTTCCCTCGCCGGCTGAATCAGAGATCAGTGCCGAAATGTAGATGCGATGGTTGCCGTGGATTCTCGCAACTCGGCTGAAAGCAGGTGACGCTTTCATTCCCGGGGGAGTTTCATAGGAGATCGTCGCTGAGGTTGTGAGTGCGGATGCAGCAACGACCAATTCAATCTCAATCGGCCGCGAATCGCCACCAAGCCATTCAACATGGGAGATCGCCGGTAATGCATCACTTGCGAAAAAGCGGGCCAATTCAAGATTGACCACTTCGACCTCCTTCATCGGTTGCAGAAAGCATTTTACGCGAACGATGTCTGTTCGTCGAAGCTTGAGATGATCGAGTGTTTGCTGCAATCCCTCCAGGGTCACCCGAGTTGCCATTGCCAAATTTCCAGGCTTCGCTTGTCCGGAGACATAGACGACATCTCCTTGAGGTAGGATCCGAATCTGTGAATTCGGAAGTGAGGAGTTTGGCTGCTGGTCAGATTTTGGAGTCCTCGAATTTTTCGAAAGCTGATTTGATTGACGAACCGCATAAATCGCGTCCATGCCGAATGATGCGCCTTGCGGCAGAGGCGTTTCCACCGTTGTAACGGCCGGGCGGGAGTTTGCTGGAATCCAGTGGGTAAGGTGATCGTGCGCAGCTACAGCGACTTCTGGACTGGCCACATACAAATTGACCTGAATCAAATCGTCAGCAGATGAACCCGAGTCGTTGATCGTGCTCTTCAGTTGTTGAAAGACATCCTCGATCTGCTCCGTTGCTGGCAAGCCGCCTTCAGTTGGCAGCAGTTGATGCGTGTGCGCGAGATCCACGCCATTCACCGTGACCACGGAATCGGTAAGGCTGTCACCGTAACGTTGGATTTTGCTTTTAGGATCGGCCGCCGCCACCGGCTGGGCGATCAGTAATAACAGCGTGCATCGGTAAAACAGCGTGAGCGGTGACATTCGGGGCTCGTCCGTTGCAATTGAAGAATCAGAAACCAAGAGGCCTTCATTCTATTCAAGAACCTGGTCGCGATCGGAGCTTTGAGACGTATCCTGTTGAAGGCGGCTAATTCACCCAATCCTTGCCAGGCATGAATTTATCAATTCGTAAACCTTTGTTCCACAAGGGCGTTTGTGGCCAAGGCTATGCAAACTAGTGACTAAAATGTTTGCTTTGATGCGAAAAGCCCTTGCAGTTGGTTTTCCCTGCCTTCTAGCCTGATTCCTTTTGACAGTCATGTTTGCTCGCCTTTATCAATCAGTTATCGCCGTTGTGTTTGTTTGCACTTTGCTGTGTCGAACACTCCTGGGAGATGACTTGCCGGATGCCCCTGGCCAGAGTTTCAGCTTGGTGGTGATCCCTGATACGCAGCAATACCGCCCTGTCGAATCAGCGAGTGCTTCATGGCGCAATGAAGTCTTTCAGTCGTATACCCGTTGGATTGTCGACAACCTCGGTCGACAAAATATCGTGTTCGTTACCCATGTCGGTGATATCGTTGACCGTAATGAGTTAGGGCAGTGGCAGGTTGCGTGTGAATGCATGGATCGCTTACACGGTCGCGTACCTTATGGAATCTCGGTCGGGAATCATGATATGACGTCCGATGGAGACTCCTCGCTGTTTCAGCAGACATTTCCGAAGTCGCGGTACGAGTCATTTTCTTGGTATGGTGGCTCTTTTCAGTCAGGTCTGCCTGGACCTGCTGTTGCCTCGGGAAACAATGCCAACAGCTTTCAGTTGTTTGCATCGCATGGAATGAAGTTTCTGATTTTGCATTTAGAGTGCAATGCGCCGGACGACGTACTGGCCTGGGCAGATCAGGTGCTCCAGGTGCATCAAGAACGGCGAGCAATCGTGACAACGCATATGGGGCTTGGGCCACGGGATCGTCCCCAAACCCCCGATGGTTATTTTGATTTACCGAAAGGACGTATGACCTGGAAGAAGTGCCACGGCGAGCAGGGGAATTCGCCACAACAAATGTGGGAGAAGTGCTTCCGCAAGCATCGCAATCTGTTTCTGATTTGTTGCGGTGATCAGAGTCGGACACAAGCGATGCGTCAGGCATCGGTCGGGGATCATGGAAACACTGTGCATGAGGTTCTTTCGGACTACGGGTCCAATGGACTTCGCCTGATGCGTTTTTGTCCGGATGAGCAGCGGATCGAAGTGCGAACCTGGAATCCGATGCTTGAGCGTCTCACTCTTGGGACAAAGATCGTTCCAGATGCGAACGAGCATCAATTCGAATTGCCTTATGCGATGGAAACCGGTGTTGCGAAAATCTCGAAAAATGAGGATGCGCTCCGTTTTGAGGTGATCCGAAAAATCCCGATACCTGCCGAGTCAGTTCAGCAGGGGATTGGAACGGATGGAGAGTTCCTTTACCTGCAAACCACCAACCGCTTGGTGAAATATGATTTGGCTGGGGAGCGGGCCGCTATTGGTGAAAAACTCGCCTATCATCACGGCGGGATCACGGTCCATGCCGGAAAAATTTACTGTGCCGTCAGCGAATGTAAGAAGGTGGGTACCAAGCGGCACTGGATAAAGATATATGATTGCGAATCACTAAAGTTGCTCGCATCCCACGATGTTGGCCAGCACTTTACGGTGTGTGCCGGCGGAATCGCTCATCGCGACGGACATTTCTTTGTAGCAGAGTCATTCTTCGATGATGATCACGATGATCGCATTGTCGAATTTGATGCGAGCTTTCGTCACTTGCGCTCCCACCAAATAAAGTTTCGATCGCCCTATGGAATTCAGGGGCTTGAGTATTTGCCGGCGACAGATCAGTTCCAAATTCAATCCCACGGGCGTCGATTCTACCGAATCGATTCTGATTTCGAATCGGCATCCCTTCGGTTGGGAGAGGCCGATATTGAATTGCAGGATCTTGCTTTAATGCCAGGTGAAAACTTATTGATCAATCACCGAAAAGGAAAAGCATTGTTGGTCGTACGTGTTGTCTCGGCGGCCTCTGTCTCGAGGTGACCCGGGCATTTGGCTGGTACCAGCCAAAGATTACTGCAGCGACCTTATTTTAAAGGCCGTCTGCGCGGTTTCATCACAGGAGTGTCGCCAGAGATTCAGGCGGTTAAAACCATTGGGACAGTCTGTCGGTGGGCGAGGCATTTGTGTGAAGTCATCAAACTCCAGCGAGTAATCACTGATTCGAGAACGACAGGCAACCGCATGGAAGAGTGACCATTCTGGGCCTGGATTTTTCGAGGGACATTCCCCTAATCGGGATCAACATTTTGTGACGGCGTCTTTAATCGCTCGAACTTGATTGGAGCAGGTGACTTTTCGGCCGGCACCGAAAGAGACGTTTCCATGTGCTTGTCGATCTTCGGCGAGAATGCTCGCACTCGCATGGATTTCTCGCACTCCGGTTTTCCCAACGAGCTCTAACGCATTTTTAGAGGTGATTCCAGCGCCCGCCAAAATTTCGACCGAATCGGTTTGTTCCGTCAGTTTTTGGATCAATTGGTATCCAGCGAGGGCGGTCGTCTGCTGTCCGGATGTGAGCACTCGATCGAAGCCGAGTCTTTCGAGATCGTTCAGCACGTCCAGCGGATTGGGGACGAGGTCGAAGGCTCGGTGGAATGTGGTTTCAAGGGAATCCGTTGCATCCATCAGTCGCTGACAACTCACTTGATCAAGTTGACGCTGGGACGTTAACACGCCGAACACAACACCACGAGCTCCGATCGACTTTGCGACACGGATATCCTTTAGCATCGTGTCGATGTCGCTGCTTTGATAGACAAACCCACCATCGTGTGGTCGGATCATCATCATGACAGGGAGACCCAGTTTTTCAACGCACTGTTCGACCAACCCATAGCTTGGGGTTGTGCCACCGCTCGCGAGTGCCCCGCAAACCTCCAACCGATCAGCTCCTCCAGTTTGTGCTGCCAGCGCCGATGCGAATGAGTCGATGCATACTTCAAGTTGAACAGTCAATGGATTGCTCTAGTGAAGGGCAATAAATGGTTGGCTACTTTGCTGGGATACGGCTGGGAGCGGTTACCATGCGGTTTCCCATTTGCTTGTCGTACACGGCATAGTCGAATCCAGGTTGAATGCAGTAGCCACCCGATCTGCCAAGTTTATCAATCGCAATGAAACCTACCTGGAATTCTTTCCAGTCCGGGTTTTTCGCGATTACGCGCTCAGTTGCCAAGCGGCACGCGTCTTGGGGTGAATTTCCCTGACGCATGAGTTCGACAACCAGAAAGCTGCCTACGGCTCGGATGACCGCTTCTCCAACGCCGGTCGCGCTGGCGGCCCCCACTTCGTTGTCGACATAAAGTCCCGCGCCAATGATTGGCGAATCACCAACTCGCCCGGGCAGTTTCCAAGCGAGTCCGCTTGTTGTACAAGCGCCCGACAGGTTTCCCTTCGCATCGATCGAGACCATTCCAATGGTGTCATGATTCTCGATGTTCACTTCACGGTGTTTGACGGCATCTGGGTGCTCAGCCTTCCATTTTTGCCATTGTTTTATCGACTCGGGCGTCAGGAGTGCTTTCTCCTTGAATCCATTGGCGAGGGCGAATTGCTTTGCTCCTTCACCGACCATCATGACGTGGGGTGTTTTTTCCATGACCAGGCGAGCGACTGAAATCGGATTTTCAATTCCTTTCAGATAGGCGACGGATCCACAGTCGCCGTTTTCATCCATGATGCAAGCGTCCAAGGTCACTTGCCCTGAGGCATCTGGCAGTCCACCCCGGCCAACACTGCCAACTTTGGGATCCGATTCACTTTCGCGCACGCCCGCCTCAACGGCGTCGAGTGCACGACCGCCTTTGGAAAGAATTTTCCATGCAGCCTCATTTGCCGCGAGTCCGTGACGCCACGTCGATACCACCAAGGGGCGTATGGGATTCGGTTTAGCTTGTGCTCGTGCTGTGATTTGTCCCGCAGCGACCATCGCAGTCGTGCCCATTAGTTGGCGTCGAGAGATCATTGGAAATCCTTTGCATTGTTGCGGCGATGAAAGATTGGACTCGTCTTGTTTTTGTGGACCACGAAATTGCTTGTAGCGATTCGGTCAGGACTGGATTGTTCGTTGTCGAAGCCGGAGGGAATCGTCGGCAACTTTTAAGTGTACTGCGTACATCTAGCTGTGGAAAACGAGCGGATTCGGAACGCAGGGTTTAGGTGTTTCGTCGAGGCCCATTCGATGCGTTAACTCGCCGAGGCGAGGATGTTTAACGCTTGATCAACGGATCTCTTGCAGGTTTGCTCGCCTGAGTGGCAGGTGTCGATTGCTGCATACTGCTCCAATCATACCTGTGAAGTTGCTCCGCGTGTATTTCAGGTGATTGAGGTTAGAGCAAAATCACAGAAGTGAGACTTCGTCGATCAAGGCGAGGATCCGAGGTCGTTGTACCGTTTCGCTCATGCTCGTAGAAAAACGTTAGACTGGTTTCGGTAGTGGTTTCAGGATGTTGTGCAATTTTTGCTGCGATTTGTTTTTGCTGAATCAATTTGGGTCAGAGGTGTTTCATTTTTTTAGTGACGGCATGCTACCCGGGCGGGGTTGCATGTCTGCTTCGCTGGACGGATCCGGCAGCAGTATTCGAGGATGCAACCAAACCGAGAATTGACCTGCCAACCAATCGGTCGGTGCTTAGGCAGTGGAACGCAATCGCGTTGATCAGGTGTTTGCAGTGAGAGCAGCACGCTGGGGTGCGTACCCAGCCGTATTTTGAGTAGTCGAGGGGGATCGAAAGATGAAACGTCGTAAATTTCTTCTCGCTGCCACTGCCGTGCCAATGGCCTGCATGGGGAAGCATGCTGGTTTTGCCAAGTCACCCTTGGAGGATCGTCAACGCCGCGATGAATCGAGAGTGCCGCTTGGTTTTGATGGTCATTCGATGCGAGCGATGAAGTGGAAGGCACCCCAGTTTGTGCAATTCGCGGCCGAGCAGAATTTGGACGCGGTGTTGATCAATAACCTGCCGCTGTTTGAAAGTCTGGAGGAGGCATATTTGCGGCGGCTAAAAATTGAGGCTGACAGGCAAGGTCTGCGGATTTTTATGGGGGCGGGCAGTATTTGTGAAAACGGATCGTCCTTTAATCGCAAGTACGGAGATGCCGTATCGTTTTTGAAGAAAGCCATTGCTGTCGCCAAGATCGTGGGATCGCCAGTTGTGACTGTCAGGATCGGGAGTTTGAAAGATCGTTTTCTCGAGGGGGGAATACAGCCTCGGATTGATGCCTCGATCAGAGTGCTTAAATCACTTCGTCATGTTGCTATTGATGCCGGAATCAAATTTGGATTTGAAAACCACGGGGGTGACCTCCGTAGTGAAGAAGTGCTCAGCATTATCAATGAAGTTGGACCCGATGCCTGTGGATCGATGTTGGATCCAGGTAATGCAGTGTGGGTCATGGAAGATCCAATGAAACAAATCCGATTGTTGGGCAAGCATGTTGTTTGCACTAGTGTCCGAGACTACATGGTTTGGGAAACGGACGAAGGCGCAACATTTCAGTGGACTGCTGTGGGTGACGGGTTGCTCAATGTACCAGCTTACGTGCAATCTTTGAAAACGATGTGTCCTAGTGTGCCGCTGTTCGTGGAGAGCATTTCCAATTCACCACGGCCGATTCCATTTTTAACGAGTCAGTGGTGGACAGGATTTCCAGACACTCGTGCGGCTGATATCGCGGATTTTCTTGCTTTGTGCAGGCGGGGGCGGGCGATGGAGGTGGAGTCTCCACCGGAGGGCGTGAGCCAAAACGCATTCGACCGAATCCATCAGCGAAATCAGTTTCTCAAGAGCGTGAAATTTCTCCGTGTTCACGGCGCCGGTCAGGTAGTATGAGGTGAAATAGAAGGTCGCGGGTCGTTCCACCGCGGCGTTATGAGTTTGTAATCAACTGGTCGTGAATTGAAAATGTTTTGGCCCTGTATGCTAGGAAACTGATGAGTCGAAGGTCCCGATATTTGTTGTTGGCCACGCTGCTTTGTGGAGTATGCGTTGCGACGGTTGCGGTGGCAGAGAAACCAAATGTTTTGTTCATTGTTTGCGACGATCTGAACACGCATGTTTCTACCTCTGGATATCCGCATATCAGCACGCCAGCGTTTGATGCTCTAGCGGCTGACGGCATGACGTTTCGTCGCGCTTATTGTCAGTATCCGGTCTGTGGACCATCGCGGGCTTCGTTCCTGCATGGTTTGTATCCGCAGTCAACCACCATCCTGAGTAACACGACTGACATTCGGAATTTGCGGCCGGGAACTGTTTCAATGCCGCAGCGTTTCAAAGAAGCTGGTTATTGGACCGGGGCGGTAGGAAAAATATTTCACAATACAAAGGTCGATCCTGGTGAGATTGCGTGGCATGAGATGCTGCGATTCGAGAATGACGAACTGCCGATGGTGACCCCGATCCGTGAAAAGTTCGAATCGGAGAATGGGCCGATCACCGAGGGAAAGTCGCGGCGGTTGTGGCGAGAGTTTTATCCATCGATTGCGAAGCAAACGAAGGGGCAAAAGCCAGGTTGGGGGCCGACTGGGTTGGAGGATCGTCAGCACAAGGATGGAAAGAACGCTCGCCAGATTGCTAAGTGGTTAACAGAAGACGCGTCCGGCGGCAAACCATTTTTCATGGCATGTGGCATTCAAAAACCCCACATCCCTTTTCTCGCTCCGGACAAATATTTCGCGATGTATCCGCCAGCGGAATTGAAATTCACGCCTGCATCTTTGGAGTTCTGGCAGCATGCGCCGGCGATAGCTCGCACCAAGCGGTACGAGGGATTCGGATTCGAATTTGGTGTCGAAAATGATTCGCTTCGACGTGAATATATGCAGGCTTATCACGCTTGTATCTCATTCATTGACGCACAAATTGGGCTCGTGTTTGATGCGCTACGTCAATCAGGCCATTGGGATGACACGATCGTTGTGTTGACATCTGATCATGGCTACTTACTGGGCGAAAAGTTCATGTGGGGCAAAGTCATGTTGTTCGAGACTTGCGATCGCGTCCCTTTGGTGATTCGAGCGCCGGGGCAAACGAAGGCTGGTTCAGCTAGTGTAGGCTTGGTCGAACTTGTTGACCTGTTTCCGACACTCACCGAACTCTGTGGTGTTGCCCCCCCAGTTGAGTTGCAGGGGCGAAGTCTGGTGCCGATGCTGCGTGACCCGAGTGCGCCAGGTAAAGACGTTGCATACACAGTAGTAATGCGGGGTGCGAAAATGGGAAAAGCGATTCGCACGAATCAATGGCACTACACTTTTTGGCCGGATGGGAGCGAGGAGCTTTACGATTTGGTCGCCGATCCGCATGAGGATACGAACTTGGCGAATTCATCGAAGCAATTGAAAACGCTTGAGAGAATGCGCAACCTGCTTCGGCAAGCTGACTCCAACGCAATCGCGCGTAAACGGTGAGGGTTTTTGGATTTGGTGCTTCTAGCGAAGGTTCAGTAAGCCCTTTCGCATTTGGATGAAGCGACGAGTTTTCTTCGGGGTTTCCAAAGGAAGTAGATGCGCGGTTGTTGAGAAGCGATCTTCGGCTGATATTTCGAGTGTCTTTTGGCCATCTACAAAGGTGATCTGATTTTCCAGTGATTTGAACGGTGATTGTCCATGAAGATGTTGAATCAACTTGCCTGTTTATCGTTGTTGCTATTGGTGTCTGATGCCGTTGCGGACGATTGGCCCATGTATCGCAAGAACATGGGCCGAACGGCGGTGGTTCAGGCTCCGATTCCCTCCGGTGTTGAGCTCCGGTGGACTCGAAAGCTGCCACCGTTGACGCCAGCTTTTCACAGTTCAAGACTGCAGTTTGATGCGGGTTACGAACCGGTTGCTGCTGCGGGGATGCTGCTCGTCGCTTCGTCAGCATACGACTCGGTCACCGCGTACGATGCGGGGACGGGAGATCTAAGCTGGGTTTTTCGAACCAATGGCCCGGTGCGATGCGCGCCGGCGATTTGGCAAGGTCGTGTTTGTTTTGGGTCTGATGATGGGTATCTCTATTGTTTAGATTTAAAAACTGGAAAGCTTGTTTGGAAGCATCGTGCTGCACCAAGTGATCGTCGACTACTTGGTAATCGAAGATTGATTTCAGTTTGGCCTGTGCGGGGCGGTCCGGTCGTCGCTGACGGGCGAGTTTATTTTGCCGCTGGCGTTTGGCCGTTCGAGGGAGTGTTCCTCTATTGCATGGACATCGCGACCGGTGACGTTGTTTGGCGAAATGATCGCATGGGGTATCTGTTCGGACGCCAGCCCCATAACACGGAGGCAATCGGTGGGTTAGTTCCGCAAGGTTATTTGGTGATTGATCAAGACGAATTGATTGTTCCCTGCTCGACTGCTTTTCCGGCACGATTTAATCGGCATGACGGATCTCTGATTGAATTTCAGCTTCCGGGTCCCGGTCGTTTGCCGGGTGGATGGTTTTCGCAAGTCGATCTCGACACGGCGCGAGCCCTACGCCGTGGCAAGATTGCGTTTGATGATGTTGTTAATCGTCAACAGCACGAAGACAAGCAATACAAAGCATCCGGCGGCGTTTCGGGATTAAGCCGGACGATTCTCGCGGGTGATATCGAATGGAATTTCGATGATGGGTTTTCGGAGGTCGAGGGAAAGATTCACAGCATGATAGTCGCGGATGAGCGAGTATTTGTAGTAACGCGAAGTGGTCACCTCTTCTGCTTTTCGGAGGCGCCCGGTTTGGATGTGGACGTGAACCACTGGGGGCGACAAAGCGGTGAGTTACCGGCGGATCCGGTGCGTGGCAAGCAAGCAGCCGAGCTAGTTTCCTCCGTCAAGCATGACCGTGGCGTCGCGGTTGTTCTTGGGATCACGGATGGTGGACTGGTGCGGGCGCTTGTTCATGAATCGAACTTTCAAATCGTCGCGTTCGATGACAGCTTCGAGCGAGTTGAAGGTCTCCGTCAATCACTCGAGGCGGCCGGGATACCTGCTTCACGAGCTGCCGTCATTCATTGCGATTTCAGTACTTTGGATTTACCGCCTTATCTCGCGACGCTGATCACGACCGAGCGAGCGGGCGAAGAGCAGCAACCATCATTACAAGCCTTGCATCCGTTTGGTGGCGTTGCTGCGATGGGGACAGCGATGGTCGCAGGAACTGAAGCAACTGGGCTGGAGGTGGATCAGGGCCAATTTGTGCGTGAGTCGCTCAACGGTCAGCCGATCGTCCGCCGTGTTGGTCCTCCACCCGGTGCACAGGAATATGCTGGCAATTGGGCTCCTAGCGAAGATGCCTTGGTGCGATTTCCGTTAGGAGTTTTGTGGTTCGATGATTCGTTGGCGCA
Organism: Rubripirellula sp.; assembly: GCA_049602075.1. Classification (GTDB taxonomy): domain Bacteria; phylum Planctomycetota; class Planctomycetia; order Pirellulales; family Pirellulaceae; genus Rubripirellula. The sequence continues at coordinate 138,280 of JBMYRF010000004.1, forward strand.
CTTTAAGCGATCGCCACAGCCGGGATTTGTCGATGACGTAATGATCTCTCGGCCCAAGGATTGGCAGCGTGAGAGATTCACCGGCAGCAACAAAATGGACTATCCACTTTTGCCATTTGCACTGTCGGACATCTATACCGGCCGAATCTTAGCTGACGACGAGAAAGCCGAACTGCGACGAGCACTGTTGCCAAGTGATGCGACAAAAATGGAGCCGAGTCAGTATCGACCTCCACGGCAAGCCAACCCCTATAAGCCTAAGCAACCAGTTGTAGGACAGCGAATCAATCCACTGACCGGACTAGTGGAACCTCGCGTGTTTCCTAAAACCTATGGGTGCGATGGTGGTGTGGATTATGGCCTGTTGTATACCTTGCGAAGTGGTACGCCCGCTTATTACGACAAGACGATCGAAAGTGGCACTGTGTTCTTAAGTGGTCCACGCAGCGGCTGCACCAACAGTATTATCCCATCCGGAGGATTACTGAATGTGCCGTATTTTTATGAGGGTTGCACTTGCAGTTATCCTCTGCCATCGGCGCTATCATTGGTGCCGATGCCACAGCGGTTCGAGCAATGGGCATCTTGGGGTGAAATGAAGATAGCGGCGAATTCGATCGAGCGAATTGGAGTGAACTTTGGTGCACCCGGTGATCGGATGACTCGGGAAGGGACACTTTGGCTGGACTATCCTTCGGTTGGTGGACCCTCTCCAGCGATTAATGTTCAGCTATCACCAGTCGATGTGACTTATCGGTACTATCACAGCCTGTGGGTTAGCCAGGAGGATCCACGGCCTTGGGTCTCCGCTTCGATGGTGGAGGGGCTTCGGTCGGTGGTTGTCAACGATTTGAAGCCAGGCAAATACGACGTGTCGCTTTACTTTGCCGGACCTGCAGGTAGCAAGATTGGTGAACGGGTGCAGAACGTGCAGCTGCAAGGCACGGAGGTTTTGAGCGGATTTGACCTACTTGCCGTGTCTGGTGTACCGATGAAAGGTGTCGTCATTCACAGGACGAACATTGATGTTGGCAGTGACGGGGCATTCACGTTGGGACTGACTGCGATCAAGGGCACCACGTTGATAAGTGGTATTGAGCTTCGACGCCAGGCGAAGTCTCGCTAGCTCCGTGCCAGAGTTGATGTGGTGAATGTTGGGGCTCGCGAGATGAGTGGGGGGGGTGCGGCCGACATTCGCTGCCGAGGTTTCTACGCAAGATTTGCGGTCGTTACGCGATTGAACGTTGTCAGGAATTGACATTCTGTCAGAAATGGAAATCGAATCTTGACGGTCTGCGATAGCAAGTTTTAATACGCTCGTGCCTTAAATTTGATCTGCTCATCAGGTGAGGAGCAGTGTTTTCATCAGCGTATAAAACTATTCTTTGTAACGAGAGGTCTTGCTGTGTTTAGACGTTGTCTACTTTTCATCGCTGCCCTGATTCCGTTTGCGATTCCTGCATCCGCTCAGGAGTCACTTCCATTTCCACCCACCCCTTCGAACTCGAAGGCCGGATTGACTATTCAGGCTTCGACACATCAGAAGCGAGTTCCGGTTCGCCGACTTCCTGAGGATGCACCCAATATTCTGATCGTCTTGATCGATGATGTCGGTCCAGGGACGGCTTCAACCTACGGTGGCGAGATTTCCACGCCGACGCTCGATCGGGTTGCCCAAGCTGGGATTTCTTACAATCGTTTTCATTCCACAGCCATGTGCTCACCAACGCGTGCGTCGTTATTGACTGGACGCAATCACACTCGCGTTGGAAACGGGCAAATTTGCGAACTGGCCAACGATTGGGATGGTTTTAGCGGGGCGATTCCGAAGACTTCCGCGACATTTGCCGAGGTTTTGAAAGACTACGGTTACAACACTGCCGCATGGGGTAAGTGGCACAATACACCTGCGGAGGAAACGACTTCGAAGGGGCCTTTTGATCGCTGGCCTACCGGCTATGGGTTCGAATATTTTTACGGTTTCTTAGCGGGAGAGGCGTCGCAATACGAGCCACACTTGGTTCGCAATACATCTCCCGTCAATCCTCGTGAACTCCATCGCGAAGACTACCATGTGAGTGAGGATTTGGCTGATGACGCGATTCGATGGTTGCGTGAACAGCAATCCTTTTCTCCGGACAAGCCGTTTCTAATGTACTGGGCATCAGGTTGTGCCCACGGGCCTCACCACGTCATGAAAGAGTGGGCCGACAAATATAAGGGGCGGTTTGACGATGGTTGGGACGCCTATCGCGAGCGGACGTTCAAGCGGGCCAAGGCGATGGGTTGGATTCCTCAAAACGCGCAGTTGACGCCACGCCCCGATTCTTTGCCTGCGTGGGATTCGATCCCAGAGAGCGAGAAGCCGTTTCAGCGACGTTTGATGGAAGTGTTTGCGGGGTTCGTTGAGCATACCGATCATCAAGTTGGCCGAATCCTCGACGAGATTGAGGAACAGGGACGGGGCGACAATACCCTCGTCTTCTACATTTGGGGAGATAATGGCTCGTCTGCTGAGGGGCAAAACGGGACAATCAGCGAATTGTTGGCACAGAACGGAATTCCAACCAAAATTGAGGATCACCTCCGCGCCCTGAATGAACTCGGCGGGCTCGATGTGCTTGGAAGTCCCAAGACTGACAACATGTATCACGCCGGCTGGGCGTGGGCTGGCAGTACCCCGTATCGATCAACGAAGCTTGTGGCGGCTCACTTCGGTGGCACTCGACAGCCGATGGCTGTGTCTTGGCCTGCTCGGCTGAAGCACGACAACGTTGTCAGGTCCCAGTTTCACCATGTGATTGATATCGCGCCGACGATTTACGAGATCCTTGATATCACACCACCTAGAACGGTGAATGGAATCTTTCAGGATTCGCTCGATGGCAACAGCATGGCTTACACCTTCGATGACCCTGAGGCAAAAGGACAGACTGGAACGCAGTTTTTCGACATCATGGGCAGTCGTGGTATTTACCACAATGGTTGGTTTGCAGGTACCTTCGGTCCGCGGATCCCCTGGGTTCCCGGAACACCAGCAGGGATTCTTGAGTGGAATCCCGAGAATGATCCTTGGGAACTCTACAACCTGCAAGAAGATTGGACCCAAGCGAATGATCTCGCCGCAGAGATGCCAGAGAAGGTTGCGGAACTGAAGAGCCTGTTCCTAGTCGAGGCGACAAAAAACAAGGATCTTCCAATCGGTGGCGGTCTTTGGACCGTTGCCTTTCATCCCGAGGATGCTCCAGCGACACCGTTCACTCGATGGAAGTTTCGCGGTCCGATGGAGCGGATGCCTGAGTTCGCGGCTCCCAAGTTAGGGAAGTTCAATAACGATGTCCGCATCGAAGCCAACGTGCCCGAAAAAGCCAATGGTGTGCTGTACGCTCTCGGGGGTTTTTCAGGTGGGCTGTCACTCTTTATGAAAGATGGCTACCTCGTCTATGAGTACAACCTCTTTGAGATTCAGCGGACTCGCTTTCGGTCCAAGCAGCCAATTGAAACTGGTGACTTGGTCATCGAAGTCAAGTCGCGACTTGTCAAGCCTGCCCCTGCATCACCACTTGATGTGCAGATCAGCGTGAATGGCAAAGCCGTGGCCGGGGGACTGGTCCCAATGACTGCTCCCCTGACGTTCACTGCGAATGATTGCCTGGACATTGGTTTCGACTGGGGATCGCCAGTTTCGATCGAGTACTTTGACGAGGCACCATTCGCTTTCGAAGGCACGCTCGGAACCACGACTGTTTCTTACAGCGATCAGTAACCGAGTGACCAGTGTTTGAGCGCTCGGTTCGCCGGGCGCTCCTTTCGCGGGGCGCTCCTTCCGCGGGGCGCTCCTTCCGCGGGGCGCTCCTTCCGCGGGGCGCTCGTGCTTGGCGAGCTGAGTCGAGCCTCGCAGGTTGCCGATGAGAAGTTCCAGCTGGTCAGTCCCTGTTCCGCGATCGATCGTCTGCAGTCTAGAAATCACTTCAGCGTAAAATGCCCAGCTAGGCACTGGTGCACCGCAAGACGGTCCCCACCGATACGCGGCAGCACGTTAACCACCGGTGAACACCAAGGCGTAGTACTCTACTTACAGCTCGATTTCATATCCTTTGCGGAAATCCCTGGCTTGCATTGCATTGGCTGCCGCATCCCCTTTGATTGTCTGGGAAGCCGCGTCCCATTCAATTTCACGATTTAAACGAATGGCGATATTGCTGAGGTGGCACGTGTTGATCGCGGCGACGTGAGACCACACATCGGAAGCGGGTTGTTTGCGACTGGCGATGCAGTCAAAAAAGTTGTTCACATGTTCCACGAGGTTTCCGCGATAGAGGTCTTCCAGCCAACCGCCCGGCAGCGGGTTGTTTTTTAGATCGTCGATCGGCTTGCCAGCGATTGTGCCGCGATTGACAAAGATACGTCCCTTGGTGCCCTCGACCAGGATTCCATTGCGGCCTTCACTGGTGATTTCCATCAAGACTTCGTTCGGGAAATGGGCATGCACGGTGAATCGATGCGGTGCGTTGTAGCGGTCATCGAGAGTTGGATTTCCATTTTCGTCAAAGGGCACTTTTGCTTGAACCATGATTGGCTTGATCGATGTGGGGCCTTGCCCCTGTCCGCACTGGTCGATGATCCACTGCGCGATGTCGACGTGGTGCGCTCCCCAATCCGTCATTTTTCCACCGCTGTATTGCAACCACCAGCGGAATTCCTTGTGGCAATTGGAGGCATCGATTCCGCCGTCGCCAAGATTTCGTACCAGTTCCTGTCCGTCCTTGCCATTTTTCAGAAAGCGATAGGGAACATCCTCGGTCGGACCTTTCCAGCGATCCCAGTTCAATGTGGCGGGTGCACCGATAACCGGCAGTGGCTTGCTGAACGGATTGTGATTGATGCCGACGGTCACTTTTTTGATCTTTCCCAGGCGCCCAGAGTGGGCGATGGCGACGGCTTTCAGGAATCGCTCATCAGAGCGTTGTTGCGTCCCGACTTGCAAGATTCGGCCAGTCTCTTCGACAACTTTTGAGATAATTCGACCTTCGTCAATGGTCAGTGTCAAGGGTTTTTCGCAGTAGGCATCCTTCCCTGATCTCAATGCCTCGGCCGCAATTTTTACATGCCAGTGATCGACGGTGCCGCAGATGATCGCGTCGATGTCTTTCCGGTCGATGATCGCGCGGTAATCGTCATAGACATCGATTTTTATCTCTTTCCCTTGCCGTGCCATTCGGCCGGTGTAAGCATTTTTGGTGTAGGCCGAATGGGATGTGTCAACGTCACAGACAGCGGCCATGTCGCCAAAGGCAAGCGCGCGTCTACCATCACCGGTGCCTTGGCCACCACAGCCGATCAACGCGATTTTGGGCCGTTCATTCGGCGAGGTGGTGCGAGCTGTTGAGGCGCTGGAAAAGTAGCCAACCGAAGCCGTCGCCGCCAAAGTGGAGGTTGATTTTAAAAACTTTCGTCGATCGATTTGTGCCACCGTTAGGCTCCGTTTCAAGATTCTTCAAGCTGTATGTTTGACGAGGCTTTTTTGAGGCCCGGCTGCAAGGATACCAAAGTCGACAAAGGTATTCCTGATTTCGGGAAAACTACGATAGTTCAAGCGAAACAGACCATTGGGTTTGAGGATGAGAACTTTCGTTTTCGGTAAGTGAGCAAAGCTGCGATTTGGCGGGGTCGATGTGGTTTGGCAGCTTTTCTTCGGTCAGTGAGACCCCAAGCATTTCCAAGTTGATGCAGTCCTCGGATTCGGTTCCGAGGCCTTTCGCACTTGCCGCTGGCCTACGCCTGGTCGGTATTGCTGTTCTTTGTCGAGGGACTCGTTCGGGAAAGCTGCGTCGGTGACCCTTGCGGACAGAGCCTGCCAAACGGATTGAGGTGGTTTGCGATGACGCTGTAAGGTTTGTCTCGCTCCGCTAGGTGTCGATCTGTTCAAGCTTTCTGAGCTCCAGCTCTGCCTTTTTCGATCACGAACGAAGCTTTCGTGATGAGCGGTGCGTCAGGTCGGTCGACGAACGGAGTTGCTCGGAAATGAGAGGTCCAGGTTTTCGGTGTCAAGTCACATGAAACATAACCTCGGTTTGAGTTGTACCACTGGACGAACTCATTTTGTTCGGCTGCTCGCACGTATTCAGGAATGATGTTTCCACCGTTGCCTCCCGAGGTCATGGAGGTTCCGACCAATTCCGTTCCCACAATCGGCGATTTCGGGTCTTCGAAATCGAGTTGCAAATCGTTCACCCAGTTGACGTGGATATCGCCAGTCAACACGACCGGATTGGGGATGTTGCGTTCGTGAAAGAAACGCAGCAATCGTCGACGACTAACTTCATAGCCGGGCCATTGATCCATGCTGTATCGGCGGTCTTCTCCTTCGCCTCGATTGAGTGGCGCCATCATCACCTGCTGGGCAAGAACATTCCAGGTTGAGTTCGACTGTAGCAGATTGCTCATCAGCCATTTCTCCTGCTGCTGCCCCAGCATGGTTGCGTTGGAATCAAACACTCGCCCCACCATTGGTTTTTGATGGTCGCCGTTTGGCTGATCTGTTCGATATTGTCTCGTGTCGAGTACGTGGAAATTTGCGAGTCGACCATACTGACAGCCACGATAAAGTTTCATGTCGGGGCCTTGTGGAAAAGAACTTCGCCGCAGCGGCATGAATTCGTAATAGGCTTGGTAAGCATTCATCCGCCGTGCCAGAAAAGATTCTGGGGAAATGCCTTCTTCTTCCGAGACAAGGTTTGCGTAGTTATTGTCAAATTCGTGATCGTCCCAAGTGACGAGCCACGGAAACAGTCGGTGCGTTTCTTGCAGTGTTTTGTCAAGCCGGTATTGTGAGTACCGCCGTCGATAATCATTCAGTGACACAATTTCGCCACCAAGATGTTTGCGCGGACGCTTCTCCGCGCCGGCGTACTCATAGATGTAGTCACCCAGGTGGATGACAAGGTCAAGGTCCTCCTGCTGCATGTGGGGGTACCCGTTGAAGTAACCTGATTCAAAATGTTGGCAGGATGTAAAAGCAAATTGGACCCGTGAGGGAGTGTGGTCGGCACTCGGCGCAGTTCGCGTGCGACCGACTGGACTCGTTTCTTTTCCTGCATGAAACCGATAGAAGTACCAGCGAAAAGGCTGCAGGCCGTCGACTTCGACATGAACCGAATGCCCCAGTTGTGGCATCGCCAGCGCCTCGCCCTTGCGGACAACGTGATTAAATGTCTCGTCGGTAGCGATTTCCCAACGAGTCCTGATTGGTTCGTTGGGAATGCCCCCATCATCGAGCGGTGCTGTTGCGAGACGAGTCCAGAGCACCACGCCATCCGGTTCGGGGTCGCCTGAGGCAACTCCCAACAAGAAAGGATTTCCGTCAAATATCGGCTGCTCGTTGACGGTTTGCCCATTACTTTGCAACGCAATGGTTGGGATGGCAGAGACGGAGGCCATGTAACGCAGGAACTCGCGACGCTGGATACCGTAAGTTCGCGATTGGCGAGATTGAATTCGATTTCGCATGGTATTCCCGAGAGATGCTCTTTGCGAGGATGGACGGAAGGCCGTTTTCAGACGCTCTTATTCGATGGGGAGGTTGTGGTCTAAAGCAGAACGGCTGCTCAGTCCAGGCAATCGAGGAGCGACTTAGTTACAAGGTAATCGATCAATCGCTTCACTATAGTTCCAAGGGTTGCTCAGCCACGATTTCAAGCCAGATTGGTTCCGCTGCTGGCATGGGAACGGTGATGCGAACATTCCCGATCGCCGGTCCACCAACCAGTGGGATTTTGGTTGTTGGAAACATGGATGTCGCACGAACTTCGACGGTGATCGGTGTTCCTGCCGTGTCTTGCTCGGCCGGCAGCCACCAAACTTGACGATTGGGAACACCTTCGTACTGCAGCCAGTCGGCCAGGCCTGGAGGGAACTTCAGCTTGGAGGAATCGGGAGCGTCGGTGATCAGGCTCATTTTAAACCTATCAGCCAGGTTGCTGGGCGATTCGAACCGCGGCAGGCGGTCCAAGGAAATCGGCTGCCAAGGGAACGGCGTCGGATCAGGAGCATCTGATTCAGCGACGCCGTTTGGATCGGCGAATTTGGTCGGGTCGATTTGCGGATAGAGCTGCGACAGCGGAACCGACGCAAGCATTTCCAGGGCGACATCCGAATCCACGTCCTCCTCAGGCTGCATTTGAATTTTCCGCCAAAGGAATCTCGCATCAAATTGCGTTACGAATTGGCACGCCTTCATGGGAACGCTGTCAGCCGCGGTGTGTGGCAGAAATCCAATTCGGTTTGGGTGGGCAGCGTCAAACTGGATTTCGACAATGGGTTGAGCTCCAGACGCGAAGCGGGGATAGTGCGCGAACAATCGCATTTGATCTCCCGCTTCGTTGATCGTGTTTTCGGTGACTCGCCCGTTTTTCATTTGGGCGTCGGGGCCATTCGGTAGAGTGATTGTGTCTCGATAGGAAATCGGCATGCCGAGACGCTCGGGCATTTCTGAGTTCGTCTGTTGCTCTGGGATCTCTGGTTTCGAGTTTCCTTCTAAAATGGGGCGAACAGAAATACCAAGCCGGTAGTGGTCGCGTCGATCTTGATCACCAAGAACGGAACTAATTGACGGCTGGACATCGATCAAGCCAGCAAATTTTGTTTGAGTCGTGCGGCGCACCCGGATTCCTTGGCGATGTCCGAATGTGGTCAGTTGCGAATCATGTTTAATAACGATGAGTTTTGGCGGTTGTGTAGGAACGACCGAACGCGGTGAGATCCACAGAAAGTTGCCTTTTTTGTCATGATGGACAGGCAGATCGATCGAAGTGTACACCTTAAGAGGATGCTTGTTTGAATATCGTTGATCGCGCAGTTTGAGCGGTTCAGTAATTGCATACTCTTCTGATTGTTCTGATACATCCGACCGAATGGAACTGCCGAATCTAGCAAGCGCATCCAATGGATGATGTTGCTCGATTACCATTTCTTTGTCGATGTACAATTCGCGATGATAACCCTCGGTATCATTCACCTCCTTGAGGTGAATGGCGTGTCGTCCCTCGGGGAGCGGTACTGCCTCGTAGTCGGTTGGGAAGGAATAATTATTGATTCCTTCGGTGGCGAATCTCAGCTCAAGGTCTGCGTTTGGAGGGCCATAGTATTTCCAGCTCGTGATGTTCGACGAAATACTGGAAACCGCGCGGATGTTCAGTTTTTGTTCGTCCATGACGATCAGGTCAGTGGTAAGCCGCTGCAATGTTTGGATGTCCAGTTCCAATTCCACGATTTGTCGCTGCGCGATCAAGACCGGTAACCAAGCTGCGGCAACGCCCGTTAGTAACAGCAATTCCATCAGGCCAAATCGGAGGTTTCGTCGTGAACGTTGCTTGGTTTTCGCGGGCTCCTGGTGGAGCCCGCGATTCGGTTGTTGATTTGCGCTGGCTCCACTGGCATTTCGATTTTCGTTTGGTTGATTCATTGCAGCGTCTCCTTCAAGGAGTTTCGCTGTCCTTGAGACCACTCTGTGAAAGCCTTTTGCTGGTCTTCGTTAAATAGATAAGCAGTGCAGCCAACATACAGATCTTTGATGATGTTACCGCGGCCATCAGTCGCCAATTCCTTTTCTCGCAAGCGGAATAAGCAGATCGCCTCGTCGGCATCGAAGACGCCAATCTCATTTCCGCTGACAACTGGTTCGACGACAAAATCGTCAAGTGTTTCAATTGAAAATTCGGTTGGCATACCCGCCGAGCTGGAATTGCCCCCCACGCGAAAGTAAAAATTCCATTGATCATCAGCTTCGATCAAGGCTACCGTCGCGAGCTTTTGTTCCGGTTCCGAAATCTGGCCTGACATACCAGTGTACTGGGAACCTTGACCACCCGGAGCGTTTGCTTTTACAAGTCCGGAAGTGTAGGCGATATAGGGCGCATACTTCGCTGGCAGATGAATTCGGTATTGCCATACATAGCATTTGCCGGCGCCTGGTGGTATCGCATCCTCGGCGACAGGGATTCGTGCGATCACGACTTTGCTTTCGTCTTCAACTTTCCACACACCTACCTGCTTTTGCAGTTCTGTCAGAGTCCCACGGAGTTGATTGCGTTTCTGGTTGTAGTAAAGCGTGCAGGCAATTCCGACAGCGGAAAGGGTGATCAGCACAATTCGTACGGGAGTGCGTTTTCTAGACAAAGTAACCTCAGCGCGAATATTGAAAATTGCACCTCAGAATAATACGGCACGAAAAAAAATGAACCAGAGCGGGAAATCCTCGAGTCGTATGGTTTTCAATCAGGATTCGTTGGGCTCGTTTTTACGGTGTGGTCGCTGGATGTGAAAGTGATGCCGGTTCCGAGCACCGCGCGACTTATCGTGAGACTCTCTGGAGAGTTTTCGAGCGGCTCGCTTTTTGCGATATGCCTTCGTTCAATCTTCAGCGGTCGGTGGTCAAACGGTCTGCCATTTGCCGATTACTCGGGGCATCATTCCGGATGATGATCCGATGAGAATTCGCGCCACTGGGCAGAAATGACATGATTTGTGATGGGGTTGGGAGCCGATTTGCTGAGACTCTGGCTCTCTCTGTGATTCCTGGTGGGGATGCGGCCCGGCACAAGATCGGCTTTCATTGCCGTTCTTCGCTCATTGCCGTTCTTCGCTCATTGTTGTTCTTCGCTCATTGTTGGGGAGATTCTGCCCGGGAGAAGGTGTCCGAGACGGGAACAGACGTAGACGTTGGTTGCATCTGCGGTATGTTATCGAATTCAACTTTTTGTCCTTGCAAGTACGGAATAAATGATGAGCGAAAGAATCGTGATGCGAACTGGTGAGTGCTTGATCGCAGGTGGTCCTCCTTTTACGGCGGCTGAGCCAGAAGTGGTGATTGGTGAATTGGACGGTCCAGTGGGCACCGCAATTGCGACGTTGACCGGAAATCAGTCGGCTGGTCACTCCAAGGTTTTTGCGATTCTAGACACCGATATTCAGGTACGCCCGGTGACCTTGATGGTCAGTAAAGTCACGGTGAAGAGTTCGGCTTATACCAATATTCTGATGGGCACCGTGCAAGCTGCAATTGCCAATGGAGTTCTTGATGCAGTGCGCGCGGGAGATCTGCCGAAAGAAAAGGCAAATGATCTTGGGATCATTTGCTCGGTGTGGCTCAACCCCGGCGCGGCCAAGGATGAGAGCCTCGATCATGAAGCATTGTTCGATATCCATCGCCGCGCCATGGCCCAAGCAATTCATAAAGCGATGAATAGTGAACCAACCATCGACTGGTTGCTGGAAAATCAAGACAAGGTGACCCACAAGTATTACCAGCGCGCACTCGACGCAAAAAAATCTCAAAGCTAGCTGCCAGCCCATCACCGAAGACGACGATTGACCAATGGCGTGGCGAGGCGAGGAGGGGGAGATGCTCACCTCGTCGCACTCATGGTTTGCCTCGTGGGTCTGGTGCGTCCGGGGAAGTTTGTGAGATTTAGGGGAGTCGTTCATGCGAGCTCCATTTTACGAATAAGCGAGTATGCGACCTTCCCCGACGAATTTCAGCCCACGCGGTCGGATCCCCTGATTCTTGCTCGGATCC
>JBMYRF010000004.1:149953-347138 GCA_049602075.1 Rubripirellula sp.
CTCGGATCCCCTGATTCTTGCTCGGATCCACGCCAAAATCGAGCCGATTTTCAATACGTTGCGATCATCGGTGTTGCTTCGTTTTTCAGCGTATTTCTTTCGCGACGCCCATCGGATTGTGTCTGATTTCTGGCCGCGCATCTTTCCGCTTCCTCTCGCGATCCGATGGGCGATTGTTCGGGTGTCGCACTGTGAAGCGGTGGTGATTGGGTCATGCGTTGGTGATCAGTTTGGAATCACAGCGAGGGGGGATTCCTCTGTTGGGAAAACCTGAGGCGGATTCTGAATTGCTGATGTGGTTGGACCAGACGTGTCCCAGCGTATTTCTATGCTGCTGAACCTTGGCGAATCCAAGCGTGTCAATTCCGGTTCGCACGCCATGATTGAATTCGGTTCGTTGACACGCGTCACTCATTTCTTGTTCAACTTCGACAGAATCAGAGGTCCAGTCCATTGAGCATTCTGCAGCAAGTACTCGGCGAACTCGATATCGAGCCACGCGATTACCAACAGCGGTTGGTATCAAAAACTTTGGGCATGTACACGAGTCCATTCGAGGATCGTTTTGGCAGGCAGCGATCCCCTGTCGATTCAGTTTTGATTGAAAGTCCAACCGGTAGCGGAAAGACAGTGATCGCTCTGTTGGCAGCTCGGTGCATGCAACAGCAGTACGGAGTGAGTGTCGGCTGGGTCGCGATGCGTCGCAATCTGTTGAATCAGGCGGACACCGAGAATCTTAAACGCGGATTCAACGTCGATCTGAAGTTGATTTCGATGTTTGATCGAGATCCACCGAAGGTTGATTTCTTGATTGTCGACGAAGCTCAGCACGATGGTGCTCGCAGTATGGCATCATTGCATTCCCGCATCCGCCCCAAGAAATTGCTGGGGCTGACCGCGACACCTTTCCGCAGTGACAAAATCAAACTCTGTTTCGAGCAGGTGAATCGAGATGTTGGAATTCAACAATTGATTCAGGGGGGATACCTAAGTCGATTTCACCACTACACGATCCCACAGTACACACCGGCCACCGTGAGCGAAACATTTTTGCGGGAGCGGCGGCGATGGGGAAAGTCTTTGCTCTTCTTTCATCGCTACCAGCAGTGTTTGGAATGTCGCGATCTGTTAGCCGCAGCGGGGGTTCATGCGGAAGTTGTTACGGGAGCTTCCAATCGTGAAAAGCAAATTCAAGACTTTGCGGCGGGGGAAATCCCAGTGCTGATCAGCATGGCGATTCTCTCGGAAGGATTTGATTGTCCTTCCTTGCGGACCGTCTTCTGCCGTCCTTCGGGAAAAGGGGCCACGATTCAGATGTGTGGCCGCGTTTTTCGAAAAGATAAACGTTTGAAATTTAAACAGGTCGTGCAGTGTGGTAGCACCCGCCACCCGATTACGAAGACGGCCACACCAACTGAGCAGTACTGTTGGATGGATGGTCGCTGGCAATCATTGAAGCTGAACGAAAAGATCGCTGCGATCAGTTCGCATACGCTTCGCTTGATTGCCGACTGTCGTCCACAGTTACCGGAATATGTGATCAAGAATCGCGGACGTCTCCAGCATATCGAGACTCCTATCTCTACGAATCACGCTACCGTCGCATCCAAAGGTTAAACACCCGGGCACCCTTTCTTTCTATTTCTTGGAGAACCACTGATCATGACGACTACTTTCCAATATGGTACCGCTCGCGTCCGCGATCTTGCCGTGATGACGGGGGAACGCAGCAAGCAGGGCCTGCCTCATGTTCACGGCATCGAACTCAACGGGGAGGTGTTGACGCCGACGCGACGCTTCTGGCGGTCATTTTTCAAACGCTTTCAGATCTCCGATTCGATGTTCCGTTTCTTCAGCTATGAGGAAGTTCTGGAGCGTGTTTCCGAGCAAAGTCCCTGTGAGCGGTTTCAGTTCTGCATTGAACGGAAGCCGAATTCGACCAGTAATTTACTGGCGGCTACCGCTCCCGATCGTTCGATAACAGGCTTTGAAGAGGTCAAAGCTCTGTTGGAACGATATGACGGGCAGAATCTCAAGTACTCCAAAGGTGTGATTTCCAGCACCCATGTTCCGACATCGGGCGACGGTGAATTTCAAATCGGGGGAGATGAATTTAAAAATCGATTCGTGCTGGAGACACCAATCGATGGCTATGGCTTGCCTAAGATCCATCTCTCCTTGTTGCGAATGCTTTGCTCCAACGGTGCGGTAGGCTACAGTCGTGCTTTTCGCACACAGATCAATACCGGCAAAGATCCTCTGCACGGGATATCTCGGGCGCTCGACACCTACGACAACGATAATGGCTACGCTGCACTTTTGCAGCGATTTGAGAGTGCGCAAAATTCTTGGGCATCGATTCGCGAGACTCAGACGCTTTATTCGTTGCTGTTGGAGATTGGCAAGCGTAATGGATTTACGAGTGATGGTATTCTCAAACGCTTTTATTCGATGAGCGGTCGGCCGCATGAGCTTTACGGCATAGCAAATCTCGATGCATTCTCCCAAAAGCGTCAGCGAGTGTTGCCCGCGAAGTGCCGTGTTTATGACCTGTTGAACTTTGCCAGTGAAGTGGCAACGCACCAATCGACGGCCGAAGCTGGTTTGCAGTTGCAGGGATATATCGGGAGTCTGGTTAGCGACGAATACGACATGGAGGGGACGGCTGAGCGGGTCACCGATTTTCAAGACTTTTTCGTTGGACCACCCGCGGAACGCCGTTTTTCAGTTAACTAGCCGTGGAAAAAGGGAAGCCAACGAAGCCTAAGTCGGCTGCATTTAAAAAGTGTTGCCATCGGATGCAGTGCCATCGGATGCAGCGCGGTCGAAAGCAATAGGATTGTTTTGGATTGGGATTCAACGACACGATCCGAAATTCGGGGCGGCGGAATTCGGGGCGGCGGGCGATTAACGCTCCGAGTCAGGCATCATCGGGTGGTGGCGGAACCGTTGAGGTACGTACGATGTAACCTATCGGTGAAATTATTTCGGGCATGACAGGATGACGGCATGCGGTCCCATCAAAATTCTTTGATCCTTCTCGGTGGGCGTTGGTTTGCCTGTGTTTGCATCGTCTTTCTGTTCACCGGTAGCGGCGGTGTTTCTGCTGCTAAACCTCGTGCAGAACCGCTAATCTTGGTCGAAGCCGAGGCGTTCGCTGAGACGGGGGTTGGGTTGTCGATCCTCAGTTTATGGATCTGATGGGATCGCCTTACCTGTTGGCCCACGGGCAAGGAATTCCGGTAAAAGATGCGACGACGGCGGCACTGATTCCTGGGTCGGGTTCCTATCGGGTTTGGTTACGCACCAAGGATTGGGTCGCACAATGGAAAGCACCAGGCAAGCCAGAGCGATTCCAATTGAGGCTCGACGGAACGCCTCTTGGCACGACGTTTGGGACCGTTGGAGCACAATGCACTGGCAAGATGGCGGGATCGTGGACTTGGAAACAGGGAATGTTCAACTCGCGTTGCGTGACCGGTGCGTTGGGCGTGAGGCTGTCACGCCGCGATTGGCAATTTTTCAATCGATAGAAAAATCGACCTGCACTTCTTGGTAGGCGGTGTTCTCGCCATTTGCATTTTCGGTGACGGGGATGACTTGCCAGACAACCCAGCGGTATTTCCCGAGCGTTTCGCCAGCAGCGGCGCGTAACGATGCAGCCGTATAAATCTCGCCATGTCTTCCCGCCGTATCGACGCTGCCAATCGGGGTGAATTGAGCCAAGTCCCAGTCAGGATCCTTCGAGGCAGCACTCCCCAGCAAGATAATCTTTTGGCCGCCCCTAGTTCCGCTCTGATTGAATGACCAACTCGTGATGGCAGTGACCGGCTTCACACTGCCGAGATCTAATTTGTAAGCCCCGTGATGGATGCCGTTGCTGAAGACCGGGCCATAGTCCTTGGCAAGCCTTCCATCGATGAGAGTGGCCAGCGGTTGGTTGTTGGTGTTCTGGTTTGCAGTGACGGAGTTTTGTTTGGCATCCCTGAGCGGAAGCTTTTTGAAGTCACTGAGTTCAGTGGCGGTTTCGGTCTGCAGGTAAGAATGTTTGGCAATGCGTATTTCCATTACCTGCTGGGACCGCACCATTTTGATTTGATATGGAGCGGAGCCTACTTCGACGAGCGTTTGCAGCAATGCTTCCGCCGTTTTGACTGCATTGCCGTTCACATGTTGGATTACATCGCCAGCTTGCAAGCCCAGTCGTGCTGCTTCGGATCCCTGCGGCGAATTGACTAAGGTGACGCCGCCATCCGACTTGCTGACTCCGTAGGCGGAAAATTCCGATCCCGTCAAACTTTTCAGCGTGGCACCAAGCCAGATCCAATCGACATGAGTTTTCGCAGTTGTCTTAGGGTGCCGTTGATTGTTGTTTCGTCCGCGGGGTTTTTGCTGCGATGACTTGAGTGTTGGGATCACTGGCGTCCGGGCGATGGCTTTGAGGCTGGGTTTCTTCACGCCGAACTGATCCATCGGGAAATTTCTGAATCCAATCTGGTGAGCAGGTGATCCCGCTTTGACGCGATAGTCACCCTTTTCAGCATCCACAAACATTGGATCACCGACGACGGAATGTTGATCACACTCGTGCTGGCTGAATTTATCCCGGTCCGCTTCGCTGTAGAACAAGTTGCGATCGACTTCCTTTCCCCACTTGCCCTTTGGCATTCCGCCGGCAGGTCGATAGCCGTCCATCCAGATGTTGCCCGTGACGATGTCTTGACTGTTGTCATACCAGACATGCGGATGCAGCGTATTGTTGACAGCGATGTTGTTGTAGACCTTTCGGCCGAACCCTTCACGTAACTTCAGGCCGCCGCTGAGGAAAACGTTGTTGTAGATTTCGTAGTGAGACGAGCCATCGTCCAAGTCGACGTCCCAGCCATGATCACAACGCCAACGGCTATTGCGGATGATCGTTTTCGCGGTATCTAGCTTCGAGAGAGTCGGTAGTTCATCCGCGGGCGCACCGGAAAGGTGCCAAAAGCGGTCGCGGCCCCAGGAATTGAAACTGCCGTGATCGCCAGTTTCTCGAACGGTGTCGAACACATCACAGAACTCAATGATGTGTCCGCCGAAGGTTCCCTCGCTAATATTGATGCCAGCCCGACCGAGGTTGTAGATCGAGCAACGGCTGACTCTGATTCCTTTGGACATCGAAATCTGAACGCCAGTGGCTTGCTTTTCCACGACACTCATGTCATGGATCAGACAATCATCGACAACGCATTCAGCGGGGTAGTTGTTCGTTTTGGAGCCGGGGGTTCTATCGATCTCGGCGTATTGGTTTTGCTGTCGGTATTCAAATTGTGGGTTTCGGACGGCGTTCGGATCACCAACGAAACAGATCCCGCTCGCGCCTGCGCCATGAATGTGGCATCCCCGGATGATGGTGTGTCGGTTGTATTGATTAACAAAGATCGCATTGCCACCAACTTGATCGAATTCACAGTCGAGAATGCTGATTGAGTTTGTGCCGGTCATTAGCACGGCGCCGCCACGATAGATCGTCCAGTCAGATCGCAGCAGGGGTTCTCTGGTTTCCATGAAGGTCCGTGCAGTGTGCCGGAGGGTCAGTCCCTTAAGAGAGAGGTGTTTGACCGGTTCCGTCTCATCACCCTGAAACTCGACCAAGTGCCGCAGTCGCACTACTTCAACTGTTGCGGTGTCCAGATCAGTGTCGGAATCGGGCATGTAATAAAGCTGATTGTCTTCAGCATCGTGATACCATTCTCGTGGTGCATCCAGCTCTTCAAATAAATTTTCAACCATCCGTAAGCTTGGGTGCATGCCCATTTGCCGGTTGTTTTGCCAGCCACCTTCGTAGCTCACTCGGTGGTCGGCATCCTTGCCGGTAATTCGGTAATGGTAGCCGCCCCAGTGGTGGCGATGCATGGCGTGAATATACCCACCTGTCGGATCTTTCCAATGTTTGGCCCGAGAGGGTGCAAAGGCATCGGTCGCACTACCGTTATACGCCGCAGCGTTTTCTTGATAGTTCGGATAACGGGCCATCGGTTGGCGATTTCCGTTGATGAAGAGTTGGTCGATTTCAGTATCTTCCGGTGTTTTCGCCACGAAGATGCCGTCCTGGTAAACTTTCCAAGTCAGGTCCAGTTTCTTGCCGCCACTCAGTACGGCCACTTCATTTTGGTAGGCGGCATACGTTACAGGGGCGTTTTCTGATCCGGAATCTTGAGGTCCAAATTTGATTGTTTCTGGAAGGTAGTGTGTGCCGCCCCGCAAATAAACGGTGACAGGCTCTTTGCCCCTTTGATTGTTCGTTCGCACCGCATTTCGGGCCTGTGCCATCGTTTTAAAAGGCTTTTCGATGGAACCGGGATTCTTGTCGGATCCGTCTACGGCCACGTAATAATCTGCCTGTGAGAGTTGCGTCAGCATGATGGCGATCAGTGACGTAGCAACGGTTCGTAAACTGAAAAGACTTTTCACGGGCGTTCTTTCTTAATCGTTGATCACGTGGTGCGAACCGACCTTGCTTGATTCGAATGCCGCCTTCGACGGGGATTGCCAAGTCATGAAAAAACGAATCGTCGCAGGATCTTTCTCTTTCGGAGCGATGCGTTTTACGTTGGATCGAAAAGCTACTGCCGTTTTCTTAATTGGTTTAGGTTGCGTTCGTGCGGAGCTTGAATGTGATCTTTGGTTACAAGCTGTTGATCATAAATTTCACCGCGGTGAATCGGCTTGTGCGATGTTTCTGCCAGGGTGACGAGTTCCTTTAGGAGGGTGGGATGGTCTTGCGAAACATCTGTCTTTTCTTCTGGATCTTTCGCAAGATTGTAGAGTTGCCATTTACCACGCTGTTTTTTGTACGCTTTCCAGTCTTCTTTGCGAACAGCGGTTTGTCCGAGGTATTCCCAATAAAGGTAAACGTGAGTTGCCTGAGTTCCATCGCCGGTTAGTGTCGGCAGAAAAGAGATGCCATCGGTAGGGGGGCAGTCGGCACTTCCAGCCGCTGCGAGCGTCGGCATCACATCTGGATAGAACAGCAAGTGGTCGCTGATTGTGCCGGCTTTGATTTTTCCGGGCCAGCGTACGAGGTAAGGCACCTTGAGGCCCCCTTCGTAAAGCGAACCTTTGCCCGCGCGAAAGCGTTGGCCTGTCTTGGGATTCAGGTTGGGACCGAAGAAACCGTGTGGTCGTTCTTGCGTTTTGAAGTAGTCTTGTCCGCCATTATCACCGCAGAGAAAAAAGAGCGTGTTATCATCGATTTCGAGTTCTTGCAGCACGTCGATGATTTCGCCGATTTGCCGATCGATCATGTGCAGGAAAGCGGCGTAGACTTTGGCGTCGTTTTCTGTTTTCTGGCCAGCGGTCCATGCGCGGTCTTTGAACAACTGCCAGGAAAGGTCGTCTTGATCGATTCCCCACAGGCCATGAGGTGGCGTCCAGGGCAGGTAGCAGAAGAAGGGATGGTTTTTATTGGTTCGAATGAAGGCGAGCGACTCTTTAAAGATCTCGTCTTGAGCGTGGATCTTGCCCTCATAGAAACTCAGGCCGTCGTTACCCTTCAGTTTCACTTCTTCGCTGTTCCGAATCAGGTACTTTGGATAAAAAGTGTGGGCGTGAACTTGGTCGTAGTAACCGAAAAAAGCATCGAATCCATGCCGCTCCGGGACTCCCGAGGTACCACGCCCACCTATACCCCATTTGCCAAAACCACCCGTCGCGTAACCCTGTTTCTTTAGCATGCTGGCTAGAGTTGGTTCGTCCGCGCGGATGGGAGAAAAACCATCGTTACTTCGCATTGACATGTGGCCAGCGTGCATTCCAGTTAGCAAGGCGCAGCGGGTCGGTCCGCAGACGGGAGCACCAGCATAGGCATTGGTAAAGCGAATTCCCTCCGCAGCAAACTGGTCAATGTTGGGTGTAATGAGATCCTGGTTTCCCATGTGGCCAGATTCAAAGTAGCCCCATTCGTCGAGCATCAGATAAATGATGTTCGGTTTCGAATCGTCGGCGTCGGATCGAGAAGCTGTACAGCAGAGTAGAGCCAGCAATACTGAAAACGAAAGGCGGTACGGGGTCATCTGAACTTAGTTGCGTGAAATGTCATGAAATAGCCGAGGGTGCGATCGCATTCGACTTGCGAATCTCTGAAGCGAGCAGAGGTCAACGCCGCCGATGTCTGAGTCGCCATTCGCGTTGTTCTAGGTCTCTGTTGTACGTATTCTCGGTCGGAGCTCAGACAAGAATTATAAAAGACGGCGAGCCGCGTCGTTTTGGTTTGTAGGTTGATCCGTCAAGTTTGGTGAAGCAACGAGCCGCAGTGGGTTACGGTGCGCTCTGGATTTTTCATGCCAGTCTTTTTCATGTCGGTCTATCTAACGCTCATGTTGACCGTGTTGGTTTGGGACGAGACGCACGATGTAGACGCAAAATCGGAAACACTGCTCACACGGTTTTCGGTATCTAGGCTTGGATCACTCAGGGTTGTGGGTTTTGCAGCACGAGTTCGGCGAAAATGGGACGGTGGTCAGACGCGATTGGCTCGTTCACCACTCTTGTCTTGATCAGTCGGAACGCGTTGGAAGGGCGGAAAAAGATGTAGTCAATTCGTGAATGCGGAGTGGTCGCCGGTGCGGATGGTGCAATTGGATCGTTGAGCACGGCCTTCCATTTTTTTCGCAAAATCTGGATCGGCTCGGCTTGAGGTTTTGCGTTCATGTCGCCAGCCAGGATCGTTGGGATCTTTTCGTTGTCGGTTGCAAATAGCCCATTGATTGCTTGAGCTTCCGCGACACGATCTTCTGGAACGTTGTGTTGAAAGTGCGTGCTGATGAAACGCAGCGGTTGGCCACTCGGTGCACGGATCGTCACGGCGATTGCGGCGCGTGGGTAGGTTGTTTTTTCCGGTGTGCTTTCTGAATAAGGCAGCGGATGAATTGCGACATCCAGAATCTGGTGCCGCGTTAGCACTGCATTACCGAATAATCCACCTTCGAAATGTTGCGTTGGGCCAAATCGCACCGCCATTCCAGTTTGTTCAGCCAATTGTCGGGCTTGATGAATTCGGCCCGAACGTTTGACTCCAACATCCACCTCTTGCAGTGCGACCAAATCAGGCTGAGTTTGATTGATCACATTTGCCAGCCGTTCGACATCGTATTTGCCGTCAGTTCCTTGCCCGTAGTGGATGTTGTAGCAAAGAACACGAAGAGTATCTTCTGCAGCGGTCTTGCCGACGCACAAAGTCAGCGCAATTAGCACCGCGGCAGCTTGGGTCGCATTGCATGTGGCAAGTTTGCTTTTTATCACTTGATTTGGACTTGGTGGTTGGTGAAAAGGCTAGGTCGTTTCTCGGTTGGGAAACACAGCGAATATTTTAGCGGTCGGTTTGTCAATCTGGGTGCGTGTTATAAAGGGTTCCTGGCAGTCGCGAAAACCGGTTTTGCGTTCGCTGAGGCTTTGTCGGGTTCGCTGCAATAGAAGGTTCTGTTTTTCGTTTCACTTGGTTGGTTTCTTGCAATACGCGCTGGTTAGGCGATTCTGATTCTTTTGGATGAGGGGACGTGAAAGGTGGCGTGGGCAGCAAGATAGATTCATGATTGGAGTGTCCGCGAGTCGACTGGCGGGGGCTACAATGTCGTCTGATAGCCAATCGGGCACTGTGGCCTTGTTAACGCACCCTGCGAACTTTTTTACCTACCGATTATGACATCCAAGCAGATAGAGCCAGGTCGCGAGCTCCTCTCTTATCAAAACGACGTTTACGTGACCCCGGCTAGCCGCCTGTCATGGTTTTCCCGGACTTTTCCGACGGGCAGTTTTTATCTCCGCTTTCTTCGCAATGTCGTTCGGTCGAGCGCAACGGCTCGTCGTGGCGAATACGACAGCGTGGAATGGAGTTTGACCAGTCACCAGGTGCTCAAAACGCTTGAATCGGTTGGGGTTTGTATGGAAATCAGTGGAATGGAGAATGTCCGTCAATTGGATTCGCCGTGCGTGTTCGTTGGAAATCACATGAGCATGTTAGAAACGATTGTTCTACCCTCGATTATTCAGCCGGTGTGTGATGTCACGTTCGTCGTGAAGCAAAGTTTGCTTGAGTACCCGTTGTTTCGCCATATCGCGCGGGCTCGAGATCCGATTGCGGTCTCACGCGATAATTCACGCGAGGATCTGAAGACTGTGATGCAGGGTGGGGTTGAGCGAATCGAGAATGGGATTTCGGTCGTCGTCTTTCCTCAGACCACTCGTAGTCAGGTATTTGATTCCTCTCGGTTCAACTCGATCGGCGTGAAGCTTGCTTTGCGGGCTCAAGTTCCAGTGGTACCGATTGCACTCGTCACCGATGCTTGGGGGAACGGAAATACACTGAAAGATTTTGGGCGGATTGATCCCCGGAAAATCGTTCGTTTTGCCTTTGGTGAGCCGATCAGGGTCGAGGGGCGTGGGAATCAGCAACAACGGGAGATCATTGACTTTATCGAGGGCAAGCTGAATGAATGGAGAAGTGATTTGGTGACTTGAAACGTTGATTCAGTTCGTGATGGTGCTCGCTTTTTAGCGGCGAACCTGGGCTGGGTTGTCGCGTTGCTAGAGTTGGGTGTCGAAACGATACTCACTCCCGAGGATGAAAAAATGTCTAGTGGAAACGACACGAGCAATTGGCCAGAGTTAGCAATTGGTTTGTACGACAAGCTGACCGGCCGCGAGGCAGAAATCAGTTATGACTTTGATGATTTTGAACTGCACATTCCTAGTTCGACTGGGAATGATGCATCTCACGCCCGCTGGAAAATGAATGGAGTCGTGCGAGTATCGACAAGTAACAGTGCTGGAGCGTCTAAGTAGTGTCGCGTAACTACGCAATTGGCCTCGAGGCAGCACTCGAATGCGAGTTAGACGGTCAGCCCGTCACCGTGACCGCTAGGGACGGGGTGATCGTCGTCAACGTTGCTTCGTCGGAAGACGTGCGTTCGATGTTCCGGATTGCTCGCAGTCTCGGCGGCTTGAGATGGGGTGTCGCGCGGGTGAATGATGCCTTGATAAGAACCTCTCATCAACTGCAGGTTCGCGTTGCCGAAACGACTGTCATCGTCATGGGTAAAGATGCTAGGTCGGGCTGGTTACGCCTGCTCGGTTTCTCGAATTTGCAAGTTCGCCCATTGCGAATCCTCCGGTAGCGAGAGCGGTCGGTGGAAGCCCCGTTGAATCGACTCACTCTAATAACGGGCTGCATCGGCCAATTGGGCAAAGAGGGTATTTTGAATTCGCCACTCGATATGCGAGTGATGGAAAAGACTTAAAAGGCATCCAGTAGGCTGCTCTGGGTTCAAACGGATTCCGTTAGCCGGCACGATTCGACCCACGCGGCACCTGTTGCGGCTTCCTGTGCCAATTTTGGGAAATGCTTTGGGCTCTAGTTCTCAGTCCGTTAGCAACATGCGGTTTCGGCAGTCACTGATTGAGTCGCCATTGAGCTAACTTCTTTTCTGTTGAAGTCAGGCGATTCGGTCTCGTGCCTAAGGCCAAGGTGATTTGGGTTGCGATTGAGACTGCATGAGTGTTGTTCCTTGGCTGGCCGCTGGGCGCGCACGCCTGGGAGAGGCGACAGTACTTGGGGGTCGCTCGATCAGACAGCCGGCAAATGTGTTTGTTCGGATTTCACCTCGGTTGCCGAGACCACTTGGGAAGAACCCATCGTTTGCGGTTTCGGTTGTTGCTGTCTCGGTGAATGCTCATTCCAAAGCATCCTCGTGGGAGGAGCGTGCGGACATTGTGATGACGGAAGTTGTTGCGTCATGTACCACGGTGATGTAACGACGAATTCTCGCTGGCGAGGATCAACCTGACGCGTGAGTAAGTTCACTTTGTGTACTCAATCTGCCTGGGGGTTCGCATTGGTTCAAGAGTATGGGTTGTTATAGGGTCGATCAGCGTTTTTAGAAAACTGCAGCAGTGAATCGGGTGAAGGCAAATGGTCACTTGATTTTGTGACGATTACCCCAAGGTCTCGAATCATATTGCGATGGGTGTAAGATGACAGTTTTGCGTGAATTGAATAAGTTCGGAGTTGTGCTCGCTGTAACGATCGCGGCAGTGGTGCTGACAAACAAGGCTGTAATTGCACAGCAGCCCACAACACTGGCGGGAGTGGTACGGGCCGCCGAGCCAATGCGAGTCGGTGAGAGCTTGGTATCGAATGAGCCGACTGTTGGTTCCTCCCTGGTATACAGCAATTGTGCCAGTCCGGATTGTGGTATGTGCTGCAAGCAGCATGCTAAGTCACAGCGTCTCACCTGCCGGTCGTTCTTGTTTCCGTGGCCATGTCAGGATGCAGCTGATTTGCGTCTGGATTTGTGCGATCCGTTGGTAACCGACCGGCCCGATTTCACCGAGGCGAGTAGTACGGTTGGGCGAGGCGTGACACAGTTCGAGTTGGGGTACACGTATTTTTCCGACCAGGCAAATGGCACACGCACGCAGTCGCATTCCTATCCAGAGGTGTTGCTTCGACAAGGTGTATTTCGCGATTGGCTTGAGTTACGTGTTGCATACAATGCGGCTTCGGTCAACAACGGCATTACTACGGTCAACGGAAGCGAAGATTTGTACATTGGTGCCAAGATTGGTTTGACGCCGCAAGATGGCTGGCTGCCCGAAATGTCCATCCTACCTCAGGCGACGCTCGATACGGGTAGTGCCGCATTTACGGATGGTCAAGCTCTATTTGGAACCAACTGGCTTTATAGTTGGGAGATAAATGATTCGTTGAGCTTGGCGGGAAGCACGCAATTCAATCGAACCCTTGATAGCGGTTCGGGAAAAGAATACACCCAGTGGGCACAATCCATCGCATCTGGAAAAAGCATTACCGATGAGGTTGGCTGTTACTTGGAATGGTACGCGTTTTTTCCCGACAATGCTGACACCGATGGAGTCGAGCATTACCTGAATGGTGGTTTTACCTATCTGATCAGTGAAAATATCCAGTGGGACATTCGAGCAGGGTTTGGGCTAAACGAGGAGGCCGAAGACTTTTTGACTGGTACTGGCCTTTCAATCCGGTTTCGGTAGCGATCGGATGAATTGTGTTCCACGAGACGGGTGCGGATATGGTATGCATTTGGTGACCGACGATGGAAACACCATGCATTTGGATTCTGCGATCAGCGATGCCTGGTTAAGAAACAACTGAGGGTCGCGGAGAGCTAGCCGCCTCGCGGCCGCAACATCAGATCGCTTCTGATGTTCTCGTTATCATTGTGCGACGTCCAATCGAACGCCGATTTTATCTTTTTTGCGTTACGTTGCGATTGTTTTTTTGGGTGATCAATTCGATCGCTGATTCGGCAAATCTTTGCCCAAGGATTTGGTAGCCGTCTTCATGATAATGCAGGTCGTTAATGGTTTTTCCCTGATTGATTCGGTCATTCAGATCGTCGGTGTTGACCCAGACGCGTAGTGGATCTGCGTCTGCGAATTCCTGTTGGATCTTGCGAATGTTCAATCGTCCCTTGAGCCTTTTTTGTCGATCGAGTCCGTGATCACTGATTCTTCCAATGACAAGGTGAATGCTTTCGACACTTAGGTCGGACCGCAACTGTTCGAGCAATTCAGTCAGATAAGCATCGTAAGCTGTATTGTTCAGGTCCGATTCGCCCTGCATCCAAACGAGAGTGACGGTCTGCAGTGTCTCGTCCGCAATCGCCGATTGTGTTTTTTTCAGCATGCGACCGTATAGTTCACCTCTGGTCTTTGGCACCCGACCGGTGGTGGGTGGCGGAAATTCATGGTTTGACTTGCACCAACTGCGGATTGATTGTCCGCTGGCGGCATCTTTCACCACCAGCACGTGGTCTTTCCCGAATGCCTTCGTCACGGTTGGGGTGAATGAGGTGTTCGGGTCCATACCCACCATGTTTGATTGGCCCGAGAGAATGAATAGATGGCTGCCAGCAGGTGGATCTAGAGCTGTCGTACTCGGCAATGGAAGTGCTGTTGTTAACAGAATGCCCACGATCGCGATGGCGGTGGTTGGTAAGGCTTGCTTTCGCATCTGAGGGTGATCGAGATGTGGAGGAAACGGGAGTTGGCCGTCTTGAAAAATCTATCGGAATCATCGGGCAGACGCGTTGATCCAATACAGGAGTATCGGGTGTTTATGCGTGAGCCGCATTGATAGAAGTCGTGAGCGCTGTTTCTATTGTGTCGCTTCCTTTTGCCGTTTTCGTATGTCTGCCAGTAATACTTCGGCTTGGTCCAAATCGTCAGGACGCATGCTCATCCATCCACCTTTTGCCGTCAGGAATTGCACTGCTTCTTCTGCATCGGCCAAGGCAGCATTCCAGTTTTTCAAAGCAGCATAGACGCGGGCGCGAGCACGGAGGTGGACGTAGTTGAAGACTGGTTTCTTGAGCTTTCTGCCTTTCTCGTCGACTGCTTCGGGATCAAAGGGTGGGGCTAATTGAAAAATGAGTTCCGCAGCCTTTTCCGTTTCACCAAGCTCCAACAGATCGATGACGGTTTGTTCATCTTGCCGATCAATGAGGTTCATGATCAGTTCCGGCTTTGCTCTGCTCATCGTCAGTCCAGAAATCGCGATCGCGATTTTTCCATCCGGACGCAGGACCAAGGCATTGGGCTGTTGGTCTTCGTCCACAATATTCCATTGACGCGTCAGAGGGTTCGTGAGTCCTCCGGGAACGAGCATCGTTTCGCAATTCAGGGGTGTCTCTTTGAGAGAGGCCTCCAGATCCGCCACGTCTTCGTCGAGAACGGCAACGATCACTTGGACATCGTCGCGGCCCCTCTTTTCGAGGTATGGATTGAGGTACCGTGTAACCATGCTTGGCATCGGTGACTTTTCTTGCTTCAACCAGTTGCCTGTGAAAAGGACGATCGTCCACTTGCCAAGGGTGTCCTTTGGGAGTCGGTGCGGCTTTCCATCAAGCGTCACAAGTTCTGTGTCGATATGTCGCGGAACAGCGTCGGGATATCCGCGTGAAAGCAGCCATTGGTGCTGTCGCCCGTAGGACCAGCCAGCGGTAAACGGAACTCGAAAGATCCAGTATTGGTGTTCTCGGTCCAGCAGAAAGGAGACGAACGTCCACATCATGGGGTCGTCAGAGTGTTTTTCCAAAATCTGCTGGCGGTAATCTTCATTCAACCCACGGTCCGCGATGTCGAGGGCGAGCAGTGAAGCGGCGGCGAGTGTGGGGGCAGGAGCATTTTCTCCACCCATCGATTCGACGAAATTGGTAATGACTTGATAAGGATCTGCTTCTGGCGATCGTAGGGCTTCCTTTGCCAGGCAGAAGCGGGCGGCGACATCTGTCCCGCTAGGCATATCCGTCGCTAACGCAGCCTTGGCTTGTTCCACTGCCCGCAGGTAGTGATCTTGATCACTGGTTAATTTCCAAAGGCCAAGCTGCGCGATAATGCGTCGATTTTGGACGATCCAGAGGTCTGGCGCAGTCGGGTAATCTGCAATTGCTTTGGCACAAAGTTCTTCAGATCTCTGGTAAGCAGAACGAATTTCCTCTGCTGACATCCGATAGCGAATGGGTGGCGCGGGAAAGCAGGCTTGAATCGCGTGAAGCGTTTTTTCTGGAACAGAGTTCGCGGATCTTGCCAATGGCTTGGAGGCGATGGACCGTGCCTTGATTTCTGGTGGCAGTGCTGGGTCAAACGCCTCCTCTGGATCGACGACCAAAAAGTCGGCAGCAAAGATCGAATTAAGTTGGTTGATGTAGCGCGGCCGGCTCCAGTCCCTGGCTAGCGATGATTGAAACCAGCGGTTGAAATCGGTTTTGCCATCATCACCTACCCGTTTGCGAGTCGCTCCCGACATGATCAATGCCGCGTAGCCGGTTGGCGACATGGTCATCATGTAGGGATCTCGTTTGGGAAATGTTTTGTAGAGTGCATTTTCCCGTCCGCCCGGTAAATGCAGTGTGGGCCATTCCACTCCGAGGTCACGGAGGATTTTTTCGCCGGCATCCGGGAGTTCGTCGACGTTGAAGCTAATGATCTGAAGCCTGTTGCCGACCTCATCGCGATTCTCTTTCCAGGCAGCAGCCAGTCGTTGAACATGGTCGCTAGCTGGATCTTCTTGTGACCAAAAATAGAGAATGGTGGTTTTGCCTAGCACGTCCGCCGGCAGTTGCATGATGGTCCCATCAGTGCGTTTGAAGCTGCCACAGAAGGGCGCACCGAATACCTGTCCACCGAGTTTTTCCCTTTGGAAGTTGATCATTTCGGTGTCTCCCGCGAAGCGGACCGCCATCTGGTGTCGCAGATGTTTGATTAGCTTGGGATCACCCGTTTCGAGCGCCATAACCATAGCAACACGAAGCATCTTTGCTTCGCCGGGGGTATCTTGATAGCGTTTTAGCATCGGCAGAAGTGCAGCCAGGCGACCACCGGAATCAGCTCCCTTTTGGGCCGCTTCGCTTTGGGTTAGCAGGAGATCAGCGTCAAGACGCAAGGCCGCGTATTCATCAGGCGCTTTCGCCAATTCTTTGCTGGTCGCGAGCACGGCGGCGCGGTTTCGTGACGAGTCGTCCATCGCAAACAGACGCCTCTGGGCGTCGAACAAGATGCTTAGGACTTCAAAGCGATTGGGGGCATTTGGATGAGCTTCAATGAGTTTTTCGCAATCCCTCACGATGCGTTTGGTTGCCAGCCTTTGTCGGGCGGCAGACGATTCATTGCGGGGGGCCGCGAGTGCTTGCTGCACCGCTTCGATTTCTGCTGGTGGAATTTGAGTGTTGCTCGACTGGGCACCCGCGATACGACTGTATGCTGTGCACGTGATCCCCACGGACAAGTACACAGCCAGCAAGATCGTCCAATTCGTTATGCTGTCTCTTCTCATTCTAATCTCACGAAACATTGTGCGATCATTTGACCAGCTGGAGTTGGAATTCCTTAATGGTAATTCCGCGGTTTGGGGCGCGTGTTGTCAGCATGATTGAGTTGCGTCCCTCTTTCAATTCCACTTCGAGCGGTTCGGTTTCTTGCCATAGCCCCTTTGTATAAGGAAGTGGGATGTCGAGTAACGTGCGGCGATTCAATCGCAAAATGGCAACTTGTTTTGGCGCGACCGTTGCCACTTTGGCTAGCAGTTTATAGGTGCCCCCAACGGGAGTTTCCACTGTGTAGCGAATCAACTCGGGGCGTTGCCCCAAGCGGCCGTAGTGGATCTGGGTCCCGCCATCCCAGCCTTTCATAAAGCCAACTTTCTCGGTGCTATTGGTTGGTCGGTCGCAGGCCGCGGCAGGTATCGTAATGTTTCCATTTTCATCGACGATGATGGTGCGATCAGCCTCGGGAATCGTGATCTCGTTTGCCTTTTCATCCCCCAGCAATTCATCCGATTCACCAAGCTTCATCCCGCCGGCAAGTTCGAGCGCTTCGACTTCGGCATCTTCGACAATGGCACGCTTCTTGTAAAAGGCAAGTCCATCCCAGAAGCCACCACCTTGGCCGTATTGCCCGTGCCGGATGCTCACGTCTGACTCCGCCAGGGCGTCACCGATCCATTGCAAACGAAGCACCTGCAGGTAGTCATCGGTCTGTTCACGTGCTTGGGAATCCAGTAGGAAGTCGAGTCCACCTTGAGGACCGCACCAAGCCATCGACCACCAAGCCCCGAGGCAAACAACCCAGCCATCGGGTGTCCAGTGACTCATGGCACCGTGACCAGTTTGCGTCGATGCTCGGGATGGAATGCCAAACGCTCGACAGGCCAATCGGCCGTAGAAAGCACGGCGCCCGCAGATGCCGCCCAACGCAATGTGTTGTTGCGCCGGGGTTCCAAGCGATGGATCTGAGGTTGGGCTCACGTAGGGCACATCACTTTTAACAATCCGAACGAAACGCCACTTGTAATCCGGATTAGTAATATGGTCGGGGCGATAGGTTCGCATCATCTGACGCATCCATGCAAGATCTTCATTGCTGTAGGGATCGTCAGTAATGAAACGGCACTCCCAGGTGTTCATATCTTGGAAGGCAGGATCGAGCTCGCCGTTGAGATAAGCTTGTTCGTAATGTAGGTAACGTTCGACTTGATCGATGGTGGTCTGGGTGCGATAGACGATGTTGTAGATTCCGCCTTTCTGTCGACCAGGTAACCAAGGCATGTGAAGCGCGGTGCCCAATGCGAGTCGTTGAAAGATACTACCCACATCGCGGGCTCTTTCGCTCTTGGCAAGGATCGCGTTGTAAACTTGCATCGCTTCCCCGTATTCGCCACCATTGGCTCCTCCCGCGATGAGCATTTGTTTCATCAACACCTCATCGGAAAAGAGTTGTTCAAGCAAAGATTCCTCGGTCGCTCCTTGCTGAGCAAATTCAGCGAGCCCGCGGGGCGTGGCGTTACGGAGTATCGCCGCCACAATTAGTTTTGAATCGAGCGAGTCGCTGGACAGGAAATGGTTGGTTTCCGCCAGGATTGCTCTGGCTGCGAGCAAGGCATCAGCTTCCGCTTCCGCCTTTTGGTTTTCATAGCTTCGGCGGGCTGCCTGATTGGTTTCCTCTCCGGGGTCTTTGATTCCTGCCAGCACGTTTCGGGATGCCAGAAAGGCTTCTCGGCGTTGTGACTCAATGACTGGCAGAGAATCTGTAATCTCTGCATTGAGCGATTTGAGCAGTTCGTTGTATTTTGCGAACAGCTTTTCACCCTTGGCGGTCAGTACGACTTCCTCGGCCTGCTCTGCGTTGGCATCTCGCGTTGTTCCCGGCAAGCCCAGCCAGAGGGTACCGAACAAGCCCAGCCAGAGGGTACCGAGCAAGCCCAGCCAGAGGGTACCGAGCAAGGTGGGGTTCAGGAGGACGGCGATCGTGTGAACAATACGCCGCGGGTTGCTTGATGGGTGTGGTTTTGTTCTCATCGTTTTTCTGCGTCGTTTAATTCCATTCGTGCTGGCTGAACCGGAATGATGGGAATTGCGTGACTTGCATCGCATCCTATTAATGCTTGAAACTAGTTCGCATTGAAGCCCCGTTAACGTTGGTAGACGGGAATGTATCGGTGTGGTGTGCCGAGGATGATGATCGCCATCGGCGTTTTATGGGGGTGCGGTTCCTTCTCGTCCTCGTTCCATGAGCCGTCGGTTTTTTGGAGCCCAACCAAAACATCCCTAATCTTTGGATACCAGTTGGAGTAGTGATCTCCACCCGCCTGAACCATGGCTTGGACCGCATAATAGTGTGCGTAGTAAAAGTGCCCGAGTTCTTTTCGGTTGAACACTTTTGGGTTGTTTTCGAGATGCCGAATCGCGGCAGCAACCCATTCGGTGTCGCGTTTCCCACAAAGCTGTGCCGCGTACGCGCCTCCGGCGGTACAGGCGATGGTGGTTCCGTTGTTACCTTGGTAACCGAATCCGCCGGTCGACTCATTCCAGACTTGTTCGCGCAGGTAATTCACGACACGGTCAATAGTTTCGGTTGGGACGAGAATCCCCGCTTGGCGAGCGGATGCGAGCGAAACGAAAACCATGGCTGTCACGGAAGTGTCTTGTCCGGCATCGGGGCGTGCCGCGTAACGCCATCCGCCAAGTGGACTTTGCGCTCGTAAGATGATTTGCACGGCTCGCTCTAAGGCGTCTTGAATTTTTCGATTGTCCTCAACATCCTTGGTCATTCCCCACAGTTCGGACATGGCGAGTGTGAACAGGCCGTGCTCGTACATGCTCCCCATGACACCGGCGGGCGATTCCTCGGCTTGCTGAAGCAAATAGTCTTTGGCACGATCGAGCGCGGCGCCGTGTCGACCGAATCCGGGAAAATGACCTTTCACCATGAATGCCATCAGCCCAAGCGATGTGCCGCCGATATCAGTTGCACCACCTTCCGTGGTCCATGAGCCATTCTTGTTTTGTGTTTTGAGTAGATACTGCAGGCCGCGTTCGATCGCCTTATCGGCGGCTTCGGTAAGTTCTGGTGCTCCCTCGGGTTCCTGGTCACGATCGATTTGAGCCGTTGGCTCTGCATCTGGCAAATCTTGTCCGGTCAACGGTAGCGGTAGCAAAAACGCCAGCATAAGAGTCGCCATCTGGGGGCGGTAAACAAAACTCACTTCGCGACCCTTTCGTAGTAATCCTTGAGTGTTCCACGGTACTCGAGTGGTAGTTCGCGGGCAAAGTTCTGGTTTAGGGCAGCGCGATTGCGGTTGCCCAGAACTTCCCATTCGGTCCGTTGGTCCTTGGGGGTTTCGCCGCTCACAAAGTCAGAAACGAAGTTGGCAACCGAAACACTCAGGTCGTCCGTTTCCGCTTCGGTCAGTACCGGTTCATCACTGGATGCTGAGATCCCGATCGCCGTTTCCAGAACCAAGGCTTGGTCAATGATGAATTGCCGCAGTGATTGATCTGCCGCATTCTGGTTGCGACGCGCCTCTTTTCGGTCGGATGACTGTAAGGCGGTGGTTGCTGCGGCGATTTGCAGTTGGGCTTTCACCAGAAGGGGATGCGGGGGATCGAGACGCAAAGCTTTGCTGCTCGCACCTTCAATCGCCGCCTGCTTGGTCGCTAAGGCTGCCAGGTCATTCGCGTCGGCGACTTCGGTTTGGCGGGAAATGGTACGATGGTCACTGGCGAAGCTGAGCACTTCCAAAAGGAGTATAAGTTCGTCCGGCGAATAGCTGAAAACCTCGATACTTGGCAGGCCGTGCAACATTGTGATCACTAACAGCAGTTCTTCAGCCGTTTCGTTGAGAGCCGCTTCGGCAAGTTCCATTTTCGCTATCGCGTCGGCAACACTTTTTGCTTTTAAAAGCTGGGAGGCCTCACGCATTTGTCGACCCGCGGTGGCGTGACTTGTCATCCCAGTAACCAGTTCCAACTGCCGCCCCTGCTTCTCGGTCTTTGCTTGTAGAGCGTTTTGTGCTGATAACAGCTCGGTAGCAAGTTGTTCGTTTGTTGTGTTTTCCTGATTTGCGAGCGAAACTTGCCGTCTGAGCTGTTCTTGTTGAAATGCAAGCAGAGCGACCTCCGCTTGAGCGGTATGTAGATACTCAACGATTTCAGCAACGTAGCCGGTCTGTTGTTGAACCGCAGCCACTAATCCTTGCACCTCGGCGAGCGACTCTGCTGCCACTTCTTGGGCATCAGCTGCATCGAGAAAGTCTTCGTCCTCAATGGCAAAAACAGCATCTTCCAAGTCTGTTTCGGCGAAGACCAGTGGGGTGCCTGCGTCAAGTCGCCCTGCAACAAGATCAAGCACCGGCGCGATGTCTTTCAAGCACTGACGCAAGTTGTTCATCGCCGGAATAAGTGCCGCACCGGTTTCTGGGGTGGCCGACTTCGTTGCAATGACCAAGTCGTTCTGTTCAGCCACGATGTCGATCATCCATTGATTGGCGGTGCCGACAGAACGTTGGAAGGATTGGAGCCCCTGCAGGAGAGCGAGGCGTACAGATTGTTCCTGGGCAAGTTCTCGTGCTTCCGCGAGCAGGTCGGCGGCGATTTCCTGGTGTTCAAGGGCTTCTTCGGCGCGGTTGTTCGAGAGTGTTTCGAGGGCTGATCCGAGGACCGTTGACAATTGATCAAGCTGACTAAGCAACGGTAGGACATCCTTGTCTGCTTGCTCCTTCGAGCGTAGTTCCGCCGCAAATTCGGCAATTTCCTCCGCGAGGAATGTCTGCGGCTCGACGAGTGGCTCGGCATTTTCTTCGTCGAGCGCGGTTTCCTCTGTTTGTTCCAGGAGCACAATCTGTCGCGCTTCGTAATCTTCGATCTGAGTGACCCGCTCCGTTGCAGTGGACACCAGTGAATTGAGTCCTTCGGTGCGTAGGCTTAACTCTAAGGCTGATTCGTTGAGGAGCTTCGCAAGATCTGCGAGTTGTTGTTCGGCTTTGCGCTGTGCTTCGACGGTCTGTTCTTGTTGCTTTTTGATCATCGCTTCAATCGCGCGAGCGACGGTTGCTTCGGCGGTGGCTCTTTGTTCTTTTACAGGCGGAGCTTCGCGAAACGTCTGGTCGAATAGCCTCGTTCGAGGAGTCGGTATGGCTGGCAATAACGCCTCGGTGAGGCTGGTCTGGATCTCGGATTGTCGGGCGATACAATCTTCACGCTGGGTTTCAAAATCCTCGGCGGTTAATTTTTCACAGAGACTTCGCAAAGCTTGCTGTTTCTTCAAGATCAAATCGAGTTGCTCATTGAATTTTCGCATGGCAGCGTATTCTGAGCCGGTGCGCATGCTGAATTCGGCAGCCAAGAGTGACGACAGGATTTCGGGATGCAAGGTGGTCGCTTCAGTCGCCAAGCCATCTTGAATCAATTTAGCAGCCCGCAGCATTTTAGCCTCGGCGCCGCTAAGCCGGAGTTCTTTGAGACGGCGTGTCAAACCGAGGACTGAAATCGGTCGTTTGTCGTATCGCATCCCATTTTGCAGGGCAAGGATCAATTCGTCGGTCCATCTGGCAAGTTCTTGCTGTCGATTGGCGAGCGTTTTTTTCTCGATTACATCCGCGGGCGAAACGTTGTTGTGCGTTTGCGTAACGTGTAAGCGAAGCGTTGCTTGTTCTCGTGCCAGCATGTGCGATTCTCGGGCAAAGACTTCTCGGGCATAGTCGATACCGCGTTGTAAGACGATTTCCGCGAGCTCCCGTGCGGATTGATTGACGACCTGGATGGCTGTAGTGGGATCGGCCTTTCCCGTAGTGGCAACGCCAGTTTGGTCTCGCAGCAGGGAAGCGGCCTTGGCGACACGATTCTCGGCGATGTTCTGCAGGCCGGTCTGCACGCGTCGGAGTGTCTCTCCTTCGACTGCATCCGTCACGTTGTTTGCAGCAAGATCGTCAAGCAAGCGTTGTAAGTCGGCAGCGGTGTCTTTGATTTGTTGACGCAGCATTTCTTGCCGAATTGCTTCAAGCTGACATGTTTGTACGAAGCTGCTATCACTCAAATTCAGCTGTCGAACTAACTCGTGAGCGGCCCGTTCTTGTCGGTAGGTGGCACGCACCTGGGAGAGAATTCGATCTTTTTTGCGTTCGATCTGTGCCAGGTATTCTTCACGGGAAAGAAACGTGATGCGGCGTGTTTCAGAGCGTGCTTTGTGAGGCCCGTCTGGACCCGGATACCGGTCGGCGACCTCGACAATGAAAGAGACTGAATCGCCGATTTTGAGATCGGGCAGCGTATCCCGATAGTCCCAGTTCAATTTCTCTTCGCCAACACCACCTTGAACCGGCGTTTGCAGTGGAACTCGCTTCGCGGGACGCAGGTTTACTCTGTAGGTGATTGTCGTTTCGCCGATGCCATGATCATCGCGGGCTCGCACGGCAAGGTCCAGCTGACGCCCGAGCAGGGCATTTAAATTTGCATCAGGGGAAGATAATTCGACCTGCGGCGATTGGTCAGTAGCGACCTGCAGGTAGAATCGCGGGCTTTCAAAGTCAAAGCCATGTTCTTTCTCGGTCCAAGCGAAGCTGTAGCCCCGAGAGGCATCGACTGTTTCGTTGAGTGTGAGTTGGCGTCCATCTTCACTTACGATCAACGGTAATGGATCCTCCCCATCGCGATGAAGGACCGCTTCACGGATCGGTCGGTCAACCGTCAAACGCCATGCAATGGCGGTTTCCTCCGGAACGGTCAATGTCAACGCATTCACTGTTTCGCTTGGACGCTGCAAGTATGTTGGGAAATCAAGGGTCACATCCGCTCGCTCGATTTGCGGGGCGGTGATAACGCGTACGCTTTGCCAATCGCTCCTCGCGTCACCTGCTTTGACTCTGTAGCTAAAGTCGCGAGAGGCAGCGGCAAGTGCGTAGAGGCATTGGCCATCAGTGATTTCGAGCGTCAAGTCACGTGGGCTTCCGCTACCGGTGCGTAGTGAGAGTGTTGCGGTTTCAGGCACGACGCCCGAGACCCCAATCACAAGTTTTGCACTTTCACCTTCCTTAACAACGAGCTCAAATTCTGGAAGGGCAAGTTTTGTTTTCGTTGGGTAAGCTATCGTGACCCAAGGCATGAAAATTCGTGTCATGCCTGTCTGCAGCCATGGACCCTCGGCGATGGCAATACCGCCGGTGATTGATCCTATTGTCAAAAGAATGACGGCGGGACGCCGCAGTCGCTGGGAAGAAACTGCCTGTTTGGGATGAATGTTCTCTGCGGCTGCTTCTGCCAATCGGCAAGTCTGATCACGCAAGACATCAGGGTTGGTGTCCCGTAGTTGGACCGCCGATACCAGTAGGCTCTCTAACCCACCGTAATGTTTTTCCAGTAGCAGCGCCGTGTGGGTGGCATTGAACTTGCGAAGGTGTTTCCAGCCTTGTTGCCATGCTTTGTAAAGCGAAATGATGAGCAAGAAGGCCAAGCCGATGCCGCGGCCAAGGGGTGGCAAGTAGGTTAGCCAATCAAGCACCACTGCAAGCAAGAACAACGGAATGACCCAGCGAAAAAATGCGAGCATGCCGGCGATCAGGTGCAGAATCTGAGTGCGCTGCCAAACTGCGTGCATCTGGGCATTCAGTTGTGTCAGTTGGACTGGGGTCTTGATTCCGTTCATGGGAGGTCGTATCTCCTTCGCATGATCCATTCGAAACCCAGCAAGCCAACTAACGTGAACACAAGCCAGCGATTGTCCCACAGCGGACGCTCTGAACGTACGATCGTGGAGACCGGTTCGGAATTCACAAGGGTAGTGAGCTTCGGGAGGTCGCGAACACTTAAGCTGACACCACCGGTCAGTTCGGCAATTCGCGACAAATGTTCTTGCCGCATGTCCGTGTCGATCAGCTCTTGCTTAACATCGACGACCTGAAACTCAATTGTATTGGCGACTTCACGATCATCTTGGTTGGCCTCGACTCGGTATCGACCAGCGGCAGGTGGCGAAAAATAGCCTTCATAGAGTCCCGCTTGCGATCGGTCGGGTTGTAAAATGACTGTTTGTTCGGCATTCTCATTTTCGATGTTGTTGGCTACGACTTTGAAGTTGGATCGCAGGACCGGATCAAAATTCTCATCAAGTACATGAGCGTAAAGCCGAACTTGATTTTCGGCCGAATAAATAGAGCGGTCAGTTTCCAGACGAATTTGCTTGTGCTCGCCCATCAGTCGGGAAAGTGTCAGGAACTGAATGCACTGTGACCAAACACGCCAGTGGTACTTGTCACCTGTTTTAAAACGCAGTCGCCAAAGGCGGTCGGATGCAATCGAAAGGCATTTGCCGGTTCCATATCTTTGCCATGCGACCAGCGGGTAGCGACTTTGGTTTCGCGACTTGTCATCTGAAAGGGTTGCCAGCACAGTGGCTCCCTGTTTGGGGCCAATTAGTGGGGGGAGTTGGTCAAGAGGTGCAGCCCGACTCCAGGTGCGATCGTTCTCAATTTTCGCATTTTCCAGCGTCATGACCATGCTGTTGCGTCCCTCCGCGGTCAGGACCGGGTAGACCGATTCGGAAACCTGTTCCCAAGCACCCTCAGGGTCAAACCGGATTGGCAGCATCGTTTCGACTGGTGTGTCGACATACGAAGCTGGTGCATGCATTGGCCCACAAAGCATGAGCAATGAACCGCCGCGGTCGCGGATCAGTTCCTCCAGCAGATCCAGTTCATTGGGACGGAAGAAAGCAGCATCGACATCGCCAAGGATGACGAGATCGTATTCGAACGCTTCTCCAGGCTTATCCGGGAATCGCTCGATATGTTCGGGTGAATTGCGGGCCAGTTCTGGACCCATGTTCGAAGCGATGAAGGTAGCGTTGATTCGGGGGTCACGCTTTAGGATCGCGTGCAGGTAGCGGTACTCCCAACGAAAGTTACCCTCGATATACAGAACATTGATTTTTTCGTTGACGACGCGGATGCTTCGTTCCACGCGATTATTAACAAGCGAGACTTCGTCATCAAAAGGTTCGATGGTGACCGCGATTTGCGCTGCACCTTTTTCGTAGACGTCAACTCGAAAATCGATGTCTTCAAACTGGATGCCACCCTGCAGACGGATCGTGCGTTGCGAAACACGCCGTCCATTCAGAAGGATTGCCAATCGCGCCGAGCGTCTTTCGTAACCCCGTGACTGTAGCTGAACTCGGATCGGGACACGGTCGCCAGAGAAGGCGACTTCTTGCATTACAAGATTGCGGATCGCAACGTCGTCTGGATCCGGTATGCCGATCGGTATAGTGAAGACAGGAATCCCACGTGCGCCGAGATCTCGCAACACCGACTCGGACCGTTGAGAGCTTGTGTTATCGATCCCGTCGGAGAGCAAAACGATTCCCGCTGGGGCCATGCCACCTGAGTTGGCAACCGCTTCTAATGATGCAGCAATCGAGGTGCGAGATCCTGTGGCATTTAGTTCTGCAAGATCGTTGGAGGTCACCACTGCATTCTCACTTAGTAGGCGTGGAGTGTCGCCGAATGCGTGGTAGCTTAGTTCCAGTGACTTGCCCAGTGATGCGAACACAGGGCGAGATGATTTGGTGACGACTGCCTCAGCAAGGGCAAGTCGTGAAGCGGCGTCAATCGCCTGGCGTTGGCCGGCATCAAGTTGCATGACCGATTGATCGACACCGGCGTCTTCCTTTGACAACAGCATGCCCAATGCCGCTGCGGCATCCGCGAGATCTTCAGGACGTTTGCGCTGGTCCACCATGGACATGCTTGCCGAGTCGTCAATCAAAACGGGCAAGCTGCGTATCCGCGAATGGGTTTCAGTCACCACCGCCGTTGGTTCAAACAAAACAGCGAAAACGATTGCGAGTGTCAGCAATCGGGAGGCCGCAAGCATCAAACGCAACCAAAGTGGTAATCCCCAGGCCCGCCGGTACAGAAAGAAACTGAGGCCCAATACCATCGCAATAATCGCAACCAGGACAGCTGGGGAGACGGGACGTGCCCAGATTATCCGCTCGATTGTCGCAAGGGCGAAAGTCACATCAAGCATTGGTTGCTCCGGTGACTGCGTTTTTGATCGGACTCTCGGTTTGGTTGCGTGCTTGTCTTTGCTGGCTAAGGCGACTGGACCAAAGCGTTTCGATCAGCAGCAGAGCGAGGCCGCCAAGCATGAAGTACCGCCAAGACGAACGCCCGGTTCTCGTCGTCTTGATCGCCGAAACAAGTTCCGTGGCTGATGATGCGATGACGATATTCGTTTCTGTGAGTTTTGCTTTTAGTT
The DNA here is from genome assembly GCA_049602075.1 of Rubripirellula sp. Taxonomy (GTDB): domain Bacteria; phylum Planctomycetota; class Planctomycetia; order Pirellulales; family Pirellulaceae; genus Rubripirellula. Next base: position 177,058 of record JBMYRF010000004.1, read on the forward strand.
CAGCAGCGGTGAGCGTGGCGATATTCGATTCCCGGGAGTCGACATTCACCGCTACGGGTATACCCGGTGATTGGACACTGACCCTGGCCATATAAAACCCTGCCTCTGTCGCGTTCTCGAGAAGGGCTAAGAACTGGTTTTGATATTGTTGAACCGGAACGGCGATTGTCTCACCGGAAGGGGAATTAAAGACCGCATCGCTGGCGTCAGGCTGTTCCACGTAGGAGAGCGAGAGTGAATCACCGACGATTCGCGGCTGTTCGTACTCTCGGCCGGCAAGGTAGGTAACGATCTGCTGCATCAGCATTGGGAATACCGGCGTTAGAGCCATGTTATTCCAGCTTGTGTCTGCTGAAGTCGTGAACTGAAAGACATGACCTCGACCAAGCGAATGTTCCACCAATAATGGGCCCCCGTCACCCGCCAAGCGAAGGACTACAAAACTATTGGAAGTTGGCTCGACTTCTAATCGCCGCAGGAATCGCGTTTCATTGAAAAGATCTTCAGGTAGGGAACGCAGCGGCAAGCAAACGGGGTGATCTGGCATCGCAGCGTTCAGTGGCCGGCCAGCGCCCAAGGTCGTACTTGTGTCGATCGCGTTCCCAAGCTCAGCGGGAAGTAAGGGACGGCTTTCACTTACAGAGTATTCGTTCCAAGCAGTCGGCTTCACCTCTCGCCCAGCGAACCAGATCAGTCCGTTTCCCTGACGAACGTGTTTCGATAGCAGTTGGGCCTGTTCCGGAGTGATTTCCGGGATGTCCGCAAGGATGATGACATCGACTTCGTCCAGCGGTTGAGATGGGAGTGACAGCCAAGGCACGGAGCGAACGACGTAGTCTTCGTCTGGAGTTCCCTCGTCACGTGCCAGCAATGCGGCGGTTACAAAGCGTCCGGCGTCACCATCAGTTCCATCGACGCAGAGTACAGAGACACGGTCACGAACCACTGCTACCGTTCGTCGCTTGTTATCGGTCGGCAACGTATCGCCATTGATCTCGGCGGTGAGGCGAGTTGGCCCCGAATTGTGAAACGGCAGGAATAGCGAAACGGTCTCCGAGCTTCCCGGATTGATAAGCGGAATTGTTTTGCTGTCGATCTGCATGTCCTCGATCCGACACTGGACTTCTACATTGGTTGCTGGCGTGATTCCGCAATTCCGTACTGTCGCTTGATAGCGTGCAATCGTACCTTTCCGCAGTGCGCCAGAAATAAACTCAAATTCTGTGACGGCTAAGTTCGCTGAATCGCCGGGTACTGGAACCAGGAATACATTCGCACTTCGACGAAGAGCAACCAGCGAATCGTTGAAGCGGACGGATGCTTGCTGCCAATCGCGAGTCTGAATATCCGTGATGAAATAGACCTCTTTATGATGCGCTTCCATATCATCGGCCAGTTCCTGCAGTTGCTTCGGAACTTGATCGAGGTTGAGCGTCACTGGTGACGTTTTGATCTCTTGCAACAAGGCGTCAAATCGTTCTCGGTCAAAAGCCATATTGCGACAAAGGACTTTGTTTTCACCGCCCAGCAGGATGATCGTGATCGGATCACCACGCTGCATTTGCTGCCCGATGACATTCACCTGGTTCAAGGCCCGCTGGAATCGATTCTTCTCCGCTTCCCCGTGATCCATGCTGAACGAGACGTCCAACCCAATTACAACGCCGGCGCGAGGTTCGCCCGGAATCCAATTCGCGAGCCCGTTGCGCCATGCGGGCCGAGCAAATGCAAACACAAGCAAAAGCAGAGCCAAGCAACGCAGGCAAAGCAAAAGCAGGTCTCGCAGTCGTAATTGCCGGGACCGAACTCGCACGTTACGGTTTAGGAATTGCATCGCAGCCCAGGGGGTGTGCTGAACGCGATGTTGATTCAAAAGATGAGCGAGAATTGGCAGCGTTACTCCCAAACCCGCTAGCAGTAACAGTGGATTCAGGAAAGTCATGACCGAGCTTCCCGTGCAGATGCGGCTTGAGTCTTTGCTTGGCGTTGAAAGAAAAACTCGCTCAGTACTCTGTCGAGTGGCAGCGAAGTGTTGACGGTCGCGTAGTCGATGCCACTCGCGGTGCATCCATTGCGAATCGTTTCCAGCCAGGCGTTGAAATTGGCGAGGTAATCAGCTCGAATCCTATCCGCCTGGGTGGTGAGCGGTTCTTCTTGTTCAAGTCCCTCAAAGCACCACGCACCTTGAAACGGAAAATCAAGCTCGTAAGGATCAAGCGTGTGTAACACGACGACATCATGTCCATCGAATCTAAGGTGATCCAGTCCAGCTAAGATATCCTCCGCATCGGAAAGTAAATCTGAGATCACGATAATGACGGAGCGACGATTGATCATCAGGGCGATGTCATGCAACTGCTTGGCAATACTATTGCGAGGCGTTGGTCGGATGTCCTTTAGTAATTGATCGATCTGCAGGATGATGCCCATGGAAGATCGAGGTGGCAGATAGGCTCGTACCTCCGAATCAAAGATCGACAGCCCGACTGAATCACGCTGTTTCAGAACCGTATAAGCCAGCGAGGCGGCCAGGAATTTGCCGTATTCCAGCTTGCTGACTTTTCCCGACGCGTAATTCATGGACGCGCTGGCATCCATCAATAGGTAGCAATCGAAATTGGTTTCTGCTTCGTAAAGTTTGGTGTAGTAACGGTCGGTGCGGCCAAAGACGCGCCAATCGAGGGTGCGCAGCGCGTCACCAGGGGCATATTGTCGGTGGTGAGCGAATTCGGTGCTGAAGCCGCGCAATTGGCTGCGATGACTCCCCACACGTAAGCCTTCCACCACTTCGCGCGCAATGAGTTCCAGGTCCCCAAGTTTCTGTAGCACCTCGGGGGCAAGGTAATTCGTTTGCGGCAGATGATCGGACATCGGTTCAGCCTGTCTTTCGCGCGAGCAGCGTTTCGTCGGATGGTATCTCGGCGATTAGCTTTTCAATCAGATTGTCCGTAGTCATGCCTTCGGAGCGTGCCGCGAAGCTGGGGATAACGCGATGTCTTAAAACCGGCAGGCATAGGGCTTGGATGTCATCGATCGATACGTGACATCGGCCACGAAGTGCGGCTCGCGCCTTACCAGCCACGATTAGGTTGAGTGATGCTCGCGGACCCGCTCCCCATGCCATCAGCTTTTTAACAAAGTCGGGCGAGTCTGGCTCATCCGGTCGTGTGGCGCGAACCAACGCAGCTGCATATTGAAACACGTGATCTGCCACCGGGATGCGACGTACCACATGCTGGAATTCTTCGATCGTCGGCCCATCGACCACTTCTTTCAGCTCTGGCTCATTGTCAGTGGTTACGCTTCGCATGATGTCAAGCTCTTCGCTGTGGCTCGGATACTTGACCAAGATGTTGAACAGAAATCGGTCGAGCTGCGCTTCCGGTAAGGGGTAAGTGCCCTCCTGCTCGATTGGGTTTTGTGTGGCAAGAACGAAGAATGGTGTGTCGAGTTTGAAATCCTCGCCACCGGAGGAGACTCGTTTCTCCTGCATAGCTTCTAAGAGTGCGGCTTGAGTCTTCGGTGGTGTCCGATTGATCTCGTCCGCGAGCAGCAGGTTGGTAAAGACGGGGCCCTTCTGGAATTTGAATCGACGCTCATGTGTTTCGGGATCTTCTTGCAGTAACTCCGTTCCCGTTATGTCCGAAGGCATCAGGTCTGGTGTGAACTGAATGCGTTTGAAGGACAGCGACATCGTTTTTGCAAGTGAGCTGACCAGCAAGGTTTTAGCGAGTCCTGGTACGCCCACCAGGAGGCAGTGACCACGAGCAAAGATGGAGATCATCATCTCGTCGATCACATCGTCCATCCCAACAATTGATTTGCGAAGCTCCGTCACAATTGCGTCGCGCGCCTGGCCGAGTTTTTGCACGGCTTGGATGTCGTCGTTTTGGTCTGTCATGAAGGAGTACCATTTGAGTGGTCGTTGCGCAGGCGGTCTGCCTCAAGCATGCGTCGCCGATAGTTTAATGAGAATGAATGGAGCGAAAGAGGGGCGGGTATCAGGAGGAGCCGATTATTAGATGGAGGCGATATCCGGCAGGCCGGAGCATTAAGTTCACCGGGTAATCCATTTGGCCGAATGATTCCATTCGGCTGCGGGGCGAGCCGTGAAGATCCGCCTCTTGCGTGGTGAACCGTTGCTTCTGCTCTGCAATCGATGTCTGTAATATTTGTCCGCTGCCCGTTTCCCCGGGCTTCACGGGAGCGTCGAAGAAGGGCACACCTTACCAAAAAACGTAACCAAGTATTTGCAGAAGAATGTCCTTTTTGGGAACTTCTGAATCAGGGTGCGATCGCTGCGATTTGTTGGAGAGCGACCGTGCTTGGCCGCACCCTGTCGACATCGACGCACGCCATTGAATCGACGCACGCCATTGAGTCGTGTCCGCTCCGCATGAGGCGACTCTGATCAATCCGCCGAAGGTTGATCGAGAAGTCTAGCAATCCGGTCGCTGTACAATCCGATCGCAGGATCGCGTTGATTTTGCCAAGATGGTCAGTTTGACTTGCGGGTGCCGGCGCGAAAGACAACCTAAGATCCGACCGCATCGGCAAAGCAGTCTTCGGCGAGATCGGCTAGTGCGGTGATCTGCCCCCACAGACAATCCGAAATTCTAAGTCAGTGAATTCATTCTGCCAACCGCCGCACAAGACTTGCTGGGTCGACTCGGAAGCGGACTTGTGTGGCTTGACGGATTCTAGTGTCCGGGCCGATAGCCCAATGCACTATTTTGAACGAATCGAATTGTAAGTGGTTCGATCAAAGCTGTGCGTCTTCGGACACGTTCCCATCTGCTCGAGGTTTCGCTAGTCTTTCCGTTTGTTGCGTTTCCTTTTTATTCGCGTCTGCGGTTTGATGTTGAAGGTCGGTGCGAATAGTGCCGTCTCGCATTGGATCGAGGGCAGGCGGTCGGAACGCTTGGTGAGGAAGGCCGGAATGCTTGGCGAAGAAATTGTTCACGCAGGATTTGTTAACGCTGTGTAAGATATCGACCATCTAGGTTTGATCGGGTTGGCGTTTTCGCAAAATGATTGGCACCGGCGCTTTTGAAATTGTTTTCGCGTTTGCCGCGTCGCAGCAGAGGTGTTTGGGCCGGTTTGATTATTTTCGATTACAGGTTGCTTACAGGAATCAATATGCCACTTCACGACAAAGATAGTGTTCGCGAGAACCTGGAAGATGATGTATACGCGTCGTTGGATCTTTCTGTCAGTATGCCGAAATACAAGTTTCCGCAATCGGAGCAAGAAGCGAGGAACGTTTACTCCGTGGTGCATGATGAGCTGATGTTGGATGGGAATTCCCGTCAAAACTTAGCGACGTTTTGTCAGACATGGTCCGAGCCCGAAGTTCACCGATTGATGGACGAGTGCATGGACAAGAACATGGTCGACAAGGACGAGTATCCGCAGACCGCGGAGATCGAGGCCCGCTGCGTCCATATGCTTGCAGATCTCTGGAACTCTCCGGCTGCTGCCAACACGGTTGGCTGTTCCACCACCGGTTCCAGTGAGGCTGCCATGCTCGGCGGCATGGCGATGAAACGGGCTTGGGAAGCGAAGCGGAAGGCTGCCGAGAAAACGATCGACAAACCGAATTTGGTTACCGGTCCTGTCCAGGTGTGTTGGCACAAATTCGCGAGATATTGGGACATCGAACTCCGTGAAATTCCGATGGAAAATGATCGGCTGATCATGACTCCTGAGGAAGTTCTCAAGCGAGTTGACGAAAACACGATCGGTGTAGTGCCAACGTTAGGCGTCACTTTTACTTGTCAGTATGAACCGGTCCAGGCAGTGGCCGAAGCTTTGGATCAATTAGAAAAAGAGACGGGCTTGGATGTGCGGATGCACATTGACGGTGCGAGCGGTGGCTTCTTAGCGCCGTTTTGTGCTCCTGAGCTTGTCTGGGATTTTCAGATTCCCCGCGTCAAGTCGATCAACACTTCAGGTCACAAGTTTGGGCTCTCGCCGCTTGGGGTTGGTTGGGTGATCTGGCGTGAATCGCAAGATCTCCCTGACGAGTTGGTGTTTTGGGTGAATTATCTTGGCGGCAACATGCGGGACATCGCATTGAACTTCTCGCGGCCGGGCGGACCAATCGTCAGCCAGTACTACAACTTTCTACGGCTGGGCAAGGAGGGCTACCGCAAGGTGCACACGGCTTGCTACGAGACCGCTAAATATATTGGTGGTGAGATCGAAAAATTGGGGCCGTTCGAAATCATCTACGACGGTCAGATGGATGCTGGTATCCCTGCATTGTGCTGGAAAATGAGGGATGGCGTGGATCCCGGATTTAGTTTGTACGATATGGCTGACCGTTTGCGTGGTCGCGGTTGGCAGGTTCCTGCTTATTCACTGCCAGCTCATATGCAGGATTTTTCGATTCAGCGGATACTGGTCCGGCATGGTGTAAGCCGAGATTTAGGATTCCTTTTGGTCGAGGATATGAAGCGGGCAATTGAGTATTTTCAACGGCATCCGGTCCAGAGTCCAATGACCTCTGGTGAAGCTTCCGGTTTCCATCACTAGGACAATCGCAAGAAGGTGGAGTGCTTGTTTTGGGCCGAACGTTTTAACTGAAAACTCAGGCTTTAACTAAAAACACAGACTTTCACTGAAGACTCGGAACGTCCATCGTTGGATGAAGCGGACAGCACGTTGTTTTCGAACTCATTCTCGGTTTTCCAACGCACAAGGTTCGGTCTTGCTGCGCGCCCGATGATGGTTTTCATTCCAAAGCTCTCGTGAAGTAGGTTCCCGATTTAGCATTGTTCAGTCATTGCACAATTGGTCGTCCAATCATTTGGTCGTTTGCCAGTGAAAGCATGGCTCCGTATGTCTGACCCTAGTGATCCCCCGCAATCTTGTGATGCGAAGTGCGTGGAAGCCCAAGGGGCTTGGCCCTTTGTGACTTACCGTGTTTACCAAGACGTTGATCGGCTGAGATGGTTTTGGATTTCTCGCCATCACCGCAAAGGGTTGTGGGTGCCCGGCAAAGTTGCCGAAGCGGGTTTTGCTAAAGCGGCCTTGTCTGAAGAAGGGAATCTACCCAGGGGCATCCCAGCGTTGCTGGTTTCTGCTTGGCAGCCTCGCAAACTGAACTGGTGGATTAGCATCCTTTTTGCAGTTGGCTCGTTGTTGTTCATGGCGGCGAGTTCGCTTGGTCTGTCGCCTGGTTTAATGAGCTTTCTGTATCTCGATGTGGGTCAGGTGAATGCGACTTTTTTCACCGGTTCAATCCCCTTCACGATTGCGGCCTACCTGCAGTTGTTCCAGGCGGCCAACGCTGGCGAATTCGGAGATGGGGAAATTCATGTTGGCGAATTGCGATCCTCGGAACGCCTTGTGATGTTTGGCTGGCAACCGAGTAACGTTGGGTGGTTGAGCAGCATTTCGCAGTTGGCCGGAACGGTCTTGTTCAATTTCAATACGTTTGACGCAATGCTGCCTTCGCTGAGCTGGTTTCAGCAAGATCTTATGATTTGGGTGCCCAATTTAATCGGTTCAATTTTGTTTCTTGCGTCTGCTTACTTGGCGTTCATCGAAGTCTGTCATAAGCACTGGGCTTGGGAGCTGAAAAATCTATCTTGGTGGGTTGTCTTCGCGAATTTGCTCGGTTGCGTTGGCTTCATGATTTCAGCATTGTTTGCGATTGTTTTGCCTGGGGCTGTCAATGTTGCGGCAGTCACCGTGTCGATTGCGTTCACCCTCTCTGGTGCGATTGGATTCCTGGTCGGTTCATTGTTGATGCTTCCCGAAATGAGCATTCAAGCGAAACCGAGTTCGTTGATCGTTCAGTAGTGAATAGCGGAGGATTCTTTTTTCGAATGAGCAACCGATGCCGGTGAGGTCGGCTTGGTTGGGGGGCGAGGATAAACCGAGAAGAGGCGTGAGTTAACGAGTTGTCGCGACCTCGTGATTCCTCGGGGTGATTGAGATCTTTACGGGTTTCGAGAGAATTGGATGCACCGTTGAATGCGTCAGTTGCTTTGACAGGCAGTGTTGTTTATCACGCGAGTAGCGTTTCGAAGTTCCGCAATTTGCTCAGATTGGCTGGTTTGAATAAGTCATCTTCGGCACCGCATCGCCGTCTTCAGCGCGTGTCCTTGGTGTCGTTTTGGTTTGCTTGCACTACCCTAGTAGTTCGTTGAGGGGGCCCCGCTGCTGGCTCTCGTTGAGGTTCAGATCCAAGCGGCCGAATCTATCTCGTGGTTGGCCGGCGGCGTGCAAAAGGGTGTTGTAGAGACAGGCAATTGTACGATGGCCTGGATTGCCGTACGCCGGGTACTGCAAATAACGTCCTCCCGGCGTCGGTTTTAGTTTTTCCGCGAGACCACCAAGCAATAGGAACGGCCATTCGGCACAACTACCATGGTGTTTTTCGGCCGCGTCGCTGAGGTAAACAATCAGCGTATTATCCAGCATATTGCCATTCCCCTCGGGCACTGCCTTGAGCTTCGCGGCGACTCGTGAAATCTGCTCGATTTGAAAACGTCGGATGCGATTGCGAGCTTCGATAGCCGTCATTCCAGGGACAGACTCGGAATGACCGAGGCCATGTACGTGTTTTTCGATTCCCAGCCCACGGTAGGTGATGTCAAGCGTGTCAGCTCGAATCGTTACGACGTTTGAAAGACCCGCGATCAAGGCGGCCGATGCAATGTCAAAGTGAGCCTCTATCCGATCGGTTTCCACATTCGATTTATACTTGTCGTCGACCGTTGGGGCATGGCGTCGGATCGTTGCCTCCAAGCCGGTCAATTGCCGGCGGCGATCCCGCAGGCTCTCAAACGCCTCCAAGTATTGGTCGAGTTTCTGTTGATCCGCACCAGCTATCTTTCCCTGCAACTGCCGAATGTCACTGACCATGTGATCTAATAGCATTGATTTCAAATTTTGCTCTGCTTGACCCTCCACTCCGGTTGCAGCTATTCCGAAGAAATTTTTGTAGGCCATCAGGGGATTCGCATGAAAAGCCAAAGGCCGGTCGGTTTCGATTGCGGAGATGCCGGGATATACCACGGAGTCCTTGACCCCCGAGAGAACCTTTCCCCCTAGCGTCAAGCCAACATGGGGAAAGATCGCTGGCAGTGCCTTGGCGAGCATCCCGTCAACGGTTGGACTGGCGGCTCGACCGGGGTTCCCTTCGCTACCGGTGTGGTAGCAACCCAGCGCCCCATACCATGCCGAATGCCCGCCCCGGCACATCTTGCCCGAGAGCCCCTGCAGGATTGTCAAGTAGTTCTTATGAGGGTTTAGAGACTGAAGCGAACCCGGAAGATCTTGATCACCGAGTGGTAAATCAAATTGCGTCTTTGCCGGCTTGAGCTCAACTGGTTGGTCCGGTTCATTTCCCGGTTTCGTTAACTCAGCTGCTAAACCTTGCGGCACCAGTTCAGCGGGCGTCAAGCCGCTGCACTTTACGACGAATAGAAATCGCTTGGGGATTGCGCGCAAGTCCCCTGCCGCCTCCGCTTGCACACGCTGCATGAAAGGAACCAGTAGCGGCGCCACGCCAGTCGCGGCAGCTGTCTTCAGTAATTCTCGACGATTTGTTTTTGACATGATTTACCGAGACTCTCTGCACAAAAAGGAATCGGATGAGAGCAACGAAGCGATCATCGCCTTCATGCTTCCACCTTGTTCGACATAGGCTGTATCCGCCGCGATTAGGGTTGGCGAATCATCAAGAGTTTCATTGCGCCCAAGCCAAAAGCGAAATGCATGGCGGACAAATGACTGGCGAACCCGCGTCGATTCACTCAGCTTTTGAACCAGTTCGTAAACACTGCGGACTTCGCCCTCGAGCAACTCGTCACCACAATCCGAGATGTATCCGCTGGCATCGATCGGCACCGCTGTCGAGTTGGCATGACGCTCGGGGAAAATGGTCAGCAAGTCATCGACCATTTCGGCGTTCCGATACCTTCCGAAATCATCGAACTGTTCGAAAGGTAATCCGAGTGGGTCCATTTTGTGATGACAATTCCAGCAGTACTCTTTTCTGGTTACCTCGAGACGTTGGCGAAGTGATTGGTCACGGTTTTCGGGAACCACGGCATTCACGTTTAGTGGTACATCGGGGATTGAACCGGCCAACAGATGTTCACGAATCCATTTGCCACGTCGAATCGGATCGTTGTCAAAATTTCCACTCCAAGCAATCAGCCATGCTGGATGTGTCAGGATTCCTGCTCGTTGGCTTTTCGGCATGGGGAATGGCTGCTCTGTTGGATAGTCCCACGTTTCATGGTCGAGATTGTAAAAACCAACGTAATGGCGTGAGCTTGGCCCTTCAATCGGAATCGGGTGTCGCCCCTCAGCCTCCGCTTTTTGGACATACTGTGTATTGAATGCGAAATTTGCATCGTTCTTATTTGTCTTGATGTAGTGCATGTCCTGCTTGATGTTTTCAAGCGAGCCAAGGTAGGCAACAAAAAATTCGTCCGTCGTTAAGAGTCGCTTTAGCACGTCTCGATCTTGATCAAAAATGTGCATCACCAATTGATCTGCGTCGTCGACCATGCGTTGTACCAAGTAACGATCGCCAAACCCGATGCGTTTTGCATCTTTGAACACTTTGGGGGCATGGTGATATCCAAAGAATTCACGAAAAAAACGAAGCGTTCTTGTGTTTCTGACACCGTGATCTTCGGTGAACATTCGGTAGTTAGCCGTCGACATATTATGATTGTCAAGAATCTCGATCACGACGCGCTGGATTTCACCCCGGTCAGCCAAGCCGCTATCCTCGGCCAGGCCACCACTAACAGCAAGTTCCAGCAGGTCTGAGCGAGTTACTCCATCTCGAGCAGTGACGGCGATTTGGCTCGGCCCTTTGTCGGTCAAGGCTCGCGCGATCGCAAATGCGAGTTCAGTGTCAGATAGTTGACGGCGGCCATCCTTGGTCATGGGGCCAAGCCCGATCTCCATTCGATAAACAGCTTCGGGCTTCATCAAGATCGCCTGAAGAGTGACCTGCAGCGCGCGGACGTTACCGCCTGCCGCGGCTGCTTTGCGGAAGAATTTGCTCAGGCTTGCATACTCTGCTTCGGTTGGGCGACGCTCCAAAAGCAAGCCAAATTCAAATTCAATCGCTGCTTTTAACACAGCGGTGGGCGGCATTTCAGACGACTGCAAAATTGCGTCGAACTCTGCTGGTGTTCTTTTCGTCTTTCTCGTTTTTCCCTCGTGATCCCGGAAAGTAACTCCTGTCGTTTGGTATTCCGCCAAGGTCCGGCAATTCATCATTAGCAGCTGAAGTGTCGCTTCGTCAGCGAATTGTTGCGAGGCAAAATCGGCGATCTCGCCGCGAGACTCATCGAGTTGAAACGGTTGGTGGATTGCCGTTACTTCACGGAGGTGTTGGCCGAAGCCGTTCACGAATTCGTCATAGACATATGGACTCAAACGCCACAACCGTGATGGGGAAGACGCCGGCCCCGGACTTGAACCATCGAAGAGTCGTTCATGGTTCACATAGTTGCCGAATTGTGGTGAGCTCAGCTTGTGCAGCACCGCAGGCTCGTGGCCCAATGCACGCAACTGGGTCGTGATCCATTTTATGACTTGCATCCTGGAGTTTGCTGGCAACTGCTCTGTATCGATCGGAGGCATCGAGCCGAGTGTGATCTGCTCAAGCACGTCCTGCCACGTTTCTCGCTGCGATGCGTCTTCGAATTCAGTCTTCAAATGATCAAGTCGCAGGCCTGCGGCGGGATCTGTTTGTCCATGACAATCGATGCAATGGGTTTGCAGCAACGTCAACACGAATGCTCCATCCTCAATTTCGGCACCTGCCGCTATTGGCATGCATGTCAATAGTAAGGTCAGGTTGAATGCCGACAGACATCTGAGCTTAAACAAAGCGTGACTCTAATTTCGCGGGGTATGTATTTGGATCGGCAGCCTGGGGTCACCACCTAGCGAAGTTTACCATAGTCACTCGCTTGCTTTTGTTCAGCCGAATTGCGTGTTCTGTGACGCTTGGGTTTCGCTTTGTGGCAAAAGCAAAATACGAAAGAAACACCTGGGGTGAGAAACAGCCGCGACGCGTTCTTATATTGAGGCCCGTCGTTTCTGTGAAATCAGGAATTTGTTCTCTGGCACTTTATTTCACGATCGGGGTGCGTGCCTGGTTTGAATGCACCGACGTCGTCAAACGGACCCAGCGTCGTTGAATACTCTGACTGGCGAGTGCAAGGCTGGCGGTAAAAGTAAATTGACAAGGTTACCCCGCGCTGATTCTTTTTCTTTCAACGGTTAAGCTATTAAGAATAGACTCACGAAGAGGCTTACACCGACATCGACATTTTCGGAACCAGGATATGATGGGCGAAGCAAACGAACCAAAACCGAATACTCTTTTTCTCGAAGTATCTGGTGCTGGTATCCCTGAAGTGGATGGTCTCTTTGTTCCCTCCACCGCACCTCCGACTGAATCTGAATCGGGAACGGTCTCTAGCTCCGGTTACTGGAACGGCAAGATGGCTTGGGATCGTGCAGATGGGAAATCTGCGCGGAGTCCCTCGATTTCGTATTCCAACAGCTACAGGTCTTGGCGTATCTGTCGGCTGGATGGGCATCTCGCTTACGATATGACTTGCGAAGATGACTTGCCACCAACAGACCGAGAGTGGCATGTCTACAAGATGGGGGTCGCCCCAGCACCAAAAATTGTGCTGCACTATATTGACCCCAGACAACCCTGTCCAAAGCCGAACGTTGTTTTCGTGATCGGTGGACCAGGTAGCGGAAAAGGGACGATGTGTGAGCTTGCGGAATCACAGCTCGGGTGGGTCCATCTATCGACCGGCGACTTGTTGCGTTCTGAGCGGGAGGCGGGAGGGGAGACCGCTGCCACGATCAAGAAGTACATCACAGCTGGAGAATTGGTCCCGAACGAAATCATTGTGACGTTGCTGAAGGATGCGATGGAGATGGTGACTCGAACGACCGGCAAGCACAATTTTCTGATCGATGGGTTTCCCCGCTCGTTGGCGAATCTTGATGGTTGGCATGAGACTTTCGGCGCGGAATCCGAGCTTCCAAAAATGTTGTACTTCGAGTGCCCTTTCCCGACCCTCGAAAAACGAATCCTGGGCCGTGCCAAGTACAGCGGCAGAAGTGATGACAATGTCGATAGCTTGAAATTACGGTTTGATACGTTCAAGGAAGAAACTTTACCAACCGTTGAGTATTTCAAACGCAAGGGAAAGTGTGTTGAAATCGATACCAGTCAAGATCGCCAAGTGGTGTACGCAGAGGTGGGAAACCATCTTTCCGAGTACACCGCTGTGGCCTTATCACAAGGACCGCTCACCGAGCGGGCGGAGATCCTGCTCGGGTTGAGGCCGTATCCCAAGTCCTAGCTCGTTCGTCAGTGACTCAGGCGAGCATCACGGTTTCAGCGTGCACCTGATTTGCGAGTTCTACCGCATCGCAGAATCAGTGCTTTGTGTTGGACTGGAACATGCTGCCGGGTCGTTACCCGCCGGTGACCTTGCCCCCTTATCCGAGTCCACCCGTGGAGTTAGTTTCCGACTTGTTGGACACGATGAAAGGGGAAGTGAATCATGCCACGAAAACGCTATCGAGCCGAGGAGATCATTCACAAGCTTCGGGAAGCCGAGGTGGCCCTCGCTCAGGGGAATTCGACCGCAGAGGTTTGCAAGAAGCTTGGCGTTGCCGAGCAGACCTACTACCGCTGGTGGCGTGAATACGGTGGCTTCAAAGTCGTTCAGGCCAAAAAGCTCAAAGAGCTTGAGAGGGAGAATGCTCGAATCTAACGACTTCTCGCGGAAGCAGAGCTGGACAAAGCGATCTTGAAGGAGGCCGCCTCGGGAAATTTCTGAGCCCGGCGAAGCGACGCCGGGGAGTGGAACATGTTCGCGACGCTCTTGGCCGAACGAAGGTATCCGGGCGTCGTGCCTGCCGGATTCCCCTGCCCGTGCAAATACGGGGCAGTCACGTTCCACTCAGCGCGGGGCAGTCACGTTCCACTCAGCGCCGCAAGCGGAACATCCCTCATGATGAGCCACGTTTGATTCGACGAATGGTCGAACTGGCCAGTGAGTATGGCCGCTATGGCTATCGCCGGATCACGGCCATGCTTCGTCGGGAAGGCTGTAGAGTCAATCACAAACGCGTCGAACGCCTGTGGCGTCGCGAAGGGCTGGAAATCCCTGCAAGACAGCCAGAAAGGAAGCGATTGCGGCTGGGTGATGGATCCTGTGTTCGGTTGCGTCCCGCCGTCAAGAATCCTGTCTGGAGCGACGACTTTGTTCATGCACAGACCAACGATGGACGGCCACTGCGGTTGCTCACAATGATCGATGAATACAGTTGAGAATGCCTGGCGATCGATGTTGCAAGAAGAATGATGAGCGAGAATGTGCTGGAAAGATTGAGTGACTTATTCATCCACCGAGGAGTTCCACGTTACCTACGAAGCGATAACGGTCCGGAGTTCACCGCGATCAAAGTCCGGCAGTGGTTAGCTCAGGTCATGGTGAAAACACTCTTCATCGAGCCCGGTAGCCCCTGGGAGAACGGCACTATCGAATCCTTCAATGGCAAACTCAGGGACGAGCTACTCAACGGAGAGATATTCGAAAAGATGCTTGAGGCGAAAGTGCTGATCGACCGTTGGCGAGTCACCTACAACACGATTCGCCCGCCCGGCGCATTGGGCTAAGTGCATTGGGCTAAGTGCACTGGGCTATCAGCCCCCGGCACCGGAGACCGTCCAGCCGCACAAGCCCGCTTCCGCTACGCTCCAGCAGCCTTGTGCGGCTGGAGAAAGCTCGATGAATTCACTAACTTAAGAACTGGGACCGTCCGTGGGGGCAGGTCAGCGGGAACGGCGCCGGTAGGCTAGGCAGAGGGTGATGAAACCACCAACGAAATCAGAGGCTGATTTCGTTTTCATTCCAAAACGTCATTCCTGTTCTGACTCCGAAAGCCCAGCTTTCCTCAGCCAGCAAATTGGAGTTTCAATCAGATTCGGCACGCGGATTACGTAGGGATAACGTCGATCAGTTACTCAGTGATACCGTCGAGCCGCCGACTTGCATGAAAGAGAGTCCACGCCAGCGCCGCCACCACCAAGCAAATTACACCCAGTAGGAACAGTTTGTTGTTCAAGAGTCGTTGCAGTGCGGTGCCAGATTGACTTGTAAAGTCTGGGTTGGTGACCTCGGCGCCGAGTCTCGCCTGTGTAGTGCTGTATCCGGACTTCAAAGAAGCTAGCACTGCACTCGTATCATAGGTCGGTTTGTCGACGTTCTCGGATCCGTAATAGACGCGTGATGGTTCGGAATCTGCCATGAAAAAAACCAATTGGTAGAGGTTTCCTTCCGTTTCGAGCCCATCAATGTTCAGCGGTGGGCTGTCTTCATTTCGAATGACGATCCGATATTCTTTCTCACGTTGTTCCGGGAAAGTGATTTCGAGCTTGTTGCGTTGGAAGTTTCCGACGTGAACACTCAGCAACGTGCTATGCCCCACCTCGGTCCATTCCGTGATTGCTCCGCGAATCACTGGTACCTGCACCGAAGCATGTCGGCTGAAATTCTGACTCGATGTTCTTAACGTTAGTGAGGTCAGCGGTTCACGTCGCGTTTGGAGCGTAATGACGGTTGATTTTTCCTCGCTGTTTTCTTCCGTTTCAAACGCAATGATGGGGTACTGCGTTTTTTTGTTTCCCTTGACCATCCGCCGTGTCTCTTCGGACCAGCAATCGATTCGATCAATGCGAAATGGGCGACTTCGCACGAGCGTTGTTTCTGTCCTGCGTGTTTCCTCTTCCCCCTGCAGTTCCCGAGTAATCTTCATCATCTGCGACTGTTGCAGTTCAGTCACATCGGCGATTTTTACCTTGAACTGCCTGTATTGGTTTTTTGGCAGTTCGATTTCTCGGTTGCTTACATCCATGTAGCGTGAGAAATCGAATATCCGACCATCAGTTACTAGGGGGGCCCATTCATCCCCATTTCGACTGCCAGAGATGCTGACAAGTCGCTCATGGTTGGTTAGCGGTGTGACGATGCTAAGTCCATTTGCGGCGGGGGCATCGTCATCTAATTTTAAGGTAACGGTGATGCTGCCATCTTCGTGTTCGTCCAGCGATAAGATTTCGCTTTGGCATGGTTTGCGAATTGTTTCTCGTCGGTTGGTGGTGGCAGGTTCTAGGCGGAACGGGGACTCGATCCCCTGCGCGTTTAAAACACGAACGTCCGGAAATCTCGCTCGGGTCGCGGCGTAGACGTCACTGTCAAGGAGCACGCGGACGATCGTTTCATCCGCTGCCTCCGATAGTTCGATGCTCTTGTAATGCCGAAAGGGGAGTGGTTCCTTCGCGCTGGCGAAAGAAGTAGGGATCAGGGCGGCGATAGCCGAAATCGCCAGAACCGCAGCCGGTAGAATCGCAAGAGGACGAATCAACTCGGTCCATGCGGTGACCCTGTGACTGTGGAATTCATGACGAGTCATTATTGTTGTTCCTCTTCCTCGGAACCGTTTTCCGCTTTGGACGGTTCGGTGGCGAAAACGTGGCGAAATTTGAGATAAACAAATGAGCCGCTGAGGATCAACACACCCAATAAGATGAATGCGATGATGCGGTACAGTTGGTCGAGTCGAGCCAGGTCATTGAAGAAAATTTTCCACGTGACCACGGCGATTAATCCCAGTCCCAGATAACGCAATTCCCGATTGTTTTTGGCAATGCCGGTGATGATCATGCCAAGGGCAAAGAGTGACCATAAAATCGAGATGCCACCCGGACGTAGGTTGGGGACAAAGTGATAAAGGAATGTGTTCAGCTCAAGCGTCGCGAAGACAAATAGCAACGCCGCGCCCAAGCCACCGACAAGATTTGCCGCCGATAGCGATTTGGCATTGCCATAGAGCATCGAGAAGGTGACCGCAAAGAAGCCAATGATCATGCCAAAATCCAAGAGCCGCATCCCGGCATCAAGGAACGAGTAGTCGCCGAGATAGCGCAAGTCGCGTGAGACGTCCCAGCCGGGTAAGTCGAAAAAGAATAGCTTGATCAGTAATCCGGTAACAAAGGCGATCAGCAATCCAAACACCGCTTTGTTCGCATCGGAACGATATTCGAACAAAAGCAGAAAGCATGTGGTTAGCCAAAGAAGTGTCAAGATCGGCATGCGGGCCGCAGGGAATATAAACCCGAAGCTGCGATTGAGTTCCAAATGCAGGTAGACAAATAGCATCGTTAGTACGAGCAAAAAGGAGCCGCGTACCGCCCACCGATCACGCACCCATTGACCGACATCATTTGCTTTTTCGACACAGAGGTTGGAAGTTAATAGCGGTCGCTTAAGTAGTCGATAAGCGGCTGCCATCGACGCGACAGGGACGCCGAAAATGACCACTCGTTGCAGCAAGTCCAGCATGTATTGTCCAAGCAGTAAGTCTTGAGACATTGAATGGGAAAACTGTTGACGAAGGTCGATAAAACAAAAACGCCAGATCACAAGGAGGTAAAGCAAGTAGGACACCTGCCGTAGGAACTCGCTACGCAGTTTTCCCGCAACCCATAACATTAAAAATGCTTGAATCGCCCAGCTGACAGTGATCCATTCGGAGGAGAGAACCAACGGTACAGTAACTGTCAAAAAGAAGGCCGCTAAGCCGGTGAAGCAAACCAGCAATTCGCGGTCTTGGACCTTGCGCACCAGGAAGTAATAGATATGCGCGACGTAAAAGGCTGATAGGCTGAGTGTCAGCGCTGCGACCCAATTTTGGTTGTATCGTTCCTCGATCAGTAGGTAGCCAGCGGTGAAGAAGATGCTGGCGTTTAAAAACAGGCCGAGTAACTCAAGCAGCGTCGACTTGGACTGATTGACCAAGTTGAAAAGGAAAATCATGGTCGAGTAGAGCACAAAGAACCCAGCCAAGAAGGGCATCACCTCCCAGAAATATTCGTTTGCGTAGTCTCTCTCAACTGCTGCAATGAATAGGGTGTAGGTGGAAGCGAAGCTCAGATAGCTCAGTAAACGCCAATCCTTTTTGTAGCTGATGCCCAGCACTCCGATGCCAAGGATCAGCATGTAGGTGAACAGCCCTGCAAAATTGACGACGCCTGTCTGCAACATGATCGGCGTGCCAAAGCCACCGAGGGTGCCGAGCACAGCCATTAGCATCGAATCGAAGCGGACGGCGATTCCGCAGGCGCAAAATGTAATGAATGCCATCACCGCAAAGGCTGGCGTGGGTAGGATAAGTGAATAGAAATTTGCTGCTGCGAAAACCGCGAAGTAGAGAATGGCAATCCCACCACCCATCAACCCTTGGCCAAGAAGGTGGTATTTCTTGCCTAGCAGTTGGGCCCCCACCGCCAACATCGCCACGCCCGCAATTACCGACAACGCCACGCGGGCAACAGGCTGCAGGTAGCCTTGGTCGATTGAATACTTCAAAAAGAAGCCGACGCCGACGACCAGAATCAAGATGCCGATTCGCAATAGCCAATTCGTGGCGATCGCATATTCCATTGAAACGCCGCTTGGGCGATGCTCTTCGCCAACAACAATCCAGTTCCAGATCTTGGCCAAAACCTCTTTGGCCGCGATTTCAAAGCGGCTTGGTTCACGCGGTGGGAGTTGCTGTTGCTGCGTGACTTGGCGGTCTTGTGTCAACGGTGGTCGGGGAGCTGATTGGGGTTTCAGCGGGAATGTCTCTTTGGGCAGCGCAGCAGATTGATCAGTGGCTGCGGCGGCAGGCATCTCAGGTTCTGTCGCCAACTCAGCGGTTGGGTCCGCATCGCGTTTCGCGGGCGTTTCGTGTTTCGCGGGCGTTTCGTGTTTCGCGGGCGTTTCGTGTTTCGCGGGCGTTTCGTGTTCGGCGGGCGTTTCGTGTTCCGGTTTTAAGTTGCGCGACTTACTGATTTGGTTCGCCAGGCTGCGCTGCTCTGTGAGCAGTTGGTTCACCTTTACTGAGAGGTTTTTGAGTTGATCCGCAGTGGCTACTTGGCGTTTCAGTATTCGAATGGATGAAATAAGCAGCCAAAGGGGAATTCCTATGACGGCGGCCATTCCGAAGAGCCAGAAAATCGCGTAAATAACTATCTCCATCGGATCACCTTCGGTTTGCCAAGCGACAAGGTGTGTCGTGTGCGATTGTTACATTATGCAATGGCAGGACGATTTGGCTGTGCTTACTGACATTCAAGAGCGAAGAGCCCTTCCGGCGAAGTTGATTGCGCGCAGAAATCAAATCGCGACCGATAAGTTGAAAAATCGTGCCTGTAGTCGCCCAAAATTCTGCGGCAAGGCTTGGTACTTGGCATGGTTGAATCACCAGCGTCGTATCGTGATCTTTGCACGGAAGGGGCTTGCCCATTTTCACCGTCTCTGCCCAGTGTCGGGACGCATGGGTCAGACACCGGCTAGTGTCACAGCCTGTGCGATTACGCTCACGTAGCGTGTCCGTTTGGCGTAACACTCGATGCTGTCTGACGTGATGTTTTGGTCAAGCTGATCCAGCAAACTCTATGCCATTGGCGACGCAAGGAGTGAAGCTGGTGACACAGGTCATCGCAGTGGCAATACAACCCCAAACGGAAGGTGACAATTTGAGCGGCGAGCAAATCATGGTAAACACGAAGCGAGGGTGCGAGGATTCGCGCGGAGAGGTCGATCTGTTTTTGAGATGGGGATTTTTGTCTCGATGATTACAAGAACAATGAGATTCGCGTTCGTCCGAGCGTCTTGGCGATCACCTTTTTAGCTAAACTACAGTCGTATTCTTCTCGTGGTCGCAAGGACCGCGTCTGTTCGTTTTCACTTTTGAGCTTGCTCCATCCCATTGCCTTTGTCATGAACTCCAGCCAACGCAAACAAAAATCCAATCAACTCGTGATGAAGTATTGGCTTTTCACGTTATTCTTCGCTCTGTGGTTTGTTTCGGAGGCTGCCGCGGAACGTCCAAATATATTGTTCATCATGTCGGATGATCATGCCTGCAATGCGATCAGTGCGTATGAAGGTCGTTTGGCGGATGTCGCTCCCACACCGAACATTGATCGATTGGCAAAGGAGGGGGTGCGTTTGAACCAGTGTTTTGTGACGAATTCGATATGCACGCCCAGCCGAGCTGTGATTTTGTCTGGGCAGCACTCTCACTTGAATGGCGTCAAAACGCTCGTCGATGCTTTTCCAGGGCCGACCTCCGGGACTCCGAATGTGGCTGAGATGCTCCGTCGATCTGGCTATCAGACGGCGTTGTTCGGTAAGTGGCATCTCCGTTCGGCTCCGTGGGGATTTGACTATTGGAAGGTCGGGCCTGGTCAGGGCCTTTATCACAACCCCGTCTTCGTTGCGTCAACCGACGGTGTTGCTTACCAATCACGGGTGGCAAAGACAGCGAAGCGAACGAAAGGGTATTACACCGATCTCGTTACGGACTATGCCTTGGAATGGCTGGGGGATCGCGACCGATCGAAACCTTTTTTTATGATGCTTCACCACAAAGCACCTCATGGGAAGTGGGAACCTGCCGATCGACACAAAAATTACCTGGCCGATGTGGAGATTCCAGAGCCGGAAACACTTTGGGAGGATTTTTCGCACCGATCTTCGGCGACGCGTGAAATGGGCACATCAATCACAAGCAGGTTGCATCCTCGCCGAACAATGGTGGCCGATGTGCAAAAGCCTGATTGGCCGGCCGGATCGATCGATTTGTCCGGATTGAGCGATCGGGAGCAAGGCAAGGCAGCGTATCAAAAATATTTGCACGACTACCTCGGTTGTGTCAAAGCAGTCGATGAAAACGTCGGTCGTGTCCTCGATTACTTGGACGAGAGTGGGTTAGCCGCCAACACGTTGGTCATTTACACAGCCGATCAGGGCATGTTTCTGGGCGAACATGACTACTTTGATAAACGTTGGATTTACGAGGAGTGTTTGCAGATGCCATTCCTGGCTCGCCTGCCGGGGGCAATTCCAGCCGGCTCGGTGAACGATACAGAGCTTTGTTCCAACCTTGATTTTGCGCAAACCTTTCTCGACTACGCCAATTTCAGCGATGCTGCCGAAGTCAGCAAAATGCAAGGGCAGAGTTTACGGGGAATTCTCAGTGGGCAAACTCCTGGGCAAACTCCTGGGCAATGGCGTGACGCGATCTACTATCGCTATTGGATGCATTTAGCGCATCACAACATCCCGGCGCACTACGGTGTACGAACCAATCGATACAAGCTTGTGTTCTTCTACGCGCTACCGTTGGATGCCAGCCTTGGCAGAGGCAGCTTTCCCGCTTCGACACCAGGCTGGGAGTTATACGATCTTGAGAAGGATCCCAAGGAAACCAACAACGTTTATGGGCAGTCCGAGTATGAGTCAGTGGTTCAGCAGCTCAAGGAACGTTTGCTTGAACTCAAGCAGCAATACGCTGACCATGATGAACCCTATCCCGCGTTGATGGAACGACGAAACGAACTCTGGTAGGCAAGCAACGCGAGTCGGCAGAGCATCGTCAAGCAAGATCCAAGGGCGTTTTGGGTTCTGAGGAATGTTCAGTGCGTTGATACACCCGGCCTGACCGTACCTTCATTTCTCTCGAGCCGTTGCTGAATGACCGCCTGCTAATCGAATCGTGTCAAGTGGGAGCCCTAGCTTCTTTGAGAGCCTTGCTCAACGTGTGCACTAGGTTGGCGTACATGACAAAGATAACGATTCCCACGATCGCGAACACAAGCAACATGAGTGAAATCGCCGGCCCTATCAAGAATGCCAAAACACCTGAGGCGATCGCGCCGAAAAACGAAACGAAGCCTCCCACGAGAATATTACTTGCCCGCTTGGCAAGATCTTCTCGACCGAGATATCTGGCGAGTCTACGCATGAACAGCACAAAGAAAATGGCGGACAGCACACTAAAGATCTGGGCAAAGGAATCGAAGCCGGCCAAATCCACGCCGGCAAACTGGAGCAGGACCGCAACAATGTTGATTATCTGAAGGACCACTGCGGTGATGATTAGCCCCTTTGCATTTGTTTCCGCTGGAACCGTTAAGCAAAACAAGGGTCCCACAAACATTAAGATCGAACCGATCAAGAATCCTGGCGCAGCAAGGATCGCTGCGAGACCGAAAACGAATCCCAAAGCAAAAAACAAGATTATCGACAGGAGGATCAGTAAGATCCCGTAATAGACCAGCGATAGCCCGAACGCAGTCCTTGACAACGCTGCTGGATCGTTCGCCATCCATTCTGCGCCAGCCGGAGAGGGCGCTGCAGAGGGTGGCGCGTAGGGATTCGGTGAATCACTCATGTCTGGGAAACCAATGTCTGGGAAACCAATGTCTGGGAAACCAATGTCTGGGAAACCACCGGGCGTGACTCGATTCGAGATTTCGAGCCAATCGTACGCAAGTGTAACGCATTCACAAGCATGAGTGACGCATGGCCGAGAAACTCAGATTACGAAAACGTTCGCACGATTGGTGGGCAACGCTGCGAATCGGATCGTCAAGCTGCTTGTCCGGTAGCCGTGGTTTTGTGATGACTGTGGCTTCGCGGTTCGTCAAAAACCGTTGCAAGTAATACAAGGTTCATGCAAAGGAAAGCCTGGCTCAAGCAGGCACTGACACAAACTCGCTCTGAGGCAAGCCCGCAGCGTTTCATGACTCCAGACGCTTGATCAGTTCCGTAATCGCTGGATTGGGTGAACTGTAGGCGACGATTGCAACATCGAGATCGTGCTGGTGATATTTCTCGACAGCTCGTTGGATCGCGGCGGTGATCCAATCGATGCGATTGCCAAATACGCCTCCGCCCACGAGTGTTAGGAAGAGTTTGTTCTTTCCATCGCGAGTTGAGTTGAAGATCGCGGCGCATAAGGTCGCCTCGTAGGTGGCCTCTAGTATAAGTTTTGCGAATTCAGTCCATTGATCGGTTGTTTGACTTCCGTAGCTGACTGGTAATGCCGAGCAGTATGCTTGGCTGACGCGATGACTTGCAGCTGGCAAGGTGACGGCGGTATTCCACTGCAGTCCAATTCGTAAAGCTGCACGATAACGGTCTCGTTCAGATTCGTCGGCCGAAGTGATTTTGCTCGTGATTTGCGCGAGTCCCGCATCGGTGGGAATTAGGTATCCGTTTTCAAGGTTCCACAGTTCGTCATCAGCGTTCCCAAGCAACGTCCCCAGGTCAGCCGAACAATCGATCTGGTGTTCAGTGGACTGACCGATGTGATTGCCGACTGGTGCGAAGTAGTTCCGATAGATTGTGCCGGCTCCGCATGAGATAGCGCAAACGGGGCCTTGCGTGTGGTCGTGCTCGTAGATGCCAACACCTTCCTCGGGTGTCGTATTGGGGCTGGCCATTTCCAGCAGATTGAATTGCGAAGCAACCTGAAACAGCGCACCGGCGTTGGCCGGGTCACGATGTAGCGATTGCGCATCCGCGACGAGTTGGCGGACTTTTAGACGGCCGTTCCCGCATGAGGTTGTGGCAAGACGGGAGCGTAATTCACCCAGCGATGGGGTTTCCAGGCTTCCAAATGCAAGTTGATTTCCATTGGGGCATACCAAGTTTTCACCAGCGACCGACAGTTCATTTCGAACCTGCTGGGGAGACTGTTCTGTGATACCGGTCAATTGTTCAAACCAAGACATGGGTGACTCTTGCGGTAACTCGTTGCTCTGCGGGAAAAACCGTGTGTGTCGTGGATTTGTAAGCCATTTTCAGAGAGAAGCCGCTCGCGTTCAACGGTGTGGTATTGAATCACTTGGCCGCGTCGATTATTCGATCGCTTGAGGGCTGCGTGATTACCACCGTCTGATTTTTTGAACAACAGATCGGCGGAAACCTGATGTGATTGGTCGCAACAGCTTGGCTGTCTGCCGTGCGGGCCGCATGGAGGTGATGTAGGCAGTTGGGCGACTCTCGGATTTGATAAGCCAAACCAATGTTTTTGAACCTGTTCATGCGCAAGTTGATCGCGAATGCGTCATGGGGCTGGTCGTTTTTGAGAGAGAGATTGTCTCGGAGAAAGATTGAGCGGCGATGAAAAGGAGGAGGGGTGAGATTAAAGATGAGGAGGGGAAGCCCTTGGCCTGAGGTGCGGTCGGCCGGACGGCACGCTCCACCCAGTCGCTAAATTTGCGATTTCCCGACGGTTCGGAATCCTGTCGGATCGGGGGTTTTCTGATCTTTGTGCTCAGCTCCTGGGGGCGTGACATCCATCCTGGCGGCATGCACCCCCTTTTATCGGTGGCGTACGCACGGCGGAACAATCGCAAAACGCGGGGTTTGCGGCATTCCGGGGAAGGTGAGGGGCTGGTCAGGCCTGATTTGGTAGGCTTTTTCGACTTCAATTCGCTGGTTTTGCCGCGGAAATGCAGTTCGAATCTGATTGCGGAAAGACTGTGACGAAGAGTGCCGAAATAGACTAGAATACAGGCGGCCGGTTGCCTGATTGAAACCGCCCTGAAATCCCACCTAAGACATCGTTGCGTCTACGCTATCGACAAAGACATTGCGTCCAAGCTACCCGAGGCTGCATTTAGACAGCGATCGACGTGGTTTAGGCGTCGGAGAAATTTGGACGAAGCGAATCGATTTCCCCGCCGAACAAGAAACAACCAATCGCGAGTCTCGTTGAAAGGTCTGTCATGCTGAACCGTAGAAGATTACTGCAAGGAATTGCTGCCGGCACCAGCGCTGCTTTCGGCGGCGCCCTTTCTCCCGAACGAATTTTGGCAGCGCCCAAGGGAAGCACGACTCCGAAGCGGATTGTGTTCTTCATGCAGAACCAAGGTTTTGATCCAAAAACGTGTATTCCGGAGGGGATGAAGAATAGTGGGTCGCTGGCAAACGTGAAGTTGCCTGAACCGATCGATGCACTGGAGCCTTACAAAGAACGCCTTCACATCATTAATGGCTTGCATGGCATTCACACCAGTCCTTCACACAGCGCATTTTTTGGCGCACTCGGTGGTTATCGAGGCAGTGATGGTGTTCCGCCGAGTGCATCGACAATCGATTACGAATTGAGCAAGGTGCTGCCGGAAACGCTGTTGCCGCATTTGTGTATCGGCATGGACTCGATTGAGAACATGAGGACCAAGCCGACGATTGCGACGCTATCGGCGAGTGGTGCTGGTCAACCGATCTTCATGCACTCCAATCCCAACCACCTTTATCAGATGTTGTACGGAGGCATTTCTTCGGGTGACATTCGTCTTCAACACGAAGCGCGGTCGAGTGTCTTCAATCAGATCGAGCAATTGGCAGCGACCAAAGGACGCTTGCTACCGGATGGCGACCAGCAGCGTTACGGCCAATACGTACAAGGTTTCAAGGATGTGAACGGGCTCCGTGATCGGCTTGATACCGCCTCGGACCACCTGCGGAAGTTCGCGCCCGCGGTCGACGATCGGTATGCTAATCCTGAATTCGAAACCGATTGGCATGATGTGCTGTTGGATCTCGGGATTTCATCACTCACATCTGGTATCACCAACACATTGACCATTGGGTCAGGTCGCGGCGAGATCTTTGGCGCTTGGAAAGGTCTAGGCGTCGAGCAGCAAGGACATAACCTTGGACACATGAACCAAGACGGCAATCCGATCTGGATCAAGATCCGTCAATACAACAGCCGTATGCTGGTAAGGATTATGGAAAAACTGGAGAGCGTGCCGGAGGGAAATGGCACGATGATGGACAACACACTGATCGTTTACACCAGCAACAACGCTGACAAACAGCACACCAACGGGGCCAATTGGCCAGTCATGCTGTTGGGCAACCTTGATGGAGCGTTCAAGACAGGTTGTTTCACTCAGTTGAATGGCAAACGACCCATCAATGCTCTCTACACCTCGCTTCTTCGCGCCGCGGGTCATGACTGTGATCGCTTCAACATGGACGACAAGATGGCGAAGAAGTTTGACGACAGCACTGGTCCACTAAAGGAAGTGCTGGTTTGAATCGCTTTCATTCTTACAGCCCAGGCGTTTCTTTGAACCCAAGCGTTTGGTGATGGTTCGTGGAATCGCTTCGCCACGGTTTCTGTGAAGTGATTTCCGCTGCGATCTACCGCCTGCTTGAGTACTCGCTCGATAACTCGTTCGTTCACTCAATCTCTTATGCGTCGATCAATCAATCGATGGCCTGTTGGGGTCATCGCCTTCTGGTGTGGCATTTTGTCAGTTGCGAACGCCGAGACTTACACGCCGGGCAAAAAAGTTAATCATGACTTTGGTCGTTTTGCGAAAGAGTTACTCGCCGACCATTGCATTGACTGTCATGGTGACTCATCGCCGGAGGGTGATCTTTCGCTGACTGACTTGGGTCCGGTCGATGAGATCAATGCCAGCACTTGGCGGAGTATCTGGGCACAGGTCACCCTTGGAGAGATGCCGCCGGCGGACGCAGAGCAACCCGAGGTGATTCGGCGGTTGCAGTTTTCCGATCTGATCGTCGGCGAACTAAAACGTGTTATGAGAGACAAGGGCGGTTTTCGAGCTCATCTTGACCCGAATAAAGCTAATTTTGTTGATCACCAGTTGTTGTTTGGTCAATTACCGACCGGAATTCAACTCACGCCAACCTCGTCACCGGCTCGTCTTTGGCGCGTGACTCCCCAAGAGCACATCACGCGGTTAAATGAATTGATCAATATCGAGCCGGAGTTCGATCCGCAAAAGCCAGGCGTTCGTACTCGTGGCGATGTCGTTCCCACGAATCATGGCGGTGAGCTCAAGCTGTATTTTGGAACCGACCGAATCATTCAGTGGCAAGGTGGAACGGTCGCCTATGCTACCTCCGTGAAGAGCGTTCCTGTTGTGTTGTCCTCGGCACGCAGTCACGGCTTGGAAAACTATCCTCATTTCTACACGGTCAACAGTGCGGAAGCGACGCAGATCATGGGCGTTGCCGGTGACATCATTCGTTATATGGCAGAGGGGCCGCTCAGCATCGCCGAGCCCTATCAGATCACGGACGATCCCAAGTCCATTGCTGACAAGATGAAGGGTGACCTGCGTGGGTTACCGACAAGTATTGTCTACAGCACGAAAATCGCGCGTCCATTGACCCCGGTCAGTGATCTGATGATCGACGATGGTGTGACCGAGGATGGCTTGCGAGCGGCGGTCGATTATCTATTCGAGGCGCTCACTTTTCGGCCCCCCAGCAAAACTGAGTCGGACGCATATCTGGATATCGTGCAGCAGTCGATCGATAAGCTCGGCAAGGAAGAGGGCGCTGTGCTCGGGCTGTCGTCTATCTTTTTGGATCGTGATGCACTCTTTCGGCCAGAGCTTGTAGAGGAAGGAAAGGCGGACGCATACGGTCGAGTCATGCTGCAGGACTGGGAATTGGGCATGGCGGTTAATCACGCGCTGCGATACATCAAGCCCGATGAGACTTTGCGAGAGGCGATCGTCGAAGGGCGGATGCGAACCAAGGCGGATGTCGAACGCGAAGTAAAGCGGATATTGGATGACGAGAGTATTCGCAAACCACGTATTCTGCGTTTCTTTCGCGACTACTTTGATTACGACTTGGGCGGCTACATCTGCAAGGATGAGAAGGCGTTGGGAGATACCGGTGTCAGCAATCGCGGTCAGTCACATTATCGCGCAATGTTTGATGCCGCAGCAAGCACTGATCGTTTGATCGAATTGATCCTGCAGGAAGACCAGGATGTACTGAAGGAATTGCTTACAACTGATCGAGTCGTCGCGACCAAAGGTGATGGGATTTACTTTGGCGCAAAACGCTCCAAGGAAGAGCGAGCTGCATCCATTGCGGCAGAAAAAGTGGCCTTGGCAGCAGCAGCCAAGGAACGGGAAGCAGAACTCGAAGTGATGGAGGGGGAAGTCGCGGAATTAGAGAAATCACTAAAAGCGAGCCCTGACGAAAAGCAACTGAAGTCGAAGTTGGCGGCGAAGCAGAAAGCTTTGGCGGCCGCTCGCAAAAAAGCAACAGCGGCAAACAAAAGACGGTCAAACGTCAATCATGGCGTCAGCCCGGCTGATGTATCCGGGCCGAAAGTGTTTGCCCGCGTGAGTCGGCGTAGCTTTGGTAATGGATCGATGAAACCGGAGCGTTTCTTGGCGACAGCCCCCGAGGGACAGCGTTTGGGGATCCTGACCCATCCCAGTTGGCTCGTCTCCCATTCCGATGCCATGGACAATCATGCAATTCATCGTGGCCGATGGATCTATGAACGACTGATCGGCGGTGGGATTCCCGATGTGCCAATCACTGTGGATGCAATGCTCCCGGATGAGCCGAAGAAGACGCTCCGCGAACGGATGCGCGTGACGCGAGAAGATTATTGCTGGACCTGTCACAAGAAAATGGATCCGTTGGGATTGCCGTTTGAAATGTACAATCATGCCGGGCTTTACCGTCAGTTTGAACTCGAGCAACCGGTGGATACAACCGGAGAGATTATCGAGTCCGGTGATCCCAGGTTAGATGGAAAAGTCGCCAACGCGATCGAACTGATTCAGAAACTGGCTGAAAGTGAGCGTGCGGAGCAGGTCTTTGTTCGGCATGCGTTTCGTTTCTGGATGGGCCGCAATGAGACGCTGAACGATAGGCCAGTGCTGCAAGAAGCTTATCGTGCTTACAAGGATAGCGGTGGCAGTATGAAAGCGCTGCTTGTTTCCCTGCTTACCTCTGACGCTTTCCTGTACCGAACTCGTACCACGACTGGTTTAGAGGATGCGGGGTAACGCTCGTCCAGGGAAGGTGCGGGAACTCTCGGATCGCCAATCTGCTTTCCGGTTCTCTGTCTGTTCTCTGGTTGTTCTCTGATCGATCCACTGGTGCCGCCTTCCTATTCGCTTTTCAAAACGACACCAATCAGCAATTGCCCGCATGAACCTGCCAGCCATCACGGACCTGACGTGTAAGTTGTTTTTCGTTGGAACGTTATCTGCCTTACTGGGGGATTGGGCTGGGGCTGAAATTACGGCGGACCGTCGGACATTTGATCGGCAGGTCAAACCCCTGTTGCTGAATTACTGCGGTAAGTGTCACCGTGGCGACAAAATTGAAGCGGAGATTCGGTTCGACGATATCGATCCAGATATTGTTTTTGGTGAAGACTTTGGGCAGTGGGAGGATATTCGAGAGGCATTCAACTCTGGCGAAATGCCACCTTTTACTGAACCTCAGCCAACGCCAACTGAGCGAGACATCATTACCGGTTGGCTGGATGTGGAATTCAAAAAAGCAAAGCAGGCGGGGAGCTCGAATAAGCGAGGGGGCGTTCGCCGGTTGACACGTTATGAGTTGCAATATGCATTGGAGGATTTGCTTGGTATCTCGACCAAGCGAGAAGTGGGCACACTTCCCGCTGAGGGGACAAGCATTGAAACCGGTTTGCAGAATAGTTCTCGGATGCTGCTAATCAGTGGTCCACATCTTGAATCTTATCTGAACGCAATCATTTCAGTGATCAACAAGATGAAGGCAATTGCTGCCTTCAAACCTTACCGTGAACACCTTGATATTGAGAATCTTGATACCGATCCGCCGATCGCTTTTACATCAGACAAACGGAAAATTAAACCAGTCGTTGGCAAAGTCACGAGATCTGGCAAAGGGGTTGTTGTCGATCCCGGGGGCTACATCGATCTCGGAATCCCCGCGATTGCAAAATATAAGTTCCAAACGATTCTCGCCGCGAAGGCGGAGCTCCCGGGGAAGTTCGAGGTCTCCATTGGGTTCACGCACTCCGAGGTCGATCCGCGACAAAAGGTTGCAAATCTGGGATTCATCAATATTGATCCAAGTGACGAATTGCGGAACTACACGCTGGATTCCTTTCCCGAGGTTTTGCCTGATGAGATGACTCGGGCATTGGACCGACCGTTTTTTATTCGTCTTTCGAATCGTGGTCGACAGGCGGTTTATCTGGAGGGTTTTGATTATCGGGGGAACGTCAACACCGAATTAACATCGGCGCTCATTCCAGCAGGGATCGATGAGTCTGAGATCGAGCCGCATGTTCGAAAAAGCATTTTTGCGTTTGTTGAAAAGGCGTTTCGAAGACCACCCACCGAAGCGGAAGTGCAAAAATACGTTGGCGTCTACGAACGCCAGGTTCAAGTGGAGCCTGCCATTCCGGCTTTGCTAAGTGCGTACAAGGAGATTCTCTGCTCGCCAAGATTCTTTTACCTCGGGCTTCCCGGAAAAGTTTCGGACGACGCGAATCAGAACTTTAAACTGGCGGAAAGATTGGCGTTCTTTCTGTGGTGCTCGGTTCCCGATCAAGAGCTTTTGCAACTCGCCTCATCGGGTAATCTGAAAACACCGTCGGTCCTGGCGGCACAGGTCGACCGCATGATCCGTGACGAGAAGGCGACCAGGTGGATCGAGCAGTTTACCGACCAATGGTTGCAGACCGCGATGTTGTTCAATGTTGCGGTCGATCGAGGATACTACCCCAAGTTCAAAGATTCTTTGAAGCCATTGATGCGGCAAGAAACGATCGAAGCGGTCAGCGATGTGTTCCGAAACGGATCGTCTGCCTTGAACTTGTTGCGGGCAGACCATGTTTTCGTCAACCAACAGCTTGCGGCTTTTTATCAGATTAAGGGTGTAAAGGGGGATGCGTTTCAGAAGGTAGAGATCGAAAAAACGAACCGCCGTGGTGGCTTGCTAACTCAGGGGACATTTCTTGTTGGTAATTCTGACGGAATGAACTCACACGCCATCCTGCGTGGCGTTTGGTTAGCGAATGTAATTTTGAATGATCCACCGCCCGATCCACCCAAGAATGTGCCCCCCTTTGATGCCAGCATTCCAGGATTTGAGAAGCTGACGTTGAACGAAAAATTGATTGCACACCGTGATAACGAAGCTTGCCGGAATTGTCACCAAAAGATTGATCCGTGGGGAATCCCATTTGAAAACTATGATGCCAGCGGTGCGTGGCGGGATGAGGTGCTGCTCGTTTCGAAGGTTGCAAATCAACCCCGAAAGCGTAAGAAGCAAGTCTTTGAAAAGAGTTTTGTGCCAATTGACCGGGAAGCAATATTGCCTGGAGGCGTGTCTGTCGACGGTGTCGGCGACCTCAAGGAATATCTCGTTCAGCATCGGCAACATGATTTTGCCAAAGGCCTTACGGAGCGGTTGTTAGCTTACTCGCTTTCCCGCGACATCGATTATCATGACGAAGACCTTGTTCACCGATTGTGCGACGATTTTGTAACGAACGACTATTCAGTGCCGGCACTGATTGTTGAAATCGTTCAAAGCGAGTCGTTTCAGAGAGGATATTAGAATCATGGCTGACAAATCTTGGCAGTTGCACCGGCGAACTTTTCTGAGGGGCAGTGGGATCTCGCTTGCATTGCCATTCATGAACGCGATGGCAGTTCGTGGTGAGCAGCAGGCGATCGAAAATCTTCCCAAGCGTGCGGCGTTCATCTTTTTCCCCAATGGGGTCAGTTTGCCGTCGGAAAAAGATCCGCAGCATGAAGATTGGTATTGGTTTCCCAAAGGGGAGGGAAAGGATTACAAATTTCGAACCAGCCAGGACGTGTTGAATCCCTATCGTGACGACATCTCCGTCATCTCTGGGCTGTCTCATCCACTCAATCGGAACAGTGGCGACGCGCACGTGAATCCCACCGGATTTCTCACGTCAAAAGAAATCGTTAAGGGGAAGACCACACTCAATTCGATTTCTATTGACCAAGCGATCAGTGATTTTCATGCGGGGCAAACCCAGTTGGCTTCGATGCCGTTGTCGACAGTCGGTGGTGTTGGCAACTTGAGCCGTACCTACACCCTGTCCTTCGATAAAAACGGTAAGGGGATTCCCGCGTGGTCGGATTTGAAGGAAATCTATGAGCGAATGTACGTCGCCAGTAGCCCGGCCGCGAAGGCGAGGCTGAAAGAAAAAGCACATCTCTTGAACGAGATTTATCGAGATGCCAAGGATTTGAATCGCAATCTGGGGCGGGAAGATCAGGCGACGCTTGACGAGTATTTGGCGGCAATTTCTGAATTAGAAAAAAAGATTGCCAACGACAAGTTGTGGGCTGACAAAGGTGCTGCGGCTGCTCCCGTCGAAATGAATTTGGACATTGAGTTTACGGATGTGGAAAATTATATCCGCACAATGTACGACCTGATGTACCTCGCGTTCAAGTCAGACATTACTCGTGTTGCGACCTATCAATTAGCATCTGAGGGCGGGACCGCGCCGACCAACAACCTTTCTAAGCAGATTGGGCTCACGAAGGACTTGCATCAACTGAGCCACTCGGCTGCCAAGGGAGCGGGTGGGTTCAGGGACTGGGGACTGTGGGATCAGTTCGTGGCTCAGCAATTGGCCTACTTCATCAAGCGGCTCAAGGATACGAAAGAGGGCGATGGTTCGATGCTTGACCGTTGCCTTGTTTTTCAAGGGGCTGCCACATCCAAAGTTCACGACAATACCAACTATCCGCTGATTTTGGCCGGTGGAAAACAGATGGGACACAAGTCGGGCCAGTTCATCAGCTATGACGAAGAACAGAACGCTCTGTCCAACTTGTTCGTCAGGATTGCGAACTCGATGGATGTTCCGCTGCAATCGTTCGGAGACAGCACGGGGATCTCAATGAGCGAGCTATTTGGTTGAGCGTTGTGGTTTGAAACGGTGCAGTGGCTAACCAAACAAATGGTTAACCAAATAATTCGTCGATTTGCCCGGTGGAATCTCCGTGCGATTCCGTTTTTACGCCAGATGCATTTAGCAGACTCAGCCAGAGATTGCACAGTGGCGTGTTGGCATCTTGCATGACCAGTTGCCGGCCATGTTGAATGCCAGTACCACCCCCGGTAACCACTGTGGGACAATTCGTCAGATAATGGATCGAATTGATGTTACTGCCCAGCGTGACGGTGCAGTTATCGAAGAGAGCGGTGTCACCGACATCCGGTGTAGATTTCAGTTTTCCAATGAAACGTGCGAGTAATTCGGATTGTTTCTTGTCTCGCATTTGGGAAACTTCTTTTCTTGCTCCATCGCGATAGTGACTCATGTTATGTGCTGTGATTGTTGCTCCCAGGCTCGTGATGAAGGTGTCGAGCGGTTGGCGATAGGTGAAGACACGCGAGGCATCGACTTGGATCGCGGCGAGAATCAGATCGTACATCACTTTAAGCTCTTCGAATCCCTCTAGGCCTTCGTCGGGTGCCTTGGGAGATTCTTTGGGGCGCGTCTTTGGTACGTC
This sequence comes from Rubripirellula sp., assembly GCA_049602075.1. Taxonomy (GTDB): domain Bacteria; phylum Planctomycetota; class Planctomycetia; order Pirellulales; family Pirellulaceae; genus Rubripirellula. Next base: position 210,293 of record JBMYRF010000004.1, read on the forward strand.
CAGCCAGTCTTCTTCTTTCGCAAGTCGGAGTTCGATTTCTCGAATCGACTGGAAGTACTCATCTAGTTTGTCGGTGTCTGTTTGGGTCAACCCACGTCCGACGGATCTCGCATTTTCAAGGACGGTGTCCAGTACGCTTCGCTTTTTTCGCAGTGCGGCCTGTCGTTCAGCGAGCGGTGTATCGTCGTCCGAAAATAACCGGTGAAAGGCAGCGACCGGTGTGTTCAATGCGGCGATCGGTTTGCCTTGCCGGTTCCAAGCCAACGATAGGCCGGGGCCATGGCCTGATTTGTCAGGGCCCTCGTGGCCGAGTTGAATCGAGGTGAAGCGTGTGTCGCGGCCGAGTGTTTCAGCGGCAACCTGATCGGCGGACACGGAGTTGTAGAAGCTCTGGCCAGGTTCGGCATAGCGGTTTGCACCAGTCAACCAAAAGGTGCTACCCCAATGGGCCTCGGTTGAAAATTGGTTGGAGAGGTTTTGAATGACTGTCAGGTCTTGTTTGTGATCAGCGAGTGGTTGCAGGCCTTCAGAGAGTTCGTAATCGCTTCCCGTTTGTTTGATGTTGGGAAACCAGGTGTCACGTGTCACTCCAAAGCCCATTCCCAGGAACACAAGCCGCTTGGGGGCGACTGCTGGCTCGGCGGCAGCCGCGTGCTTGCGAAAGCCGAGTGATTCCAGAAAGGGAAGGGCGACCACGGCCGAACTGCTACGCAGGAAGCTGCGGCGGCCATGATTTGATTGTTTCTGTTGCGGTCTATTCATTTCTTCGTCCTGAATTTCTTTGATTGAACCAATGCCATGATGTACTCACGTATCGATCCGTCATGTTTCTCGGCTTGCGAAATCATTCTCTCACGCAAGCCTTCATCCGAAAAACCGTAGGGTCGCCCCAGGGCGTATTCGATGAGTGCTTCGCTAAAACCGCGAGCGAACTGATCGTTTTTCAGCGAGATTTGTTCACGAAGCTGAAGGAAGTTTTCAAAGGGTGAGCCATCCGGCAATTGCCCGTGTGGGTCGATCTGTACCGCTTTCTTTTTGGTGACGCGTTTTCCCGTGGTCTGTTGCAGCGTAATTTCCTCACGCCATTTTCCTGCGGCGTCAAAGTTCTGCATTCCAAACCCGATGGGGTCGATTTTTCGGTGGCATTGTGCGCATTGCGGTTCCTCCATGTGGGCCTGTTGGATCTCGCGCGGTGAAAGTAACTTGCCAACCAGCCGACTGAGTTGCGGAACGTTTGCGGGAGCCGGTGGTGGAGGGTTGTCGAGAATCTTTCGCATGACCCAAGCACCCCGTTCAACGGGCGAGGATTGTGTCCCATCGGATCCCATGGCGAGGATGGCTGCCATCGCCAGCAATCCACCACGCGGTGATCCCTGAGGAATCGGGACCTTGTGAAAATCGCCACCTTGAACTCCTTCGATGCCGTAGTAGTCCGCCATCAGGTCATTGATGACCACATAGTCTGGATTCAGCAGGTCGCGTAACGGTCGGTTTTCGTCCAGCATCGATCGGATGGTTGCATAGACCTCGCGTCGGGCCGCCTGCTTCACGCTCTCGTCAAACTCGGGAAACTGCTTGGCATCGAATTGAAAGAAGTCCAGACGCTCCATACCGAGCCACTGGTGGGAAAACCGAGCGATGAACTCGTCGGCACGAGGGTCGTTAAGCATCCGATTGACCTGCCGCGTCAGTGAGCCTGGACGTTTCAATTCGCCTTGTTTCGCAATCGCGTACAGCGTTTGATCGGGAGGGCTGCTCCACAAAAAGTAAGCGAGCCGAACGGCCAATTCCAAGTCGTTCAGTTCCCTGCTCTGTTCGGTGCTCCGTTTGCTGCTTTGCTTGACTCGCTGTTCTCCACTCTGCGCTATTTTTGATTGCGTTGGTTGGGTTTCCAACTCCTTTGGTGGCAGTGCGTTGCGATTCTGTTCGTCAATTGCTCCAGGTGCCAACACCGCTGCTGGTTCAATTTGATAAAGGAAACCGGGGGACGCCATGATGACTGCTAACGGTTCGCGAATCGCGGTGGGGAAATTTACGCCGTCTTCTCTGGCTTCCGCATAGAGCGTAAAGAGTTTTTCAATGAAGCTCTTTGAGGGTGATTTGATTCGAAAGGCACGCTCGGCGAACCGTTGGATGATCTCTCGCGCGTAGGCATCTTCGTCAGGTTGTTTCCACCACATGCCCTTAAAAAAGATCTTGCCGATGCTGGGCGGCGGCCAATTCTCCAGGACTGGGCCGGTGACTTCGATCCAGTCAATCCAGAGCGCCGCTGGCGGGCCGACACCCGTCTTCACTTGTGCTTGCAGGAAAGCCGCTCGTGTGGCTGCGCGGCTGTTTGGCTGCCGCTGCCGGAGTCCGAATCCACGATCCTCTTTTACGGTGATTGGAATCTCTAGAATCTGAGGCTCACTGATCGAGCCCGTGACTTGATCGCAACCGATCACTTTTAGTTCACCAGACCGCGCTCCGTCACCGACGAGACCGTGCTCGAGAAAGCGTTCCTTCGATTGCGATCCTTCCATTGCCGCCACCCGAGCTCGCAAGACATATTCTCCGTCTGGCCAATTACCTGGAATCGTGATGGTGTCGACGACCGCTCCGTTAAATAGTTTGTTCAGTAGCACGCCCGTTTTTGATTCGGGAGTTTCCAAATAGCGAACGTAACTTGCGTATTGCTGGCGGTGTAGTCGCTCGTGGAATTGAACGTCACTCTCATCGATAAACCCGAATTCGGCGGGGCTTTGCTGGCCGTTAGTTGCCCTCCACTGAGCAGCGCGATCGAAATCTTCTTTTAGTTTCGTTCGCAATCGCCTGAAACGTGGATTGATCAAGGACTCGGACTCTCGCCGAATCGTCTTTTGCCCTGGCTTTTTGCCATAGACAAAAGCTGCCTCAAGTGCTTGGTTGGCGAGCGCCAGGTATTGTTCAAATTGATCACTCGAGAAGAACAGTGATCCACCGGAGGTGTCAAAGCCTTGCGAGTTTGCATCACTGGGCAGATCCTTCGCCTCAATGCGGACTCCGACTAGATCGAACACCGTGTTCTCGTATTCCCGGCGATTCAATCGCCGCATGGTAATGACACCAGCTGAATCGGTCAGGACATCCCGTGCCACAACGATTTGAGCCGACAAATCATCCAGCAAGAGAGTTTTCTTTTCGGGGTTAATTTGCGTTTCGTCCTCGGGTGGCATTTCGCCCGAATTCAGGACCGCGAGAACTTTCTGCCACCGCTCGGCTGTCTCGACAGTGCTGATTTCAAAGGAGAGAGTTTGTAGGTCGACGCCTCCTTCTTTGGATTGCGAATCGTGACAACCAAAACAGTGCTCTTGCAGGACCGCTCGATGCTGCTGTGGAATCAAAGACCTGGGAGGTTCTGCAACAGTGGCAATCGCTTGGCAGAAAAAGAGGCCGAATGGGAGTAGGTGGGATATCTGCTTCATGACCACCATTGTACCTCGTGGGGTTACAAAGCCGATAGGAGCTCGTGTCCTTTGCGCGTTGCCCGCGGAACCATGGTCCGGGTGCCTGTGGAACCATGGTCTGGGTACTTGCTATTTCCGGCGTCGGGCCGCTTCAAGCAAGGCGTCCAGTTGCAGGACGTGGCTGTGCGGCACGCGGTTGCGTCGATACTTTTTCGAAATGATATCGTGCAAGGTTTCGAGGTCCTCGAGCGAAATCACGGGAAACTCCGTCCATTCCCTCTCTGATTTAAGTCGCGAACGTAGCTGCCATTTACCGGCGTGGTGCAACGCCGTCACCAAGCGGATTTCGCCTTCCTCGGTGGTCTCACGCCATTCGTGTTTCTTCATGATTGGTAGAGCAGCGAGGGTGGTGAGACGAAAGCTTGGACGCGGGATTCTAGTGAACCCAAAAAATACTGGTTTGATCTCCCCGCAAGTCTAGAAACAGTTACAGCACTTGCAAGATCGAAAATCGATTCGAGCAGATTGAATCTCCAGTCAGGGTTCAAGTGGAGCAGGGTTCAAGTGGAGCAGGGGTCAAGTGGAGCAGGGGTCAAGTGGAGCAGGGGTCAAGTGGAGCAGGGGTCAGGAGTCACGCGGTCCGAGGCTGATGCGAATCGAGTGGCTGCGGGTCAGTTCGGCCAGGCGTGTGTGTCAGTGCTTGTGAACATCGTAGACTTTGTGAACATCGCACTGCTTGTGCCGCAAAAGTTCTGCCATTTATTCTGCGAGCTTTGCCATCTCGATAGCAGTCTCTCGCAGGCTTTTAGGCCATTGCTCGAATGTAATATGCTTTGAACCGGGGATCCGGGGAGTGCTGATCTTTTCGACCAGCGACTCGGCTGGCTGGGCATAGATGAATTGCACGTCCTGCTGCCCATAAGTGCCAACCAAACTGTTCGCGTAAACTTCCAGTTCGCCAGCGTAGATGGCAGGGTCGTATCCGATGTTATGTTCGGACGGAACCCAGATCACGCCGGCGACCGCCATTGGTGTCATTGGGCTGACGCACCAGTTGTACGCGTATGTGGGAATCGTGTCGGAACTGATCTCGCTACCCTTGCCGGCTTCTGGGAAGGGTGGGGCGGCCAGCGGCGCAGCTTGCGAAAGTTCCTTTCCTTGCTGATCTGCTGACACAATCGTGTCAACAAACCCTTTGACTTGCTGAATGTGATCGGTGAGCGCTCGTTGCGCGACATCGGTGCTGGGGTACTGCATGAACAGTTCATTCAAACGCGCTTGGAATGCTGGTTCCTTGATCTCTTTGACTCCGGCAAACGAAGTCCACGAGAGCGGCGAAGCCATTTGCTTTGCGCGACCACCTTGGCCTGAAGACATCGTGATAAATCCTTGTGGGACACCTTCGCGATTGAGTGTCTTGGCGAAGTGATACGCAAACATGGTGATGCCGCGATCCCCTTCCCATACATCACTGGTCATCCAAGATGAGCGGTACTTGCCACCACCCGTTTCGAACTTCCGTTTTCTGGGGGTTGTGAATGTGCTAGCGCTGGTCTTTCGTCGGAATTCACGAAGTGACGGCAGAGCCGGTGGTGGTTCAGTTCCTTTCTCTCGTGAGTTGTAAGCCATCTCGCCATTCAGCAGTGTCGATCCGGTTAAATACCAGACGTCACCGACCAGGATATTGTTGACCGTTCGACTGCGGTCGTGACTTGAGACGACAGATAGCGAAATGGGCTCAGCGGAAGCCTTGAGTGGGGGGAACTCGACTGCCCATTGCTGCAGTTCATTGGCGACGGCCGTTCGGGTAACACCACCCAATGTTACTTTGACTTCGACACCCTCGTTGGCATGTCCCCAGATTGGAATCACTTTATCGCGTTGAATGACTGCCCCGTCGCGGAAATATTCAACGACTTGCAGGATTGGGTAATCGGGGTCAGTGTATTGAGCGTATCGAGCTTTTTCGGCCGCTGCTTTTTCAAGATCGTCTTCTTCGAAAATCAGCTCGCCATCAATCGCCGCGAAGGGTGTCGCTGGCAGACCTGCCAAGTTGTAAAGATTCGATTTCTCAGGGACGGCGCTATAGGCGTATTGAACGCCGGTTGGCTGGGGTACGCTTTCGGCCGTGACGACAACGGTGTTACCCGAGATAACTGCATCGGCAGCGTGCCACACTTTGTCTTTGCCGCAAAGACGAAAATGGTTCAAGCGGTCACCGGGCGTCGGTTTTGCCGGTTCTACGAACTTACCCTCTTCACGGTAATCCTTGGCCATCCCTTTACTGCCTACCATGAGACCACCGAACAGGCTGTCATGTTCGAAAGAGACAATGACTTGATTGCCGCTGATTTTGTAGCCGGAATAGATTGGGCCGGTATAGGCAATGTCTTTTCCGTACTGTTTCGCCAATGCCCAACGCGCCATCCGCATGCCGGGGTGTAGTTTGTTGTAGTAGTGAATTCCCTGCGGTCGCGCTGAATTCAGATCTGATTGAACAACCATCCCGACGTTGTTTCGGTTGTTCATGAAGAACAAGTGTTGAACCTGGCGGATGTCAGCAAAACCGACGCTGTTTGGATCGGGAGCGCCGTAGCATTGCATCTGCGTGAAATAGAAAGGCATTTCGGGCATTTTCCAGGCGTCTCGCCAGCCGTTGAAAAGCGCTTCCATACGAGCGGCGTAAATCCTGCCGTCTCCAGAGTTGCTCGTCCCCTGGCACCAGATTGCTCCGCGGATCGCGTAGGGAATGACGGGGTTGATTTTTCCGTTGAAGAACTGCGAGGGGCCTCGCCACATTCCAGCGATGCCAGGTAGGTTTGGGCGTGCGGGAATACGGCCGCCGGCATCGGCGGCATCGCCGGCCGTTTTCTGCCAAGTCATTAAGTCTCGGTAGTATTGATCAAAAGCGTTCCGGCCCTGCGCAAGCCGCGGATCGGCGTCATGAATTAAAGCGGCATCACTCGCCAGTCCTGGATGTTGCTCGATCGCCTTGCGTTGGGTGAAAGCTTCAATTCGAGTATTGCTATGCGCACTCAAAAGAATGCCGACCGGGACGTCCAGTTCTTTGTAGAGTTCGTAAGCGAAGGCGAGGGAAAGTGCTGAGAATCCGCTGGCACTCTGATGTGTTTTCCAGCCACCATCGGATGTCGCCTTCTTTTGCGGATAAAGGGCTGAGACGGTGCTGATGTTGATTTCACGGATCGGGATGTCGGTCTTCGAACCAGCGATCTCGCGGGCGAGTTCGCGACACATACTGCTGCCAGCGGTCCAGACCATGTTGGATTGGCCAGATGAGAACCAGACTTCACCAACTAATACACCGACCAGCTCAACCGTCTCTTGCCGGTCGTTCGTGACCTTGAATATTTGCTCCGACCGTGACGCCGTCAGCGGGGCGAGTTTGATCATCCAGTCGCCATTTTTGTCCACCGTCGTTGATTTCGTCTGCCCGGCAAAATCGACGGTGACCGTGGTGCCCGGCGCGTCGAATCCCCAGACCGGAACCTCCACCTGACGCTGCAAGATCATGTTGTCAGTGAATGGTGCCGCCACTTCAAGCATTTGGTCCGCGTGTGCGAATCCGGAAACAGCGAGCAGAAAACATGAGGCAAGCATGCCAGACGGTATTTTGAACATAATCACCGATTCAGAAACCGTTTGAAGGAAACCAATGACTGGTGCAGACGGATCTGCAGCAACAGAAGGATATGTAGGCGCGGGTGGGTGTGTTTGATCGATCTTGGCAGTGGTAGATCGGTTGACATTTTAATGCCTGCACCGCGGCAACAACAGGATTGGGTTTTGGATTGGTCTGGGTGTCTGGGTGTCTGGGTGTCTGGGTGTCTGGGTGTCTGGGTGTCTGGGTGGGGCGATTTCAGGCATGCTGTAAAAGTTGCTCAGGCGAAGCCATTCGATAAATTGCCCTCCACGATCTCGCTTGGTTTGGTTTGTTTGGGTGATTCCAGTGTTTTCTGCGACCGGCCCAACGTGCCGACGCGACCCGTTTGCTTGGTGGAAGCCAAGCGGATTTTGTTTGTGATATCTTTGCTTGGTGAATTCGCAGAGTCGGGGGACGTCTTTCGATCGAAGCTTTGGCATCGTGCAAATGCGGAGAAGGTGTTTGCTCGGATATGTTTGGTATCCTCGTGTCATTGCGTTTCAAAACGTTTGCTGGTTTGCAGCTGAGTTAGCCATTGCACCAAAGGTCGGTCTTGTGATTCAACGGATTGGGATTGCTGGTTACCGATCGATTCGTTCGCTAAATATCCGTCTTGGCGAGCTCAATTTGATCACTGGTCCGAACGGTTGTGGCAAGACGAATCTTTACCGGTCGTTGCGTTTGATTGCAGCGACAGGGTCGGGTGGATTGAGTCGAAGCTTAGCAAACGAGGGTGGTTTTGGTTCGGTGTTGTGGGCGGGGCCTGAGAGAATTTCCAATGAAATGAAGCGGGGTGAGCAGCCGATACAGGGAACGCTCCGGTCAAAGCCGATTGCCTTGAGGCTGGGTGTTCTGGCAGACCCGCTCAGCTATTGCATTGATCTAGGCAGGCCAACACCGATGGGGTCGATGTTTGATGGTGACCCCGTGATCAAGCGAGAGTGCATTTGGAATGGAGCATCGTTGGATGCGAAATCGCTCTGCGCTGACCGTCGTGGCAGTCATTTGCGTTGCCGCAGCGGGAGAGGAAAGTGGCGTGATGTTGATTTGCCGATCGCGGTGGGCGATAGCATGTTGACGGAATACGCAGATCCGTATGCAGCGCCCGAGTTGATTGTCATGCGAGACCAGCTTCGGAATTGGCGGTTCTATGATACGTTTCGCTGCGATGCAGGTGCGCCCGCGAGGCTTCCGTCGGTCCAGACGTTCACGCCAGTGATGGCCGATGACGGCAGCAACCTCGCTGCAGCACTTCAAACCATTCGCGAAATCGGTGACTCGGCTGGCTTGAGTCACGCCATTGACGCTGCCTTTCCCGGGTCAAGTTTACAGATCCAAAACGGGGAAGGCGGAATGCAGGTGATGCTCGCACAGTCTGGAATGTTGCGTCAACTGAGCGCGAGAGAGCTCTCCGATGGTACGCTTCGATATCTGCTGTTGGTGGCCGCATTGTTTTCACCAAGGCCGCCTGAGTTGTTGATCTTGAACGAACCGGAAACGAGTCTTCATCCGGATCTAATTTCGCCTTTGGCGAGCATGATTCGCCAAGCAGCTGAGAACAGTCAGGTCATCATCGTCAGTCACAATGAACGGCTTGTGCAAGAACTTGAGTCAGACGAGATCTGTAATTCGATTCGCTTGCAAAAACAAATGGGTGAAACAGTCCTGCAAGATGGGGACTTGCTCGATCAGCACGGCTGGAAGTGGCCCGCTCGATAGAGTCATCCCCTGATTTCAGAAACAATCCGGGATTTACACGCGATTTAGCGTGCCGGTGTAACCGGCAAACGAGTCGGTTTCGACCCCGAGACGTTGCAGGATTGTGACAAACAGTTGCGCGAGCGGAAGTTCTTCGGCCTCCATCTTGCCCCGCCAGCCAGCGTCAGTCACGATGCCCGCGCCGGCTTGGTTGTCATCGTTGCCGCTTCCAAATTTGAGATAACGGCCATTGGTGAAACCCAGGTTTTTGCCACCGGCTGAAATGATTGGATAGTTTCGTGAAAGGTGGAAGCTGCTGGAGGCAGACCCGTGCATTGCAAACGTATTGTCTAGCATGTTGCCGTTTCCGTTTGGTTCGGCTGTCTCTTTGAGCCGTTGCGCAAAACGGCCGAACTCTTCGGCTTGGTAACGGTTGTAGGTCCCAAGGTTCTTCCAGCCATTCGGTTTCTTGACTTCATGCGTCAAGCCATGAGCACCACCCAGCCCAACAGCTTTGGAAAGCAAGTCATGCGGACCTTCGCCGTTTTCCCTGCCGAGTTGGAACGTTGCAACACGCGTCGAATCACTCAGAAACGCGAGGTAGATCAACTCGTACATGGTTTGGAAATAAAGCCTGGCTTCTTTCGGTTCAGCATCCAAATGCAAGTTCGTCATGTCAACTTCGGGAATCGGAGTATCGATCCACTTCTGGGCCTTCGTAAGTTTGACTTCGGTATCTCGAACCGCATCCAGGTATTGGTCGAGCGTACGTTGGTCATGACGGGAGAGTTGTCGCCCCAGCGATCGCGCGTTTGCAATCAGTAGATCGAGCGAACTTTTGCTTCTCGCTAATTTTGCAGCAGCATCTTTCCCGCTCGTGACAAACAGCATGTCAAAAATTTGCTTCGGCTTGTTCATTGCCGGAATTGGCCGCCCCTCACGATTGAAAGATTGCGTTTGTGCGCCACGCGGTCCACCAATTCCTCCGTTGGTTGACATGACCAGCGATGAGTGCCGTGTGAGTTCACCAGCCTGCTCGGCATAAACTTGGTCAAGCGAGATCGAGTTTTTGTAGGGTCCGTGTCCGCCTGTCGCCGCACCTGTGAGATACTGATCGGCATTGGAATGGCCGTGGACGCTGCGCACGGCAGGGTGAGATAGGCCAGAATAAATGGTGATTTCACTTCGCAAGGGCTCAAGGACATCGAGCACCTTGGTCAATTGGAAATCTTTTTCACCGCCGCGAGGAAACCAGCTCCAATCTTTCCAGGCAGGATCTGATTTGAGTGGTAAGCCAACCCCGTCGGGATGGTAAACGCTGAGGAAACGCTTCGGAGTTGCCTCGGAAATTGGTCCCGCCGTGGCAAAGGTTTCAAACCATGGAAGGGCGAGCGCCAATCCCGTGCCACGGAGGAACGTATTCCGGTTCATTAATTGCGGTTTGTCACTCATTGTCCATTCCTGTGGTTTCGAACGCGCTGACTCTTTCAGAGCGGGGTTCGGTTTGGGAGTTGTGCTTTGCGCAGGTTGAATGTTTGGCTGACGTGTTGGTTAGACAAGCGATTCACGGGACACGCTCATCTGGATGCAAAAATCTCACTGTTGACGATCAGATGGATCAGGTCGCCCAGGCGGTCGCCGTCCGTTCTCCAAAGTGTAGTCAAATTGTCAATGTCAGCGTGGTCGCCAAAGGAGAGCCGACGACCGAGGGCATAGGCTGTCATCTTGTGAACCATCGCTCTGCAGAATTGGTCTTGGCGGTCTGTGAGCAGATATCGCTTCAGCCCTTCCATTCCAGCCAAGGTATGCTTGTTGAATAGTTCGGAGGTAGCATCCACTGGCTTGTCTTTGATACGCGTTCGAAAGGATCCCAGCGCATCGTAGTTTTCGAATGCGATCCCCCACGGATCGATTCGTGCATGGCACGAGATACAGGCTGGTTTGTTTCGATGGTCGGCGATCCGTTCTTTCAAGGTCATCTTAAGAATTTCCGGGTCGGTAAGATCGACTTCCGGAACATTCGGTGGTGGCGGTGGTGGTGGATCATGCAGGATTCGTTCCAGCATCCATACACCTCGCTTAAGCGGATGAGAATCGGTTCCGTCGGAATTCATTGCCAGCACTGCGGCATTCGTCAGTAGCCCGCCACGTGGCGTTTTCGGGTCGATGGAAACTTTGCGGAAATGGGGACCCCGAACAGCGGGGATTCGATAGTGAGCGGCCAGTCGTTCATTTACAATCGCATAATCGGAATGGAGAAAGTCCATCACGCTATGGTTGTGATGCAAGACTTCTTCGAAGAAAGCAACGGGTTCTTCCTCCATCGCGGCACGCAGCGCTTCGTCTTTGAGGTGAGTCGTGTTCTGGAGGCCGTCCAGACCCAGCCATTGCTGAACGAAATTGCTGGTGAATCGACGGACGCGTGGGTCGGCCAGCATCCGTTCGATTTGTCCGTTCAAAACGCCCGGTTTTTGTAATTCGCCCCGGTCTGCCAGTTCCAAAAGTTCCTCGTCAGGAATGCTGGACCAAAGAAAGATTGACAAGCGGCTGGCGAATTCATGATCACTGATCTTGTTTGCGATGTTCGTCGACTCGGGCGTGATCCGTTGCGCGAGATAGAGAAACTCGGGGCTGGCTAACGCCGTCGCCAGGACTTCCAGCATGGCCGTTTCGAGGCTCGGAAAGGATGGTCGATATTCCGCGAACAGATTCATGAACTGGTCGACTTCCAGTGTGGTGACTGGGCGTCGCCAAACACGACGCAAGAATCGACTCAAGACTTCGCGACCATAGGCGGCTTCGTCATTTCGGTTTTCACTCTCAAAAAAAATCGCTGTATGTGTCTTCGGTGGCCATTGTTCATAGAAGGGAGCACTGATCTCGACATAGTCGATCAGAACGTGCAGGGGGGCTTCTCGGTTGTGTGCGTTTGATTCGTTGCGAATGTGCAAGAATTCATCGCGTCGTGGGAAGGTGGTTGTCAATTTCCGGAATGGATTCCGCTGGATATCTCCCAAGGGAATATCGAAGTGAATGAACTCGGGGTCGTCAGCCGGTGCGGTAACCAGCGCGTCGCGTTCACTAATTACCTCTGCGAAGTTTGCATTGTTGCTGGTATGTGCGCTGAAGATCAATCGAAGGGAGGCGTGTTCATCGGCCGCCATACTAGAACGTCCGGCACGAATGCTGACTCGCATCGTTCCTTCGTCAGGTAAAAAGCGATCCAGATTCATTTTCAATTCTTTGGATCGTGGCAGAACCATCACAACTGGCGACAAGGGAGGATTTTGTCCGGCGACAGCGTCGGGGCGCGGCATCGCTTTGCCATTTGAATAATGAAACCCGGTGCCCGACTCACGATCGAAAAAGTGTTGCCGGTTGATTTGTTTTTGGTAATCGTCGTCGGTGGCAAGAAAAGTCTTGTCGTTTTTTCCGCCCGTAGCTTTCTGCATCTCTTCCTGCATGGAGATGATATAGGTAACCGGCTTGGGGCGTTCGCCGCTGACAGTCGCCCGTTTGAGAGCTTGCAAAGCAATGTTGCGATAGGTTTCGAATTGCATTGCCGACATCTGCAACAGTTCGGAGCTATTTTTAAAGCCGTCTTCGGATGGTGTTTCGGGAGGGAGTTTCTTTGCCAGATTAAATGGCAGGCCAAGCAGATCTTGAAGAGCGTAGTTGTATTCGTATTTTGCTAACCGGCGAAATGACGAGTGTTCTTTGCTGTTTCGGCGGACGAGGGACGCCTTGTTCAGTTCTCGACTCAGCCAATCGACAAGATTGCCGCGTTCGGCCTCGGTCAGTGGGTTGTCGGTGTCATCTTCGGGCGGCATCTCGGAGTTGCTTAAGACGTTGTAGATCTCGCGCCACTGATCGACATTTTTTCCCGTCAATAAATTGGGGTCCAGTTCGTCGACGCGGAGTCGGCCTTCGGATACTTCCGGGCCATGACAGGCGAGGCAGCTTCTGATCAAGATGGGGCCAAGCGATTTTTCAAACGCTTGAAGGTTCGCTTGAGGAGCGGCTGGTTCGGAGGCAGCTGCGTCTTGAGTGCCTTGCCGAAATCTGGACTTCAGACGCCCCTGTTCTCTAGCCTCCGTGAGAGAAACTGGATTCATTTCTGCGTCAGCGTCAGTGGCTGAGACGCGAGAAAATCCCAGGCAGCAAAAGAGGACGCAAAAAAAGATCTTCATAATTGGCATACGCAATCGACCAATTCTAACGCGTGGCACGCAGGCGTGTTTGGATCGGCGGGGAGTGAGAACGGGTACGGCGGTTCTGGTGGGGGCAGGCGAGGGGGTTCGGAAGTGCTCGTATGGCTCCGCCGGAACTTCCTCTCAGTATACCAGCGTTGCATTCTTGGAACGATACTTCTTTGAGACTGACGGGTTTTCAAGTTCCAGATCAAGTTTACAAGTGCCAGATCAATGGGGGCGGCACAATGGAAAGTTTCGCTTGGGAGATTTATTGCAATTGCTACGGAATCCGCGTGAACTGGCATCAATCTTGTGTATTCCTTCGGACGTGTCACTGAGGCTTGGGTATGATCGTGGCTGCCATTTTTGAGGGAGAGGAATTGAAGCCATGAAACAGACCACATTTCAGACTGCCACCTTTCAGGGAGCTATCTTTCAGCCGATCTGGATGATCTTGGTCGGGTGGGTTGGGGCAACCACGATTTGTGCCGATTCGGTGGAAGCGGCCGGTCGACCCAATATTGTGCTGATCATGGCAGATGACATGGGGTTTGAAGCTCTTTCGGTGAACGGAAGCGAATCGTGCAAGTCCCCCAACCTAGACATGCTGGCGGAGCGGGGAGTGCGTTTCACAAATTGCTTCTCAAATCCGATTTGTACGCCATCACGTACGAAGATCATGACCGGTCAATATAACGTTCGTAACTACGTCCAGTTTGGGCGGTTGGAACGCGACCAGACGACGTTCGCACACCAATTGAAAGCGGCCGGGTATGCAACATGCATTGCCGGCAAATGGCAGCTTGGCAAGCAGAAAGATTCACCGCAGCATTTTGGCTTCGAGCAGTCCTGTCTTTGGCAACACACGCGTAGCGGCAGATCGAAAGCCAAGGACAAACGGATCGATCGACGATTTGTAAATCCGTTGCTCGAATTCAATGGTGTGGCAAGAGATTTTACCGGCGGGGAATATGGGCCACAGATTTGTACCGACTTCATTTGCGACTTCATTGAGAAGAATCGAGAAGCACCCTTTCTCGTTTACTACCCAATGATTCTGACGCACTGCCCTTTCGATCCAACCCCTGATTCAACGGACTGGGACCCCAAGCGGCTTGGTTCGACGACTTATAAAGGGGATCGCAATGATCCGCAGCGGCACTTTCGCGACATGGTCGCCTATGCTGACAAGGCAGTCGGTCAAATTGTTTCGCAGTTAGAAAAGTCTGGTGTGCGTGACAATACGCTACTGATTTTCACCGGTGACAACGGTACCGATAAACCGATCGTGACCCCTTGGAATGGCCGCAAGGTTGCCGGCGGTAAGGGCAGCATGACCGATGCGGGGACACGGGTGCCGTTGATTGCCAGTTGGCCGGCGGGCATCAAGCAACCTGGTCGGGTTGTCGATGACCTGGTCGAGTTTTGCGATATGATGCCAACCGTCTGTGAAGTTACGGGCGCTGAACTGCCACCGAACGATCCAGGTGACGGGGTTAGTTTTTTGCCTGTGCTCGTAGACAAAGAGAGTGACCGAAAAAAAGAATGGATCTACATCTGGTATCGAGGTCAGGTGATGGTTCGAAATAAACAGTATTCTCTTGTCGCAAAAGCTGATGGCAGTGACGCCAAGTTAACGCGTTATCGAGGGCCGTTTGATGGAGAGAAGCGTGATAATGCGGAACTGACGGAATCAGAACTCGAAATGAAGAAGCAATTTCAAGCGACGGCACGGCGACTTGCGGAAACTCGACTTTCTAGCACCAAGCAGTGAGTCAGCCGTTGTTTGGCCGCGGCTGAAGCGTCCGATTTTCAGGATCGATCTCGTTGAAGTTGGTGCTCAGGCCCGGAGTTGAATTGGTTGCATGCTTTGTCGATCGCGCGGGGATGGCAGACGCAAACGCTCGGTTTTCTGTCAGGAAAGGACAAATGCAGTGAAAGAGTCGTGTTCATGCTCGAGAGCGAGTTTGGATGATTATGCGGGGTATGATTCTAAACCGAATTCAGATTCCTCTTTTGTTGAATTGAACTGGAAAGAATGGACCCTAATTCACGTTTGTTTACGTACCCGTTTGCAGTTCGTTTTATTTTTCGGTTTACTCCTCAATGAATTGTTGTCGTTCAAGCGGCGGAACGTTTTTAGATCACGCTGTTGATCACGAATGTGCAGAACCAATCGCAGCAGCGGGGATAAGGGCAACAACTCGATGAGACTTTGAAGTGACCGCTGTGTGCCTCTATATTCGGAGTCTTTATGCTTGAGGCACCATCGAACTTTGGACGTGACCGGTGGGAACTGGCTACACCAACTTGCAACTACGGGTAAAGGTAAACTCGATGACGAAGCGACTCAGCTGTTCTGTGCTCCGTAAGATCCTTCCTGGAGTGGCATTTGCGATCGCGTTCTTTGTAAGTGGGGTTTCCGCCATCGGGACAACGCCGGTTCGAAAAACTGATCGATCACGGCCAAATATCATCGTCATCATGGTCGACGATATGGGGTATTCGGACATTGGCTGCTACGGCGGTGAAGTGCAAACTCCGAATATCGATCAGTTGGCGAATGAGGGTCTTCGATTCACCCAATTCTATAACACTGCGAAATGTCATACGACGCGGGCCGAGCTTCTGACGGGTAACTATGCCTACCAAATTGGTGACCAAGACCTCGCCTATGGCGCCACGATCGCCGAGGTCTTGAAGACGGTCGGTTACCGAACCTTAATCGCCGGCAAATGGCATCAAGATCCACTTCCGACAACGCGTGGCTTCGATCGTTATTTTGGGATCGCCGATGGCTGTTGTAACTTTTTTAACCCTGGTTTAGAGCCGCGAGCTGGCGAGGGGGCTCCAGGCCGCAAGAGTCAAACGAGGATTCGTCGCTGGGCCATCGAAGATCAAGTGATCATGGGTTACACCAACCCTGATCCAAACTTTTACACGACCGATGCCTTTACCACCTATGCGATTGAACGGCTTGAAGAATACCAAGACGATGAGCAGCCGTACCTGCTGTATCTGCCCTACACCGCACCGCACTATCCGCTTCACGCCTGGCCCGTGGATATCGCAAAATATCGTGGCAAATATAAAGTGGGCTGGGACGTGATTCGCAAGCAACGCTTCGAACGCATGCAGGAAATGGGCATCATCGGTCCTCAGCACAAACTCACCCCGCGTGCATCGAAAGCATGGGATGAATTGTCCGCCGAGCAACAGGATGAAGAAGACCTAAAGATGGCGGTTTACTGTGCCATGATCGACCGCGTCGACCAAAATCTGGGGCGACTGTTTAACAAAGTGAAAGAGCTTGGTGATTGGGATAACACATTGATTCTGTTTCTTTCTGATAACGGAGCCTGCCCGGAGCAGCCCAATACGACTCCCGACATTCCACCGGGGCCCGTTGAAAGCTATCGAACGGTTTCGGTTGGGTGGGCGAACGCCAGCAATACCCCTTTCCGAAAATTCAAGTCGACCGATTATGAAGGGGGAACCCATACGCCCTTCATTGCTCACTGGCCCGGTGTGATCGAGCCAGGGAAAATGACTGGCCAAGTTGGGCACATTATCGACATCTCGGCCACCTTCGTTGAAATCACTGGGGCCGAATATCCCCAGCAAATTCAGGGCAACAAAATAAAGTCGCCAGTCGGTATTTCGCTGCTGCCGATCTTTCGTGGAAAGCAACGCAAACCCCATCAGGAAATCTATTGGCGTTTCAATAAGGCGAATGCCGTCCGACAAGGCGATCTCAAAGCCATCCGTGCCGGTAAGTCGTGGGAGTTGTACGACTTGAAAGCTGATCCTACTGAAATGAATAATCTTGCTCGCGAACGTCCTCAAAAAGTCAAAGAATTGGCCGAGATGTGGGAGGTTTGGAATGCCGGATCTGTCGGCAAGTGAACCAGGTCAATCAATAAGTTTGAAGGTGATGCGGAGGCCAGTTCTCGCAGAGCTTTAACGCGGTTGGGGCATCGGCGTTGTTCCCCTTGGATAGAGGCCCTGCCCCATATCCTTGTGTGCTAGCTTGTTCACTGCGTACCGACTTAATCACTGAGGGCCGACTTAATCACTGAGGGCTAGCTATGACAGGCCCACTCTTGAGCATGCGAAGGTGACTGTCCGAGATGGTTCAGCCCCTTGATTGGGTAGTGTTTTGGTACCAAGCGAATCACCAACTGTGCTGTTTCATCATTCGTGGTGTTTTTTTCAAGACTCGCTAGAATCTATGGCAGTTTGGTGCGACCGTTGATCGGGCCTTGGCAAGTTCTTTCGGCGCTGACTGCGAAGATCTGTTTTTGCGAGTTGCCGATTATTACCGATTGGAAAATTGAAGATGAATTTAATAGGACTGATGGTCGCGCTTTTGATTGGTGCCATTGCAGGCTTTCTGGCGGGCAAAATCGTTAAAGGTCACGGGTTTGGACTACTGGGGAATATCGTCGTTGGGATTCTTGGAGCATTTGTCTTCGGAGGTTTGTTTGGCAGTTTCAACGTGCTCAATTCCGGAATACTCAATGAGATTGCTGGCGGGACAATCGGCGCGATTATTTTGTTGTTCTTGATCGGCTTGGTGAAGAAAGCAGCTTGATCGGAATGATCAACGTTCCAGTGGTTGATTTAATCCAGGATTGGAGGTGGGTTTACGTTCGCGTGCGGTGGTGGTTCCATCCATCCCACATTTATTGAAAACGGTGTCCTCCTCGTCAACTTTTGTTCAACTATTTGATGTCGCGTTTGGTTACTGGATACCGCTGTCGCGATGGGGTGGCGGCCTGGTCTTGTTCTGGAAATCAGCGGATTTGGTTTCCTTCACTGAGTTAGGTCTTGGTTGGGTGATCCGCCCCAATGACTTCGTTGGCACGAGTGAATGGGTTGCTTTACCTGAATTGTCATAGCGGTCATGTTTCGAGAACGAAGCTGAGTTTCGAGTTCAGTTGTTCGATACATTTTTCGAAGCGGTTTAATACAGCCAAAGTCTGTTAGCGGATGCTCAGCGTACCGTTGGAGCTGCAAACTCCGCGAGCTGAGCAGATTGTGAAATCAGGCGGTTGGGGCCTTTTTAGTTGATCGTGCGTTGGTGTTTTTTTTGATCAGGCATGCGTTACCCAAACCAATATCAGACAATCCCGGCCGCCGAATCTGTTCTGCGGTATGGTGACGCGAAGGCGAATGCTTCGCTCTGGTGGCCCGTCTTTACTGCCCGATTTTTACGCTCGCGACAATCTTTGGTCGCTGGTGATTAGCTTACCTATCTCCGACGCGTTCGCCCGGCCACGGTGAGCATCCGAGCAATGAGATGATCCATATGATGGTTCATGGTATGGGGTATCGGTCAGCAATAGGTTATTTGGGCGGGCCGCTCATCATTGCTGCGGGGCTGCTGTGGGGTGTCGCGTAACCTTCTGGCGGAGCTGGTCCAGCGATCAGCGAATCGTTGCCCCTGTGGTTTGCCTCGGGATCTATCTGCTCATGCTGGTGAATTTGATTCATTGGGTTAACATTGAGACCCTCGAAGTGATGGATCGGTTCCGGGGTGATGTATCAGGTTCTGGGATTAAGTCGTCTACCGGTATTCACTGAGGACCAATTGATGCGGCCATTGAATCGTGTAAGGGGAGAACTTGTTTTTGGGCTCGGCTCTCGATGATTTGGATACCAAGTTGTAGTGACTCCGCTCAGGCGTCGAGCGAATGCCTGCCGTTGTTGCGGCAGCCCAATCCTGAGAATTTCAACCGAGAACGTCTGTTCGATGATCGATCAATGCTGAATTTTTATGCAGCGAACCGAGAGCGTGGGCAATGACGAGGCGGTGTTCGAAATGACCAAACACACGGCCTTGCCGAGTCGATTGGTCGTGATCGCTGGACTACTCGTGATCGGTATCATCCTTGCTGGTGGGGTTGTTGTGTTTCGCCGCTTGTGAGAAATTCCTGTCGCAATGGAATACCACGGCACGCGCGTGTTCGTCGTCGGTGATCACAGCGTCACGATTGAAACAAGATCGGTCAGCCTTCAGCGTCGTGAAGATGGGCCAGCGGAGGTCATTGTTTCCGGAGCAGGATTTGAAACGGTGCTTCCATCCCGATTCAATCAAGCATCTATTTATGGATGTTCACCCGGCACATTACTCGTGGCAAGACGTCGTTAGCAGTCCGGGTCGCGACTTGCTTATCTGGATACCTCCTAGTCCTCTACTCTTGGTCGCTTCACACTACCTGTCCAACGGCGACGGCAGGCTTCATGTCCTCGATCCAACTTTGCAAAGGAAATATTAGTGTTGGTCGATTCGCAATGATTGGCCGCGAGAATGAGGGGACAAATACCAAGCAGCAAGATGAACGGCGAATAAGAAGCAGCCAGCAGGAGAGTGGACGGTTGCAGATAAGGGGCGTTGCGGGAAACGTGTTGAGCCGAAGGGCACTGAAATGAAGCAAACTGAGGATCGTTGATTTCAATGTGAATTGTCGAGCCATGTCAACTCAATAGGCGCTGAGGCTCGACTTCACGCCCGTTCTGATGGGCTGATTGCCGAGAGACTCTAATCGAGTGAGAATAGTGGACGAAGGAAATGGTTTTTTGAACACGAATGCAGCATTGGCCCGCAGGCATTTTTTAAAAGAGTAAATCTGACATGAGTAAATTTACCACTGTTCTCTTCTGTGTGATTGCGCTGATCGCTTGGGGGAATGAGGTATCAGCGGAAGACAATCGACCTGACGTTGTCTTCATCATTGTGGATGACCTGAATGATTGGGTGGGCTGCTTGGGCGGGCATCCTGATGCCAAATCGCCGAACATCGATTTGCTTGCCGCCAGCGGGATGCTTTTCTCCCAGGCCTATTGCAATTCGCCTCAGTGCCGGCCGTCGCGGACCAGCCTCAATTACGGGATCTATCCCTTCAAGACAGGCACCTATTTCAACGCGAAAGGACGTAATGAAACGACCATCAAGACGCCCAGTATGCAGCAACGATTTATGGAGAATGGTTATCGGGTTGTAAGTGGCGGAAAAGTATTCCATGGGAATCCCGGCAAAGTCGGAGATGCGTTGCTGCCGCGGCCAAGAGATCCCAGCCCGCCTAAAGGGGAAGACAACTTCAACGCCATGCGTGCGCCCAATGACGGCTATGCCTTGGATGTCACTGACGAAGCGATGGGAGACTACAAGGTTGCGCAGTGGGCTGGTCAGCAGTGGCAGACGGTCACGGACAAACCGCTATTTATGTCGGTTGGTTTTTTTCGACCTCATCGTCCGCTGCAGGTTCCCAAGCCATGGTTTGACGAATTTCCACTCGATTCAATTCAGCGTCCCGCAGAACCGGTTGGGGTGGATGATTGGGCGGACATGCCAGAATTCGCCCGCCGCCTCGCTCGCACCCATGCGCACAAGCCGCTGCACAATGGATTGAGCGACCACGAATTCATCGTTGCCAATGATGAGTGGGATGCCACGATCCGCGCGTACCAGGCATCGATCGCTTTTGTTGATCAACAGATTGGCCGCTTCATCCGCCAGTTGAATGAGAATCCTCGTGGACGCGAAACGTACGTCATGCTGGTCAGTGATCATGGCTGGCATCTGGGTGAAAAGAAACATTGGTGTAAGGGCGCGATTTGGGAACAGACCACACACATCCCGTTCATCGTGCGTGGTCCAGGAATCAAACCCGGCAGCATCTGCGCGCAACCCACCAGCCTGATTGACGTTTACCCTTCGCTATTGGATTTCGCGGGACTCGATATTCCTGATTGGTTGGATGGAAAATCGGTGAAGCCGCAGCTTGCTGATCCATCGACACCCCGACCTGCTGCTATCTCTTCCTATGGAGAAGGAAATACCTCGATTCGAAGTGAACGCTGGCGTTACATTCGTTATGAAGATGGTAGTGAAGAGCTCTATGATCACCAGGTCGATCCAAATGAATGGGTCAACTTGGCGAATGAGCCAGAGCATGAGACGACCAAAGAAGAGTTGGCCAAGCTTATCCCTGCGAACCAGCATGCAGGTATCAAAGTCCAAAGCTGGTTTGACAAGTTTCAGCGGTGATCAAAGAAGCCATTGGTGTTTTTTGAAGGCAGGCAGCCTGCCTGCTACACGATTGGTTTCTGGCTGCATCCGCAGCAGCATAGGGCAGTCACGTATTTGACCGGGCCTGCGAGTTCAATGCCGTTTTTTACTTTTCCAAGTGCCGCCGTATTGGTAGTGAGGGTTTCCCGGTTTGACTCGCTCCAGGCAGGTAGGACAGACAAAAATCCAATTGCCTTCGGCTTCGATCCGAACGCGGTAGAGGACGTCGTTGGTTTCTTCACAGCGGCAACATGGCTTGGTGCGAACTCGCTTGATCTTGGCTATGACTGCTAACCTCGTTGCGACTTGGCTCGGAACCGGCGTGGTTGGCTGCCAGCACTCGTTTGTGCGAATTTGGAGTCATGTTTGGTGACTCGTCCTTGAGTTCGTTTTCGCCACATCTTAAACGAGCTAGGTTTCATTTCACGACGCATCAATTTGATCACTTCGCCTGGCGAAAGGCCGAACTGTTGTCGGATCGCGTCGAAGCTGGTCCGGTCCTCCCACGCCATCATAATGATGCGATCGATGTTTGCTCGAGAGAGAGTATCATCACGCTCCACTGGTGTTTTCTCTGAACCGCTCACTTCAGCTTCCCTCGCCATCGGAGGCTGTCTCGATTCCACTCTGCTAATGCGACGGTGTCACCGCCAAGTAGTTGTTCCGCCATGACGATGCACTGCTGGAGCTGTTGATTGTTCAGTTGTTTGTAAGCGGTTAGCCGTCGATCAAGATGGTTGTACCAGCAATCACCAAATAGGCGATCCAGAATGATCCGCATAAAACAATGGTCTTCCCGCACCATCCATTTGCACTTGCGGGCCTCGCCCGGAAGCTCGGTTCGAGTCAATTCGATATACCGATCCTGCAATTCATAGCGGTGTAATGAGTCGAGTGATCGTTGGTCGTCCATGCTAGTAGGATGGCGATGTGTCAACCGGCAGGTGACATTCTGCCCGCTGAGTCAATGCAACCTCGCTTTTGCGCTTGATGCAAAGCCTGGCGAGCGAGACTGGGCATAGCGGTGGAACGCAACCGACCGGCTGATTGGCGAACAGCCCATTGGGGAAATACGACTGGCTAAGCAGGCAATTCCGGCGATTCGTTGGCCGGCCTCGGTTCGCCGGCGACCCGTCGCAAGTTGTCTAGGCCGGTTGGCGACTGCTTTTGCCATGGTAGTACGACCATCCGTTGGGAGCTGATCTCATTGACTTCTCGAACGTAGGTGCGTTCGTTTTGCTGCCGCTTTTTGAGGCCTGAATCGGTGACCTTCAATGGCTGGAAGCTCTGGTTGACGACCCATCCGAACGTTGCAATTTCGGCTCGTTCAAGATCATTTTGTAGTTGAGTTGCCTCGTGGACCGGTGTCGCTTCCGGCAAGGTGACGATGAGCAGTCGCGCGAATTCAGGGTCACGCAATCTTGGCAGCAACTTTTCGACAGACTCTGGCATTTGGCTCGATTGGCGACTCACTTCGCGATGAAAAGCGAGGGCTGAATCGAGTAAGAGAATGGTATGTCCGGTGGGGGCTGTATCCAAGACGACGAATCGATCTTTGCCATCGGCAACCGCACGTGCAAAGGCGCGGAATACTGCTATTTCTTCAGTGCAGGGGGATCGTAAATCTTCGAGCAACAAGTCACGGCCCTGCTCGTCCAAGTCGGCTCCTGCCGTTGCCATGACCTCCGCCGTGTAATCCTCCGTTTCCTGTTCGGGGTCAATTCGGCTAACTGTCAGGTTGGGGAGCTTGTCGTTGGCTAGGGTTGTTGTGAGGTGTGCCGCCGGGTCAGTGGTCGAAAGTAGGACTTCGTGGCCACGATCAGCAAGTCCGACCGCGATTGCGGCAGCGACCGTGGTTTTACCAACCCCTCCCTTGCCCATCGTCATTACGACGCCGTGCCCAGAGGCAGCAATCTCGTCAATCATGGAGTCCAGGCCAACCTTGATCTGTGCGAGTGAGTCGCCGCCGACATTGGTTTCTTCGCCGATAACGTATTCCGCGCCGAGATCGGTTTCCTCGCGAGCATCATCCTCTGCCGCTGCATCTTCGCCCACTACGGTCGAATGGCCGATTTGTTTGAGGGCTGCGATTCCCATCAATCCCGCCGGTAGCAGCGGTATGTCGATGCGTGGTAGCGGGGCGATTTGGGGTGGCATTGATTTTAATGCCTGTTTACATCTCGATTCCATTGCCGCCGCGAATTCGTCGTCCGCCGCACTTGCTGAGAAGACACCGTTGACAATGAGTTGTTGGTTCTGAACTCCGAGTTGTGAAAGCTCTTGGCTGGTGCGACCTGCTTCACGCAGTGCAGAGACCTCCGGTCGCGTGACCAGCAATAGTGTCGTTTTAGTGGAATCCGATAAAGCGTCCACGCTTTTGCGATAGAGTTCTTGTTGATCCTGCAACCCGGCGAGTGGGCCAAGGCAAGAGGTTCCCGTGGTGTTAGTTTCCATGAAACCTGTCCACGCCGAAGGTAGCGTGAGTAAACGCAGCGTGTGACCAGTGGGAGCCGTGTCGAAAATTACATGATCGTATTGCGATGTCGCTGACTCATCCCCGAGCAACCTGGAGAATTCATCAAAGGCGGCGATCTCCAGTGTGCAGGAACCGGAGAGCTGTTCTTCCATGCTGGCGACTGCCGCGTCTGGTAGGACGCCCCGATACGGTGCCACCATTCGTTCTCGGTACTGTTTGGCCGATTCCGCAGGATCGATGTTCATGGCGTGAAGATTTGACACGCCGGCGATCGCTGTTGGGGTGTTCTCGATTTTTGTCGCAAGAACATCTTGTAGGTTCGACGCCGGGTCGGTGGAAACCAACAGCACCCGCGATCCCGTTTCCGCTAATTGAACGGCAGTCGCACATGCCATGGATGTCTTGCCGACACCGCCCTTGCCGGTGAAGAATAAATTACGGGTCGGACTCGAAAAAAGGACCATCTTGTTTTCCTTAGCAGCAACCAGAGCCGCCGCTGCAGCCACCATCCTGGGAGATCGGAAGACCTGTTGGCCGAAGCTTTGAGCCTGTCCAAAGAGCTAGATTTTCGCGCGCCGGGTATTCACTGCGACTAACAACGCGGTCGTCAACCAAAATCAGCGGCAAACAATCGACACCCTCGCTTTCCAGCAACTGCTGGACTTGATCATTCGAAGCGAATTCTTGCGGTTGCTGAGCAAGATTAAAACGATCCACTTGGTGGCCCTGCGATTTCAGCCATTCCAGATCACTTGCAAATTTTGGTAGCACTGGGTCAACCTGAGGACCGCAAACACCGGTCGAACAACACATTGGTTTATCGTAGATTTGAATTTTGCTCATCTTTCGTTACTCAGTTCTTATGGGGCTTTGCTGTTTAGACCTTGACGATTTGCAGCCGCGCAATCAAAACGCAGCGACTAAGTCTTTTAGCGTGCGAAGTTTTTCGGCGTTAATGTAGTAGCAGACTTTGGGGCCATCGATTTCGCCATTGATCATGCCTGATTCTTTCAGGATTTTGAGGTGTTGAGAAACCGTCGATTGGGCCAACGGGAGTTCGTCAACAATTTCCCCGCAGACACATGTTTCTCGGTCGCTCAGTAGACGCATGATCCGCACACGGGCTGGGTGGGCAACCGCCCAAGCGAGTTGCGCCAGTTCTTCAGCGCACGCATCGTCGGGGAGGTGGACCGGCCGCGGGTCGCAGTCTCGCTGTTTTGTTTTCTTGTTCGCCACCGGCAGCTGTCTCTTAATCGTGAATCGACGATTAACGATACGGCTGGTGGTGGAACAAGTCAACGGAGTTTTTCAACAAAGAGCATCGGGAAGAACCGTAAGCACCGCAAAGAGAGAGTTCAGTTCTTCGATTGGTCCGGATCACTCAGCTCTGTGACGGCGGAATCGGCGGCAGTCTGGTCCCCATTTGCGGGCACAATTTCGGTGCTGGTGTTTTCGGTGCTGGTGTTTTCGGTGCTGGTGTTTTCGGTGCTGGCTGAGTCAGTTGCTTCTTGCGGAGCTGACTTGGCTCGTTCAACTTTTCTCGCTGCTCGCTTTGCCACATGAGCAGCGGCAATTTCTTCCATCGACAGGACCTCATCAGGCCGTTGTTTGCCGAATTGCTTTTGGTATTGCGCCTCGATGAATTCGGGGAGCGGCAGTTTCCAGGGTTGGTTTGTACGATCGGCATAGCTGCCGAACCGTTTTGGGCTCAAACCGAGTTCTCTCGCCATTTGAATATGGGCGTTGGAAAGCCGAAATTTTTTGCGGGCATCGATCCAAGGCAAGAACTTGTGGGGAATCCGTTGTTTTTTCGCCATGGGATGCTCGAGCAATTCTGTTTGAACGCAGTCTCGGTAAAGTCGAAGGACTCGGTCATTTACCGTGTGTAATTTTCAGTCCTACGCCGCCAATCATAGTGAACTGATTGGTTTTGCCTAGGAACTGCCACGTATTCTGATCGGCTTGGGTGTTGTCGGGCAGTGTGGTGGGAGGACCGTTCGCAGCCATTTGCGATGCGGACCCTGCTTTTCGATCGCCGGTGCTCTGAGACAGCCAGCGATCATCGGGATCTTGATAAAACTTTTGGCAGATCAAAATTACCGTACATTGGATGCTTATGAATTCATGTCTGTGAGCATTGGAATACCAAAATGTCGAATTCACGTCCCGTAACGACGGGAAAGAATGGCGGTGACGCGATCATCGAAGTGTTGGCTCAATACCAGATTGAATATCTTTTTACTTCTCCAATCGCGGCGCTTGCTCCGTTATGGGAAGCATTTGCGAAACGGCATGTCACTGATCCGGATGCTTTGCCGCACTACGTGAATTGCCGTCATGAATCGCTCGCTGTCAGCCTGGCAATTGGGTACTACAAGAGTACCGGCAAGATGGCAGCGGTTTGTCTTCCGACTGGTTTGGGGGTTTTGAATGGGGCGATGGCTTTGCGGACCGCAAAGCAGGAAAAAATCCCGATGCTCCTGATCTCGCCCGACACGGTGTCCTTTGGTGAGGATGCGTCGAAAGATCCGGGGCCGGAGTGGCCAACGTTTCTTATCGATGAATTTGGACCGGCACGACATGCAGCGACGACGACAAAATGGGGTGTGGCATGCCGTACGCCCGAAGATTTGTACCCGAACCTGCATCGGGCGATTTACTTTGCGCGGCAGGTCACGCGGGGGCCGGTCATGGTGGAGGTTCCCTTCGAAATCATGATGACGTCCTACGATTCTGATGATGCACCGGCGAATCGTTTTCCGAAAATTGATTCTGACTCTGGATCTGCATCTGCCAGGCATTTGGATCAGGTCGCTGAAATGATCGCGACAGCGGACAACCCGATCATCGTTACCGAAAGTTTTGCTGAAACCGAAGCGGCAACACAGCTACTTGATACGTTTGCTAATGAGATCGCCGCTCCCGTGTTTGAGTGGTGGATGCCCGCGTATAAGAATATCGATCGAACCAGTCCATTGCACGGCAAGGGGAGCGTCGAGACAGTCTTGGGAGAGGCGGATGTCGTGATTGTGCTCTGCAGCCATGGTCCCTGGCATCCGCCCATGCAGAGACTTCAACCGGACTGCCAGGTCATTCTGATTGATCAAGAACCGCTCCGCCCCGCATCGGCATTCTGGGGTTATGAAACCACCGTTTGTGTGAGTGGTGATCCGGTCGAGAATCTAAGCATGATATTGCATCGATTGAAGGATTCTCCGCAGCTAGCCAAAAAACGTTCTGAGATTGCTAACCGAATCAGTCGCTGGACCGAATACAACCAAGCTCAACAATTGGCGTTTGAGAAAACGACCAGTGACGAGGTCATTGCGACCGAGTCGGAGGCAAGAATCCACGCAAGTACGTTTTTTCGGGCGTTAGCGAAAAGCCTTCCAGCCAACAGCATCATCGTGGACGAAATGGTCTCTCAAGTCCCCTACTTCACTCACTACTTGTTCAGCCAGCCGGACAAGCAGTTCCAGCACTGTCGGGGCTGGCAGGGAGGTCTTGGTACCGGCATCGGCGTGGCGTTGGGAGCCAAAATGGCCAACCCCGAAAAGACGGTTGTCTGCATCGTGGGTGATGGGGCTTTTAATTACAACCCGATTCCCGCCTGCTTTGGGCTCAGCCAGCAAGAGCAGTTGCCGATCATTATCGTGGTCATGAATAACTCAGGCTACATTTCTCAAACGTGGAACTTCTACAACTATTTTCCTGAGGGAGCCGCGCTATCGAGTCAGTATATGCCGGGAGCCGCAATCGACCCGTCGCCGAATTATTCTCGGATGCCTCAGGCGTGGAATGGGATTGGTAAGCGAATCGAATCAAAGGATGAGCTCAGCAGTCAGCTTGATGAGGCGTTAAAAATTGCCGAATCGCAGTTCGTCTTGCTGGATGTCAACGTGTCGCCGTAGACGCCCGTGCCCATTGAGTTGCGGCCGTTGAGTTGCGGTCGTTGCGCGACTGTCTTCAGAGAACCGTCTACAGCTGGCTTGTTAGGTCTCGTTTGAATAGGAGAATTCGCTTTGCTCAGCGCGGGGCGAAGATTTAGGATAGCTGATCTTCAGGGCGGATCATTTTTTTAAAAGACCGTTTTACAGGCCGTGGTTTTTCCAAGCCTTATTCACAGCTGGGTCGACTGTTCACTTGGACGTTCTTGCCCCCAGTCGCACCAATTCATTGAATCGATCAATTGGCTGATCGGCGGTCCAAGCCAAGCCACGCAGCATGATCGTACGGAATATGGGGTCGTCGAACGTCCAGTTGTAATGGCCGGGGATACTGACGAAGACTCTTCCCGCCGAACGATCGTAGGACCAAATCTGGGGACGCGAGACTCCTTCTTCGACGCTGCTCGCAAACAGCGTGACGTTCTGTGGGTTGCCCGTCAGTCGCCAATAGCTTTCGTCATAAAGTTGGAATGGTTCGATGTTGCGCATGATTGCGTGGTCGGTGTTGTGCACATTCAATGCTAAGGGGCCGTGGCGGTAAGCGATGCTTCCTCCCCTGGATGCCAGGCCTATGCGTTCTGAAAAGTCATCGACGCGGTCATTACCATTGACGGCCCAGTGAATGTAAACCGCTCCTCCTCCACGATCAAAAAATTGATCCATCTTGGCTTGGCGGTCGTCGTTCCAGTCCCCTTTTTGAAAAAACACTAGCACATCTGCGCGAGCGAGTTGGTCGTCGTTGGGGAATCCCCAGGCGGAATCGACCTCGACCGCATCTGCCGCCGCCAGCAGTTGCCCCCATTGAATTTGCCAAGCGGGATAATCGTGTTCGCCCGGTCCGTGGTCTTTCTTGCCGGCCACCAAAACAATGGTGAGCTCATCGAGTTTTGTTGGTAAAGGCTTTGATCCGGAAAGTACCTTTGCGACCTCCGCTTGGGTTCGAACGGGTGGCGCGTCGAGGGGTGAATCGAGCGGCATGTGGGGAGGTTGAGTCAGCAAGAACGTCATCAAATCCCGCATCTGATCGGACGTCAATTTTTCTTCGATTCCTTTCGGCATCACCGAGACCTCGGCTGGCTTGATCGTGACGATGTCTGACGCATTCAATGCAGTCAGTTCACCCGTTGCCTCTCCTAAGAACAATTTTCCATCTAGTGTCTGTAGTGTTCCGGTCAGGACTCGGCCGTCCGCCAGCAACACCGAATTGCCGAGGTAGTCGGGGTTGATCGCAAAACTGGGGTTTTGAATATCACGCAAAACGGAGGCATAATCACGATGGATCAAGTTGGCCAAGTCAGGACCTATATTGGGTCCACCGCCGTTGATGGCGTGACATTTAAAGCAACCGGCAACCTCGCTGTGGAATAGTTGGCGTCCCTTACCCCAGTTGCCGCCTTCGATTTCTGCAATCTGAGTCGACTCAGTGATCTCGGTCTGTTCATCGGATGTCCAAGGCAAACGGAACCGACGTAGTGGGAGGGCACGTCTTCGAGCATCTTCATTCGTTGTCGCGGTCAGTGTCCAATCGGCAGGATATTCCGCGGAGATGGTTAACCGCATTGTCAGCGGAACACTAGCAGCATTTGCGGCAGTGATTTCCAGACTCGCTTCAAACATGCCACTTTTCACGCGGCTCGCCTGCACGCGATACTCGTTGGTTTCAAGGCTGAAACTTTGTGATGACGCTGCGATCAGCGTGACCGTTTCGGCGGGCCATTCATAGTCAAGTGTCGATCCCGGTTGCACTTTGGGACGCAGCATATCCTCGAGGTCGAGTCGTGAAGTTAATGTCAGCTCGCCGCCGCTCGCCAGCAACGCTCGTAGTTCATCATGTTCAACGCTGCTGTGGGTGAATTCATCACACACTTGCCAATTGAAGTGCGGTAACCAGCCCGTCCAATCGGTTTTGTCCGCTTGGTTGCCAGGTTCTCGTGTGAACGAGGCTTCAACGCCATCGAGCGTTAGGTCGACTTCCATCACGGGAATCTGCGGAATCGGATTGCCTGTCACCAAATGACGAACGTCCCGATCGCTGTTTGCGAGGTCACTTCTTGATGGTGCACTGCTATCCCTATCCTCCAGATGGTTGTGGCCGCTTGATCCAAAGGGAATGGTGATTGAGTAGTGAGAAGTTGATCGCATGGGATCGGTTTGCAGCAGTAAGCCGCGGCGATCGGCTGATAATGCAACACCGCGTACGGCGAGGTTTTTGCGAGGGGTGGCCAATTGTCGCTTTACGACAGAATAGGGTGGGACAAGATTTTCAAAGGCGTCCCCCGCGCGAACAAACTCCCCGTGCTGAATCACGATTTGCTTAGTGATGCCTTGCAGCAGCAGGGGATCCAGAGGGGAATCAAAAGCAATTTGTATTTCCCGTGGTGAATTCGCCCAGGCGTTTCTCGGTCGCGCGGCCTTCGGGTTGGACATGTGGATTCGATACAGCTTTCCGATTCCTGTTGGGCCGGTACCCCAATCGGGAGGGCCACTGTGGCACGCAACGACCAAGTCGCCATTTGGCGCGACGCAAGCATCGACGGTGAGCATTTGTAGGCATGCAACTAGTTGATTGGATGCGACATAGCCCGCGTCGGTTTTCGATAATTGTGTTCGCCAGATCTTACCGCGTGATTCACCACACACGATTGCGTTACCGGACCACCAAGCAGGACCGAACGTTGCGGACGATTCACCATCACCATTGAAAACCATCCCACATGTCGATTGGTGCTGAGGGGAATAATCGAAAACCGAGGGTTCGTCGATGACGGTTGGATTATGTTGAGGGTGGCGTGGTGGGAATCCGTAATGTCGGTTGGGAATGATCTGCAACAGCTCGTCAAAAGGATTGCCGTTGGGCAGCCATGTGGCACCCTCTTGCTCCGCACAGAAAAGGTCGCCGTGTTCATTGAACGCGAATGCGATCGGAAAGCGGATCCCAGTGCAAATCGTTTCTCGTGTTGTAAAATCGGGTGAGACGCATTGCACCGTACCTCGTTCGCTATCGATGCTGTATTTCGCGACGCCTTCGTCATCGATCAGGTAGGCATTGGCATAATTTGCGGTTCCCAAACCAAAGTAGATTGCCCCGTCAGCATCCATCGCGATTCCAGTGGCATCGACATTTTGTGGTATCTCTTCCCAGCCGGTCGCGACGACGATTTCTTCGTCTGCTTGGTTGTCGCTATCAGTGTCAACGATAAGCGAAACCTTACCTTTGCTGGAGGTGAAGATTCCTTCACCACGCGGGTAATTTTTCGGTGTCACGATCATGCCAATTGGGCCACGCAGCGCTCCATTGTTCTTCCAGAACGGTTTCACTTGATCCTCCAAGCCATCGCCGTCGCTGTCGGAGAGGAGGTGAACATCTCCGTTGTAGCCCAGCGTGACGAGCGTTCCATCATTACGAAACCGTACATTATTGACGTTCGTTAGCTGGACCGGGAGTTCGCGGATTTCAAAACCAGGCACCAGCATCTGAATCGCGGGTGGGTTTTCGATTTTGACTAGCTCGATCGAATCCTCACGGCTTGGCAAACTATCGGGTAACGCTTCCGCAAGTTTGGCGTGCTTCACTTCGAGGTAGTCCTCGACCGCTTCGATTTCCGTGTTCGACAATGACCTTTGATAAATCAAAATTTCGGCGAGGTCGCAATTTGATTCGCCGTGAACTTTTTGTGGGCCAGGCCCCTGCGTTAGGAAGCGACCGCCTAGTGTCATCTCTTGGAGCGAGATTGCGGACTGATTGTAAGGTCGTTGCCCAGTTTGTTTCCTATCGACACGAAGCGATGCTGCTTTTGCAACTGCGTTGACACGCATGGTGACTTGGTGAAGCGTTCCGAATTCAAAATGGTCTTTCAATAAATTGCGATAACCACCGAATCCAATTCCCTCGACGTTGATCGTGTCGACTTTTCGAGACGGTGCGGGACCCAAGTCCAGATTGAACCCACTTTCGTAATCTCGCTGGTCGGGAGCATTAGAGGATAGCCAGCCTCGGTAATCACCGTCATTCGAATGAGCCGCAAGGACAGCGAACAGAGTGAGCGAATTCGTTGTGATTTGATTCCCGATACTTCGCAGGTGCGAGTCGGCGAAACGAACTACGTGATTATTCGCGATTGCGACAAGCTTGGGTTGATTCTCGAGCGATGCTTGTGAGAACTGGAATTCGGTGTTGGCAAGGTTCTGCCAGTTCTTAATCGGCCCTGGCTTTTGGCTTGCGGTGGCTTGGGCCGCATCCAGATGCAGAATCAATCCGTCAAGTTGGGGAAGGGGCGGTGAGCTTGGTTGCTCCGCGAGGCCGATGCCGGAAATGACACAGAGGAAAACAAGCGTTGGTTTTTGAAGAAAACGCATAGTCAGTCGCAGGCTCGCGATAGATGAACGGATCTGAGTTGCCCGAAAGGTGTGACTCGAATGGGTCGTTTCTCCAAAATTGTAGCCGACTGCTTGATTGACCGCCGGGATGAATTGGTTGCGTAACGCCGTGGTTTGCGATTGTTCGTGGCTTCGGTTGTCTGTCTTGCGGCATGCTTGCCTTGTGATCGGTGTGTCAAGGCAATGGACGTCGCAGTCCAATTCAGGGTCACCTGGCTTTTTTGCGAACTTGTGTGGCACGTTTGGGATCGTAATTAGGGTTGGGGCTTGGCATCTGGGCGTCTACGGAATGACGCCACCGATTCAAATCGCGTTGAAGTTCGGCTGCTTTGACGGGCATTTTTTCGGCCAAGTTGTGTTGCTCTCCAAGGTCACTTTGCAAATCGTACAATTCGATGCGTTGATCTTCGTGGAATTCGATCAGCCGGTAGTTGGCTGCTCGAATTGCGCTGTAAGGTCCATCACCGCCAGCGTGATAATGCGGGTAGTGCCAGAAAAGGTTGCGATCGAGATTTTCTTTTGTCGATTGCAGCAACGGAACCAGGCTGAAACCATCGAAGCCTGAGTGTGCTTTAGCCGCCGTTCCTGTCATCTCGAGGATCGTTGGGAAGTAATCCGTCGTCATGATTGGTTCATGACACACTTGTCCGGGTTCCGTCACGCCAGGCCACCGGATGATTGCTGGAACCCGCACGCCGCCCTCATAGGCTGACCCTTTGCCCCGTCGCAACGGCAGATTTTCGGTGAAGTTGTCATGCTTGCCGTAACGCTGGGTTAATCCGCCATTGTCAGAAGTGAAAATGACGATCGTGTTGTCAAGTAATTCATGCGTGGTGAGTTCAGCGAGGATGCGTCCAACGCTTTGGTCCAAGCTGGCAACCATCGCTGCATATTTTGGGTTGTCGTGCGTGGCGGAAGGATCTGCCTTTGCTGCGAAGTACTCCACCAGGTCTTGCCGTCCTTGGATTGGTGTGTGGGGAACGTTGTACGCAAAGTACAAAAAGAATGGCTTCGATATCGAATCACGAATGAAATGGCATGCTTTGTCGGTTAACGCATCGGTTAGATAGTTCGTGCCGATTTCGCTGTTCGATCCCTCGTTTAAGAAATAACCTTTTGATCCAGCAGGACGTTCGTAGGACACGTCAAAGCCATGGTCGGTCGGTTGCGTTGTTTGTGCGTTGGCCTCTCGACTGCTGAGGTGCCACTTGCCGACATGTGCGGTTTTGTAGCCCGCAGCCCTGAGTGTTTCGGGAAGGGTGATGTGCCGGGTTTCGAGTTTTTTTGTCCAATCGGGAACCCGCATTTTTGCGAATGGCCGATTCTGACCGGCAATGAAATCTGTCAATCTTAAGCGGGCAGGGTAGATTCCGGTCATGATCGAAGCACGCGTCGGCGAGCATACCGTGCAGGCCGCATAGGCATCGGTGAACTTCATTCCGCTCTGGGCAAGTTTGTCCAAGTGGGGTGTTTCGTAAAAATCGCTGCCGAAGCAGCCAAGACCCGTCCAGCCTAGGTCGTCGGCTAATAAAAGGATCACGTTGGGTTGTTCGGCTGCCCGGACTGGGCGACCAATGAACATACAGCCAAGAACAAGTGACATCGTCAAACATAGAAAACAACGAAACGCATCGCTTCGACGATGAGGATGGTCAATTGCTGTTCTCGTTGGGGTTTGAGTGAGCGGATGCATGAAAGCCATGGGAGAAAATCTGAGTTGGAGGTCTGGGAGCATGATTCGGACTCGGCATGCCAATAAAATACCGAGGTAATTGTCGTGCGAGGATGATTTCGCACATCAATTTCGTGTGAATCATGTTGCTC
Source organism: Rubripirellula sp. (assembly GCA_049602075.1). GTDB lineage: Bacteria > Planctomycetota > Planctomycetia > Pirellulales > Pirellulaceae > Rubripirellula. The sequence goes on from JBMYRF010000004.1 coordinate 243,968, forward strand.
GGCAGCGACGCGGAAACGACCGCCTCTTCGTAGACCAGGCAGATGATGGTCTTTTAATGTGTCATCTTTCGCAATGTTTGATCATGAATTTTAATAGACCAGGGAACGGTTTTTTCATCTGAACGCCCTGACTGCGGATCCGCTCACGGAATGTCCTTTTGCTGTCGGTCGTAATCATTCGAGTGGATGATTCCAGTCGGAGCGCCACGATTGATGAGAACCGATCCGGAGTTGGTGCTCTATGGACGCTACGTCATCTAGAATCGTCTGATGGACGCCGGTTCTTAATTTGGATTTCCTGAACTGGAACCAGCTTTGAGGCAACTGCATGAACGCAAGATCTGATCGCACTTGGCCTTTGCCTCGGCAACCGTGGGTCATGCGGATGACATGGTCGGAATTGTTATTCGCTCACTGGGCCGTGGACCCCGATGCTGTCATTCCGCATTTACCCAGCGGAGTCACGTTGGACACAAGAGATGGCAAAGCTTGGGTTGGTGTTGTTCCATTTCTGATGTCAAACGTAGCGCCAAGGTTCTGTCCTCCGCTGCCGCTGCTTAGTCGTTTTTTGGAGTTGAACGTGCGGACTTATGTCACCGTCGGAGGCAAAGCGGGCGTGTGGTTCTTTTCTCTGGATGCGGCTAGTCGTGTCGCGGTGCGCATCGCGAGAGCGACCTTCAATCTGCCATACATGGATGCAGCCATGTCATTGATGCGGAATGATTCTGAGGGAGTTGTGTATACGAGTCACCGCACTCATCGAAATGAGCCTGCTGCTGAATTCGATGCAAGTTACTGTCCCGAAGGCGATTGCTTTGAAGCAGCACCGGGAACGCTGGAGCATTGGCTGACTGCCCGGTATTGTCTGTATAGTGCGAGTCGGCGTGGGCAGATTTTTCGTGGTGAGATTGATCATCCGCCATGGAAGCTATCTGCGGCATCGTACGTTGAACGAACCAATACAATGGGTGACCCGTTTGGCTTTGATCTCAGCGGGGAACCGCATGTTTTAGCGGCCAAGCCAATTGATGTTCAAGCTTGGGTGATTGCGAACTGTGACAATGAATGATCGTTTCTGCACGATTGCGATATTTATCACTGCAGCCTCGTGGGCAGGTTTTGCGGTCTGGCTCGGCACCAACCCAGGAGCTCTGTTACCGGCGTTTGGAGTCGACGGAACCACCCCCCAAATGCTGACGGAGGTCCGCGCGTTTTACGGGGGAGTCGAAATGGCGATCGCAGTCGCAATGATTTTGCTGTGGAAACGTGGCCACTTGTTCGCTTCGCTATTAGTCGGCGGATTGCCGCTGCTTGGTTCGGCGAGCGGTCGTTGCATAGGCTTGTTGATCGACGGATTCTCCAGCATGCATCTTGGGTTTGCGATCTTGGAGCTGGTCGGCGCCGCTTTCTGTTTGGCTGGTTGCATCATGGCCACTACCGGCCCAGACGCGGCAAACGCAGACGCGGCAAACGCAGACGCGGCAAACGCAGACGCGGCAAACGCAGACGCGGCAAACGCAGACGCGCAATGATCCCACTGCCAACTAGCTGTATTTGCAGCGTGTCTTTCCGGGACGGCCACGGCAGGCAGTTGTGGTGCCGTCACTTTATGTTGGGAGCCCTCGTTCTCGTCGATTTTCGAGACGGCGAGGATTAGGTTGCGTTTTCACCTAACTCGAGATTTAAACGCTCTGCCAATTCGGGCAAGCGATTCACCAATTCAGTGAAACGCTCTTGCTGATCGGTTTGACTGATGATGCCAGGTAGAAATGCCAATGCTGGATCAGACATCTCACCGAATCCCATCGACCAATGTGGAAACAGACGGCTTTCTGTTTCCACATCTTCGTGAATCTCAAAGTGCTTGTGTCGCCCGTCTCTCGCCAAGCGTTGAATGAGATTGGCTATCTCGCTGACCGGACCCTCGATGACCTGCAAGAAATGTCCGTCATCGTGCATCAGCAAGCCTGTGATGCCATCGATGTGATTGAAGCCACGTGCTTCGTGCAGCAAATCGAGCAGCGCTCGCTTGTCGAGCGGATAGGTAGCCAAGCTTGTGTAGATGACGCGGCGGAGCATGTGGAACGAAGGATTGGATGGTTGGTTTGAACGGTCGCCACTAGCGAGTTTGCCAGAGATGGATGGGGTTTACAACACTTTGTGGCAATTAATACCATCGAAGTGTCGTGAGCTCGCGAGGTGACTGCTCGGTCTGTGGCCGTCTTTTGATGGTGAAAAGAACGCGTCCTGCGTTAGGATTTCTGTAGGAAAAAATAACCACGAATGTTGAGAAGAAATCCCTCAACGGAGAAGAAAGCACAGCGTCTTTGTCGGCTCCTGCACGTCTGGATCTGATTGAAACGTGGTTAGAACACAGGGTAAAGAGGAGTTTTGGAGGGGTTTGCTGGGTTTTCAGTTCAGGCACGATCCCGTCGCTGATCGCATTTACGGATTGTGACTGAGAAAGGCATATGGATCGTTTGCCGTCGGCCCGTGCCTACTGTGGTGTGAGGCGAATTGGGACTGACAAGAGTCCGATGGCAACCAAGGCTCCCCGCTTTGTCGGGGCCGACAGCTGGTCGTATTTCAGATCGGCACAGCGATTTTAAGATATAAATCCAACCGGGGCTTGTAGGCCGCCTCCGCTGCGATCAGGAGATGAGTGTGTCGCGGGCATTGCCCTTGGCGATCTTGGCCGCAAGTTCCGGTTCGAGTTGTAATGACTCGAGGACTAGACCTTCTTCTGCCGCGACAGGGTCGTTCCTAAGAATCTCGAGCAGATTCGTTTCGATCGTGTGGCAGATTGCATCCAATGGCAGATGATCAATGCGGCGAGTGTCGAATGGGTTTTGCAGTTCCATGCCGATGCGATCGAGGGAAAGGAGTGGCATCGCCAGCAACATGATGAACATCGGGATGAGCAGCAGGCCGTCGTTGATCGCGAATCCTGAGATATTCGCAATCAGTTTGTCATCCCCGAATTCCCCAATAAATGCGAATGGCAACGTTACCAAGAAGACAAGAATGAATTGCCGCACTTGGATGGCGGAAGCTCTCGCCAAGGGTGTATTTCGAATTCGTTCGCAGCCTCCCAGGTGCTCGACAATCATGCTGCGTTGTTGTTCGGCTTGTAGAAAAGCGTAGCGACTCATCCCATTCACTCTTCCTTCTCGCAACATCTGTGCTAAGACGGACGCGACAAAGGTTGGCATATGCCCAGATTTGGCGATTCGCTCCGCGTTGGCCGAACCGATTAGCCGCGCTACTTCTGGAAGTCTTCTTTCATCCCGAAGGCTACTGCGGATCACGTGCGGAAAGATGGCGATCCAGCGAATGAATTGATTACGCCATTCAGCGTCCGCCGGGCCATAAGCCGACGCTTCGACTGCTAAATTGCGTGATTGGTTGACGATTCCACCCCAGAGTTTTCGAGCCTCCCACCAGCGGTCGTAACCGGCATTGGTCCGCAGCACGAGTAACAAGCCTAAGACAGCACCGGCGGCTGAAAAGACGGTGAAGGGGACGGAGAGTTTGATTCCAAATTTTCCTTCAACGAAGACAGAGAGCAGTACAGTTGCGAATGCGATCAGCCCAAATTTCAAAACATCAGGAAGCACCCTGGGGGTGGCTGAGCCTTTGAGGATCAAAGCACCAACCCAAAACGAATAGTTCAGAGGCTTTCGCTCGTCGAGCGGTTCGCCGCCTGACTGCGTTGTCGATTCATCCATTGGATCTAGTTCCAAGTGCTTTGTTTTCAACTCAAAAGCGAACCGCAAAAAAACTGACGATGCAGCGGCAAATTTGATTGGTAGACGGGGCGCCCGCTAGGTGCGGAGCTGGAAAACTTAACGTTTGCGTGGGTGGGGTATCAATAGGCCAGTTGTCGGTAGGCCAGTTGTCGGTAGGCCGGCAGGCAAATTGGAGGCGATTTGGCTTTGCCCTTGAGCAAAGCCGCGGAACCTTCTGGGCAAAGCCACGGAATCCTCGCTTCAATTGCCTCCTAGCATAGTAAACTGCTTCGCCTTCAGGCTACTCGGTGGCCAATCTTAGATCACCGAAAGATGAGATTGCGAGGCAAATAGTGTTCACCGCACTTCCTCACGGTGAGATGATTTCTGTCCCATTTTTTGTGGGAATCGAGCGGCTTTTTTCGATTGTCGCATCGTCAGTGCGCGGGGGTTTCGATTCGCTCGGTAGTTCAGTCGCCCTGTATCCTGCGACGGGAACAGGTCCGCCTGAGCTGAGTTCAGCAACTGATCGAGGTTGATTTTGTGGATTCGAGGAGAACGTCATTCGTCCGGGGACCAATTCGAGTTCGTTCTGTTACAAGCCTCGGCCCTTACAATCTTCGGAAAGTAATCCGGCTGGGGGTCTGTTGGGAGTGATGGATGCGATGGACTTGGGGCTGGAAATCGTTTTCTTCAGCTTCAAAGATGTTATCGACCCAGGTTTGCGGATTGCGATCGATAAAGGGGAACCATGTGCTTTGAATTTGGACCATGACCCGATGGCCTGCCTTGAACGTGTGGTGAATATCTCGCAAGGGCACATCGACTCGGGTCACTTGGCCGGGAACAAATTTCTTTGGCGTTCTGACATCATCGCGAAAACGGCCTCGCATGACGCCCGCACGCACCAGTTGCTGGCGGCCACTCTGGAAATCATCTGGGATGGGGCTTTCGAGTCCACGATGGACTGGTTCACCAGGGAATTCGTCGATCAATTTAACGATGATGTCCGCTGCCTCACCGGTGGTGCTTAAGAACAATTCGGCAAGAAGTGGCCCCGCCATTGTCAGGTCTTCTTGCAGGGTCTCGGTTCTCAGCACGACGACATCGGGGCGGCGGGCAGCGAACCGTTGATCCTCCGCCATGTAATTCCTAGCCCAACCAGTCGTAAGCTCTTGCGTATAAGGGACCGGTTTGGCTGGGTCGCTAACCCAAGGTGTTTGGTCGGCGGTGGCAGCGAGAATTTGCGGTAGCGTTGCGTCTTGCTTGTTTAGTTGTCTTATCAGCTTTGACGGTGAAAGTGCGGTTGCGTCATTCGACGCGTCGAATTGATTTAGCAATCGACCTTCGCTGGCAAGTTGCAAGCTCGATTCCTTGGCCGATAAGGGAGGCCATTGTTCATATGAACGCCACCGATTAGCGCCGGTCTCAAAGACAAATGCTTCTGGAAGATCCGGTGGTCCGTCTCCCTTTAGCGTGTCGCGAAAGAAGGGGAATTGAATTTTGTCGCGAAAGATGTTGGCCGTATCAAACCCAAAGTCGGCATCACCTAAAGTGCGACCGGTGCCTGAATTCCAGCCACCGTGATGCCAGGGGCCCATCACTAGTGTGTTTTGAATTGAAGGGTTTTTTTGTTCGATCGATTCGTAGGTCTTTAGTGGTCCATACAAATCTTCCGTGTCAAACCAACCACCAACCACCAACACGGATGCTGAAACATTTTGGAGATGAGGCAGAATGTTTCGAGACTGCCAGAACTCGTCGTAGTTAGGGTGCTTGGTAATCTCGTTCCAAAAAGGAATTTCACCCTTGAAGTAACGCTCGTTGACGTTAGATAGCTGGCCCAAGCCGAGGAAGAACTGATAACCGTCACGTGTGTGGTGATCAAATCGTTTTGGCCCGACTGCCGTTGGTTCAGGGCGCGGGACTCCAAAGCGACTGAAGAAATTGAATCCCATTGGCAAGACGAAGGCGCCGTTGCGGTGGAAGTCGTCGAAAAACCAATCGGCGATCGGAGCTTGTGGTGAGACCGCTTTTAAAGCGGGATGGGAATCAATGCAGCCAGCCGAACTGTAAAAGCCGGGATACGAAATTCCCCACAATCCGACGCGGCCGTTGTTATGGGCCACGTTGTCGAGTAGCCACTGAATCGTATCGTATGTGTCAGTACTTTCATCAAAGTCCGTTCCTGATTTTTGTTCGCGGTGCGGACGCATATTGACAAAATTTCCCTCGGAGAGATTTCGTCCTCGAACATCCTGGAATACGAAAATGAATCCTTCCTTCTCGAAATCAGCCGAGGGTCCGAGTTTCGTCCGGTACTGGTCGGCGCCGTAGGGCCCCGAACCATAAGGCGTTCGCACCATCAAAATGGGGTAACGGTTTGTGGCCGATGCGTCGTAGGGAACGTAGGCCACGGTGAAAAGTCGTGTGCCATCCCGCATTGGAACCATCGTCTCGAATTTGGCGAATCCGGACCGAATCATCTCGGCTCGTGATTCTTGTTCTTCATCCGCGTGACAAACGTCACTGAGGGAGAGGCACGACAAAATCGCAACAAGCAGAATTCGATAGGCGGACAAGGGGACACTCCGTGCAAATTATTCGTGGTGGTTTTTCGTGATAGCTTTTAAGTGGCTTAGACACCTGCCGCCCGTATCTTAACCCATCGCGTACAACGCTAGGTTCCCCTGTCTATTGGCTCGTCTCAATTCCCTCCCCAACGCAATAGGCCAATACCTCTGGCAGGCTTTGTGAGGCGGAATTGAATGTTTGCAGACGATCCCCTCTCTGGGAAATGCTCCGACGGCAAATACATCGCTTGGTTTGTGACGTTGTCTTTCTGAGACGACTGTTCTGCACGGCATCCCGGCGACTGTGCTCGTCACGCCCTTCGGAAGATTGGCGTGGAGTGATGTTGGTTGGTTGCCGTTTCGCTATCGGGTGCTAAATGAGTTGGTCTGAAAGGTCCAGCATTTTCCTTGATCGTTGGTGATCAAGCAGCGGTAGTAATACGTGGTCGCCGGTTTCAAGCCAGTGAGCGTGATTAGGTTCAAGCCGTCTTTCAAAGCGATACGTTGACTGTTGTTGGACCAGGAGCGTTTGTCAGCCTGGGTCGACTGACTGACCTCTGAGTTCCGCTCGGTTCCGTGGAGCTGTCGCTTGGCAAATGTCAGGCAGTCAGTTTCACCGTAAAAGATTTTTGCATGAGAGTTGGTGCCTGCGCGAGCCATTGCAAGTTGGATGGTTGCCGAGTTGCGGGTGACGTTGGTGGCCGTAACCTCTTTGATTCCGGCGGGAAGGAGGGTGAGTTGTGCGGTGGCTTCAGGCGTCAGAAATTCCGGCAGTTGATTTTCCTTGATCGGTGCCGAAGGTTGCTTGAATTCGTAGTAACGCATGCCGCCGGTTCCCATTGCGAACTCGCCCTCATCGGTCGTGTACCAAAATTTGTTGGCGGGATCCTTTGATCTGCAATTAAACGTATCCATCGGGTGCCATTTCTTATCTTCTCCATAATGCCAGCCGCGGCGCCGTACCTCACGTACCAAATCCCCTGTTCGCTGAACCTGTGGTGGTCCCGGTATCTCGCAAAACGAACCAGGTGTTAGATGCTCTTTCACTTTTCGGCCATTCCATTTACGACCGACTGCATAAAGTTTCCATCGGCCGGTTGGATGATCCCAGAAGTAGCCTGAGTAAGTGTCGTACGTCTCATTCGATTCGACTCTTAATGCCTGGATGCAGAGTTTGGGGCGATCGGGCATCGGAATCCATTCGCGTAATTTCACACCGGAGCCTTCATGTCCGAATCCACTGAATTCAGCTTCTGGAGAGCCAGCGGCCAGCAGGTGCGGCATTTGCTCGAGTGGCGGTATCGTTCCGCGCGCGCCGGCTGCCCACATCGAAAAATTGAAGTTGCCGTTGCTGCGGCGGTCTGATCCAAATGACGTGCCGTAGTATCCAAACGGGGTCGTGATGGGTGAGTAACTGCTGAAGTCACAAATGCTACGGGTTGTCATGACCCAGAGACGGCTTCGTTCAAGTTTTGAGCAAGAATAACTGCCGTGAACAGCGGCCGGTCGCCAGCGAGCACGTAGGAGTTGCGAACCTTGAATTCCATCCCCGAAAGCATCGATGGTATACAGCTTGCCGACCCCTGAATTGGAACTGCGAATTGTTTCGGCGGAAAGTGAAACGGTTTGCTCGCCCGGTTCGGTAATTCGAAAATCAAGATTCCAAGGTTGTGGCGTGTCAGCTGTTGAGGCGACGGTTGTGACCGTTCGCGATTTTCCCGCAATGGAAACGGTCAGTCGTGAACCGGCTTCACGCTCGGAAACTTGCAGATGGACATTTAGCCGAACGGTTCCAGGTTGGCCGCACCAAAGGTGCCAGCGAATTGAACCTTTGATCGTTTTCCAATGGTCGAGAAAAGCGTAATTCGGTTTGATCAGTGAATCGTCACCAACCTTTGGCAGCGCAGATTGGCCGCCCGCACGACACGTTCCGTGATCGAAGAATCCATTACTCGCCGTCAAAATCAGCTTATTATTCTGGGCGCGTTGGCCGTTGAAAAAATAACGTCTTCCTTGAGGATCGACTCCTCCGCCAAATAAAGCTGGTGGTGTTTCGAGCTGGCCGTAGCCAGCGGGTGAGGTGAAGCCGGTGTTCGTCTGTTGTCCCCACGCTTCGCACGATTGATCGCTGATGCATGGCAAAAACAGATGGCACAGTAAGAAGATTGCTGCTGGCAGCATCATGGCTGGCAAACGTGGCATTTAAATTCTCGCGGAAATGTTCACCGGCACGAAGGATGTGTGGTCGGTGTGTACGGGGGCATTCGGGGCGTCAAGCGATTGGCTGATCGATTTTCAGTTTATTGCGTTTTGATGCGACTCGCTTATCGCAATCGTGTTGGCAATTCGGAGCGAACGGGAGTCAATTCCAAATAATTGCCAAACGAGCCGCCAAGCCGTTGGTCGATCATCGATGCGCAGTGAAAGGGCGATCGTAATTGGAGCGTTGGCGGTGGATGTGGCCGAGTGATTGTTATTCGTCTGTAACGCCGCTTTACAACAGAGCTTTGGTGCGAATGGGGCATCGTTTGGCGATGTTGATATGTGACCGTTTCTATAGGTCATCAACACCGGTTTCGATCCGTAATCGCAGTCGTTCACGATCAATTTTTCCCGCGCCTTTTCGGGGTAATTCATCGGTAAAGTGGATGCTCTTGGGAATCATGTACTCGGCCAAGTGTTCGGAGGCGAATTTTATGAGTTCCGCCTCCGAAACAGAGTTGTCTTTTGCGTGCAAAGTCACGAATGCATGGATTTCTTGCATGTCATTCAATTCTGTCACGCCAAAAACGCAGGCCTCTGAAACGGAGGGATGATTCAAGAGAATTGATTCAACCTCCAGTGGAGAAACGTTGCTGCCGCCACAAACGATGATGTCCTTTTTTCGTCCCATGAACCAAAGGTATCCATCATCGTCAAATCGCCCCAGGTCACCGGTTCGTACCCAGCCGTCTTGCAGGGTCTTGCGTGTGAGTGCTGTGTCATTCCAGTAGCCATCCATCATTAAGGGACTGCTGACAACGATTTCACCAATTTCGCCAACTCCAATATCGCTGCCGGCTTCATCGACAACGCAAACTTGGGCACCATACATAGGCAGGCCAATGGAGCCTTGCTTCTTTCTGCCGAATGGCGGGTTGAGCGCATAGGCACCTACCTCCGAAGATCCGCACTGTTCGGTCAAGGCAACTCCAGTGAGTTCATGAAAAGAATCGTGTAGCTTGTTTGGAACTTTGTCCCCACCGGCGATGCACATTCTAAGTGCGCTGAAATCACAACTTTTGATCTCGGGATGCGAGATTAATTGCACCAACGCGCCTGGCAGTAATGCCATAAATGTCTTCGCGGGTGGACGTTGCAGTGCTGCTACGTAATTGTCTACCTGGAATCGCTCGATCAGCGAAACGCAGCCACCTTGGTATAAGACTGGCAGCAATTGGCAACGCAAAGCCATCGGGCGTGTGATTGGCGCGGCGATCAATGCGACATCTTCGGACGTGATCCGAACTCTTGCTAAATACTTTTTAATGCCAGCTATAATCGCTGTTCGGGTCAGCGTGACCCCTTTGGGACGCGAGGTTGTTCCCGAGGTGTAGATCATGACGCACAAATCATCGCCCTCGAATTCATCGGGAAAGGCGTGCTTTGTTTCTTGAGAAAGTAACTCACTGACGTCGCGGTAAGGTAGGTCTGGCGACCCATCAACAACGAGTATGGTTTGGACCCCTGCGAGGACGCCCTCTTTCTCAAGTTCGTCGATACGTTCTCGGTGAACAATCAGCACGTCGGCGCCACTGTGGTTCAGCGAGTAACGGATTTGTGCGGCGTGATGACGGTAATCCAACGGCACCATGACGAAGTTGCCCTTGAAGCATGCCAAGTAGGCAAAGACGGTTTCGGGACGGTTGGGCAGCAATACGGCGACGCGATCGATCGGCTGCAGACCTAGTTGAATCAAGCCGCCGGCGAGGCGGTTCGATGACTCCTCAAGTTCCGCTGCAGACCATTGCTTTTCATGGAATTCGAGCAAAACTCGATCGGGATCTGTTTGTAATATCCGTTCGAGAAGCTTGTGGAGCATTGAGAGTCAACTGGTGGAAGTAGGGAGCTTGCAAGCGGAAGTGGGTGGGCGCGGCTGTTACAGCACAGCGTACAGAATCGACCCCTGAAAGGGGAGCGAAAAAGAGGAAGCCGGGATCGGTAATTTACGCTATTTGCTTCACGCTATTCGTATCGTGTTGTGGTATCGTGCGGAGAATTTGTGGGTAGCGGCCTACCATCATTTGCTAGACCCTCGCGGCGCGGTGAAGGGACCGTTGTGATGTTGGCAATAAGCAATGAGAAGGGTGAAGGCCTGGTCGCGAGCCTGAAACGGCATGAGCGAGTTCACCCGGAACTTCAGGAATTGGCGTTTTTCATTCGCTAATCGGTGTTGCTTGGTTAATTGGTGGCGAAAATGTCCTCTCCGGCTCGCGAATCACTTCAGCCCTCGTCCAAGATTCCAGCCTGTGATGGTGGTTCTTGCTGGGGCGTGTATGATTCGAAAGTCGGCCTGTTCATCCTTCAGCCTCGCCCCCACCTCCATCATGAAGATCTGCCTCTTTGCATTAACCGAATCTGTCCTCGTTTTATTTCTCGCGACCGCTGATGCACAGATCACGGTGGCGGAAACCCGTCTCATCACCCCGGATGCGGAACCGGCGATCGAGGGAAAGGAGGTGGATTGGATCTATGGCGACTATCTGCTGAAAAACGATCAGATCGCATTGACGATTGCGTCACCAGTATCGACTCGTGATGCCAATATGACGATTCGTAATATTGGAGGATCGATTCTAGATCTGACGCTGAACGAGCCATCCAACGATCAGTTGAGCGCCTACACTCCCACGGCCGGACGCTACCTGTTTCATGATCCGTCTCTCGTCACGACCGGCCGTGAGGGTGACAGCGTCTTTTGGCAATGTCTTTCGACGAGGGCGACGGCCAATGACGGCACCAAAGCCACCATCCGCTACCGCCTGAGGGACGGCGACGCGTTCGTCGAATCTACCGTTTTGATTGAAGGCGAGTCGGCGGAAAAAATCAAACCGTATGACGGCGTTCGAGCTGATGGTTGGTTCACATTTGAAAAATCTGATAGCGTTGCCTACTGCGCCGATTCTTTTTTTCGGCAGACGATCGGGTTCCAAAGCCCTCGACTAAAACAACCACCGCGCTGGATCCGAGGAAGGCCTTATCGATTGCAGTACTCCGACGGGCACGTCGAGCGATCCGCTGGAAAACTGCAATGGACGATCCGCCTTTACCCAGCAACAAGTTTGATCGATTTGATGTCCGTGGCAGAGCGAGCGGATGAGCCATCTCAAATGCACAAGTTTTTGGTCAGACGCGACGTCGATCCGGCTGATGGTTTTGATTCGGTCAATCGCGTTAAATTGACCCTGCGACGGACTAGCAAGGACAACGGCAGTAATGAGGCCGGCGCGGCTACTGTAGAAGCATTCACCATTCAGACGGATGATCAGGGGATTGCTCATGCTCGTCTGACACCCGGTAACTACGTCGCAATCGCTTCAGCCATCGGCTATGAAAGTGCGGAGATAGAGTTTTTGTCAGGCCGCACAAGTCAAGCAGTTGATGGGAACATCGGCGAAGACGCACTCGTGACAGTGAACTTGGCGAATGCGAGCGGGTTCGTTGCCGAAGTGACGGATGGGCGGGGGAAACTCATCCCAGTGAAAGCGACCATCTATGCGGTCGATGGAAACGATCCGAATTATGGCCTGAGCAGCGCACGGACTTTCGTGGAGAACCTCGTGTATTCGGTGCACGGTCGCATGAGTTGCCCGCTAGATCCGGGGAAATACGAAATCTATTTCAGTCGTGGTCCGGAATACAATAGCGTCAAGAAGGACGTTGAAATCATTGCCCGGAAAATGCAACAAATTTCCGTGCAGTTAGAACGCGTTGTTGATACGCCTGGGTGGGTCAGCGCTGATTTGCACAGTCACAGCAGTCCGTCGGGTGATAATACGTCAGATCAGTTCGGTCGAGTTGAAAATTTGCTGTGTGAGAACGTCGAGTTTGCGCCCTGCACCGAGCACAATCGCATCGACAGCTATCTGCCACATTTGCAGCAGATGAAACTCTCACATTTGATGGCGACTTGTACTGGGATCGAGCTGACCGGATCGCCAACCCCTGTGAATCACCAAAACTCTTTTCCATTGCATTGGCATCCACACACGCAAAACGGTGGTGGACCTCGCGCTTCATCTAATCCCGTCGTGCAGATTGAACGGCTGGCAATGTGGGATCAAGGTTCTGACAAACTTGTGCAGATGAATCATCCAAACTTGCATCAGATCTACGGAGATGTGAATACCGATGGTGTGCCCGATCAAGGATTTCGCGGCATGTTGGAATGGACCGATGTTGTTGAAGTTCATCCGTTGGAAACGATTTTCAAAGACATTCCCAGCAATCCACCGAGTACGCGGCGGATGCGAATACCAATGTTCCAATGGTTGCAATTGTTGAATCAGGGGCGGCGAATTCCAGCGGTCATCAATACTGATTCGCACTACAACCACCATGGCAGTGGTTGGCGAAGGAATTGGATAGCCAGCAGCACTGATGATCCAGCGGAGATTTCAACCGAGGAAATGGTTCGGCAGGCGGAAGCGGGACACATCATTCTGTCGACGGGCCCTTTCTTGTCGGTCGTGGGACAGACAAGCTCCACATCAACCGCCGTCTTGCCTGGAGACGAATTGTCAGCGGTTGACAAGAAGGTAGCATTGAAGGTCAGCGTGCAGTGCCCGAATTGGTTAGATGTTAATCGCGTTCAGGTGTTCATTAACGGTCGTCCGAGCGATGAGCATAACTACACACGAAAGAATTCACCGGAAATGTTTGGGGCGTTGAAAGACGTGCGGAAGTTTGACTCCACGATCCGTCTCCGGCTGGGACAGGATGCACATTTAATTGTTGCGACAATCGGCGAGGGCATGACGATGGAAAAGATCATGGGGACTCGGTACGGAAGACGCCCCCCAATCGCCGTTAGCAATCCAATCTTTGTCGATGTGGATGGAAACGGTTTTCAACCCAACGGCGACGACCTCGGGCTGCCACTCCCCAGTGCCTCCCTGCCAGGCAAGCCGAAAGAATCGGTGACTCCCTGATTCATCTGTGATTCATTGTTTTTCGGTGACCCCGGAATAACAAAATCCAAAGCCTCGAAATACGCAAGCTTTCTGCGAAAGCCATCATGAAACGTCTCAGATTGCAAATTGGTTTTTTGATCGCCTGGTGCCTGATCAGCGATTCTGCGCTATCGCAGGAAGCGACGGTTGATTTACCGAAGGGGTATCGAGAAATCGGTAGTGACAAAGAGCTTGCTTTGCGTGAACTGTGCCAAGCGACTGCTGATGCTGGCCTCTTCTCCGGCGCGGTTCTGGTCGCGGATGATGGCAAAGTAATCTACAAGGCAGCCTTCGGCTTGGCGAATCGCGAATGGAGTATTCCGAACACAACCGACACCCGTTTTCGGCTGGCTTCTGTCAGTAAGCAGTTTTGCAGCATGTTGATCATGCAACTGGTGCAGGAGGGAAAAGTGCGGCTTGATGATCCTATCGTCAAACATCTGCCTTATTATCGCAAAGACACAGGGGAGAAGATCACACTGCATCATTTAATGTCGCACCAATCTGGGATACGCGATTTTACGTCGAGCTTTGATTACCGAGGAACGATCTCTCGTTTGTCTTTCGGAAAAGATGATTTCATTAAGTTGCATTGCAGTGGTGATTTAGAGAACGAGCCAGGCACGATCTACAGTTATTGCAACGCGGGCTATTGCATTCTCGGCAGGATCATCGAAAGGGTGACGAGAAAGAGCTTCGAGCAGAATCTTGAGGAGCGGATTTTTGAGCCTTTGGGGATGATGCACAGCGGCTATGACCGAAATGAAACGGTGATTGAAAAAAGAGCCAGCGGGTACACGAACGGGCCGTTCGGTTTCGAGAATGCGGCTTACATGAATCTCGATTCATCACCTGGGGCTGCCGGTGCTCTGTATTCGACAGTGGAGGATATGTTTCTTTGGGACCGAGCCTTATACACCGACAAATTATTGGACCGGAAATATCGTGATTTGATGTTCACGCCAAATCGGGATGTGCCCGAGGTCAAAGCGGCGGGCGGGCGACCGCAGAGTAATTATGGTTACGGTTGGCAGATTTATAATCGCACGCATCCAGTGACCAAACGCCGAACCAAGGTGATCAATCACGGTGGAGCCATCAACGGGTTCAGGGCAATGGAGAACCGATTAGTTGACGATGATGCCTTTGTGATCGTGCTGTGTAATCAGGCGGACAAAATTGGATCGAGTGACGTATGGAATGCGGTTCAACGTTTGAGCACCGAATTGATCCACGTGGTCACTGATCAGCCGTTCCGCATGCCTGGGAAAAAACGCATTACCCAAGAGCAGCGAATGTATGCGCTTGTGAAATCAGAGGGCGTTGAAACGGCGATTGAGTGGTTTCAGAAACAAGGCCGCAAGGCAGGTTGGGGAGGAGCAAATTTCGCACTGGCGACACGTCTGATTCAAGAGGGCCGCATCGATGCTGGCCTGCGATTAATGGAGTTCGATGTCGAGATAGCACCAGGAAAGGCATGGCTGTTGCGTAAGACAGCTCAAGCCTGTTTGGATAACGGCCGCCCCCAGAAAGCGTTGGCTTATGCCAGCCGAGGGTTGCAGCTAAAGCCAGATGATGAAGCGTTCAAGAATATCAAGGCTGAAGCAGAGCAGGATTTGAGCCGCGAAAATTAGGCGGTTCCTTGCCATGCATGCGAGACATGCATGGTTGCTAACCTCCTGATGGGTGAGTCCGTTGCCGGTGCGACCTCTAAATCCCAAGCGTATAAAGAAATCCGCCGCCGCCCCCGGCCCGCACCTCGATTCCGAACAGTTCAACCAGCAACGTGTAGGTCGAGAGCGAATCTTGATCTCGCTCATCGATGTAGAACCAGTAGTCGCGGTATTGCACAGCGACGGCCGCGTGTTTTGGGCAATGCTTGCAGCCGTGAATCGTGAAGAGGTCATGCATCATTTCCGTCCAGTCGAAAGCTGCGCCATTCTGATCAGTCGTCAGCGTAACGAGCCCCAGGGATTGATGTTCTGCTGGGACGATCACACCGTGCGACAAGTAGTACATGACTTCGAGCAACGATCGTGTGCTTACCACGATATCGTCGCGCAGCAACTTGTCGGATTGATCATCTAAGTGAATAGGTTTGATTTTTGCTGCATCCTCACAAGCAAAGTCAGTCGTTGTTGTAAACTCTGTTGCGTCGGCGAAGGTCGATTGAATCCATCCTTCCTTGGCTGATTCCACAGCAACGACGGCCGGCTTTGGCGAATCAAAGTCAACGTTTAGATCTAGCATCTCGGCTAACTCGTGCAGTTCACCGGAAAGCTTTGCCTTTGGATGAATGATAAACGCGAGGTATGACTCCTTCTTTACAAGAGAGATTCCTTCCTCTGTTTCTTTGATCGCAAAGCCTTCTTTGATGGCGTTCATTACAAAGTCTCCGTCCAACTGCTCCCGGGTTAGCAATACCGGTTTGGGGGTTCCTTCACGATCTGCGGTGGAAAGTTCGATGGCCCTTTGAATCTGGAGTTGCCGCATGACCTGTGCAACGTATCGAAACTCTTCAAAGTCTGGTTTCAATTTGGGCGTGGGGCCTCCGGCGCTAGTGGCATTATCCACCTGGTTCATGTATTGCACGGTAGTTCGCAGGATTCGCTCCCAGCTCCATCCTGTTCGCCCCAGTAGCTCAAGCGATTCTAAATCAATTGGCGCGAGCAGTCCTTTCTGGAAGGCTTCGCCTCGCGCGGGGACATAGCTGATCGTTGGCCGTTCCGTTCGCGATACACCACCACTTAAGCCACCGACTTTTGTGCCACCATCGGGCAGGGCCAAGTTTCCGCTCGCCCGCCCGTCAAAGGTGTATTGGGCTGCGATCCCGCCGACGGAAAGAAACTCCGGTGTTTCGCGGTATCGTAGACGCACCAGGTTCAACAGCATTTCTTCACGAAAGGACTTTTGAACCGCTTGATTATATTCCAGCCGGCCTTTCGGAATTTCGCGAGGCCCAAGCGTGCAGCCAGTCAACAGCAGGCAGCAAAGGGAGCTCAATATGGCTGTTCGGACCGGCAATGTTTCTGTTCTCCGCGGAATGCTCGCAGTCATTCATTTCGGCATAATCGGTTTGATCGGAATCTCTGGGATTGGCGCTGAATTCAGAAATCGGAATTAGGAAAGGTCATTCAATCGTTACAACCTTCCAGTGTGTGGTGTCTGAGCGGCCAATGATTTAACGTTATTTTGCGACAGCCTAAGTCGCTGCTGCTTATCGATTTATCTCATCCGCAATTTTGAGCAACGATGCGGCTTTTTGAGCAATGGATCTTCGTCGATTCATTTGGTTTGGCCTTTTAATGGGCGAAGAAACGAGGTTTTCATGGCTCCACTCAAAAGTGACCCGGGACAGCTATCGGAAGCGTGTTTCGGTGTGTAATGGGGGATACCAATGACTTGAGGCTGGCAACGCATACGGGTCGGAAATTTTTGTGCAGGCCTGCTAAACTATGAGGCAACGAATGGGACAGTGGAGTGAATGGGACAGTGGAGAACCTGAGCTTGGCCGCTGTGACCCACCCATCAGTGACCCACCCATCAGTGACCCACCCATCAGCGACCCACTTTGACCGACATCGTTGGACCCAGCTTTCCTGATTTCAGCCTCCCCGATTCCCACCCCTGCCTTCCTGATCAATGTTCTCTATGAGACGAAAAAACGTTGGGTTTCTTCGGATGATCTGTTTGATCGCCGTGGCATGCTTTCCGTTCGCGGGCTTACTGTACGCCGATGATTCTGGCGGCACAGCGGAGAAGTCCGACCCGGAGCCCTTATCCCCTGAAACTTTATCCACCGAGTCGGTTGAGTTTTTCGAAGAAAAAATCCGTCCGGTGTTGGTGCAGCATTGTTTGGAGTGTCACGGATCGGGCGAAAAAAATCTCAAGGGGGGACTGCGACTCGATACGAAAGCGACGGCTCGAAAGGGGGGCGATTCAGGGCCGGCCGTTGTGCCAGGGAACCTTCAGGAAAGTTTATTGCTGGGGGCGTTGAGATATGAAGACTTCGAAATGCCGCCGCAGGGCAAGTTGTCCGATGAGGTCATTGCCGATTTTACGAAGTGGATCGAGATGGGTGCTCCCGATCCAAGAGGGCAAGACCCAGGCCAGACGGCGGAAGTCATCGGCACGGAAATCGACTTTGAGGCGGCGAGGCAGTTTTGGTCGTTCCAGCCGGTGCAAAAACCAGAGACTCCCGCAGTCAAACAACTGGACTGGGCATCGGGGGAAATCGATTTCTTTACATTGGCAAAGATGGAAGAAATCGGCTTGGCACCCGTTGCTACGACCAGTAAGCGAACGTTGATTCGTCGAGCAACGTTCGACTTGATCGGATTGCCGCCAACGCCGGCTGAAGTGGAAGCATTCTTGCAAGATGATTCACCGAACGCTTTCGAAACAGTGATCGACCGACTGCTGCAGTCAAAACACTATGGTGAACGTTGGGGTCGCTATTGGCTCGACGTTGCTCGGTACGCCGAAGATCAAGCCCACACGTTTGCTGTCAGAGCCAACTCGAGTGGATACCGATACCGAGATTGGGTGATCGACGCTTTCAATTCTGATTTGCCTTACGACCAGTTTGTCCGTCTTCAGATCGCGGGCGACCTAATTGGACCCCAATCTGACAACTCAGTGGGTTCCACCGGGAATCCATCGGTCCCGGATAACTACGATCACTTGATCGCATTAGGCTTCTTCGGACTCGGGGCACAGTACTACAAGAATAGCGACAAAGCCAAAGCAGCCGCGGATGAACTGGATGATCGTGTTGACACGCTGACCCGCGGTTTTTTGGGGCTGACTGTTTCTTGTGCTCGTTGTCATGACCACAAGTTTGATCCAATCCCCACCCAAGATTATTATTCGCTAGCTGGCATCTTTAGCAGTTCAAAATTGCACAACGCGTCCCTTTGCACCGCAGAGGACATCAGTGCGTATAACGAAGGGCAGAAGCAGATCAAGCAGGCGGAAGAGGAGGTCAAGAAATTCCTCGCCAACGTGAAGACGTCCGCTGCAGAATCAAGGGTCGATCAGATCGCCAGCTACATGCGAGCCGTTTGGGAAATTCGGTCTGCCAGGCGAAGTGGCGAATCAGTCAAAGAAGCTGAATTTGCAGAAGCTAAAGGATTGAACCCTTTTTTCCTGAAACGGTGGGACACATTTCTCGATCCGCAACAGCAGGACAAGATCCCTGCACTTGCCGAATGGTTTGCTTTGGACCAGGCAGATGACGGGCACGGCAATGCAGAGGATGCGGAGGTGCTTACAGCCTCAGATTGGGTTGGGCACGTTGCCAGCGCGTTTCAGGCTCGCGTGCAGCGCGATATCCGAATTCGCGATGGCATCACTGATGAACAGTTCGACGATGCGATTGTGGAGCATACGGCGGGAAGCCCTCGATTCGTCACACCACTGGTGACGAAATCGCGACCGACAGCGAAGATCAAGGCAAACATTCGCGACGCGAAACAACTGATCCTCGTTGTCAGTGACGGAGGAAACGGACGCAGTTGTGATCATGCCGACTGGATAGCGCCAAAGATTATCGGGGAGCAGGGTGAGCTGAAACTCACTGAATTGAAGTGGGTAAAACACGAAGGTGATTCGGGCATCCGCGTGAATACCAACTTCCATGGAAAACCGATTCGTGTTGGCGGCAAAGAGTATCCCGAAGGAATCGGAGTCCACGCAACCTCGACCATCACGTTTGACTTGCCCGCTGGTTATGATCGATTCGAAGCCATTGGTGGACTTGATAACAGCGGGGCAGATCAAGGCGGTTGTGGCGATCAAGCCAGCGTGCAGTTCAGCGTCTATACGGAAACGCCGACCTCCGAACCGCTATTGAGTTTCGTGCTCGGAAAAGACGGCCCGTTTGCAGTTCCCGAGAACGAGCTAGAAAAGTACCTGGAGGGGCAGCAACGCGAGGATTTGCTCAAGCTTCGGGACGCCGTGGAGTCCGCCAAGCAAGACGCACCGCCAATGTATGCAATCGCCCATTCATACACCGAGAGCAGGCCGGCGGATATGAAGGTATTTGTCCGTGGTAATCCGGCTCGTCAACGAGAGGTTGCACCACGTCGCTTTTTGCGAATTCTCGCCGGGGAAGATCGTATCAACTACACCTCGGGGAGTGGTCGGCGTGAATTGGCTGATGCGATCGCGGATCCCGAAAATCCCCTCACGGCAAGGGTGATGGTGAATCGCATTTGGCAGCACCACTTCGGTCGTGGCATTGTTGGGACACCGAGTAATTTTGGCAGTCTTGGGGAATTACCTACGCACCCAGAGTTGTTGGATTACTTGGCAGCGAGGTTCATTGAAAGTGGTTGGTCGATCAAGACATTGCATCGCGAAATCATGCTCTCGACGACCTATCGTTTAAGTTCGAATTGGAATCAGGGAAATGCAGAAATCGATGCCGACAACCGCTACTTGTGGAAAGCCAATCGCCGGCGACTGGATATCGAATCATGGCGCGATGCTTTGCTGAATGTTGCAGGAACGCTCGATCGCACCTTTGGCGGTCCATCAACGAATTTGTCGGACCAAAACAATGTCCGTCGAACGGTTTACGCGAAAATTAGCCGGCATCAACTTGATGATTTGCTGCGATTGTTCGATTTCCCTGACGCGAATATCACCAGTTCGAAACGAACTGAAACAACCGTGCCACAGCAGCAATTGTTTGTCCTGAACAGTCCATTCATGATCAAGCAGGCGAAAGCGTTCTCGGCTAGGCTGCATCGAGATGCGTCCGAAAACGATAGCGAACGCATTCAGCTCGCCTTCCAGCTTGCCTACGGCCGAACGCCATCCGAGGCAGAAGCCGAACTGGGGTTGGCCTATTTGCAAGGGATTCATGACCCTGACAATCAATTGACCCGCTGGGAGAGCTATGCTCAGGTTCTGCTTGGTAGCAACGAATTGATGTACGTTGATTGAGTGAAGTGTTTGGGCATCGTTTACGTTCAGTACATGCACGCAGGCGTTGATAAACGCGGTTCAGAACACTGGTATTGAAACACGACGCGAATTTGAAATTGCATGAACGCCAATTCATCACAGTACAGTCTGAATCGCCGCAATTCACTCCATCGGATGGGAACAGGGATGGGCGTGCTTGGGCTGGCAGGGATCTTAGCCCAAGACGGTACACTTGTAGCCGCGGATCCGAACCAAGGCAGCGAGGGTAATTCCGGCAAAGCCGCTGTCCTCGCCCCCAAGCCGACGCATTTCGCGTCCCGTGCCAAGCACATCATTCACCTGTTCATGAACGGTGGTCCGTCACAAGTTGACACGTTTGACCCCAAGCCGGCACTGGAGAAATACAACGGTCAACGTCCTCCCTCTGCCGACCTCAAGACCGAACGTAAGACCGGTGGCCTGCTAAAGTCACCATTCAAGTTTCGCAGGTATGGTGAATCAGGCTTGGAAGTCAGTGATCTGTTTCCCAACGTTGGCGGCTGCATCGATGACATCTGCGTCATCCGTTCCATGCATACCAATATTCCCAACCACGAACCATCGTTGCTGATGATGAACAGTGGTGAAACGCAGCCGACGCGTCCTGCGATGGGATCATGGCTGCTGTATGGATTGGGTACCGAGAACCAAAACTTGCCAGGGTTTGTTGTGCTGTGCCCCGGCAAGCCTGTGGTGGGACCCCAGTTGTGGAGCAACAGTTTTTTGCCAGGCGTTTTTCAGGGAACGCATATCAATCATGCCAAGAGTGTGGACCCCAAGAAGGTGATCGAGCACATCAGCAACTCGCACTTAACAAAGCCGGCACAGCGAGAGCAGTTGGATTTGCTAACCAAGATGAATCAACTGCATCTTGCCGAACGCGGTGGGTCCGACAATCGCCTGGAAGCGCGGATTGAGTCGCTCGAGATGGCTTTCCGGATGCAATCCGAAGCCCAGGAAGTGTTTGACCTAAGTCGCGAAACCAAACAGACGCGTGAAGCCTACGGGTCCGGGCAATTCGCCAATGGGTGCCTGGCGGCGCGACGCTTGGTGGAAAATGGCGTTCGAATGGTCCAGGTCTACTACGGTAACGGACAGCCGTGGGACGATCACGGCGATATCAAGGCACACGCGAGCAAGGCCAAGAATGTCGATCAGCCGGTTGCCGCGTTGATCAAGGATCTCAAGCAACGCGGACTGTTCGAGGATACGCTGATTGTTTGGGGTGGCGAGTTTGGCCGCACGCCGGTTGCCGAAAATGGCAATGGTAGGGATCACAACCATCATGGTTTCTCGATGTGGCTGGCCGGCGGCGGAGTGAAGGGCGGCATGGCATATGGCGCCACCGATGAATTTGGCTTTGCTGCAATCGAGAATAAAGTCCATGTGCATGATCTGCATGCCACCATCTTGCACCTGATGGGACTCGACCACGAAAGATTGACCTATCGATACAGCGGTCGTGATTTCCGACTGACCGATGTGCATGGAAGAGTGGTTCACGACATCATTGCTTGACGTTTCGCCAAACTGCCTTGGCGACGGTGAATCGCGGTGTGTGCCGCCGAGTCACCACCTGGTTCGATCAACAAACTGCGGTGGGATTTTGCTGGAAATGCCGTCACGCAGTCCGCTGGGTTACGCTGTTGCTTTGCGTCATCGAATGATTGACCAGATGGTCGCGTTTCGAATGACTGATCCACAATCAATTGAAAATTGAACGGGCAAGAACTGTATGACCGCAACTCCTGGTGAAGTCGAAGATCTATTCCTCAGTTTTCTGGGTGACAATTACAAGTCACCGAAACAGATTCGTACGCAGATGACGAAAAAGCTCGCTAAGAATCCGATGTCAGCGAAGGCTTTGGCGGCGCGAGCGTGGGCGAATTGCGAATTGGAAGAATTTGACGATGCAATCGCGGATGCAACCAAGGCGATTGAGCTTTGCCCCGGATCGTACCTTCCCTGGCATGTTCGCGGGTCGTGCTATTGGCGAACGGATCAATCAGAAAAAGCCGAACCCGAATTGACCGAAGCGATTCGCTTGGCCGATAGCGTTAAGCTGTTCTTGGAAGATACGTATCTGTTTCGTGGTGGTCTCCGCTGCAACGATAAGCGACCGGAAGAGGCGATTGAGGATCTGAATCAGTGTTTAAAACTCCACCCCGAACATGGTTGGGGATATGTGTTTCGTGGGAATGCTTATTGTCTGCTAAAAAAATATCGCAAAGCGATCAAGGATTTTGAGAAAGCGATCGAGTTGGATGAAGAGGATTCCTACGCGTTGTCGACGCTTGCATGCTTACTGGCAACTTGTCCGGAGGCAAAAGTCCGCGATGGCCAGCGAGCACTGGAGTTGGCCGAACTCGCGAATGATCATTCAGATAACGAATACCTAAGTGACCTCGCTGCTGCGCACGCTGAATTAGGTGACTTCAAGCAGGCGGTGAAGATTCAGAAGCGGGCGATCAAAAAATGTCAGGAGACCGAAGAGCGAGTGAAACTTGCAAAACGACTGGAACTGTTTGAATCTGGGCAACCGTACCATGCTCTCTGGGACGAATAAACGCAGTCTCCGTAGCGAATAAACGCCTGTACCGGCAAGTTTGTGTTCGGTGAAATTCAATCGCGGAATTCAATCCCTCATTGGCTGTCGGTTGGTGTGGCATCGGTATCAAGTTGATCGGCATCAGCTTGGTCCGCATCAGCTTGGTCCGCATCAGCTTGGTCCGCATCAGCTTGGTCCGCGGTTTGTGCCTGAGCTTCTTCGACGATTGTTTGCTCAGGAAGAAATTGGCACTTGATGTGAAATTCTACTTCCGCAAGCTCCGTGTCAATTGGCGTCCCCTTTTGCTTCAGGATTCGTTCAAGGTTCAGCAGTCGTCCCATTCTCTGCTGATAAAGCGTCTGGGCCTCGCCGGTTGCGTTCACGGTACCGAGGTTGGTCGAGGTTTTTATTGTCATGGAACGGAGGAGTGACATGCTTATATTGCCACAATGCTCTTCGAATGCATTTGCGCCCAGCTTTGCATTGACGAGGTCTCGAAGTTGGCTGTCGGTAAAGGATTGCGGTTCTGTCCAAACGGATGGTTTGAATCGATAACTAAAACCTTTCTTTGTCGACCGCCCAGACTCCGATCTCTGTTTTTTGACAATGGATGCTTCTGCGATTGGCGAAATCGCACGCCTTGATTCAGATGTAACCTGTTGAGCGATGGCTCGATCGACGCGACTCTGCATGCTCAGGTTCCATACCTCGTCGCCTTGATCATCCCGTTCGCTACGCAGCAAAATAAAATTAGCTTGGTGTAGCGCTGGATCGTTGGGGTCTGCCCGCAAGTCGAAGATGTGAGGAGACATCACGTTGATTGGTTCCCCATATTGAAGCAATTCGATCCACACCTTGATCTTGCCTCCCGTTCGGAACGTGTCGTTCGAAATACGTCCCGACTGAAAGCGAATGATCAGAGGTTCCTCGAAGGCAAAGTCGACCAGCTCCTCAGCTTCGGTCATCCGCGACGTATGGATTCCAGGTAGCACGGCAACGGGCTGCTGCACAAGATTCCCGTCTGGATCAATGGTTGCCATCTCAACGACGGGACCAAACGTCGATTCAGGTTTGATCACGGAGATCTGACTGCCATCAGGGGTTGTGACCGAAAAGGGTGCGGCGTAGAGCGTCAGAATGCCGTACAGCCCAAGCATGAGCGGGTAGAGCAGTGAAGCGAGAAAAGCGGCGAACCAGAATGTCTGAGCCTTGTGGCGTTTGCACCAACGAAATCCCCGTCCGATGCGCCCGATCGGTCTCGCAGAAATGGGGCGGTTGCTTAAGTAACGGCCCAGGTCGGTCGCCAAGTCGCCCGCCGAGTCGTAACGCTGATATTTCTCTTTTTGAAGGCATTTCATGCAGATCGTACTCAAGTCACGATCGATTTTTCGATTCATTTGTTGCGGGGAAATCGGATCAGCGTCGATCACCTGAAGCAGGACGTCGGTGGTACTGGCTCCGGTAAAAGGCGGGCGACCGGCCAACATCGCGTACAGCACCGCGCCGAGTCCGTAAACATCGGATCGGCAATCGATCGCATTCGTCTTACCGATTGCCTGCTCCGGAGGCATATAGGCAGGTGTTCCCATGACCGCCCCGGTTTTTGTGATCGCGAGAGTTTCGTCAACCTGTTTCGCTAAGCCAAAGTCTGTGACACGTGGCTCGCCGCTGGAATCAATCAGGATGTTTGCTGGTTTGAGGTCACGATGGATCACGCCATACTGATGCGCAAAATGAATCGCCTTGGCGACGGCCAAGACAATATTGGCTGCTTCCTTGGGTGGGAGCGGATCGCGGTCGATGCGTTCTTGCAAGCTCTCGCCATCGACAAATCCCATTGTGAAATAGGGCTGCCCATCGTGCTTCCCGATCTCGTAAATTGGGACGATTCCTGGGTGATCGATTTGGGCAGTTGCTTTCGCTTCGGTTCGAAAACGCTCCATCGCATCTTCGCTGGCAAACTGGCCGCCGAGTATCACTTTGAAAGCGACGATGCGGTTCAATTGGATATGCCGCGCTTTGTAAACCACTCCCATGCCGCCGCGTGCGATTTCACCCATTAACTCGTGATCGCCAATCACGGTACCCGGCGCCAGTCCGCCCGAAGTTCGTGGGGCGTCGATTGGAGTCCCCGAAGTTGCCAAATCCGATGGCGGTTGAGTTGCCGGATTGAACCATGTGGCTGGATAAACTTCGGACCTGGCGTTGGTGTTCAATGTCTGCGGTGGGCCGTCGTGTGATGTTTTCGGAGCTTGCACCAGTGATTTGTTTTGGTAGCGCCGGAACGCGGTATCGATCGCGTTATCGTGTTGTGGAAGAAGCTGTTTGTATTCCTCAGCGGTCGGCGTTGGATGCTCTTCGCGTCGCCACCAGAGTTCGATTTGCAGCAACTCAATCAACAGGTGATCGCGATCCAATTCGTCTGCTCGATCAAGGAAATCGTCGAACTGTGGTTTGTTTTCTAATCGCCAGGCGGTCTCGAAATCTTCACAAATCGGCTCGAGGTGCTCGAGGTTGAATATTTCGTCCATGTCGCCGTTTCGGCCCCGTTCGGATGGATCTTGCAAGACAGGTGCATTATCGCCTTTCCCAGCGGCCGGTGACTCAGAAGCCGCGGTCTTTGCCTCCAATTGACTCAAAATCGGCTCGTCCACTTGGTTCCCGGTTTCGATTCGTACTGTTTCCTGTTCGTGCGACCGCAACTCGCAGGCTAGTTGCTGATTCTTGGGCGTTTTCATGCGTTTCTTGCGGATTGCGGTCGGGGAACTGGCTTGGTTCGACGCTGGCTTAGCAGGAAAGCAGCTTTGCCTGGCTGCCAGTTAATCCGGTTTGCCGGTGAACAGCGGACATCGAAAAACCACGAGATTGTTTTTTTTGAGAAGCCTTGCCAATTTCAGCCGCCGCCAGCTTGGCAAACTCCCGGATTACTCAGAGATTCAGCCCAGAATCTCACAATCAGCAGAAACTGGCTCAGGTCACTCACGAGCATGCCGACAAGCATCTCGCCCGCGACTCTGCATCGGAGTCTGCGAAGCTGGATCGGATTGCTGAACAGGCGATTGGGAAAGCGTCAGGATTCGGCCAAGGTGTCGAGTCGCGTTTGCATTGTGTAGCGGACTTTTTCGAGCAACCGCCGCACGGTTCGCTCAGAGCGATTGGTGTGCACGGCAATCTCGTCGATCCGCATTCCTGCCAGTCGCAAAGCCAGCATGTCAGATTGGGTTTCGTCGAACCCGTCGGTCAGCTGTTCGATTTCGTCATCCACCATCGCTTGATCGTCTGGCGACGGTTCTCGTGACCGCGGAATCCAGTCGTGGCCAGAATTCTTCGGATGGTTGCCACTTTGCTCGACCGCGAGGCTGCGTTTGGCCGCCAGATTGCGTTCCCATTGCTTGGCCAGCTTGTTCATGGCGATGGCGGCTAGTAATCGCCATAGGTCGCCACCCTGTTTTAGCTCGAAACGTCCTTGTTCTGCTTTCGCAAAAAAGGTGTGATACGTTGACTGGACGACATCTTCGGCATCGACGCGACGTCGCAAGTGAGGCGACATCCGCGATTCGACCAAGGCAACGAGACGTAATAGGTACCGTCGAAACAAGTCGTCAGCAGCCTCGCTATCGCCCGCTCGCAGCCGCGCGAATAAGTTGATTGATTCGTCAACCGAGTCGGGCATATATATCTGCGTAAGTTTGAATGGGCGTCGTTAGCAGGACAGTATTAGTATAACGGGGAAACGTATATCAATACGAGCTCGAAGCGCCAGCGAGTGGGGTCTTCATCCTGTTTCGTTCAGATTTCAGGACGCATTCGGGATCGAACGATTTTGCGGGTATGGATCCACTTGCTGGCGCGTCGAGTTCGTATTTCCACGCTCGCAATGCGAAAAGTGTATTCGCGGCGCAACACCAAAAAGCGCTAGCCAGTGGGTTTGCCGTAGCCCATTCAACCGCTTGCCTTTCTAGCAAATAAGAATGCCAAAGTGGTGTTGTCCATTTCGGCCATCACCGTTTTCGAAAGCCAAAACAATGTTCCCGATCGCTGTGATCCAATCGCTGGGATCCAATCGCTGTGACCTCACGTTCCGCGGGGCGACCAGCGATTATTTCAAGCGATCAGCCTGCATGGCGAATCAGGATGCTTGGATTTTTTCCATCGCTTTGCGTGCGATTGCGGCGCATTGTCGGATGTCGTCGATTGGATCCTTGGGGTTTTCTTCATACTCCAGTGAGATGGCACCATTCGCTGGGAAGTTCACTGCTTTGAGTGCTTGGAAAACACCCTCAACGTCTAGATGGCCTTTGCCAAGAATCACACCTTCGGTTTTGTCTTTCATCTCGGCAAAATCTTTGAGGTGAATCCCGTACAGTCGACCTTGAAGCAAACGGATCACTTCAGTCGCCCGCTGTCCGGAGCGGATGTAGTGCCCCAAGTCGGCACAAGCACCAATACGCTCATCATGCTTCTCAACTGCATTTAAAACATCGATCGCTTTGTTGTAGCGATGGCGTGGGCCATGATTGTGAATCGCCACCCGGACGTCGAATTCTTTGACCAGTCCATTCAGGTTGTCAAAGGCATCAGGGCTGGGATCGGCTGTGAGAGTTGGTATTCCCAACGCCTTCGCGAACTCAAATAGTTTGCGATTCGCAGCGGCATCACCGGTCATGCGATTCACACCGTGTGCGGAAATCGTCATGCCAAGATCTTCGACCTTTTTTCGAGCGGCGGCAATCTCATCGGGTGAACTATTGGTCGCTAGCATTCCGCTGTAGAACTCGACTTGCTCGAAGCCAAGCTCACTGGCATATTTCAGCGCTTGATCCACGTCGAAGCCACGCAAGGAGTACAACTGGATTCCCAGCTTGTAACCAGCTTTCTTTGCGGCTAGGACAGGCTTCGGTAAACAAGCTCCAGCAATCAATGCAGAGGAAGCGGCCAAAAACGATCGACGGTTTGAAGGAATCATAGGTTTGCGATTGACCAAAATAGAGTCGCAGGTGGTAAAGCAAATGCAGGGCACCATCATCGGTCCCCGAAGCGTAAAAGTCTAGCAAATCTAGCAGCAGCCGTTTCTTCGCCCGTTCGAGCACCGTGGGGACGGGCTTGTGAGGCAAAAGGTGAAACGAAAGAATCTCCTTGCCGGTCGGAGAGATCTTTGCATTTCGAGCTCGCGTTTGTCATGGTCGGGGCACTGGCAATCGAAGTTGCTGAGTTGGCAATCAGCCCGCAGTCAGCGTTAGCTTGGCGGCAGCGTGACTTGTTCGGCTGTTGAGGCTGGTGGCTGCTTACGCTGTTTTTGCCCATTCATGGTGTTTGGGGATGGCCGGCATATACAGACCGGTTTGCGGAGTTCTGGTTGATCGGGGATGTTTGTCGAAGGTGCAATGAGATGGACAAGGAAATGAACGGGGGGCAGACGTCCTTGAGTCGCGGGGAGCATGCAAAGCGTTTTCTTGCGCTGGGTGATTCCTACACCATTGGGACATCTGTCGCGATCGACGAGCGGTGGCCGAGGCAGTTGGCTGAGCGTTTGCGTGAGGCGAGCATCGATTTTGAAGAGCCAACGATCATTGCGAAGAATGGTTGGACGACGAGCGATTTGTTAACCGGGATCGAGGCTGCAAAGCCGACTGGTTCTTTTCAGCTCGTTTCCTTATTGATCGGTGTGAATAATCAATACGATGGACTTAATGAAAATGATTATGTCCGTGAACTGGAAGCACTCCTTGGCAAGGCAACTCAGTTCGCTGGCGGCGTTCCAGCTCGGGTGATGGTGCTGTCGATCCCCGATTGGAGTGTGACGCCTTTCGCGATCGAGCGAGACCAACCGGCAATTCGAAACGAGATTGAGAGATTTAACGAGCGCAAAAAAAGCTGTGCGGACAAGTTTGGCGCCCAGTTCGTCGACGTAACACCTTGCTCTCAGCAAGCGGCGGAGGACGCATCCCTGCTGGCGTCCGATGGGCTGCACCCATCCGGGAAAATGTACGCTGCTTGGTGTGAGTTGTCGCTTCCTGCTGCGCATCGCGCGCTCGCGGCGCATTAACGCCACTATTGATTAACGCCACTATTGATTAGGTGACGGTTGCTCGTTCTCGGAAACGGGGGTGGTCCCACGCGTTGGTTTCGACCACTTCCACGAGAGCGTTCGCCGCAGTCCAAACGTCCGCGAATCTCAGATACAAAGGTGCAAATCCAAATCGCATCAGATCGGGGTCGCGAAAATCACCGATAACACCGCGGTCGATCAACGCTTGCATCACGGCATACCCTTGCGGATGCTGAAAGGCAAGGTGGCCGCCTCGTCGCTCGGGGTCGCTGGGCGAGGCAAGCTGTAACTGCGAGTCGGTTGAACTTTGTTCGACGATGCGAATAAATAATTCAGACATCGCAATACTTTTCTTTCGCACGTTTGCTAGATCGACTCGATTCCAGATGTCGAGACCTGCTTCCATGGCTGCGAGTGACACAATCATCGGGGTGCCACTGAGTAAACGTGTGACACCTTTCGCGGGGGTGTAGTTCAGGTCAAAGTCGAATGGCTTCGCATGTCCCATCCATGCAGTGATCGGTTGGTCGATCTGTTCTTGATGGTGTCGCGCGACAAACATAAACGCGGGTGCCCCGGGACCTCCGTTCAGATATTTGTAGCCACAGCCAACCGCCAGGTCGGCATCACATCCATGCAAATCCAGCGGAACCGCGCCTGTGCTGTGCGATAGATCCCATAGCACGATCGCGCCGACGTTGTGAGCGCGCTCGGTGATTGTGGCCATGTCGTGGGTTTCGGAGGTCTTGAAGTCGATGTGTGTCAGCATCACAACGGCGACCTCGTCATTCAGGGCATGATCGACTTGACCGCCCGGGACGATTTTCACCTCGACGCCCGGATGCAGCTCTTCGACTCCCCTCGCGATGTAGATGTCGGTGGGGAAATTGCTCGATTCGATGACGATGACGCGGCGGTCGGGCCGCAGTCTCAGCGCCGCGACCAGCAATTTGAATAAATTGACCGAGGTGCTATCAGCCACGACGACTTCGTCCGCGTCGGCTCCGAGCAACGGTGCGATTTTTCCACCGATTCGCTGTGGCATCTCAATCCAGCCGGCTGTATTCCAACTCCGCACCAATCCTTGACCCCATTGGCTCTCGATCACGGCACCCACACGATCCGAGGCAATTTTTGGGAGTGCTCCTAGGGACATCCCGTCAAAGTAAGCAACGCCCGCTGGCAAGACAAATTGTTTACGGCATTCGGCTAGCCCATCACTGATATCTAGCCGCTCACAATATTCGCGGTCAATCAGGTTGGCGTTGGAAGAGAAGTCGGCGTGAGGAATGTGATTGTTCATTGCGGAATTTTAGTCGGCTTTCAAGCCTGCCTGGATTCTGGCGGTAGTTCAGCAAACTATGGTGGAATCCAACGTGCCCAACAAGGCTGAAAGTAGCTGGCTTTGACGATTCAATTCTCCTGAGTCACCACGTCTCTTGAATCATCGGTAGCAATTTTGGTCGGTGGCTGCTCCAATCGTGGTGATGTATTTCACTGGCAGCATTGATGCCGCCGAGTGTTAGACTTTCGATTCCTACGATTTCGAGATTGATCCGTTGGCCAGTTTGTGTCGGGGCATAATGAGTGAAGCTCCCTTTGATCCAAATCATAAGTGGCTGGGAATTCCGTCGGCGGAACAGCCTGCCAATCACTGTCGCTTGCTTGTTATCCAACTGTTCCAACAGGATGAGGATGTGACCGAAAATTCGGCGACTCGTAAAACTGAATATCTGCGGACGTTCGCTGTGGGCCCGATTCCTTCGCATCCTCAAAAATCGCCTCGGGAGCGGGCAGTGGGCGATTCGATTGTCACCGTCGCAATTTTTCACGCACTGGCAGTGGTCGTCGCAACAATGATGTCGCGATGTCCTTTCCGGATGGCAGTCGCTCAATTGGCGCGGTCGGCAAGTTCCTGCAATTGCAACGAAATACGAGAGGCTTTCATCACTTCTGCCGAGGAAAGGTGAAGGTCAGTTTTACCACCGATCTCATGAAGGAATGATTCTAAATAGGCACCTGGTTTGCCGATCGGAAGTTCGATGCTTCTCGGACTGTCCTCTCCATTCTTGAAGAGAGTGATCTGAGGCGTATTGAATCCGGCCTCAAGAGCACCGTCTGTTCCCCAAATGGTGAATCGCCAATAGATGGGCATCGTGTAGCCGATCGAATCAGGAGTGAGGTAGGAGACATCGAAGATGACACCGGCGCCATTCTCTAAGCTCAGCATTCCCTGTCCGCATTGCTGAAAGTCGGGGTGCTGGGGGGCTGTTGCGTTCCAGCCGCGGGCTGCGGTCAACTCGCGGATCTCTTGTCCTGTTGCCCAAGGAATAAAGTCGATTGCGTGTACGGCAATGTCATTGATCACCCCACCATGCATTCCAGGTTCGAAATACCACATCGGACGTTTTCCATAGTTCAGCGGGTGTTGGCCGTCGAAACTGATCGCCTGCACCTCGCCGATTTCTCCGTTGCGAATCAAGTCACGCAGTCCCAAGAAGACCGGTAGATCGCGCATGTCCAGCATGCAGCCGACGATTCGACCATTCGCTTGGGCGGCCGCTTCAATTTGGTCAAGTTCGGCCAGCGAGGTGCAGACGGGTTTGTCGCTAATTACATGACGGCCGCGCTGGAGTGCCGCAAGTATCCGGTTGGCCCGCAGTCCGTAGCTGTCGCCCACCGCTACCACATCACACTCGACTTCATCGAGCATCGCGTCACAACTCGTGTGGGTGACTTTCAGATCGTCCCTCGCCCCCAAATCCTCACGTGTAGCCGCATCTTCCTCGCAACAAGCGACGATCTCAACATCTTTCCGATCGCGACAACGCTGATACATATCAAAAATGTGTGGATGACGAAAACCGGCGAAAGAAAATCTAATGGTCATGGTCGTAGAGTTCCTGAGGGGCGAGGCTGTTTGAGAACTGGCCGATCTGAGAACTGGCCGATCTGAGAACTGGCCGATCTGAGAACTGGCCGATCTGAGAGCAGGCCGATCTGAGAACTGGCCCCACGCTGTCAACGTGTTCACGCGTGCCAGAAAGAGATCGTCTGATTGAGACGCCTATGCCTTTTCCGTTAACCGACTTAGCGTCAGTCTGCCATCGTGGTGCGCTGCGGCGACCGTCAGGGAATCGGGGGCATAGTCCATATCGAGAACCGTATTGGGTAACTTAAATTTGTGGACGTCGGTTTTTTCTTCTTTGCCCCAAAAGACAAGGAAACCACCCGTGCCACCGCCTGATGCCCCCATTAGTGTTCCGTCTTGAAGGTAGTGAAGTCGCCACAGGATTCCGTGAGTGATTTGCGTCGCCTCATGCGTCCGGATCTCATCGCCTGTCTGCCAGTTAAGAACGACAACCAGGGGTTCTTGTACGCCGGCGAATGGATTGGTTGCTTTGTGAAGGCCACCGCAGGCGAGTTCTGTGCCATCTTTGCTCAAGTCCATGCAACGCACGCCACCGTAATCCACTTTCTGTCCAGTGTGGTAAGTGTGTAAAGCTTTGGCCTCTAGGGTTCGCGCCTTGCCGAATTGGTTGGTTTCCCAAATGTGAATCTTGCCTTCTAAGTCACCACTCGCCAGAAAATCACCAGTAGGGTGAAAAAACAGACTGTAGATGTGTTTTTGATGGCCCTTCAATTCGTGAACTAGATCTCCCGAATTGGAATTCCAGATCCTGACGATAAGATCGTTTCCGGCGGTGGCAATCAATTTCCCATCGGGACTGACCGATAGCCATCGCACCCAGCCATGGTGGGCATCGATTGTCTTTATGGGGTCCGTTGACTGGGATTCGTTATCCCAGAAGCACAGCCGGCCATCGTAGCCCGCCGTAAACGCGCGGTTGCCGTCTTTGGAGAATCCAATCGCCCGCAACCAGCTTTCGTGCCCACTCAACGCGACCTTTTGTCCATCCTCCAGGTTCCAGCGTTGTAGGTTCTGATCCATGGAAGTTGAAAAAACGAAACGCCCGGAGGGATCGAAACGGCAACCAATCAATGGGGCGTCATGCTTCCATTCCTTATCGATATGTACCGACTTGAAGTCGGGCTTTGCGTTCTCGTCTTCGGGTTGACTTTCCTCGTTCATGCCAGCAACTCCTCGATGGCTTCACCAGTTGGATCGGCGATCGGAATCATTCGTCCCCCGATATCAAACTCTGCGGTCGGATCAATCCCCAACGCTTCGAGGTAAGTGTGGAACAGGTCGGCTTGGTTGACTTCACGGTCTTTAATTTGCATTCCATCCTCGCTCATCGCGCCGATCACCCCGCCGTGTTGCAATCCGCATCCTGCCATCGCAATGGAAAAGCCTCGACCCCAATGATCCCGACCGTAGCGGTTGTTGATTTTGGGTGTGCGGCCGAACTCGGTGAGTACCAGTACCAACGTTGACTCTAATAACCCGCGTCTGTCCAGATCGGTGATCAACGCCGAAAAGGCTTGGTCAAATTCGCCAAGTTGTTCGATGTGGAAGTTGAAATTTTCTGCATGCGTGTCGTAATTGGAATGGCTGACTTGCACATAGGAGATCCCATGCTCTACCAATCTGCGGGCCAGCAGGCACTGCTTCCCCAAATCGTGATCGCCATATTCTTCCAGCAGTTTGCTCGGTTCCTTGGAGACATCGAACAGGTCGCGTTCCTGCATCAGTTGCTCAGCTTGCTCGAAACTCTGCAGGTACGCGTCAGTTTCTGCGGTTCGGCGACGCTGTAAGAACTGTTCGTTGGCCATTCTTCGAAAGCTCTGTCGAGAGTCGTTGAGCGTGGCCGTCATCCCGCCAGGCAGTTGGCTGTTGCGTAGCCCTCCACTTGTGCCAACCGCGATGCTGGAATATTTCGGGCCGAGATAGGCTGCGTTCGAGCCGCGCGATCCGCTACCCGAGGAGACATGGATGTGTCCCGGCAGCGTAGACTTGTCGAGTTCTGTTGTTTTCGCGACTAATGCTCCCAGGTGCGGATAGTCTGCTGTTGGCGATTGTTTATGCCCACGTTCAATTCGATAGCGACTGCGCCCGTGATCACTTTCGGCAGTATTAACACTTCGAATGAGCGCCATACGGTGCATGTGCTGTGCCGACAAAGGAAGAAGTTCGGAAATGTGCACTCCTGGCACTGACGTTGGTATCGCCCGGAAGGGACCGCCGTTGAGCGTGCCGGGCTTTGGGTCCCACGTTTCCAGTTGGCTGGCGCCTCCGCTCAAGAACACCGTCAGCACACGCTTCTTCTGGGCTGCCACTTGGGCAGCTAGGAGCTGTGACTGAAATGCTGGGATCGTATTCATCCCCGCGATCGCACCGGCGCCCCCCAGAGCACCAAGGAAGTTACGCCGTGCGATGGTGTGAGATAGTGACTGACATGCATACTTGGCCTTCATGACTGCAGCCTTTACGTGTGAAACGCCGTTAGTGGTTGAAGCGGAATTCTGCTGACGAGATCAGACCCCAAACCATTTCCTGAATGGCTTTTGTACGGTCGTCATTTCTCGTCGCAAGATGGTTCTTTGACGCATTGATTTCGTTGTCGGTTGGAGGCCGGCAGAGTATTCCCAGAAACATGCTGCGGGCGATTTCATCAACCGATTCCAGATCAATGAGATGTTTGACCAGCGTTCCCTCTGCGGGAGTCAGCCAAGACTGAACCCGACTATCGTTTGCCAAGAACAGAGCCTGGTCAGCGGTCGCGCTAAAGACGTCCTGCGGTGCCCCGGCCGGGGCCGCATAAAGTGAGATAAAGGTATCCCTCACTTGCGTTACTCGTTTATCGAAAAACCCCTTTAACTGAGACTGATGCTTCGGGTCTTCCCGATTCAGTTCCACGTCTTTGTTGCTCTTCTTCCAATCGGACTCTGCCGAGGATCGATAAAGTTGATCCAACCTTAACGCCGAAATTGTCGTGCCCGCCATTTGCTCTGGTGACAATGGCTTTAGCCGTCGCATGATCAACCGGCGCTCTTGCGTATCGATCCATTCATCATCAAAGAGCTGGAATTCGACTTCGGCAGATCGTTTTTGTTCCTGCAGCTTGGTAAGTTGAGCCTCCTGCTTGTGCACGCTTTCGACAGCAGTCTGGAACGCTTTTTCTGTATTAACTCTCGCTGCTTTCGCTGTTTCCGACACACGCTTTGCTTCCACGGACGCGTTTTGCAGTTGAGCTATTTGAGCATCGGACTGAGCCATCTCGGTCTGTAGTTTTTTGTGTCGACTCGTTGTCGACTCGACGAGTTTGAGTAGCTGTTCATCCGCCAACGCCTGTGCAAGTTGCTGACTTCGCTCCAATGCAACGGCGAGCTCGTCAATCGCTTGTTTTCGGTCGGCGGATTCTTTGCGTTTCGCTTCCAAATTTTCCAATGACTGAGCGTAGCTTTCTTGGAGTGCAGCTTCCCGCTCTTTCATTTCTGCGATCGTTGCTTGAATTTGATCCCGCCGCTGGACCTGCGTTTTCAAGGTCTGCTGATTCTGAATCAACTGTTCGCCAATTTGCTCAAGGTCGCGTTGGCTTTCGACAACCTTGTTCGCGGCCTTCAAGTAGGCGAGATGTTGTTGGTGGTGAGAAGCGGGCTGATCGGTTGCCTGCATGCGCCTCGCTGCCAGCAATGCTCCACGCGCTTCGGCGACACTGTCTGCAATGCCAATTCGACTTGATTTTAATACCGCAAGTTTCCTCAGCAGTTCTGCTGAGGAGGCTTGGTTGGTGACCACAGCCGAAGCGTTCTCTTGCACCGCTTGCTTCGCAGCCTCCACGGCGGATTTTAGCTTCGCCACTTCGGGGGGGACTTCTGTCGACTCTTCGTCCTGCTTGCTTTTAGCAGCGAGTTTTTCTTCGCTGCCAGCGAGGCTCTTTTTTAAAGCGACAGCGTTTTTTTCTAGCTCCAGAATCTTCTTCAATCGCTCGTTTCGTTCAGCCGATTTTGCAGTGATTTCACTGTCAAGATTCGCTAGCTGGGCTTTTCGATCGCCCAACGCTTGCGCAAAGGGTTTCACGAACGCCTTGGCCGATTGGTTGTCGTGTTTTACCTGTTGTAACTGCTGCTCTGCCTGCGCGATCGCGCGTCTTAAATACGCTTGACTTGATGGAGTCTGTGTCGGAGCATCCACGGAACTTTGATAGACCTTGGATCGCGCGACTTGGCTAAGGAATGAGCGGATGTCGAACTGACACTCGCGCAGGCCATCGGTCAATACTTCGAGCAACTGTGGATTGGCAGGTGGGTTTTCTGAATGATCGAAGTCAACAGGATGCACCAAGCCTCGACCCATCATGTGCCCCCACAGACGATTCGCAGCGTTGCGGGCAAACAGATCATTGGCAGGGGATGTGAGAATGCGTGCCAGTTCGATGCGCCGACTAAATTTCGGCTGCCCGGCAGCATCCTTCGAAGGTTCGATGACGTACGCAGTCTCACCTTCGAATCTAGGCTCAGCATCCAGTGTTAGATCACCTGGTAAGCCGGGTATCGCGCGGGCTGTCGGATCCTCAGTAAAGACGGATTCATACTCTGATTCACCGACAGCTTTTTCCCCAACGTATGGAGTTTTCTTATCGGCGGGATCTTCAAATAGATAGCTTCGCGTTAAAAATGCGTGTAGCTCGTAATATTCGGATTGATAATAATCGGTGATATTTGGGTGGTCGTGACACTGAGCGCATTGCAAATCGCGACCCAGAAAAATTCTCGCAATGTCGCGAGTCAATGCATTGGGTTCTACATCGCGATCCAAGACGAACTTTGCAGCGGCGCGATTTTCTCCGCGTCCATTCGCGGCAATCACAGTTTGCACGATCCGGTCAAAAGCCCACTGTTCACGCAATGTCTTCTTTAGGAATGCGATCCAATCGGTCTGCGCAATTCTCTTTCCCGCCCTTCGCTCCATTAGCATGATGTCCAGGACGCTTGCAAAGTGGTCGACGAATTCCGGTGATTGAAGCAGTGTGTCGATCAGTTCGGAGCGACGATTCTCCGATTGACGTTCGACAAATGAAGTGACTTCTTCGATGTTGGGTGATCGTCCTACCAAGTCCAGATACACTCTGCGAACAAACTCGTAATCGTCGCACTGGGCGCTCTTCAACTCAGGTAGGCTTGTTTCCGCAACGACACGGTTGATCTTCAGATGCAGGGCGTTGGCAGACTCTTGAACCGGAGGGTTGGGGACTTCAGCTGGCAGTTCGCCGATTGCGATTTGTGTTGCGAGCAGAAGCAGAATCGTGATCTTACCCAGTTCCATCAGGTATCTCGTTTTACCGGGAATGTTAGCCAAGCGAGCGTTGGGGTGGGAATCGTTGATTCGCTTATCGCCAGCATTTCTCTGGCCGCTTTTTTCGCTCGCATCAGGTGGGATAGCCAGCATAAACTAGCCGATTTTGCTGGTCAACTTAATCGCGAAGGCGAGTGTCAAGCAGGGTCACGTGCCAGGGTGTCGCATTTTGCGGTCCTGAGCCTTCACGACCCGGGATAAACAGTGGGTCAGCCAAGCCAATGATTGCAGCGATTCGCTTTGACATGGTCATCAATTCACTCACTTTCAAAGCCGTTCGTGGTGACGGCACGGTCAGCATCAAGATTGAGAAATTGACTGCGACCAATTGATTCGCAGCGTTTGAGAGTGATTCGCAGCGGTTGAGAGCGATTCGCAGCGGTTGAGAGCGGGATCTTCTAGATTTTTTCGATCGCGTTGCACGGCCTTTTTGAACAGCCTTTCCGAATTGCACTTTGAAGCGATTCTTTATGGAGGTGGCGGGCGTTACTTTCGCTGTTTGATTTGGTTGCGAATCGTCGGAGGATCATTGGTGTCGTCGGTGGCCAGTCCTGCTGTCGCTACGCAAGTAGGTCGTTCACGACGTTTCCATGAACGTCAGTTAACCGAAAATCGCGACCCTGGTGTCGGAAGGTTAGTTTCTCGTGATCGATGCCAAGGCAATGCATCATCGTGGCATTTAGATCATGAATGTGGACAGGGTTCTCAACAACGTTGTAACTGAAGTCATCAGTTTTTCCGTACGTGATCCCCGGCTTGATGCCGCCACCGGCCATCCACTTGGTGTAGCATCTTGGGTGGTGGTCACGGCCGTAGTTCGTTTTGGTCAATCCGCCTTGGCAATAAATCGTTCGCCCGAACTCGCCGCCCCAGATGACGAGGGTATCCTCGAGCATGCCACGCTGTTTGAGATCTTTAACCAAGGCGGCGCAAGGTTGATCGACGATCCCACATTGTCGTCGAATGTCGTTGGGGAGGTTGCCGTGCTGGTCCCATTGGCGAATAAAGACCTGGGTAAATCGTACGCCCCGCTCGGCCATGCGTCTTGCCAGCAGGCAGTTCGATGCAAAGGTTCCCGGAGTTTTTACGTCGGGTCCATACATATCGAGCACCTGTTGAGGCTCATCGGAGAGGTCCGTCAACTCGGGGACCGACGCCTGCATTCGATAGGCCATTTCGTATTGGGAGATCCGTGATTGGATTTCAGGATCGCCTACTTCCTTGTACCGATCTGCATTTAGATTGGCGAGTTCATCCAGCATTTTTCGGCGCAGGTTGTCACTCATTCCATCTGGATTGGAAAGGTAGAGAACTGGATCGCCTGTGGAACGAAAGCTAACACCTTGGTGACGGGTGGAAAGGAAACCTGCGCCCCACAGTCGCGCGTAAAGTGCTTGTCCTCCGAAGCCGCCGTTTACGGTCGAATGCAGCACGACGAAACAGGGCAAGTTTTCATTCATGCTGCCCAAGCCGTAGGAGAGCCAGGCACCGGTACTTGGGCGTCCCGGCAGTTGGCTTCCCGTTTGGATGTAAGTGATCGCGGGGTCGTGGTTGATCGCTTCGGTATTGACTGTTTTGATGACTGCCAGGTCATCGACGATACCAGCGGTGTGTGGCAACAGTTCGCTCACCCACACCCCCTCTTTGCCGTGTTGTTTGAATTTGAAGGTGGAGGGCGCGATCGGAAAGCGAGCCTGCCCCGACGTCATCGTCGTAATCCGCTGCCCGTTTCGGACAGAATCAGGCAGGTCCTTATCGTACCAATCGTTCATTTTGGGTTTGTAGTCCCACATGTCGAGTTGGCTCGGAGCTCCCGACATGAATAGGTAGATCACTCGCTTCGCTTTGGGAGCGAAATGCGGTAAACCGGGTAGGCTCTCTCGTGCATCTGTGCCGGCAGACGCTGCTGTCTTGGCGAATGCATCGGGATTCAAAAGCGACGCCAACGCAGCGGTTCCGATTCCCGCCGCGCTGCGGCCAAAGAAGTGACGGCGTGTTTCGATCAGCGCAGCCTCACGAAGTAGGTTCATCGTTCAACCTTTGGTTACAGTTTCGCTCAAATTCAAGAGCAAGTGTGTGAGCATTGTCCAGGAAGCGACGTCCAGCGGTTCAAGTTTGGGATGGCTAGGGGCTTCGCCTGTCGCCAGCAATTTCGTTGCGGCTTCAGGATTCGCTGTGAATTCACGTCTCGCTTCGGCAAGCATCCTTTTCAGTGATTCTCTTTCACTCTCAGTCGGTTTGCGAGAGGTTACGGCTCGAAAGGCAAATTCGATTCGGTCTGCCGTTTCATTTCCACCTTCGGTGATCACCCTCTCAGCAAATTTTCGCGCCGCTTCGACGAATTGCACATCATTCATGAGCACAAGGGATTGAAGTGGTGTGTTTGTTCTTGCTCGCCGGACCTGACAGGTTTCTCGATCGGGCGCGTCAAACGTGGACATGGAGGGCGGCGGGGATGTTCGTTTCCAGAACGTGTACATGCTTCGGCGGTACAAGTTTTCGCCACTGTCCTGGGCAAATACCGATGTATTGCTGCCACCGAAACCAACGGCCTTCCAAAGGCCGGATGGCTGATAGGGACGCACGCTCTTTCCACCAATTTCATTGACCAGTAATCCGCTGACCGAAAGTGACAAGTCGCGTATGACTTCGGCGTCTAAACGAAATCTTGGACCACGGGCAACCAATCGGTTTTCGGCATCGACGGCGAGTTTTTCGTCTGTGACTCGCGAAGATTGTTGGTACGTAGCCGACATCATGATCAGTTTGTGGAGCCGTTTGATGTCCCAGCCATTTTCGATGAATTCCATCGCTAACCAATCGAGTAGTTTGGGGTGGGTCGGCTGTTCACCTTGGATACCAAAGTCCTCCGATGTCTTGACAATTCCGACTCCAAAGTGATGTTGCCAAAATCGATTGACTGTGACTCTTGCGGTCAACGGGTTGTCTGGGCTGACCAGCCATTGTGCAAGGCCAAGCCGATTCGCTGGAGTTCCCTCTTGAAGTGGTGTAATCCACTCTGGAACCTGTGGGGATACCGGATCTCGCTTTTCTGTATATTGTCCCCGTTCGAGTACATACGCTTGGCGGGGTTCGGGGCGATCTTCCATCACCAACGTTGCAGGGATTGCTGCATTCAGATCATTCAGCTGTTTTTTTACCTTCGCTTGTTGATCAAGCGGAGCAGCGAATCGAGCTGAGTAATCCGGATTGATCTGTTGCAGATAGTATTCCAGTAATTGTTTGGATTGCTGCTCATTCCGTTTCTCGCTTTCCAGTTCAATGATCTTCTTGATTGGGTCGGGAATCGGGGGTGAGGTAACTTGCTTGCGATATTGAAGCCATAGATTCAGCGACGCTAGCTGTTCATCGGGTAACGGCGCCATCGAGATGGTTCCCGCGGCATCCCAATAAACGGTGCCGCCGAACTGCGTGAAAGCCCAGCCGTGAAGCTGGGATTGCGGGGTCAATCCAACGGAAGCGGCATCGACCTCAAGTCGCACCCATTTTCCGGTTTCGGGCAAGTCGCCAGCGCGAAAGTTTGCTGGTCCCTGTTGGCCCGCGCCATGGCCTTTATCAGCTCCCCAGTATGCGCGATGGTTCCAGGAGCCATCATTGAATTGAAGTTGCACCGTCTCGGGCGGATTCTCAGGATCCAAATAAACGTATGCAAAAAGGCGGCCCGGGATTCCGACGGTCAGTTTTGGGTTGGCATCAGTGAAGAAATGTTGTGTTAATCCGGTGCCAGTGCGTTTGGAAGCGTTCTCACCACTGTGAACGGGTGAGTCGGGAGCGGTTACGAACTTCCAAGGATCGCCGCCGTCGCCCTGTGGTTTGGCGTTGTCAGGTAGTTTGTCATCAAACCAGATCGCTTCACCCTGCGTCAGTTCTCCCAGTTGGCTTTCGGGGGAGGGGTCTTCATACTGATGCTCCGCGAGCATTTTCGCGATCTGCTCATTCAATGCAGTCGCTTCGGCTTGGTAATTCGCTTGCTGTTGAACTTGAGCTTCGCTGGGAACCTTCACGACGGGTGGCGGCAATTGTGCATTGCCGTCCATGGCCCGCTCGGTAAGGCTGTAGAAATAAGAGAACAGTTGATAGAACTCTTTCTGGGTGAGCGGATCAAATTTGTGATCGTGACAGGCCGCGCAACCTGCAGTCAGACCAAG
Source organism: Rubripirellula sp. (assembly GCA_049602075.1). Taxonomy (GTDB): domain Bacteria; phylum Planctomycetota; class Planctomycetia; order Pirellulales; family Pirellulaceae; genus Rubripirellula. The sequence goes on from JBMYRF010000004.1 coordinate 285,478, forward strand.
CCAGACCGTTGAGGTCGTTTCGACACGATCCACCGCGTAACGCGCGTAATATTCGTCGTCGATTGAACCGCCCTCGCTGGTCGTCACATTACAGCGATTGAAGCCGGTTGCGATTCGCTGGTTCAAGGTGGGTTCTGGTAGTAAATCTCCACCAAGCTGTTCAATCGTGAATTGGTCGAACGGCATATTGCGAGCGAACGCATCAATCACCCAGTTCCGATAGGGCCAGATCGATCTTTCATTGTCCAAATGCAGGCCATGCGTATCGGCGTATCGCGCGGCGTCGAGCCAAATACGAGACATATGTTCGGCGTACATCGATGAATCTAGCAAGCGATCGAGGACCCGTTCATACGCGGTCGTCGACCCGTCCGCCAGGAAATCATCGACTTCCTGGATCGTCGGTGGCAGTCCAGTCAAATCGAGCGTGGCGCGCCGAATCAACGTTTCTTTGGTGGCACGTTCATTGGGCGACAAGTCATTCGCCACGAGTCGATTTTGGATAAACAGATCGATCTCGTTATTTACACTCCAGTTGGCAACCCGTTGCGGAGGAGCCGGTTTGACCGGTTTTTCAAACGCCCAATGTTTTGACCAGGCCGCCCCCTCATTGACCCAACGTTTCAGCTTGTCAATTTGGTCCGAACTAAGTTGTTTGCCGGATTCAGGAGGAGGCATCCGTAGGTCAGCATCGTCGCTGATGATCCGTGTGATGAGTTCGCTGTGATCGAGGTCACCCGGAACGACCGCCCGCATGCCGGAATCCGAAGCTGCAAGAACACTCGCTTGTTGGTCAAGTCGTAGGTCGGTTTCGCGTGTTGCTTCATCCGGTCCGTGACATTGAAAGCAATGCTCCGATAACGTTGGGAGAATATCACGGCTAAAGTCGATTGCTTGTGCGGGAACCTCCGCTGCACTCGGGGATGCGAAAGCAAGTGACAGAGCGATTAATGTCGCTCGTGACAAAATCACCCAAAGCTTTGGATGGACAACTTCCACTCTGACACTTGGCACGAGGTGGTTGACATTCATAAGATAATTGCAGGGATAAGTCGGCGGGGGAGACGGTGGAGTGTCTCGCTACTCTGGGGGATGAACGCAAGAAACAGACCGAATGCGAGAATCCGAATCCGTTCTTGTCTGGTCACTTAGTAGTTTAACTTGTCCCGACTGGAATTGCACCAATCACGCCTTTTTCATCTGTCTCTGGCCGGTCTCGAAAAAAGGGCTTTTATTGCAGTTTCAGATGCAGGGACAACTTTTTTGTCACGGTTTCTGACATCAAATTCGCGTTCACTTGGTCTTGAACAGATCTGTTTTGATAATCTTATCGGCGGTTGCGGCGATTCTTTGGGAGATCTTGTGAACTGGGGTCTGCAGCTCTTGGTTGCGATTCGTTAAGCGTGCATCGATCAATTCGGTTAGATGAAAGAGAAAGTCGTTGTCTGTTGCCATGGAGTGATCGGCTTGGCCTCTCTCAACCATATGCAGAAGACGCTTCATGTATTCTTCGACTCGCGATTGCATGTGTGCCCCGCTCAGCGGTTTGCCGTCACGGTATTCGATTGAGTCACCATTTCGATTTCCGTGGGGGCAACGTTCGCGGAGTGAACTGATTTGCTGCTGATCGAATTGGGTTGTAATCGCTTCGTAGAGCCCGTCTAGAAAACATTGATGTTTATCCGGGTCAAACTTGGGATTGAAGACGCTCTCGGTTTTCATCCAATCACGAGCCTGGAAACCAACCAATGCAGCACCCAGGCAAGTGAACTCAAAGAAAAGACGCCGTGCTTCCTCCGGCGGAGCAGATCGCGGTGGCAGGCCAAGTTGATCAGCCTGGTTCACAAACAGAGGCGTAATCTGCTTGATCAGATCGACCGTTGTGAGTTTCAGGAGCATCGCATGGGCGCCCCTCTGCCCTAGCTCAAAAGCTTGCTCGGATGTAAGCGTCATCGCAATCCCCAAGGCGTCTCAAAGTGCGTTGGGAGACCAGCTTACCAGATTTGGGTTGCCCGGTGATCTTGCAGACGCTTGAGCATGGATTTGCAAATTGAATCCAAACGCCCTGGCCCCAAGAATCTGGCCCCAAGAATCTGGGCGCAAGGATCTGGGCCCAAGGATCTGGCCTAGAAAACATGATCCCGGAAGCCGTGCCGTCGAAATCAACATACAAAGCTGCCAAATCGGGCGGGTGAATTTTTTGCCCCTGTTTCTTTGAGCCCTGAGCGCTGAGCCCACAAGCCCTCGGGCATCGGCGTGGTCTTGGCGAACGTCCGGTGGAGCGGCCGTGCGAATCTCGGCAGCTGAAGTAATCATCGCGATCGCCGAGATTTTTGCCGACAATTGGGGAGCAGCCAGGTGCTCAAGTTCGAGTCGCGTTCAAGTTCGAATGGTGCTGCTTGATTCACACGGCAAACGATGGTTCATGTGGCAAACGGCGACGCTCAATTCATGAGCGATTCAGTTTCTTGAGTTTGATGTCCTTGAACTCAACACGCATTCCTTTGTCATGTATTTGCAATCCGATTGCACCGGAGTCGAGACGCCCGCTTGTTGCGTTGTCAATAAACTCGGAGGCGATCTTGCCATTGATGCGGAATTGGAATTTGTTCCCGTTGGCGATGATATGAACTCTGTTCCAGTCGTCCTCGCGAATGTCGGCTGGCACGAAGGGGTTATCGATTTCTGATCGGGCGGTCGCACCTGCTTGATCGATCAGCAAGCGAACTGCCCGTTTGCACGAATATTCCTTGCGGCCAGCGAAGTGAAAGTCCCACGCGCCCAGGATGTGATCACCAATTCCGACGTGGCCAAGGTCGGCATGGTAACCAAGGAAAGGGCGTTTTCCAGTTTTGTCATGCTGGGCGCGGATCTCGACACCCGTGTTGCCCTTGCCCTTCAATCGGTATTGGAGTTTTAACTCAAAGTCGACTAATTGTTCTTCTTTGTAGACCAGGTAAACCAATCGGTCAGCGCTGCCAGTTCCTACAATCACGCCATCATCAACCTTCCAATCTGAATTGAGCGTTCCATCCGGCACAGAACGCCATCCCTGAAGTGTGCGGCCGTTGAAGATGCTTTCAAACCCGTCGATCGTTGCGCCCTCGATGTGGTCGTTGACCAGATCGGCGGGAAGAAAGCCTTGTTGAGCTGTGAAAGCTGACCGATGGTCGCTGTCGGGATGATGTTTTTTCGAGGACGAGCGTTTGGCACTTGGATCGGCTGCGGCAGTCTCACCAGTGTCGATTTGCGGGGTGGCATTTCCTCCTGCGATTTGATCGGTCTGAGCGAACATCTGGGCGGCGGTCATTTGGCAAATCAGAACCGACAGGAATACGGTTGGGATTATGTTCATGATCAAGCTTCGCTGTGGATTTGGTTCGAGATTTTACACCGCCAACACAGCCACTCAAGGAATGAGTGTCGCGAATCATGAATCGTGACAAGAAAAGAATGGCGAGTCGGATTTACATTTATACTGCGTTTGTTAGTTGCGAATTGCAAGCGAGTACAGTTCGATTGTTAGGATGATGCGATGAGACTTATCCCCAATGCGTTGTTTGTTGTAACTTTACTGGCGGTATTGGGGCTCGTGCCATTCGGAGGCCTGATGCCCTCTGCGTTATGCGGGCAATCGACAGATGCAGTACCGCTGGCCTCGGGAAAGCAGCGTCCATCTGATTGGGTCTTCCAGCCAGTACAGCACAATGTCGATCTTTTTTGGAAACGCCAAATTGAATCTAATTTGCTGTGGATGATTGACCACGCGAGCCGTTCGATTGAATCCGATCCTGCAACGCCGCTTCTCGGCGTCTATGCGGACGCTGGCGTTTGGAGCTTGGGGGCACAATCGGTGGTTGCATCGTTGGAATCGACAGGGATTTCAGTCGCGTTGCTCGATTGGAGCCGTTTGCAAAACAGTGATTTAAGACGCTTTGACGCAATCATTTTTCCCGGTGGCGATTCTTTTTTTCAACAGCTTAGCGCTGGTGAACGTGGACTAGATTCCGTTCGTGCTTATGTGAGCCAAGGGGGGCGTTATTTAGGGATTTGCGCGGGAGGGTTTCTCGCTGCCCAGGATGTACATTGGGAAGGTGCCCAGTATCGATACCCACTTGAGCTTTTCGATGGAGTCGCAGCGGGATCGATCAAAGAGATTGCTGCTTGGCCGCGGTTGGGCGGTGCTGTTTTGTCTGTCACTGCCGAAGGCAAAGCGACTGGTCTCGCCGATGCTGATGGTAAGCGAATCTACTACCAGGGTGGCGGGCGTTTTCTAGGTGGATCCGACGTCACCACCTTAGCGACTTATTTTGATGGTTCCCCGGCGATTATCCGGCGTCCGTTTGGTCGGGGCGGTAAAGGGACGGTTATCCTCTCTGGTGTCCATTTTGAGCGGCCGGCCCCGACAGCAGGAGAAGAATCTGCGGAATCGAATCCTCCACCAGCTTTGTCGCGAACCATTTTGCCAACGTTATTAGGGATCACACGCCGTCCAAAGAATGACCCGGGGCAGGCTGCTTTTACGCCTCAGAAGTATCAGCCGACTGTGACGGCTGAAATGACAGAAGCAGATTGGTTGTCGCGTCAAAGAGAGTTGCGGATCCGATTGAGCAAAATTGGTGCAATCGATGAATCGGAGGATGCGCTAAGCGATCCCGTGCCGACCCTGCTTGCCGAACGCGGGATGTTGATTTTCGACGATGACGGTCGACGTCCGCGTGGTGGGAAAGTAACCACGATGTTCGACAACGGGGTGAAATTGCGAGCTGGGGCTGGGGCTTGGCAGCGAGTAGCAAAAACGAATGATTGGCGTTCGACATGGACCAAGGAATTGGGGCACACGCCCGTTGTGTCGTATCGAGGGTTTCAGGCAAACGACTTAATTGTGGAGGTGACCTTTCGATACGGGCCAATTACTGAAACATGGCAAGATCAATGTTTTCGGATCGCGGCGGATGATCGACCGAAGGTGACCGGTCACATCGTGTCTGCCTGGGCCAATCCAAACAATGATTTCATTGAATCGGGATTTTTGCTTCAGCACATTCGTAAGTCCCCGGAAAAAGAAATTCTTGAAGATCTGCTGTTAGATCATCAGCCAATTTCGATCCAACCAAACATTTGGTACAACGCGGTTCTCGAAGTGGTTGGCGACGAAGCGTTGTTTCGGATGGGCGATCATGTCGCGTACGCCAAAGCGAATCAATTGCGTCTGCCGAAGAATCTCGTTTCCCTTACGTTAGGAACTGCGAGGCATGAAATCCGGCGGGTGCGGGTTTGGCACGCCAAGCCGAATTTGGCATGGCAGTCGAAGAAAGCAGAAACGCTTCGCCAAAGAAATCCGTTTTCAACGCAGGTACACCGTTACAGCAGAGAGTGATCCAATGCTTTGGTGCATCAGTGAAATGAGCACTGCATCATTGATTGGAAGCACTACATCATTGATTGGATCGGGGAACAAGTGGAGCCATGTTTGGTCGCGGCCTAAAGCACACAAGTTGAGGTGGTGACGTCAGGATTGCCCAACCGAGAATTGCCGGGCTGGTTCATTGTTCCTGTGGGTGATTGTTCACGCCGGTTGATTTCTGCCAACGGCAAATAATGCAATTGGCAAATCAAGGAAGCGGCTTTTCTGCCTTCTTGCCCAACTAAATTGGTTTCACCACGACATTCGTCGGTTCGCCTATTTTTTCAGTACCAGTTGGGTGCAGTCCCTGCCACCGATTTGTTTTCGCCCTATGATAGGCAATCGATGACGATCGCGCGAGCTGGCTCGTGTGTTGGAATCGTGCGAACATGACTGCTTGAGTGAAATGGATTTTGATTTTTTTTGTTGGAGGAATTGTGTCAAATCCGACATCTGGCGAATCTTCATCACTGGGGCCGTTAACGGATGATGATGTTTGCGATATCAATGAACACTGCGTGACGGAGCGATATTGGAATCAAGATCTCGCTCCCATTCCGCCATCGGCGAGAAAGTGGGTGACGCGGGACATGATTGCGTTGTGGGTTGCCTTGGCGGCTTGTATACCGACCTACATGTTGGCATCTTCACTGATTGACGGCGGCATGAATTGGTGGCAGGCGTTGCTCACTATTTTTTTCGGGAATGTAATCGTCCTGATTCCAATGTTGTTGAACGCTCATGCGGGAACCAAGTACGGAATCTCTTTTCCGGTGTTCTGTCGTGCCCCATTTGGGATGCGTGGCGCTAACGTCGCTGCGGTTCTTCGTGCCTTGGTGGCTTGTGGTTGGTTTGGTATTCAGTGTTGGATTGGCGGGGGAGCAATTTTCAAGGTGGCTGCGATCTATCTTCCCTCGTGGAGTTCGTTGCCCGATCTGCCTTGGCTGGGGATCAACGTTTATGAATTGCTCTGTTTCTTAGCCTTTTGGGTGTTAAATGTCTGGATCGTATGGAACGGAACTGACTCAGTTCGTAAGTTGTTGAGCTACAAGGCACCGTTATTGATTTTGCTAGGGTTGGCATTGTTGGCTTGGGCGTATTGGGCAGCGGGTGGGTTTGGTCCGATGTTGTCCCAGCCGTCGCAGTTTTCCCCGGACGGTGAAAAAGCGGGTGAGTTCTGGAGTTTCTTTTTTCCCGCATTGACCGCGAATGTTGGTTTTTGGGCGACGTTAGCATTGAACATCCCCGACTTTACGCGACATGTGCGCGAGCAGAGAGATCAAGTTTTGGGGCAAGCGATTGGGTTGCCGCTGGCAATGGGGCTTTATGCCTTTATCGGTGTTGCGGTTACTTCGGCAACGGTTGTGATTTACGGCGCGCCGATCTGGGACCCCGTCGATCTGATGGCCCGTTTTCAGCATCCGCTGTCGCATATCCTTGGCTTGTTGGGATTGGTCGCAGCAACGTTGTCGACGAACTTGGCCGCGAATGTGATTGGCCCTGCGAATGATTTTTCGAATCTCTGGCCGCAACGAATCTCGTTTCGCGGTGGCGTGGTGATCACTGGCGTGATTGGCATCGCAATTCAGCCATGGCGTCTGGTGGAAGATCCATCGGGTTATATCTTCAAATGGCTCGTCGCTTACTCTGCACTACTGGGTGCGATAGGTGGCGTCATGATTGCCGATTACTGCGTATTGCGGCGGAGGCAACTCGATGTGCGGGGGCTTTACCGCCGCGAAGGTCCGTACTGGTACACAAATGGATTTCACATCGCCGGGATCATTGCTTTGCTTGCTGGCATCATCCCTTGTTTGCCAGGATTCATCTCGGCCGTTGGTTTGATTTCCGTTGCTGATTATTGGAATGAGCTTTACAACTACGCATGGTTTCTCAGTTTTGGAATCTCGTTCGGAACTTATGTTCTGATGACCGTGCCCAAGCGGTCGGTTTTTCGCTCGAATCCCGCCTGAATTCTTTCCCTGGAATTATCTCGTGCCCACGAACTACGACGACATTGCAGATCAATATAAAGAAGCAAAATTCCAGCTGTGGCGAACGCATATTGAGCGATATACGATGCTGACCTTGGTTGGCGAGCTCACCAACCAGACGGTCGTTGATTTGGCGTGTGGCGAGGGCTTTTACAGCAGAATGTTGAAGCGTCAGGGCGCAGGTGATGTCTTGGGACTTGATTTGTCGCAAGGTATGATCGATTTAGCTAAGGCCGAAGAATCACGTGCGCCACTGGGAATTGACTTTCAAGTTGGAGATGCGCGTGAGTTTCAAGCTTCCGAACCATTTGATTTTGTTTTTGCCGCATATTTACTCAACTATGCTTCGAACTTTGATGAACTGACGGAAATGTGTCACGCCATTTTTCAGTCACTCAAGCCGGGTGGCCGGTTTTTGACCGTGAACAATAACCCATGTGATCCTGTCGCAAATTTTTCGACAGGCAAAACCTACGATTATTCAAAACGATTGGAGGGGGACCTTGTCGAAGGCGCCCCAATCATCTGGACCTTCAATCTTTCAGAAGGGCCTCTGTCGATCACCAACTACTACATCAGCAAAGAGAGGATCGAGCAGGCGTTGCGAGAAGTTGGCATGCGCGATATTCGTTGGCATCCACCGCAAGTTTCTCCGGAAGGCCAAGCCGAATTTGGTGTAGCCCATTGGCAGCCATTCCTTCAATCACCGCCAGTTGCCTTCATCGAGTGCTTCAAGGCGTAATTGCGGGAGCATTTTCGAGATTGGTTTTCCCCGGGTGATTTGAATTACCGATAGGCGTTCGCATAGTCGCGACCACCGTAGAGGTGCGATTGGCATTCGGATGTTTGGTTAGGTTCGTGTTGATGCAAATGTTTTCGGCGACGGAGAGGCGGTTTGCGATTCTTGAACCTAAGTCTCCACGAGGTTCGAGCTCAACAAGGAACCCTGTTCGCCGGTCCTGAAGGGCCATTTGCGACTGCCGCAGCTAATCGACATTTATAAAATTCGAGTGTCTCTGACCGCGTCGGTTGCACTTGCGGAACATACTCGAGGTTTTGCTGTTCTGATGACTCGGTTCGTTCGTTCAACTGGAATCATCATTCAACGAGTGGCATTTTGATTGGTTCTTTTCCAGGGTGGTAGGAACGTCGAGCGGCTTTCAGGACGTCTTGTTCGTAGAACCAAGCCTGTTTGAATTTCTGATTGGCTAAAAGATTCGCTTGGTCGCGAAAATGAGGCGAACGGGGACTACCGCTCACGCCGAATGGGACCAATGAAACAGCGCGAACTTTTTTGCCGAATGCCACAGCCGACATATAGGAAGCACCAACAACTGCGAACCGCTGAGGTCGAAGGTAGGGGACGCTCGGCGTTGAGTAGATTGTAAAAACGACGCCTAGAGGTCCTGGAGCGCCCGCGCAGGCTTGGCTTTTGGCAAATGGCAGCAGCGAGACTCCGGCTTCCATCGTGTCGGCACTGTAAGCGGTTCGCTGCAAACGATGAACTTCGCCCCAAGGCTTTTTCCAGTCGCCGTGCAATTCCGTCAACCTTTGCGCAACGTTTCCTAACGCAATCAATTGTTTTTTGGGATTGCCGGCATACTCACGCTTCATGTTTTCCGATTGCGACGTCCCGAATAGTTCTTCGTACCAACTGATGCACAGCAACGCTTCACTCGATTTCTTATCGGCTTTGGCATCCCAATTCACTAATGCATCGATATATGGTTGCAATCGCGTTGCAATTTCTGGATCCGAGGTTTTGAGTTTTGCAAGGCTGCGTTGCCAATTCTCTTTTTCAGCCTTGGGCCAATAAAGCGTAGGATCAAAACAGAGATCCTGATACCACTCAAAGCTAACTCCGTTGGCGTTCGAAAGTAATTCTCTTGCCAACTTGCTGCGACGTCGATCGACGTCGTGATCACGCACCATGTAGTTTGGGAATTGCTCCGGACTTGGGTTGTCAGATTCGGTTGTAACGAAGGGAGATCCGTTGCAGTTCTGGACGTACCCAGACTTTGGATTCAGCACTTGGGGTAGATCATCAAAGTTGTGAATTCCTTTCCATTGGGTTGCGGGGTCGCTGCCGTCAACAGTGCGGGTCCAGTTAAATCGTTCTTCACGAATTGGCACGGCACCGTTGTAGGCATAGAAGATGTTGCCGTCGCGGTCTGCGTAAGTCACGTTGAACATCGGGATCGCACATCGTGAAAAAGCCGTTCGCCATTCTTCGAAGTTCTTGGCTCGTACCATTTCGATTGCTTGATCCAATCGACCAACATCGAACAAGCGAGCTATTCTTGCGACGACGGCTTGCTGGCCGTTGGCTGACATGACTGGGCCGACTTCGGTTTTTCGAAAGGTGACTGTCTGTTGCTTGAGGATGCCGTTTTCCAAGACGGCAATGGGTTCGCTCCATTCTTCCGCCTGACGATAGCCGTCCCCAAATCGGTATTTGAGTGGATCAGACGGATGGCTGAATTCGATTTTCCATGAATCGGCTACATCGGGTTGATTGACCGTGTAGGCCCAGCCCAGAAATTCATTGTGGCCGAGAACTGGGATCGGATTACCGAAAAAGCAAGCGCCGGAAAAACGAATGGTCTCTTTGCTATGAAGGTGCATCTCATAGAACTGCCCAATTCCGTACCAAGGTTGATGCGGATTGATAAAAAGCATGGCTTCGCCAGAACGCGTTCGTTGCGGCGAGATGGCCCATGAATTCGACCCGATCGCTTGCGCGGTGTCGGATTCGAGTTGACTGGGCGGATCAACCCAATCCCAGCTGTATTTTGGAATGGCTTGATTCTGCAGACTGAGTCCGGCATCCTGCGGATTTGGCTTTCTGGCGCCACTACCCCCAAAGGTCATTGTCAGCATGAGGTATCTATCAATTGCAAGCACATGCCAAGCTTCAAGCCGATTGAGCAATCTTGGCTTGACATCCTCTTGAGTTGCCAAGAAATGATTCACGCCTAATGCGAACGCCTGCAGAAGCTTTTGGTGTTCTGGTGGTAATTTGGGAAAATCGTCGCGTGATCGACGAGCAATTTCAAAACTGCGAACCAGTAAATCTATCTTTAGGCCTTCCTTTCCTCGGATCTCAGAGTACCGACCGAGCGCTTGAATCGTCGTGTCTTCGAGTTGCCAGAAATAATCTTCGGCTTGAGCGTAACCGGCGCCAAAGAGTGTGCTTTCATCGGTTTCGCCAAAGAGGTGGGCAACTCCCCATTCGTCGCGATGCACCATGACTTGATCCGCAAGCCTGTCGCAGATCACCTGTTCTTCCGGCTGCGTCACCGTCGATGTTTCAGGGACTGCCGGAATCGGTTTTTCCGCGATCGTTTGGTTGGGTGCAAAAACGCAACTGCAAACGAAAAACAGGTGATGACGCAACGCGATTCTTGCGTTTGAGAACATTCGGTGTCTCCTGTCCGAAATCTGCCGTGTCGAAGTTCAAGTCGTTCTATCGTTGTGCTGGATACTGTGGTAGGCAGCATCGCGACGATCGCTGGTCGGGTTTCAAGGGGAACGTCAGGCTTGAGCTCGCTCGGTCTAGCGAGCTTAGTGTTTGGTGAACTTGATGTCGAACTCTTTGCGGGATTGCTCAGTCTAGCTGCTCGATCCATTTTCTGATGAGGGCAGCCGCTTCGACCGGAACAAGTTGCCGCCCCACGTTCGGCATGGCGACACTTGGGTCTTCCGACTCGATACGGTACATCAAAATCGACTCATCGGGTTTGCCAGGCACGATATCGAAAGATCGACCGCCCGAGCCGTGACCGGCAGCGACAGGAATTTTATTCACACCAAATTTCGTCGGATCCATTTGGGTCAAACGGAGGTCTAGTCCCGATGTTCGCGCGGTCCCGACCGGGTTATGGCAATGCGCGCAATTGACGTGCAGCCACGCTCTGGCCTGCTCTGGGACGTTCGCCTGCTCTGGGACGTTAACTGGGGCGGTGCCAGAGGAGGTGGTTGTGCTGTGATCAAAGGTTGGCCACGCCGCCAATTCTGAAGCATCCGGAGCCTCGGCGATCAATTCTTGATTTACGAATTCTTGCCATTGGTTCCGCTCCCCTCGACCGTGATCCCATACTCCATTCAGATTGGCGGCGATGGGGCCGAGTGGCACAAATGCGTCACCCTGCTGATGGCAATTGAAGCACTGGTTTGCATTCGGGACTTGGTATCGGAGATTTCGCGTGTTTCCATCGGAATGAATCCACGTGACATCGATTTCGCTTCCCCCTAAGGCAAGTGTTGCTTCTGTTTGTTCTTGGTTCCAGAGGTAGGAAAAACCGAACCAGCCCTCTGGCTTTAGGAATTCGATGCGTGTTTCCAGCAGCCTTTCCCCCTTGGATGGATCTGTCATGTCAACTGGATAGGCGAATGTTTTGGAAATGACAGATCCAACAGGAAATTGAATCGTTCCTCGTTCGGCATACTTGATTTGTTCGCCGGGAGGGATGCGGAAGAATCGGTATTTGTTTGTGTAATCGCTAAACAACGGAGTGTTGAGCTCGTACCGGTGCACATGCTTGGCCGGAATATGGTCGGCCATGCGACCGGTGAACAAGTGGTACTCAGACAAAAATTGTTTGGCATTTCGGTAGACACGAACCGCATCCGATGAATCAATTCGCGGCTCAACTGTTGGCTCGAGGACAATTTTCGAAAAGTTTCCCCGCTCAATCTGGTGGGGTGTCAACTCGGTAGCAATCTTGTGCCGCCCAGCGAGGAGGTCGCGCGGGTTGAAGTGGGCAAGGTCAAAATTCGCAAAGCGAATCTCACCATTGTTTTGAATGGATGGGATTTGATCAGCGATGAACGTACCGTTTTTCATTCTGGCTGGGTCGCCGACACCGTCCCAAAACACGTCGGGAAAGATCCCTTTGACAAAGGGTGAAAGCATTAGTCCCATTTCGCCGGCTGGCTCGTATCCACTTCTTGTGATCTGGTTTTGGTGAATTGAAATGTGTTCAGGATACGGATCAAAGTCGGATGTAACTCGCTTTTTCTGGCGTTGATTGGCTGCCTGATAGGCGAGCACAGCCACCCCCGTCGTCTGGTGCTGTTTGACGGCATTGTGATCAACCATTACCTCATCGGTTGCCATTACCATGATGCCGGTGCCAGGTGGGACTGCAGCAACGACATTGCCTTTGGCGGCAAAGTTCAAATGATTATTGTTGGTAACCTGATTGTGGTGAACGCGGACTTGTCTTCCCGCCTTGACTTGCAGACCAGGTAAATCAAAGACGAGGATCCCGGCTGTGTTGTCGGTTGCCACGTTTTCGTACACATCAGCGCCGATGGTATTCTCGATTTCAATACCGGCGACGTTGCGTTCGGCTCGATTTGACCGCACGATAACGTTTTGGCTTTGTCCCACGTAAATCCCGGCGTCCGAAGCCCCGATTGCGATGCAATTTTCGATCAGGACATTTTTGCACTGAACCGGATAAAGTCCGTAAGCTCCATTGGTTGGAAGGGTCGGCCCTGTCCACTCCGTGCGAACATCACGGAAAATGACACCATTCGCTCCGAGGACCTTAATCGCGTTCCCGCTTGTGTCCTCCACCGCGAACCCCTCCAGACACAATTGATCCCCGGTTGCTTCGATTCCGGCGTTGCCGACTCGCTGTCCTTGGAATGACAAGATCGTTTTGTTGCTGCCGGCTCCGCGGATAGTGAGATGGCTAGCAGTAATGTCCAATTGACGCTGGAAGTGATAACGGCCTGCTGCCAATTCGATTATGTCGCCGGGTACCGCATCAATGAGTCTTGCTTGTAGCTCATATTGCACATTGGGGCCGGGGGTGATTATGGCCACTCTCGCCGTCAGTGACTCCTCGGCGTGAGCGTGTGTTAAATGAAATAAGGCACCGAGGACTATCAGCAGTAGGGTGAGGCATCGATTCACATGCCAGTGATTCGGCGACCACCATAAGCTGCACCGGAACATGTAACTGCACTGGAGCATGCTATCCTCCTAAAGGCTATCAAGCAGCTTAACTTGCTGACGCAAGTATTCGCTTCGGGTGTGTTCGTCGCCCTCCCTACTGATCGATCGAAGTCCCTGTCAGCGAACAATGGAAAGCGTGTCAATCAAGCGTACACCAAACGCAAACGCGAACCAAGCATTACAAGCTGCCCGTATATCGCCAAATCACGGAGCTAACGTATTCTTCGAACGTGAAAGGGTGCACCGTGTTCGCGGTGCTACCTGCTGGTACTGGATGGTGAGATAGGATAACGCTCAGCGATTTTGGAACCCCGGATTCCGCCTATTGGCCAATTGGTGCGAATCCGATTGGAATTTCATGTCGAGTTTGGAATCTTTGCGAAGAAAGTAAACGAGTTTTTCGGCCGACAATGGTTTGGCGAAATAAAACTTCTGCATGAATTCGCATCCGAGTCGCTGTACCGCCAGGATTCGATTGGCTGATTCGATTCCCTCTCGTCGGTTCGCAGAGGTTTGATTGCTAGTTCGAATTGTGCCTGATCAAAAAGTGGTTGGATGTCAACGGGAGTCATCTTCCGAAGATCACACATGTAATAGTCAAGATTCCGGCGAGCGCCCTCGTTGACAAACTCATGCCTGAGAGTGTCAGCATCAAAGATGTAGATTTCGTTCAGGCTACGCTCCAAGATTTCGGTGTGCTCACACCGTTCTTCGGCGACCAGGTGTTGTTCGGATACATCTTCAATGCAGATGATGTAGCCAATGCAACGATGTTCCGCTTGTGCGATTCTTTTAGCGCGAGTCCGCACATGTCGGATTTTCCCACCGGCATTTAGGATGCGAAAGGGAAGTGCAAAATCTTGACGTTATTCGATCGCCCGATACCAGCCCCCCATGACTTCTGCGCGATCTTTGGAATGAACGCACTCCAGTCAACCCTCGTGTCGGGTTTGGCCTGACATCTCTCGCCACGATAAGTTGGCATAGACAATTGATCGGCTGGTGTCGCTCTGAAGAATGCTGATTGGGGCAACGTCACCCGCAGCATGAAATGATATACCCTCCTGATGGAGTTGCGTGCCGGGATTTCAGTTGGCCCCAACGGGGCTGACTTTCCCAGGTTGGAGGGGGTCTCGATTGTCGGTGCAATCGATGACAGGTTGTCAAGCATGGGATTTGTTTTCTGTATTGGCGACTGGTGAAAGGGTCATCCTGGAAACAGATTGCGTGCGAACAAAGAAAAGCAGTGTCCGTGGGGGGCGTCATGCCTATGCGTCATTGGGTTGCTGTGCTGTTGTGCAGACATTGAGCCTAGGCTGAAATATGACATTGGTTGGGCGAGGCCGTTTTCATCATTAAATCTGTCTACGCTCCGTCGTCTTTTACCGTTGCAACCGCTCTTGCCGACAGCGAGATTTCCGCGATCCTATCTGCGCGAACTTTCTACACGGATCAATGGCGATTACGGATTACCTTCGTCTGTGGCCGTTGGCATGCCGCCGTCGCAGATCAAGCATTGAAACACTCTGCACACGATGCGAGCTTATGTTGGGTAGAATCGGTTCGCTGATGCGGGCACTCAGCATTTCGGTCCCCATGTCGAGGGGTGACGAAAGCTCTGCTGGTGTTGGGTTCTTTTAGTTGAGTTGGGGGGCTAAAGCTACTGAGGCGGCAGGGCTTGGGATGCGTTGGCTTGGGATGCGTTTGTGTCTCACCTTGGATACACACTTCAGCTCAACATCGCTTGTTCGTGGGTACGGCAGTCGGCGAGTAGACCGAGAAAAAATCGCAGCGTTTGGCGGGCATCATTTGGTGGTGGGGGCTGCGACTTTCATAACTGATTTAATGCCGAGCTGATTCGAGACCACTTCAACGAAATCACCCTTTTTCATAGGCCAGAGGGGCAATGGAGACCCGGTCAGAATCATCTGGCCGCGTAATAAGCAGCGGTCGAATTTCTCCAGGTGTTCTGCCAATTGGATAAGGCCATCGAGCATCGTTTTGGCGGCGTTTTGCAGCCTTGATTTTCCAAGTACGCGGTTGTTTTTAGAAACACGAATTGTGGCTGAGTTCAGTAATCCAGCATGGTGCACTCGCGTTTCCTCAATCGGCATGACGACTCCTGCGTGAATCGCATTATTGGCTACCAGCTCGCAGGCACGGACCTCTTGGCGGCCACGGAAGACGTAGTTGTGGAGTTCGATGACAACGAAGCCCTTTCCAATGGCATCAGGATTTTTTCGTAACCAATCGGGTGATGGCACGTCGTCCGCGAGGCGAATCGCAAACTCTCCCTCAATCGCCAGGTTCTGGTAGTTGTCTGCGTCGAGTGTCACCCCAGACGAATGCGATTCGGAATTCCAGACGTGCCCGAATACGGGATGGTCGATTCCAATTTGTTTTTGCATGGTCTTGCTGATGCACCCAATCTTGTATCCAAGGATGTTTTCACCTCGGTCAATACGCATCCGGGCAACCTCGAATTGCAAGCGATAGGCTTCGTCGATCGAAAGCCAAAAACTTGGATCTTCAAAGCAGCTTCCGGGGCGATGTTGGTCGTAATCACTCAGTTGACGCTGCGCTATCTCGCCTTCCCTCATTCGTTTGCTCTTTGAAACGTGGTGTCATCGCAATCTTCCTCGCGTTCTGTCAAATCGCACGAGGCGATTTTGAATCTTGTGTCTTGGCCGTTTTCGCTTATTCGTCGCTTCAACCGCTTGGGGTTCCGGATGTCATATGGTCAGATTGTGCGTGATTCGTATCGGATCCGCGTTGAAGGCCCGGGCAGAATGGCCAGTCATGGGTGAGGCGAGTGATATGTATCACAGATGAGGAAGCGGCGGGGTGGGTAAGCGACGGGGTGGCGGTCACCAAAAGTTTACCAGGATTCGTAACGGCTTTCGGCACTTTTCAAACGCAATTCGAGGTGCTCTTTCTGGGACGTCGCCTTCAAGCCGTAAGAGGCCTTCTGTTTGCGACGCTGGAGCGTGTCTCGGTGGTGCATGCTCCATAAGCAACACTGCTTTTCAATTGTGCATCGCCATTCCCTTTGTCGGGATAACACCCTTTGCGAGGGAACGCCGGCAATCAATCAACACGTAAGTGATTGGTACGCCGATTGCGGACCTGCGCTTGTCGTTTTTCGTTCAGCGTAAGCAAATAAAAAGAAGATACCATGAAGCGTGGTTTTTTGATTGATATGGATGGGGTGATCTATCGAGGTGGGGAGCTGATTGCCGGCGCGGATGTTTTCATCTCGCGACTGTTGAATGAGCAGCTTCCCTTCCTCTTTCTCACCAACAATAGTCAACGGACTTGTCGGGATATTGCAACCAAGTTGAACCGGCTTGGAATCGAAGTGGAAGAACAGCACATCTACACTTGTGCGATGGCGACCGCTGCCTTTGTAGCAGCACAAAAGTCGGAGGGAACGGCGTATGTAATCGGTGAGGGAGGGGTGCTCAATGCCCTTCATGCGGTGGGCTATTCCGTGGTTGACCATTCTCCCGACTATGTGATCGTTGGCGAAACGCGGACGGTAAATCTCGAGTCACTCGAGTTGGCTGTGCAGATGATTCTCGACGGTGCGAAGTTGGTTGCCACCAACCGCGATCCCAACTGTCCTACGAAACACGGGATCCGGCCCGGTTGTGGTGCCACGGTGGCCTATTTAGAAACTGCGACAGGGGCTCGGGCGATGGATGTGGGCAAGCCAAGCCCAATCATGATGCGAGCGGCACGTAAAAGAATCATGCTTGCGACATCACAAACCATCATGATCGGAGACACAATGGAAACTGATATCCTTGGGGGAATTCAAATGGGCTACAAGACAATTTTGACATTGACTGGTTCGACTAAAATGGAGGACCTGGCGAAATACCCTTACCAACCAGATCGAATTGTGGAGTCAATTGCGGATTTGAATCAATCCGGGGCCAGGTTTACTTCCAAGTTGCCGTCGGGTGACGTCAAAGATGACACGGTGATTCTTTCGGGTAATGTTGAGGCTGTGTCATGAAGTCAATTGGCTGGCAGCCAGAAAGTTCGTGGGCTGGTTGCGGTTGTTGAACCCGATTGGACTGTTAGCCAGCCGGGCAATGTGCATCATGACCTCGCTAGCCAACGATGCGTAACCGAAAAAGTTCTGTTCAATCGGGCTTCTGATCAATCGGGCTTCTGATCAATTGGGGCGGTGATCGACTGAGTGATCGGCGGTAATGGCGGATGGTTTAACGCGAGGAAATTCCGCCAGCTCGGTTTGCTTGGGCCTGCTGCGTTGACGGGATGGGGGTTTTTTGCTGTTGGCCTAGCTATTGCTTGGCAGAGCACCGTGTCGCAGAGCACCGTGTCGCAGAGCACCGTGTCGTTCCGGATTGATCCGTGCGGAGCGGTGGGCAAATGCTTATACTCGATCTAAACGGTTCCAGTTTTCTAACGCTGGAACTCTTGATGCGGGCATTTACGAAGCTTATGGCCTTTTCTCTGTGGGGCAATGATTTTGGACAGTTTGAGAAGCGGGTTGCAGACTGGCATTCGACCTGTTGCTAAACCGAGGTTGTTCTTGCTGCCGGCGATCTGTTGGCTGAGCAGTGTCTTGATCAGCTTGAGTTGTTTCGCAGTGGAGCCGATTGATTTCAACCGCGATATCCGTCCGATCCTATCCGATAATTGTTTTGCCTGTCATGGTTTTGATGCGGCGGCGAGAGCTACCTCGCTGCGTCTTGATACGCTCGAGGGTGCCACCGAGGATCTCGGCGGCTACGCTGCCTTGGTGCCCGGTAATCCACAAGCGAGTGAAATGCTGGCACGGATTCTCAGTACCGATGAAGAGATGCGGATGCCACCTGTGGATTCTCACAAAAAGCCACTCAACGCGAAGGCTGCATCTTTAATTCGACAGTGGATTGAAGAGGGAGCGGAGTGGGGGAAGCATTGGGCGTTTGAATCTCCCGTGGCGGCAGCATTGCCCGCTACCGCGACGCATCCCGTCGATCACTTTGTGGAGGCATCACTGCACGAGCAAAATATGAGGCTCTCACCACCAGCGCTTCCACATACGCTCGCTCGCCGGTTGGCTTTCGATCTGACTGGTTTACCACCTTCTTCGGAGGAGGTTGCCGCACTGTCGGATTCGCCTGGTTCGGCAGCGTGGTCGCGCTGGATTGATCGATTGTTGGCCAGTCCGCAGTTTGGTGAAAGGATGGCGATGTGGTGGTTGGACGGAGCACGCTATGCCGACACCGATGGATTTCAATCCGACGCGACACGCCAAAATTGGCCGTGGCGTGATTGGGTGGTGAGTTCCTTTAACGCGAATCGCCCATTTGATGAGTTTACGATTGAACAATTCGCCGGTGACCTCTTGCCAGAGGCGACCGCTGAACAACGTTTGGCGACCTGTTTTCATCGTAATCATATGCACAATGGGGAAGGTGGTCGCGACCCGGCGGAGTCACGAGTCGACTATGTGTTGGATCGTACCAATACGATGGGAACCCTGTGGTTGGGTTTAACGCTTGGTTGCACACAATGTCATGATCATAAATTTGATCCGATTTCGCAGCGTGACTATTACAGCTTGACTGCCTACTTCAACAGCATTGACGAAGATGGAAAAGCCGGTGGTGGTGCGAAACCTTTCCTCCAGTACCGTTCACCGCTCGCGAAACAGGCCGTGCTGGAATCCGCTGCGGTACTGCGGAAAATGGAACGACAGGTAGAGGAGGCGAAGGAAGACGCGGAGAGTGCTTTTACCGCATCACTGGACCAAATGTTGGTGGAGGCGCGTACGACATTTAAGCCTTGGAAAGTGATTCAACCGGCCTCTATGCGAACCACCGAGGGGACAGTACTTGCGGTGGATACAGAAGGAATGATCCGATCAAATGACAGCGGACAGTATCAAGATGATTTTGTCATCGAAGTTCCGACGAGCACGATCGACCGGATTTCGGGGATACGTTTGGAAGTTTTTGCGGATGAGCAACACGCAGATGCAAAGTATTCCTATGCCGCAAGTGGCGAGTTTATTCTCACGAATGTAAAGCTGCAGTTGCGAAGTCGAAAAACGGCGACGATCGTCGATATTCCCCTCGTTCGGGCGACAGCCAGCGTTCAAGGAAAGGGTGTTGATACGAAGTATGGGAGCGCGTCGGGAACCCTCGATGATGACCCCCGCACAGGGTGGACGACGCGAACCAAGCCGGTTGAACCGGTGCAGATTGTTGTTTTTGAGTTGGCAGAACCGATCGAATTGTCGCAGCACTCGGTGCTCGATATTGTTTTGATGCAGCGATCGCTCGCGCCGCGTGAGTTAATTGGGCGATTCAGGCTCAGTGCCACGAATCAGCGCGGCAGGGCCGTCCGATCTCTTGATCCGATGCCGATGGAGCAATTGGCGAAACGAATCACCGATTACGAATCAGAAACAGCGAAGGTGTTTTCAGCGGTTGATATTCCCGCCGATTTAAGATCTCGACTTTTCGATCAGTACCTCGCTGATGATCCGTCGTGGCGAGAGGCTTCCCGGTTGCGTGAGAAAGCGTCGCGTCAGGTCAACATGGCAAAAAGTGCGGCAGGCGACTTAAGGGTAACCGTGCTATCGGAGCGTTCCGAACCACGAAAGACCCATGTTTTAGTTCGTGGTGTTTGGAATCAACATGGTGACGAAGTGCAGCCCGGTGTCTTGACCGCTGTCTTGCCGAGGTCAGCTGTTTTTTCAGATTCCAATGCATCGCAAGAAGCAGCGGGGGAGATTGCTTCGCGACTGGAGCTTGCAAAATGGATCGTGTCCAAACGGAATCCTTTAACTGCCAGAGTGATCACCAATCATGTTTGGCAATTGTTCTTCGGTGCGGGGTTGGTGCGAACACCGAATGATTTCGGTTTGCAAGGTGAGATGCCAACGCATCCAGAATTGCTCGATTGGCTGGCTGTCGATTTCATGGATCACGATTGGGACTTCAAGCATCTTGTTCGACGGATTGTTACCAGTCGCACCTATCAGCAAGCCAGTCACGTGACGCCGGCATTGCTGGAGATTGATCCAGAGAATCGGTTGTTAGCCCGGGGCGCGAGGTTTCGCTTGCCCAGTTGGATGATCCGGGATGCATCGTTAGCGGCGAGCGGTTTGCTGAATCGTACCGTTGGTGGTCCACCGATTTTTGCTTACCAGCCGCCAGGGGTCTGGCAGGATCAATTCATGGGGCGTTTTACGTATGAATCGACTTTGGGGCCGGGCCAGTATCGCCGTACTTTGTATACGTTTTGGAGGCGCAGCAGTGCACCAACCTTCTTATTTGATTCGGCGATGCGACGGACCTGTGAAGTCGTTCCGAGGCGAACGAACACGCCATTGCACGCATTGACGCTGTTGAACGATTTGACCGCGCTGGAAGCTGCCCGTTCGTTGGCTGAGAGGACTCAGGTGGATGACCCGTCGACCGATGTGGAGCTCTATTTGAGCCAGATGTTTCATACGGTGCTCAGTCGATTCCCGTCCGATCACGAGCGTCAGGTATTGGTCCGGGAGTACCAGCAGGCAAAGGACTATTACCAAACGAATGTCGCGGCAGCGAAGACGCTGACTTCCGTTGGGCAGCTGCCTGAACCGAATGAATCAACCATCAGTGAGCTCGCTGCCCAGATGATGATGGCCAGCATGATATTGAATCTTGATGAGGCGATAACCCATGAATAATTGCTCCACTGAACTACAAGCTGGATACGAGCAGACGAGGCGCTATTTTCTTGGGCAATCAGGCTGTATCGGGCTAGGTGCCATGGCGTTGAGCACTTTGATGGATGAGGCGTGCAATGCGGATGGTAACCAGAGCGTTGCGATTAGCAGAAACAGGCAAGGTTTACCTCATTTTGCTCCCAAAGCAAAACGTGTCATTTTTCTGACTCAATCGGGTGGGCCGTCTCAGATTGAACTGTATGACGATAAGCCGGGTCTGAAGAAGTTGGCTGGACAGAAACTGCCAGATAGTGTTCGGAACGGACAGCGTTTGACCGGAATGACTCGGGGAAAGCCGCAGTTGGTCATGCCTGCTCACTCTGTTTTTCGTAAACGTGGTCAGTCTGGTGCAACCGTCAGTGATTGGCTGCCACATATCGCAGGCGTCGCTGATGAGCTGTGCTTCGTGAAATCGATGGTGACTGATCAGATCAACCATGCTCCTGCGATGACCAAATTCTTGACCGGTCACCATCTAACCGGAAGGCCCAGCATGGGGAGCTGGTTGAGCTATGGCCTGGGAAGTGAAAATCGGGATTTGCCAGATTACCTCGTGTTGCTTTCCAAGATGAAACGGGGCAGCGATCAACCACTTTATGATCACTATTGGGGTAGTGGTTTTTTGCCTTCGGTCTATCAGGGGGTCAAGCTGCGTAGTGCGAAGGATCCAGTGCTTTACCTGAATGATCCCGAAGGCATGCCAAGGCATTTACGGCGAAGCATGTTGAATGGGCTAAATGAACTTAATCAAATACGGTACCAAGAGACGGGGGATCCTGAGATCGAAACTCGTATTCAGCAATACGAGATGGCCTATCGGATGCAAGCGAGTGTTCCCGATCTAACCGATGTGAGCGACGAGCCGGAATCGACATTTCAACTTTATGGCCCTGATTCCCGCCGGCCCGGCAGTTACGCCGCCAATTGCATCCTGGCGCGACGGCTTGCGGAGCGTGGTGTCAGATTCGTCCAGTTGTTTCATCCTGATTGGGATCACCACAGTCGACTGCGAAGTTGGTGCACGGCTCGTTGCCGCGATACGGACCAGGCGAGTGCTGGATTGATCAAAGATCTCAAGCAGCGCGGGATGCTTGACGATACGCTTGTGATCTGGGGCGGTGAGTTTGGACGCAGTGTCGCCGGGCAGGGGAAATGGGATAGTCCAGAGGGCGGCCGCGATCATCATCCTCGCTGTTTTACGATTTGGATGGCGGGAGGCGGAATTCGGCCAGGGATGTCTTACGGAGCCACTGACGAATACAGTTACAACGCCGTCGTTGACCCTGTTCATGTGCGCGACTTGCACGCCACTGTGCTGCACTTGTTAGGGATCGAGCACGAGCGGTTCACCTATCGATCGCAAGGGCTCGACTTTCGCTTGACAGGCGTCGAATCATCGCGAGTGATTCGCGATCTTATCGCTTGAGCCGTCTTCACGAGCTCTGGAATTTGATAGGCTGGCCATCACGAACGTTGATCGGAATTGTGTCAACTGATCCATGCAGGAATGATCTTTCCACCAACATCGGTCAGCCGGTAATCACGTCCTTGAAAGCGATGAGTCAGCTTCAAATGGTCGAGTCCGAATTGGTGCAGCATGGTGGCATGTAGATCGTTCACGTGCACGCGGTCCTCGGTAGCATGCCAACCAATTTCATCGGTCGCGCCGTAGGTTAAGCCACCTCTCAAACCCCCTCCTGACATCAGCATGCTAAACGAGTAGGGGTGATGATCGCGTCCAGTTCCAACCTGTCGTTTTCCGTTGCGATTTTCACCAAGCGGAGTGCGGCCGAACTCGCTGCCCCAGACGACCATCGTCGAATCAAGGAGTCCTCGCTGCTTGAGGTCTTGGATCAAAGCCGCGATTGGTTGGTCGACACAACCGGCGTTGTAAGGTAGTTCGGTCGGGATATTGCTGTGATGATCCCAAGAAGCGTAAATAATGTTGATGAACCGCACGCCTCGTTCAACCATCCGTCTCGCCAAAAGGCAATTCTTTGCGAAGCTGCGATAGGTATTGCCCTGTTTGCCGCGGCCCCCAAGATCCTTGGGTTCTTCCCGTTCAACGCCATAAGCATCGAGGGTTGTTTGCGATTCGTTGGTCAAGTCGATTAATTCCGGTGCAGCCGTTTGCATACGATAAGCCAATTCATAGCTTGCGATGCGGGCGGCGATTTCAGGGTCCTTGATCTCGGCATAACGAGCTTGATTCACGTCACGCAAGGCATCCAATCCTTGTCGCTGCAATTCCATTGGGATTCCCGTTGGATTGGTCAAGTTGAGAACCGGTTCGCCCTGGTTGCGGAATAACACGCCCGCATGCGTCGATGGCAGAAAACCAGATTGCCAAAGCGTTGCGCCACCCGAAGATCCGCGGCCGCTGTTGAGTACAACGTAGCCGGGCAAGTTTTGTGTTTCGCTACCGAGTCCGTAGGTCAGCCAAGATCCCATGGTGGGAAGTCCAAAGGTTCCGCGGCCACACTGCATCATCAGTTGTCCCGGATGATGATTGAACTGATCGGTGTGCAGTGAGCGTACCAGCAGCAAGTCATCTGCGACGCTACCTAGATTCGGCAACAGTTCACTGAGTTCCATCCCTGATTCGCCATGCTTCTTAAACTGGTAAGGTGATCCTTGGAGAAGTGCGTTCTCTTTCTTAATGAAGGCGAAGCGAACTTGTTCGAGCATCGAATTAGAAAGCGGTTCGCCGTGCCGTTCCTTGAGAACCGGCTTGTCATCGAACAAATCAAGATGCGAAGGAGCACCGGCCATGAAGATGAAAATACACGCTTTCGCCTTGGCCTCAAAATGAGACGGTTTGGGGGCAAGTGGATTTGCCAAGTCATCCGCGGCAGCCGAACGCTGCATCAAGCCGTCACCGGTAAGCAGTGAACCAAGGCCCGCCATGCCAAGTCCGCTGGCCGTGGTATTGAGAAACTCACGACGCTGGTGAAGTGCCTGTTGATTGATGCGTTGATTCATTAAATGAAGGGAATTGCGGGGCATGATAACGGTCTTTGTTGTTGCCTGCGGCAATCAATCGGCGTTCTTCGGATTGCGGGCTCAGGTTGCGGGGATGGACGGCAAATGCTGATTCTTTTCCAGCCCTGGGAGATCGGTTGGGAAAAGGGAGCCGATTTTGCGGATGAAATTTCTGGGGGTGCGTTTTGGGTCAGCCAACAATCATGATGGAACTTTATGGTCTGCTAGTCCGGTGAGTGATTCCAGGGGCGTTGTCGGCATCATGGTTTTGTCGGTTTCCATTGCCACGCAGGCTCGCGCTGGAAGGGGGATCAAAACTTGCTCGATTCAATCGCGAACGATGAATTCGTCCAGGTTTAAAATCATACGTAACGTGGCCACCCATGCTGCGTTTTCGGAATGGGTGACGGATTTGGCACGATGCAGCTTGGTAGCGTTCTTCGCGTCCTCAAGATGATCTGTGTAATATTCGCGTGCTTGGGTAAGTAATTGCAGAAAACGTTGTGTTTCTGACTCGGTCGCTTGTCGGGCCAAGACGATTTTTAAAGCGGCTTGAAGCTTTTGCACGTCGTTGTCACCGCCCTCGGTGAGCACGCGATGGCTAAGTGCTTGCGCGGCTTCGGCGAAGACAGCGTTGTTGAGCGTTGCAAGCGCCTGCAGCGGTGTGTTGCTGTTGGACCGCTGCAGTCGGGTGGTGTTGGAATCAGGGCAATCAAAACTGATGAGTGTTGGATGCGGTGATGTACGCTTGAAAAACGTGTACATGCCTCGCCGATACGCATCTTCGCCAGGACTCGTTTGCCATTTGAAATTGTTGGCGTAACTCAATTCGGCAACACCGGGTGGCAACGGAGGAAAGACGCTCGGTCCTTTCACTTTGGAACTCAGCAGACCGCTGGCTGCCAGATGTAGATCGCGAACCACCTCGGCTGAAACGCGAAATCGATTCTGTCTTGCGAGCAACTGATTGTTCGGATCAATGTCCAGCAATTCCTGACGGTGCTCGGATGCTTGTTGATAGGTGGCGCTCAAAACGATCGTTCGGATCAACGCCTTGCGACTCCAGTTCAGTTCACGGGGGAAATTCCAAGCCATCCAATCCAGCAAAAACGGATGACTGGGGAGATCGCCTCGGACCCCCAAGTCGTTGATGGTGGACACGATCCCACGACCAAAAAGATGGGCCCAAATCTGATTCACCGCAACGCGTGGGGTAAGTGGATTGGCCTCGTCTACCAACCAGCGGGCCAAGTCCAAACGGGTTTGGGGTTGATCGTCGGAGCGTGCTGGAAGGGGGTGGGAAGTTTTGATCGTACCGAGGATTCCTGTTTCGACTGTGTCAGCAGGTTGCAGGAAGTCACCGCGATGCAGGACCCTTGTTGTGCGATTTGCCGGTGATACGACCCGGACCGCGAGGGTTGGTTGTTTGGGGGAATTCGCTTTTAGTTTGGCAAGCTGCGATTGCAGTTTTTTTGTTTCTGGGTGTTGGGATACGTAGTACTTGGCAATCGCGGTCTGTTGCTCAGACGAGCGGCTTTGCGATGGGAGTGAAAAAATCTCTGCAATTGCGGTCGGCAAGCGGCGACGCGTATCGGAACCCGTCATGGTCAAGATGCGGAAGCGGCCAATGTTGTGTTGACCGCCGTATTGTTGGTCAAGAACGACTTGGATGTAGGGTCCCTTCTGATCCGAAAGTGTTTCCGCGATAATTCCTAACCAATGGTGAGATTTCCCCATCGCGGGTGCGATTGCCCACCCTGATTTATCTTTGTCGGACAATGCCCCATCGGGTGAAAAACCATTTTGGGTGTGATCGGCTTCCGCAGTCGCCCATGTCAGCGGTTTGAAATCAGTTTTGAAATTTTGATCGGATCCGACGTAGCCGCGCACTTGGGTGAGGACGAAATTTCCATTCTTTGCCCGGCCGGGGCCGTTTGCAGGAAGTGAGGGATCGGCGAGCAACTCAATTTTAATACCTGTAAGCGGTTGCTCTGGTGCTTTAATCACGACGGTATATTCGTCTCGATCCAACACTGGTCCGACCACCAGTTGTGATCCGTCTGACTGCGGTTCAAAGGTCGCTCCGCTGCTGGCTTGAATTGAGATGGGCTTCGCAACTTCAAATTGAATCGTTGCTTTGGATTCATCGCGTAGTTTCACTTCGATCTTTTCGGCCCATGCGTTCACCTCAGGTTGGATTTCTTGTTGGAGGCTCGCCAGACGGCTTTCCAGACGATCGATTTTTGCCTGATGTTCGACTTTCTGAAGCTCGTAAGCTTTGGTCGAGGCTTCGCTGATGGGAAGGTTGACGTTGGTTTCGTTGATGTCATCAAAAAATGCGAATAACTGATAGTATTCGCGTTGCGTGATTTGATCGTATTTATGGGTATGGCATCGCGCGCAGGTCATGGTCAGACCCAGCCAGATCGCACTGGTGGTTTCGGTGCGGTCGAAAGTAGCTTCAACGCGGAATTGCTCTTGGTCGGTACCGCCTTCTGTGTTGGTTAATGTTTGCCGATGAAAAGCTGTTGCCAATTTTTGCTGTTGAGTTGGTTTTGGCAGCAAGTCACCAGCTAATTGTTCAATGGTGAATTGATCAAAGGGCAGGTCTTGGTTGATCGCATTGATTACCCAGTCACGATACAGCCATGCATTTGGACGCGGGCGGTCTTTTTCATAGCCATCGGAATCAGCGTAGCGGGCTTTGTCTAGCCAGTGCCGTCCCCAGCGCTCACCAAAGTGTTCTGATTGCAGCAGGTGGTCAACGAGCTCGCGGTAGGTAACTTCTGAAGGGTTTGCCAGGAACTTGCTTGCAACTGTTGGGTCGGGTGGGAGCCCAATCAGGTCATAGTAAAGACGTTTCACTAACGTGGCCGGATTGGCGGGCGGTGATGGCATTACACCCGCCGACTCTAGCTTGGCAAGCACAAAATAATCAATTGGATTGTGGGGCCATGCTTTTTGATTGACGTTTGGTGGGACCGGTTGTCGAATCGGTCGATAAGCCCAGTGGGTTTGGAATTCAGCACCCTGTTGGATCCAGCGTGTTAGAAGATCAATCTCATGCTTTGATAAGCGGGGGCCATCGGGAGGCATGCGTGCGGAATCGTCATTGCTTCGAACTCGGTGCAGTAGTTCGCTCTTCTGCGGATTTCCTGCGAAGATGGCACGTTTGCCTGACTCTAGTTCTGCGCTGGCAGTTTCGTATTGGTCGAGTCGGAGGCCTGCTTCAGCCTCATCCGGTCCGTGACAGACGATGCAGTTCGCCGCCAGTATTGGCTGGATTTCCGATGCATAGTCGGGCGGATCTTCTGCAACACTAGTCATGGCTAGCAGGGTGCTCAGGCAGATCGCCGAGTATCGTGCCAGCAATGTCCTCATTTGGCTTGCCAGTTTTGGCATGCTCGGGGATTCCTCGTTTTGATTGGGATGACGATATGCCTTGGCTACGGAACACATGTCCAAATTTCGGTTGTTGACAGTCATGTCACCGGGGCGCTGGTACTTGTCTGGCGATTGTTTTTTTTAGTCGCCCATCACATTGTAATCTTCCTCGCGGCAGTTGGGCGAAGTGTCCCTTGTTGGCTGCTTGGGTGTGCGATCACGATGAGTCCGGCGTTCGCAAATGGATGATGTCAAGCGAGAAGCGCGGCATGGGCGAACAAACGTTGGGATTTCCGGGCAACAGGCAACAGAGGGAACGGGCAACGGTGAACACGAGATTCTCTTGCAGGGTATCGGTATTCACTACCTCCCTTCGGCAGCCCACTTCTTCATCAGGTCGACATTGGTTTCCAGAACGTTCAGTTGCTCGATTTCGCCTTTGCGTTTGAGTGACGTGCGGTAAACAGCCATGTCACTTTCATACATCTCAGCTGACTCAGGCTCACGCCCTTTGTCATCGGTTTCCTCCATCCAGGCATTCAACCGCTGACGCATCGTTTGTAGCTCATTTGCATATTTCGAAACGTTGGCAAGGTTGTTGATTTCATGCGGATCGTTTTCAAGATCGTATAGCTCTTCGGTCGGTCGGGTGTCACGGAAAATCAACTTTTGGGTGGCATTTAATTTGCCTTGGTCATTCCATTCTCGGAGAGCAATTAGGATGCTTTTGGCGTCTTTGTAACGGCAGGGTTGCAGGTAGGGTCGGTTTGGTAAAAAGTTGCGGATGTATTTGAATTTTTTGGTCCGGACGGATCGCATACGATCGACGGTTTCATCACAGCGATCGCGGGCTGCAAACACTGCCTGTCGTGGTTTGTATTCGGGCGAGAGTATGTCTTGGGCCTGCATCGAGTTGGGGATTTTGATCCCGGCAGCAGCGAGGGAAAGGGCAGCCAGGTCAATGTGTTCGACGACATCGTCTCGGATCGTTCCCGGTTTGATTCCAGGCCCGCTGATCACGAGCGGCACATGCAAACCTTCGTCGTACATGAATTGTTTGCCGCGGGCATGACTGATTCCATGGTCGGTCATGAACAATACGATGGTATTGTCCAGGACTCCTTCCGCTTCCAATCTCGCGACGACCTCCCCAACCATTGCATCTGTCATGCGGACTGAATCGAGATAGGCTGCCCAGTCACGAAGGATGTCAGGATGTTTCGGATAATAAGGTGGTAAAGTTACATCGCTGATTGGAGTGGCACGGCCAAACTTTTGTTTTGCAGAGTTGGCGGATTTTTGCCAGCCTTGTTCATTCTTTCCTCGTAGTTTGCCGCCGGGGGTTTGAATCTGCGCGAAAAACGGTTGATCTTCTTTGCGTTGCGACCAATCGTTGCCGTCGTACGCAGATTTGTCCCACTCGAAGTTATAGTCTGTCTTGCCGAGGCGCCCTTCCCGCACCGGCCAACCAGTAATGGATGTGTAGTACCCGGCTTGCTGAAGAAGTTTGGGAACGAGTCGAACGCTGGCGGGAAGATTGATCTTTTTTTCGCCGCGGCCGCTGCGATGGTGATGGGCACCGATGCTGGTCTGGTACATCCCAGTGATCAGAGCTGAACGGCAGGTGGAGCAAACTGGTGCTGTTACAAATGCATTGGTGAATTTTACGCCGCGAGCCGCCAAGCGATCGACGTTCGGAGTTTCGATCGCTGTTTCACCATAGCAGGAAAAGTTGGCCGACATGTCGTCTGGGATGATCCAAACGATGTTGGGTCGATCTGCAGCTTGGACACTCGTGGTCAGTAAGCATGCGGCCAGGTACAGCAATGGTTTCATTTTGGTGGGGTAAAAAAAGGGAGGAGAAAAACAGACAACCGGTGGGACTGTTTTGCGTGGACTTCGATGACCGACCTAGGAGCAAAGGAGTTTTATGATGCCATTGCTCAACGGTATCAAATACCCTCTCATTCTACGGTTTGGCAGAGTGCTGTGTGCGTTGACTGGCATTTTTGATTTTGAAGAAACGTGGCCGTGGCTCGAGCATGCGTGTGCCTGCGCGGTTGCGGCAGACATGGTTAGGATGCACCGCTGCCGGCAGTTGCCTGATCTGCCCGCATTTTGATGAGGTGGCATTCAGGTAGGCTGTACCCTCCGCGTCTTTATTGGGATTCTTTTTCTGGATCCAGCGATTGGGATCCCCGCGGGATTCAGTGTTAAAAGACGTTCGCGACACTACGCGGAGTCACCAGCACTACGCGGAGTCACCAGCACTACGCGGAGTCACCAGCAATACGTGCAGTCACCGGCATACCAATGATTCCCGTTTTTCTGTGGGTGAATGAAATGTCGTTTTGGTCGGACTCGGTACTCGTTCATCATGCATTGGGGCGACCACCATTTCGGTGTCGGCGTCGGCATGCTTCCATCGTCCTCGAATGTCGGCGATTGACTCGGTTTTTACCAAGCACTTCGGGCGAGCAAGTCCGATTTCGCGTTGAGATCGGTGTGATCGATCGAGCTGAGTTATGATGGGGTTTGGTGCGGGCACTCTCTTTCTTGTGAGTTTGTCCGAGATGGGTATCCAAAGTAATTTTGACTCCGTTAATTGACGCATGATATTTCGCTTGTTTCTCGTTTTATTGGCTTTTCTTTCGTTTGCTGTGGAATTCATTGCGGCAAACGGCCAATCTGTTGGAACGAGTTACTCATCGTCCCCCCAGAAAAGTGCGGTTGATAAATGTTCGAGTTGGATGTCGCGATTGCCGGACGGTGTATTGCTGTCCCGGCTTTCTTTGCCAGGAACACACAACACCTGCGCACTTTACAACGGGTTTTCGTTTGGTTTTGCAAAGTGCCAATCTTGGTCGTTGGCAGACCAACTGAACGCAGGTGTTCGGTTTATCGATATTCGGTGTCGACACATCGGTGACCAATTTTTGATACATCATGGCATTATCAATCAGCGAATGACGTTTGAGTCCGTGCGTGACGTGTGTCAGGAGTTTTTGAATCAGCATCCCTCGGAATGCATTGTGATGTCCGTGAAAGAAGAGGCGGCTGCTCGCGACAATACGCGGTCATTTGCTAATACGTTTGCAGAATTGACAAAAGAAGATGGCAAGCTGTGGCACGGCGGTCACCAAGTGCCGGCCTTAGAGACCGTGCGAGGCCGCATCGTCTTGGTTGATCGCGTTGGGGATCTTGGTGGGCTGAAGTGGGAGACGCTGCAGCGGCAAGACAATTACACAGCACCGATCAGCGTTAAGAAAAGACTGATCCGCTCCCATCTTGAGCGAGCGTCCGCTATTGGCGATCGTGATTGGTTTATCAACTTTTGCAGCGGGACGTTGCCTGGTCAATTGATCACACCACAAAGGTATGCATCGCAAACGAATCTAATCGTCGTTGAGTTCTTGCAGCAGCCAAATCTGACTAAGCCGGTGCGGCTTGGCACCATCGTGATGGATTTTCCAAGCGAAGGTCTAATTCAGGAAATTGTGGAGGCGAACTTCGCCAAAAAATGAGTCGCAAAATTTTTTGCAGAAGATGCGGGGAACTCAGTGAGGGAATACAGAAAACGTTGGGTTCATTCGCCACCGCCACTAATTCGTTCATTGTCCCGTGTCATGCTCGTGTGTTATCGCGGGTTTGTTTTTTTGCCACCTAGCAGGAATTCAAGCAGCATGTCTTCACTGACCTCATGCGTGGCATTGTGGCCTTCTCTGTTCACTTTGCAGTGAATGACATCACCATCTAGATAGTCGAAGACGTCAATGTTTTTGACGGTGCGGTTCGGCTTGGTGTGCTGCTCGCCTTGGTATCCCATCTGTCGTGCCCAAATGAACGTTGATTCTTCCGCGGCAATGAAAGCGAGCTTGCCGTTTTTTGCCGGGATCACTGGTGAGGGGCCGCCTTGATAGGGTACGAGGTTGTCGTTCGTTCCAGAGATGTTCATCAAGCGTTTGCCCGTCATCGGTGTCGCCGTTTTCTTGTATTGATTGTCGCGCCCCTTCGCTTTGAAATTAGTGCCGTCAAATTGCCAGACGTTTAGTGGGCTGACTCCGCTGATGTAATTGCGAATGTTTGGTAAGTTGCTTTCGATTGCGATTTGGTTGATCAGCGCCGAGCCGTTTGATGCTCCCATGATGCTGAAGTTGTTTGCGTCGACATTTTTGTGCTGTGCCATTTTCTGCACGATGGATTCGATGAATCCGACATCATCAGCCTTGGAGCGTTCGGAGACAATGTTCCAGCTTTCGCGGTAGCCCTGAGCAAACACAATGATGTAGCTGGCGGTTATTTTTCGGCGATTGCGCACAAAATTCTGCATCGCGTTTCTGGCATTTCCACCGTTGCCGTGGAGGAAAATGAATACGGGAAATTTTTGTCGCGGGTGCGTTTGCGTCGGTACTCGGACGTAGTACGGCCGTCGGTAGCGATTCTCCTGCGACCATGACTGTGTGATGAAATACTCGCCTGAAGCAATTTGGGAGGAGTTGTTTTGATTCGAGGTTGCGTTACTGGATTCCGCCAAAACGCGACGTCGGCTTTCTAGTTCAATGATGAACTCAGTGATCTCCGCTTCCATCTCTTGCGATTCTGGTTCATCGGTCTCGTCCCTTGATTCAATGAATTGAGAAATCATTTCCCGCAATTCACCATCTTCATCAATTTTCTCGCCGAGTTGGTCGATTTGCTCTTCGAGGGATTCGCGTTCTGCTTCGTTCGTGTCTGAATCGGCCCTGTTTAGCTCGGATTGAATTGCCCGCAGTTGTTCGAGGTTCTCAATCGTGGTTTTCAACGCGCGGATCCAACGCGGTGCATCGCTGATTGCTTGGGTTTGATCAACTTGACGGATCAGTCCTTTCAGTTCACCGATCTTCTCACCCGTTTCTCCACCGGTTTCAAGCTTCTCTCTTAATTCATTCAGGTGTCGCTCCAGCGGTTCAAGCCGGGATTCCAGCTTCGTTACTCGCGAATCGTCGCCCGCTGTTTTGGCTTTTGCGATGCTTTGGCGCAATCGGTCCATTTCTCGCTGGACCGCTGCTAGTTGGTCCAATTCGGCAATCCGGTTTCGGATCTGCATCAACTCTTGTTCGAGGATCTGCAGTTCTTGCCGCAAGTCAGCTTGTTCTTCCGAGATTTCCTGCAAATCGGTAGACGGTTCAGGTTGGCGATTCTGAGCGGACGCCGGTTTGATCAGCGGAGTTGGGCTGACCAGCAACGCCGAGATCATGCAGGTAGCAACGTAGACAATAAAACGCGTGAACATGCTGGTTTTGAAGATTGTGAGTTGAGTTGGCTTAAAGTTGTGGCGGGCGTTTCGGGCGATTGGTGTTCGTGCTCTGTTTGCCGGGGAAGCGTGGTTTTGAAAACGCTTGCCCGAAAGAGATGGGTGCTTATCGCGATTGGGCAAATAGCCAAGTCATGAAATCAGGTTCCTTGTCACAACGCTGGCTGCTGCATTGGGTGGTGCCGTTTTTTGCCCCGGCGATAAATTTTTCTGATACCGCGTGGCTATCTCCAACCCATGTCGTCAATTTCATGTTGCCATCTAGCTTTTCCATCTCGCGAAAGACCGCGAGATCCTTTTCGATAGGACACACTCGGTCGTTGTCACCATGAAACGCCCAGATCGGGATGTTCTTGATTTTGCCAGGATCAATGAATTTTTCCGTTCGCTTGAGGCCACTTCCGGCCGATGGAGCAGCCGCGGCGAAGTACTTCGAGTCGAGCTGAAGAAAGATGTAGGTCCCGTGGCCGCCCATTGAATGACCCATCAGATAGATGCGATCCATGTCGATGCCAGGAAGCGTTTGAATGAGAGATTTGATTTTGTTGAGGTGTTCGACATTCCACAATTCGTTGGCTTGTGGAGCAACGACATAGCAGGGGAATTTTTTTCGACGGCTTTTGTCGGCCAATTGACGATTCCAGCCCTTCAGCTGTTTGTTGTTGTCAGTTCCTTTTCCACCACCGCCATGTAATGAAACGATCACCGGGTATTTTTGCGTTTTATCGAACTGAAGGGGAGCCATAACGCGACAGGGCATGCCGTCAACGGACTGCGGTTTGTACAGCGAACGCAAGTTGTCTTGCGCACCGACCGTTGAGCACGTCAAAACAAATGCGAGTGCTGAAAGCCATTTTGGCATTTTTATGTCCCTCAAGTGTGATTGGCTTTGCTGAACCACCATGGCTGCTGGAATCTGCTACCACGGGATCGTTGTTCGGATTTTGAAATTAGATGGATGGGTTTGCTGTGTCGCCAAGCAACTTGCCGAGGGATTCGGAGCAACGATCGGTCTGATTTGTTTCCGGCATTCAGTCGCCTAAATGGTGGCGATAGCGGCCAACAGGGTTTTCAAGGACGTGCTAATTGTTGTCCGATGTCTTTGCGTTGCTTGGATGTTTTGCATCCTTCCAGCGGTGGATTGATTCAAGAAAAGGTTTGTCGTGCTGCGGGTTGCGTTTTACTTGTTCGAAGATTGCGTTAGCTTTTTCGACTTCACCATGACGATGCATGGACCAAGCTGCCATCATCTGAACCTCGGTGCAGTCATCCTGGATGGCGTCTTGCATCACTTGTGGGGCAGGCTTTGTCAGGTCGTCTAGTAAGAACAGGCCACAAATCGCCCAATAGCGAACACCTTCGTCAGGATCATTTATCGCCTCGGAAAACTGATCGATGTGTTTGGGGTCGCGGTCAAGCGCAAGATCGGCAAGGTCAAGATACTTTTCTAGCGGATAAAGGTTTGGGTCCCGAACCATTTCGTAGATTGTCAGTCCGTTTGCTTCGGCGCGTCGTTGTCGCATTCGCTCCGGCAGCAAGCCTGAATCGAATAGTTCAAGTTGCTTTTTGCGAAGCTCAGTTTTCAGCTCTGCGATCTTGGTTTGGTGTTGCGGCGAATCAATCAGATTGTTGATGTTATCGAAGTCAAGTTGTGTGTCGTAAAACTCCTCGGAAGGTCGCGGTTTGAAGAAGCGACCGGTGATCTCATCGCATTTGCCCTCGAGGTAGTGTTGTTCCCACGCGCGCGTGCCAGCCATGGTCCACATGTATCGAAGGCGTTGTCCGTTGGGAGCCCAAGGCATGTAATTCTTGATGTAGGCGTACCTTTGATCTCGTAGGCCGCGAACGTTATCGCTGCACTCATCGGCCCGTTCGCGGAAGCTAAGGTGGTATTCAGGGGCTGGTTCAGTCTCATCACCAAGAAAGATGTGACCCTGATAGCTGCTGGGCACTTTTCCTCCCGCCAGACTGACGAATGTTTTCGGCATATCTACAAAGCTGACGATCCGGTCAACGGTCATGCCAGGCCTTTCGGCGGGCCACCAGCGTTTCCATTTTTCAGGAATGCGAACAATCAGCGGGCAGTGGATCCCGCTGGAATAGAGAAAGCGTTTGCTCCTTGGGAGTACACCGCCGTGGTCGGAGCAGTAGACGACGATGGTGTCATCGGCGTTTCCACTCGCTTCGAGGTCTGCGAGGATGCGCCCAACCTTGGCGTCCATCTGTTGGACTGCATCGACGTAGGTTGCGTACGTCATTCGCATGTCGGGTAGATCCGGATGGTACGCATGCAGAACCATTTTGGCAGGATCTGTTTTTACTTGCCCGCTGCGTTTTTTCGGAAACGCTCTGCTCTCATGGCTGTCGCCGATATTGTTGATCGTGAAAAAATTCTGGCCCGCTTGGCGTGATGGGCGTTTTCCGTCGACGAGCCAGCAGTCTTTATCAGGGCGACTGCCGATGTTGTAATCCGTTTTTCCACCATTGGTAACGTGGTAGCCCGCCGCCTTAAGTAAATCGGGATAGTAGGGGACTTTGTCATGCGGAATCGCATAGCGACTTCTCATTGGCTGTGTTCCCAATGAGATCGCATAGTGGCCTGTGATCCAAGTGCTTCGCGTAGGCGCGCAAACTGCGGCGTTGTCGAAACAATGGGTGTACCGAAAGCCTTCTTTAGCTAAACGATCAATGTTCGGCGTCTTGGCATTTTTGCTTCCATAGCATCCAACCCAGGAAACTCCGTTATCTTCACTGGTGATCCACAGGATGTTTGGCCGTTCGGCTGCCTGCAGGCTCAATGAGGAAACGAGCAGGAATAGCAGAGTCAGTGATTCCCATCTTAGCTGGGGTGCTGTAATTGATTTTGTCATAGTTGGAACGGTGGTTCGCGTCGGCTGGCTGTTCGATTTGACGTGTTGTGTTCGGTGTTGCCTGGGGGCATTCAGGGGCGCGTGGCGTAAAGCAAGTTGGTCAAAAACAGGTGTGAATTTGGCGATTGCGATTCGCGCCGGTGATGGACGTTTTTTGGTGCTGTATTGGAATCATTGCTCGGTGTTGGAAAATTGATTCAATGGTTCGAACGCTTTTCCGATCCCGGCTTTCGGTTACCGCTGACTTCGTCGCGCCGAATCGCCTGGCCTTGTTGCGGGAACGTGGCGAGCGCATCCTGCAGTTTGGCTCGGGCTGCTTTCTGGTATGCGTCGAGGTTGTTGTCTGGCAAAGGGGTCTTTTCCATTACATCTTTGGTCGTGTCATAAAAATCGCCATTACCGTAGAGCTTGAAACGCTTGTCGCGAGCGTACCGCACCTCATAGTGGTTGTACTTGTTGTCGAGTGTTTTCGCGTAGGGTCGGGGAAAGTAGTATCCGTAAATCCAATCGCGTTTGCGGCCTGAGTTTCCAAGGCACTGGGGCCAAAAACTCCATCCGTCACCGTTCTTAACTGCTTTTGCCGGCAGGTTTGCTGCGTCAACAAGCGTGGGGAAGAAATCAGAGATAGCGATCAGGTCTTCATTGATTTGACCTGGCGGCACGCGGCCTGGCAGGTTGACGACTAACGGAACGTGTGTGCCATAGTCATGTGTGTAGCCTTTGCCTCCCTTGACTGTTTTTCCCAACAGTTCAGATGACAATTCAGCATTGGTGCCATTGTCACCAGTAAAGATGACGAGTGTGTTGTGCCTCTGGCCGCTGGTTTGGAGTGCATCAATCAAGCGGCCAACACATTTGTCCATGTAGGCAACCATGTCGACATAATTCTGTTTCAGCACTTTCGGCGATCGTTTCGCTTGATCGACTCGCTTGCCACCTTCTGTATCAGGTGTGGGAACGAAAGGGTTGTGCACCAGGATCATCGGGAAGTAGGCGACGAAGGGCTTTTCTTGTTTGTCTGTGATGAAGTCGATCAGGAAATCAGTCATCACGTCGGGACCGAAAGTGCCGGGTGGTAATTCGAGCAGTTTCCCATCCTTCACGAATGAGGGCTGCCAATACCGCTCTCGCGCACCGCCGGGAATGTTCCACAAGCAGTAGGTGTCGAAGCCTGCTTCGTGGGGCGAGATGCCTTGACCTGGTTGTTCGTTTTGAAGTTGCCACTTGCCCGCGACCGCCGTTCGGTAGCCATGCTCTTTGAAGTGATTCGCGAAAGTCGGCTCTCCGCGTGGGTAGATTCCAAAGTCTTGGTAATTGAACACATTGCTCTTACCGGACATCAGATTCACGCGGGTTGGCGTGCAGAGTGGTGTCGAATGGGCGTTGGTAAACCGGACACCTTGTTTGGCTAACGCATCGATGTGCGGCGTGTTGTATTCTTTACTCCCGTAGCTGCTAAAACACTCATAGCCGATGTCGTCTGCCATAATCAGCAGCACATTCAGTGGGCGATCTTGAGCGATGGCTTGGGGTAAATTCGTGCCCGATGTCAGAAGCAGCAGGCTAACGCAAATCATGATCAATCGGTACATCGGAGTTTCCGTTTCGCTAACGACTTGCACCGTCGAAGCGGCGCGATTTTGCGTGGAGGTTGGATTGCGTGGAAATGGGGGCGCAGGTGAATAGAGGTTGCGAGTTAATGTCTGAATCAGCTCGCGGTGTCGTCCGCTGTCCCAAGTATTCAGCGGTTGGACGCGCCTTGCTGTCGCCGTTGCGTCAGCACCTTGTCCAGCATATCACAGGCATCCTTTCGTAATCCCGTATCAACCTGTATCGACTTGTCCATCACGAGGTGACAGGGTTCTGCTATTCGATAGGCTGGCCAAGTCGGTTTGTCATTCAGGTTTGGATTTCCTGTTTTGGCAAATTGCACCCAGTATTCCATGAAAGCTGCTGACAATTCGGCGTCATCCGACTTCGGTTCTTCAAGGTTGCCAAAGACAAATCCAATTTCTGCGGCGTGAGCTGCCCCCATCCAGCCCCAGACAGGTTTTGTGAAGTGATACATCCAAACGGAACTGCCTTGTCGGTCCATCGCGGTCGCGAATTCGCGTGATGGCCGAACAAACCAGGTATCGGTCACGTGTTGGACACCAGCCTGCCAAAGTTTGTCGTCAGATTCGGGTGCATAGAAATCGGCGACGGTTTTTCCGCTTTCGCCGTAGCGTTCAGCCATTGCGACGCGATAGTTTGCCAGGGTTCCACCGAATGGTTTGCGAGTGGTGAACATTGTTCCCTCGTCGCGATTGGTTCCGACGATCACAGGGATGGGATGCTGATCGCCTTCCGCGTAGATTTGATGAGGTGGTTTCGGAAAGACCCACCCGTCGGTCGTGACGGGCCAGCGTGGTTTGACCTTCTCTAGGATTTCTTCTGCCGGCAAGGCGCGAAGTCTTGCCAGTATTTCACTTTCGTTTTCGTCGAGCAGTTTTTTGACTTCTTCTTCACCATCGGATTCAGCGGGGGGACCATTTTCGTTCGCTGTTTTCAGATTGCGAAAAATGTTGGGATCGAGCCAAGGGCTTTGCAGGATCGCTCGGTGAAACAACCCCTTGGAAAGTGGCGTCGCGGTTAGCAGGTAAACGCTTGTGCCGCCTGCCGATTCGCCAAAGATCGTGACGTTTTTGGGATCACCACCGAAATTGGAAATGTTATCGCGTACCCACTTCAATGCGGCGATCTGATCTAGAATCGCGTAATTGCCCGATGCATTCTGGGGTGATTCCGCTGAGAGGGCTGGATGTGTCATGAACCCGAACGCACCGAGGCGGTAGTTGATCGTCACCAGGACAACATCCCGACAAGCCAGCTGAGTGCCGTCATAGCCTGGCTGATGACCGGAGCCTTGCGTGAATCCACCACCGTGAATCCAAACCATGACAGGAAGCTTGGTTGTGTTTCGTGCTCGAGGCGTCCAGACGTTCAGATACAAGCAGTCCTCGCTCTGCCCACCCTGTTCCCGATTCTTTTTTTGAAGTGACTTGGGGCCAAAGATATTGCATGGCCGGACCCCGTCCCAAGTCACTGCCGGTTGCGGTGGTCGCCACCGTTGATTGCCGATGGGCGGTGCCGCGTAGGGAATCCCCTTGTACACCACCACCGATTCATCTCGTGATTCCGTGCCTTGAACGAGGCCGGAAGTTGTCGAAACAGGTTCGGCGGCAACGGTTGGATAGCAAAGTAATGCGAATGCAAAAATACTGCGAATCATTTTGTTGTGTTCACTTTCTGGCGGTCAAAGCCTGTCTCTTTGCTGGGAATGGCGACGGTGTGGATCGGCGTTGCTGAGTAGCGGTGACAGTTCGATCGGATGGATGTTGCTCTGCAACGTATCCGATTCACCGTCCAGCATGGCGGCAGCGATTTGCGGCTGATTCGGCGACCAAATGACATGTGCGACCGAGCGTTCGCTTAAAAAATTTCGACTTGATCATCATCTGTCAAATCATCTTCGTCGTCCTCGGCATCTTCTTCAAAATCATCATCAAAATCGTCGTCGAAGTTCTCCTCATCGAAATCGTCATCGAAGTTCTCTTCGTCGAGATCGTCATTCAGTTCTTCGTCTTCGAGATTATCATTATCGTCGTCGATCTCCTCCTCCAGGCTCTCCTCTTCGGAGTCTTCTGCTTCAAGTCGTTCGCGCTTTACATCGGCCAGACTTACTTCTGCATCCGCTTCGGAGAGGTTACCCGTTTTGACCTCTTTTTCGATTTCCCCGATGGGCATCATGTCTGGTTGTTTTCTGGCGTCCATGTGACGGGTCTGCTTGGTTTGGGGCTTTGTTTTCGGTGACTCGCATCGTACCTGGATTGGCTTCTCTTGGTCGCCGACTCGATGTTATGCTCCCGCTTTGCCAGCGACTTATTCGCGGTTTTGGCAGGCACGGTCGATCTTTGCAACGCGTTTATCATGAGGTTCGCCCGTTCTGAGGTCAATTCGCTTACGCGTGCGATTTTGTCCAGTCGCTCGTCAACTGATTGATTGTCGTGAGTTTTTTCTCGATCCCCATCAGCAGGAATACTCTGCGAAACCTAACGGGGAGCATTGCAAATTGCTAACGGTTTCTACCCACGGTGCGTTAAGGATGAAGTTCGGCCTTTTTTGAAATATCCGTCCGGGTGACCGGCGACTGCAACCGGGGCACCGTTGTGCTGGTTAATCGATCATGGGTGGAAATCGAATTTTCGTCTGGGCTTTTGGCAAACGCTGATCGGTTCCGTGCTGAGAAGGTCTGGGCGTGGTTGTAGAGTCGTTGGAGAATTTGGAGGGCGTTCAGTGGCTGCCTTTCTCGTGCATATCCAGCAACGCTAATTCTGTGTTCGTTAGTCGTTTATCCCTCATTCGATTCATTGATTCAGGGGTACGGTGATTTCCGTAAAGCGGCGGCTCGATGTCGGATTTGTCAACTCGCTGTCAACGTTTGGGCGGTGCAAATCAGTCAGCGCCTGATTCAGTGATTTGCGATTGTCCGGTTTTGTTCAGCAGATGGTGGTCAGGGTATGGTCTTAGGGTGAAGCCCAAGCGGGACTTGGCAGAACGTCATCGCAGCCATTTGGTTCTTCCCGACCAGCAGATTGTCTTGTTTCCAAGACTTCTCTTTGAGGTAGGTGATTTGTTTGGCGGCAGTTGGCCGCTTGAGTGTGAGTATCAAGGTATTTCCGTTTGCTTCACCGTCAGCAACCAAGCCGCCCTGTTCGTCCAAGTAGAATTCGCTTGCCAATTCTTTTTGCCATACCACGGGCTGATCGAATTCGAGCACGATCGAATTTCGAGCGTCGGTTGGATAGTAGGCTTGAACAAGATTTGGTGAAGTGATCGGTCCTTTGGTTGGACGATCATAGAAATCTTGTTCGATGAGGGGGAGCAGTCGTTTTGCGAATACGCTCCAGCCTTCCAGCGGGTAATGGCAGCCGCCGCCGGGACGAAATCCGAGGGTGGAAAGCATGCGTAGGTTGGAATACCGGCGTGGAAGTGATCGTTGCACTTCCCGCAGCATATCGCCATTTCCGTCTCGCCCCATCGCGCAGGCGGTCGGCCAAATTTGGAAGGCGTAGTATTTTCGGAGGTTGGGAAAATCTTGTTTCCAGTCCGCGGTCAATTCAACGAAATACCGTTCGTAGGTTTCCCATCCATAGCCCCCGTCGGGGCCGGCGGCACCCTGGTCGTTTTCACCTTGATGCCAAATGATCGCTCGAATCCCGTGGGTCAATTGAGCTTGTTGCAGCCGCCACAGCATTCGACCGTAAATCGTATCGAGATCAACCGGATTCGAGTCATTTCTTTGGTGCTGATCAATTCGGGTTCCCCCTCTTGCCGCATTGACGATAAAGATCGGGACTTGCTGGGATTCAACCAGACGATTCGCCAGTTCCATTCCCCACCAGCCTAGTTCTGCCATGTGTTCTGACTGTGCTTTCCAGACCGGTTTGCACCAGAGGTTTTCGCGTTCTCCGGGTTTGAAGAATCGTGGGTTTCCATAACTGCGGACCCATGGGTTGGTGACGCGTGGTGCCTCCTCACGGGTGTCGGTTGCCAAGGCGTTCGATTGGCCGCTAATCAAATAAGCATCACCGCAGACAATGTCGCCAGCTTCGTGAAGGATTTTTTCGGTGCCGTTGGTGCGTGTACCAAGTTCGACCTGGTAGGTCAGCAAAGCTGGTTTTAACTTGATCGTGAACCGGTAATTTCCATTTTTGTCGGGAATTTGGGTTTGCGTTTCGTAGGGTGCGCCGTTCGCTTGGACGCGGACAAAGACTTCGTCCGTTTGTTGCTTCAGCTTGCCGTTGCAGTGCATGATCCCAAGCCCACTTTCTTCGCGAGCATAGAATTGGCCCTCGATTGGCATCTCGTCGCTTGCGGCAGTGCGGTCAACCCACGGGTCGGTATTTGGTTCGGTCACCGTAACGGTTGTCATTGCTTCGCTGGTGGTGCCACCATTTGTCAGTGAGAGTTTGACCGTCATTTGACCGCTGTTTTGAGCACGATGCAGAATCAAGGTTTTAGGCTGGATGTCCTGGATGGTTGCGGGGCCGAGAACCTGCCAGTGGTAGTTCAATTTGGCGACCTTGGCGTTCGCCAGTTCGGCAGGGTTGGTGATTTGTGGGCGAAATTCAATCGTCTTACGGCCGTCCCATTCACTTGGGCCTTCCAATACGAATTGTGGATCGGGAAGTGTCTCTTGGATCGTGACAGGAACTTCAATGGAACGCGTGCCGTCTTCGTAAACGGCATCCAAGCGAATTTTGAAAGTTTGGTTTCCTTGCACGCGGGGAGCGTTGAAGGAAATCTTGAAGCGGTCGACCGCTATCACCGATTCTTGTTCCCCACGAATGAGTGACCAATAAATTTTTTGTGCGCCGCCGGCGATCGCAGCAAGATCAGCGGTTTCCCCTTCGTTGATTTGCAATTCAGCCGGTGACACGAGGAACTGATCCCCGGATTGAACGACTGGGCCAACCAGAGTCTGCAACGTTTTTTGGTTTTCGTATTCCATTCGAACCCAGTCGGCCGACCGGGCGACTCTCGAGATTCTCACCTCATCGATATCGCCAACGAAGTCATAGTTTTCATACCAGCCACCGATCCACATCCGCGCCTGTTCGGCGATCTTTAGTTGTGAATGTCTGGGGTTTCCCGTCGCCTGTTTCTGACCGTTGATGTACAGCGTGGCTTGCCCGTTTTCGAACGTGTTTACCACGTGAGTCCAATCGGTCGAGCGATTTGGGATTTGAGCCCTGACATCACCGTTGGAAAAATAGCAATCCATGCGGATGCCGGGTGGGCTTTGGTAGAGCATAGTGACTTTGCCTTGTCCTGATTCATTGCCCCAAGCGATGATGCGTCCCTTGGAAGAGTCCGGCCGAAACCAAGTCTGTGTGGTATGCGACGTTTCACCGGACGGCAGTGAAGTGATCTCGGTCCCGCAAAAGATCCCTTTTTTTCCTGGGAAATGTCGTGCATGGCCGATCATTCCTGCTGCGGACGTTGTTCCTCTGTCCACAGAGGTCAGATTCCCCGACACATCACGCACCTCATCACCAAGGTGCCATACGCCCGCGTATTCATTGACCGGATCGAAAACAGATTCACTGTTTGACAAGCCTTGGGCGTCGGTCTTGCCCCAATGAATTGTGATCGGTTTGCGTTCGTTGCCGCTGATGGTTGGTATCAGAACCCAGATGCTCGCCGTGCCATTGTTTGGATCCCATTCATCGATCTCAAAATCG
This sequence comes from Rubripirellula sp., assembly GCA_049602075.1. Classification (GTDB taxonomy): domain Bacteria; phylum Planctomycetota; class Planctomycetia; order Pirellulales; family Pirellulaceae; genus Rubripirellula. Next base: position 328,403 of record JBMYRF010000004.1, read on the forward strand.
AGCGATTCACCCTTCATTGAGAATCTGATGTCGCTACCATCGTCATTGGCTTCCGAGAAAGGAAAATGATCGCTGTGCAGGCGGACTAGTAAGGGGAAGTCTTTGACTGTCGCGGCGGCAGGTAAATCTGCGCCGGCGGGTGTCGTAAGGATGTAAATTGGGGCAGCGTGTTTCCATTGCGGGTACTGCGCAGTCGCGAGACCTGTGTAGTTCAGGAGGGCGAGTAAAATCCAGGCTAATCGCAGGGGGATTCTTGGATTTCGCGGCGAGCATTGCAAAGAAAAATGCGATTGGGATCTTAAGGATCGGGACATCATGGGTTTCTTGTATTGCTGTTGATTTTGTGCGTCCGTCGGTAACCCCGTTGATCTTTCGGGCAGTTGACCGATTCGGACAACTTCGCGTTGCCGGGAATTGGAATGCGAGTGGACGGACACTTGCTATGCTGGCGTCAGGCGATGGTCGTCTTTTTGAAAACCGTGGTTCAATCGAATCGCTGTTATTGATAGGCGATTCCGGTAATGACCTGTCGGCCATCCTTCATGCCCCAGGTGCCTTTGATCGATACGACTCGGCCGACGTTGGCATCGAAGACGAGGTTGTGCACCGTCATGAATGGAACGCGGATTTCTAATTTTGATTGATCTGACAATTGCAGGTAATAGGTGTTTGTATCTTGGATATCGTCGCTCACCAGTAACAGGCCTTTGGCGAGTACACTGTGCCCATCATCCTTGGTGATTTTCCACGAGCCATCATCGATGACGGACATGGGGTATCCGGCTGGTTCGGAAATGCCTTTCAGCAGCCCAGTGCTCTCGCCGATTTTGTCTTGCGGGGCACCCATCATGTCTGCGATGGAGCGCAGAAGGTTGGGAAATGGGGTTGGCTCAGGGTAACGCACGTGCCGTCCGGTTTTGATTTGTCCGGCACCTTTGCCAGCAAGAATGACGGGAATGTCGGTCAATGTGTGATAATCGCCATGTTTGATGCCTGACATGAAAAGGACGATGGATTGATCCAGCATGTTGCTGTTCCCTTCCTGGTAACTTTTCATTTTTTCAAGCAGGTAGGCAAATTGTGCTGTGTGCCATTGGTTGACGGTGTTGAAACTTGGCAGGATTCCACGGTTTCGCACGTAGTGCGACATGAAATGCATTTCCTCATTCAGTCCCAGAAAGCTGTAGGTGCAGCGGCTGTTTGTGTTGGCCATCATCATCGTGGCAACGCGGGTGGTGTCGGTCCAAAAGCTAAGTGCGATCAGATCGAGCATTGCTTTGACCTTGCCACCCAGGTTGGCTTCGATAGCAAAATCGTCTAGCAACGCGAGTTTTTGGTCTCTCGCTGGTTCCGCTGCGTCATCGAATGAATCGAGTTGCTTTTCAACGTCACGGATTGCTTCGAAGTACTGCGCGAGCACTGCACGGTCCGAGCCGCTTGCCTTCTTCATGACTCCGGCGGAGCTTTCCTTCACAGCATCCAAGACGCTCTTGGTTTTTTCGCGGTGCCGGCGATTGTTCATGCCTCGGAACAGCTTGTCAAAAACGAGTCCGGGGTCTCGGTCGGGTGGGATCGGATTTCCCTCCGCATCGTGTGACAGGTAATTGATCCAGGGATGTTGTTTCCACAGTGAATCGGCTGTGAGTTGAAGCGATTTAACCGGCGTTTGGAACCCGATTTTGTCCGCTACGATCTGGTCGATGCTGTGGTAGCTCTTGTGGTGCTTGTCAGGCAACGCTCCGGTCATGCTCAGTGATGGCGCGACAAGATGTCCACCATTGTTCTTGCCAAAAATATGGTCGAGATTGCGCAAGACAAGGATGTCATCTTTGACGTTGGTTAATGGCTTTAGCAGACTTGATAATTCGAATTCCGTTTCAGTTCCACCTGCGATGTCCCAAGCATGGGGGTAGACACCGCAGCCCTTGTACAACACGCACAGGCGAGTCGCGGCGCCATTTTCACGTATCGCGGCGGGGGCAACGGCTGGCGACATGGTTTCCAACAAGGGCAATCCGATCGCAGCACCACCAATCCCTCGCAGAAGCTGGCGTCGTGGAATCAGGTAAGGTTGCTTTGACATTATCCGTTGTCCTGCCTGCAGAGAAATTGTTGCGAACGGACGATCTCGCGAATTACGACACCACTACGGTAGTCACCTTCGATAACTCGTTGGTAGATTTGGTCAACGGTAACGCGATCATGAGGAAACAGTGACCGTCCGATTGCATACGCCAATAAGCGTCGAATGAAGTTGCGAACGATCTTTTCGCGATAGGTGTCGAGCAATTGTCGTTTGAGTTGTTTTGGTGAGGAAAAGGTCGTGCCGCCCGGCAGCACCCCCTCACTGACGATTGCACTTTTGTCTCGATACGTTGTTCGCCAGCGTCCCGATGGATCGAAGTTTTCAAGTCCGAAACCAATTGGATCGATGTCTTTGTGACAGAGTTGACAGCTTTCCATGTCGGTGTGAGCTTTGATGATGTCAAGTTTGCCAGGATTGGGTGTCGGCAGTGATCCGAGCGTGGCTTCAATTGGTGGTACGTTTTTCGGCGCTTCGAGTTTTTCACCAATTATTTTGTCCAGCAACCATACACCTCGTCGAACTGGGCTCGTGCGTTCGGGCGCCGACGTCGTTCGCATGATCGCTGCGGAGGTAATCACGCCACCGTAACGCTCACCCGTGACGGTGTAGAGGGTTGGCGGATCGTAAATGTTTTCAATGCCCTTTCGTTGACTGCCCGTGCGGCGTCGTGAAGCTAGCACATTGGTATAGCTTGAATCGAAGGCTTGGCGGGGTTTGAATTGGTCTTTCCCGTAAGTCTTTTGATTGTACTTGCTGACGTAAGCCCAGTCAGATGCAACGATGTCCAGCAGGCTTAAATCTGATCGAAACAGCTCATCAAAAAAATACAACAGTTCGTCATACTGCGCTCGGTTGATGGTTGGGACGCCTCGCTCATCAAGGTCCGATTCGCTAATCAGATCTTCGAAACCCAGCCATTGTGCGGCGAATCGCTCTGATAATGAGATTCGCCGGGGGTGGTTTAGCAGGCGCGTGATTTGTTGATCCAAAACGTCGAGTTGTTTCAAAGTACCCTTTGCCGCGAGCGTCAATAATTCTTGGTCGGGCGTCGACCCATGCAGAAAGAATGACAAACGCGTGGCAAGTTCGACATCGCTCACTTCGTAGGGGGATACTTGCGATCTGGTGTCTTCCAAGCGGTAGAAGAATTCAGGTGATAGTAAGATCGTGCGGAGCATCGACTTGAATGCTGGTAAGCTTCCGGCCTGTCGCGACGCAGATTGAAAGGCTGCAACGGCTTGCTCGGTGTGTTTTTCCGTGTTTTTTCCGCGCAACGCGCGGTGCAGGAAAGATTCGGCAATGATTCGGATTTGAGACTCTGGGAGTTCGTTGGGGAGCTTGCGAAAACCGAACTGTTTTTCCAGCGAAGATTCGCTGGTGTTTATCTTCGACAATGCAAAGTCAACACACTTGATGTACTCAAGGAGCGGTAAGGGTTGTTCGGACATTGTGTGCGCATCGTTCACAAAGCCGTTTTCTCCCGGCACCTCCACGGGTAGCAGTTTTTCAACGAAACCTCTTTCAACATTGACGCTGCTTAGGAAGTTGTACTCCGGCCGTACGGTGACTCCGAGTAAGTCTTCGAGTGAATTCAGGAATTCGTAATGCGTTAGACGGCGTAACGGTGTGGGGCCAATCTGGGTTTCACCGTTTTTTAGCACGATGCGTTCGTGAAACCAGGCAAAGAACTTTTGGCGGGTACTTTGGTCCACCTCGCCCTCACCACTGGGAGGCATCCGCCCCTGTTCGATGACCTTTTCGACGACAGCCCACGCTGCGGAAGCATCTTCGGGAATTTGAGCTGCTGCGAGAGTGGATGCGGTGCGCTGGAGCAATTTTTCGAGGTCGATACCGCTTTCCGCATCTTCCCCTTGATGGCAGTCAAGGCAGTGTTGCGATATCAGGGCGTGGGCAGCGTGATCGGATGCAATCACGGTCGCCCGGTCGCCGTGCAGAGGAAGCCCGAAAGCGATAAGGATCAATAGCGCCCAGGATCGTCTCATTAGAACGTGGCCGGGATGCGTAGGTGGGTGGCTCTTTTCATCGATTTCTTGATTGGGTGGTATTCGCAAGCTGAATGGGAAAGCTTCGAGTGGGCGAGGCTGAGGCTTGACGATTATTTGGTGGGATAGGGGGTGGGATCCGAGCCGATCCTACATCATATCGAAGCTGAGTGGGCGCAGGGTATTTGCCAAATTTTCCGAGCTGAAGTGACCGGCTAGTCTCCGCCGCACCGTTTCGCGTTGAATTAGTCACTGGGGGTCAATACGAGCGATGCGGTCTTGCTTGACTAGGGTGCAGCAAGCGGGGTTACCCATATAAACATCGCGGTGTTGTGGGCAACGCGATCACTCTGGAGTGGTTTTCTTTTATCGCGTTTTTGGATTGCTCTTTTTGCGACCACCGAACGACCAATTTGCCGATGGTGTGTGTGCGTCTCGCATAAAGGCTTCGATTTTTTTTGCAACGTCCGGATGTTGCGCTGCCAGATTCTTGGTTTCTCCGATGTCGCTAGAGAGATCGTAAAGCTCAACGCTTGAGTTCGGGCTTTTGCCGACATTGTTGCGTACGCCTTTCCAGTTGCCCCAGCGAACTGCTTGCTTACCGCCGCGTTCATAGAAAGCCCAGTAGAGATATTCATGCTTCGCTTGCTGTTCTTGTTGGTCAAGAAGTGCTGGTAGGTAGCTGATGCCATCAATTTCCGCGGGTGCATTGACACCGGCAATCGCCAAGCAAGTCGGCATGACGTCCCACATGGCGACGGGAAGATCAACTTTTGTGCCTGGTTTGATTTTGCCTGGCCAGCGGGCGACGAAGGGAACACGGATGCCGCCCTCGTAAAGATCTCGCTTGTGTCCACGAAGCGGACCGTTTGAATCGAAGAATTTTGGATCGTGCCCACCTTCCATGTGGGGGCCGTTATCGCTGGTGAATGAAACGAGTGTGTTGTCATCGATCCCGAGTTCGTCCAGCAACGCCAAGAGTTGTCCGACGTGGCGATCCATGCGGGTCATCATGCCGGCAAAGGCAGCCACTGGATTTTTGACTTCGGGGCCTCTGTATCGACCGATCTTATTATCGAATTGGGGGAATTTCTTTGCCCAGGGAGCATGATCCTCTTCTGGGACATGCATGGCAGCATGCGGAATGGTGAAGGGTACATACGCAAAGAAAGGCTTCTCTTTGTTGTCTCTCACAAACTTCAAAAGCTGGTCAGAAATGAGATCGGCTGAGTAAGTTTTTTCATCGAGTGGTACCTTGCGATCGTTGTCCCAGAGATGAGTGGGGTAAAAGGTGTGCGCTTGCCGTTGACAGTTGTAGCCGTAGAAAGTGTCAAAGTGTTTGACCGGATCACTTTCCGAGCCTGGGGCACCCAGGCCCCACTTGCCGAACATCCCGGTTGTGTAGCCAGCTTGTTTTAAAAGACGTGGCAAGGTCACGATGTCGGCTGGCATCGGTGCTTGTCCCTCCGGTTGCACTTCGCGGTTGCCCCGCACGAACGTATGGCCGGTGTGCATCCCCGTCATCAAAACACAGCGTGTCGGTGCGCAAACGGTTGACCCTGCGTAGTAATCGGTGAACGTGACCCCTTCTGACGCAATGCGATCGATATTTGGCGTTTCGAATTTGGTTTGGCCGAAGCATGACAAGTCACCGTAGCCCAGGTCATCTGCCATGATGTAGATGATATTAGGCGGTTGCTCCGCACCCCAAGCCAAACAAGAAATCAGGCAGCAGATCCCACTTAAGGCTAATCGTTTCATGTCCGGTTGGTCCGTATGCGATCCGACGAAGTGAAGGTAAATGAAGGATGTCCAGCTGATGACCTTAATGAAATGAGCGATAAACCTCCAGCAGTTTTTACAGTGAACACGCGAAAGTCTTGTTTCAGCCGCCTTCGGGCACGGCCATCTGATCGGCGGGGAGCAGAGAATTTCCCTTGAGTGGGTGGAAAATGCGAGGCCTGGCTAGCCGCGTGCGATTGCCGTCTTTGCCCGCCGAGGGTGGTACTCCACTCTTGCTTGGCGGTTGCCAGCCTGTCTCAACTCAGTCGCTAAAAAGATCACTCGATGAGAGATCGGCGAGCGACTTGGGGCGAAGCGTTGCATCACGCATTGCCCTGCGGCTTGCCCCTCAGTATCGGTTTGCCTGTTGCCCCGGGCGTGCGTCTTGTGTTGGGCGCTGTTACATTTCGGATCGTCTATGAAAATTGACTCTCGTACGGGATAGCAATGAAGCTTTCATCCGATTTTGAGCTCCATATTGGAATTGATTATTCGGGACGTGAGTCGCCTGTCAGTCGCACGTCGGCGTTGCAGGTTTATTCCGCCGCTGATCAGGTGGAACCGAGTCGCATTTTATCGCCAGCTGGCACCGTAAAGAAACGTCGTAATTGGTGCCGCAAAGAGGTTGCGGAATGGTTGATTGAGCAAGCTCGCCAAGGCACAAGATTCATCGCCGGCATCGATCATGGTTTCTCGTTTCCGATCAGTTACTTCGAGCGGTACTCACTAAAGTCATGGAAGCAGTTTCTTGACGATTTTTGTGAGCACTGGCCGACCGATGCAGAGCAGACACATGTTGATTCGATCAGAAAGCGAGACTCCGGGATGCCGGATCGCACAGGTTCGAACAAAGACTTTCGCCTGACGGAGAGATGGACGAGTTCAGCAAAGTCAGTCTTTCAGTTTGACGTTCAGGGTTCTGTTGCGAAGTCGACGCACGCCGGGTTGCCTTGGTTGCGACGCATGCGAGACGAGGTAGGGGATCGCTTGCACTTTTGGCCGTTTGACGGATGGAAGGTGCCGGCCGGAAAGTCGGTGATCGCTGAGGTCTATCCGTCGATTTTTCGCAATCGGTATCCCAGGCAGACGCGCAGCGTCGATCAGCAAGATGCCTATTGCGTGGCACGGTGGTTGGCGGAAACGGATCGGTTGGGCTTCTTGAATCAGTACTTCCAGCCACCGCTTGCGGAGGAAACTCGCCGGATTGCCAACTTGGAGGGATGGATTCTCGGGGTCATGTAGAGTTGCGGCGGTCGAACCGGCTATCTGCTTTACGATGTTGGTTGCCCCGCCGTTGCAATTTCGCCGCCCTTGGAGGATTCTTCCTGTTCAAAGGTGGAATTGAACGCGGAGCATTCGCTTTTCGATCGATGATGCCAACTCGGAGAACGTTTTTCCGATCCTGTGATAATTTTCGCGGATCGGTCTCATCAGCAACCGTAGAGTCCACTGATCGCTGCAAGTGCGATGGTTTTTGCCTTGTGACTCACGCGTGCCTGGATGTTCAGAAAGTGAAGATGGCCTGCAGATGCTGTCTTCGCGGGTGAAACAGCGGCGAAGGCTGAAAGGATTTCGATGTGCCGGTAGAGAAGCGATGCCTGTAGAGAAGCGATAATGATGGGCGGGAAATACATGGATTAGCAGGCCAATATCGTGCCTGGGGGCCAATGGCGTGAAGCTGGGGGTTAAGATCGATACTGCGATTATTCGCTCGCAGAGTTTGCTCGGCAGTACCCAGCTCTTGGTGAAGCGAACGTGGTCCGGTCCTTAAGTTGCACAGTATTAGTGCGGCCATCACAGGTTCATTACCGTTGGCTGGTTTTTTCCGACGTAACATCTTGAATAGAATCGATCGTTATGAATATCGCGAAACGAAATGTCGGGCTCGGCTTTGGTTCCGGGTTCCACCGCCGGACCGTTGTATGGTGTCACTTTAATTTGGGTTTGTGGCTGATGCTCTTCGCAACGCCAGTGGTTGGTGATTGGCCACAGGCAGCGGGACCGAATCATGATTACAAAATACGCGGGCATGCACCGACGGATTTCAGTGTTGCGTTGGGGCGAAATATACTTTGGCGAACACCATTACCGAACACCGGTGAGAGCGTGCCTATTGTTGCGAACGGTCGAGTCTTCGTCACTTGCCATGCACCAGTGACAGCGGATGCGCAGTTGGGCAGCGAGATTCTTGGGATCTGCTTTGACGCAATGACCGGTAAAGAACTGTGGCGGCGCGAGCTTCCCGGTACGCGAGCTACCGATATGGCGAGCGGTTTTAGTGATAACACAGCCGCATCTCCGGTCACCGACGGAGAACACGTGTGTTTTGTCAATGTTGGCGGATCGATTCGAACATTTGATTTTGATGGCCGTTTAATCTGGCAACACGATTGGGTCCCGTTTGGCCGACATCACGCGCGACAGCAAGAACCCATCCTCCATGATGGTAATGTCATTCTACTTAAGACAGTCGCGAAAGATTTACCGGTATCGGCGACCACCAAGGCTGGTGCCAAGCTGCTTGGGAGGGACCCATCGGTTTGGACAAGACTTCATGCGTTCGATTTGGCGACTGGCAAAATTCAATGGGTCGCTGAATCGGCGACTTCGGTGCATGCAGCATCGCTGCTCAACCACACCGACGACGGGACAGCGGCGATCCTGACGGGGCGGGGTGGCGGACATCAACCACCGGAAGAGCCGTATGGCATCTCTTTAATTGAAGCTGATTCGGGGAAGACGATCTGGGACTTGGAAATCAAGGGTTACGCGGCTCACCAAAATGCGGTCTGGCAAGGTTCACGCGGAGCCGCCTTTGTTGGAACACAGCACCACCTGATCGATTTGCGACAAGGTGCGTTGCAGCCACCGATTTCGGTGGTCGAGAATGTTGATCTATGGAAGCAGCAAAATGGCAATTACGTCAGTCTGCAAAAGACAAATCTCCCGAAGGCAAAAAAGAACAAGGCCATCACGTATCACACAAACTGCTTGGTGGGCGATTTTCATTATTTCCGCACTCACAATCAGTATTTGTTGGGCCGTGTGAATCTCTTGACGGCGAAGGTGGAATATTTACAGGTCCCGCTGCAAGTCGTTCGCACTGAAGATGGGGAGGAGAGGCTGTGGGACAAGGCAATTCAGAACGATGTTAAAAATGTTGACGGCTTCGTCGTTTGTCAGGACAAGCGAGCCATGTTGAGCGGTTGGGGGCATGTGTCAGCGGCCAGTCCGATCGTGGTTGGCGATTATCTTTATATGCCGACGATGGTTGGCACCGTCTATGTCATTCGTTGGGATGCTGCGATCCTCGACGAATCGGCGCTGGTGTCGATCGGTGACTTGGGTCCCGCGGGAAAAACGTGGACACTCTCTAGTCTCGCCAGTGAAGATGGCAAACTCTACGCGAGAACGATCAAGGAATTGATCTGTATCTCGGATTGAGCTTTTTGATTCGGCCACAGCATCTTGTCGCGGGGTGGTTGTGTCCAAGCGACTGGAACTGGGGCCTTTTTTTGAATTGCTGAGCGTTCCTTCCCGCAGACTGAACCAACGCTAAAAATGCAGCGGCGGCGGCGATCTGCTGGATTGCCCGTCATGATTTACGAGCCAGTTTTCCAGCATGTGAATTGGATGCCAGGATCAGCAGATGCCTGGTCAATGGGGTTCCGCGGCGACGTGACGCGTCAATTTGCTACCGAGTTAACCAAGAAATGATCTACAGATCGTGTGGAGTCGATGGCTTCGGATGTAGCTGACGATTCAGGCAGGCTGCTCATCGGTTAGGATTCTAGGAGCGGTGTGAGCGAATCCGGGGGCTCCATTCGCCACGGCAGTGGTGAAACATGTTTCAATAGGAGCTTGGGATTCGGCTGGCAAAGTTGATTGGCGGTTGAAAAAACGCGTCACCTGTGATTGGTCTCGGCCGCGAGGTCGAGCGTAACGGAGTTTGAAGCTCGCAAATGACCGGTGGGAAGGATCATCGTATCCTCATGGAAGGGGCACATCCGGTCGGCAGCGCGTTATCGTGTTCCGCTGTTCACGTCGAATGACGATCAGTCCTGCATTGAATGACTATCACGATTAGGAAGTAGCAATGTCGAATAAAACAAAACAAGTTCCACGACGAAGGTTCCTGAAGAATGCTGCTGCAGTCGCGGGCGGCGCGGTTGTCGCACCGACGATCATTCCCAGTTCAGCTCTTGGCCTAGACGGGGCGGTTGCCCCGAGTGAAAGGATTGTCGTCGGTGGGATCGGCATCGGACGACGGGGGGGCTATGACCTTGGTTGTTTTTTGCAGCAAAAAGATGTTCAGTTCGCGGCGGTATGTGACATCAAGCAGAAACGTCGCGGTGAAGTCAAGCAAATTATCGACAAACACAATGGCAATCAGAATTGCGACATGTATCGCGATTTCCGTGACGTCTTGGATCGCGACGATATCGACGCGGTATTAATCGCGACGGGACCCAACTGGCATGCAACCGCTGCGATGACAGCGGCAAAAGCCGGTAAGGACATGTATTGTGAAAAGCCGGTCACGAAGAACATTGATCAAAGTTTGATCTTGGCCGATACGATGGAACGTACCGGACGTGTTTTTCAAGCTGGAACTCAGCGGCGTAACCTGCCGCATTTTGCTTTCGCCTGCGAGCTGGCGAGAACAGGAAAACTTGGCAAGCTAAAAAAAGTGTATGCACACCCTGCGGGGATGCAGGCTTTAATGAGTGGTTGGTTACCGGCGGAAACCGAGCCTGATCCCGATGTGGTCGATTGGGACATGTACCTTGGCCCGGCTGCCTGGCGCCCGTTCAACAAGAAGTTGTTGGATGGATTTAACTTCGAAAAAGGTGGCGGCTTTGTTGGTGCCTTTCGGGGTGGTGGCGTTCTGGAATGGGGATCGCATTGCGTTGATCTTTGCCAATGGGCCGTTGACGACTGTTTACCTCCGGTTGAGTACAACACGCCTGAAAATGGAGAGTTGGTGGCTCGATATGAGAATGGGACGGAACTGATTTTTCGCGAGAAGGGTTGGATTCCACTCGGTTCTTGTCCGGTGCGGTTCGAAGGCGAGACCGGTTGGGTCGAAGCGGGTGACAGTGGAAAGATGGTCTTGAGTTCGCCGGAACTCCTTGCTGGTCGTGAGGTGGCTGAAATTGGTGGCTATCCCGCGACGTTCCACGTTCGTGATTTTCTGGACTGTGTGAAAACTCGTCGTCAACCCAAGGGGAATGCTGTGGCTGCCTGCAATGCTCACATTGCTTGCCACGCTGCAAACATCGCCCTCTATCTCGACCGACAAGTGAATTACGACAACGTTAAGCAAGAGTTTGTGAATGACGAGGCTGCGAACCGTTTGCGTTCAGAAGCGCTCCGAGAGCCTTGGCGTCTGTAGTACTTTGTGTTGTTTCGCCTCACTTGCCCGTTCCGATTTTGGGTAAGTTCAGATTTCAGGCGAGCCCCGATGCAGTAAGGGCTGGAATGATGCGAATCTTCTGGCCTTCGATTAAATTTGCTTTCCCTGTTGCTGTGCCCACCAGCTAGGCCTTTCCTGTCGTGAGAGGTCATCGACAAAACAACCGGACCAATCCTATGCGTACTATTCAATTCATGACTCGCTTGATGATTTTTTTGGCGGCATTCTACGCGCTGCCTATCCATTCATTGCGGGCCGCTGATCCCTCTCCGTCGGCAGAGATTGAGAAGTCTCTGATCGATGTACTCCGCTCCGATGCTTCACCGGCCGAAAAGGCAATCGCCTGTAAAAAATTGGCGGTTGACGGCACGAGTGAGTGCGTTCCCGAGCTTGCAAAGCTGTTGCCAAACGAACAGTTGTCGTCTTGGGCCCGAATCGCGCTGGAAGCGATTCCGGGCGAGGAGTCGAACGCGGCACTTCGAGCAGCCGCCGAAGCACTTGATGGCAGATTGCAGGTGGGGATGATCAATTCGATCGGTGCACGCCGTGATCCGCAAGCGGTTGAATTATTGATGACGCATTTGCAGGACGAGGATGGGGAGGTTGCCTCGGCTGCCGCAGTTGCTTTGGGGAAAATCGGTGGTGAGTCCGCGACGAAATCACTCAGGCAGGCACTGAAGTCATCACCTAAGGAGGTTCGTTCAGCTGTGGCCGAAGGCTGCGTCTTGTGTGCCGAGCGATTGCATGCGTCAGGAGATTCCGCAATGGCGGTCGAAGTGTACGACCAAATTCGCTCGGCCGATGTCCCGCAACAGCGCATCATCGAAGCGACTCGCGGGGCGATTCTCGCTCGAAACCAAGACGGTATTCCAATGTTGATGGAAACTTTTCGGTCACCAGATAAGAAGTTTTTCCAGCTTGCTCTTGGGATTGTACGAGAGTTTCCAGGCAGTGAGGTCGATCAAGCTTTAGCAAATGAATTGGCAAAGGCGACACCGCAGCGTGCAGCATTAATGGTCCAAGCGATGGCCGACCGACCCGATACCGTTTTGCTCGCGGAAGTTTTGAAAGCTGCGACAAAGGGAGACAAGTTGGTGCGAATGTCGGCGATCGATGCCCTCCGCCGCGTTGGTGATCCGTCGTGCCTTGCCCCGCTGATGAACGCGGTTTCTGACGAAGATGTTGAAGTGGCTGCCGCCGCAAAGCAGACGCTCGCAGATCTTCCTGGCGAGAATGTCGATACGCAGATCGTCGCGATGTTGCCTGGTGCTAAAGGAAAGAACTTTACGCTGCTGCTGGAATTGATTGGCCAGCGGCGAATCGCTGCGGTTGAAGAAGTCGTTAAGGCGCTCGATAACGCGAATCCTGCGGTTCGCAAGGCTGCCCTGGTAGCACTGGGTGAAACCGTCAAGCTCGATCGCTTGTCGGTGTTGATGACGCAAGCTGTTAGCCCCAAATATCCAGAGGATGCGGCCGAGGCGCAAAAGGCTTTGCGAGTTGCCAGCATCCGAATGCCGGATCGCGAAGCGTGTGCGACGCAACTCGCCAACGCTATGCAGCAGTCAAGTTCTGACTCGCAGGTGATCTTGCTGGAAACCATCAGCGAGGTGGGAGGCATAAACGCGTTGCAGACCCTTGCCAATGCCGCCAAGAGTGATCGCCCTGATCTGCAGGACAATGCGAGCCGCTTGCTTGGGAAATGGAATGGCGTCGACGCCGCTCCTGTCTTATTGGATCTCGCGAAAACAGGACCAGCCGAGAAGTATCGTATTCGGGCGTTACGTGGGTACATTGGGATTGCTCGCAAGTTCCCAATGCCAGAGCAGCAGCGAGTCAAAATGTGCCAGCAGGCGATGGATGCTGCGAAGCGGATTGCGGAACAGCAGTTGGTGTTGGATGTGTTGAAAATCCACCCGAGTCAAGCCGGGCTGAATCTCGCGAATCAAGCAAAGCAAACTCCCGAGCTGAAAGAGCAAGCAACCGCTACGGCTCAGGCCATCGCTGCGAAACTCAAAAAGTGATCCGGCAGTTCGCAGAAGTGCACGAAGCATCCTCTCGTATCCGCGTCAAATTTGGCAGCGAGCGCATGGCATCCCGTACTACATCGAAGTGCCAGCTTGGCTGTTGTGACAGCACTCGATCGACACTTCGTCTTTAAATTACCGCTGTTCAGCGAATCCGCGAACGGCTTTGTTTTTTCTCTTTCCAGGCTACAAACAACGATGAAGCGAAGATCTTTTCTTGCTATGACAGCCGCCGTGAGTGCACAAGCGTGCCTGACACCCAATCCCTCTCTCGCTGCGGATAAAGTGTCGCTGTCGAAGGGCGATGTCATTCTGTTCCAGGGCGATTCGATCACCGATGCGGGACGAAACAAGAAATCACCGGTGGCCAATGAAGGTCTTGGACGGGGCTATCCCAAGCATCTCGCTGAATCCTTGCACGCGGATTATCCAACACTCGATTTGCAGATTCACAACCGTGGCATCTCCGGTAATAAGGTTCCCGACCTCGATCGCCGTTGGCAAGCGGATTGTATTGAGATCGAACCCAAGATCCTGAGCATTCTGATTGGAGTCAACGATATCTGGCATCGACTGAATGGGCGGTACGATGGCACCGCGGAAACCTATCGAGATGGCTTTGCCGCGTTACTGGAACGAACCCAAAAGGCGCTACCGAAGACGACCATTGTGGTTTGTGAACCGTTTGTCCTGATGAGTGGAACGGTCAAGCAGAATCGCGATAAATGGTTTCCTGATTTTGCAGTCCGTCGTGGCTATGCCCATGAGGTTGCAAAGGGTGCCAACGCGGTTTGGGTTCCCTTTCAAACCATGTTCGATGACGCTGTGGCGAGTGGAACCGAGGCGAAAGCGTTGGCAGGCGATGGAGTGCACCCAACCCAGCAAGGTCATCAATTGATGGCCAAGACTTGGCGAGAAGTGGTTGGCGTTTAGCGCGTCTGTCGCGATCTGGTTTTGGTATCCACTCGCGTGCAGGGCGAGCGAGTGGATGGTCGTCAGCCGTTGAATCGCGCGACTTCGACAACACGTGGAGACGATAAGCTCGTGCTGTCTCGCTAAGAGCGTCTTCTGCGGCGGACTGCGACCAGCCCGGCCAAGCTCCAGATCGCGAACGATCCCGGCTCGGGAACGTGCTGGACGGCGCCGGCATCGCGGAATCCGTTGGTGGTTCTGTGGTTGCCGTAAACATCGAACAGGATCGCGCTTCCATCGATTGGATTGATCAGTTGGTTGCTGCCATTCGCATCGGTGACTGCGTCGATCAAGCTGCCGATTGGGTTGGCTCCTTGAGGCAGCGGCAGGTAAAGCTCAATGCCGCTAAAGGTTGAGGTGTGAAAAGCCGGGCCGGTCAACAGGTTGGATTGTCCGAACAAGCTCTGCAGGTCTGCCAAAGATTGAGTCGAAGTTGGGGACACGTAGGTTGCTGCATCCGCAGTGAAGCTGCCGGGCGTGTTGATTAAATCCGGATCACTGAGTGGACCGCTGTCGTAGGCCGGGTCGTTGTCGACCCCGAACTCACCGTGATTTAGTAGGCTGACGACGCTCTGCTGCAGGTGAATGGCGCCCCCGGCGAATGCTCGAAGGGGAACCCCACTGCTCGTGTAGCCCGTTGCATTCGAGTCGTCTATCAGTAGCGTTTGAGCTTGAATCGTCGAGGCAACGATGTTGGCTTCTCCGCCGAGAGCCGCCTGGATGCGGCTGGTGCCCGAACTCCCATCCATTCGGAAAAGACTATTGGTAACGTTCAAAACTCCCTCTTGATCAACCGTGTCAGTGATTGAGAGGCCACCCGCGTTGTCATCGAAAATCGAAGAAACAATGTTTGCTGTTCCGCCCAGCCAATTCACGCCTCCGACAGAAGACGAGGATCCGGTCAGAATACTCTCCTCCATGTTGAGTGTTGCGTTCTGGCCTGCAATTGCACCCACCCATGCATACTCCGCATCGGGGACCAACTGCTCAAGCATGTTGATTCGCTCCATCCGCACACGTTTCAGGTTGGCCACCGAACCATCGCTCGCGTCCACCACCGATCTGGATCCGTATCCGTAGGGGACGGTGTTCTTTACGGTGAGGTTGGTTAGGTTCGCAACGGCATTTTTCTCGAGCTGGACGAATCCGTTGACCCCGTCGGCTGACAGATCATTCACCGTTAGTTCCACACCCTCCGCGACCTTGGTGAACGAAAACGCCTCTTGAACCAGGACGTCGGTTCCCGTCGGCGAACCTCGGAATTCAGACACTTCGTATTTGTTTTTAATCAAGCCACCGCTGGTCACGAATGCGGGGTCACCCCACAGAACAGCCCCATTTCCGTTGATGGTCAGGGTTTCAGTGATCTCGCTGATGAATGAGGAAAGGACCGGTACCGCAGAGTTGATGTTAATTTGCGTGCCGGACGCCAAATTAATGTCAATCACATCGGCCCCCGGCGTGGCATTCGCCTTAGCGATTGCCCAAGCGAGTGTGCCTGTGGTGCTCGCATTCCCCCATTGCGTTTGGTCAACAATGATTCCAGCCTCGCAACGGACGCCAGCGTAGGAGGCAAGCAGAAGCACGAGTGCCAAGTTCACGCGGAACAAAGTCACTCGAAACGATGTGTCGTCCGACACGAAAAGAAGGCTATGCGGCATGCTGAAAGTTGCCTGGCGAACAAGAGAAGAAATGAATGACGATTTGTCTAGTGAAGTCAATCAGACCATTTGATGACTGGATACAGATTCAACGCGTTATTTAAAAGCGCACTCCGTAAGCCTCGTCGAGTCCTTGCATTCTGTCTAGACTCAACTGTCGCACCGGCTCCGATTCATCCAGAAGAAAAAACTTGGAACGAACGCTTCCTGCCATGAGATAGATTGCTTCCGTTACCCGCCGAACTTCTAAGAGCGTTCGCTTGAGCCGTAACATCGAGGATAAGTTCAATCACTTACCGTTTGAATTGAAGCTTGCAGGCAAGTTGGAAGGCGGCGGTCTCATCTGATTTGCGACTGGCGAACCTTGGCTTGAATGGGGGAACGATACCTCTCTCGTGTCGGGCTGCCATGCTGAGTTGCCCCACCTCAGTGGGGGTGGATTCATCTTGCCATGGGCGGAGCAGTTTTCCTAAGCTCGTCGCGCGAGCGTCCCGCAGGCTGCAGATAGAACCCTCGGCTGGGGACGCCTTTTCCCGCCACGCTGCAAGGTAGACGAAGATGAGACCCAACCTTTTTCAGTTCCACAGGATTCCGACTGTCTTCCTGCTTTGGGCTGCCATTGCCGTCACAACGAGTGGCCAAACCCCGGGTGACGCGACCGTCGTCTCCGCGATCAACGTTCTCGATGAAATCATGGCGATCCCTGCCAGCCAAATTCCGCAATCATTGCTAAAAGATGCTCGGGGTGTCGCCATCATTCCTGGAGTTGTCAAAGGCGGCTTTGTCGTCGGGCTGCGCCACGGCCGAGGAGTGGTTTTGGTCAAAGACGAAGTGGGCAACTGGCATCAACCAACTTTTGTTTCATTGACCGGTGGAAGCGTTGGTTGGCAAGCTGGCATTCAGTCCACTGACGTGGTGCTCGTGTTCCGCACGGCCAGCAGTGTCAATAGCCTGATGAGTGGTCGACTGCAAATTGGAGTCGATGCGGCTGCCGCTGCCGGCCCCGTCGGTCGTGAAACCGGGGCGGCAACCGATACTCGTTTCGCGGCAGAGATTTATTCTTACTCCCGAAGCCGCGGTCTGTTTGCCGGTGTTTCGCTGGAAGGCTCCAGCTTGCAGATGGATTACCTTGCCGAGCAAGCCTACTACGTCCGAGATACCGCCGGAAACCCAACCCAGCTTCCGGCAACCGCTGTGCAGTTAATGAATCGCGTTGCCAAGTATTCCGGTTCAAATTCGATTGCCATTTCTCCCTCCGCATCTCTCTCGGCGATTCCTCAAGCGGGTGTGCCGCAAGCGATGCAACCTGCTCCACAAGCGATACCGGCAAACAGCGGGCATACCGAGATCGTTCGGCAACAGTTGGTGGCTTCTTGGCAGCAACTCTCGTTGTTGATGGATAGTCAGTGGAAAGGATACATGGCCTTGCCTCAGGGGGTCGTCTCAGGCAGTGGCGCGAGCGCTCAAGAAGTCAATGCTGTCATGAATCGCTTTGCCTCCGTGGCTGCAAATCCGCAATACGCTTCGTTGGTTCAGCGTCACGAGTATTCGGCGACGTATCAATTGTTACGTGAGTATGCGACTTTGTTAGGATCGGCCGCACAGCAACTAACACTGCCACCACCACCAGCCAACAGCAGTGCTGGGGCGACGAGCCCGCGTTACTAAAAACAAGGCCGCCGAAATCTACGCCATCCCATCGACGATGGGATGGAACGGTTGGTAGCAGTCTAGCGGCAGGCTTCTCGCTCCATTCAGATCAATCGATCGATGTGGATGGGGCGGTATGACGGTCTCCCGAGGGTGACACCATTTTGGTCGTGGTAGCGTCATTAAATTTTGGGATCTTCTGTCGATCGCGATCTCCCAATCTAATTCAAACGCTTGTAATGTAATTTTAAAGGTTGTCGCGTTTCTCGCCCGATTGATTATCCGCGTCGTCGCCGAGAATTCCGCCGTCCAGCATCGTCATTGTCGACGTCCTGCGGTGCATTTGCTTCAGTATCTTCACGTGAGATTCCGCGGCATGTTTGAGCCACCAGTATTATTGTTTTCGCTAGGTTTCCTTGGCTCCGTTGTTCGAGTCCTTGCGTCTCGGTTGGTCTCCGGCGCGTCGTGCTAGGTTGACTTTTGCGTCGGGTTGGGGCGATATAAACACGGGAGCTTTATCGCGACCCCATTGACCCTGCGGTGGGGGGAAAGCTGGTATGATTGCGGGCCAAGAATTTACCGATCGGATAGTTGAACCGATTGGATAGTTGAACCGAGTAGTAGTTTTTCATGGCTGAAACTAATGGCAACCGCCGAGGTCGCTTTCGACTCAAGTTTCCACTGGGTGAGCAACCTTGTTTGAGTACTCACGGCGTCGATTACACGGTCGTTGAGCTCGCGGAGGATAGCGCGCGGATCATCGCGACCGAAGCATCGCTTCACATTGGGAAGAGTCTGGATGCGGTCTTTACCTTGCAGACAGGTCAGCAGATCACAACGCGGATTGAGCCAACCCGTGTGGAGGGTCAGGACATGATCGTGACGCTGCACCCGCCCGTTCCACAAAAAGAGATCATGGCCGAGCAGCGCCGACTGCTGATTAAATACGGCAAGGTAGGTCTACGCGATATTTGAGGCAGTCGACTGACCAGATTGGCATGACGGCTAGTATTGGGATCGCGCTATGTGATCTCAATGGGGTAATTCTGATCGCTAAAGATCAGTTTGGGAGCGATGATCAGGGATCAGGAGCCATGAACGGAGCCATGAACGGAGCCATGAACGGAGCCATGAACGGCAGC
>JBMYRF010000005.1:0-315030 GCA_049602075.1 Rubripirellula sp.
GAGTCAACTTGTGGTGCGTGGTCGAGCGGTGACCGGAGGAAGCACGCCCAGGAGGATTCGAACCTCCGACCTACGGATTAGAAGTCCGTTGCTCTATCCAGCTGAGCTATGGGCGCGTGGGATTCTGCATGCCAATTCACGGTTCAAGTAAATCCGCCCCGATATTCTACGCAAGACAACGCAAACATCGAAGCCGGTAGCCTCGCCCACTGCAAGGAATTCGCCAAACCAATGGTCGCCGAGGATCAATCACGCGCAATATAGCGGGAAATTCTCTGCTATCTCGCTTCGCTGAATCCTCCAATTGGTTGCTACCGCCGTAACTCATGAGCCCAGAATCCCCTTGGTCCGCAGAAGCAACGCCATGAAAAACTCGCCAAAGCCTTGCAAATAAACAGAAGCACTTGGAAGTATCGCTTGGAAAACCGCCTTTTCCTTCAGCCTCGCAGCACCACTCGAATCATCCCCCCGTTTCCAACGCACGACGCTCTTGAAACTGAACCACCAAAACACTCGCCTCCAAACCAACAACCAAATCGCAGCTCTTCAAAGTCTCGATGAATGATTGCTGGGTCACTGCCATCATATTAGTCCCCGTCGATGTAATCCCCTGCTCTGCCCTACCCTTCTCTGCTCTACCTTGCCTGCTACGCTCAGCTCCAACACTCACCACAAGCAGCCAACGGAATGCGAACCATTATCATCAACCATGATGCCGTCGACCCCGAACAACGCCGCTGTTTCAATACTCCGTTCTAGCAGGAAGTGAGATTCCACTCGAACTCAGGCCGCAAACCGGTTCGAGTACTTCTATCTCTCTCCACTCCTTAAAAAAACGGTGTGCTTATGCTCGAACCTGTCTTCGATCACAACGGATCGATCGAACTGAAAAGAAAGGTTCATCGAATCATGTCGATGCTGACAAAGTTGATCGGCGGATCGGCTGCCTGATGCAGAGTGCATTGCGGGGTACGAGCACGAGCACCGCAAAGCTGAGTACGAGAAACGACTAAACCTATCGGATATGGAGAGGACCAATGGGCAGGTTTTACCAGTGAAGGTGGTGATTCCGGTCCCCGCTGATTCCGGTTGTTATCTTGTCCCCATCCGAGCAGTCGGGCAGCCGACACGCATCAGCAGCACTTTTTAGCCAAACGTCGTCGCTGCTAAATCTGGGGTGCAGTGTGCGGTATTGTCCGCAACGGCTAATTGGTGTGCAATTACGCACAGTCCAGCCGATCACAGGCCCCCATTTTGATGTGGATCGAAGGTTGGCACTCGAGGTGCAGTCTCAGTCGACCCAAATTCATTGCCTGACTTTGCGTTGGCCCACCACCGTCACTCACCAGTTTCCCCCTTATGAGTTCTTACCCTGTGCCTGATGCCCCAATAAGTGTCTTGATCGTAGAAGACGACGCCGACTTTCGCGATTCCAGTGCTCGTTGGATGCAGCGCAAAGGCCATCACGTGGCATCAGCGGCTAGTGGTGCTGAAGCGCTCAGTTTGTGCTCTCGCCAGGATTTTGATGTCGGTGTTTTTGACATGAACATGCCTGGCATGTCAGGAATCGAATTACTGCAAAGGGTTCGCGCCGACGGGATCGACATGGAAGTCATCATCCTGACCGGCCAAGGCACCATCGAGACCGCCGTCCAGGCGATGAAGATGGAAGCGAGCGATTACTTGACAAAACCTTGCCCTCTGGGTGACTTGGAACACCATTGCCGATTGGCTCGAGACCGAGGACAACTGAGAAAAGAAAACAAGCAACTCAAAGCGATTATTCAGCGTGGTAGCAGCAGGACAGAACTGATCGGCAATTCACCGCCGATGCTGAACATTGCCAAGCTGATTGATCGCATCGCCCCCACCGACAAGCCGGTCTTAATCGCTGGAGAGAGTGGCACGGGCAAAGAAGTGGTCGCAAAAGTCATCCAACAGAAAAGCAGTTTGGCATCCGCCCCGTTTGTCACCGTTAACTGCGCGGCCTTGCCGGAGCAATTGGTTGAAAGCGAATTATTCGGCCATCAAAAAGGTGCGTTCACTGGTGCGACAGCCGAGAAGCCCGGCCTGTTTGAGGTTGCTGATGGTGGGACATTGTTTATCGACGAACTTGGCGAAATGCCGCTTGCACTGCAGCCAAAGCTCCTGCGTGTACTCGAAGATGGATCGATGCGGCGAATCGGTTCCCACAAAGAACGACGAGTGAAGGTACGCATCATTGCGGCGACAAATCGTGATCTGGGAGATGACGTCAAAGCGGGCACGTTTCGCGAAGATCTGTTTTACCGCGTCAACGTGCTGCCGATCGATCTTCCGCCCCTACGTGAACGCGCCGGTGACATCGATTTACTGATCAACCATTTTCTGCCGGAGTCATGGCATATTGATCCTGAGGCTCGCGCGATCATGAACAACTATGACTGGCCAGGAAATGTCCGCGAGCTGATCAACGTGACACAACGGGCGACCATCTTGGCGGACGATTATGAAATCACCGTCGACGATCTACCGCAGGAACTAACCCATCGCTCGGCAGGAATCCAGGCTGTGGTTGCGAACCCCGTCAGTCCGCATGACGGCATCAAGCTGGATGACATTCAAAGACTGCACGTCTTGGAAGTCCTGAATCAACAAAATGGAAACAAGGCCAAGACCGCGCGTGTACTCGGCATCCACCGTCGCAAACTCTACCGCTTGCTCGAACGCTTCGAATCGCAGAAGGCGGAATCTTAGCGGATCAAGTGCCCAATCAGCATTCTCGGGATCGTCAACTCAGGCTGCTGGCTGACGAACTGCACGCAGCTGATGGGCCGCCTCCGACACTCCATTTGTTGCTGCCGACCCAATCGCCGACCGCTGCGGGAGGAGAATGCATGCTTTTCGCAAGTAAGCACACCTTCTCTTAAATTCCGAGAGGGCTCTTAAATTCCGAGAGGGCTCTTAAATTCCGAGAGGGCTCTTAAATTCAGAAAGGGCGTTTAAATACGGAGGGGGGTGAGCGTCAGACACCGGTTTTTTCCAGCGATCAACGCTCTGGCTTAAAGAACAACCGATGCGACAGAATCCCCGCAATTTGTTGGCAAATTGAGGATTGCGGCGAATAGTTCGACACGAATCGACGTGTCGTCACCGCCCAAATCAAGACTCGAACCAGCGGGTCGAAAGAGCGAGGCAACGCTAGCCGCCGCAAAGGCTATCTCCAAACATGGCCTACCCGTTGGACGGGGGTGGTCGGTATCATCACCAGCACGATTACCCTTCTGGGCCACCGTTACTTTCTCGAGCCCGCGCCTGCCGCCTCGACTCCCTATGAAAACTGACGAACTCCGCGAAAAGTATCTCGAATTTTACGAATCCAAGGGCTGCGTTCGCCAACCCAGCGATGTGTTGGTACCGGTCTGGGACCCCTCGGTGTTGTTTACACCGGCAGGGATGAACCAGTTCAAAGATCACTTTTTGGGCAAGGTGAAGCTCGATTTCACTCGGGCTACGACCTGCCAAAAGTGTTTGCGTACCGGTGACATCGAGAATGTTGGCCGCACCGCATTTCACCACACCTACTTTGAAATGCTGGGTAATTTCAGCTTTGGCGATTACTTCAAAGAGGAAGCAATCTTATGGGCCTGGGAATTTCTGACCGACCCAAAGTGGCTCGGCATCCCGGGCGAAAAACTGACGACGACCGTCTACAAGGACGACGACGAGGCTTACAACATCTGGCACGACCAAGTAGGTCTTCCTGATTCACGCATCTCGCGGATGGATGAAGACGAAAATTTCTGGCCCGCTTCAGCACCCAGCCAAGGGCCCGACGGTGTCTGCGGTCCCTGCAGTGAAATCTATTACCAATTGGATGACGGCAGTGATGTCGAGATCTGGAATCTTGTCTTCACCCAATTCAACCGGATCGGTGATCCACCCAACAATCTGAATCCGCTACCCAGCAAGAACATCGATACTGGGATGGGACTGGAACGCACGGCAAGTGTCTTGCAAGGTGTTCCGACCAATTATCACATCGACAATTTATTCCCGATTGTCCAGGCTGCAGCGGATGTAACCAGCCAAGCCTATGAGTACGACAGTGACGACGGTCGGCGACTCCGACGGATCACGGACCACGCTCGAGCAAGTGTGTTCGCAATTCACGAGAACGTCTATCCAGGCAATAAAGATGCCCGTTACGTGATTCGGCGGTTGATCCGACGCGCAGTATTGGATGGTTACCAAATGAATCTCCGCGAACCGTTTCTCCACAAGTTGGTTGACGCTGTTGCTGAGGCATCCAAGGTCCCTTACCCGGAATTGATGCAGACGACGAACCGCGTCAGCGAAGTGATCGAGACAGAGGAAAAAGCTTTTTTTGCCACGATTGATGGTGGCATGAAACGAATTGCCCAACTGTTTGAAGAAATGCGAGAAGAATCGGCAGTCATGGTCCCCGGTGACGCCGCCGCCGAAATGAACTCGACCTACGGTGTTCCACCAGAATTATTGCAGACACTCAGCGCCGAACAAAACTTCACGTTTGATTGGCACGGTTATCGAAAAGCCATGGACCAGCACGCCATCAACAGTGGTGCGGGTCAACGAGAGTTATTCCAAACCGGACCGCTGGAAACACTCAAAGAGGCTCTCCGCGAAACACCGTTCCTGGGCTACGAAACTACAAACGCCACCGCAACCATCAAAGGCATCATCAATGGCGATGGAGCCAAAGGTGAAGACGGTGGAGAACTACTGAGTCAACTCAATCGACCGGCCGAAATGATGGTGCGGTTAGTCTTGGATCACTCACCGTTCTACGGAGAATCGGGAGGTCAAGTTGGGGATACCGGCAAAATCTTCAACGACCAATTTGAATTCGAAGTAACCGATACGCAAAAGCATGCGGCACTGATTGTCCATCATGGAAAACTGGTCCGCGGCCAGATGCAAGAGGGCGAAAACTGCACCGCTCAAGTCGATGTTGATCATCGTGCGGCGCTGTGTCGCGCGCACTCGGCAACCCATATCCTGCATCACGCCTTGCATCAAAATGTCGGACAGCATGCCGAACAACAAGGGAGTAAAGTTGAGGCCGATCGTCTGCGGTTTGACTTTACCAATCCCAAGGCGATCCCCGATGAAACGCTACTGCAAATCGAAAATGACGTGCAGACGATGATTGAGCAGAGCGAGCCGATCCAGTGGGATACCGTCACGCTCGCCGATGCGCGGCAAGCTGGCGCAATGATGCTGTTCGGTGAAAAGTACCCGGACCCTTGCAGAATGGTTTCGATGGGTAGCTTCAGTCGCGAATTATGTGGCGGGACGCACCTGACCAACACCAGCCAAGTCGAATCCTTTGAAGTCGTAGTCGAAGAAAGTGTCTCGACGGGAACTCGACGAATTGAAGCGCTGACTGGCCAACGTGCTGCGGAACATCGCGCACAAACCCACCGCATGCTAGATAAGATCGCCGACAACTTAGGTTGCGATCCAAAGCAAGCACTCGCCGCAGCCGTCGCCTTGATGGAAGAAGTTCGCAAATTGAAAAAGGAAATCGCTGCGGGTAAGCCGGGTGAACACGACAGCAAGTTCGCGTTTAGCGGCGAAGGACCAACCACCGACCTCAGTAATTACCAATCGGTCCGTGCCGCGGTACGCGAGCTGACTCGGCGGTTAAATGTCGCCATCCACGATATCGTGCAACGCATTCAATCACTGCTGTCCGACCGCGAACGGCTTGTTCAGGAATTAAAAGCGGCGACCGCAGGTGGCAACATTTCTGCCGCCGATTTGATCGAAGCGGGTGAGTCGGTCCAGGGTGCAAAATTGATCGTCGCCGAAACTCCCGGTGCCAATCCAAACGTGATGCGGGGTTGGATTGACCAAATTCGCAAGAAAAGTGACATCCCGACGGCTGTTTTGCTAGCAGCCGTTCAGGGAGAAAAGGTGCTGCTTGTTGGCGGCTTGAGCAAAGCATTGGTCGAACAAGGGCTAAAGGCTGGCGACTGGGTCGGAGCAACAGCCCGGGCGGTCGGCGGTGGTGGTGGCGGACGGCCTGACATGGCACAGGCCGGGGGTAAAGACCCAAGCCAATTACCAGCCGCGCTCGAAGCAGCCAAAGAATCGATGCGGGAGCAACTGAGCTCTCGCTCATAGCTGGGACGAGCCCGGGAACTCACAGAGTGGCACTCACCAAGCTGCGAACCATCGAGCGTTCGCAGTGGGAATTGTTACATGCTCTGGTCGTGAAACACGCGATTCCCAGCTCCTCCTTCGCTGCCAGCCTGCCCAAGTTAAGCGGTTCTACCCTGATTTCGCGGGTCCATGCTGATTTCGCTTGCCCATGCTGATCTCGCTGGTCCATGCTGATTTAGCGGGGCAACTGGGTCGGTGTTGCAAATCAACGTTGACAAGCCGATGTGGCGACTGTTAATGCAGAAATACGCTGATGTGGAAGATCCACACTCATTCAGAATACCCCTGCTAGACCATTGATCCACTTTGGAGTTTCATCGTTGGTGAACGCTTTGCGGGAAACGTTCACTGGCCGCCCATTGGGTCGGAGATTAAATCATTTGACACGACGATTCCTGGGTCAATCGTCGCGTTGAGTGACTTCACGTTGAAACTTCACTGCGCATCAGGGTGCTGCCTCGGTAGCACCCTGATGCCAGGATCCACCTTTAAACACGACGGTCAAACCAGCGGCGGCTTACCCGCTGCTGGCGAATCCGCACCGTTGGAGCAGTCGTCGAGATGGCACCCAATGATGATGTCGAAGAGCTAGAAGTGCAGTCGAACACGAAGAGAGCCAAACCAACTTCGATGGATCAGCATGATTCCGGCCCGGAAGGATTTGAGGACGAGTTGCCTGCCGACGAGGCGAAACTGCCGCCCTCCAGCTTCACACTTCGCCGACGGCGGCGTTACCGACTCATCGCATTTGCATCATTGCTGGCCGTCGCTTTCATTGCGATTGTGTATTGGGCCGCAGGCGTTTCAAACTTTGAGCGTCGCAACAATGAAATTCCAACCATTGTTTCGAGCGTCTTGTTCGAGCGAACCTGCGATCAGATTCGCCGAGACGCGCGGACCTCGTTACATATCCAGAACTTCCCCGTCACGGACGAAATGGTCTCGAACATCAGCGACCTGCAACAACTCTCAACGCTGGTCTTTGACAAGGGTGCAGTCACGGACAAGTCGATGGAAATCATCGCATCGCTGCCTGATCTGCAACATCTGCGACTTCGCCTGAGCCCAATTACCGACGATGGATTGCGAAAGCTTTCCAAGTCAAAAAGCTTGTGGTTTTTGAACCTTCCCCACAGCGAAGTGACTGCCGCAGGAGTCGCCGAACTGCAAAGCATTCGAAGTTTGAGACAGCTGAGACTCGGCTCGCCGAATTTAGGGAATGAAGTCACGCGCGAGATCGCCAAATTTCCTTCACTCCGAGGCATCCATTTGATCGGTGTCCCTGTCACGGATGAAGGGCTAAAAACCTTAGCGGAAATGCCCTACCTGGAAACGTTGTATCTCGACGATTCAGCGGTCACCCAGGCTGGCTGGGATTGGTTGTTTCGCGAGCACTCAAATTTGCATGTGCACGTCAACCAAAACCACCTCGATCGGGATCCCAAGCGACATCGGCACCATTAGCGTCATCCCCTTTTTAGTTGAACTGGCTGCCTGCAAGAGTGGCTGCAAATCCCAAGCGATGCGTTACAATTTTGGCTGGTTTCGATGACTTGCCTTAATGATGAGAAAGCAAATATGCCTGCGGTACTTGCGATTGCGGCGCACCCGGACGACATCGAGTTCTTTTTTGCCGGCACGATGCTGCAACTCGGCCGTCGCGGATGGGACATCCATTACGTGAATTTGTGTGATGGTTCGCGCGGCAGCACAACGATGGATCAACAGCAATGCGCTGCCACAAGACTGCAGGAAGCAAAGCAGGCCTGCGAAGTATTGGGCGCCAAGTTCTATGATCCAATTTACGCGGACATGGAAGCAGCTTACACGACGGAAAACCTGAAAAAGGTCACCGCGATCGTACGAATGGCGCGTCCCTCCATTCTCTTGGCTCATTCCCCAGTGGATTACATGGAGGATCATGAAATCGCTTGTCGCTTAGCGGTTAGCGCTGCATTCAGTCATGGGATGCCCAACTTGAAAAGCGACCCTCCCGTGGATGTCTTCATGGATCCGGTTCGTGTGTATCATGCCCAACCGGTCGGCAACACATCCCCGCTCGGGGATCCAGTGATCCCACACTTCTACGTGGATAACAGCGATGTCATCGACCAAAAAGTCAAGTCGTTGGCCTGCCATGCCAGCCAAAAGCAGTGGCTCGATGAAAGTCAGGGACAAGACAGCTATCTCGAAACTTGTCGCCAACTATCGCGGGAGATGGGTCAACAAAGCGGGCGTTATGAATACGCCGAGGGATGGCGAATGCATTCGCATTGGGGATTCTGCGGCCCTGACCATGATCCCCTTCGCGAAGCTCTTGCCGACATTCTGGTAGAGAGTACAGGCAGCAGCAAAACCGGGTAGCTACACGAAACGGCGAACCACAACGTTCGATCACGTTACCGTCAAGGGTCGTGATCGACCAACTTGCTGTAGATCAGCTTGCCGTCAGTCAGCGTGCGGATCATCCGGTCCAATCTAAGCCCTCGTGAAGCTTGTTCAGATTTTTCGCTTCACCGGTGGTCACGACCAGCATATCTTCTACTCGGACTCCGCCATCAAGACGGCCGTAGAGTCCCGGCTCGATCGTGAAGACTTCACCCTCAAGCAACTCACCACCGTTATGGTCGAGCAGAATGGGTTCATGAACATCCAATCCGATGCCATGGCCCGTCCCGTGCTGAATACTCGGCTCGTCCGTCAACTGCCCACGAGAGAGTGGAAAGCCATGTTCTTTTAGCATGGCGTCGGAAGCGCAGTGCACAGCATCCGCTGTGTTTCCGGCCCGTAGTTCGGCGGTGGCGGCCGCTTTGGCAGCGACGACCGCCGCATGCATCTTCTTGACCGTTTCACTCGGTTCTCCGTGAACCACTGTCCGTGTGCAGTCACCCCAATAACGAGTCGAATCATCCCGTGGGAAGAGATCGATGATCACGGGGACGCCGGTACGCAGCGGGCCCTGACCGCGATGATGACAATCAGCGACCTCGGGTGCGGTCGCAACGATTGCACCGTGCCCCATGCTATATCCGCGTTGAATGAATTCGATGGTGGCAAGTGAATGCACGCGTTCACTGGTCAACACTTCACCCTCATGCACCAAACTGCCATCATCGGCAACAGAACATCGGGCAACAGTCTCACACATCTTCCTCATGACCTCCTCGGTCACTTGCTGAGATTGGGCGAGCCAATCGAGTTCCTGATGATTTTTCTGGCGTCGATCGAGAACTCCGAGATCTGAATCGTATCGAATTTCGATTTCCGCTTGCTCGATGTGCCAGGCGTAAACGTAAGGTAAAGAACGATCTGCAAATACTTGCTCGACCTTCGCTGCCCGCAACAACTGAGCAGTAGCCTCAGCGGTCGCCGTTTCTCGATCAGGGCTCAAGCCAGCTGGAGGAGAATGTTCCGCAGGAGTCGTCACGTCGTCCGCGTGCCCAACTTGTTGGACCCGATCCATTTCAATGTCACGAACCAACGCGATACGTCGCGTATCGAGTTCGATCCAAGCCGCTGGATCCCCTAGCGGAACGCCGATCCGTCGAAACAGAGATGCGTTCTTATCAGGAAAGCCAGCCATGATGCGCGCTATGTCTGGAGCATGTTTCATCGCAATGGAATCCGATCAAGCAAAAGGAAAGAAAACGGCAAATAACATCGTGAACAGCAGTGCGGAGAATCCTAAACAAATGCTCATCGGAGAAACAACTCGCAATCCCTCAGCTTCCGTCATTCCGCTCATCCGCGTGATCACCCAAAACGCACTGTCAGTCATCCAAGAAACCGGCTTGCTACCCGCCCCAATGGCCATGGCCAAGTAGACCGGATGAAACGGCAACATCTCCGGCTGGGCAAACCCCTGCAACACCCCAGCAGCAGTGATCATCGCCACCGTCGCCGAACCTTGCAATGTCCGAATACTGGCGGTGACCACAAATGCCAAAGGCAAAATCATGATTCCCGGCACACCGTGGGTGAGTGCCCCGACCGCTTGCTCAATCCCTGCTTGCCGCAGCATGGCACCAAACGCGCCCCCTGCAGCGGTGATCAGAATGATGTTGCCACCGGCTGCAAGCGAACGACTGACCACCGATGAACGCTTCGAAGCCGGGCAATATTTTTTCAGCATCAAAGCGAAGACCACCCCAATGCCCAACGCAATGTTCTTGTCCCCCAAAGAAGCCAAAACATCAACAACGCGGCCGGAGGAGAGGGTTCCCGATTCCATCATGAAACGAATGGCCGAGCCGAGGCCAATCAAAAGCACGGGCAAAACGATCGGAAGCAGTGCGGCAAACAGCGATGGGCTGGTCCCGATCGGATTGGAATTGGGTGCTGCGAATGGCTCACCACCAGTCAGCCGATCCTCAGAATCAGCCAGTTGATTGGCTCCCTCAGATCCAGCTCCATCGGACTTAGGCTCAGCTTCTTCTTCACCCAAAGGTCGCAAGGGCACATCGACCAGCCGGTTGATCAGGCGGGCAGCTGCCAGCGACAACACACTGCTGCACCCCCCAATCACAAGGCCGGCCAGCATCATGGTGGCGATATCGACCCCAATAATTCCAGCCACAAGCAAAGGGCCTGGCGTGGGCGGTACCAAGGAGTGGGCAATCGAACCACCGGCCAGGATGGCGAGAATGAAAAGCACGTAATCTTTTCCCAGCCGCTGCCGCAACGAGCGGGCCAGCGGGACCATTAAATAAAAGACCGTATCAAAGAAAACGGGAATCCCGAGGACAAACGAACTGGCTGCCAACGCTTCGGGCGCACGCTTCGGACCGGTCAGTTTCAACATCCTGTCGACGATCACCGCCGCTCCGCCCGATTCGAGCAAACATTGGCCGATGACGCTGGCCAACGCGATCAATATGCCGATTTTTCCAGCGGTCTGGCCAAAGGCGGTCGTCAGTCGCACCACGGGGGATTGGCCATTCAATTTCTCAGCCTGCTCGACCGATATTTTGTCATTCTCGAGCTGATACTGCGTATACCTTTCGACCGCAGCGCGGCCGCTGATGGCCGCGACGAGTAAACCTGCCAGCAATAGCGTTAGAAAAGCATGCAGCCTCAGTACAAGAATGCACCCCAGGACAACTGCGACAGAAAGAGCAACAACCAGCCAGATATTCATACCAAGGAGTCCAAAAATAACCCAAATCCCGGCCGCTCGGCGCGGGCAAGCGCTCCAAGATAAAGGGAAAACGGCGGCCACTCCACACTGGAGGCGGAAATCCAGTACCCTAGCGGGCCGCTGTGGAGGAGAGGATTCCGCCGATTAAAAGCCGCTCCCGTCGCTTTTTCCCATGCTTCGACAACCGCCGAAGGCGAGGTAAAGTTATGCCTTGCCACGCCTGGCGGTTTACCCCTCGTGAATCAACCTGACAAAAGCACGCAAGATGAGCACGTCCGCCACCAACGCCGAATCGTTTTTCCTCCGCCACGAGTTCGCGATTCGTCGAATGCATTCGTTGCTGGGGATTGTCCCGCTCGGCCTCTACATGGTGATCCACCTGACGACTAACGCGAGCTTGCTGAACGCTCCAGAAACGTTCCAGCGAGCCGTGTTTATGATCCACAGCCCAGGCAAACTGCTGCCGTTGATCGAATGGGGATTCATATTCGCTCCACTCGTTTTTCACGCCGGCCTGGGAGTCTGGATCTCCAAAACAGGAAAGCTCAATTCCCAACAATACCGGTACACGAGCAACCGACGATACACTTGGCAGCGAGTGACTGGGATCATCGCGCTGGTTTACTTATTTTTCCATATCCTCCACCTGCACGGTTGGTTTCACGCTGATTTCTGGCTGGCAATCGTCCGTCCGGTCGGATTCGGCTCTTTTCGCCCCTACAACGCAGCCAGTTCGCTCGTGGCGGCGATGCAGGGTTTCGTATGGCCGACGTTTTACCTCGTCGGCGTGTTGGCTTGCGTTTACCATCTGGCGAACGGTTTGTGGACCTCAGGGATCACTTGGGGCCTTTGGATTTCGCCAACGGCTCAGGCTCGGGCAACGAAAATTTGCACGGCGATTGGTATCGGCCTAGCGGTCGTCGGCATCTCCGCTTGGTGGGCCGCGGTTTCCCCGGGCGAAAAAGAGATCCTCGAATGGCGGCAGGTAGAAGATCGTATGTACGAGGTCGGCGTCGAAGCTGGAATTGTCGCTGAGGACGAGCACAAACGGTACGAGGAATAGGACATGGGCGAACTTCCCGAATCCTAAGAAATCAACGATCAGAAAATAAAAAGAGCTGTCTGGGACACTAAAGTGTTTCGGGCGATGACACAAAAAACTCAATTTACTCGACGGTAAAACTGAAATGGCACAACAACGCGTCGTCGTCGTCGGTGGTGGCTTGGCTGGATTGGCCTCCACCATGAAACTGGCAGAACTCGGTGTTCACGTCGATTTGATCAGTCTCACGCCGGTCAAACGTTCACATAGCGTTTGCGCGCAGGGCGGGATCAACAGCGTCAACGACCAAACCCGACAGTTTGGCGACAACGAGTGGTTGCATTTCGACGATACCGTCTACGGCGGTGACTTTTTAAATCACCAACCACCCGTCAAGGAGATGGCCTACTGGGCACCAAAGGTCATCGACCTGATGGACCGCTTAGGTGTGCCTTTCAATCGCACCGGTGAGGGTTTTATTGACCGTCGTCGCTTCGGGGGAACTCTCTACAAACGAACCGCGTTCGCCGGCGCCACGACGGGCCAACAATTGCTGTATGCCCTCGACGAACAGGTGCGGCGGCGTGAAGCAGAGGGCATGGTCACCAAGCATGAGTTCTGGGATTTCCTTGGGCCGATGCAGGACGAATCTGGGCGATGCCGCGGCGTGATCGCCCAGGACATGGTCTCAATGAAGATCAAAGCATTTCCCGCCGATGCAACCGTCGTCGCGACAGGCGGCTGTGGTTTGGTCTACGGACGAAGCACGATGAGCGTGTTCTGCACAGGCAGCGCCGTCAGCCGCTGCTACCAAGCAGGCGCGAACTACGGTAACGGTGAATTCATCCAGGTTCATCCCACCGCGATCCCGGGCAGTGACAAACTGCGCTTGATGAGCGAGTCCGCCCGCGGTGAGGGCGGCCGGGTTTGGGTTCCCCGTCAACCGCAAGATGTACGTACACCACGGGATATCCCTCAAGACGAACGCTACTACTTCCTCGAAGACCGTTACCCCGAGTACGGCAACCTCGTGCCACGGGACATCGCTACACGCGAGATTTTTGACATCTGCGTGAATGATGGATTGAGTATCGAAAGCGATCGGATGAGCGTCTACCTCGACCTAACGCACATCCCGAAAACCGAACTGGACCGCAAACTGGGTGGAATTCTTGACATCTATGAGAAATTCCAGGGTGTCGATCCTCGCGTCGAACCGATGCGTATTTTTCCCGCCGTCCATTACAGCATGGGCGGTTTATGGGCTGACTATGTCAAAAGTAGTGAAGGTGGCCTCGAGGCCGGTGCACCGCGGAACCACATGACCAACATCGAAGGCTTGTACGCCATCGGTGAGTGCGATTACCACTATCACGGAGCGAACCGACTGGGAGCCAATTCGTTGCTCTCCTGCATCTTCACTGGTCTATTTACAGGGCCATCGATCGTCAATTACGCCTCCAGCCAATCGTCGGGGCATGACGACGTATCGAGTGCCATCCAAGATTCAGCCATCCAAACGCAACAGGAAAGGCACGACAAACTGCTCAAGGGTGATTCGGGCTCTGGTGAAAATCCCTATTTAATCCACCAGGAACTCGGCGACCTGATGACACGTGTTGCGACGGTTGTTCGCCGCAATGATCAACTCAGCGATGCTGTCGGGAAAGTGCAAGAGCTCCACCAGAGAGCGATGCGAGTGAGCCTAAGCGATACGGGAAATTGGTCGAACCAGAACGTGATCTTCGCGAAATCACTTCAAGATATGTTCCCGGTCGCGAAAACGATCTTGCAAGGTGCCCTGCAGCGCGATGAGTGCCGCGGCGCTCACTTCAAACCTGAGTTCCAAAAGACTTCGCTCACTTCTGAGGAACCTGCCGAACGCCGGCGGGAAGCGGAGGCTTGGTGTGACGAATTCGAGAAGAACAATGAGAAGTTCTTGAAAAGCACCATCGCGGGCTGGAATCCCGAGAAATCAATGCCCGACATTACCTACGAAGAGGTGGATACTTCCCTGATCCCTCCGAGACCTCGCTTGTATGGATTAGTGGGTGGCGAGGTAATCGAAGAAGTTTGGAAGGAACGAGCCGAAGCCGCAAAGACCGCCGAACCTGTTCCTAATTGAAGTTGCTAAACCGTACCCTGTTACTCCTCACCATTCAGCCATCGCAGCAGGACTGACCGATGATCGCCTTGGACCCAGAATCAGCGAAACGACCAGAGTTCATTAAGGTCCGTATCCGTCGCCAAGACGCACCCGGGCAAGAACCGTACTGGGAATTGCACCAAATCCCTTATGAACCTGAACTCAATGTGATCAGTGTGCTACAGCGGATTGCAGCCCAAGCAAAAACACTCGACGGCAAGGCAGTGCCACCTGTGGCATGGGATTGCGGGTGTTTGGAAGAAGTATGCGGAAGCTGCACAATGCAGATCAACGGCCGCGTCCGCCAAAGTTGCAGCGCGCTAGTGGATCGATTGCTCGAAGATAACGACGACGAAATCGTGCTCGAACCAATGAGCAAGTTTCCTGTCGTTCGTGATCTGGTCGTTGATCGTCAGCGACTGTTTCGCAGTCTGAAACGCGTCAAAGCTTGGGTCCCCGTCGACAGCTATTACGATATGGGTCCAGGTGAACGTCAACTGCGAGCCAAACAAGAACAGAACTACCCGCTGAGTGAATGCATGAGTTGTGGATGCTGCGTAGAAGCCTGTCCGCAATACACCAAGATCGAGCTGAAGCAAAAGGACGGCGAATCGGACGAGGCATTTGAAGCTCGCAAGAACGAAGCGTTCGACGAAGCGTTCGTGGGACCGAATGCGATCTCTCAAGCTATGTTGTTCAACAACCACCCGACCGGAAAAGCATTGGCTTCTGAAAGAATGGATGCGTTGACTGGAGCAGGTGGCATTCAAGCATGTGGTAACGCACAAAACTGCGTGGCGGTTTGCCCGAAGGAGATTCCGCTGACGACATCAATCGCCCGCGCCGGAAGAGCGGCGACCGTGCATGTCATCAAGAAATGGTTTGAAAAGTAGCCATCACTCGCCGCGAAGGCAAACAGCGTTCTGGAACCCAGCGTTTAGAGGCCCAGCCGGCAAAAGCAGCAATCCGGTTGCAACGGCCTGGCCTGGTGGCAGGTATTTGGATGATCTCCCGAGTGAGACTAGCGGCGGCCTACCTCCTTAGGGCGACAAGATCGGCGTACTGTGGACCATCAGTTTTTTATGCTCGCGGACGACGCGTTTGAAATCATGCTCGCCAACCGGCTTAGTCATGAAGTCCGAAACGTGCAATTCTCGGCAACGCTCTCGCAGGGTGGCATCCTGCGAAGCAGTTAAGACTACCGAGGTCGGTCGGGTGTCGGGATTCCGTCCGGAGAGTGCCTCCAGGACTTCCAGGCCACTTCCATCAGGCAACATCAGGTCGAGCAAGATCAAATCTGGCTTGGGGGCTCGAGCAAAGATGCCCTCACAATCTAGAAACATCATCGCTTCGCGGACGGTACGGACCAAAGTCAATCGGTGATAGACCTGGCTGCGTCGCAGCGCATAGATGGTGACGCGGGCATCAGTCAAGCCATCCTCCACCAACAGAATCTCCATTGGCCTCGTTTTGGACTCACCTATCACGATACGCAATCCTTCATGAGTGATACATCGTAGTGACACATTTCACGCGTCACCCTCAACCGGACGACAATTCAAAATAAACGAAAGCTGCGTTCAATCAATTCATTTTCCGCTCGCTCATGCTCGCGGAGCCTAAACTCAAACTCGCGAGCACTCTCAACGAGTACACACAGTTGCCGCGGTTCGACCCCTCGATACTGGAGTTCCTCCGCCTGTTCCGCCAAATCACTCAAATGCATATACAGCATCCCATGATGAGCCTGAACCTCAACCGCCATCTCGCCTAAAAAACCATCAGCATGACTCGGCACGACCATGTACCCGTAAGACTCCTCCAATGAGAACTGCAAGGCTAGTTGCTCCCGCAGTTGGTCAAGTAGGCGAGTCAGATTTCGACACAATCGAGCGGGCGAATCATCCGTCTCACAAACGTGTCGAAGCCGATCGATTGTTTCATAGAACTCAGGGTTGCTGTCTTTGATCTCCCGAAGAAAAGCAGCATTGACCACGATTGTCGATTTCGTCGTAACAACCATAGCAGCCAGCCTCCTAAGTGCGGATTGCCGAACAGATCAACTTTTCGGCACCCTTGATTCTCTCCGTCCTGGAATAGCGAGTCAAGTTTTTTCGCGATTCCGCGGGAACTGCAGCTTCAAAAAGAAAAATAAAGGGCGTTTTATCGGCGTAATAGCCCGTATTTCACAATGCACCACAGAGCTGATACGCCATCTTTCCAGCCAATCTTTTTGCCCTCGTCATACCATCGATGCCGATATCGGATCGGGCGTTCGGTAAACCGCAACCCCCGTCTGGCCCACCTCGCAGTTAACTCGATCTCAATTCCGAAGCGCGACTCGTGTAAATCATCTTTGATCGCATCAAAGTGCGTGCGCCACGCCATCTTGTAGCAAGTCTCAACATCACTAAGCCGTATTCCGATCGCAATACTTGC
Source organism: Rubripirellula sp. (assembly GCA_049602075.1). Lineage (GTDB taxonomy): Bacteria > Planctomycetota > Planctomycetia > Pirellulales > Pirellulaceae > Rubripirellula. The sequence goes on from JBMYRF010000005.1 coordinate 16,954, forward strand.
AATCAACGTGATGAAACCGTTTACCGTTTGATGCCACCATGGAGAGAGTTGACGATCGTAATGGCCATAACGCGTGCCGTAAGCAACATCTGCCTCACCAGCAAGCAACGGTTGCATTAGATAGCGAAAGTCCGTTGGATCGTATTCCTGATCAGCATCCTGAATCACAACGATATCGCCACGCGCTTCTGTTAACCCAGTACGAATCGCCGCACCTTTCCCACGGTTTGCTGGGTGGACAAGCACAATGGTGTCCTGTTCGCCCGAATAGGATTGAATTGCTTCGGCGGTACCATCGGTACTACCATCATCGACCAAGATAATCTGCGTCGGCAAACCCATCTCGCGAAGACGCGTAACGACAACACCAATCGTGTCGCGCTCGTTGAAAACGGGAACAATGACGGTCAATTTGAATCCGGCGGGAAGGCGATAGATTGCCAGTTTTCTGCAAGCTGATTTCCCGAGCAGCTTTGTCATCTCATCAACGTAAGCATCCGTCCATGCTCGCGAAGGATCCTCTGTCTCTTCGGGTGAATCGGAATCACCGTTGGTCTCTCTGCCGTCAACCATCTCAGTTATCTTCAACCTGCGTTCTTGAGGCGATTTTTTTTCTGCTTACGGGACGCGAGTATCGAAACCAGAACACGGTGTCAACACTTCCATCAAGCACGCGAGTCAATTTTTCGAGACCAAAAAAACTTTACTACACCTGAGCTTGTATTTCACTAGGTTTCGATTCACCAGACCAACGAAATAGAAAACTTAGGCGAGCAAGTTAGTTGACAACGGGAAACTTTACCGCCACATTCATGAAGCACGGATGAAAAATTAAGCATGTAAGCCGAGGCGACGTAGCATGAGCTGTTAGCCTCACTAATCGTTATCTAATCCCGGGAGCGTACCAAACGGTTTCCGCCTTGAATTCAACAGGTTGAGCTCCAGCAGAAACCGTTCGTACTCCGATCCGTTTTGACTTTGACCGAGCCAATCATTCTCACGCTCCTTTTCCCGCGTGAGGTCGTTGAGAAACCCGTTCAGACCCTTCACATCGAAGAAACATTTGAAGCTGAAATTTCGGCAACTACGAACCACCGGTCTTAAAACGACTTGATAGACCTTTGGAGTATCGCACAGGAGGCGATTCATCGTTTTGGGAGTTGGCACTGACGGACCGAGCTAGTGAGCTTCGCGTTCACCGACACGGACGTCACTCCCTATTTCTGCATGCGTTATCCATACGCCCTGTAAGCGACCTCGTTGGAATGAATCCCGACTTCGCTTTGCGGGTGCAGCGATCAGACCGACCCAGCGGGAGGCTGGGCCGGTTTTTTTGTGTCGCTTTACGTGCTTACTCGACCACGTATCAACCGATCTCGCTTGGTGTCCATCGACGCCAACGCATTGCTGGCAAACATGCCAGCAATGAAGGTCAACTCAGCATGAAAGGCCGACGTTTTGGTCTGTAGCCGCGCCAATGTTTCTTAAATCCAGCACTGATTTCTGGAAACCCAATCGCGTCGGCCGGAGAGCGAGGACTACAATTAGGAGTAGCAGAACTAGGACTGAAAAAATCGTTGCGGCGAACACGCAACCGCTTCGCGAAGACGAAATCATGGCCCCACCAAAGCAGCCATGGTCTGGCCCAATAAAACGAGCGTTAAGATCCAACGTGAGACCCAATGGAAGGGTCACCAGAGGATGAGGAGAAATCCATGCAATCAACAACCCGATACGAACCCTATCCAACCCTCAATCAAAAGGGCTCACCCGGTCAGGGCGTCGATCCAAAATTACTGGACCGGTACGAACATCTAACGTCCCGTGCTAAGGTCAGCTGGACCGGCCATCACCACATGCTGCGATTGCTTGGCCGCGGTGGTCAAGGCGAAGTTTATCTAACAGAGCACCGCGGGACGGATGGCTTTACAGTTCCCGTTGCAATGAAGATTTTTTCGCCCGAGCGTTACACCGGACCGAAGGCTTACAACGAAGCAATGAGACGGGTCGCGTCAATCGCGGCACGGGTTGCTTTGATCCAGCACGACAATCTGCTGGACGTACAGAATTTCTTTGAGCGTGATCGCATCCGCATCATGATGATGGAGTGGGTGGATGGCTACGATTTGCGGCAACTTACATCACCCAAATGTTTAGAGCTGTTGCACGGTCGCGTCAGCAGTCGTCGATGGCGGTACATCAATGAAGTCATCCTCACCAACGGTCCAGCGCAATGCCGCTTCAAAGCGGGTGTCGCAGTTGCGATCGTCCGCGAATGCCTTGCCGCTCTTGCGGCACTACATCGCGAAGGCATCGTCCACGGCGACATTAAACCAGCCAACATCATGCTGAAGCGGAGCGGACATGCCAAAGTGATTGATATGGGGTCGGCCATTGACTATCGAAATCCGCCCCATGATCGCGAATGCACACCAGTCTATGCGGCTCCCGAAGTGCTGGAGGATCGTGTTTGCACACCGCGTAGCGACTTGGCAAGTGTTGGCTACGTACTGATTGAATTACTAAGTGGTTTAAATCCATTCATTGGTAAAACCAAGCTGCGCGACTTATTACAGGCTAAACGGGAACTGCCGATGCAGCTCACAAAAATCTTACCCGCCGAAGTCGTACGGAATGAATTGTTGGTCAATTTCTTGCTCGGATTGATCGCTCCTGATCCCAACCGTCGATTCCCAAGCGCTGAAGCAGCAGAACATGTTGACCAGGGTGCTGCCGCTTTCCATCGACAACTGGTCCTCGGCAACATGGCCACCGAGTATGACAATGACATTCGCGTTTGGCTGGAAGAACTACGACGACTAGAATCCGACCTAGACATGGTGGATCAAATTCCAACGGGAACGGAATCAAGTGTCGGTGATTGGGATGCAGAACTAAGTGGGCTCGATTCGGAATGAATGAACAGCATCTTGAAGTGGCGATCCAAGCGGCGAAGGCAGGTGCGGAAGAACTGATCTCACGCCGCACCAATCGTGTGGTTCGCGAAAAAGCCGACAAGGACCTCGTTACTGACGCTGACCTGGCTTCCCAACGCGCGATTCGAACAATCCTGTTGGGTGCATTCGATGGCTACGCGTTTGTGGGTGAAGAGGAAGGTGAAAATGAACCTCCACCCGCCGTACGACGCGGAGACCCGGATGCCCCGCCTTGCTGGGTCGTCGATCCTCTGGATGGGACAGTCAATTATGTTCACCGACTGCAATCGTTCGCCGTTTCAATCGCTCTTCACGCCGCTGGCAAAATGCGACTCGGCGTGATCTACGACCCCGGCTGCGACGAATTGTTCACCGCTATCGATGGGGGTGAAGCTCAATGCAACGGACAGCCGATCCAAACCAGCGACTGCTCCAATCTTCACGACGCTTTAGTCACATGCAGCTTTCCAGCCGGTGTTCAGGGCACAGACCCTGAAGTCGAGCGGTTCATTCGCGTATTGGAAAAAAGCCAATCCGTGCGAAGGCTTGGGTCGTGCGCCTTGAACATGTGCTACGTCGCCGCTGGCAGACTGGATGCCTATTGGGCGACAAGCGTCTCCGCCTGGGACAGCGCCGCTGGAATCGTCATTGCTCGGCAAGCAGGCGCCCAATTAACCAGCGATCAAGGTTCAACTCTCGATCCATGGAAGCCCAAATTCTGTGTCAGCGCCAATGCGACTCTACACGAAGAGATGGTTGACGTACTGAACCATAGTGGCACTGAAACTTAAAGCGATCGTGCCACTGCGTTGCCAAGTACTCGTCAAGCTACTCCGAGTAGAAATTGTAGCTCGGGTTGTGAGGATCGAAATCTTCGTCGGTCAGGCCAACGTTGATCTTCAAATTGAGATAGTTGTATTCCTCAATCACTTCCGGAGCGGCTTCTGGTTGTCTCGGCCAATCGTAAGCGATGTAGCGAATCGGCAGATTCACGGCGTCATCGATGAAAACCTGAGCTTGGTAGAACTCGAGTTGGGGCATCGGTTTTGGCTGCGTCACTTGCAGAACAGTGCAAACACGATCTTGGACTTTTGCGTTCTTTCGAAAGTCACAACTCACGTTGGGAACTCGCTTCGCTTGCTCTCCACGCTCGATCAGCTTGACGATCAGATTTTCAAGTCCAATCTCGGTCAAGGGATAACGTTGGCCACGCATCGCCAGCATGCCATCGGGCGGAAGTGACACCGTCGGTAGAAACTTACCTTTCAACCCACCCTCGTGCGCAACCATCTTTCCATCATTCTGCCCTTCCACATAAATCACCTCCCGCCCCTTCACGGTCGAGGGCTTCAAAAAGTGCAGATAAACGCTGAGAGGTTGAACCAGTTTCCCGTCAACCACCTTGCGATTACGAATCTTGGCGTACATGAATTCATGGGCACTCAATTCGCCATCAACCCGCTCTCGCTTCACCAACAATGCGGTGTAGTCACTGACTGACTCACGGCAAGAAGTCAAACCACCGCGAGCGATGCTCAACGCGCGGTCCAGTGGGTTGGCTGGCGTCGGCTCCAAGCTCGCAGCCGCGTTCGCAACACGGTGAATCGGTTCCACCAACTGAGGCTGTTGGCCGCAGGCCTGCCTTGTCGCAGCGAGGGTCGCGAGGGATCCCAGGACAAATTGGCGACGTTTCATATTTCCATTCCCTTGCGATAGGACAGCGAAAGACAGAGCCCAGACTTCCTATCTATCGCCGATTGTCCGCCAGAAACTGATCTCTTCCAGCGTTGCACCGAGTACCGGTTCAACCGATTCATTCCGAAGCAGTATCAGGATCCCTGAATGAACGACGATAGAGTGCCAAGTCACCGTAAATCCATAGCAATTCAGATTAGAAACCTCTCGCGGCGCATACGAACAAGGCAGAAAAACACTTGCTGAACCCATCGCATAGCGGCTGGTTTCCACTTGGCATCGAGCTTTTTCACGAACACCAAGACAGATTTTGATGGCGTTAGAAACACCGGATGCCGATGGTGACCAAGCGGGACAACCCGCAACGCGAACGCAAACCACCTAACTCTACATTGATGCCCCGTGTCCACTCGAATCCTGCTGTGGTCAATCGCCGTCGCTCTGGGAACTCCTGTCAGCGTTCGAGCGCAAGCTGTCTCAGACTGGGCCGAATCATCCGATGCCGTCGACCAAGTCCCCGAACCAGTCCGCAGAACTCCCGCTCCGCGAGGAAATTCGCCCCAGCAAGAAAGCAACGCTCCGCTGGTTGTTTCAGAATCGCGATCCAACCTGATGAATGATCGGCTTGCAGATCGGCCCACGCCAGCGAGCGAAATTCACTCCCATCCCGTGATCAATCGCAAGCCGATAGGCGTGCATCGCAATCCACGATTACAGCCGCATCAACTGCTGGTTTCCCCTGCACGGCAAGCGACTCGTAATCAACGGACTTCGAGCAGGACGAATTGGTCGCACCATTTTCACCAAAAACACCACAAAGCAATCCAGCCACCATCGGCACTGCTGCCCGAGGCGAACAGTCGCCCAACCTGGAAAACACCCTACTCCTATGGCTATTTCGGTGCCAGCCGAACCAAGCACTGGAACATTCACTACGGATACCGGGATCGAATGACCGAGTGGCGGCTACGTTAACTAGGCGACTCGCCGAAGTCAGGGTACCGGCTTACGATGATGGGATATTTTATGTCTCCACTCCGTTAACTGCGTCGCCGAAATGAATGATCGCCCTCCTCAAAGTGGTCCACCTTCTCAAAGTGGTCGACCCCAAAATCGCCCCAGTGAACCCCTTCCCGATCCTTCGTTGATCCCACTTCATGGGTGGCACTGCACCCACTTTTTTTATCGTTTTCGCCGAGACCATCTCGATGGTCGACTGAGCCACGATCAGCAACAGCAATTCATTGCAGCCCTGAATCCTGAAAGTGAGGACGCGCCGGAACGTTTAGGATCTTATTGGATCAGTGGCCATCGAGCTGACTTTGGTGTGATGCTGATGGATCCGGACCCTGCCAAGGTAGACTCGGTTCATCAAAGACTCTTGGCAGCGCCATTGGGACGCTATATCGAGCCAGCGTGGTCGTTCGTCTCAATGAGTGAAGTAAGCGAGTATGTGCCGACAATCGACACCTTTCGGCAACGCTTGATCGATGGTGGAACGGACCCGAGTTCACCTGAACTGGCGGCAAAAGTTTCAGCTTACGAGCGGCGTTTGCCCATGATGAATGAACAGCGGTTGCGTCCCGAATTTCCAGAGTGGCCTGCAGCCTGTTTTTATCCGATGAACAAGAGTCGTGTGGTCGGTGCTAACTGGTTCACCGAGCCATTCAGCCGACGCAACGCGCTGATGGCAGAACACGCCCAAAGCGGAATTGCGTTTGCCGGAAAAGTCAGCCAGCTGATTACAGTCGGAGTCGGCGTCGATGACTGGGAATGGATGGTGACGCTGTGGGGTCGTAATCCCGACTACCTCAAAGAGATCGTCTACAAAATGAGATTTGATGAAGCGAGTGCCAAGTATGCGGAATTCGGACCGTTCTACGTTGGCTATCGAGCGACAGCAGAAGAGATTCTCGATCACTGTCAGTTGGCATAGCTGTCACTGGGCATAGCAGCGAGAAAACAGAATGAGCCAACAGGATGCAAGCGAGGCAGAACGCGACTCGGGTACAACAGCACTCGGGTCGTTGAACACCCGGCCGGATACGAATAACACCCAGCCGAATACTAATCTCGGTAGCAAATCAATTGGGTTTGGCGGGCATCGTGTTGACGGCCCCATTGGGCCCAAGGCTTCGGAAGTGCGTGAGGCTGGTATCTCGGTTCTTGTTCAACCATCATCCCTGCCCGCTGCAGCGTATCAATGATGCGGCCAAGCGAATTACTATCTTCCAGCAGATCGGTCTCGTGCACCTCGACATACATCGCTTGAACGCGATGCAGATGTTCCGCGACCTCCGACAATACTGCTTCCTCGGCACCTTCGATATCTAGTTTGAGGAATGCAACATCTTGCTGAAGATACTTCGAGAGTCGCTCACAACGTACTTCCGTCGATTGACTTCCCTCACGATTCCCCCATTCCGCCCGGAGCGAATTGCCTCGCGCATCAGCCCCGACCCCTTGATCACCATATAGTGGCGCGCGACCATCAAAGTTTGTCACAGCTGCTTCGATGCAACGTACCCCGGGGATGTCGTTGCGAATAACGTTGAGCTCCAGCAGCCGAAAAGCATCGGGATCAGGTTCGAAACAGATGACCTTTGCCATCGGCCAACGAGCCTTCCATTCCAACACCGAGACTCCGATATTTGCGCCACAATCAATGATCAACGGGTCTTCACCCCCAAGTTCAAAAAACGATGGGAAGTCATCAACCGCTCGGATCATCGATTCGGTGGCATCCACATTTTCGCAATGCAGCTGAAAACCTCTGAATTTCAATTTTCGGATTGCGATTTCGAATTCCTCTTTTCGTTGGACGGGTCCTTGCTGGTTCACCTCGTCGCCGTAGTCCTAAGCAGCTTAGACCCAAGGTCCCAAACATCACCAGGGTAGACGGCTCGGGAACAGCAGCGTTTGGCAGAACGGGATCCTGGTCGGCCAACTCCAACGTGATCGCCTCGATTCCGATCGACCCCACGGTTGCCCGCATCGTGAACGGCGTCGCTGCCTCGATTGTCCATGGTGTGACAAAGTCAAAGACGTCCGTTCGACCATCACTCAAATCTTCATTTTGGATGAAGGCACCCGCGAACTCGAAGCTCTCTCCCTGGCCAAAGTGTCGAAAATCGAGTTGATGAACCACGACTCTGTTTGAAAACGAGAGGCTTATCTCCTCGTCAAAGAGTGAATCAAACCGCGCTGTCTCATCGCGGCCCACAGAATTAACCCCCATGCCCGCGAGCGTCGAGTTCGCCGAAACGAAGAAACCTGTTCCGCCAAGATCGGTCACCAGCACAGAAAGCGATTGGAAGCCGGGAACCAAGAAGGGCCCCGCAGATGGTGTTCCCAGATCGGTCACCGCAATCCCATCCAGCCGCTCGCCAAGGCTTCCAGGCGAATTGTCCAGCCGAATGACCCCACCGCAAACGTTATTGGCTTCCACCGCGATTATTACAATCACAACAAGTACAGCATCAATACATCTCATCGGATGCCCCTTTCCGAGTAAGTGTGGTCAACTAAATGGTGAACAGGTGTTCACATTCCTATCATGACGCGCTCTTCGGCTGTTTACAAGTGGGCCACTTCGTTGGCAGCAGACCTAAGCTGGTACCGGACTACCGCAAGAACCACCCGACAGAGGGGAACTGCAGGCCTTCACATTTGACCCAACCGTTTTCTATCGTTACACTCTTGGGGTGATTTGGAGTACATCAGCGCGAAACGCGGATTAAGATGGTGTACTCGTATCAGTGACACTCGGCGGGCTCGCGGAAGCGATTCGGCTGAGCCCCGCCTAAAAGACGACCGACTGTTGGACCACGAACTTAAAGAAACGTGGAAGCAGCCGTAGAATCGAGACAAGTTTGAAGCATTCTTCCAACCTGCTCGTAACCGTTGACCAACACTCCCATCGGGATTTCGATGGGAGTACGACCACTCACCCACGTTAGAGATCTACACGGGAGATTCTTCAGCATGCGTTGTACTGGCAATCCTTTCGGCCGTCGTGGATTCTTGACCGCCGGCACTTTCGGTGGACTTGGACTCTCGCTCCCACAATTAATGTGGATGCAGCAAGCTGCTGCTGAGCAAAAGCATTACGACTTTATTGAAGCCAAAGCCAAAAGCGTCATTCACATCTATCTTCCTGGCGGGATGGCTCACCAGGAAAGCTGGGATCCGAAGCCCTACAGCCCGTTGGAATATCGAGGGGAGATGAAACCGGTGAAAACAAACACCGGAGAGATTTTCTGCCAGTCGATTCCAAAGCTGGCGTCGATTGCTGACCGCTTATGCGTGATTCGCTCGATGACGCATGGTGAAGCGGCTCACGAACGTGGCACTCACAACATGTTCACCGGCTACAAGCCGAGCCCAGCATTGAAATACCCAAGCTTCGGTGCAGTGGTCAGTCACGAGTACGGTCCTCGCAAGAATCTGCCACCGTACGTTTGCATCCCAAACCAGCCAAATGAGTTTGCAGGTACGGGCTATCTTAGCTCCTCCTACGGTCCATTCTCGCTTGGTAGCGATCCTGCAAGCAGTGGCTTCAAGGTTCGCGATTTGGACATGTACAGTGGAGTCGATGAAGCTCGATTCGCTCGCCGCCAAGACGCCTTGGCATCGGTCAATAAACGATTCAGTTCAATGACCAATGCTGACAACGTCAAAGCGATGAGCACGTTTTATGAGCGAGCTTACAATTTGCTGGGTTCGCCTGAAGCACGACTGGCGTTCGATCTCAGCAAAGAAGACGACAAGATGAAGGACGCTTATGGCAAAAACCAGGCCGGCCAGCGACTGCTAATGGCACGTCGATTGGTTGAGGCTGGATGCCGCTTGGTCACGCTAACCTACGGCGGTTGGGACATGCATCAAGGCATTACCGCTGCGATGAATCGGACCATGCCACCTTTGGATCAAGCACTCGCTCAGCTGATCTTGGATCTCGAGCAACGCGGCTTGCTGGACACCACGATGGTGATGGTCAGCAGCGAATTCGGAAGAACTCCCAAAATCAACAAGGACGCGGGACGCGACCACTATCCAAAGGTATTCAGCGTGATGCTGGCCGGCGGTGGGATCAAGGGTGGATCGATTTACGGTTCCTCGAACGCAACCGCGTCCGAGCCAGAATTTGATCCCGTTGGCCCTGCGGACTTGGCAACCACGATGTACCACCAACTGGGAATCGTTGCCGACAAAGAATTAATGGCCCCCGGCGACCGACCAATCGAAATCGTCGACGGTGGCAAGGTACTGAAGGAAATCGTTTCCTAGCGTATCTTCCCAGACCTGCCTGCTTGATTTCCGTATGCTAAATCGGAAATCGAGCTTGTTGTTTACCCTTTTCCACCTACCGAACTGACCATGCGAACCAGACTGCTGCTTGCCGCTGCGTGCCTCGGACTTTTTGGATTTGCGTCAACGGCCTCCGCCTACCTGCCAGAACTCACAGGGTCCACCCCTCGTGGCATGCAGCGAGGAACCACGCAAAAGGTGGTCTTGACCGGCACTCGTCTGAGCGATGGGCGTCAACTGTTGTTCGACCGCGAAGGCATTCAGGTCAAGTCTCTCAAGGCGGTTGATAACTCTAAGGTCGAAGTCGAGTTTGAGGTTCCTGCCGATACTCCACCCGGCCTGTATCCACTGCGTTTGGTCGCCGAAACGGGACTTAGCAACGTCCTGATGTTTGGAGTCGGCGCGATGCCGACCATCGATGAAAAAGAACCCAACAGCGAGTTTGCTTCGCCCCAACAAATCGAAAACAACACGACGGTCGAGGGTGTAGTTGCTCGCGAAGACGAAGACTATTTCGCTGTCACCCTGAAGCAAGGGGAGCGTTTGACAGCCGAATTGGAAGGGGTCCGCATCAAGAAAGGACGCAGTAATCCTTTCTTCGATCCATACGTAGCGATTCTGAACTCCGAACGATTCGAGTTGGCGACGAGTGATGACGCACCTTTGTTGCAACAGGATTGCCTGTGCTCCATCGAAGCACCGAAAGATGGCACTTATATCATCGTTGTTCGCGATTCCTCGTTTGGCGGCAACAACGATCGCTATCGATTACACGTCGGATCCTACCCCCGCGCCGTGGCAGTCATCCCGGCCGGTGGCCCACCTGGTGAAATCGTCGACATGACCTTTATCTCGGTCGGCGGAGATGCCTGGATCGAAAAGGTGCAAATGCCAAGCGACGTTTCCGAAGCCTATCCGTTGACGGTCTCGACTGAACGCGGTGTCAGCCCCTCGCCAAACTACATCCGCATCCAGCCGATGCCAAATGTGATCGAGCAGGAGCCCAACAATTCATACAAAGAGTCGACTGCGGGTCCACTCCCCGCTGCCTTCTGCGGTGTCATCGGTGAACCGAATGACAACGACTACTTCAGTTTCGAAGCCAAGAAAAATCAGACAGTGCACATTCGCGCATACGCTCGCAAAGTGCTCCGTAGCGAACTCGACAGCGTTATCAATGTGTATAACGACCAGGGTGGTCGCGTTGGTGGAAACGACGACAGCGGCGGGCCGGATAGTTTTCTTGAATACAAAATCCCGGCTGACGGAAAATATCACGTTCGAATCAACGACCATCTCAAAAAGGGTGGCCCAGGCTTTGCCTATCGAATCGAAGTTAAATTGGCCACGCCGCAACTCACTCTGTCACTTCCCGATCGACGACGCTACGAGGCAACCCAACTAAACGTTCCTCAGGGCAACCGAGCGGCTGTGATGATCAACGCCAGCCGCGCTCGCGTCGGGGGAGCAATTGATATCAGCGGGCTTAATCTGCCCGAAGGCGTTTCTATTACGCCTATCCAGATGCCGGCCAACCGGACCACAGTTCCACTGCTGCTCACCGCGACACCGGACGCCAAGCTTGATGGCCGTTTGGTTAATTTTGTTGGAAAGATTGCGGATAATCCGATCGAGAGTCGTTTCACGCAACAGCATCAGTTGCTGATCGGCCAAAACAATAGTGTTGTCTATGACTACCGTGCCGACCGTGGTGCGGTAGCTGTGATCAAGTCAGTCCCCTGCTCCTTCGAGATTGTGCAGCCACAAGTGCCAATCGTTCGCAACGGCTCGATGAACCTGACTGTAAAAGTTGACCGGGGTGGATTGGATGCGGATATCCCAATTCGAATGCTCTACAACCCACCCGGCATTGGCTCGAGTGGAAGTATCAAAATCCCGAAGGGAAAGAACGAAGCAAGCATACCCTTGACCGCAAATGGCTCCGCTAGCATCGGACCTTGGCCGATTATCATTTACGCCTCGGTAGGTGGAAACGAGATCGCCACCGAACCCGCAAATTTGGAAATCGCTGACAAACTCTTCACCTTCGCTTTCCCAAAAACGTCAAGCGAACTCGGTGCTGAGGCGAATGTCCTTGTCGATATCGAGATCACTCGAGAGTTCGAAGGGACCTGTGAAGTTGAATTGGTTGGCCTGCCCGCCGGTGTGGTCTGCGAAAAGACCACGATGCCGATAACCAACGAGACCGAGCAAGTCGTGTTCCCGGTCAAAATCACTGACAAGGCACGTGTTGGCCAACACAAAACACTCGTCGCTAGAGCGACGGTGACATCTCCCAAGGGAGTCATCAAACAGACTCAAGGGACAGGCATCCTGCAGATCGACAAACCATTGCCGGCTCCAGTCGCCAAGCCAGCAGCAAAGCCGGCTGCCAAGAAAGAAACTGCAAAGCCGACTGCACCCGCACCGAAGAAACCGCTGAGCCGCTTGGAGCAGCTCCGCCAGTCCAGAAAAGCCGAGACCTCTGAAGAGTAATCCGGCAACCAACGATTCACCCCCCAATTGTGTTAATGGCTTGTCATTCGGCAGCCGTCAACGGTTCGGAAAGACCGAAGGTATCAACATGATGCGTCGACTATCCATCTCCTGCCTACTCACTCTGGTGACCGCGACTTTTGCATTGGCAGCATCGCCAGAGCCAGCCGCTGCGTCCGCCTCAAAATCCGACCCAGCAGCCAAGCGAGAACTCCTGGTTTTCCCCGAGCAAATCCAACTGGACACAGCACGCGACTACCAACACTTTTTGGCCGTCGTCCGCCGAGACGACGATGTCACGTTAGATGTCACCGAAACGGCGAAATGGACATTGGCTGACGATCAATTCGCCAAGCTCGAGGGAAACAAAATCCTTCCAGTTGCGGATGGTGAGACCGAATTGGTTTGCGACCTCGGTGGCACCGTGCGACGAATTCCTGTGAAGATCAGTCGCAGCACCGAAAAGTTACCGATCAGCTTTGAAAAAGATATCGTGCCGATCATGACCCGCAGTGGCTGCAACACCGGTAGCTGCCATGGGGCCGCTCGCGGTAAAGATGGATTCATGATCAGTTTGTTCGGATACGATCCAGCCGGTGATTACAAACGCATCACCCGCGAAATCGGGATGCGTCGAATCAATCTCGCCGTGCCCGAGGAAAGCCTGCTTTTGACCAAGTCGATTGGCAAAGTCACGCATACCGGCGGAAAGCTTTTCGGTGAAGACAGCATCTACTACCAAACCATTTTGGAATGGCTGAAAGCCGGCGCGCCAGCGGACGCGACCCCGCCGGCAAGTGTCGCCAAACTCGAGATCTATCCAACGCAAGCCGTTATTGAGGGCGCGGGAAGCAAACAACGTTTCATCGCTTTGGCACACTACAGCGACGGAACAACACGAGACGTAACCAACCTCGCGGCGTTCATGACAAACAACGAAACCTCTGCTGCGATTGACAAGAATGGCTCGGTCACTGCCGGCGCCCGTGGTGAAGCTTTTGTCATGGCTCGCTTCGAAACCAAAACCGAGGGTCGCCAAGTGCTGGTACTTCCCAAGGAACTGAAGTACGAGGCACCAAAGATCGAGGGAAATTACATCGACGAGTTGGTTGGCAAGAAACTTAACCAGTTAAGAATCCTGCCTAGTGGTCTGTGCACCGACGAAGAATTTATACGCCGAATCACGATCGACATCACCGGACAACTGCCGACTGAAGAAGAGTACCACCAGTTTGTCAATGATGTTGCCGGCGACAAACGCGCACGACTTATCGATCGTTTGCTCGAACGCAAAGAATTCAGTGAAATTTGGGCGATGAAATTTGCTCAACTCCTGATGATCAAAAGCACCAATCAGGTCAGCTATAAATCTGCGTTTCTCTACAACCAATGGCTGACGGATAAATTTGCCAAAAACGTACCGCTCGATGAAATGGTCCGAGAACTGTTCGGGGCAACCGGAGGTACGTTCAGTAATCCAGCGACCAACTACTATCAAATTGAACGCGATACGCTCAAGCGTGCAGAGAATGCTGCCCAAGTGTTCATGGGGATTCGTACTCAGTGTGCCCAATGCCACAACCATCCATTGGACCGCTGGACAATGAATGACTACTACGGCTTTGCTGCATTCTTCTGCCAAACCGGCCAAAAGAATGCCGAAGATTATCGCGAAAAGATCATCTACGACCGAGGTAGCGGTGAGGTCAAACACCCGGTGAACGGGCAAACCATGCAACCCAAATTCCTGGGTGGCGGACTGGTCGACACCAAGGGTAAGGACCGTCGCGTTGTGATGGCCGAGTGGCTAACCAGTGCTGAGAATCCCTACTTCTCAACCAGCATTGCCAACCGCGTCTGGGCTCACTTTATGGGAGTCGGAATCGTCGACCCCGTCGATGACATTCGCGTCAGCAATCCGCCCACCAACCCTGAACTTTTTCAAGCACTCGGGGACAAATTGGCAGAGTACAAGTTTGACTTCCGACAACTTGTTCGTGACATCTGCAATAGCGACGCTTACCAACGCACCGTCACCCCAAATGAATCTAACCAAAGTGACACCCGAAACTATGCGTATGCTCGCGTGCGACGTATCCCCGCAGAAATGCTTCTTGATATCGTCAGTCAGCTAACGAACACGAAGGAAAAGTTTCGTGGCCTGCCGCTTGGCGCACGCGCCGTCCAAATCGCTGATGGCCGGACCAGCACTTATTTCTTGAATACTTTCGGCCGAGCACCGCGCGACACGGTTTGCGATTGCGAAGCATCCACCGACCCTTCCTTGTCACAAGCCCTTCACTTACTCAACGGCAGTGCAACCAGCGGTAAAATCACGCAAGGAAAAGTGATTGATGAATTGCTGGCCGATGATGCAACGCCCCAACAGGCACTGGAAAGGCTCTACGTTCGTTGTATGTCGCGGTATCCGACCGATGAGGAGATGAAGGAATTGTTAGCCTCGGTTGGGGAAGCCGCAAATCCACAGCAGGGATTGCAAGATATTTTCTGGGCGATTCTTAACAGTCGCGAATTCGTTTTCAATCACTAAAACCCGCCGGGTTCTTACGCCGCATCGTCGATTCATTCAGATCTACCCGAACTGATTCTTTTGGCGAAGACGTAGGCATCTAACATGACGCCGATTCGAAGATTCGGCGCCGGCCCGATTCTAATTATCATCGAAGTCATGATGCGAATCTTATTAACCTGCGGATTATTGCTGTGCGGCTCAGTCGTCCTGAATGCTCAAGAAAAAGGGGCGGAAAAGCCGACGGTTAATTTCACCGACCATGTCTTGCCCATCTTTCGTCAACATTGCTTGAAGTGTCACAACGCGAACGACGCCGAGGCGGGACTCGCAATCGACACCTACGCAGGCCTGATGGAAGGTGGTGGTAGCGGCGACGCGGTGACCGATGGAGACTCCAGCGGTAGCCGACTTTACCTCGTGATGACGCACGAGGAAGAACCGACGATGCCGCCCAACCAAGACCCTCTGCCTGCCGACCAACTTGAGATCATTCGACAATGGATCGATGGCGGTTTACTAGAGAACAGCGGCAGCAAGCGAAAGAAAAGAAAGGGTCCCTCACTCTCCTTCAGCGCGACTGACTCCTCCGGCAAGCCCGCCGAGATCGCGATGCCCGAGACGGTTTGGCGAGTTCCCGTCGTCACCACTCAACGACACGCCGCCGCCTCCGCAATTGCCACCAGCCCCTGGGCACCGATGGTCGCGATCGCTGGTCAAAAACAAGTCTCTCTCTATCACACCGACACAAACGATTTACTCGGTGTCATCCCGTATCCCGAGGGGATTCCGCAAGCACTTCGATTCAGCCGCGATGGAGCTTATTTGCTGGTCGCCGGCGGCACGCATGCAGCAATGGGCACTGCGTCTCTGTACGACGTGCGATCCGGCAAGCGCCTTCTCAGCGTGGGTGATGAATTAGATGTCGTTTTCGGCGCAGATATCAATGACGATCTATCCAAAATTGCTATGGGTGGCCCGCAGCGAATCGTTCGAGTGCTCGACACCGCTTCGGGCGAAGTCCTGCACGAATTGAAGAAACATACTGACTGGGTATATAGCGTCGCATACAGCCCGGACGGAGTCCTTGTCGCAAGTGGCGACCGGTCTGGTGGTTTGCACGTTTGGGAGGCGGAAACTGGTCGTTTGTATCTCGACCTAATCGGCCACAAGGACGCGATTCGCGGTATCTCATGGCGGGCCGATTCCAATGTGTTGGTGAGTGCTAGTGAAGACGGCACCGTCAAGTTGTGGGAAATGAACAGCGGCAATCAACTCAAAAGCATCACCGCACACGGTGGCGGGGCAACCGGCGTCCAAATGGCGCAAGACGGCCGCATGGTCACCTGCGGCAAAGACCGCACGGTCAAATTGTGGGACGCCTCCGGTAACAACATTGGAACGATGCCAGCCTTTGCAGAGCCCGCTTTGGAAGCTGCGTTGACGCACGATGGCAAAAAAATCATCGGTGGTGACTGGTCCGGCAAGACTGTCATGTGGACCATCGAAGACCCCAAACAGGCAGTGAACTTCGCGGCGGATCCACCCGCGATCGAACAGCAACTTGCCACGATGGCCGCAAGCACCGCCGAATTCAACAAAGCATTGGCCGCCGCGACCGAAGGCCAAGCAAACGCTCAAAAGACCGTCGACGGATTGACAGCCTCGGCGCAGTCCTATGCCGCCCAATTAGCTCAACACAAAACAGCACAGGCCAAGTCACAATCCGATTTGGCCGCCGCTGAGAAACAACTCGTTGCCTACCAACAACAGCGTGAAACAGCAACGAAAACACTTGCAACAACCCGCCAAACTGTGGAGCAACTTACCA
Organism: Rubripirellula sp.; assembly: GCA_049602075.1. Taxonomy (GTDB): domain Bacteria; phylum Planctomycetota; class Planctomycetia; order Pirellulales; family Pirellulaceae; genus Rubripirellula. The sequence goes on from JBMYRF010000005.1 coordinate 33,752, forward strand.
AGCAGATCGAAGCGGCCACGAAGACGATCGCAGCACAAAAAGAACAACTAAACACCTCCATCACCAAGCGTGATGGGGCGAAAAAGCAGGTAGCTGAGCTCGCGGCAGAATTGGCATTGCGACGACAAGAACATGGTCAACTGAAAGCAGATGCCGTTTCATCACTTGCGGCGATTGTCGACCGCGAACTTGACTTGGCGGCGAAGGAGCATGTTGCAGCAACAGATGAAGCTGAAGCTGAGAAAAATCGAAAACAAGCGGAGACGCAAGTTAATCAGCTGACCCAAGAAATTGCCGACTTGAACGCGAAGGTTCAACAGAGCACCGAGCAAATCAACGCGTCCAAAACCGAGTTAAACGCAATCGATGCACTCATGACAAAACTGTCAGCAGAAATCCAAACCGCCAAGCAACAACTCGACGCCAAGTCCGCTGAAGCCGAAACCGTTCAAAAACAGATCGCGGCAGAAGCTGACGAAACAAAGAAAAAGGCGTTGACCGAGACACTCAATCAAGCCCAGACTCAGATTGCTTCAGCCAAAACAGTTCATAGCGATCTAACTAAAAAGCTCACAGAGGCAACCACAAAGAAGGCCGCAACAGCAAAAACCGTCGAAGGCGCAACAGCGTTAGTCATGACTCTCACAAAGCAGAAAACGCCGAAAACCATGCAACTTGAAACGGCCAAGAAAAGCATGGCGCAATGGCTTGCATCACGAGACCAAGCAGCAAAGAAAAAGACTGAGTTTGCACAGCAGTTGGCACTAGTGACTGGCGAAGTGACTGCAATCACCAAATTAAAAGATGATGCGGTTAAGAAAATTGCCATCCTCGTCAAGCAACAAGAATCATTACAGCAGCAGCAACAAGTCAATAACAAGACTGTCGCACTACATGAGGCTGCTCGGGTTGCTGCCGAATCGAAGCTGGCCGATCTGACGAAAACAGTTCAATCAATCACGCCGAAGCTCGATGCCGCAAAGGCAATGGTAACCAAGCTCGCGAATGAAGTTGAGATTCTCGACGCGAAACTCAAAGCACAACCAACTACGATTGCAAGCTTGAAAAAGGCAATCGGTGATTACACCACCGCGAACGCGAAACTCGACAAGCAAATCGCGGAGAACAAGCAACTTATCGAACAAGCGGCTGCCAAACTGGCCGAAACAAAAGCAGCAACAGGGTCGGCTCGCACCAAGTTGGCGACTGCCCAATCAAAGATGCAAAAGCTCCAAGCTGAAATTGCTGCTTTCGCAGAGCTCGGCCAAAAATTGTCGGCGGCAGCAAACGCTACCAAAGGAGATGCTGAAGCAAAACGTGCCGCTGTCGAGCCCGAAGCAACTCGGGCCGCCACCTTGACAACTGCGATGAGCAAGCGCGAACAGGAGCTCGCGGAGGTATCTCAAACGCTCGCTAAATTGCAGACCCAACTGGAAGCCTTGACCAAAGCCCAGGCGGCAGACAAACAATCCCTGACAACGACCCAGGCGAAGATCCAGGAATTGGAAACCGCCGCTGATGAATCGGAATCAATCGCCGAAGAAAAACGAGAGGAAGCCGAATTCTTCCAGTCGGCTTACGGCAAATAGCCACAAACCGGCTGTTACAGTTTTTTGCGATTCGCCCGACCAATCTGAGCGTTGTACAGAGCCATGGCGATCAATCGTCGCAGAATGGTGCCGGCGAGCCATCTCTGGGAAGCTCTGGTCACAAAACCGGCCCCCGGTTGTAACGATCGCAGCAAAAATGGCGATGCAACCACCCGCTAGCGGCGATTCGATTGGTGCACCCACGCGATTTGGTTTTGTCGACTGCGGTGTTTGCGTAGACTGTAAGGAGCGACTCCTGTCAGGTTTCGCTCTTTTCTACCGATGCAAAACAGATACTGGCACGACCCGTTCAGACGGCTCGTATCGGATCCGTTTGGCTAACCAACGGCTGACGATGCGATTCCTATCCCTTTCACCGGCCTACCTTCAACACGCCTTTGGCGTTTGCATGGTGACGGTGTGGCTCGCAGTAACAGCATTGGCACAACCTCCGGGGACCTCTCCGCCGAGAGCTACCCTCAAAGCGGGACAAGAAGACAACCAATCGGGATTGCCGGTCGAGGCCTTCTTATTTCTTAGTGAAGCTGAAACGCAGGTCTTCATGCCGAGCTTGACTTGGGAAGAATTTGACCGGCTCCGAAAACTTGAATCTGGTGTCAACGCGACAAGTCAATCCTTTAGTTATCGGTCGCTGTCGATCACCGGAAAGGTTCAAGACAAACGCGGCGAGCTAGATGTGTCGGTTGAATTGACGATCGAACCGACTGCCGGACGCTGGGTATCAATTCCTTTACGGATGCGCAACTTCAACCGTCTCGCTCCACCCGATGTTACCGGGGTGGATGAATATTTCATGGGGTTAGGGTCGGGTGATGAAAGTGGCTATTTGCTGTTTGTTAAAACGGATCAGCAGAGCGATGTCACCGTACGCATGCCAGTCTCGGTAAAAATCGACCAATTGGCCTCCGCACAAACACTCGACTTTAAGCTTCCCAACGTTCCATCCACCATCGAGATTGAAACATCCGCTGAGGGTGTCGTGGGTGATATTGTTGGTGGTGGTACGGAAGTCATCGAATCGACAGATGACGTTGATGGACGCACCACGCTGAACATTGAAAGTGTCGGTGGCGACTTTTCCGTACGCTGGGGAAAGTTATCTCAAGCCGAAGACGATTTGCCGTTACTGGAGGTGCAAAGTCGATTGAGCGTTCGATGGGATTCACCGCAAGATCAACCTCTAGTTTCGGTCCAAATGACGATTCGAAATGTACGCGGATCTATCCGTTCATTCCCATTACGTTTACCAACAGGCGCGATCGTGTCCGATTCGCCACGCTTGGGAACAAGTGGGCAAACCATTGACATCGGCGATGCCAGCGACAGCGGGATTCGTGAAGTGATCATTCCCGAGGAAGAGCGGCAACAGCGAATCGATTTAAATTTTGATCTGCAACTGGCCAATGATGATGCGACGGCTTCCGACCCACTGCTGTTTCAAGTGCCCGATATACCAGGTGCGCTTCGGCACTCCGGTGAGATCGAAATCGAAACTGGCGGTGACTATCGTTTGCAGTGGCGATCTACAGCTTGGGTTCGCAGCCAGCTAGGCGAAGCGCGCGAAGAAGGTGTAGCCGGACGCTCCTATCGCTTTCGATTCGACCGGTCATCGTTTGAATTGCCACTGTGGTTAGGTGTAAAGGAACGACAGTTACGAATCAACAATCAATCTCAGATTGTGATTCGCGAGGCGCTCGCTAGCCTAGAAATGACCATCACCATCAACGGCCAAGCGACGGACGGAAGATTACAATTCGATGATGCGAATTGGCAAGTTAAATCAATCGAAAGCACTTCGACCGGCGAACAACTGCAATCCTTTCAAGTAGCCGGACTGCGTTTTATCGAGTTCAATTCAGTGGCTGGCGAAGAATCGGCACCGATTCGCATCCGTGCCGAGCTTCCGATTGATGAAAAACTGGATCTGGTTCAGTTCGGCATTCCGCGCGTACTCAGCGTCGAGGAAACCGTCGTCGTCCAAAACGCAACTGTTAACCTTGTCAGCAGCGGTCGCACGATGCTGGTTGTCGACTTAGACGCCTCCTCAGGAGTGACGCGACTCATTCCATCAGCCGCCGAACTCACCTCTGATTCGCCGATCTCACGTTTCCGGGTCATCGCCCAAGACACGCCTGCAATGATCGTCGGGACGATGATCGACCAATTGCCTCGGATTACGCTGGCTGGCCAATCATCGGTCGAATTAGACGGTCGCCAACTCCGCACAACCGTAGACTGGACCGTTACCTCTGGGTTGGACTTGGAAGGAGCATTGCCAGTCCGAGTACCGGGAGTGCAAAATCCACTTGCAACGGAGGCTCTTGATTTCGAGACTTCCAACGAAGTCACAAAAAATTTAACCACGGAATCGAATCGAATCGAAGATGGTGGTTGGGTCGTGACAGTCTCAGGTATCCGTGCCGAGTTACGTCCTCTGCAGGGCGAGCAATTTCTTCTCGTGTCGCCGGAACTTTCCAGTGGTGCGATGTCGATTCGTTGGCAGTCGACTCGGAGTCTACCCAATGAAATCAGCAATGGCTTGATTGAGCCCATCTCGCTGCCACGCCCCGATGTTCCAGATGTCACCCAACGTGGTTCACAGCGAGTCACACTTCAAGGAAACCAGGAATTTGAACTCGTCTCCGCGGACACCCCCGCAGTCACAAGCATTGAGCTTGATTCGATACCCCGGGATCCAGTGCGGGTGAGATTGCAGTCGCGGCTGACCTCGCGAGAAGAGCTCTCAATTCGGCAGATGATGTTGCGGACCGCCGTAGGGCGTGCGACGAGACATGAACAAGTGTTGGCCAAGATTCAAGGCGGTGATCAGTTCCGCGTTGAGTTACCAGAAACAGCAACGGAAGTCTCCGTCGAAGCCTACATCGACAACGCTTTACCAGCTCCCGTGCGACGCGAAGGCAACACGTTGCAGATCGCCCTTCCAGGTGACAAAGCTCCCCATATCGTTGACCTCCGTGTCTGGGTCCCGATCCGCACCGACTCTTCATTTGCGACCATCCAACCCACACTGAAACTGCCAATCGGCTCCGGCCGAGTTTACTGGCAGATCATTACACCACTCGACGGTCATGTCCTGTGGGCCTCACCCACGCTCGGCCGCAGCATGACGTGGCGATTTGACCACTGGAGGTTGTACCGGGAGCCAACCTACACAGATCAAGAATTGCGGAACATGTTTGCCACATCTTCGGAAACAGTCAGTCCGAGCAATGCACTGCCGCTTGGCAATCCGTACCTCTATGTTGGTTCTGATACTCGTTCGTTTGAAGTGGTGGTTGTATCACGATTCCTACTTTGGATGGTAATTGGATCGATCGTATTACTGACTTCTATCATCTTGACCGGCCTGCCTAAGTCACGACATCCACTTACCGTCGTCGTCGCAGCTATCTTTTTCGGCGGTCTCTTGGCAATCGCGCCTGATGCAGCTGTCTTGGCAGGACAGTTTGGAATCATCGCGTTAGTCCTGGTGGTCGTCATGATCGCTATCCGTGTCTTATTGCGGCACTCAGGAAGTAACCGTGTCTTCACTTCGACTCCCCAAGTTACAGACACCCCGCCATCCACTCGAACACTACAAAAGCTAGAATCCGAACCGGTCGTCGCGTCCACCCAGCAACTTCCACCGGCTACGCCATCTGAGGCGTCGTCATGATGAGTTACGCCCAAGCCACGATTCGAATCTGGCGATCCCTATCTCATTGGTCAGGCATCATTGGGATCACAATCGCTGTCTGTCTGATTGCAATCCCATACGGCTACGCTCAACCACCGGCCGAAGAATCGACGGCAAGTGATCCAACGCTTCCCGGTACTCTTGCTTTGCCAACCGCCCTTCCCGATGGGCGTTCGCTACGAGCCATCGGATTCTATCAATCCCAAGTGGCGGAATTGGTACCAAAAAATTACCAGCCGGTTCAGATCGATGAACTGCGATCTGCCGTCGATCGGCTGACTGATCTTGCCACAGATGATCAAACGAGCCGAGTAAAAGATTCCGTTTACTGGATTCGTGTTGAAGGGGACACCTTGGTCAGTGACCAAAGTGTTTTGCGAATTGAATCGTATCGAGAGGGAATCTTGCGGCGCTCTCTAGGACGGGTCAACCTGGCAATCGTCCGAACCGACTCACGCAGTGTTTTGCCGGAAACCGAAAGTTTGCCACACTTGGAATCATCACCCGATGGAACACTCGTGGCTGTTTTCGATGGTAAGTCGCAGGTGAATCACACGATCAAATTCCAGTGGCGGCTCCGTGGTCGTGTTTCAGGATCAGGTCACGAATTCTCAATGCGGCTACCGCCGACGCCGCAAACCCGCATTATGATTTCGGCTCCGGCCGATACCCTGGTCACAGCAGTCAATGGCGTCTCACGGAAACTCACCAGTCCCCCGCCAGACGCGATTGAATTAGCTCCCGATCGAGCGTGGTACGAATTGGACGCCGGTGGCTTGGAAACGGTCCGCATCCGAACCCAAAAGATAGATGCGACCGTCGAAGGCTCAAGCACTGTCGTTCGTCAATCAACAGTCCAGTACCAAGCCGAACCGATCGGACTTTCATGGACCTGTCGCATGGTGATTCAACCACCACTGAATCAACCTCTTCCCAGGCTTGTCGTTCGCGGTACAACCATTACGTCTGCCAAAGTGAATGCGACGAACGTGTCCTACTCCAGTGAAACCATTGGAGATCGTCAACAATATTTGCAATTGGATGTCCCGCGCGGGCTAATTGATGCGGATTCCTTGCTGGTCGACGTGACGTTAACCGGATTCACCACTTGGGACAATCGACGCGGCTGGTGCGCGCTGCCAATGCCGATTTGGGTCGGCGAACAAGTGATCTATGCCTCGGCAACTGACAATCTTGAATTGACGGTCAGCGATCCCATTCAAATCGTTGACTGGGAACTTCCTGAGGATTGGCAAGAAGCAGCGCAAACCAACACAGGTGAAGCTGCCACCTACTTTCGTGCGAGTGGTCCCCCGATTGCGATTTCTGACGCCAATGACAACGGCGAAAGTCGTGCCACTACGTCGCAACCAACATGGTCACGGATTCGATTCAACGAACGCCCGGCTGTAGCTCAGGCGGACACACTGCTGCGAATCGAGGAAATTAATGAATCTCTCACAGCGGCGGCCCGCATTGCCTTAACAGTTGACACCAGTCGAATCGAACCATTGCGTCTGATGATCCAGCCGGCTTGGTCGGTTGATTCAGTGACATTTGGTCATTCAGGACGATTGATTGAAACCGGCGGCTTAACCGATTCAACGAGATTGATTGATTTGTGGCCGGAAAGCGAGGACATCGATGGCAATCAACTCATCATTGAGGTGACTGGCAACCGATCGATTCGGACGACAGCCAATGCTGCGATCCCGTCCACCTGGTTCGCGCGCATCAATGGAATTCGTGGTGGACTTATCGCCGCGCTACTGCAACCGACTGAATTTAGTTGGAGTGGACAGTCGACTCTGGAACGACTTTCAGGCCCGCCGCAGGAGTTAGATGAAGATCAAATCGAATTCTTCGCAGGAACGGACGTACAAACTCTCTGGTTTCGCCCCACCATTGGGCGGATACCTAAAGTAGAACTACAAACACCAACGGTCGCTTTCAATACATCGTCTTTGTTTCAAGTTTTTCGCGACGGAAACGACATCGTGGAAACTTTACTGGTCGAAGTTGAATCACAAAGTCAATCGTTGAAACAACTAACGATTGACACTGGACCGGCTGCTGGACGGCCGCTGATGCGCTGGTCGATCAGTGGTATCAACGAATCTCCCACAACTTCGATTGCACCGTCGGACATCGAAGTCGGAAGCGCCGATCGTGACGGCAGCTACTTGATCGATGTTTCGGACAAGGTACTCCGAGGTCGTCGATTAATTGGTCGACGCCGGTATCCCATTAAACAAGATTTGTTGTTGCCATTACCCGCTGTGCCAGGTGCTACCTCGCAACAGTCAGAAGTTCAAATCGGACCACGCATCATCACGAGGCGAAAATCGCCATCTGTCCAGCGCGTGCCGTTTGGCAAGCTTGCAATCGCCAGATTTGAGAATCAATCACCTCAGCCGTTCACTGTCACCGAACCAAGTCAAATCAAACGTCTTCGGTATGACGCAGTTGAACAGCCCTCCCTCACCATTGCTGCTTCACTATCCGAACCAGAGGTCACAGTCGTTTGGCGCGAACAGGTAAGTGTCATCGCATCGAGTCGTGGATCGGATCTCATCGAAGCCGTGTACAGGGTGACGCCTGCCGCCGAATTTCAAATCGAGTATGACCCAGACCTCCAGCTCTCCTCGATCGTCCGCGATGGAGTGCCAGTCGACCTGATCACGCTGCCACAACGACCAATTGTTCTGCAAGCAGAGGGGCGAACGGAAACCATCCGAGTGAGATGGACGCGATCACAATTTCAATCGAGTTGGCTACGCCAATGCCGGATTCCACAGATCAACGCGTCTGGTACCATCCTCCGATCCGAACACGAATTGATCGCTGCTGCGGACACCTTTGCACCAGCTTCTCTCTGGCGTGGTCGCACAAGAGGCCCACGTCTGACCACCGTCAAGGTGCAATCTGGAACTACTGTCACCTTAGTGCGGCGAAATAACGCATTGGCGTTCGGCTGGTTAGTTGCCTTTCTTTTGTTTGCGGCAAGTTGGCGGCTTGCAAACCAGTCGCCACTCAAAATTGCAGTGGTAATGGCTGTTTTCACAACACTTTTGTGCTTATGGTGGCCTTGGCGATTAGCCGTCATCGGATGGTTCATTGTACCCATCCTGACTGCGGCGATTTTGGCGACTACGCAACAATGGTCGAACCGCGAAAGCACAAAAACAGAATCGCTCGATGACGGGTCGACCGCCACTCAGAAAAACCTCCCCAACTCAACCGCCGATTTTTCGATCGGAAGCATCGCAAGGCTCATCTTCTGGATCGCATTTTCTGGGTATATCCTGCAAGCAAGCATTGGGCAAGAATCTGAATTGAATCGCTCCGAAAGTGCGACGTCTGATTCCGAAACAGTAAATGTTCTGGTGCCGATGAATCGTGACGGCGCTGTCTACGGGAACATTGTCTATATCCCAAAAGAGATAAAAACTGAACTGTTCCCGCTCGCAACAACGCAACCCACACAGACACCGCATATCCAATGGGCGAGCTATTCTCTTCAGCTTGATTCGGAAATCAACGGATCGAATCCTGAAGCCGGCTGTTCACTCGAAGTCGATTACTTATTGCGGATTGAACCAAGCGAACTTAAAAGTGTTCCCGTTCGGTTGCCCCTTCCACCCACTGCAGTAAGAAGAATAGAGCGAGTCGACGAAGCTGGTGGACTGATACCATTTCGAACGACAACGGATGGTCAACTTGTGGCTACCATGCCCCAAGGCAAAACTTTCCACCTTCGGATCACACTGCAGCCCGCGGTCAGCCAAGCGGAACAATGGACAAAACTGTTTGTGCCAATTCCACCTGTTGCCGCAACGCGATTGACCGTCGAATCGGAGCAAGACCTCGATGCGATTCGATTTGGGGGTACGACCGGTAATCTACTTCGTGAGACCGACCTCCGTCGCTGGGTGGATGATCTGGGTCCAGTCAATTCATTGGAAATCGATTTTCGTTCTGAAGCGACTTCAGCCACCGATTCCAAGCCACTGCAGCGCCGATATTGGATCAGTGCCAATGCAAGCCAAGTGACAATCGACTGCGAAGTTGACCCACCTACCACGTTGGCTGCCGGTGAAGCCTTTCAATTCGTGCTACGTGACTCTCGATTACCCACCTTAATATCAACCGACTGGAATTTAGACCGTAGCGAGCAATACACGCCATCACGACGCCTGATGACATTCACCAGCCTTCGAGACAATCCTGGCCCCGTCCGGTTATTTTGGAAGATGCCCGTTCAAATCAAACAATCAGCTCCACCTTTCGCGATCAAAATACCAGAAGTCATCGCGGCAGCATTGGGCGAAAACGCACCAGCCTGGATTGCGATACACACTGACCCCTGGGTTCGCATCCTCTCTTTGCAAAACGAGACAATCGAGGCCTTGTCTGTGGATCACTTCCTCGCTGCTTGGAGCGGTTATCGCGGCAACATCGATCGTGCTATCGTTTCTTTGGCTGACCTACCATCACCAATACTGGTTTACCAACCACCCGGCAAAGCCGCTGTTTCGCAGCAACAAGACATCTGCATCAGTCAAAACCGGCTTGAACTTCACTATTCTGCAACCGTCACTCCACGCGACGGAGAAAACCAGCGTTACGCAATCCGATATCAACGCCCACTTCAATTGATCATGGCTTCTGTTGATGGTGAACCTGTTACCACGAAGACTATTGGCAGCGGGCAAGCCATCGAATTACCTCTGGGAGTTTTTCGTGGTACAGAACCAATCTTGATCGATTTGGTCGCCTTTCAAACGATACCTGAATCCACGCGGCGCGAATTCACACCACCAACCATCGAATTAATTACAGGCGCAGACCAAGTTTCAGATTGCGTCTGTAGCTTATATCGAACCCCAGCGGTCGACATACAAGTCAAAACCGTGAATGATTCGGATCCGCGATTACCGCCACCCGAACTGACCCGTGATTTGTTATTGAAAGGATGGGTACCCGTTGCACGATGGACGCACAACACGACAGTCGGAAACGATTCTGATTCACCCGATCCAGCAATCAGTTTTGAATCCTCGCCGGTGGATACTCGCTTTGACTGCAGTCAGCTGATTTCAATCAATCGATTCGAAAACCAATGGGCAATGGAGGTCGGCATTCGATTTTCACCTGATCAGAAACCGAAGACCAATTCGGACACCGGACCCAAACGCCTTCCAGGTTTCGTAGACATCGAAATACCCACTGCGTGGTGTGACAACCTAACGATCGAACCTTCTTCACTCACGTACACTCAGCGCCCAGCAACCGACGACACCCGCCAAATCCTACGAATCCGCAGCAATCCGCAGCAGACTGAAGACACCATGATTTCTCTCACGGGACGTCTTCAGAGCAGCGAAACCGGGCGTGTCAGCGTTCCTGCAGTGCAAGTTCTCGGCGCCGGCGACCGCCAAATCTACGTCGATGTCCCTAATCGACTTGACGACGATCCGATTCAATGGCGCACCAGCGCGGTAGAGGCAATCGAACTCCCCAAACGCTGGAGTGACCAAGACGCCAACCGATCAACTTACTTAGTGGCAAGCCCTTCTTGGTCCATCGACCTCGCGCCTTTGCCAAGAGACGAATCGGGTGCGGTGGTCTTCAATGCAGATGCCCAGGTGTTTCTCCGAGAACAAGGTCCCCTACTCTTATGTCATTGGGATTTTTATCCAGGTAACCTCGAGATTATGCGTGTCCGATTGCCCAAGGACACAGAACTGGTCGGTGCCTGGAGCGCAGGTCGCGCGGTAATTCCCTCCACCTTTACCAATGACGATTCAACGAATGCGGAATATCTAGACCTACCTCTTTCCATCAGCGGCCTTTCGCAGCCTGTTGAAATACTGCTGAAACTACCCATGGGTACATCGCGGCAAACAGCATATCTGCCAGAGCTAGTCGATGTCACGGCAACCAAAAAATGGCTGGTGCATTACGCGCCGACGACAAGCGGAACAGTGCTATCCTCAAAGGTTCGAAACCTCAAACAACAGCGCGCAATTTCGATGGCGCGTGGCGTGGTGGATGCAATCTCGGCTGTCGGCCGCGTCGCTCAGCGACCGCGGGATGAAGTCGCTGCCTGGCTGGCCTTATGGGTCAAGCGATACCAGATGATCTCGCAGTCCGTCGGAAGAACGATCAACTTACAGGGTGACTTGAAACCCTCGAAAGACTCTACCGAGACCGATTCCGAACCTGCTACAACCAAGCAATCACGACCAATTCAACAACAGTGGAATACTCTCGATGCTGAATTGGCAAGTTTGCTCAATCGCCTACTGCCATCAGAATCAACATTGCCATCCACAAATCCCACTGAAATCCTGACTGCCTCAACTGGAGATGAAGTGATATTCGGAGTCGGCGATTTTGAGGGATTTGAGCCGCAACAAATTGTAGCCCTTTCAGCGACGAACCCGCCTCGCCCAATCCAGTCAATCTCAGATCGTGATCTCGGCCTGCGAACGGTCCTCATCAACCTACTTACGTTGATGATTGTGGGTGGCTTGCTAGCGTGCCTACGCCCACTCAAAAACAAGTTCATGCCAATCGTGATTCACCCAGCATTTTGGCTGGGATTGCTTGGAATCTTTGGTTTCGCGGTCGCGCCGACCTCTGTCGCCGGCGCATTGCTGCTTGTCGCCGTAACTCTACCGGCATTCCCCACGCATCACTAAACTCGTTTACGGCATGGTAAACTGATATGGGCGTGTATGCGATCGTCTGAACGACCGTCACGTGTGGATCCAGTCCTCCGGAAAACACGCAACCAGGCGAGATTGACCGCAGCACGGGAAAGCGGGCCTGCCTCCCCTACCAGCGATCGCGACAACTGAATTTGCGTCGACCATCACGGTGCAATGTTGATCACCTTTCAATCAATGCGTATTCGAAATGAACCGTATCGCCATACTCGTTTTACTCCTTGCTCCTTGCTTCTCCCTGAGTGCGCAGAACGTCGAACCGTCTGCTACACAGGCTGCTTCGGCCTTAAAGGTCAGGGAAGGCTATCGCATAGACTTAATTGCCAGCGAGCCCTTGATTACAGATCCTGTCTCCGCGCGTCTTGACCGCCGAGGTCGTCTGTGGGTCGTCGAGATGCCCGACTATCCCAGCGGTCCACTGGATGGAAATCCCCCCTCCGGTTGCATCAAAATCCTGGAGGATCGTGATCAAGATGGGACCTTTGACGAAGCGACGATCTTCGCGGATCAGTTAGTCTTTGCGACGGGTGTACAACCCTATCGCGATGGCGCGATTGTCACACTGGCTGGGCGTATCGTTTTTATGCAGGACTTGGATGACGACGGGACCGCAGACAAAACCACTGTTTGGTTCAAAGGGTTCGCGGAACAAAACCAACAACTACGCGCGAATCACCCGATGCTAGGTCCAGATGGCTTGATTTATATCGCCAATGGTTTGCGTGGTGGAAAAATTGAAGCTGTCGATCCGCGATTCGATCAAAAACCAGCACCGCTCGATCTTCGAGACCGCGATTTCTGCTTCGATCCTGATGGGCCCTGGTGGGGAGTGGTTGCCGGCAAAAGTCAGTTCGGCCTCACGATTGACGATTTTGGTCGTCGCATCGGATGTAGCAATCGGAATCCGGCCATGATGACTCCGCTTACTTTGCAGGCGGTCGACCGCGATCCGTGGTTAGCATCCCGCGATGCAATCCACAACGTCGCTTTGGCTGCCGAACAATCTCATGTTCTCTCGCGAGCCAATGCTTGGACAACAAGCAACCTTCACTCCGGCCAATTCAGCGCTGCCTGTGGGGTTTTGGCAGCTGGGATGGAAGATGAGTCGGGCGAGTGGCTGCTGACCTGTGAACCGACGGCGTACTTGGTGCAACGACAACGAATGGACCGCAGCGAAAGTGTCTGGAACTCCCATCGCGAAGAAACAGAACAAGAATTTCTATCCTCCAGTAACACCTGGTTTCGGCCAGTGGATGCAACCGTGGGAACCGGTCAATCCGTCATCGTGGTCGATATGGCACGAGCTGTTATCGAACATCCTGATTTCATGCCAATTGAATTGAAGTCGCGACCTGATCAAATGGACGGCCGCAATCTCGGTCGAATCTGGAAGATCACATCACAGAAAACGGAGGAATCCGAGCAACGTTTAGATCGATTGGATCAAGCGTTTCAATGGCTCAACTCAAAATCACCATGGCAGCGACAAGTTGCTAGCCAGATGATCTTGGAATCAAAGGATGTAGTCGAAGTTCCGTTACGTTCCATCATGCAATCGCAAGACTCGGTCCGTGGTCAGGCTCGCGCCGCTTGGATTTTGCATCGTCGTGGCAGCTTGCTTCCAGCAGACACGGACTCCCTCGCCAAATCACCCCATGCTCGGCTTCGCGCGTTGGCAATCGCTTTATCAAGTGAACTCGACAATGGAATCGCCTTGGCTATCCGTTCAAGTTCAGACTCTGATCCATTGGTGCTTCGCGCCGCCGCCGCATCTCTCGCAGGCAATTCTGACCATCCGAATCAACGCATTGATGGAATGGCGGCGATCGCCCGCGCAACAAATGACTCATGGACCATGAAAATATTGGGGACCGTCGATCCAGCCTTATTGCAAGGTTTGGCGGCCAAACTTGCCCTAGCTGACTTCCATCATCCCAAGTTGCTCAATCACCTCATACAGCGGATTTCGGTTGATGATCCTAAAGCAGCAGCAACGGCCATCGCCCAGCGACTCGAGAGTCAGACGCTAAAAACATCGAAAAACGTGACGCCCGCAACTAACGAATTGCTGGATTGTCTGGAATCTTGGATTGTCGGAACTAAACGCGGACGTCGCTCTCCAAAACAAGTCCTTTCAACGCTTGATGACACAGATCGAACCGTTCTCATCACAGCATTCAAGGCAGCGGGTGAAGTGGTCATTGACACCTCGTTACCACCGGAATCGAGGGCTCGAGCAATCAGCATCGCCAATGAGACAGGATATCTTCCAAAACAAGTGGAAGACTTGCTAGATGCGGATACACCACCCCCGGTCCGCGTCGCGATCCTTCCGATTCTCTTGCGACAAGACCCCCAGGGAACGCGAGAATACTTGGTCAAAAAACTGATGGGAATGAGTGTTTCACTCCGATCCGCAACGGTCGCCGCATGCAGTCGTTCAGCCGATGACACCCTTTGGCTGCTGACAAAGATCGAGGGTGGTGCAATTCCCAAGACGGTAATCGATCCAGCCACCGCAAAACGTTTTCGTCAGCATGCAAACCCCGAGATTCGCAAACTGGCGAACAGTTTATTGCGTTCTGCACCCAATCGCGTTGCTGTGTTGCAACGCTATACCGTTTCAGCAACACAACTTGGTGACGCAAAACGCGGTAAGAAGTTATTCATAGACCATTGCTCCGCTTGTCACCGGATTGATGGACAAGGGACCAATGTCGGACCAGACATCAGTGACACCCGCACAAAGACCGCCGGATCATTGCTAACTTCAATCTTGGATCCCAACGCCGCCATCGATGCTTCATACATTCAATACAGCATCTTGACACTCGATGGACGAGTGTTGGATGGATTGCTAATCGATGAATCCTCCGAATCCGTCACGCTTCAACAAAAGGGTGGTGAACGGGTGACCTTTCCTCGCCAAGAAATCGACAGGATGCAAGCTCCGGGAATCTCATTGATGCCCGAAGGCTTCGAACAAACCATGGACCCCAATGCAATGTCGCACCTACTGGCCTATCTAAAAAATTGGCGATATCTGAAGACTCGTATTCCGGGCACACTTCCCACACCACAGAACAATCCCTAGCTGATTTCGTGCAGAACTAGCCGAAGTATGGATTCCCCAAAATATGCCGAACGAAGCCAGCGATTTCCCACAATCGACGCTTCAGCGACCGCGACCACCTTTGCTCACTGTCTGAACCGCTTTAATGACCAAAGATGATGACACGACGTATTAACCTTCTGATGACCGCTGTTTTCCTCGGAGCATGGTCGCAGGCCTGCCCTGCCCAGTCTGCAAAGTTCGATCAGGTTGCGAGCATTCTCGGTAAACACTGCTTGCACTGTCACAATGACATCGATCAAGAAGGTGATTTCTCGCTGGAAACTGCAAACTCACTCATTGAGAGCGGCTACGTCCATCCAGGTGACGCGGAAAATAGCGAACTGTTGCACGCGATTACTGTTGCCGACGGAGCGTCACCATCGATGCCAAAAAACGGCGAACCCCTTGCCAGCGAAGACGTGAATCTAATCGCGGCTTGGATCGATGCCGGCGCCAAATGGCCCGAGGGATTCCGCATCAGTGACGCAGTAGAGAACTTTGATTGGTGGTCATTCCAGCCGGTACGAAAACCGGAACCTCCAGGCATTCAGTCGGACTGGGCACGCACTCCTATCGATCTATTCATTAATGCCAAACACCGTGAACTTGGACTCACCCATTCACCAATGGCGGACCGCCGAACACTGATTCGGCGATTGACATACGACCTTACGGGCTTGCCACCAACACCCGCAGAGACGGAAGCGTTTATCCAAGATCCCTCTGACCAGGCATACGAAAACTTGGTCGATCGATTGCTTGATTCCCGCCACTATGGGGAACGCTGGGCACGCCATTGGCTTGATGTTGTCAAATATGCTGACACCTGCGGTTATGACAAAGACAAGTTAAGGCCCAATGCCTGGCCCTATCGTGACTATGTGATCCGCAGCTTCAATGATGACAAACCGTATTCTCGTTTTGTCCAAGAACAAATCGCAGGGGATGCGTTGTTCCCTGATGAAGCGGATGGCATCCTTGGTCTTGGCTTTCTTGCATCCGGTCCGTGGGACTTTATCGGGCACGTCGAAGTACCGGAAACCAAACTGGATGGAAAAGTCGCAAGAAATTTGGACCGCGACGAAATGGTCACCAACACGCTGAATACTTTTTGTAGCGTGACGGTTCAATGCGCCCGTTGCCACAACCACAAATTCGATCCTTTCACCCAACAGCACTACTACAGTCTGCAAGCTTTGTTCGCGGCCGTGGATCGTGCCGATCGCCCCTATGACTTGGATCCTCAGGTAGAACAACAAAGATCTGAATCACAGGCCAACCTAACGAAATCCCATCAGCAACTCGAGAAACTGGACCAGCAAATTGCCGAAGCAGGTGGTCCAAATTTGGTTGACCTAGACAAAGAAATTGAAACGTTGTCGGCGAAGGCGGGTGTTCAAAAGTCAGCAGCGTTTGGATACCACAGTTCAATCGCATCCTCCCCCGATACGACGAAGTGGGTGGAAATTGATTTGGGCCGTCCTGTGCTGATTGATCAAATCATTTTGCATGCGGCACATGACGAATTTGGGGATATCGGTGCAGGGTTCGGATTTCCCAGTCGGTACCAAATTGAACTGGGTTCCAATTCGGATGACCAGGAAGATTGGAAAACACTTTACAAGTCGCCAAGCGATGAGCCAAACCCTGGCTTAACACCGGTTGTTCTGAACACCGATGGCCAAACGATCCGTACGATTCGTGTCACTGCAACAAAACTTGCGGAACGACGTAATGATTACATCATGGCCCTAGCCGAATTGGAGGTCATCGATTCAAAGGGAAACAACGTCGCCGCGGACGCAACCGTGCGTGCACTCGATTCAATCGAAGCCCCTGTTCGTTGGGGGAAAATGAATTTGGTCGATTCTGATTGGGCCCGCTCAGCCGATCCGAAATCTGAACAACGACTCAGCAAAGTTCAGCGAGAACGAAATGAAATCTGGATGCGGATCAACACACCCGAGCGGCAACAAGAACGCAAAACATTGGACGAGCGAATCGCAAAGCTAAAGGAAGAAATCGGCAAGCTTCCGCAGGGACGGATGGTTTACGCAGCTGCCACCGAATTTAAACCGCAAGGAAATTTCAAACCGACGGGTGGTAAACCACGACCAATTTTCGTTCTTCATCGCGGAGAGATTCAACAACCTCGAGGTGCTGCCGACCCTGGCCTGCTTCCCTTATCAGCTGATGAAGCATGGCAGATTTCCAGCAAGTCCGAGGCGGAACGGCGAAGCAAACTTGCGGAGTGGTTAACGCGACCTGACCATCCACTTGTGTGGCGATCGATTGTCAATCGAATCTGGCAATACCATTTTGGTGAAGGCATCGTTTCGACACCCAATGACTTTGGACGTATGGGTGCACTCCCCACCCACCCCAAACTGCTCGACTGGCTAGCAGTCGAATTTCGCGACGGTGGCCAATCCTTTAAGCAGCTGCACCGCTTAATTGTCACAAGCAGCGTTTATCGGCAAGCATCAGGCCATCACGATCAAAACGCAGCTGTCGATAACGACAACCGCTATCTGTGGAGAATGAATCGTCGTCGATTAACGGCCGAGGAAATCCGGGATTCGATTCTTGCGGCCAGCGGACGCCTTAACCCAGACATGGGTGGCCCCGGCTTCTATCTCTTTGAATTGGAAAAAACAGCTCATTCACCCCATTACGAGTATCACAAATTCGATCCAACCGATCCGAAATCACATCGACGCAGTATTTATCGTTTCATTGTACGATCACAGCCTGATCCCTATATGACCACCCTGGATTGCGCTGATTCGTCACAAAGCACACCCAAGCGACTCGAAACCCTCACTTCTTTGCAGGCACTCTCGCTTCTCAACAATCGCTTTAACCTGGAAATGTCAAAGCAATTCTCACGACGAATCAAAGATCATAGTGACGACCAACGGGATCAAATTTCTTACGCGTTTCAGCTTGTCACCGCTCGCACACCGAGTGCTTTTGAATTAGATCACCTCAACGATTACGCCAACACGCATGGCCTGAAAAATCTCTGCCGCGTCCTATTCAACCTCAGCGAATTTGTCTTCATCGATTGACACGTACCGTGTCGAATCTTCCCGGAATCTCTCGCACATAATGTTTTTATCATGCCCCCGCTGAATCGAAGAGCCTTTGCTACCGGCAGCTTTGCCAATCTTGCTTTGGCAAGCATGCTTCATGGCGATGCTCAAGCTACCCCAGCATTGCAAACGCTTCACCATCCGCCAAAAGCGCGACGTGTGATCCAATTGTTCATGGGTGGTGCCGCAAGTCATTTAGATCTGTGGGACCACAAACCGCTGCTGGAGAAACACCATGGTGAACCATCTGACTTTGGTGAACATGTAGAAGCATTCCAGAATGGCTTGGGCCCCTGGATGAAATCGCCATTCAAATTTTCCCCTCACGGGGAAACGGGAAAAATGATCTCAGAGGTTGTCGAACCACTTGGGAAATGCATTGACGATCTTGCGTTCGTACACAACATGGTCGGCAAAACGGGTGTCCATTCCCAAGCGACCTACTTGCAGGCCACTGGGTTTCAACGTCCGGGTTTTCCAGGCATGGGATCTTGGGTCAGTTACGCATTAGGCGCGATCAACGAGAACCTGCCAACATTTGTCGTCTTGCCTGATCACCGCGGGTTCGCCAGTAACGGCCCGAAGAATTGGGGCTCGGCATTTTTACCAGCCAGTAGTCAAGGAACAGCGATTTTCCCCCAACGTGAAAATCCGATCGAGGATCTATTGCCAAAGTCGGACTTTGTTACCCCTCAGTCTGATGAACAGGGCCTGCGTTTACTGACCGAATTGAATCGCGAGCATCAGCAGCAGCGAATGAGCGATTCGCGGTTGGAGTCCAGAATTCGTTCCTATGAACTCGCCGCCAGGATGCAGTTGAGCGCGCCCGCGGCACTCGATTTGTCTGAAGAATCTCCGCACACCCTGAAGATGTATGGCTTGGATCGCGCGGGACGAACCTATCCGGATCAGATCAATGCAGACGAAGAAGTGGAGTACTTCGGCCGTAAGTGTCTGATCGCACGACGATTGATCGAGCGAGGTGTCCGATTCGTACAGATTTGGTCGGGCAATGACAACAGCTTTCCCAGACGCAACTGGGATTCCCACGAAGACATCAGTCGTGATCACGGACCGCTGGCCCGTGGCATGGCTGTCGGCACTGCGGCGCTCATCCAAGATCTCAAGCAACGCGGATTGCTGAAAGACACGATTGTTCTTTGGACAACGGAATTCGGAAGAATGCCCAGTACTCAAGGAAGCAAGGGTCGTGATCACAATCCATATGTCTTTACAAATTGGATGTGTGGCGGGGGTATCAAGCCAGGTGTGACCTATGGACCTTCCGACCAATGGGGATATAAACCACTCGACAGAAATCGGCCAACTCAAGTTTACGACATTCACGCAACCATTCTGCACTTGCTTGGAATTCAGCATGAACGACTAACCGTACGGCACAATGGAATCGATCGTCGACTGACCGATGTGCACGGCAACTTGATCCCCGAAATCATTGGCTAGCGTGACAGGCAGCAGCAAGAGTTTGAAACGCTTGCTTGATTGGTGATCCTGAAAGCTGAATAGATACTCCAGGAGAAATCGCGATGGATCGACTTCGCATGGCATTAATCGGCGGTGGAGGCGCAGGCTTCATTGGAAAAGTTCACGCCACCGCAGCAACGCTTGATCGACAGGCTGAATTAGTTGCAGGCGCGCTTTCTTCTAATCCTGAAAAAGCAAAGGCTACAGCGATTCCATTTGGAATCGCACCCGAACGTGCTTATGAATCCTATGCTGCTCTACTCGAATCAGAATCCCGTCGAGATCAGCACGATCGAGCTGATTTCGTCTCGATCGCCACGCCCAATCACACGCACTTTGAAATCGCCAGCGCGGCATTAAGAGCTGGCTTTCATGTTGTATGCGATAAGCCGATGACAACCACATTGAAGGATGCCCAAGAACTGGTCGAGTTGGCTGAAAGCAGCGACCGCGTTTTCGCCCTGACACATAATTATTCTGGATATCCCATGATGCGTCAGGCGCGTGAGATGGTTGCTGCTGGCGAAATTGGCGATGTAATAGCTGTACGTGTCAGCTATGTGCAGGGCTGGATGCACGGCGTCGATCCGACCGCTACTCCCTCCCGCGGTGCCTGGAAATCCGATCCCGAGAAAAATGGACCCGGTGGCTCCCTCGGCGACGTTGGTACCCATGCCTTTCACTTGGCTTCCTTTGTCAGCGGACTGGAGCCCAGAACGTTACTTAG
Source organism: Rubripirellula sp. (assembly GCA_049602075.1). Lineage (GTDB taxonomy): Bacteria > Planctomycetota > Planctomycetia > Pirellulales > Pirellulaceae > Rubripirellula. The sequence continues at coordinate 54,215 of JBMYRF010000005.1, forward strand.
CCGGATGAATTCGTACTCACCCCATCATCAACTGGATGACTACGGACACGCAGTCATACGATACGACAATGGTGCAACCGGCTTGGTGACCTGGAGCCAGGTGACCCACGGACGGCTCAATGATCTGTCCATCGAAGTGGACGGTACGCGTGCCGCCTTAAGCTGGCAACAAGAATCCCCAAACCAGTTGTTTGTGCGATCGCTAGGAAAACCAACGCAGATTTACGAACGCAACCCAAATGCGGGCTACTCGTCACCCTCTGCCATCGCGGCCTGCCGTCTTCCCGGTGGACATCCCGAAGCGTTCTTCGAAGCATTTGCGAACGTCTATCGTGACGCGTTCGCTGACATGAGATGTGTCAATGCAGGCCAACCTATGCCCCTAGACCCCAAACTTTACCCCACTGTGCATGATGGTATGCAGGGGGTTCGTTTCTTAACCCGATGTCTCGAGAGCCATCAACAAGATTCCTGCTGGCAAACGTGGTGACACGCTCACTCAATCGCTTGGTACATGTACCACGATTGCTTTCGGACCCCATACGGATTTTCGGCCGATGGCAGTGTCCGCAATCCTAGTTTCAATCCACCTTCATCAGGGTGATCGATCCATCGATGATAATGAAACGATTCGATCCAAGGCATTTGCTTCACCCGTTGCATCGCAAAGGAAAGTGACTCAGCTTGGAAATGCTGCGCTCGCTCGCTGTAATCCTTCGTATGAAATCCCTGCTCGCTCAGCAAGACGGTTCGCATCTCCCCTCCCGCACCTCGCATTGCTGACTGCTGCATAAACTGCCCCAATACCTGTAAATTCTGGATCGTGATATAGGGAACGTCCAAATCATCGCGCACATCACGATCACTCCATGCGACAGTCGAAAATAGACTTTGCGGATAAGGATGATAAGCAACACCCCAATTAAAATCTCCTTCCATATCGCTATATCGCTGCAGTGTTTCAAGCACCTCCCGGGGTGATAACCTCTGCCATCGTCCATCATCCGGAATGTTCCAGTGATGTGTCAGTGACGCAAACACCGTTGCTTCAGGATTGTACTGGCGGGCGGCTTGAGAGATCATTCGCATCGACCGGTAATAGGATTCCATCACAACACCGCGTGGCTGCTCGCCCATGTTGGTCCAGACCGTGTGAAAATCGATCTCGTTATGGGCGATCCAATGCGTAATCCCACCCGGCGATTGAGAAGCATCGCTGTATCGACGAGCGATCCGATCAAGAACATTCGCGTACACGTGCAATCCATTCACTGATGTCAGCGGGGGCATCGCATAGATCCCCCCATCTGCCTCGGAATGCACCAAAGTTGATTGGTTCTGCACATGCTTGCTTCGAGGAATTAACAAGATTGCAGAAACCACCATCTCGTGCTCCCGAGCGAACTCCATCAATCGATCGTAATACGCAAACGGTCGCGGATCAAAATATGCTGCGGCGCCGGTACCATCATCAATTCGCTCACGCCCTACCCCACCCTGCCCCGCATCATCTTGGTCACTTACGAAAGAATTCAACACGATATTGATCGTAATCGCGTGGACACCAAGTTCGGGCAACTCATCAAGCGGACCACTTAATCCAATGCCTCCCAGCCCCTTCTGCGACTTGGGGCGAAAACGTTTGACGGACGACCTTTTCAAATCACCCATCACAACTGTCGGAAAGTGTCGCGCTGTTAGATATTCTGGGCGACCCCGTATCTCGTCGGATTGGCCCAATCGCCAACCGCTGTGTAAACGGTCGCGGCCATTTTCAAATCGTGGCACCAAGAAAGTGAACCGCGGTCCATCAATGGTTGGCATGTCCAGACGCTGTACCCCGTCGGCCGCAATTGAGATCGAAGGTGGATATTCGAAAAGCTGCAGGGACCGCAATATCCCCGGCTTTAACATTTCAGGCTTTAATATCTCGCCGGAAATCTGAATCTCTTCCAAGCTGACAACCACCTGGTCAATCGTTGCTCCAAACTCAGATTTAACGTATTTTTGAATCGATTGATCATTGACCAATTTTGATTGCCGGATCGCATCGGCCTTAAGCGACTGCTGTTTCTCTTGCTCGGTCGGCTTTCTTAATTCGATTTTTCGTAGTCGAAGCGAAACGCCAGCCCGCCGCCCAAAGTCAAGCCTAAGCAGATGTACCGCAGGCCGAATCGGCTTTCTAGACAAGCGGAGCAGATTGGCAGCATAACTTTGCCAACCTTCTGCCTGGTTCAAATCTGGCAGATCCAATCGCGTGGCTTCGGTGATTGGCGGGCCCAAGAAAGCGGAGGGTTGCTCGATCGTCTCCACCGCAAAATACTCGAATGCAACAACGTGATCTCCGCTCTCGGCTAGATTCGCTGAACATTTCCAGACAACGTAGGGGTCCTGTCCTGTGGTGACGAGTTGGATCTCCTGACCATCAGTAGAGATCGAAACATCGTTCGAATGAACAATCGACATGGTTGTTTCACCAACGACAACGCTGACCAACGCGAACACCAACGAAGCGGACACGCACAATCTGCTCAGAACGGGTATGCTGATTTTGCTGAACATAGCCATCTTGAAACAAAGGACACTTTGAGCGTGAAGAAACAGGAACGCGCTGACATCATTCGCCAGCGGCTCGACGAACTTTATCCCGATCCGCCGATCCCCTTGGACCACTGCAATGACTTCACTTTGCTGGTTGCTGTCTTACTAAGCGCCCAGTGTACCGACAAAAAGGTAAACGAGGTCACACCACAACTCTTCTCACTTGCACCAAACCCGGCGAAAATGCAGGAGCTTGGCGCCGAGCGAATTCTTGACATCATTCGCCCCCTCGGCCTTTCAAAGCAAAAAGCAAAAAACATCGCCTTGCTCTCCGCTCAATTGATCGATGAACACGGGGGAGAGGTTCCGGCAAGTTTTCCTGCGTTAGAATCGCTCCCTGGTGTGGGCCATAAAACGGCTAGCGTGGTGATGGCACAAGCATTTGGTGTTCCCGCTTTCCCCGTGGATACCCACATCCATCGTTTGGCCCAGAGATGGGGACTAACCAATGGTCAAAACGTTTCGAAAACCGAAGCCGACATGAAAAAATTGTTTCCCCAGGAAAGCTGGAATAAATTGCATCTGCAGATCATCTTTTTTGGCCGAGAATACTGCAGTGCCCGCGGTTGCGACGGGACCGTTTGTGAATTGTGCCGCACACTTTATCCGCGCCGCAGGAAGCCAGTGGTCCACCAAAAAGCGTAGGCATCTCCGCCACTGTTTCAGCCAAACAAGAAATCTAAGGTACGGTACATCCGAGACACAGTGGCTTCGGGAGCAACATGACCAATCCTTATGAAACACCTTCTGATCCTGAATCTGAAGCGACCCTCATAAATGGAGGATCGCGGCTGGGAATCGAGTTTACCTCCGACTGGTCGCCGCATGGCTTACACCAGCGGCGAAAGCACTGGCGACACCGCTTGCTGGACATTAGCTTCGCATTGTTTTCGTTGCTTTGGCTCGGGTCACTTTTCGTCGCCACCGGGAGTCCCTATGCCGGTATCTTCTGCATCCTGACCCCGACTTGGGTTCTACTCAGCGTTACCTGGTTTTCAAATCTCAGTTTCCGAAATGGTGGGTCATTTCAGCGAAAATACCGTGGCTTGGCGGGAATCATTCACGGTCGGATTGATGCCGGGTGTGTTGTAATCCATGGCCCGGCTGTCAGCGTCGCAACACGAATCCGACATTGTCCAAGGTGCAAGATTTCACGCTCGCAAGCAATGCTTCAACTACCTGGATTCGAAACAACCCTGCCGATTGTTAAGCAAGATATCACAAGTAGCTGGTCGACATATGCTCATCCCGCTGACGTCACGCAGACCGAACTGATGAATGATCTTTGCAAGGAACCGAATGCCATCGGGACCGAAGATACGTTGCAAGGAACTGACCTCCGCTCGCTTCCCTGTTGGCGTATCTGGAAATGGTCCGGATGGATGTTGATTAGCCTGGGAATCGTGGTTCTATCTATCGCGGTTTATCAGACGAACTCACTTCCTGCTTGGAGTCTGAATCCACCTGGACACAATCGTCTTGGAAAAACAGGCAGCCTGCGAGCGGCCGGTGCTATAGTCACCACCCTCATGGGCATTGGATTTTTGGGTGCCGGTTATTGGCAGTGGTCACGAACTTGGCGACGGTTGGGGCGGTACGCCGTTATGGTGTATCCCAATCGCATTTCCATTTCCCACAAGAAACTGATTTTCTCGTATCACGACACAGCATTAAAACATTTCCGGTGGACCGCTGTGGGATTGATCGTCCGCGACGCTGGACGCCAAGTTCGGTTTGCAATTCCAGCCCGTTGGTTTGACGAGGAAAGCCAGCGATTGCTACATAACTGGTATGGACGTTCGTCTGAACCCCCACCGCAATCACTTTATGTGGGTCCGGTGATTTAGTGCTCAGGTAGGTTCGTACCCGGCATTCAGTACCAAATTATCGCGGTGAACCACACTCTCATAAGGACGGTGCCCTAGGATCTCACTTATCCTCTCACTGGGTTGACCCAGTATTTTCTCAACTTCACTCGATGGATAATTGCAAAGACCGCGAGCGATTTCTTGCCCGTTTGGATCATGCAGCGACACAACACTTCCACGTTGAAATGAACCGTTCACGCTCACAATACCGATTGCCAATAAGCTACCACCCTGCTGGCAAACCGCCTTGGTTGCACCGGTATCAAGATTCAAGCTGCCGGCGACTCGCGCTGCCGATCCAATCCAGCGGCGACGCCCCCGAATCGTTTTATTGTTGGGCAAAAAAATCGTACCGATATCAACTTCTGAGAATATTTTGTCCAGCACATCATCGTCACGTCCGGGCGCAATGATGGTCGCCTGCCCATGCGCCGTCGCAACTTGAGCCGCTTCTAATTTGCTGGCCATGCCGCCTTTACTGTGAGCCGAATTGTGATCTTGTGCATATCCTAGAATCTGATCATCAATGGTTTCAACTATCGAAATACGACTGCTGTCTGGGTTCTCTGGCGACCCGTCGTACAACCCGTCTACATCTGACAGAATGATTAACATCGCATCGTTCAAAAGACCGGCTACTTGTGCTGCCAAACGGTCATTGTCACCAAAGGTTGTCATCAGTTCCGAAACCGCGACTGAATCATTCTCATTGACGATTCCAATCGCTCCGAAAGCATGAATCTGATTCAACGCATTGCGAACGTGGAGGTAGGCACTGCGGCGACGCAGGTCAGCGGCAGTGAGCAGAACTTGGGCTACGTGCCGTCCGGATTTCGACATCGCGTTCTCATAAGCCTGGATGAGATCGGTTTGTCCGACCGCGGCGACCGCTTGTAACTGTGCCAATCCAGAGGGTCGCTGATCCAAACAGAGCTTTCCCAGGCCAGCTCCCACAGCACCGCTGCTGACCATCAACGTCTGCCGGCCAGTATCAGCGATTCTCCCCAATTGAGCGGACAAAAGTTCAATCCGCCGCTGGTCCAGCTTCCCCTCCGCATCGGTCACGACGCGGGTTCCCACCTTGACCACGACGCTGCGGGCACTCTCGATCGCCGCACGTCGTGCCTCCAATGGGTCAGTTATCGAAGTCATGGTAAAATAAGAGAAATTGGGATCAAAAAGAATCGTTTCAGCCAGATCTCGCCGAAATTGCGGGCATCCAGGGAAATAACCAAGCTCCAAGCGTGATCGAATTGTCAGGGGGAATCGACGAGTGTGGAACCCCGCTGTACAAAACAGGCGGATTTTGCGTCGTGTACGCCATCGTCCTCTTCTGATGATACCTCTCCCCCGATGATGACTTAGGGATACCCATCGCTATGAGCGAATTACATCACGAATGTGGTGTGGCAGCGATCTACCACCTGTCCGGACGCGGCAGGAGCCCGATCTGCACGTCTGACGGCCCTCGGCACATTTCTCAGCTGTTGCCACGGATGCTGCTAGACATCCAGAATCGTGGTCAATTGGCTGCCGGGATGACCACTTACGATCCTGAACGCCCCGGCTTACTGAAAACTCGCAAGGATGTCGGAACGGTTACCGAGGTATTTCGGCTAAACCATCGTGCCAAAGCCGAAGCACTGATGCGGAACTATGCCGGCCGGGCTGCGATCGGCCACGTCCGATATGCAACTTGTGGTCAAGACGATCGCTCTTACGCACAACCGTTCAATCGCAAACATATCCATAAACGAAAATGGTTTAGTTTTTGTTTCAACGGGCAATTGTCAAATTACGGCCTGCTGAAGGAGCGATTACTCGCTGACGGCGATCACCATTTAGCGCTTGATACCGATACAGAAATCATTCTGCACGAGTTCGCGCGGCTATTAAGCCAGTCACAGAAGCGACTGGACTGGGTCGATGTGTTGCGGGAAACCGCTCGTGGCTTCGATGGTGCGTACAGCCTGGCACTGCTAACTGCCGAAGGCGAAATGATCGTCGCCCGCGACCCACTGGGCATCAAACCAATGTGTTACGTACACGAAGGGCCGCTATTTGCAGCGGCCAGTGAAAGTGTGGCTTTATTGAATCTCGGGTTTGGAAGCGATCAGATCAAATCGTTACCGCCCGGTAACGCAATCATCATCAATCCAAAGACCGGATTCAGAATGGAGCGGTTCGCGCCAGAATCCAAACCAGCGCACTGTTTCTTCGAATGGATCTACTTCGCCAATGTTGCCAGCACGCTGGATGACCGCAGCGTATACCTAAGTCGAACTAAATTGGGCGAGGAATTGGCACGAGCCGAGCGAGAATACGGCCGAGTCGATTTAAATCCTGAGAATACGATCATCGTGCCGGTTCCCGATACTAGTAAGGCGGCTGCCGACTCGATGGCATTTGAGCTGTCGATTCCTTCCCGAGAGGGTCTCATCCGCAATCGTTACGCAGGTCGCACATTTATCGAAGCGGGACGAGCGCGCAAGGCAAAGGCTGCCACGAAATACACTCCGCTGCGAGATGTATTGAAAGACAAAACCGTGATCCTGGTCGAAGATTCGATCGTCCGCAGTACGACGATGAATGTACTGCTGGATCGAATCCGAGATGTGGGTGGTGCGAAAGAGATTCACGTTCGGGTCGCTTGCCCACCGATCATCGCACCATGCTTTTACGGCATCGACATGAGTACGATTGATCAGCTGATCGCGCCCAAGTATTTCACCCATGAAGGTTGCGTGACAGCTGATGCCCAGCAACGCTTGGCCGACGACCTCGGTGCCGACTCATTGCGATACTTACCCGTTGAAGCGATCGCCCGTGCGATTGGCAAGCCAGCTGATCACCTTTGCCAGGGTTGCATCACTGGCAAATACCCGACACCCTGCGGTCAACACCTCTATCAAATTGCTCTCGATAACCGTGGCACCAAGCTGGACAGCAAACGCACGTACGAGCAATTAGCGGCTGCGATGAGCTCCAGTTAACCACGTGATTGCCCTCGCAACTCAAAAAAATAACGCAAGTCATCAAACGTTGACTAACCAAGATTCTGCGTTGGAATCCGACTGAAACAATTCATCTGACATATTTTAAAGCGCATTCAGTGCTTTCAGAATCATTGCGTCCGCGATTTGCTCCGCGTTTCGTCGATCGAAATCACCCGTGGCGAGCGAGACCTGCCAAGTTTGGGATTTTCGTTCACTGACGAGGGCTACGTAGATGGCCGACTGGTGATCGCGTGGTGGATCCGTTGGCAATGCGGCGGTCAAGGCGATTCCAACCGGAACACCCTTCTGATCATCGGCTAACCAACCGGCGCGTTGATTCGCCATCGCGGCCAACGCAATCGCTGTTTCTTCGCTGACGCTTGGCGAATCAAGCTTGCGACCCAAAAACTCGCGCGCCGATCTGCGTGAGTAAGGAACGGTCGCTTCGACGAAGTACTTGGAAGCTCCCGCCCGACAGAAACATTTTGCGATAGCTCCACTACCCCCACCAGTGGCGACTAGCGATATTCGGACATTCAGGTCGCCGAGTCTTTTCAAGACGAAGCCCCAATCTTGTCCGTTTTCTAACAGTTCCCGAGCGTCTTGTTGAATCATGTATTTGGCCTACCCACACCACCCGATCGACAACGTAAACTGATGTCTATTCATTCCGTCTTCCTCTTTCTAGTCTGAACCAATGAGTGTTGTTTTAGCATTCGATCAAGGCACCACCAGCTCACGAGCTATCGTTTTCGACCACTCAGGGTCGATCGTCGGTATGGCCCAGCAGGAATTCACCCAGCATTATCCAAAAGCCGGCTGGGTGGAACACGATGCCAATGAAATCTGGCAATCTCAAATTGAGGTCGCGCGGCAAGTAATGACTCAATGCAGTCTGAATGCCGAAGACATCGCAGCCATCGGTATCACAAATCAGAGAGAAACAACGGTCATCTGGGATAGGGCTACGGGTCAACCGATTCATCACGCAATCGTTTGGCAAGATCGTCGTACCGCCGAGTTCTGCGAATCACTCAAGAACGCAGGACACACGGAATTGGTTCAGCTAAAGACGGGGCTGCTAATCGATTCCTACTTCTCGGGCACCAAAATCCACTGGTTGCTGGAGAATGTGCCGGGAGCCCGAGAGCGCGCGGAACGTGGTGAGCTAGCTTTCGGCACCATCGATAGTTGGCTATTCTGGAATCTCACAGGGGGTCGCCTGCACGCCACAGACGCAACCAACGCATCGCGAACAATGTTGCTAAACTTGGCGACCGGTCAATGGGATGATGAAATGTTGTCGATCCTCAACATTCCCCGTTCTCTATTGCCCGAGGTCCTGCCTTCCAGTGCAATCTACGGCGCGTCGGATCCTGAGCTACTAGGCGGTGCTATTCAACTTGGTGGTGCCGCTGGCGATCAACAAGCGGCGTTGTTCGGTCAAAACTGTACTAAAAACGGGATGGCAAAAAACACCTATGGGACCGGGTGTTTCATGTTGATGAACATTGGCGAACAACCGCAGCAGTCGAAAAACCAGCTCCTCACCTCGATCGCCTGTAGCCTTCCCGACCGGCGAGAGTATCTCCTGGAAGGGAGCGTCTTCATCGGTGGTGCCGCAGTTCAGTGGCTGAGAGACGAGTTGGGCATCATCGAGTCTGCGTCCGAAATTGAGACGTTGGCAGCCAGCGTGCCTGACAGCGACGGTGTCTATATGGTTCCCGCGTTTGCCGGTCTCGGCGCCCCTCACTGGGATTCCTACGCCCGCGGAACCATTGTTGGCCTCACCCGGGGTACAAGTCGCGGCCATCTGGCACGGGCTGCACTGGAAGGGATCGCTTTCCAGGTCGCGGATGTCCTCGATGCGATGAAACAGGACTCAGGCATTCCCATTCAACAACTGCGTGTCGATGGCGGTGCTTCAGCGAACAACTTATTGATGCAATTCCAAGCGGACATCATGCAAGTCCCCGTTGTCCGTCCCAAGGTAATCGAAACCACAGCCAGCGGTGCAGCTTACTTGGCAGGACTCGCCGTTGGTTTCTGGGATGACATTGAAGAGATCTCTTCAATTTGGCAAACCGACCGAATATTCGAGCCAACGATGAGCATTGATGAAGTCACTAGCCGACGCAAGCGTTGGATCAAGGCACTCGACCGCGCACGACACTGGGACCTGGATACGTGAGTTCTGATTGCATGAATCGTGCTGCTCACGAAGCACGAATTCGCGAACGCACTAAACCTTGGGACATCGTAGTAATCGGAGGCGGCGCGACCGGTGCTGCCATCGCGATGGATGCGGCCACGCGAAATCTCGACATCCTGTTATTGGAACAAGCTGATTTCGGAAACGGCACGTCGAGCCGAAGCACGAAATTAGTTCATGGTGGTGTTCGGTATCTGCGCCAAGGCAATCTCACGCTCGTCCGTGACGCGCTGCGGGAACGAACCACACTTCGCAATAATGCGCCGCACCTGGTGCACGACATCCCCTTTTTGATTCCCTGTGAGAATTTGTGGCAACGAATTTTCTACGGCTTGGGATTAAAGCTCTACGACTTTCTGGCGGTCCGGGATTGCTTCGGCAAGTCAAAAGGGGTGAATTCTGAAAAAGCACTCGAACTGGTGTCGTCACTCCGTCCGGATCGAACCGCCAGTGGTGTGGTTTACCATGACGGACAGTTTGATGATGCCCGATTGTTGATCAACATGCTGCAAACGGCAGCTGAGCATCATGCGAGTCTTATGAATTACATTTCGGTCGAAGGATTTCTCTACGACAATCAATCAAAGGTCTCGGGTGTAATTGCCGTAGACCAAGAATCACTCGAGACACTCCATATCGAGGCCTCCTGTGTCATCAATGCCGCAGGCCCGTTTTGCGATCAAGTGCGACAGCTTGATCAGCCGAAGTGTCAGCCGATGATTGCGCCGAGCCAGGGAGTCCATCTCGTTTTGCCACGCACCTTCCTACCTGGGCAGACGGCAGTGATCGTGCCTAAAACTTCCGATGGCCGAGTAGTCTTCATGATTCCTTGGCACGATCGCGCGATCGTTGGCACCACAGACACGCCGATTTCGACCACAACATTGGAACCCACCCCAACGGCAAGTGAGATCTCGTTCCTGCTGGATACCACCGCCGACTACCTTTCTCCTGCCGCAAAACTTGATGACGTGCTGAGCGTTTTCACGGGAATTCGACCGCTGGTCAAAGGAGACAAATCGTCGAAAACCGCAGCGCTGTCCCGCGACCATGTCATTCGCGATTCCGCGACAGGCTTAATCACGATTGCGGGCGGAAAATGGACAACTGTCCGTAAGATGGCCGAAGATTGTGTTGACCATGCAATCCGAACCAGCAACCTCCGCACCACAGAATTATGTTACACCCGTTCACTTCCGCTGCACGGTGCTTCCGAGCCAGAAAAACCAGACGAACGCAACTATTATGGCAGCGATCTCGCATTGATCCGCCAGCTGGAAGCGTCACATCCTGACATGGCACAGCGTCTCACACCATCACTTTCGATTCGAGAATCCGATATCATTTGGGCGATCCGTCATGAAATGGCGAGAACCGTCGACGATGTCTTAAGCCGACGGACGCGTTCGCTACTTTTGGATTCCCGCGCGGCGCTGGCAATCGCCCCCCGAGTGGCGGCGATCATGGCCGCCGAGTTGAATCGAGATACTGCATGGCGAGAGAAGCAGATCGAGCACTTCAATGCGGTCGCCCAACATCATCTTCCTCCCACACAACTTCATTGACAATCCATCCCCAGGCAATTTGAATCATGCACCCCTTCGTCGCGGAATTCATCGGTACCTTCATGCTCGTGTTGTTTGGCAATGGAGTTGTTGCCAACGTCTTACTCGCAAAGACCAAAGGGCACGACACTGGGTGGTTGGTGATTTCCGCAGGATGGGGAATCTCCGTTTTCATTGGCGCTCTTTGTTGTAACGATGTCACTGGCGCTCACATCAATCCAGCCGTGACCGTGGCAATGGCGCTAGAAGGCCGATTGGACCTCGTCTCAGCTGGCGGTTATATCGTCGCGCAATTGATTGGAGCGTGCCTTGCGGCAATACTCGTTTTTTTGTTCTATCGGCAACACTTTTTACTAACCGAAGATTCGGATGCCAAACTTGCTTGTTTCTGCACCGCGCCTGCGATCCGAAATCTTCCCCAAGCTTTCTTCTGTGAAGTGATTGGCACTTTCGCGCTGATTTTGCCAATCTTTCTTATGATTGATCCCAGCCTTGTTCAAGGCGGCGAAGAGCCTTTTAAGCTTGGCCTGGGATCAATCGGTTTCCTGCCGGTTGGCCTACTTGTATTTGGGATTGGATTATCACTTGGTGGAACGACCGGCTACGCGATCAACCCAGCACGCGATTTAGGCCCTAGGTTGGTGCATGCAATTTTGCCAATCAAAGGCAAGCGTGACAGTGACTGGTCCTACAGTTGGGTGCCAGTTGCGGGCCCGATCACCGGTGCTGTGTTGGCTGTTGCCGCCCATCGAATGCTGCAACTCTTTTAAGAAATCTGTGTAATTTTCATCGATTCAGCAAAGCCAATACGATCATGGCCAGGAGCGCTACTGCGATCATGGCCAACTTTCCCCAAGTAATTGGGCTCTGTGGTTTGCTCATGTCGCGCAATCGCTCGGTGAGAGAGGAGTCGTTTTCCTCGGGCAGAAAGTTTGCGGACTTGGTAGCGTCGATCGCTTGACCGTCTAATATTTTCCTCAGGTCAGTGGCGACTTCTGCGGCAGATTCAGGTCTCGCAGTACGTTCCTTTGCAAGCAACCAAGCGACCAACTGATCAAGATCATCAGGGATTCCTGCGACCAAGTCGAGCAATCTGGGCGGAGGATCCTTGACATGCCTCTCAACCATCTCAAAGTACTCCACGATGTTGTAGCCATCGGTGTCTTTAAATGGTGGTCGCCCAGCCACCATTTCAAACAAGATACAACCAAGCGAATAAAGATCCGCGCGACCGTCCAGATCTTCTTCACCACAGGCTTGCTCTGGCGACAGATATTTCGCTGTTCCGACCGTCATCCCCTCCATCGTCAAACGGCCAGCATTCAGATCTCGCGCCAAACCAAAGTCGCCAATCTTCAATCTCCCATCATCTGAAAGGAAGATATTGGCAGGCTTCAAATCACGATGGACAATGTTGTTCGCGTGCAGATGCGATAATCCTCGACAGAGGTGAACACCACATTCAACCGCTTCTCGCCAAGGCAATTGTCGACGCATGGAGAGCACATCGGCCAACGATCCCCATGACACCATTTCCATCGTGTAATAAAGGATTCCTTCTTCAACCCCGCAGTCAAAATAGCTGACAATGTGCTCGTTCTCGAGCTTCTGCGCGACGGCGATTTCGCGGATGAAACGTGAATGAACCTCCTCCTTGGTAACCGTCTCGGACGTCAACGTTTTCAACGCCAAGATCTCATCAGTCGCTTCATGCTGCGCTTTAAAAACAGTGCCGGCCGTGCCAGACCCCAGCACGTCAAGGATTTTATAAGGTCCAAGTTGATCGCCAACAGAAATGCCGTGACTCAACGATTCATCCCCACAGATAGACTTGTTTTTCATTCCATGCGAACAAAAACACAGCTGCCGGACTCCACTTTCGGAGTTAACCGAACCCTACACCGCATCGATTCATACCGACCTCAGCATAATGGCTGCCGCAATCTCAGCACCCGACGAGTCGGATGCAAAAGCTACGTTGCGCTTGGCAAGATTAACCCAAAATTCCGGCCGCCAACAAGTCCCCATCAACAAGACCGTACCCAACACCCTGAGAGCACGGCCATGGGTGATTACTCTTCCATTAACCTCACTCCACGACGAGAGCAAAGCTCTCAGAATGGCTATTGAATTCGGGTGCATACATGGACTCAATGCTCGCCATTCCACTTTGGTATTCACCTTTCAACTGCACGCGGCTTGCATACTCAAAAACGTAAGTACCCTTAGGAAGGTAATCGATAAAGAAATGGCTCGCTGCATCACGCGTCGACTCGTAGTACGCCAATCCGTCTTGATACTTGTAGGTTGAAAGCACATTCACTGGCTCAGTACCACTGCCGCGATGATCTTTCAGATGCAAGTATTCCATATCACGGTCGCTTCGCAACACGATCCTCACAACCAATTCGTCGCCGACCGCGAGAGGTCCATCAACGCGTTCCAAGACTGGCCCCCGATCGGTGATCTTGCGCACATACAACTGCTTGGTTAACTCCAAGGGTGTGCCCTCGTGAGGCGTGATCTTGCTGATGTCCTCGAAGTACTGCCAATGCACACCACCCCACGCCACACCTTGATCAACTTTGGTGACGCGGATCTGACCGAACTCTGGTTCAACTTGATCGCCGGTGTAAATTTGCTCGTAGAATCCAGTCCCTGCTTCTACGCGGTCAGCCTCCACATGTTTGCCCGCCAACTCGACTTGAACCAGCTCATTAGATGCGAGCAAATCGGAACCGCGTAGCAGTAGCGAATAGACAGCATCAGCCGTCGCTTTGGTGGTTTTCCAATCACGAGTCTGTTTTTGCTTCAGCAACCACACCTTACACTCCTCAACCGACTGCTGATCATCCATGACTTCATCAAAGGCCTCGATCATCATCGCTTGAGTTTCGATCGGTGCTCGATACCACCACCACGACAACTCGGTATCTCGCCAATACATTCCCATCTCCTCGTCACTGACACTGCGTTCCTTGATGGACCGCATGATCCCACGAGCCGCTTTGACATCACCAAAACGCTTCAAAGCGATTGCAAGGTGGGCTTGAGATTGTCGAATCCCCAGGTCAAGCCAGTATGTTTTCGCTTGTGCGAGCCAATAGTGTGCCGCTTCGCGATGTTCATCAGCAACCGGTTGATCTTCCAGAAAGAAACTTCGTCCATACAAGTACAAAGCAATCGTACTAGAGAGATGATTCTTCTCGCGATCTGCTGCATCAATCCGTCGATAATTTTCGGTCATCCAGCCATCTAACCGCGAGAGCGATTTCAAGGCGCTGCTTACCTCTATATCCACGCCCAAATGCCGGAGCCGGCCAAATCCGGTTGTGATATAAAGCGTGATGTAGTCATTTGCCCGGCCACCAGGAAACCATGGCCAAGCCCCATCAGGCAATTGCATTTGGGTCAACTTACGCAGAACGCTGACCGTTTCAGAGTCGAGCCGATTTTGATCGAACAATATTCCGACATTCCGTCGAGCCTGACTCTCATTTTTTGCCTCTCGTACCCACGGTGTCTCTTCTAGCATCACCGTTTTGAGGTCTTGGTTTTTCTCAAGTGGACTTTCCAGCGCTGGTGTACCACGCCACTGCGCGAATACTCGTTCGATCTTTGGATCGCTCGCAGCGATGTGGCGAGCCAGTGAATTCGCATACAGTCGATTGAACGTCTGCTCGGAGCATTCGTGTGGATACTCCATTAGGTAGGGTAAAGCCATCACGGCGTACCAAGATGGGTTGGATGTCATTTGAACCGTCAACGACTGATGCTGCAGTGTGTCGGAACCGGCAGATTTTAGGAGTTTTTCAAAATCAAAGTTCTTACTCTCCACGCCCCGAATAGGAAGCTGAATCGATTCGGTCACTAAAATCCTACGTGACAAGACCGGCAGAAAACCTTCCTCGCCATCCGACAAGCGCCCGCTCGTCCCAACCGCTTTGTAGGTCAAGTAACCCATCCCATCAGGTACCTGCAATCGCCATGCGAACGACCGTGACTCACCCGCAGGAATTTCAAAGGCACGATCACGATCGACGTTCCCCAGTGCTTCATCCATTGCATCGCCCGTGCGAGCATCATTGAAACTCAAGCGAACGGTTCCGGTTTGCCGAGTCGGCGATTGATTGCTCACTTTGACTGTAAACTCAATCAAATCACCTTCGCGAAGAAAACGAGGCGGGTTCGGTTGAACCATCAGATCTTTGGCGGTAACAGTCGTCCCCGTCAATAAACCGCTTCGCAACTGATTATCATGCGCGAAGCCAAGAAACTTCCATTCTGTCAATGCTTCTGGCATCGTGAAAGTCATCCGAACGGTACCGTCCTTCGACGACACTAAGTCAGGAAAGAAAAACGCAGTTTCATTGAGATTCTTCCTGGCTGAAACATTATCCAATTTGGCTGTTTTTTCCGCGCCGGAACCTTGTCCACCGCCATCTGCCGCAGCCGAAGCTCTATCTGATTCGGCGTTTCCAAGCGTTGCATTCATCGATTTAGCGGCGGGAGCCATTCCTCCCATGCCACCAAGAAGACCAGCTGGTGCTGCGTCCATCGCCTCGGCCATTTCCATTTCCATACCGCGCCCCCGTCTGCCTCCAAATCCAAAGCGATTTGAATCTTGAACGAGTGTTGCCGGCAAGTGCCGATAGACGAGGCTACCATCGCGCTGCGAGACGTTCCAACCGTAGAAAATCTGCCGCAATGTTTTTGAACGGTTTTCGAACACCGACTGAACGTTCGAATTGTCGCGTCGAAAAACACCAAATCCATTGCTCCAACTGTGGGTCATGAACGTGTCCAGTGACGCGTCATACAAGGTCGCCACCATTTCAGCGATCCGAGCCTCTGCATCCGCGCCTGATACGATCGCTGTCCAGGTTTCCTTAACGCCGGGCTCCAGTTTCGAGACGATGTGCTCCCAGCGCAGGGTTAGCTCTTTATTGGTCCAGGGAACACTGATGTAACGAGATTCCATGTAAGCACGATTTTCCCGCACCATCGTAGTTCTTACATGAAAACCACCGCGCATCGGTCCACTCACTAGCTGCTGAATCGATTGCTGGGTACGACCGGGGTCGGTCCAGAAGCTTTGCAACAGTTTTCCGCGATGCTCCACCTCGATGTACGCTCGTGCTGTGTCGTATCCACTCCCCCAAACCGCCAGATATTTTTCACCGGGTTCAATCGTCGTTGTTGGCGAAGCAAATAGATTTGGCACTTTGAGATTGAGCTGATTAGCCTCCAAGTCAAGTACTTGGATCGGTAATTCAGCTGTGACCTGTTTGCCGAACCGGTCAACCGTTTCAAGCTTGGCACGATACATACCAGCTTTTAAGTCAACGCTCAGTTCCAAAGCCCCGGAATCATTGGTTTCAAATGGAATCTCCTGAACCAAACCACCCACCGGCCATGAATTCGGATTACTAGGATCAGGCTTCGGCGGCTCCGTATTTCGATAGTAAGGCTGTGGGCCGGATAAAGCCGGACGGGTAACGCTTTCCGGTTGCTTCACCTCATACAAACGCACCCGACCACTGGCTGTTTGCCCCACGCCATCCAAGGTCGTTGTCCGAACCTGAACCTTTACCGGCTGACCCTCAGTCAACCAATCCGCTGCGGTCATGGTTGCCGCCAGCGCGGTGTAACCCACGCTAATTGATCGCTGATCTGAACGCGTCTCACCCGAACCGTCTGTGACATCGGCATAAACGGTGAACTGAAACTTGGGCTCTGCTTCCTCAGTCACCGAGGGATCGGGGCGAGCCTCGAATTCAACCTGGAAGTTTCCGAGCGCGTCAGTCACAGTTGATCCATGAGCGATCTCCTGACTTTCCGTCTGGGGCGGCATCCACCAACAACGCCAATACCACCATGCCGGATACCGGACTTCACGAACAACTCGCCAGCGAACTTTGGCGCCATCGATCGAGGCGCCGGTGTAGGCACTGGCTTGACCCGGAACTAACACAGTTTCCATTAACTTGGGTGCGTCGGTTGGCGATTCAAGCTCGACTTTGAATTTTGGTCGCTTGTATTCCTCGACGGTCACCTGCGTAACCCCGGACGGCCCACCCGCGACCTGTAGCGACATCCGTCCCATCAAGCGATCCCGGGGCGCCGTCACACTACCGCTGAAACTCCCGTAGGCGTTCGTCTCATGGGAGATACGTTCGATCTCTTCGCCGTTGACATCGCGAAATACCACTGTCAGGCGCCGCCGTGGAATCGCTTCGTAGTCATCCTTATTCTGATCGACGGCAATGCAAATGCCCTTGTACTGAATCGTTTGGCCGGGTCGATAGATTGAGCGATCGGTGAAGAATCTGGTTTGTTGATACGGTTGGTCAGCCCGACTCTGATAGGTCTGAATCTGGTTTGCTGATGACAACGACTCCCCATCTTTCGATGCCAACAAAAGAATCGGCCGTTGCACATCACCGGAAATCCGGAACAGACCATTCTTGTCAGTCGTGATCGGCTTTCGTGGAACCAAACGGTTGCGATTGTCGCGTTGCCAAGAATCGATCTTGGCATCAGCAATCGGCTCACCGCTGTCGGCCTCTAAAACAAAGCCATCGACAAAGCCCCGCCCCTGATGTTTTCGCACCACTATCGCAAGATTACTCTGCCAAACCTCGGAAAACGAGACCTGATTGTCTTTCTGAATAAACGCCGGATCATGGCTGGCAACTAAAAAATACGAACCACTAGCTAAGTCATCGACAGCAGGTAACGTTTCAACACGTTCCCGAAAATCCTCCGTCGCAGGCAAGTCAGCACTCCACTCTCGCAGAGGTCGTTGACTCAGTAGTTGCCGACGTTGCTGATCGTCCAGCGCCTCTACTTGCCATCGACTCGAATCAACGAACTCTTGGAAATCAAACTTGACCAAGCGGAAATAAATTTTTGTCACATTGCGATAATGCACCTCGATCGGCGATCCAGGCTCATTCCAAACACGTTCGATCACCACCCGAGATGACTTCGCTTCAATCTGTTGGATCAGGTTGTAACAACGCCGTCCGCCGACCGAATCAGGATGTCGCGTCAACCCTTCCTGCGCAATTCGGCGGGCTTCAACGAAATCATCTTCCGCGTACACGATCTGTGCGAGGGCATGACTAGCGATCGCGGCTATGGGGCTGGATCGATGCTCATTGATAAAACGTCGCAGTGCCGCCTTATAGCGAGCTGCCTTTTCCTCACCGAATGCGGTGTTGTATCCAAACGCCAGACGAGCAAGATCAACATCCAAAAATGCGGTCGGATCCTCGTCATCTTGATGAAAACGGAGCAACTCCTGATACAACATGATCGCGCGGAGTGTCAGCGATTCTTCATCACTCGAATCCGGTTGCCAGGCAATGAAATCTTCTGCCTTGCTAAAAATGGGGCTCTCTGCAGACAGATCAAAAGCATCCTGCGCGCGAGAGGCGACTTGCTCTCCGGATGTGTAAAATTCCAGTGCGTTGTTGGCGACAAAATCGTAGAGTGTTGGCCGATACGCGTCCGACACATTTCCTTTTTCGAGCAGAATGTCGTACTGGCTGACTGGTATCTGCTTGAGCTGATCACTGCTTTCCAACACAGTTTTGAATTCGCGATCAATCTCGGCCAGGATTCTGGGTAGATCCCAAGTGGTAAAATCGTCACTCAGTGCCTCGGCAGTCTGCGTGCGTTGCATAAATCGCCAGCGGTTCTGTTGCAGATAATTCCAGAACCAATTGGCGACGATCGCCTCCAACATCGGTCGCATCTCCTCGGGTGCCGTTGCAATCTCTGCGCGCATCCGGGTGATTTTTTCTGCCGGTTTGTTTCCTTGGATAACGCCTTCCATCGCGACCCGCATCCCAACCGCTTTGACCGCCTCCGCATATTTTTTTTCTTGCAAAGCTTGCTCCTCTATCTTCTCCAAGCTGGCGATGGCCGTCTTGGGAAGGCCCTTGTTGATAGCATCGTTCACGGCTTTCCAGCTTCCTTCCTTTTGTTGCTGAGCAACAACGGCCAGGGAGATTCCTAGTACGAAGCAAACAGCGAGCGTCACAATGATGCGTCGAGACACGATGACAATCCTTGAAAAAGTCAGACAAGTGGGGATCGATGAGCATTGTCACACACGTGGCGGCTTAGTTGAACTCGGCCTAGGCAGATCGAACTAGCCATCTCGGCCACCCCCAATTCAAGCCAGTCTCATTCTGGCGGGTCCCCATTTTGGGCACCTTGGGTGCGGCAGGCTGCAAGCCAAGCAACGTGTGTCAAACAAGCAAAAAGCTTCTACGGACCAAAGCTTCCACAAGATCAACGACTCGGCACCCGATTTATTAGGAAGTTGAACGATTTCGGAGTCGAATTTGTCGGGAGCCGGTTTTTTAGGGTAGATTTGACTCGTTCTGGCGACATTTGACGGGTCCCCCGCTTGCAAATCAGGGACTCGATTTAGATACTTTTTGAGTAATTAGTGCCGCCGGAGTGGCGGAATTGGCAGACGCGCCGGATTCAAAATCCGGTGGCCGCAAGGCTGTGTGGGTTCGAGTCCCACCTCCGGTACTAAGCAAATCACGCTGTTTTTGGATCAGTCCGGAAACAGCGTTTTTTTGTGCCTGCATCGGTTAGGCGGAGATCCGGCGCAAAACTGAAACATCGTGGTCCCGCTGGCCAGCTTACCCAAAGGGTACGAGTCGGCACGCATACGAATGGTTATGGCCTCGTCTTGCAATCGCCCAGGATTCACGACACGTTCGTCTTAAACCCAATCGTCAACCAACCTCCAAGGTGGTGACCCCGTAGATACAAGCTTCGTCTAGCTTCGGCGGCGAACCATAGTACATCCTGACACAACCAAACACCTCTACCATGTCATATTTCTGGCACAGTAGCTTTCCATGCGGGTTGTAGTCAGGTACATCGATAAAGATTGGCATCTCGCCCTGCTCGAGGCATGAAGCCGATTCAACTTGAAGAGCTTGGAACAGATAATCGGCGACTTCAAGGGAATCAGCGAATAGTGGCCCGATCCGCCAACCTGTTGTGCACGGTCGCATGACGGCAAATCCCTTGAGTTGATTTCGATCCATATAGCCAAGTGAGATTGCAGAAGTTTGTTCAATCCAGTCAGACAAAAACCGGGCTCGGTTAGCTGGAAAACACTTCGCGTCATAGTCAGCAACGTTTTGTAAATCGACCTGCCTCAGATCCACCATAGCATGATGCCGAGCAGCATCCTGTTTCGCTTTGGAGAGTCGAAATCGACGATGATAAGAATACTGCTCAAAACCACCTTTTTCATAAAATGGAACCATATCGTAGACGCCATCCAATCCAATCGTTGCATCGGCAGTCAACCTTGAAAGCAGTGTGTCGCGTCTCGCATACCACAGGTCCCTCCCCAATCCATTGCCACGATGGCCTTCATCAACGATGAACAGGCCCATGAATCCGAACGAAGGACTGTGACGGATAATCGCGCCACCTCCGATGAAGTGTCCGTCTTCCGCCTCCAATGCAAGGAAACCCTCCGGATCCAAGTCCCAATAACACCTCGCATCATGCTGCCCAGGTTCCCATCCTTCCCGTTCAGCCCAAGCGACAAGCTGCTGCAATTCGCTTTGCTTCATCGATCGAATTTGGTGCATGGTGATTCTTGTTTTAAAGAGGGGACTACTTCAGCAGAATCTTTCTGTCATGAAACGACTGAAATCAAGAGTATAGAGAATGTCCCCCCCGCGATTGATTGCTTACAAAATCGAATAAGCCCGAACCATAGCGGGTACATGGTCGAACTCAGATTCGCCGATGTTTGTGATGTAGGTAATCGGGGTCACCCCAAAATTTGAACATTCCCAAGATCCGCATCACCGCATCGTGCCTGCAGAATAGGCTGGACGTCCAAATGCTCACTTGACGCGCAGGGGTTTCTTTGAGCAATCTTTGCCGCGATTCCGATTTGCGATCCAACCGCATCAGCCGCAACGAACTGCTACCCCATATCACCAGCCAGTTTGCCGAAGAAGTAAACCATGAAAGAATGTGAGACGACGGTACGTGTCCGCTACGAAGACGCAGACCCAATGGGATTTCTACACCACGCCAAGTATTTTTCGTACTTCGAAATCGGGCGAACCGAGCTATTCCGGCTGTCGGGCGGGAATTATCGGCAAATGGAGGAGTCGGGCCTGTTTGTCGTGGTGGTCAAAGCAGAATGTCGCTTCTCCAAACCGGCGCGATACGACGATGTCCTCACCATTCATACGAAACTCGCCAAAATCTCTATGGCCAAGATCGAGCACGAATACATCGCTTCACGAAGTGATGAAATCCTTGCTAAGGGAAACGTCACCTTGGCCGTCGTTGACCGCGACGGCCAAGTCCAACCGATACCCGATTGGATTCAAAAGCTTTACTAGAGGTGATTGAGCAGGAACAGAAATTCACTGAACACAGATCGTCGAAACCCTTTTAATGGATGAACCGGACTTGCTGCTGGGCACACAGCGAGCCAAATGATTGCCAATGTGAAAAATCCACTCCCCTCCTCGATTGCCAAATCATCGCGATACAATTTGCACAAAATGAACTAGCATTTCGAGATCGGTCTGGTCGCAACTCCTTTATGGCGCGAATAATAATGATGCGGATTGCTTCTCACCCATTACTGAAAAGCGAACGCGGATACTTATCCCCAAGAGAACCTCATGTTTCGTCTTAGTTTGACATTGTCTCTGGCGTTATTTCCCTGCTTCGTGGTCTGCGCTGATTGGCCGGAATTCCTCGGTGGTGCAGCTAGACAAGACGCATTGGATTTTGATCCTCCGCTGAAGTGGTCACCAGAGCAATCGATTGCTTGGACCGTGACACTCCCCGGCCACGGGCAATCAAGCCCAATCCTAGTCGGGAATCGAATCTACATCACAGCTGTAGATGGTCCGATGAAGGAAACGAATATTGTTGCTTGTTATGACCTGGAAACAGGCGAAGAACAGTGGCAAAAACGATTCACCAGCAGCTTGCAAGTAAAGAATGATTTCTACACCAGCCGTGCGGCTCCCACCGCAGTTGCCGACTCGAGTGGCGTAACAGCTTTTTTCGAAAGCGGAAATCTAATCTCCTTGAACACCAACGGGGAGGTTCGTTGGCAGCGTGATTTGATTGCAGATTACGGGCGATATGAAGGGCGATTTGGGCTCGGTGGATCCCTTACCCAGCATGGCGATATGATTTTTGTTTTGGCTGATAACGAAGGCCCAGCGTATCTCGCCGCAATTGACAAAAAGACCGGGGAGACCGTTTGGAAAACAGATCGCGAAAGCCGCACCGCTTGGAGTTCACCAATGATGGTGATGGTAAACGGTACACCCCAGGTTGTTGTTTCCGCTTCGGGAACAGTCGATGGCTATGATGCACAAACGGGCAAAGCACTTTGGAGCAACAACGAAGTCGGCGGAAATACGGTTGCGTCACCACTACCCGTTGGTGACGGCCAATTCCTGATCGGAGCCTCGCCCGGACGGGGCGGCGAGAACACTGAAGGCGCAAAACAATCCAATTTGCTGATGCAGGTGACAAACACAGATTCCGTTGACAGCCCCAACGTGGTTTGGCGGAATACCCAAGCTACAAGTTCATTCGGCTCACCCATCATGCATGAAGGCTACGCGTACTACACCAACCGTGCTGGTGTGGTTTATTGCATCGATGGCAAGACTGGCGAAACGGCATATACGAGCCGGCTAGCGGAAAGCAATTGGGCGACTCCGATCGGCATCAAAGACCGCGTCTATATCTTTGGCAAGGATGGAACAACAACTGTCTTGCAAGCTGGACCAGAGAAAAAGGTACTTGCAGAAAATCGCTTATGGATATCAGCAGCCAATGGTGGTGGCGGCGGCCGCGGAGGCTTTGGCGGTGAAATCCAGTACGGTGTCGCACCAACACCTCATGGATTCGTCATCCGCACCGGAACACGACTGTTCTTGGTTGGGAAACCTTAGGCAATGCCCCAGCTAGAAGTCATATCAACGTGCAGGCTTGATTCGGATTCGACGATATTCGATCTGTCCACGATCGCCCTCCAATCCGATCGGGCCTGTCGCAGGTAATTTCAGCGCCGCTTCAATTACTTCGCCGTTGCAAGTGCAATGCGCGACCGAATCCTTGACCGTGACCACGAGCTCGTTCCACTCACCCGGCTGATAGCTTTTAAGTTGTTTGTAGGGACCAGCCAATAAATAATCACGGCATTGCAACTGCGGCTCGCGAAGGAAAACTCCGCTATCGGCGTTTGGCGTCGCGCGGAATTCGAGTTTTAGTGTGAAATCGCTCGGAAACTCTCGCTGTGTCCACAGCTGCTGGATCTTACGGCCTTCCGGAGGCGTGGTGACAATCAATCGCCCGTGCTTGGCAACGTATCGACCATCGCGGCTAGACACTTCGCCATCTAAGGCGATCGGCGCTTCCACGATTGGCCAAATTGGTGCTGTGTCGGGATTCCGACCGAGCCAATTTTTGCGTGACTTCAGCATTTCCGGAGAGGTTGGCCGAAATCCCCACCCAGTCAAGTCATGTCCATTAAACAAACTTTCATAACCCGCCTCTAACTCAAAGGTGTCAGCAGCTGTTTCAACAAATCCAAGGGTTGCAAAGATAGGCCAAATCGCAGCTTTCCATTTTGCATAACCTGCTGCATTTGGATGCAACAAGTCGGGAAACTCTTCTTTCTTTGCATCTCCCGATTCGTTCGCGAACAACGTCCATGTATCAACGATTGTGACTTGTGGGTCACCTTTCACACTCTCAGCAACGAAGGAATTTAGTTGCTTGATCTTTTCGGCAGGCCGACTCTTCGAGCTGCTGCTAGGGAAAACTTGACAAATGATGATCGGCAGGTCGCTGCGGTGTGATTTCAAGCGGTCCAGGATCAAGCGAATGTTACTCGCGATGGTCTTTGGTTCGGCTTTCTCTTCCAAGTCATTGGTTCCCATCAGCATCACGACCGCTGCTGGATTCACACTCAGGACATCTTCTTCCAATCGAATCAACATGCCCCGTGTCGTATCACCACTAATCCCTCGGTTGGCAACTTTCATCGGTGCCAAATCCCCTCGGAAATCTTCACCCCAGCCCTGAGTAATGGAGTCCCCTAGAAAGACGACTGCCCCATTCTCTGCGGCAGATCGCTTGGCAAAATCGGAGCGTCGTTTCACCCACAAATTCTTGAACCAATCATATCGGCGAATGGGCCCAAGCCCTGGCAATCCCTCATCGGATTCGGGTATGGCAAACTGACTCGTCGCGGGATCCTGAGCGAAGATCCGATTTGGCGGCAGCCAGGCGGTTACCAATAAACAGACGATCAAGACTATCGAGCGGCGAGCAAAGAACATCAGACATCCCGTGAAAAAGTGTCAGTACCGTCCCCCGACTGGGCCGGCAGCCCCTACAGCATAAATGAACCGACTCGTCATTTTGCAGTCAGAGCAACGCTTTGAACCAAAAACCTTTCCCCATCACGCGAAGGCTTACACGCGATCGTGTCCAACCCTCGCTGCCCGATCAATGCTAGGATGGAGGGACTCTGTAGCTCTGCTCCTTCGCGGATGAAACCGATCATGAATTCAGCGGTTTTTCGTTACTTATTGATCCTGTTCGCTGTCGCCATTTCGAACGGCGTCGTGGCGGCCGAGAATTTCCGGCTAATACAAACGTCAATTCAACAACACTGCCTGGATTGTCACGGTATTGATGGTGAAGGTGATGTAAATTTGCTCGCTTTAAGAAACGCCAGCGATGCCCAAGCTGAGCCAGCTCTGATCAAAGACGTAATCGCCGTTCTTCGAGATCGGCGTATGCCTCCGGAAACCGAACCGCCTCTTACTGATCCGGTGCGCCAAAAATTGATCGCGATGCTCCAATCGATTCAAGCCGAGGTGCTGAATAACTACCCCTTCGAGCCCATTCCAATTCGTCGTATGAATCGTTTTCAGTACAACAACGCAGTCGTTGATCTGCTCGGACTCGATCGTGACATCTTCCAGTTGAATGAACGTCTCCTTCGCCGCCGAGAGGATTATTTCAAACCTGAAACCAAGAAGATGCCAGACCAAGTGCGGATCTCCTCTCGACCGCTCAGTAAAGACATCGACAATGAACGCCCAGAAGGTTTCCGAGGCGTTGCACCGTTTCCACAAGACAAGCGAGCTGAACATGGATTCGATAACCAAGGCGATCACTTGACCCTTTCGCCTCTGCTGATGGAATCGTTTTTGCAACTTAGCCGGACAGTTTCTGAGAGCCCCGATCTGAACCCGCAAGAATGCCGTCAATGGAATCACTTGCTTGCTTCGCCGCCACCAGAAGCAGACCAGGCAGCAGTCCTAAGATCAAGATTGGAGCAATTTCTCCGCCGAGCATTCCGCCGCCAAATCAATCCCCAAACTCTCGACCAGTTCGTCGAGTTCACGGAAGACCAATTGCAGGCGGGTCAAACTTTTGAGCAATCGATGAGAATGGCGATCGGCATCATCATCGGCATGCCAGATTTCCTCTATTTGTACGAAGAGAACCTCGCCAACAAGACAGATAATAAGTCCAATGGCCGGCAACCAATCAATGACTTTGAACTGGCGACACGATTAGCTCAATTTTTCTGGAGTAGCATCCCAGACGATGCGCTCCTCGATTTAGCTGAGGCGAATCAACTGAGCCAGCCAAAAATCCTGCGCACACAAATCGAGCGTATGATGAACGATCGGAGATCTGCGCGATTTTGCGACAATTTTCCAAGCCAATGGCTGCAGTTGGATCGGTTGATCACTTCGATTCCCGATCCAGAGAAGTTTCCGTACTTCTATTACCACGGTTACCGCACCAGCATGCATATGATCTCTGAGCCATTGCTGCTGTTCGAAACTATCTTCGTCGAAGACCGAACGATTATGGATCTATTGAATCCATCCTACACTTGGCAAAGCGATATGCTGAAAGCCAATTACGAGGGCCATTCAAACGCGGGAAACGATGTACAAGTTCAGATTTTTCGAAGGGTTGCTCTGAACGACCCACGTCGAGGTGGTGTGATTACGAACGCAGCCGTAATGACGATGACATCGACTCCATCCCGCACGCAACCAATCACGCGTGGAGCGTGGGTCAACGAAGTGATCTTTAATGACCCACCGGAACCACCCCCTGCCGATGTTCCATCCCTGCCAGAAGCCAATACAAAAGAAATAGCTGAACTCACCATTCGTGAACGTCTAGCAATCCACCGTCAACGAACTGATTGTGCCGGCTGCCACAATCAGATTGACCCACTCGGATTTGCATTAGAGAATTATGGACCAACTGGTGTTTGGAGAGATCAGTATGAAAATGAGCGAGATGTTGATCCGAGTGGAACACTCTTCAATCAACACCGCTTCGAAACAGCGATTGAATTCAAGCAACTATTAGTCCGCGAGAAACAACGTTTCATCCGTGCCTTTGTCGCTCACCTACTGACGTATGCACTCGGCCGTGAACTCGGACCTGCTGATTGGCCAACCCTGGACAGTATCACAAACAAAGCTCTGGCCGGCGAAGACACCATGCGCACGATCATGATGAACGTGGCACTTAGCGAATCGTTCATGCACAAGAATGCCCAGGACCTTTAACATGTATCCACCGCAAAACCGAAGCGTATCACGGCGTCGATTCTTACTTGGCACGAGTGGATCGATGATGAGCCTACCTTGGCTTGCCAGTTACCCCAATCATTGCCGCGGCGCAGAATCTGACCAGACAACGCCAGCACAGCGTATCGCTTTCTTTTATTTGCCCAACGGAATCACCCGACGTGGTTTCTTCCCGGGTGAAAGCGATCGTCCAATCCCACAATTTGCCGGCCAAAACAATGTCTGGCGATTCGAAGGCAAGCAGGTTCCCCCCGGCGTCCATCCGCTTACCCTTTCACCAACGCTCGCATCTCTTCACGCGATACGCGAAAAAATCGCCTTGGTCACCGGGCTCGACCGAACCTTTCAGCATGGCACTGATTCCCATGCCCAAGCCGCCTCTTGCTTTTTGACCAGCGTCGCACCATTCGAAGTGCAGAACTCGGCGTATCCGCTCGCAAGGACACTCGATCACATTGCCGCCGATTCGATTGGCGACACTACACCCTATTCAACACTCGAATTAAGTTGCAACGATCACAAGAACAACATCGAATCGATTTACTTTGACAATATGTCTTGGTATGGAACTGGATACGTTGCGCCATCGATGCGAAATCCCCGAAAAGTGTATGACCGTTTGTTCGGGACACGTTCCGAAACAAGCTCTCGCAATATCACAGACTTGGCGTTGGAGAACGCGAACCGACTCCGAAACCGCCTCAGTTCAGGTGACCAACGGAAGTTTTCTGAGTACTTCGAAGCAGTCCGCACCATTGAAACACGAATGGACAAGATCGAGTCGATGAAGCTGGCACTCGCTGCAGAGCGAATCGAGCGACCGGAGGAACACCTGCCAAGGAATGAGTACATACAGCTAATGGGAGATCTATTGGTGACAGCCCTTCAGACAGGTATTACCAATGTGGCAACGCTGATGGTGGGACCCGAACGCTGGACAACGCCGACTAACTGGGAAGGCATCCTAGACAAACCCCATAGCCACCACGCGATGACTCATAATCCTCGAGAACACGTCGAAAATCTGCTCAAGCTCGATTACTACCACGTTTCAGTGTTCGCCAATTTAATCGCAAGAATGGATCAGATCGAGGAAGCAAATGGAACTACGCTACTCGACAATACAATCTTCACCCTCGGCGCAGGAATGGGCGATGGAACCACCCATCAATACAACGACTTGCCACTGGTCGTTGCGGGCGGCGGTGGGGGCACGCTGCAACTAGGCAAGCACATCCACTGCAAGCCGGGAACGCCGCTAGCCAATCTCTGGTTGACGCAATTGAAGTGTCTGGGCATTGACCGTCAGCAATACGCCGATAGCACGGGCACCATGTCCGAGATCATGGTGTAATTAAAGCAATTCACCTTCGCACCAAATTTCGGATGCAGCTTTATCGCGACGACTATTCCATGCTAGGTTGTCAATCGTTCATTGCGGCGGCTTTAACCTTGCCAATTGGTTTGCACACCCTGTTGCTTCAGAAAATTCTGAAAATCAGCTAAATGGTTGTCATTCGCATGAATCTCATGCGGTGTTCGCGCAAGACCGATGGCATGACTGACAAGACAACCAGCGGCTTCACCAATCCCCCACTCCACCGGATGCAGCCGATAGCATCCCGATGTGATGTGCGTCGTGCCGATATTCTTATTCGCCGGCACCAAATTTTTCAGCCGCACCGGGAGCAGAGAGCCAAGCGGAATCTGAAAACGCAACGATTCGAAATCGATATAGTTATCGCCGCCTGTACTCGGGTGTAAGTCGATCGGATAACTACCGACCCCCACTGAATCCTTGAACTCAGCAGCCTTCACTTCCTCCGGAGCATCACCGGTAACAAGACAACGCTGCTCCACACCGACATGTTCTTCCAAGACTGTAAAGACTGCTTTGATGCGGCGCGATTCGCGAACATACGGTGACTTCGCAAGACCATCCTTCGTGCCCATCACATCCGCGCGAAGTCGCAATCCAGGAAACCCGGTTCCACCATCCGTCCGCGGTGCTTCTGTCTGCAACCAATACAAAAGCGATAAGCTCAATTGCTTGGCTCGATCGACATGGATCGCCGCTTCTTGGTCGGGAACATCAATCAAATTCCCCAGGAAATAATCATGTTGTGGCCAATTAATCAGGCTGATATCACTGTCAAAATGCTGCGGCACGAACAAGGAAGCATCGATGATACGCCGATATCGCCACAGATTCATCGCACCACCCGATGAAGAACCACCAAGCGGATCAAACCCAAGGCGTTTGGGTTTTCCAGATCGTGGATGTGTGTAAGTAAAATCGAGCAGCCGGCCCGGCCAAGGTGGCGTCAGTTTTGGAACAAACGCCCTCCAAAAATCGTACTCCTGCGGACGATCGATCGTATGGTTTTGTCCCTTCAAATGATCAACGGCAAAGCACATCGTAAAGGCTTGTTGGTTACTTGGATTTGCCACGTCTGCCGCGTGCAACTCACCCGTGTCGGACCGAGCCTCCGACCCGGTGACATATTCGGTGTCGGTTAACGGCAGCAAATCACCCAACTCCGTCGAATCGATAAAGTAAGGCGCGACCAGAATTTTCTGGCTGCCACCCTCTTTATCCCGAACCGTGATTGCTTGGACGCGATCACCGATCACTTCGGCTGCTACTGGCTCGTGCCGCAATAATATCTTGAGTTGCCCAGATTCCTCGTATGGCTTCAACCACTGTTGCAGAACTGCCAATGAAACACGCGGCTCACAACAGAGACG
This sequence comes from Rubripirellula sp., assembly GCA_049602075.1. Taxonomy (GTDB): domain Bacteria; phylum Planctomycetota; class Planctomycetia; order Pirellulales; family Pirellulaceae; genus Rubripirellula. The sequence goes on from JBMYRF010000005.1 coordinate 83,882, forward strand.
AGAAACAATCCCGTTTCCAGGATTCAAATTCGCTCGGCCACGAGCTGAATCGACCAATGGATAATGATCTTTGTAGTACTGACGAATTCGCGAACGCAAATCAAGATAGGACTGGTTCGCGCCTGCTGTTTCGATCCAGCGATGTTCATCCGGTGGTACACCCTGACTGGTCAGCTGTCCGCCAATCCAATCCGTCGGTTCAGTCATCACAACGCGTAGGCCGTTCCGCAAGGCAGAGATCGCGGCGGCACACCCCCCCAAGCCACCGCCCACAATGACTAGCTGGTAACGACTCTCTTCGGAGGCGTGAACGATTGGTAGCGCCGCTGAAGCGACTGCGATCCCCACGGTCGAACCAAATCTCCGTCGATGAATTTCGGGAATAGCCATCAGAACAACTCCGGTGCAACCAATGAATGCTGAAACTTTGCAACGGCAGTGAGATCCATCTGCCGTGTAGGCCTTTACAGACTGGCAAGTCGACTAGTTTACCGTTCCAGCGTCCAAATTGAATCCTTCTCTTCGTGCATCAAATACGGCGAACTTTCGGCCACAGTGTTCCGAAAAAGCGCCGCCATGAGAATGCTCGGAGAACTGGCTTCGGTCCCGCGATCGGAAACAGCACCAAAACGTCCGATGCTAGACGCAACCCCGAAGGCATCCTTCCAGGGAACAGCTTTATCTCAGTAGCACGCCAATCTTTTTTCTGACCACGCTGACCTTTTGATGCAGATTTTCCCCGGGATTTGATCACCGTCAGCCCACGAATCGATTTATCCAAAAAACCAAACATTCGACGTCGAATGATCTAGTTGAAAACGGTTCGGGCTGATTCTGACGCACGCTTATCCAGCTGCTAAAATAGTGATTCAGATGTTTTCCAGAATTTCAACGAGCTACCCATGACATCTACTGCTATCCGATTTCTAGCGACCATGATTCTGTTACTGGGATTTCACTTAACGGGATCAAATGCAAACGCGGAATCCATTGATGGGCCAAATGTTCTGTTACTAATTACGGACGAACACAACTTTCGGACATTGGGATGTTACCGAGAGCAAATGCCACGAGAGCAGGCGGAGATGTGGGGAGCAGGCGTTATTGTGCCGACACCCAACCTGGATCGAATCGCGAAAGAAGGCGTAATTTGCACGCGGGCTTATGCGACCTCACCGGTCTGCTCGCCCTGTCGAGCCGCCATGATAACCGGTCGCTATCCACACGCGGCAGGAGTTCCCACGAACAATTTCATTTTAGATCGGTCGATCTCCACACTTGCTGACCGCCTGAACGATGCCGGTTACCGCACCACATTTATTGGAAAATGGCATCTTGGCGGAACAGGCAAACCAGAGTGGGCTCCCAAAGTGGATGGCGGGTTCCAATTCACCCAATATATGTTCAATCGCGGGCATTGGAAAAACTTCGATATCCAAAATGGCAAGCCACGGATTGGAGCTCAGAAAAACGGAACCCCGACCTACGATGTTGCTGGGGCAGACAAAGAGTCCTTCTCGACCGACTGGTTAACGAACCGGGCAATCGAATTCGTTACCGATCGCGAGGAGAAAAAACCGTTCTTCGCGGTTGTCAGCTATCCAGATCCTCACGGCCCAAATACTGTTCGCCCACCATACGATCACCGTTTCGATGATTTGCGATTTGCGGCACCGCGCACCTACAAGACTGACATCCCAGCACCCAAGTGGCTTGGAGCGGCGAAAAAGCATCCCGTGTTTCGAGGCGAAGACATGTCTCGTTACTTCGGCATGGTCCAATGCATTGACGACAATATTGGACGTTTAATCGAAGAACTTGCCGCAGCGGATCGCCTAGACAACACACTGATCATCATGACGAGCGATCATGGCGACCTGTGTTACGAACACGATCGACAAAACAAGGGAAACCCATATGAAGGATCCGCCCGGGTACCCATGATCGTTCGATACCCAGGCAAAGTTCGCAGTGGCCAGGTTTACGAACATCCAGTTGGAACCGTCGATGTGACCCCAACCGTAATGGGTCTATTAGATCTTCCCGCTGATCCGAACGACCAGGGCATCGATCTTTCGGATACCTTTGTCGATGTCACGAAGGACAAAACTCGTGAACAGAACCTACCAATTATCTTTCTGCGAAATTCTGGCACAAACGCCCAATGGGTCGCCGCGGTCGATCATCGCTACAAATTAATTTTGTCAGTCAACGACACACCTTGGTTATTCGATGCCGAACAGGACCCCGATGAACTGCTGAACTTCTTTCGGCGACCGGGCACCAAGGAAGTAGCTGTTCGACTGGCAAAAGCACTGCGCGAGTACGGCAGCAAGCATGACGATCCCTATCTGCAAAACCCGGCAATCGCCTCCTCGTTGGCAAGTATCCTTAGCGAGTAAACAACAATAACGTCGGGCAATTAAAACCGAAACAGTGACCATCAGGGAACAGGCAAATAATCATGTTTGCTTGACAGTTTCCCTGCTCCTTTGGTTATGAAGCATTCTGTCGCCGCAACAGGCATAGGCGATTCTAGATCTTTTCAGTCAGGTCTAAAGACCCTCAGCGTTTTCATGAGCGTGCCTGCTATCAAACGTGGAAGCGATTGATTGGGCAACGACTCTCAGCGTGCCCAAAATCAGCTTTGCGTAAACTAGTGCGATTACATACTGGATCGATTTCCAAAGCCAGAAGCCTAATCCCGACAATTATCCGACTGCCAGGCCCATCGAGCAGGCTTCTTACAATTTGCGCTAGCGATGGTAAGCTTCTCGATCTGAACTCTCGATTTTCGCCACCGATTTTTTTCGAAAGGTCCTTTTCCGTATGAACGGCAAAGAAGCGATCCATGCATCCGCTAACTTCAGTGACCTCGTTCTAAAAAGTTACATCAGTGATTTGGATGACGATGAGCTTATGACTCGCCCTGGTGAAGGGTGTAATCACTTGGCTTGGCAACTTGGACATTTAGTTGCATCCGAAGTCCACATACTCAATAGCGTCGCGCCCGGAAAAGCAATTGAGCTTCCGGAAGGCTTTAGCGACGCCCATAGCAAGGAAACCTGTGCAAGCGACGATGCAGGTGATTTTGCCAAGAAGCAAGACTACATCGACTTGTATGAACAGATTCGCCAAGCGACAAATGCTGCGTTAAACGCTGCAACCGATACTGATTTAGCGGCACCGGCCCCTGAGTCTTTTCGGTCTTTTTGCCCCACCGTTGCCGACGTTTACATCCTGATGGCATCGCATCCGATGATGCATGCAGGACAGTTTGCAGTGGCTAGACGCAAGATCGGCAAACCAATCTTGATGTAAACAGGCATCGCCTAATCGAACATAATGATGCAACCGAAATACGACGATGAGCGAATTGAATCACTCGTCTGCTGCTGATACAAAATCGGCCAACAAAGTGAGATGTTCGCTAAACACTTCACTGGATAGATAGGGTGTCCCAAGCGGAAGTTTCAGCTGTCCGATCTTTGGCATCCCGTCGAAGTAACTAACCCATCGGCCTTCCGCATCGAGTGCGGCGACGATATCGCGAACCTCTTGTGACAACTGAGTTCGGGATCGTTCGCTGCTCGGTGCCTGACCTGAGCGAACACGATCATACATCTGCTCAAGTTTAGGAAGCTGAGATGCTGATTTCCATCCATAATGAGTCGGCAGGTTCGCATCTGTGTAGGTCAGTTCATAACGATCGCCCTGGCGTTTCATGAACAGAGGACGATTCGATCGCAATTCGTAAAATCTCGCGAATTGTCCATCCGGCAACCGTGAACGGCCCAACCACGCAATCGCGGACGGAATCGGTGCTAAATATTTCTCATCACCAGTGGCCTGAGCAATCGTCATTAATGTCTGGATAACTTCCTGGGTTTCATCACTTGCAACCGCGGGTGGCTCAAACTTCCGCGCCCAGATCGGCTGCATGTCAACGTTGTACTGCTGAGCCCAACCGGGTTGTGGCTCCGGAATCTGCGACAGCAAAAGAAAATCACCAAGCCTCCGCAGGGCCGTTGCATATTGATCATCACCATAAGTCTCGTATGCAGCAATCAATACCTCTGCAACGTACCCGGTCACATTGTCATTCAGCGTGTACATATCCCAGTACTGCTTGATGCGACCCTCGGTCCGCCAGTCGTAATTTGGATAGCTAGCTTTGACGATCGGTCGCTGCTCAACGGGGCGGGTCCAAACTTGCGGAAATCCGCCATTGGGGAACTGAGCCGCAAGAAGAGACTCAAGTGCAATCATGACCGCTTTATGGATCGTTTGATCCTGGAACTGAAGGGCGGAATCGAGATGAATCAGACAGAGAATCGCTGACTGAGTCTGACCGTCATCGAGTGAAGAGTTATTTTTTCCCCGTTTGCCACCCCGCAGATACTGGGCAACCCGCCGTCCTTTAGGATCAAAATCAATAACGTTGGTCCAACCGCCCGATTTGAGCTGACCTTTCACCAGTGCCTTACCAGTATTGCTGGCAGCCTTTAAATACAGACTTTCGCCCGTGGCCTGATACGCGCGGAGCAACGCCATTCCGACCGTTGGTGTTCCAGGGGGCTGTACCCAAACTTGGTCCTGGGTTGCCTCACCTTCACCCCAGCGTTGCTGCAAGTCGAGCGAATAGTGATACACGTAGCCACCATGACTGGAAACTTTGGTTGTGTAAAACTCAGCAGCCTGCCGCATTGCCGACACAACTTGCTCAACGGATTGTTCAGCCGCGTGCGTTGCCGAGAGAAATGCTGCAGACAAGATAGCCAGCAAACAACAACTCATCTTTTGATTCGCAGACATGATGCAAGAAACTCACTTTCGGTCTGCCAGTTCCGCTTCACGTCGCTGCCGAAACTGATTTGAAATCTTGATCGCCCGCTGCCGATCTGCTTCGTCGTAGTCCCAAAATTCCTGGACGATCCGCTCGCACGCGGGATAATGCGATCCGTCGTCTCCCACATCCAATCGCAATTTCGCGAACTGAACTTTTAGCCGATCTCGCACTTCACGATATTCCGGCTGGTCGTACACATTATTAAGTTCCCGTGGATCCTTCACCAAGTCATACAATTCCCACGCTGGCGGCGTCTGCTTTTCACCTTGATAATCGCAGCCGTAAAAATAAATCAGCTTATGATTTTTGGTGCGAATCGACATCTCGCCGGGGTTATCGTGGTGCGCCATGTGCATCCAGTACCGATAGTAAGCCGCTTGCTTCCAATCATCGGGCTCGATGCCAGTTTCGCAGATACTGCGAAAGGAACGCCCCTGCATCTGCGAAGGTATCTCAGCTCCGGCAAAGTCCAACATTAGCGCTGGAAAGTCGACATTTTCGATAATTGCATCGCTGCGGATCCCGCTAGAAATGGTTTTGGGGTATCGCACAATCAATGGCATTCGCGCTGATTCATCATATGCCCATCGCTTGTCCTGATAATCTTTTTCGCCGAGCCAGAATCCCTGGTCCCCGGTGTAGATAATGACAGTATTGTCAAACAGATTCTCTTCCTTCAAGTAATCAAATAATCGTTTTAAATTGTCATCGACACCCTTGACACAACGCAGATACTTTTTCAGGTACGCCTGGTACGCCAAGCGTTTCACCACCACATCAGTAAGATTCGGATTCCGATAGTCCCACTTGAATTCGTCTGGAAAGACACGCGGTAGATCGGCAGCATAACTACGTCTTGGATTCCGCCGTCCAATGGAGGTCCCGATGTGCGGAATCAGTTCATCTTGGTATCCACGTGTCGCTACCGAACCCCAAGTGTCGGGCTTTTCCCAGAGTGACGCCGGCTCAGGGATATCGACATCAGCTAAGTAACTGTCATACCTTGGGTGACTCTCAAAATAGTCGTGTGGCGCTTTGAAGTGGTGGCAAACAAAGAACGGCTTGTCTGGGTTTCGTTGCTCTTTAAACCAAGCCAACGTCGAGTCCATGATGGCATCGGAGGAATGAGATCCGGGATACTTCACAACATTTTTGGGCCACGGCTTCACCCCTTGGATGCGAAATTCCGTATCAAAGTATTTCCCCTGTCCCGGCAGCACCTTGTAGAAATCGTAGTTAGGTTCGACTTTCAGATGCCACTTACCGATCATCGCGGTTTGGTAGCCCTGAGCCCGCATCAAGATTGGCAACGTTTGTTTTTCACGGGCGATTCGTCCTCCTAAATCAAAAACTCCATTCACATGGTCGTACTGGCCAGTGATGATGCAAGCTCGCGAAGGCGTGCAAATTGAATTGGTACAAAAAGCGTTGTCAAAACAGATGCCATCAGCGGCCAAGGCATCGATGGTGGGAGTGGGATCCAATTCCTTTAGCAGTGTCGCGTAAGCGCCGATCGCTTGCGCCGTATGATCATCCGACATGATGAACAAAATATTCGGTCTGTCCTCAGACCTCGCGACGCCAGAGAACGTCACTAACCAACCACAGACAAGACCCAGGAATATTCTTGCGGATCGTTTCATCACAGCGCTCAACGGGAAAGTTAAAAAGAAGCCAACAACAATTTAGCAGGATTCATCCGCATCGACCGGCAACTGGCGAGCAATCAGGAAGGCGATCTCCATCGCCTGCTCATAATTCAGTCGCGGATCGACATTGCTCTCGTACGCCCGGTCGAGGTCCGCCGGGCTCAACCCGCCGGCGCCTCCGATGCACTCGGTTACGTTATTCCCCGTTAATTCCAGATGAATACCACCAATGATGGTTTGGTGCTTCGCATGAACAGCGAACGATTCACGTACTTCATCCAAAATTTGATCGAAATGACGCGTTTTGGTTCCATCGTCAGTCGTCATTGTATTTCCATGCATTGGATCAACAGCCCACAACACAGGGTGCTGATTCTTCTTGACCGCTTCGATCAGCGGTGGCAGGCAATCGCGGACTTTCGAGGCACCAAAACGACAGATCAATGTCATCCGACCGGGTTCACGGTTCGGATTCAATCGATTCAATAGGGAGACCAATTGTTCAACAGATGCGGATGGACCAATCTTCATCCCGATTGGGTTCTTAATCCCACGAAAATACTCAACGTGGGCTCCATCAAGCTCGCGTGTTCGATCACCGATCCAGGGGTAATGTGTGCCAAGGTTGTACCACTGGTCTGATCCAAGCGCGCGGCGTGTCATCGCCTGTTCGTAAGGCAACAGCAGCGCTTCGTGCGAAGTGTAAAAATCAACACGTGAGAGATCAGCACGAGTCACACCACCAATGGTGTCAATAAAACGAAGCGAATTGCCAATCCCGCTAACCATTTGATGATACTCTTGGGACCGCGCGGACTGTGTTACAAAATCAAGTTCCCAATTTTCCGGATGGTTGATATCAGCAAATCCGCCTTCGGTTAGAGCTCGCAAATAATTAAGCGTCTGGGCTGAGCAGTCATATGCCTTCAGCATATTCTCAGGTCGAGGCTGGCGGTCGTTTGCAGTGAATGGGATCCGATTGACACAATCACCCCGATAGGAAGGGAGTGTGACACGGCCACAGGTTTCCGTTTCATTTGATCTAGGCTTGGTGTACTGCCCTGCGATTCGGCCCACCCGAATCACGGGCTTCTGCATGCCGTAGACAAGCACCAGACTCATCTGCAACAGCACCTTGAGTTTCTTCTCGATCGGGTCCGCAGTGCAAGCAGCAAAACTTTCGTTGCAGTCACCTCCCTGCAGCAAGAAGGCGAGACCTTGAGAGGCCATCGACAACTGTGACTTCAGTCTTTCAATTTCCCAACTGGTGACCAACGGTGGACGCCCAGACAGTTCGCCGCACACCATCTTTAGCTGTTGCGCATCTTCGTAGTTAGGCTGTTGAAGCGCCTGCTTGAATTGCCAGGAACCTGGCTCCCATTGGCTCATTTGTATCTTCGTCAAAGAATTCCATCATCCTGGTATCCAATCTCAAGCAAACACTGCGAGATGAATTATTCCAGTATCCGTAAACAACCGCCGAGATTCAAACTCGAAATATCATGATTGGTAAAACACCAACCGATCGATGAACAAGACGGCACATTCACGTGGCCCCTATTTGTTGACGCGCGACCCAAGCGAACTTTCGCGCGTCAATGCACGGCAAAAGCGGAAACCAATCTGGCTCAGGCAGGCCCTAATCCGGCGACTCGGCGCCAAGCACTCAGTTGGCCCATGTGCATCATGAAGTGGCCGCCGACGTAGAACCCTAACATTGCACCATTGGTGGGAAATTTTGCCCGCATCGCTTCGTTGGGATTCTCGGCATGAAAACATTGATCATCGGCCGCCTTGAGAGCCTCGCTGGCTGCGCGATACCCCGACAGACAGAATTGGACAACTTCATCCATCGCCGGATAAATCGTGCCGTCTGGATCGTCCACGCACTGCGCATCCTTCGAAAACACATCTGTAAACGCTTGACTGGGCTGAAACTCAGTTGCGTCACCCCCGACCTGCTCAATCACTCGACTGGCATAGAGACTCAGATGCCCATAGATAAAGGCGGGATGGTTCGATTGAATGGCTTGGCCGCCGACAACTGCGAACCTCGCAAACCTATCCGGCGTGACGTCAGTCAACAGTCGCTCGGCATACACCAAACCAAGATCTGCGGAAGCGGCAATCATCGATCCAATATTTGACATCATCATCTTTCACTTATGAGTTGACTGAAGCCTTTAAGGCTTCAAGGAGGCACAGACTAGTTCTTTATCATTGCGTGCGTAAATCATTCCATCCGCAATCGCAGGGTGCGCCCAAGTCACACCGCCGCGCCGATTTAATTGCTGGCGAGTTCGTTCTAACACTTTTGTCCGACTAATCTCGCGGTATCCATCGGGGCGCAACTCGGCCAATATCAGCTCACCCTGGTCGTTGAACAGCAATTCACGATCACCATAACGAAACGTGTGAATGGTTGCCCATCGCGCCTTGGGCACAGCCGTATTATTTTCCCAAACACGATCCCCGGTCTTCAGATCCAGACACCTAAGTTCACCGTAGCTATCGACCCCATAAATAAAATCCCCCTTCATGATCGGCGTGCTGATCATGCAATGCAGAGAGTCGGTATTTCGTTCGCTTTCACCGATGCGACGCCACCGTTGTTCGGCTACGGGCTGCGTAGGATCGAGTCGAATCAACATCGAGCCATCGTAAAACGAGGAAACAAAGAGATCATTCCCTTGAACAATCGGCGTTGCGACACCGATGGGCATATTCCTTGGCAACATCGAGATGTTCCAGAAAACTTCGCCAGTCTGAGGATTCAATCCCGACACGCTTTCGCCAGTCCAACAAACCACCACATCCTGCTGGCCTTGTCGGACCAAAATTGGAGCACTATAGCCAGCTCGCTCATCGAGCGCCTGCCAGCGGGGCTGACCGGTTTCTAAGTCAAATGCGACAACACAAGCTTCGCCACTACCCGCAGCGATTTGGATGACCAGATCGTCGTAGATCAGCGGAGATGCCGTGATACCCCAAATTGGCATCCGCAAGGAGTACATCTGATTGAGATCGTGCTCCCAAATCACTTTACCAGTTTCGGCATCTAAGCACTTCATGTGCCCCATCGCACCGACGGCGATCGCGCGGCCTTGGTGAACGGTGACCGTAGCACGTGGCCCTGCTCTGTAACTGATGGTGTAAGGTGCATCGTAAGTATGCTCCCAAATCAGGGAGCCATCGGCAGCATCAAAACACAGAACTCGCTCGATCTCCTTCTCAACATCCAATGGTCCTCGATCGGTCACGTAGACACGACCGTCGGCAACCGTTGGCCCGCTGTAACCGGCCCCGAGCGGAACCGTCCAGAGACGTTCCAATTCGTCCGACGGGAACTTCTCTAGCAATGGAGTTTTATCCAACACCCCATCCCGATTCACTCCCCGCCATTGAGGCCAATCCTCCCCAAACGCATTCGTGTATCCACACATCACGATCAGAATGCAGACGAATTTTTTCATGCTTTAGCAGACAGTTTGGAGAAAACAAAGGGTGGAGCTTTCGTCGGCATTCATCTCACCACGTGCTGCTTGGTCATTCAACAATGGCGAAAAATCGACCGATTCTTCTTTACTACAGCTCAAATGAATTGTTAAACGTTTGTCGCGGGATGAACATAAGGCTTTCGGTAGGGACGCTGTAACGCAGCCGTCGCCTCCGCATCCCCCACAATCGTATGCGTCTCAGGATCAAACTCAAGACTGCGACCGAGCGTCAAAGACTGATTCGCCATGAAGCACGCGGAACTACTGATGTGACCTTGTTCGATGTCTGCCACGGGATACGTGCGACTGTCGATGCAATCGAGAAAATTTCGCATGTGGCCTCGAATTGCGGAAGCAACATGCAACTCCAATCTCCAATCCTTGGCATCGGCTTTATCCGTTGGAAACTGGTCCGTCTCGATCACTGCATCTCCATGCAATCGCTCACCTTTACCGCGCGGAATGAAGTCGTACTTGTTGACACTTAACTTCAACGTTCCTTTCGAGCCATAGATAATCCCTGCCCATGGATATTCTGGGTCAGGTGCATCACCCCAGCTACGGTGGGTCCAGACCACATTCAGCTCATCAAATCCAAACGTCGCTGTTTGTGTGTCCGTGATATTGGCTTTTGACTCACTGTCGACGAGGATCCCACCGCTGCTACAGATTGTCTTTGGCCAACCCAATCCAAGCTGCCATCGCACCATGTCCAACATGTGGACGCACATATCGCCAACGATTCCATTGCCATATTCCATGAAAGCGCGCCACGACCGGGGGTGCACTAATTGGTTGTAGGGGCGCATCGGCGCCGGCCCAGTCCACATCTCGTAGTCGAGATTCTCTGGTGGCTTGGTGTCTGGTGGATTCGCTCGAGTACGCATGTGGTAATAACAGCACACCTCCGCATGGGCGACCTCTCCCAACAACCCAGCTTCGACGACTCGCTGTTTCGCTTCGATCAGATGGGGCGTACTTCGTCGCTGGGTACCGACTTGAACAATGCGTCCTGTTTTTCGAGCAGCGTCCAACATCGCTTTACTTTCCATCACGTCCACGCCAGTTGGCTTCTGCACGTAGACATCAGCCCCCGCCTCTACCGCCGCGATCATGGCCAATGCATGCCAATGGTCGGGCGTCGCGATCAGGACGATATCAAAGTTTCGTTTTGCCAACAGTTCCTTATAGTCGGCATAGGTCCGCGGCCGTTTCTTAGAAGCTTGCCGAGTCGCAATCAGCTCCGCGGCTTCACTTAGCATCTGGCTATCGACGTCACATAAAGCTACAACTTCGACAGGCTCGACATTCAACAATTGCAGCAAGTCACACTTGCCATACCAGCCACACCCGATGAGCGCGACGCGACGCGGTTTACGATCCTGCGCAGCGTTGGCGCCGGCGTGTAAGGCCGCGACGGAGGCAACTGCCGTTGATTGGCGAATAAAACTTCGACGATCCATGGGATTCCTTTCGGAGCTTGCGGCAAGGGTAATTCGTCATCCACAAACCACGAGTTTGTCAAATGATTGGCGACTCACAACCAATTCAAATACCGACAGACGCGAGCGACCAGAATGAAAGACGGTAACTTCGGGTCATTTCAAAAGGCCGGAAAATTGTATTCCGGATTCGTTGTGTCAAAATCCTTGTCGGTCAGTCCAACGTTCGTTTCAACGTCGCGGTAGAGATATGATTCCAGCAATGGTGGATCATCCTCCGCCTTCTCTGACCACCCAAAACTACGGTAGCCGAGAATGAGTTGCCGATCAGGATCAAAGATAATTTCCGCGAGCGAGAAATCATCCTCCATCCCTGATGGCTTGGATCGCCGGACTTGAATCAACTGGGCTTCGACATCTTCTATCGATTGATCTGGGATCATTGACACGGTGATGTCTGGATTATCCCGGTCTTTTTCACCTCTTTCGATCAACTTCTCCGTTAATTTCACCAGCCCGATCTCGCTGATAGGATACCGCTGACCCTGCATGGCAAGGATCCCTTCAGGATCTAGCCACAAGGTTTTCAAACCGATCAAAAGCCCGACCTCGTGAACTGCCATTTTACCGTCATACAGGTCTTCACCCCAAATGACCTCCCGGCCTTTGACGTTTTCGGGCGCAGTGAATTTGAGATAGACGCGTTTCGGTGCTTTGTTCGTCTCATCCCGCAAACCTGTTTGCACTTTGACTAAGATTTCCGAAACGCCACCTAAGACACCGTTCGTGTCGACCTCTTGTTTGATGAATCTACCTTGATAGTCTTTCAAGGTCGAAGCCATATTTTGCCGGGTAGCGACCGCCAAATCTAGAACTTCGGACATCGTGATTGAATCGACGCCTGAGCCAGGCCCCGATTCGCTTTCTGTTAGCTTCGTCGGCTTTGATTCAGCTTTGGCCGGCTCGACATTTCGTCGGCTGACGTACAGCCCTAGCCAAGCTACCGATGTGGTGATCAGAACCACAATCGTCAACCATGCACCCCGGCGTGTCTTCACCATAGAGTCGTTCTCGACAGAAGATCGAAAATCTAGCAGGCCCTTGCCCGATCACGCCGGTGAAACGAGTTGCTTCACCGGCGAGTCGCTGCCTTTGCAGAAGATCAGAACTGGCCCTGCATTTGTTGCTGAGCTTGCGTCGCAGCAACACCAAGAGCTTTCATCAAGCCTTCCCCAATCGTGATCTGGATCTTTTGACCATTGGAAAGACCTTCCTCGACCATCGTCATTTCACCACCGTTGGGAGACCGGGTCAGAGCCTCGATCAGCATTGCCACCGTATCGTTGGCTTCGATGGTCTGCGCGTATTGCAGCATCGGCAGCAACTTCATTCGAAACTGGCTAGCCGGTCGGTCAGCGCTGCTGTCACTTCCAGCCGCATCGATCATCTCTTTCATCAATGCCTCGCCATCGTTTCCAGCAGCGAGATAAACGGCTTTCTCGCCCGTACCGACATGGACCTGCAAGACTTCGCCGAACATTTCGCGAGCCTCTCCGGCGTTCTCAGGAACATCGGCTTCAACCATGTGCATCGTGACACCTTTGTAGGTGCTGATGTCAAACTTAAACCGGGGAGCGTTTGGCTCGTTTTCAATCTTGGCTGCCAAATCTTTTACGATTTGTGCCGCTTCGTTACCATCCGAGACAAAGGTGCCCAGGGCAAAACGAAACTGCGTTTGATCAGCCAACACGACTAGACCGAGGTCGGAACGTCCTTCCGACATCGACTTCAAACCTAAGTCAACAATTCGATCGATCATGGCAGTGATCTCGTCTTGCTGAGCCGGTGAGAGATTGTTATCCGCCAGCGCTTGACGCACTGCCATTAGCGAGTTGCTGATGCTCGCACGAGCCTGCTCAACGGCTTCCGGTGGAACCGAGGTCGATGAATGGAAGTAAGCAGCCGCGTCGTCACGGATGACCGATGAAAATTGCGATGGGACCGATCGCTGGCTGCCGTACATTGCTGCCATTTCTGATCCAGGAACGGCTGTGAACGACATATCCATCGCCATGTTCTTAGCAGATGGGTCAATGTTGATTCCAAAGCTCATCTCATCAGTTTCGTTGATCAATTGCTCTAACTGCTCGATCGAGCTCTCCGCCATATCGCGAGCACCATCAGCGTCGGCTCCCTGCTGCATCGCCATCGCTTGCTCGAAACCCTGACGAATCTGTTCAGTAATCATGGTGCGAAGCTCCGCAGGAACTTGCTGCATCTTGAGACGAACAGCCATGTCATAGGCGTTGCCCATACCTTCGAACAAAGCCTCTGGATTCGCCGGGGCCATATCAAGCAGATCTTGGCTCGGAGCCAAGACAGCCCAGTTGCCAGATTGCCGAATGTAGATCGCGCTTGCACCCAACAAAACGACCAGGGTTCCGTCATCCAACTCGTCTGCCGGACCAACCTGTGCTTCCAAACGCTTCAAAACCGTCTTCACGTCGGCGGTTGGCAACAACGCGATTGGTTGTGGTGCGCCATCGACCAGAGGCACCAACATTCCAATCGGCTGGGTTGTATCTACACCCTGGGTAAACGTCCCGGCCATCATCGTGAAAATACCACCGGCCTGCGGCTGTCCCATTGCGCTGGACATGTAGTTGACATCTTGCATCAACTTATTGATCGAACCAAAAGTCATCACGACAACAGGCTCACTCGCGCCCCCATCGTCCTGAGCCAACGCTTGTGGAGCAGTGGCCGTCGCAAACGTTACGGCAGCCAGTGCGGCGACGGCAAATCGATGCCGCGCTGTTTTCAAAAAAGCCATGGTTTGCACCATCCTCTTCTCAGTCAGTGTTTAGAAATGTTTTGCTAGCAGGTTAAATCGCGAACGAGAGGGCTTTCACGCCGCCCCCGATCTCAATTGCTCCCTCACTTTACCCCGGGTGAGAACGTCAACAATGGCTCAACCACCATAGAGTGGGGCATCGCTGTACGCTCTCAATGCTGGAACTCAGGGCTTCTCAGACGCGACCGATTACGATTCCGCGAAAACCCCTCGGTTCCTATGAATTGCTACCCGCTACATCAACTCAGAGTTTCGCAATCAGTCAATTTTGCGAGAATCGACGAGCGGAGCGAAAGTTCAGAAAGGCCGAGAACTACGCCTTTGGAGCTTTTGTGAAACCGCCTTGACCGACCATGAATGGTTCGATTCCTGAGGAGAAATGCCGGTTATCTTTCTCGGTAAACGATTCGACCCTTGGTCAAATCGTAAGGCGATAGCTCGACCCGAACCTTGTCTCCGGGAACGATCCGGATGAAGTGCTTGCGCATTCGACCGGCGACGTGCGCCATCACTTCGGAACCGGTTTCAAGCTGCACCCGAAATCGGGTATTGGCGAGTGCTTGAGTCACGGTGCCTTCGACTTCGAAGGCTTCTTCTTTTTTTCCCAAAACTAATCCTCAATAGACGGAATTCACCGCGGCGCGGCAGGTGTCATAGCGGCTTGCCCAACAATGCACCTTTTGTGCCGAAAACGCCGAAAGGCAAAGCAATCCGCTAACGTTTGCTGAACTGCACGCCTCGACGAGCACCACGCAAACCAGGTTTTTTACGCTCTTTCATTCGCGAATCACGCGTCAAGTAGCCGCCTTCACGCAGCACTTCATGCAGTGATTCATCAAAGGACACGAGTGCACGGGCAAGCCCCATTCGTACCGCCCCACTTTGACCGGTCATCCCGCCACCGGAGACGCGGACGAGCACGTCAACCTTGTCAGCGTGTTCGACTGCGGCCAGTGTCCCGGCGATGTGTGTGCGGTGCTGCTCGTTGACGAAATACTCGTCCAACGGCTTGCTGTTAACGGTGATGCTCCCGCTGCCGGGGCGCACACGAACTCTGGCAACGCTGCTCTTGCGTCGGCCAGTGCCGAGTGAATCTCCGTTAACTTTATCCTTTTTGACGGCGACCATGGATCAAATGAGTGGTTGAAAACGTGTCGGAAACGGGAAGGAAAGCCAGAATCTGAGTCAACTCAGCTACTGACTTTTTTGCTAGTTCGTTGCAGCGTTTGAGGCTGTTGTGCTGTATGAGGATGATCCGAACCTGAATAGATCTTCAGTTTCTTAATCATTTGGTAAGCAAGCTTGTTCTTTGGGAGCATCCGTCGGACTGCGTGATAGATCAGATCCTCGGGCTTTCGCTCCTTGCGATCACCGTAGCTTTCCAGGCGTAGTCCTGGGTACCCGGTGTACCAAGTGTAGTGTCGATCATCCATCTTTTTGCCCGTCATCGCGATCTTATCGGCGTTGAGGACGATGACAAAGTCACCACAGTCGACGTGTGGGGTGTACTGCGGGCGATGCTTGCCCATCAACACGACGGCAATGTCGCTGGCCAATCGGCCGAGGACTTCATCGCTCGCGTCGACCACGTACCATTGTTTTTCGACCTGGCCAGGCTTGGCCATGAAACTCGGTTGTGCGACCACGGAATTAACTTATCAACTGAGTGAAATCTGGATATTCAAACGGTAAACTGCTCGGTGCCAGCCGCCAGAAGTGGTGGAGGAAGGAACACAA
Organism: Rubripirellula sp.; assembly: GCA_049602075.1. GTDB lineage: Bacteria > Planctomycetota > Planctomycetia > Pirellulales > Pirellulaceae > Rubripirellula. The sequence continues at coordinate 99,910 of JBMYRF010000005.1, forward strand.
ATAGGGTTTTGTGTTCGAGACCGATCTGCAGGGAATCGAGGAATTTATAGTTCTTTGGGCGAATCGGCAAGGCCTTTCGGCAGATTGGGCAGCTTTTTGCCTCCCTCTGGCGCTTCAAGTCCCTACGGATGCCGCCCCAAATCGCTGTAAATATTGCTTGAGTTTCAGTTTTCGGCGTGTTGAGTCGCTGGTCATATATCGAACACTCCCAAAAACCGGCCTTTTTGGGCCCCAAGCGCGGTCATAACGTCCAAGAACCCAAAAGATCCCGTTGTAAGAATTGGGGTCGCGACCATCGAGTCCATACTTGTTATTGAGCTCAATCATCACCCGCAACGCCTGCCTGGGACTCTCAGTCCAATGCAGAATCTTCTTGCCCCACAACATCCGCATATAGTTGTGCATCAGTCCGGTTTGGACGATTTCGCGCTGGGCGGCATTCCAAATTTCATCCGCTGTTTCAGCTCGCTCAAATTGCCCCAAATCATAAATGGCAGGTCGCTCGTCACTGGCATGCTCAGCGAGCGTTTTCTGGACCCACTCGGGAAGTGATTCAAATTTGTCGTAGGAATCGGGGTGCCGAAACGCCATGTTGAACCCGATCTCACGCCAGGTCAGGACTTGGTCTAAGAACGCTTCAGCCTCGTCGCTAGTATTCCAAAACCCATGGTTTTTCCCATTCGCAGGCGAGGCCATCTCGGGATTCCAGTTCTCTCGGTCCAGGACACCGGAAACAAGCTGGTGAGCCGAGATATGACCGAAATGCAGGTGCGGGCTGAGATTCGTCGTTGCATGGTAATCGGGGTGATTTCGGTCGGAGCCGTACTTCTGCAAACGCTCCGCCAGAAATCGATCGTAACGCTTCAACGCTTCCTCACTGCCACCGGCCACCCTGCCGGGCACAACTTGGTGATCGATTGCCAAATCCTTCAAACCACCCGCTTGCAATAGCCGCTCCAAATTAGCGGCAGGCCACTTTCGCGCAACCATCTCCGGAACGCTCTCGAGCACCGGCAACTTTACCTTCGCCAGTGGGTCTTCCGCCGGGAATTCCATCAACGCGTCAAGGATGTTTTTTTGCATCCAACGCCGATAGCTGTGGGCGACCGTGAACGTTCGCTCCGCCCAACGCAAAGGGATTACGCCGTTACTATCGACCAATTCCAACCGAGCCGGCAAATTGCGCTGCACCGCATTGATCATCCGCGGTAGAAAAAAGCAAGGATATTCATCCGTCACAACAGTACAGGCGCGTCCTGCTAATTGATGCAGCAATCCGCGCTCGGCATGCTTTTTGGGTTCCACATAGGGGAAATACGTCACGTTTTTCTTAGCTAGATCATCGCGATTGGAACGCATTCCTTCAATTACAAAGCGGTGCAATCGGTCGCTTGCCCAGCGATAACCGATCCGAAGCGGTTCAAAGACCAGCAGCGGCTTACCAAGTTCGAGGGCGCGGTTTACAGCATGCTGCAAGGCGAAATTGCTCCGCGTTCGACGGAACGCCACCATCCAATACAAAACGTAATCACCGTCAGATCGAATCGGTCGATCGTTGGCAATCTGTAAGCGATCTTCAGGAATGGCTCGTATCACAGATCTGTTGTCTCAGGGTTGCGGCGAATTTGATGGCGCGATGAAACGTCAAATGGTTGACACCCGGCAAGCCCGGGCCTGCATCAGGCGAATCGCGAGACTCCCGATGGCACCCGTAAAATCCTTTGGCCTGTAAGTCGCTGGGCCGTAAACTAGGCGACAGCAATGAACCTCTGCCTATCCACTGGCAGCTTGCGTACTACATCATCAGTTCCCGAAGCCATTGAATGCAAAAATTGGCTGGCTCAGTCGCTGGCCCCGTCGACTTGCTTCCGCTTCAACATCGTGATTTCGTTGCCACATTCGTTATGAATGACTTCATCCATAAAGGCGTTGAATCAACAGCAACCCGCGACCGCCAGCACGTTCTAGGTTTTCGGGGTCAGTCGGGTCACGCAGCGCGGCTGTATCGAAACCATTGCCTTCGTCACAGATCACGAACTTGACTAGCTGACAAGAGGCGTGCAAATGCACCTTGACGCGACGATCTTTGTAGGGACTTTCTGTTTTTCGTTTTTCAATCAAGTCGGTGTAGGGCTTTCCATCCTCGGTCTGCCGCAATTCTGAAGAAACTTCCAAATTGCCATGGACAATTGCGTTCACCAAAGCTTCGTCTAACGCCATCGCGATTTGCAATCGCTCACCATCATCGAACAGATCGAGTTCGACCATCGGCCGCTCCAAACGTTCGATGACTTTCGGAACGAGCATTTCATCATTCCCGATCACTAGCGTGATCGAACTTTCTACGGCGAACTTCGACACTTCCCGAATGAAGCGAGTCGCTTCGTAGAGCGACAACACCTGCTTGACGACGGGCGGCAGGGTCAATGCCATATCCCGCTTGGGCACATAGCTGGACGCCCCGTCTCGGAGCGCACTCGCCGCGATATCCTCGCTGCCTTGGCTGGTGGTAAGGATGACTGGCAAGGACGGCGCGTTGGCTTTCACCGCTGCAACCAATTCCAACCCATTCATTTCGGGCATCTGCAAATCGGTGATAACCAGCATGGGAAGATCAATCGCGATCTGCTCCATGGCTTCCTTGCCGTCCGCGGCTGAACGCACAGAGTAGCCTTCCTTCTCGAGCACCAATTGCATTTGGCGAAGTTGCGTCGGACTATCGTCCACGACCAAAATGTGGTTCGGTTCAGCCATAAATATTTGCTAAAAGGCGTCAATTGCCTCCGGAGTCGTTTCGTAAATCATAAACAATCGACCAGCCAAGTTGGTGATTTGAAACGGTGTCTGCACTGTCTGATTCATATGCGAAAGTTTTAACGTTCCACCATGACCGACTACATGATCCTGGATATCGATCATCGCGGCAATAAACTCAGACGAGATATGCCCGACGTTCTTAAAATTCATGACCAATTTCAGCGGTTTTTGCAGATCAACGTATTCCGTAAGCTCCTCCTTCGCCAGGACAATAATGGGTCGACTTACAAAGTCGGCACTCCCCAAGGTAATCTCTGGTACGCCTTCGATTTGCTTGACGCTAAAGAATTTGAGTTCATCAGCCATGGGAACCTGCTTTTGCTCGCGATTGTGCTATTCTAGCGTCTTCGGCGCTCCGTTGGGCCAACGGATTGGCGATTGTTACCGAGCCAGATCAACGCAAAAACAGATCAACGCAGGAACCGGCCGCCTAAATCCCAATCGCCGTCGACCATCGACGCTTCGCGAGAATTCCGGGGGGCTGGTTTTCGATCTTTGCGAAGACCGGCCGAAGGCAGGCTTACGGCATTGCGGGGCATCGGGTCCAACCGTCGCCAGGATCGCCCAAGGAATCATCCATTCTTTCTTCACCAGGATAAGCATCTTTGCCGCGCCGGCGATCCCGTTACCGTTTTTCGTATTTCTATGCCGTCGCTGTAATTTCTGCGGTGTCGGCCGGGTATATCTTTGGATTGGCCGAACTGCAGGCGGCATTCAATCCGATGTACCGAGCCTCTGACCTTTATTCGCCAAGGGCGATCGACGTCTTGATCTTCCTGTGGTGTCTTTGGGTTGGTTGCTCCGTCGGCAGTTTTCTAAACGTCGTGGCTTACCGTATGCCACGCGGCGAGAGCATCAACGGCCGCTCACGGTGCCCTCGGTGCTGGGTACAGCTGAAAGCTCGCGATAACTTTCCCGTGCTTGGCTGGCTGGCTTTGGGAGGCCGATGCCGAAAGTGCCGATTGCCGATCTCCCCGCGTTATCCGATCGTCGAAACGATTGTCGGCTTAACCCTTACCAGCGTCGCAATTTTGGAGCTTTACCAGTTTAACTTGCCACGCCAACACATATTCTCAACCAGAGGCCCGGCTTGGTCGCCCTTGGTCACCGGCCCCGTATTGCTGACATTGCTGTACCACATTGTTGGCTTGTCGCTCAGCTGGGCGTTTGGGCTGATTCGCATGGACGGGAAATGCTTACCAGCCAAGCTGGTTGGGTTCACAGCCGCTGCGTTGACGATCCCCATGCTGGTCTACCCAAGACTGATGATTGTCCCCTGGCAAATGGAGGTGGATGCTACTTGGAATCCGAACGGGCTGGTAATCGATGCCATCGTTCGAATCATGACCGCCTTCGCCGCAGCGACAATCCTGGCGAGATATCTGGCACGTGGACTTTGCCCCCAAGCCGATCCCAAATTAGACCCACTCGGCAAGCCCACGATGCGTCTTATGGACTTAGTGGCGATCATGGCTGTTCCGATCGTGATCGTTGGTTGGCAAGCCGCTCCTGCCCTGGCAGTACTAGCATCCCTGATTGCATTCCTGATTCGTCGTTTCTTACCTCCGAGCTGTGACTCGTTAGGTAGCTTTGCGATCGCGATGCCACTGGCGTTGACCTTTCAGCTGGCGCTGTGGCGTCGCTTGCACGCAACTCACCTCGACCCAAGTGGTGGGTTTTCTCTTTGGCCTTCAGACAACGGCTCACCGTGGGTCGTTTTATTCTGGTCCGCCTTGTTGTTGATCGTACCGCTGTGGCTAAGTGATCGTGGTGAGCTCGAAACCGAAGCCTAGATTCGGCGAGATGACATTTAAATCCGCCGCACCTAAAAATTGACCAAGCATTGAATTGGAAGCGGCAACTAGAAGGGTGAATGGTGGCAACCTGTTTCTAGACAGGCTGCTCACTCAGACGGCCGTGGCCTCAACTGACAAAAGAGCGCTTTTTTCTGGTCTGGAAGTGAATAATCAAAACCGCAACCTTGTAGGAATTGCTCGGATGAACTGATCGCCATCACTTCCATTACATTCAATTCTCGCGCCCGCTCTACACACTTGGCAACGAGCGCTTTGCCAACCCCGCTTTTTTGATACTGGGGGTGAACCGCCAAGCATTGCAACTCAGCAAGTTTCGAACTGTAAATCTCTATCGCCGAAAAACCGACACAGATCGAGAGACTATCGTCACCACATTGAACCGCAACAAACCCATGCTGCGTCAACTCGATCACCTCCGCTTCACTCCGGGCCAGCAGTAACCGTTGCATCACGTATGGCCGCAGCAACGAGTGAATCGCCGCCGCATCACCCGGATGTGCCTGGCGGATCTGGACTCCGCTTGGCAACTGCCGTTGATCACTCTCTGGCTCGCTCAATTCAGCTGTACCGGGTTGGTTGCGTCTTTGATGGTGCTGCGCATCAGCTTGGAAGGTGCCTCACGACCGGTGAACAGTTTGTATTGGTAGGCAGCTTGACGGACAAACATGTCGACACCAGTGATGACTCGACACTGGGCTTGGATCGCGTTCTTGATCAACAGCGTATTTTCAGGATTGTAAACCGTATCGAACACGGCCAAATATTGATTTAGATTTGAAGCGTTATAAGGCGATGTATCAACATCGGGGTGCATTCCGACCGGAGTTCCATTGACCAACAAATGGATTCGCGGTTCGTGGCGTTGGTCCCACTCGATCGCACGGCACCCGATTTCAGCTGCCAGGATTTGTGCCCGCTCAAACGTTCTCGACGCGATCAACACTTCGGCATAACGCTGCCTCAAACCCCATGCAACGGCTCTCGAAACACCACCGGCGCCTAGCACCAACGCGGTGATTCCTTGCATGGGTCGCTCTTGTTGGCGATCAATTTTGAACAATTCTTCAATGCAATCCATCGCAGCGCGGTAATCGGTGTTGTACCCGAGCACGTCCTCGCCATCGAAGATCAATGTATTAACGGCCCCGATTCCCGAGGCGCTCGATTCCGCTTGCGTACAAACCCTTAATGCCTCCTCTTTGTGCGGGATGGTGACACTCAAACCGTGCACACCGATTGATTTGCCCTTCTTAACAAAATTCCTCAAATCACTCTTGGGAACTCGAAACGGGAAGTAACGAGCGTTGAAGTTATCCTTCAGGAAAGCAGAGTTATGAATTAGCGGACTATAACTGTGGGCAACCGGATCCGCGACGACGCCAAATAACTCGGTTGCCTCGTCGATATCCGAATAGCGATAAAGATCGCGCATCTCTTTCCAGTCGAGCTGTCCTGGCGCCATCTTTTTGCTGCGGCTGTAGGTGGCGTAGGTGAACGGAGATCCAAGCCGATTGGCTAATAACCGGGTCACGGTTCCGATGTCGCCCATGCAAATCCCAATCGTGGGAACCTTTGCATTCCTGACCAGTTTCATCATCCGGATGTTGTCTTCAAACGAATTGGCCATCGTGGCAATCTTGACGATATCAGCATCTTCTTCTGCCATCGCCGCATGGAGTTCTTCCAACTCTGCCGGCGTTTCAGAAAAATCGTGGTAGCTGATAATCCGCTTGGTATTGCCGTAACGGGGAATTTGGGCTGCAACATCGGCTTCGATGTCGACGTACTCTACTCCCGCGGCGATGGCACTCCGCAGGAGCATCAGCCGCTCTTGTTCGGGCTTCATCCACCGGCCGCCATCCTCCCGACGCCGGGCTGTGAATACGACCGGCCCCGGGCGGTCATCAAGCAACCGGCCTAGACTGACGGCGCGGCCAATGTAGTCCGCCCTCAGCTCCACAAGTTCAACCCCTTGCTCAACCAAGAATTGATGTTCAGCAATCATCCGCTTGTGGCGGGCTCGCCCGAGGGTAACGCAAATCATGGAGAAAATTCAGTTCTGCGGCGCGAATGTCATCAAGAAGTTTAGTTGGTCCCAGTCGCCTCGTGGCCTCAGCAGAGGAACCCAAAGGGCAAACAGCCTATAATAGTTTCACCAACCCTCGCGAGCAGGGGGATCCCATTGCAATGATAATCTGCCGTTGCATCCACGTTGACACCGTAAGCCGTAGTACCGTGAGACATTCCAACAATCGAAGATTCCGCACGCAGATCCGCCTGATGGCCGTTTTATTGGTTTTGAGCTGCACTTTGGCCTCTGGAGACGAGAAAGTCACGGCAGACGAGTCCAGCACGAAGGATCAATGGTTGCTACCACGCGGAGACGCCCAATCGACAGGTCGATCGGCGGTCACGCTCCCAAAAAACCTCGAGATCCTCTGGGAAGCCAAAGCTGATGAGGCAATTGAGGCAACTCTGGTCGCGGGCGATGGACGAGTGATCGCCGCTGATGTCGCGGGCAAGGTTTACGCTTTTGATCAGTCGACTGGGAAACTCCTCTGGAAACGCGACTTTGGGACCGGTTTCATTGCCTCCCCGGCCGTTTCCGGGGATGTCTTGGTCGTTGGTGATTTTGACGGAAATATTTTCGTACTCGATGCAAAATCGGGCGAGCAACGCTGGAAAAAGACAACCGAGGGCGAAATTTCTGGCTCGGTCGCTTTCTATGAACAGTCGGTCTTGGCGACCAGCACAGATGGCAACCTCTACTGTTTCGGCATCGAGGACGGAAACCTGAAATGGACTTATCAGACAAACGATCAGGTCCGTTGCAGCCCGACGGTCGCCGGTGACCGCACATTTTTGGGGGGATGTGACGGGCAACTTCACGTAATCGACCTAAAAACCGGAAAGTCAGCCGGACAACCGTTACCGTTGGGTGGGCCAACCGGCAGCACCCCAGCAGTCCTGGGAAAAAAGGCTTTCGTACCGATCATGGACGGTGATGTCCTAGCCTTCGATTACCAAGCAGGAAAGCTACTTTGGCGACACACCGATGAGGAACGCCCTCAGGAGTACCGCAGTAGTGCAGCGGTGTCGGATGAATTGGTCATCGTGAACAGCCAATTCAAACAGGTCGACGCGATTTCTGTCGCTACCGGAAAACGCCAATGGAGACACACGCTGCGGCGACGGGCCGACGCGTCCCCTATCATCGCTGGAGAGGATGTCTGGATCGCGGCAACCGATGGCCGCCTGGTCCGCTTGTCACTCAAGGACGGTTCTGAGAAGTGGACCTACGAAATTCGCGGGTCGTTTTTGGCATCACCGGCGATCGCCGGTGATCGTTTATTCATTGCCGACGACGATGGCGTAATCCGATGCTTCGGAGCGGCAAAATCTGTCCAGACCAAAGGATGATTGAGCCGAAATTGACAACACCTACCTCTCCATTCAACCGAGTGCCTGCACCAGCCGCTTGATTCTCATACCCCAATACGATCCATGTCATCCGCCGCGAGCGATAAAAAGAAAACTGAAGTAGGCAGCTATTTCATCTCGAATTATCCACCCTACAGTCAGTGGAATCGCGAGCAATTGCCCGAGGTAAAAAAGGCGCTTCACTCGCGCCCGGCCGACAACAACCCACTCGGCTTGTATCTGCACATTCCGTTTTGTCGCAAACGATGCAAGTTCTGTTACTTCAAAGTATTTACCGACGTAAAAGCGCCTGAAGTGCAGCGTTACGTCGATGCACTGTGCAACGAAATCTCGATGGTCAGCCAGTTACCAATTATGGGCGAGCGACCATTCCGCTTCGTTTATTTCGGTGGTGGCACGCCTAGCTTTCTGTCACCAAAACAGCTGACCAAACTGGCTGATCGTCTGCGGGAACACATCACTTGGGACGGCGCTGAAGAAGTGACGTTTGAATGTGAACCCGGCACCCTAAGTGAAACCAAGGTGAAAACCCTGCGTGAAGTGCTGGGGGTAACACGTTTGAGTTTGGGTGTGGAAAATTTTTCAGACGAAATCTTAGAAGACAACGGCCGAGCCCATCTCTCCAAACAAGTCTTCAACGCTTGGGAATGGATTTCTGCGGCTAACTTCGCCAACGTGAATATCGACCTTATTTCGGGAATGGTTGGCGAAACCTGGGACAATTGGCGGGAGAACGTTCGCATAACACTCGAACTATCACCTGACAGTGTCACCATTTATCAAATGGAACTGCCGTTCAATACAGTGTTCAGCAAAGACATTCTGGACAAACACACGGACAGTCCGGTTGCCGATTGGCAGACCAAGCGAGCCTGGGTCGAATACGCGTTCGAACAATTCAAACAGGCCGGATACAGCGTCAGCAGTGCGTACACGGTCGTGAAAGACCCCAACATGGTGAACTTCAGCTACCGCGACAACTTGTGGCACGGCGCTGACTTGCTGGCGACCGGAATCGCAAGCTTCGGCCATGCCAATGGAGTTCATTACCAAAACCTTGCTGATTTAGAAAAGTACCTGGGTACGGTCGAATCAGGACAGTTGCCACTGGGGCGTGGATTCGTCCCCAGTAAGCATCAACAGTTGGTTCGCGAGATGATCCTGCTGCTGAAGCGGGGCTACCTCGACGCTGGCTATTTCCGTGACAAGTTCGACATCGAAATTACACAGCAGTTTAGCGAGCAATGGAAGCAGCACATTGAGGATGGATACGTCGAGATCGATGGAGATACGATTCGATTGACAGGCAAGGGCCTGTTGACGGTGGATGGTTTGCTGCCCGCCTTCTTCGAGCCCGAATTTCAGGGAGTACGCTACACGTGATCGATCGCCCCAACGAGCATGGTGCCGCAGACCATGGCGCCGACGAGCGTAGCACTGGCGACCATCACGTCGATAACCGTCAATCTGGTAACCATCAATCTGGCGAGTCCAGCAGTGGCAGCGGGTCGCAAGCAGTTGATTCCTTCACCTTCGCGATGGGTGATTTTACAGCGGAATTCCCAATCGAACTTCACTACGCAACCAATCATATGTGGGCACGATCCGTTGGCGGTCAGCGTTTTCAGTTTGGGCTGACTGCTTATGCTGTTCGTTTGTTGCAAGATGTCTATTTCCTAGATTGGATTTGCGATCCCCCCACCGAAATTCCCCTGCGAGGCCATATCGGTTCGATCGAGAGTAAGAAAGCGGAAAGTGATCTCTACGCACCCATCGCTGGCACATTGATCTCGGTTAACGACGCCACCCTCTCTGACCCCTCACTGATCAATGCGGATGCATACAGAGATGGATGGCTAATCGAAATAAAAGCGGATGTTTCTCCAAAACTACTCTCGCCTGAACAGTACGCCGAACACTTGGTCAATGCTTGGGAGGTAGCCCAGCGAACCATCAAAGGCCAAGCCAATCTGTAATTTTGGAACGTTGACTCGTTCGATCGCATGGCCAGCGTCACTGACGATGAAGATTCGATCACGGCCGATTCCCAATATCGAACCAACCATCAAGATTAATGATCGATTCGTTGTACGCCCCCTCGCTTGCGTTACTAACTGACCTCTATCAACTGACAATGGGTTTCGGTTATTGGCGAAATCAAATCCATGAACGGCGAGCCGTTTTTCATCTCTTCTTTCGACAGTGCCCCTTTGGTGGTGATTACGCCCTCGCCGCGGGATTAGAACCGGCTTTAAAGTGGCTGCATGACTTTCAGGTTGAAGCAGAGGATGTGGCCTATCTTCGGACACTATGCGGCAATGATGGGAAGCCACTGTTCTCAGAAGATTTTCTGGAAGCACTTGCGGGGATGAAGCTAGAACTGAATGTTGATGCCATCCGCGAAGGCTCAATCGTTTTTGCTCATCAACCTTTGATGAGAATCGAGGGACCGCTTTGGCACTGCCAGTGGGTGGAAACAGCTCTTCTGAATTTGATCAACTTTCAAACCTTAATCGCAACCAAAGCAGCGCGAGTATGCGCAGCAGCGCAAGGCGATCGCGTACTCGAATTTGGGCTTCGTCGTGCGCAGGGCATCGATGGTGCACTCTCTGCCTCCCGCGCTTCGTTCATTGGCGGGTGCCACGCAACGAGTAATGTGATGGCGGGTCGGATCTTTGGAATCCCTGTCGCCGGAACCCACGCACATAGTTGGGTGATGTCGTTTGACGATGAAAAGACAGCGTTTGACGCATACGCCAGTGCCTTGCCAAACAACTGCGTCTTTCTGGTTGATACCTACGACACCCTCCAAGGTGTCGATCACGCAATCGAAATCGGACATCGGTTGCGCAGTCGCGGTCACGAGATGATTGGAATCCGTCTCGATTCGGGAGATTTAGCTGATTTAAGTATCCGAGCACGCCAGCGACTCGATCAGCAGGGCTTTCCTGATGCTCTGATCGTCGCGAGCAACGACTTGGACGAACACGAAATTAAGAAACTGAAGCAGAAACATGCAACGATCGCCGTCTGGGGCGTCGGAACCAATCTTGTCACAGCACGTGACCAACCAGCACTGGGAGGTGTCTACAAGTTGGGTGCGATTCAGGATGACCAAAGCCAGTGGCAACCACGCATCAAACTCTCAGAACTGCCGATCAAAACATCCACGCCGGGTATTCAACAAGTGCGTCGTTATTGGAACGATAATCAAATGGTCGGCGATGTCGTCTACTGCGAGTTGCTTGGCCAACCGGATGATGGGCGTGTGGAAACGTTCGGGGATCGTAATGGGGTCGTGACGGTTTCAAATTGGGACCGCAGTGAAGATTTGCTTCAGCCGGTAATGCGAGATGGAAAGATCGTTACTGAACTTCCCTCATTAACCGAAATTCAGCAGCATGCCAACGCGCAAAAGCAGGCATGGGTCAAGGCTTCTAACTATCCCATTGGACTGGATCCAAAGCTAGCCGAACAAAAACGGGACTTAATCGCCGCTTGCAACTGACAAGCATTTCATCTTCGCGAGCGGCTTGCGACCAAATCGCAACTAGCTCACTTTGTTCAACGCAAAGCGTGTTCACCAGAGCACGCGGCCTAGCGAGTGCCCCTTGAGGAAGCACTGTCACTGGTGGAAGCGTCTAGATCATTGCTGCTCCACACCTGCAATCCATTCCTCAATCCGACTCCGCAGCAACGGCAGTGGAATTGACCCCGCCTCTAACACCTTGTCATGGAATGCCCGGATATCGAATCGTTCGCCAAGACGCTGTTCGGCTTCAAGCCGCATTCGACGAATGGCGATTTCGCCCGTTTTGTATGCTAGTGATTGTCCCGGCCAACCGATGTAACGATCGATTTCGGCGACGCAATTGTGTTCGCTTAACGCAGTATTATTTTTCATGTAATCGATCGCCTTTTCACGCGACCAACCCATCCAATGGATTCCTGTATCAACAACCAAGCGGCTCGCCCGCCAAGCTTCCATGCTCAAACGTCCGAAGTCCTGGTAGGGATCTTTGTAGAAACCGATCTCTTTCCCAAGGCGTTCGCTGTAAAGTGCCCAACCTTCGATGAACGCAGTGAAATTACTTTGGCGGCTCATGGGATGCAAATCAGTCAACTCGGCCTGCAACGCTAATTGCAAGTGATGCCCCGGCACAGCCTCATGCATCGACAAGGACTCCAATTGATACAACGGTCGCGAGGACAAGTTGTACGTGTTGATGTAGTAGAACCCTGCGCGTGAACCGTCGGTTGCAGGCGGCCAGTAATAGGCAGAAGTCGTTTGGGGCGCAATGTAGGCTGGAATTTCACGAATCCCATAAGGAATTCTTGGCAAGCGACCGAACAATTCCGGCAGCCGACCGTCCGCCTTCTTCAAGATCAACGCGACCTCCTTGAGTAGCTCGTCAGCCGTTTTTGGGTAGAACTTCGGATCGGTCCGCAAATACTGCAGAAAGGCACTCAGATCACCCTCAAACCCGACGGATTCTCGAATTGCCTCCATCTCGCTACGAATCCGCGCGTTCTCTTGAATGCCGGTTTGATGCAACTCTTCTGGGGTAAGATCGAGCGTTGTAAAACGCCTCACGCGATCCTGATAAAACTGTCGGCCTCGCGGCAAAGATGCAGCGCCGATCTGTCCTCGACAGGCTGGCAAATATTCTTTCTTCAAGAACTCAGCAAAGCGTCGATAGGCGGGAATCACACTACTTTCAATCGCCTCGATGATTTCTTTCTCGATCGCTGGCCACTGATCTCCCAATCCGCGACGAGATTCATCGGAGACATTGTTCAACAGCAATGATTCTCTCGGGTTCTTCACAACATGCGCTTCGGCCTGTTCGGGTGAATCTCGCATGATGATCGCCGGTTGCGTAAGCCCAGCTCGGATACCGCCACGCAGCAGTTCGATGTGCTGGTCGGTATAGCGTGCAAAGTCTCGAAGTCGTGAAACGTAGTTCGCAAAATCCTGTTCAGATTTTGGATTCATCTCGCGCGGTAATTCTGGAAAGCTGATATGAAAACCTTCGCGATTGTTAATCGGCATCAGATGCGTCTGGAAATCATCGTCGGCCAATTGGCCTTCCAAACGCAGCCGCAACATTTCGAAATCAATTTGTTGCATGGGGGAAAGAACGTCGAAATTGATTTTTTTGAGCCGCTCTAAAAAATCAGCCCGCCGCTCGGTTCGCCGCTGAATCGCCTCCAAGCTGACATCAGCCAACCGGTCTTGCCTCCTGGGATCGCCGATATTCGTGGCCAGCATGGGGGACTCAGTCAGTTCAAAGTCCCACACCTCATCGAGCAATTCCGATAATTTTGCCTCTACTGCCGGTGGAGCTGCCGTCAGGTTGCCAAGCACCATCGACAGGATGATAAACACTGCGAAAAGCTGGGTCGCTGAAAGTCTTGTACTACTGAACATGCGATCAAATGGGCAAAGATGGTTAGGGACAAAATACGTTGCTGAGACATCTTAACTGGAACAGGCGGCATGTCGGGCCGCGCGAATCGAAGCAAGAACCAGTAATCTATTGAGATGCATGCTCTGATCCTGATTGATATCCAAAACGATTTTTTGCCCAACGCTCCGCTAGCGGTGCCGGAGGGAGACCAAGTAATTGCGGTTGCGAACCAGGAAATGCAGCGAGCTGATTATGTGGTCGCAACTCAGGATTGGCATCCGGCGAACCACGGAAGCTTCGCGAGCCAGCAACAGGATGTCGAGATTGGTGACCAGTTTCAGCTGGATGGACTCACGCAAGTTGCCTGGCCAGATCACTGCATCCAAGGAACCCGCGGTGCCGAATTAGCGGCAGACTTGAATCTGGATCGCATCGACCACATCGTCCAGAAAGGAACCTGCCCAAACATCGACAGTTACAGCGGTTTTTATGACAACGGCCAAAGACAAGCCACCGGTTTGGATGACCACCTGCGGAGTGTTGGGGTTCGTCATATCAGCGTCATGGGTTTAGCAACCGAGTATTGCGTCAAGTTCAGCGTTCTCGATGCTTTGCGATTAGAGTATCCGACACGCGTATTGTTGGATGGCTGCCGTGGCATCAACCTGTTTCCAAACGATATCGACGACGCTATCGCCGCCATGCGATCGGCCGGCGCTGAAATCATCGAACCCTACGATTTCTCGATTTAAGTATGAACCAAGTAACTTCGATCCGAATTTTTTTCAGCCTGGCTTTCCTACTAGCTGGCACCAACCTGTCATTGGGCCAAGCAACTGACCAATTAGACGAATCGTTTTTGGATTCTTATCGCGAAGCCGCTGTCGAACGTTGGGAAAAAGAAATCCAGCGTTTGGAGAAGTTAAACGAATCAGAAACTCATCCCGAAGACTCCATCCTATTTTTAGGAAGCAGCAGCATCCGTCGATGGGACACGATCGCTGTCGACATGGCTCCCTATCATCCAATTCAAAGGGGCTATGGTGGTTCGAAGTACAGCAACGTAGCAATTTTTTCAAAGCGGCTAATCCGTCCTCACTCGTATCGAGCAGTCGTGATCTTTGTTGGCAATGATATCTCGGGAAAAACCACAGACAACACGCCTGATGAAGTTGAACAATTCATCCGCCACGTCATCGCAGTGTCCAAGGCTCACCAACCCGACGCGCCCGTGCTACTGATCGAAGTTACCCCGACCGCCAAACGCTGGGCTGTCTGGCCAAAAATTCGAGAGCTGAACGCTCGTATCCGAGAGATCGCCCTCTCTACCCCACGCACTTACTTCATTGCCACGGCAGAGCAATACTTAGATCCCGGCTCCCAACCACGGACTGAGTTGTTCGTATCTGATGAGCTGCATTTGAACGACGAAGGTTATAAGCTTTGGTCATCGATCATTCGTCAACGACTGGATGAGGTGCTGCGAATGGAAACCGAGTACGAGGCTCAACAAGCGGTGGAAAATGATGCCGACGAGTCGTCGGATCAAAAGTAATCTGCGAATGACAGCATCCAACCTGCGTTACCCAAAAAAAAGGACTTCGAGAGTCCCGCTGGACAGAACTTTTATTCTGGGTTGGGTTTCGATTCTGGCTTGGATAGGTGCAATCGGTTCCCCAAAACGCGATCTGAGTCTTCGGTGCGTCACCATGGAGAACCCAAACACCGCCTCTGTTCCTTCAAACTGGGCAGCGTTAATCCCATTCCTTGGACCCTAGGACTTACCGACTTGGACGTACCCGACGGTACGACGATTTTGCCCTCGTCGGTCCCTGTTTTGGCTCTGCCCGATTTATAAGATCAGTTTCACGGCATAAATCCTCCGTTCCACGCGATTTTCCGGCCTTTCAGACCCCGATTCGCGGTTGTGATCTGCGGATTTCTCTTCGTAGACTCCGGCCACCGGTCCACTTTGGACCGGCGACGCTAAGTGGAGGGATACGACACCTTTGGTCGGCAAACAAGCCACCTCGAAACTCAACAGGAACAGAGATCGCCACCGCCACCGATCTTTGTTGTTTGCCGCTGCGCTGATCGCATCACTTGTTCCGTCGTTCATTTGCCGCCAATTGTCTGCTCAATCACCGGCAGCCTCGACACCAGTTTCAGACACCTCAGCTGCCCCCGAAATTCAGTTCAGTGGGAATGCCCTCAACCGCTGGCAACTTGGAGATGCGGAAGCATCCTTACTGCAAGGCGATGCAGTAATCCAACAGGGTGATCGCCAGTTGCGAGGTGAATCGATCCTCGTGGTCGTCGATGGACCACCTGGTAGAGTTCGATCGAGAGTCGTCATCGAACGCGGATCCAACTCGCCGCAGGCATTCACATTACTGAGTTCAGACGATCCGAGCTTTCAAGCTCCGCAATTTCGCGGACCACCGAAACAATCACCTCGACTGCTGCAGCATCTGCCGAGAAAGCAAGCGGACACGACCGTTCAAACGGTTCAGTTTAGTGAGACGGTTCCCGCGCCCATCCCAGATAGTGCGACCAACACACTCCCCAGCCTTAATACGCTGCCAAGTCCCAACGCTCCCGGCAACTCATCCACCGCGCCGCCGATCACACTGTCCGATGGCGCCACAACGGGCGGTTTTCAATTTTTCACTGGCGGCGGGTCAAGGAGTGTCGAAATTTTGGCTCGCGGTGCTTCGATGCCGCCGACCATTGAAACGATCAACCGTCCCGAACTCGGTGAAACAGTCGTCTTAGCACGAGGTGGTGTGACTGTCTTGGTTCGAGATGTGACAGCACAGCTTCCCGGCGGCGGCTTGATGGAGCTCGGCACGATTTCGCTATCCGCCGATCGCGTGGTTGGATGGCTGCCATTGGTTACAGATCTATTCAACGGAACAGGTGACTTATCGCAAGCTGATGGCGAACTTTATCTCGAAGGTGACATCGTTTTTCGCCAAGGTGAACGGATCATCTATGCCGAGTCGATGTACTACAACATCACGTCACAACAAGGCATGGTACTCAATGCAGAAGCGATCACGACAATACCCGAGTACCAGGGGGTCGTCCGATTGAAAGCGGACGTCATGCAACAAGTTTCCAATGGCAACTTTATCGCCTTCGACGCGGCGGTGACCAGCAGCCGCATGGGAGTGCCGAGGTATTGGTTGCAAAGCGAACGCCTACGACTGACCGACCGTCAGCGAACCAGCTTGGATCCAGCGACAGGACAACCGAGGATTGATCGCGAACCTTTTGTAGAGAGCAACGATAACTTCGTTTACATCTCTGGTGTGCCCCTGCTTTACTGGCCAACGTTTTCGACCAGCTTGGAGCGGCCCGGCTATTACATCTCGGGCATCAAAGTCAAGAATGATGACACCTTTGGAACGCAGTTCTTCCTTGACCTCGATCTATTGCAATTGCTTGGGATCGATGACGCGCCCCCGGACCTCGACTGGGATCTCTCCCTCGATTATCTCAGCGATCGGGGACCAGCTGCCGGCACGACACTCCAGTATTCAGTGCCTGGTTTCTGTGGCTTAGCGGGACCAACCCAGGGTCTCTTCGATACCTGGATTATTAAGGACGACGGCTTGGACCGTTTAGGTCGAGACCGCATGTTCCTGCAACCGGAAACAACAACTCGAGGTCGTTCACTGCTGCAGCATCGGCAGAAATTCTGGAGCGGATACGAGTTGATCGCTGAAATCGGCTGGATCAGTGATCGCAACTTCTTGGAACAGTACCTCGAAAATGAATGGGATCAGCAGGTTGACGCTCGAACGGCACTACAGTTGCGTCGCTATTACCGCAATCAACTGTTTGATTTATCAGCCAATGTTCAAGTCAACGATTTCTTCATGGAAACCGAACACCTGCCGCAACTCGATCACTACTTGCTTGGCGGATCGCTGCTGAACAACTGGTTGACCTGGAACACCCACAGTAAAGTCGGCTACCAAAAATTGAATGTCGCCACTCTGCCAACCGACCCGGCGGAGGCCGCGGAGTATTCACCGTTACCTGGTGAGATCCAGAGCGAGGGCGTGGTCGCGTCGACGCGACAAGAATTGACTATGCCAATCCAACTTGGCCCAGTCAAAGTCATCCCCAATGCATCGGGCGAGGTGGCGCATTATGGACAAGCCGCCAACGGCGAACCCTTAACACGCTTGCTTGGTCAAGCAGGTCTCCAAGCGAGTTTATCAGCGTGGCGAGTCGATCCAACGGTTCAAAGTAGCCTATTGAATGTCCGTGGATTGGCCCACAAAATTGAATGGACAGCCGAATATCTTTACGCCGACAGCGATGCCGGATTGAATGATCTTCCCTTGTATGACGCGTTGGATGATAACGCTCAAGAACAATTCCGCCGGCGATTCATTCAAGACACCTTTGGTGGCGCCCTACCGCCCCAGTTTGACCCGCGAACCTATGCTTTTCGGCAAGGCTTTCAGCGACTGGTCACCAACCCCAGCGACGTCATTGCTGATGACCTCGAACAGTTCCGCTTTGGATTGCATCAGCGATGGCAAACCAAACGAGGACTTCCTGGACGTGAACGCATCGTCGACCTGCTGCAACTCGATTTTGACTTATTGGTATTCCCAAAGGCGATGCGAGACAATTTTGGCGAAACCTTGGGACCCGCCACATTTGATGCTCGATATCACGTCGGCGACCGCGTCACCCTCCTCAGTGATGGCTACGTAGACTTCTTCCCCAATGGGTTGAAATCTGTCAGCGCTGGTGTTCGAAGCAGTCGCCCCGGCGTGGGCGACGTTTATGTGGGGCTATTGGCATTGGATGGCCCAATCAGCAGCACGGTCCTACGAAGCACACTGGACTACCGATTGAATGAGAAGTGGATCGCATCAGCGGGAGCCACTTATGACTTTGGCAGTACCGGAAATGTCGGTCAATCCCTCGCGTTGACGCGGATTGGCGAATCGGCACTGCTTCGCTTCGGCGTCAATGTCGATCCGGGGCGAGACAATGTTAGCTTTGGTTTCGGTATCGAACCGCGATTCTGGCCGCGAACTCGGCTCGGGCGCGTCGGTGGCCAGTTGATCCCACCGCCTGGCGTGGAAGGCTTGGAATAGAAGTGAGTGATGCGAGGAAGTCCGCCGCTCCGGTCGTCCAAAAATTCGCGGTTGCGATGGCTGGTATCCTTCATGCGTTCAAACACGAGAACAGTTTCCTGGTTCACCTACCCATGGCGACCGCCGTCGTTTTGATGGGACTCTGGTTACAGCTGGAAAGCTGGCGTTGGGTGGCAGTCACATTTTGCATCACTCTCGTGATCTCGGCCGAACTGCTGAATACTGCGATTGAAGAACTGGTAGCGGTGCTCCACCCCCAGCATGACGTTCGAATCGGGCGCGTCCTTGATGTCGCTTCGGGTGCCGTTCTCGTCGCCGCCGTTGGAGCTGTCATAGCTGGTTTAATCACCTTGGCAATGCCACTCTGGGAGATCATTTCACCGCATCTCTAGTTCACTGCATGTTCCTCAAGTCACTTCGTTTGCCTGAGTACCCAGGCCTGATAACTCTGACTGGCTGATTCGACCGGCAACAGTAGGATTCCAGGTTCGTCGTAGGGATGTTGATCGGAGAGTGCTTTGCTGAGTTTCGGCCATTCCGATGCTGCCACTTTGATCACCAATCGATACTCATTTGCTTGCTGGAGCTTTCCTTCCCATCGATAATGGCTGACAATCGGGCCATCGATTTGGATACACGCAGCCAATCGTTGCTCCAACAAATCCGCAGCGAGTCGATTGGCGTCATCAATCGATTCAACGGTGGTCAGCACGATAGCGATGGGATCATTCATATAATTCAGCCTGTATTGAGAGCGAACCGCACTCCCCTACGAGAACAAAAGAGAATGGCAACGATCCGTATCCCGGCAGCCTCTGAGTGGGAATCGCCCAATTGTCGCCTTTTACCTTGGCCTACTTTTACTATCGTATCGAGTTCAGTCGAGTGACCAAGCTGGAGCAACACCGAGGCTCCTCGATCGCTAACCTTTGCAACACGGCTCGGGTTAGTATGCACAACGATTTTGCACTGATCCCACTAAACTGACTTTTTTCAATCATTGCGGTTCCGATGGCCCAATCCAATCTTTCGCTCAGTCTCTCCCGCATGGTCGCCTCCACTCTCCGGTATTGGTGGCGTGTTTCGTTGTCGGTGGCATTCGGGGTCGCGGTCGCAACGGCCGTGATTGTTGGGGCACTTCTGGTGGGTGATTCGATGCGCGGCAGCCTGCGGCAGCTGACCATTGAACGACTCGGAAACACAGAAGTCGTGATTTTTCCAGGTGGATTTTTCTCGGCTGAAAACATTACGTCTGATGCAATCGACCCGGTCGCGTTGATCCTCTTTGACAGTGCTGTCGTGGAGACTCGCCGCGGCGACGGAACCATTCGGCGAGCAGGTTCGGTGCAGGTGGTTGGAAGCGATGCCAACTTCTGGGATCTCGATGTGAGTGGCATCCGCCCAGAACAGTTCCCAAGCGGCGATGAAGTTGTCTTGAATTCTTCCGCGGCAAAAGAACTGGGCGTGGAAATCGGTGACTTAGTGACCGTTCGTCTTCCTGTCGAACAAGCGGTTCCCGCGGACAGCCCTCTCGGTCGACGCGATATTCAAACCGAAGGCTTACCTCGGATGAAAGTCGTTGACATTGTTCCCGATCGAGGCCTTGGCCGGTTCTCGTTGGCTGCCAACCAAGCAGCTCCCAAAAACGTTTACTTAGATCGAAAGCTAATTGGTGAAGTGCTTGATCGGGACAATCAGGCAAACACGCTTCTGGTGGACCAAACGATTTCCCAAGACGATCTTCGCGTTGATCTCGATGACCTTGGGTTGAACGTTGATCAAATCCGTCGAGAGTATACACGCGAGGATGGAACGAAAGAGACGATCTACGACTACTTCTGGGTGACGAGTGATCGACTTTTGGTACCAGAGTTGGTGGCCCAAAAAATCGTCGATGCCTTCCCCGGCTCCGAAGTTTCCGTGACCAGCACATATCTTGCCAACGCGATTGAGAAGCTGGATGAAGCGGGTAATGTCGTCGCCACTATTCCCTACAGCACCATCACCGCGATCGACTCGAGCGAGTACTTGCCACTTGGTTTTCGCCAACCAATCAGTGACGAAGAGAACCCGAAGATCCCGTTCGTACTGAACAGTTGGGCAGCCGAACGCCTGGGAGCAAAAGTCGGAACGCCACTACGTGTCGCCTACTACGAACCAGAAGTCGAAAACGGAAAAGAAATCGAACGGTATTTTGACGTAATCGTGACAAGCATCGTGCCCATCACCAAGCCAGCGACTCCCTATCGGCGGCGGCGTGAAGCCACTTTTGATTCTCCCCCAACGATTTACAACGATCCAGATCTTACCCCCACAGTGCCTGGAGTTACCGATCAAGACTCAATCAGCGATTGGGACTTGCCCTTCAAGCTTGATCGTGAAATCAGCAAAGAAGATGACGAATACTGGAACGAATACCGCCTCACCCCGAAGGCGTTCCTACCATTGGAAGATGGCCAAGAATTGTTTGGAAGTCGATTTGGCAAAACGACGGGTGTCCGCTTATCTTCCCGCATCGCTGCGGATGAAAAGGAACTGAAATCGGTACTGCGGGATCTGTTAGCTGATGACCTGGCAGAACTGGGATGGGTGATTCGGCCTCTAAAACAGCAGCAACTATCTGCATCGAAGGGAACCACACCTTTCGATGGATTATTTCTGGCGCTTAGTTTTTTCGTGATCCTCGCTGCTGTGATTCTCATCGCAATGTTGTTCCGCCTTGGGCTGACAGAACGTATGCAACAATACGGAACCTTGCTGGCCGTCGGATGGCCACCGCGAAGGGTTGCGTCCCTAGCGCTACGAGAAGGATTGGCGATCGCGACATTTGGAGCATTGATTGGCCTGGGCGGTGGCTGGCTTTACGCCAAAATCGTTTTGTGGGCCTTGCGATCTTGGTGGGTTGGCGCTGTGACTGTCCCGTTTCTTACGTTTCACTGGCAGACACAAAGTTTGATCATCGGAGCTGTTTCCGGTTGGTTCGTCGCCGCCCTCACACTTATGATCACAACTCGCTGGTTAACGCGAGAAAACGCACAAACACTGCTCTCCCGGCGCGATCTTGACACTGGCATTCCAGGGCAGAAACCGAAGACGCGCCTGAAATGGGTGGCTGCACTGCTAGGGATCGTTGCCATTGGATTAGCTGCTCTCGGTGCAGCGACGGGCGGACAGGCGGCAGCGGGAGCGTTTGTTGGCAGCGGGATGATGTTGTTGTGTGCTGCGTTGATCATGATCTTCATTCGTTTGCGACAACCGCGACGGATCGCCAAAAATCAGCAAGGAGGCGGCTATTCGATTGGCATCTTGGCGGCCCGCAATGCTTCTAGACATCCATTACGGAGCACCCTGACAATCGGGTTGATGGCAACCGCAGCTTTTTTGATCATCGCGATCACGGCGTTTCGTCTGGAACCGACGGAAAGCGGAACCGGCGGATTCGATCTTGTTGGTCAATCGGCTCAGCCGATTTACCGTGACCTTAGCCAACCAGACGTTCAATCGGATCTGTTTGGACCTGACGCGCAGCAACTTGATCAAACTCGCATCGCTTCCTTCCGTGTCAAAGCGGGCCAAGACGCGAGTTGCAACAATCTGTACCGGGCGACCCGGCCAACCGTCCTAGGTGTCCCAGAATTGTTCGGTCAAACATTTGCCACACCAAATGGATTAGCTGGCTTTGACTGGGCTGCAACCACCGAAACCGCCGATGCGATGTCACCTTGGGACGCATTAAATCAGCCTGCCAGCGGCACAGAAGAAGACCCAATCCCAGTCGTGATCGATCAGAACACCGCCATGTGGAGCCTGCAGATGACCGGCGGAATTGGCGAAAAACAGACGTTCGAATATGAGGAAGGCAAACCCATTACCTTCCAAGTCGTTGGCTTGTTGTCGAATTCCCTGCTGCAGGGAAAACTGCTAATCGGAAACCACAACTTCGAACAGTTGTTCGAAAACATTAGTGGTTACCAATTCTTTTTGATCGCGTGCGAAGCTGATCGGTCGGAGACGGTTGCCACGATTTTGGAAAACCGCCTGGGCGACGCAGGCATGGACCTTTCAAATGCCAACGCAGTCCTCTCCAGCATGCTCGCAGTGCAGAACACTTACTTGCGAACTTTTCAAAGCCTTGGTGCTCTTGGACTGTTGCTAGGAACGATTGGCTTAGCAGTCGCACAACTACGTGGTGTCCTGGAACGACGGCAAGAATTGGCTGTGATGCAAGCTATCGGCTTTACTCGCAAACGATTGGCAACGGTGGTACTCGCTGAAAACGCATCCCTACTGCTGATGGGAATTGGCTGCGGTATCGCCTGTGCGATCCTGGCAGTGTTGCCACACGCGATCATCGGTGGACTAGCACCTCCAATCATCGAACCGTTGTTCATTGTGGCGGGAATCATTTTGTTTGGCATGCTGGCAGGACTGATCGCTGTTCGCCGTGTGACCCGTATGCCGTTGCTGGAATCGCTACGAGCCGATTGAGGTTAAACATCAGCAACTGCAACAAACAGCCTCGGGAAAGCGCATTCCATGACTGATAAGCGCAAGCCTTCGATGCGCTGGGATCACGAGCAATAACTTTCCGCTCACATCATTTATTCGACATTTGCTCCTACTACTGTTTGCCGACTTACCACTCGATGCAACAAATCACCGACAACTTTAGCGATCCCGCAGACCATTTAGCATTGGATGAAGCGTTGTTGTTGGCGGCCGACGACGGCGAGATTGGAGAATGCATTCGGTTCTGGGAGTTTTCGGCTCCTGCGGTCGTTGCCGGTCGATCCACCCGGATTGCCGACGAAATTAATCTTCCGTTCTGCAAAACGCATACGATCCCCGTGCTGCGAAGATGTAGTGGCGGTGCCACGGTTGTGGGTGGACCGGGCTGCCTGATGTATAGCGTCGTTCTTTCCCTCGACGGCGATGACTCATTGCGAAAGATCGACATCGCACACAAATTTGTCATCAGTCGGATCTTGGCGGCGTTGCAATCTCAGGTCATCGAAACAGAATGGAAGGGAATCTGCGATCTGACCTGGAAGAACCGAAAATGCTCCGGGAACAGCCTGAAAATTTCGAGAAATCACTTGCTTTACCACGGTACCATCCTGCACGGAATGGATCTGGACACGATGGCTTGTGCTCTGCAGTTCGCACCTCGCCAACCCGACTACCGTGCGGGCCGGAACCATCGCGATTTCGTCACCAACCTACCGATTGATGCGAACCAGTTCAGCGAAGATGTAAAAACAGAATTTCGAGTGACGGGTACCGCCGACTGCGAATGCTTAAAAACACGAATCGGCTTGCTTCGACAGCAAAGATACGATGACCCGAAATGGCATTTTCGACATTAACCAAACAACCCATGATTGGCGAAGAGCAAGCTCGCCTTTCAATTCAACGATCGTTTTCGAGCTAGGATTGAACCATGCCAGACCCAACATTTCCGGAGCGAACGGGGAGGTTTGATGAACTTCAGAACCGGCTGAAGGCTCACCAACAAGAACATGTTCTTCAGTTTTGGGATGAGATTTCTGAGTCGCAACGAAAACAACTTGCGACGCAGATCGATGAACTTGATCTCGTTCAGTTGGACGAATTGATTGCTGGGCAAGATGCCGAGCAAGATTTTGCTGCAATGGCGCAAGCGGCGGATCCACCTCCGTCGGTCGACGCCGAAGGAAGGGGTGCGAATTGGACAACGACTGAGGCTCGACGGCGAGGCGAACAGGCCATTCGCGATGGTCAGGTGGGAGCCGTCATCGTCGCCGGCGGCCAAGGAACACGCCTGGGCTTTCCACAACCCAAGGGGATGTTCCCGATTGGGCCGGTTTCGAACCGAACGCTGTTCCAATTTTTTGCCGACCGGCTGATAGCGATTCAACAGGCTTACTCAGTGAAAATCCCACTGTTCGTGATGACGAGTGAAGCAACTGATGACGAAACACGTGCTTATTTTCAGGAACACGATTATCTTGGCTTGTCACCGAACGATGTTGTCATTTTCAAACAAGGAACGATGCCGGCTGTCGATGCAGAATCCGGCAAGCTGTTGCTGGCAGACAAGGATTCGTTAGCTCTCAGCCCTGATGGGCACGGCGGCACCGTCGCAGCATTGCAACGAAGCGGCTGTTTGCGGGAAGCCAAAGACCGCGGCGTTCGCCAACTGGCCTATATCCAGGTCGATAATCCCCTCGCCCATCTGTGTGATCCAACCCTACTGGGACATCACTTAATGGCCGAAAGCGAGATGACCACCCAGGTCATCCGAAAGCGATACGCCGCCGAACGGGTCGGCAATGTGGTTAGTATCGATGGGAAAGTTCACATCATCGAATATAGCGATCTGCCCGAATCGGCTGCCGAAGCGACGGAACAGGAGGGTCAATTACGTCTTTGGGCGGGAAATATCGCGGTTCATATCATCGATGTCGATTTCCTGCAGCGTGCCAGCGATTCATCTGATGCTCTGCCCTTTCATCGGGCGTTGAAAAAGGTGCCGTATTTGGCTCCATCGGGCCGCCTGGACAATCCAGCACAACCAAACGCGACTAAATTCGAGCGATTCATCTTCGATCTCTTGCCTCAAGCTGAGAATGCTTTCGTGGTCGAAGTTCTCCCTTGTCAGGGATTTGCACCGGTGAAAAATGCCGACGGTGCCGCGACCGACACCCCCAGCCTTGCACGACAGGCAATTTCCGAGCTTCATCAGGCCTGGATCGAATCCTCTGGTGGCGTGGTAGGCTCGGGGGTTCAGGTCGAGATTAACCCCCGGTTCGCGATGAATTCTGGAGAGCTTTCGAACAAGATCTCCCCAAAAATACGAGTCGAGACCGATCGATATTTTGACACGCCGATTAGAATGTGATTACTGAATTTGTGCAGAATTCTTATTACCCACCCTGATTCTGCGATTTGGAGTCTCAAAAGATTCCGGAACTCCCAACCCGATTGAGGGTTTTTCAGATAGCCCACCTCTACGGACCCGCCCGCCCTCCATTTCACACCATTTCAAAATGAAATACGAGTTTCTTTCTCGGACTCAGCGTCCCCATCGCCCGAATTTTGATCGCCATGGCGGTTTGGTCGGTGCCTTGCTGGTTTGTTTGATTCTGGTCGGCGTTTTTGGTGCCATCGGATACAAGGTTATTTACCGAGAAACGGGGATCGCCGATGGTGATCTGATAACCGCCGTCGCGATGAAAGGGGCATTCGACCACATCGTGCTTGAACAAGGCGAAATCGAAAGTAGCAGCAACATCAATGTCACCTGTCAGGTGCAGTCCCGAGGAATGGGTGGCGTGACCATCCTGTGGGTGATTGATGAGGGAACGAAAGTCAAAGAAGGCGATAAGTTAGTCGAAATCGACTCATCTGAACTTGAGCTGCAGTTGAAGGAGAAAAAGATCCGCGTGATCTCGGCTGAGGCTGCTGTGACGACAGCAGAAGCCAACGTCGAGCAAGCGAAAATCGCACGACAAGAATATCTGGATGGCGTCTACCAAACCGAGCGCAAACAGCTCCTGAGCGATCAGGCGATCGCGCAGCAAGAACTGCGAAAGGCTCAACTCATAAGCGAAAGTAGCGAACGATTGGTCGCCAAAGGTCTCCTGAAATCGCTACAGCTTGAGGCGGATCAATATTCGGTCGCCAACAATCAAAATAAATACGATGCAGCGACGCAAAAACTGGAAGTTCTGGAAACCTTGACGAAGAAGAAAATGCTCGTTGGGTTTGATAGCGACATTGAGGCCGCCGATGCAAACCTATCTGCTGCTCGAGCAGAGCTGGTCGAAGAAGAGACCGAGCTAGCGGAGATTGAGGAGCAAGTTTCCAAATGTGTCATGTACGCTCCAGCAGATGGAGTTGTTGTGCATGCGAATCGCTACAGCAGTCGTGGTGGTAGTGCAGAGTTCGTCGTGGAAGCTGGTTCGCAAGTTCGAGAACGTCAGGAAATCATCAAGCTACCTGACCCCAACGCGATGCAGGTCAAGTGCAAAATTAATGAGTCCAGGATTACGCTGGTCCGCGAGGGCATGGCCGCTCGCATCTCCGTCGATGCGATCCCCGGGCTGACGTTAACCGGTCGAGTTAAGAAAGTGAACCGCTATGCGGAGCCGAGCAGCTTCTTTAGTTCGTCCATCAAAGAGTATGCAACAATCGTCGAGATCATTAATCCGCCGGAAAGCATCCGGACCGGAATGACGGCAGAGGTTCAAATCTTTGTCGAACAACTAGACGACGCATTGCAGGTTCCTATCCAAGCCTTGTACGAGCACGGCGACGACATGTACGTGCTGACCAAAAATGGCCCAACAGAATTCGCGACCTCCAGGGTTAAAATCGGTGCCACCAACGACACCATGGCGAGCATTGCTGAGGGCCTCGAAGAGAATGGCGTAGTCGTGCTTAATTTGCGTGACCATTTATCGCTGATGGATCTTCCGGAGATCGAGCGGCAAGACAATAGTGACATGCGAGATGTCGCGTCAGAGGTCACGACCGCGGCGGGCGGCGGTGAGCCAACTGCCGACAGGGGCGGACGACCAGGTGGTGGTGGACGACCAGGTGGTGGTGGACGACCAGGTGGTGGTGCTGGACGACCAGGTGGTGGTGCTGGACGACCAGGTGGTGGTGCTGGCGGTGGCGGCTTTGATATGAACTCGATCGTCACGCGGATCATGGAGGGCAACGACACCGATGGAGACGGTGTGATCAGCGCCGAGGAAATGAAAGCAATGGATCCAAACCGTTCCTCGATGGTCAAAATGGCCGACAGCAACGGCGACGGCAATGTGACTCGGGCTGAGATGACAAAGGCAATGAGCTCTCGGATGGGTTCAGGCGGTCGGCCCGGCGGCGGAGGTGCTGGTGGTGGAGGGCCCCGACAATGAGCATGACTGATGCCTATGGGTCGCCAGCATCGGATGCGACTCCCGAGCCAAGCGGACCACGCCGCTTGGCGTGTTCCATCCGGAACCTGACCAAAGACTATGTTCTCAAGAGTGAAACAGTTCACGCACTCCGCGGTGTCTCTTTTGACGTCCCTGAGGGTGACTACGCGGCCATCATGGGACCTTCTGGCAGCGGTAAAAGCACGCTACTCAACCTGTTGGGATGTTTAGATCAACCGTCCGGTGGAAGTCTGTTCTTGGGAGAGGATGACATCTCCACCATGAGCGACGACGAACTGGCCGAAATTCGTAGCCAAAGAATCGGATTCGTCTTCCAATCATATAATCTGATTCAACAGTTGACGGTTGTGGAAAACATCCAGGTGCCGCTTTATTACCAAGGTCGGCTCGGTCCGCAGGAGCGGAAGCGAGTCATTGACTTGGCTGAGCGAGTTGGCCTGGGGGATCGATTGGATCACCGTCCACAACAACTGTCAGGTGGCCAACAGCAGCGTGTCGCGATCGCCCGCTCATTGGTAAACGATCCGCTCTTTGTGCTAGCCGACGAGTCAACCGGAAACCTCGATTCGGTAACAACCGCCGAAATCCTGGAACTCTTCGACGAACTGAACGAAGAGGGTCGAACCATCATCTTGGTGACCCACGAAGACGATGTCGCTGAGCGTGCCAAGCGAATCGTACGATTGAAAGACGGAATGCTGCACACCGACGAGGTCGTGAGCGACGAACAAAGGAATGCAGCAAAAGACCAGCAATTGCAAGCGGTCCAAGAGTTGTTGGCAAGACAATAATCCACCCACGACAAATCTATGATCTGGCTGAGAACCTGGAAACTTGGAATCAAGAGCCTAGCGCTCCATCCATTGCGCACCATTTTGACAATGCTAGGCATCATGATTGGTGTCTGGGCCGTCATCGTATTAACTGCCATCAGCCAAGGGGCGAGTAACCAAGTCCAAAAACAAATCGAATCACTCGGCTCGACGACGATAATCGTCCGCAGTCAAAAGCCGCCAGAAGAGAAACTGGCTGGATCTCGGGTTTCCGAATATGGATTGCTGCGAAGCGACTTAGACCGAATTTTGTCGAATGTGCCGACGATTGAATCGGCGATACCGATCCGCGAAATCCGTCGCCAATTTACTTATCGGGACCGAACCGTCGACGGCCGTTTGGTTGGTTGCACACCCGCATACGCGGAAGTGAACCAATTGCAGACACGAACTGGTGGCGGTCGATTTTTGTCAGACGCTGATGAACTGAAAGCCGATACAGTCTGCGTCATCTCGGCTGGGGTAGCTGAGAAGCTGTTTCCTTATGAGGAACCTATCGGCAAACGCGTCACGATCCCCGAACACACCGATAAGTATAAAGTCGTTGGCGTGCTGGAGCATCGTAATCCGTCCGCAGCAATTGGTGGTTCGCTCGACTCACAAGATTTCAGCAAAGACATCTACATTCCGATGCGAACGCTGCGAAAACGTATCGGGGACATGATCGTGACCCGTCGCAGTGGTCAATTCCAAACCGAGATCATGGAATTGAACCAGATCACACTGCAGGCAAAAGAACAGGACGACGTAAAGCCTGCTGCCGCTTTGATTGAAACGTTGTTGGCAGCGAATCACGCGGAAATGAGTGACACAGCGGTTGTCGTACCACTGGAACTGCTCGAGCAGGCTAGAAACATGAAATTGATGTTCCTTGGGATCGGCATTCTGATTGCCTGTATTTCACTGGTTGTCGGTGGCATTGGCATCATGAACATCATGCTGGCGAGCGTGACAGAGCGGACCCGCGAAATCGGCGTTCGCCGTGCTTTGGGAGCGAAGCAAAAAGATATCACGCGACAGTTTCTAGTCGAAACCATCGTCTTGAGCTTCGCCGGAGCGATCATGGGAATCGTCTTCGGGTTGCTGAGTCTGCCGATCTATCGCTTCTTGAACTGGTTTGCCAAAAACACCATGGAGGAAAAGTTCGCCGCTTTGCCCGCAGCAATTCGTGAAGCGGAACCTGCCATCGTGCTATGGACCATCCCCTTGGCTGTGATGATTGCTGTCGGCGTCGGATTGCTCAGCGGACTGTACCCGGCCATCCGCGCCGCCAAAATGAACCCGATCGAAGCACTCCGCCACGAGTAAACATCAGATACTTGATCCAATCTAGGCACCAGTATTCCATCTGCTAATCGACTCAGAGATCGACTCAAAAAGAACGGACCCTTTGCGATCGAGCCGGGAATGATGTATCGATAGCATCGTCAAAAGTGTCCCCTCACCCCGGCAGATCGCCAATCGTCCACGATGACGGGAGTCATTCGGCGGCTCGCAGCACTCGATCGAAGAGCGTTTTTCGCCGATTCGCTGGAAAACGATTTTCGGAGATTCGCCTGACGCCGCTTGCCAGGACTTACCATGCTTCGACTTTTGCTGATACAGATCGTATTCTTCTCGGCCGCGCAGGCCTTTGCTGCCGAACCATTGAAAATCGTCACTTACAACATTCGCTGCCTGAATCGAAGCGATGGTGAGGACTATTGGCCCAAACGCGTTGACGCCGTCACCGATTTCCTCAGCGATTACGATCTGATCGGCTTGCAAGAGGTCACCAAACCCCAATTTGAACAACTCAAGACGCGGTTGCGTGGGTTTGAATCATACGGACTAGGACGCAGTGACGGAAAAAGCGGCGGAGAACATGCTGCGATCTTCTATCGACGTGATCGGCTGGAAATGCTGTCCAAAGGAACCTTCTGGTTAAGTGAGACTCCCGACCAAGTGGGCGTTAAAGGCTGGGACGCTGACCTGCCCCGCACCTGCACTTGGATGGTTCTGAAACAGCGGACTGGCGGGGCACAGGTTTGGGTGGCCAACACACATTTTGACCACCGTGGCGCTCAAGCTCGCACCGAAAGTGCAAAGTTGATCCGGCGGATGGCCAATCAGCGTGGCGAAGGGCTGCCCGCAATCGTGATGGGTGACTTCAATTGTCTCCCCGGTTCTGATCCCTATCAGGCTCTAACGACAGCCGAAATCTCCGATTCAAGTCCACTGACCGACGCGAGGAAAGCCAGTGAGCAAGAGCCAAGTGGCCCACGTAGTACTTGGAATGGATTCTCGAAAATCATCCCTGAACGCATCATTGATCATCTGTTTGTGGCAGGGCCGTTAACAGTTCGCACGGTTGAAGTCCTCGATCCGAGGACTGAATCGGGGCGTTTCGCCAGCGATCATTTGCCGGTCACCGCGTCGATTGAACTGAAATGAAAGGACTATCTAGTCGCGATCGATCCCGATTGCTGGTTGTCGTCGCATCGCTGCTGTGGAGCACGAGCGGATTTTATGCCAAAGCGCCCTGGTTCGACGATTGGCCAATCGAGACCCGAGGCGTCGCCCTGACCTTTTGGCGGGCGGTATTCGCAGCCCTGACGGTCTTGCCGTTCGTCCGTCGACCACAATTTCGACTGGCGATGATTCCGATGTCACTGTCATTCACGGCGATGACCTATTCGTTTCTCGTCGCGATGGTAGGCGGGTCAGAAACGACAACAATCTGGCTTCAGTACGTCGGCCCATCTTGGGTGGCCGTGGCGGGGTTACTGGGACTGGGTGATCGCCCACGGCATCGAGACTGGGTGATGATTGCACTATCGTTGATCGGGATCAGTGTGATCGTGACGATGGAATCACGTGTCTCAACGGATTCACTCGCAACCGGCCCGATCGGCTTGGCCCTATTTTCAGGGCTGATGTATGCCGGGGTCGTCCTTTCGATTCGATCTTTGCGCGGCGTGGACGTAGCCTGGATCGGATTAGTCAACCATGGTGTCTCCGTGCTCTGTTTGTGGCCACTCGTGGTCGGCCATACCCCGATGCCACACGGAATCCAATGGCTCGCCCTATTTGGCCTGGGGGCGGTACAACTCGCGATTCCTTATATGATTTTTGCCTATGCGGTTCGCGAGGTGGAAAGTAATGAGGCAGGATTGATCACCCTGCTGGAGCCGCTAGCGGTGCCGCTCTGGACGTTTCTCGCATGGCGACATCTTGCTAGTTACGAACCTCCCAAATGGTGGACGGTCACGGGAGGAGCCTTTATTGCGACTGGGTTTATCTGGAGGTATGGCCCAGCAGCCTGGCGAGGATGGCAGGACCGAACTGGGCGGAAAAAAGAAGGTTCCTGAGGGCCGTCTCGCCGAAAACAGGCCAGGCTCATCTTGGCGACTGGGGCAAGTTTACGGCCATCGAAAGAAACTTAGCTCTTCAGCGGCTTCGACAGTCACCGATTTTCTGCTATTCTCCACGGCAATTTGTACCCATCTGCCTACCTCGCTGGAATCGAAAAACGTGCCTCGCCGCGATGACATTCACAAGATTTTGATTATCGGAAGCGGTCCGATCGTGATCGGTCAAGCCTGTGAGTTTGACTATTCCGGTACCCAAGCCTGCAAAGCGCTCCGTGAGGAGGGATACGAGGTCGTGCTGGTCAACAGCAATCCAGCGACCATCATGACGGATCCCGCCACCGCGGACCGAACCTACATTGAACCGCTCACCTGGCAGATGATCGAAAAGATCATTGCCAAGGAACGGCCCGATGTTTTGTTGCCCACGCTTGGTGGCCAGACCGGCCTAAATTGCGCCATGGACCTCGAAGCCAACGGTGTGCTGGATAAGTACGGCGTAGAGATGATTGGCGCGAATGCGGCTGTCATTGCAAAGGCAGAAGAACGCGATCAGTTCAAGGTCGCCATGGAAAAAATCGGACTGGATGTTTGCACTGGCTTCACCGTCCACACGCTCGAAGAGGCTCGCAAAGCCCTCAGTGAAGTCGGTTTACCCGCGGTCGTGCGTCCCAGCTTTACCATGGGCGGAAGTGGCAGTGCCATCGCGTACAACAAAGACGAGTTCGACTCGCTGGTTCAGAATGGATTGGACCAATCACCCGTGACCGAAGTCCTGATCGAAGAATCGATCATCGGATGGAAGGAATACGAGATGGAGGTGATGCGTGACAAGGATGATAACGTCGTCATCATCTGCAGCATCGAGAACTTCGACGCGATGGGAGTGCATACCGGCGATTCCATCACCGTCGCCCCAGCTCAAACCCTGACTGACAAAGAATATCAGCGGATGCGAGACGCCTCGCTCGCCGTGATTCGTGAAATCGGTGTCGAAACGGGTGGCAGTAACATCCAATTTGCGATCGAGCCCAACAGCGGTCGTATGATTGTGATCGAGATGAATCCACGCGTCAGCCGCTCCAGCGCTCTGGCCAGCAAAGCGACCGGTTTCCCAATTGCCAAGATCGCCGCCAAATTGGCCGTCGGTTATCGGTTGTGGGAACTACCCAATGACATCACCCAAAAGACCAAGGCCTGCTTCGAACCAACCATCGATTACGTGGTCACGAAGATGCCACGGTTTGCCTTCGAGAAATTCCCGGAGGCTGATGCCACTCTAACGACCCAAATGAAGAGCGTCGGGGAAACGATGGCCATCGGCCGGACCTTCCGAGAATCTCTTCAAAAGGCGATGCGGGGACTGGAAGTCGGCGCATTTGGCTTGGGAAGTGATAATCGGGACGATTGGGGCACTGAATCCCAACCCGACATGGACGAAATCAAAGCCAAGTTGGGCACCCCCGGAGCCGAACGCATCTTCTACATCCGTTATGCCATGAAGGCGGGGATGTCGATCGATGAGATCTTCGATCTGACCAATATTGATGTCTGGTTCCTGGATCACATGTCGCAAATTGTCGAAGAGGAAAATCGCTTAACGCAGCTCGATTCACTCGATGCGATGACGCGAGATGAAATGTGGCATGCCAAACGCCACGGTTTCTCAGATCGACAACTCGCGAGAATCCTCGGCAGCGTCGAATCTTCCGTTCGATCGAAACGATTGGAAATGGGAATCCGACCTGTTTACAAGAGCGTCGACACCTGTGCCGCCGAATTCGAAGCCTACACCCCGTATTACTACAGCACTTACGAACAGGAAGACGAATTACCTCCGAAAGGAGACCAAAAACGGATCATGATCCTCGGCGGAGGACCCAATCGGATTGGCCAAGGAATCGAATTTGACTACTGCTGCTGCCATGCCAGTTTTGCGCTTCGCGAAATTGGGATCGAAAGTGTCATGGTGAACAGCAATCCAGAAACAGTCAGCACCGATTACGACACCTCTGATATCCTGTTTTTTGAACCTCTGACGATCGAAGACGTGCTGAACATCTGCGATGCTGTTCAGCCCGATGGGGTTATCGTGCAGTTTGGTGGGCAGACACCTTTGAATCTTGCCCGCGGACTAAAAGAATCGGGTGTTCCGATCATTGGAACGAGCGTCGAAACCATCGAAATGGCAGAAGATCGTGAACTGTTCCAGCAGCTGATCAATGAACTTGGACTGCGGCAACCACCAAGCGGCACGGCCTGCAACATGGCGGAGGCACGGTTAGAGGCCAAGAAGATTGGCTACCCGGCATTGGTCCGACCCAGCTTCGTTTTGGGTGGTCGAGCGATGGAGATTTGCTACGACCAATCCCAATTCGAACGATATGTCGCGGAGGCCTTCGTCGTCGCTGATGGTAAACCGGTCTTGATCGACCGCTTCCTTGAGGACGCGACCGAAGTCGATGTCGATGCGATCGCAGATGGGCAAGAATGTGTCGTGATGGGAATTATGGAACACATCGAAGAAGCTGGCGTCCATTCCGGCGACTCGGCTTGTGCGATTCCGGCCTTCAGTCTGGCTCCTGAAATCTTGGAAGAGATTCGTGAAGCGACAAAGAAATTGGCAAAACGGCTGAACGTCATCGGTTTGATGAACATCCAATTCGCCATCAAGCAAGACGAGCAAGGTCCACTGGTCTACGTTCTAGAGGTCAATCCTCGAGCGAGTCGAACAGCACCGTTTGTCTCCAAAGCAACGGGAGTCCCCGTTGCCAACATCGCTACGAAAGTCATGGCTGGCAAGACACTGCGAGAATTAGGAGTCCTGGAAGAGCCGATTCCGCGACATGTTTCAATCAAAGAAAGCGTCTTCCCATTCCGAAAATTCGCCGGCGTCGACATCGTACTGGGACCGGAAATGCGAAGTACCGGCGAAGTGATGGGAATCAGCGAGGAATTTCCACTGGCGTTCGCCAAGAGCCAAATCGCTGCCGGTAGTGTGCTGCCCGAATCGGGGAAAATCTTCATCAGCTTGACCTCGCGACACAAGGATGCTGCCGTCGCGATCGGTCAACGGTTAGCTGCAATGGGATTCGACCTGTTGGCGACATCAGGCACCGCAGCGAGGCTCGAAGAAGGGGGCGTCCAAGTCACGCGAGTGAAAAAGATTGCCGAAGGACATCCCAACCTGATTGACTATCTGAAAAACGACGATGTCCAGTTAATCCTGAATACTCCCAATGGCAAGGGAGCGCGGACCGATGAAGGCCGTATCCGAGCAGCTGCTGTCCAGCACGGAGTTCCTTGCATTACGACATTGGCTGCCGCCGAAGCCGCTGTGAGAGCCATGCAAGCTACTCGCGAGGCACCGATGGAAGTCGAATCACTGCAGGTTCGTTATGCAGAATCGGTGACTTAATTTCGCCAGTTGAACTACCAGAGTCGTGATGCCTTTATTTCCAATCGAATTCAATGCTCGCCCAGCCGCTGACAGCGGAGGTACCTCAGGCACTAGCTTGAAGTCGCTCGATTTCGACGTATCGCAATTGAAACTACTGGTCGTCGATAACGAAGCCGCGCATGCGCGAGCAATGACCGAAAGTCTCGAGAAAGTTGGATACACCTGCGAGGTTGCAACAAGTGGCCCCGAGGCGGCGAAGCTGATCGAGCAAGACACCTTCGATATCATCGTCACCGATATGGTGATGAATGACGTCGATGGAATGAAAATTCTGAACCTCGCCAAGCAACGGCTTCCCGATTGCGAAGTGGTGATGGTCACCGGCCACGCAACGGTCCCCATTGCTGTCGAAGCAATGCAGAAGGGCGCCTTCAACTTTCTCGAAAAGCCGATCACCCCCAATCGTTTGCGGGCGATTACGGAAAAGGCCGCTGAAGCCGTCGCATTGAAGCGACGGAACACCGAACTCCTGCAACGTCTCGACGAAAAGTTCGGATTCGAAGGCATCATCTACGCCAGTAAGAAGATGCAAAATGTGATCGACCGCATACGTCGTATCGCCGCGACAGATGCCACCGTCTTGATAACGGGCGAAAATGGAACCGGCAAGGAAGTCATTGCACAAGCAATTCACCAAAACAGCCCGCGACGGAACAAGCGAATTGTTGCAATCAACACCGGCGCAATCGCTGAAAACCTGGTCGAAAGCGAACTCTTTGGACACGTGAAAGGTTCCTTCACCGATGCGGTCTCCGATCGCGAGGGAGCGTTTCAATACGCCAACGGGGGCACGTTATTCCTCGATGAAATCGGTGATATGCCAGCCAACACGCAAATCAAATTGTTGCGAGTGCTGGAAGATAACCAAATCACCCGAGTCGGCGATAACAAGACGATCAAGGTCAACGTGCGGCTAATTTCGGCAACCAATCGTCCCTTAGAAGAATTGATCGCAGCAGGACAATTTCGCAGCGATTTGTACCACCGACTGAAAGTCGTCACTGTCGAACTGCCGCCCTTACGTGATCGACTGGAAGATGTCGTTCCGCTGATGGACCACTTCCGAAAACACTTTCTCCGGCGACATGACAAACCGGCGGCTCATTTCACCCCCGCCGTGACCAAGCGGTTCTTTAGTTACGACTGGCCCGGCAATGTCCGGGAATTACGCAATTTCGTCGAAACAATGGTGGTCTTGGACACCGACAGCAAACTCGACCTCGATGACTTGCCACCAGAACTCGCCGATGCTGACGAAGCGATCAGTATCGAACCAGCGTTGGCTCTGGAAGGACAGTCCGATCTGGTTGGGCAACCGCTAGCGGTGGTCGAGCGGTGGGCAATCGAAGAAACGCTGAAACTTACCAACGACAATCGCGAAGAAGCAGCCAAGATCCTTCAAATAGGTGCGAGAACACTGTACCGCCGCTTGGACCAATACAAAAAAGAGGACGAGTCGTAGGCGATCCCCGATCCGGAGATTCTTTCCCAAGTAAATTGCCGACGATTCAAATCAGCACTCTTTTTGGCCGCCGTGAATCTCTTTGGGAACATACCGACCCGGTGCATCGTGTTGGTAGAACTGAGTGAGCACCGAATCCAGCTCTGCTTTTGTCTTCAGCCGAACAATGGCAGCGCGTACCGTTTCGTGTTGAGGATGGCTCTGTGAGTACTTAATGCAAAACTTGCGCATTAAGAGGGGTGCACGAGTGACCCCGTAAGTCCTTTCACAAAGCTCATAGTGCTCACGAATGACTGCCGCTTGTCGGTGCAGTGTCGGCGGCAACGGCAGCGGTTCCCCAGCGGCCAACGCGCGGGCTTGCTCGAAAATCCACGGGTTACCAATCGCTCCACGGGCCACCGTGACCCCGTCGACGCCCGTCTGTTCCATCATTTCGAAACAATCTTGAGCGGAGAACAGATCACCGCTTCCTAGCAGGGTGAACGAATCACCAACATGCTCTTTTACTTCACGCAAGAATTGCCATCGGCTGGGACCGACATATCGCTGTTGGACCGTTCGCCCGTGAACGGTCGCTGCAGCCAGCCCAGCATCAACAGCACCGTCAAGAATCTGAAAAAAACGATCGCGGGACTCCGCGCTGTCATCGATGCCGCGCCGCATTTTGACCGTCACAGGAATATGTTCCGGGACGATATCGCGGGTTCGCCGCAGGATCTCAATGGCGACCTCCGGTTGAGACAAGTGGAACCCACCCCGACATCGACCTAGCACTTTCTTCACCGGACAACCGAAATTGACATCGATCACGTTAAATCCAGCTTCTGCCAACTTCTTCGCACCGGCAGAAAATTGTTCCGGTTCCGCTCCCATTAACTGACCAGCGACCGGCGGCTCGTCCGGATGGATCTCCAAAAAATGCTTGGTTTTTTGTCGCTTGGTCAATGCCACCAAGAACTGATCCAGCATCACCTCGCAAAGCGTGTAACTGGCGCCGTGCCGACGCGCCATCACTCGCATCGGTAAATCGCTATAGCCCGACAACGCGGCTTGGACGACCGGAAACCCAATGGACAGATTCCCGATCCGTAACGGTTTGAACGCGGCGGTGGTGGTCACGAGTAAAGGGTCCAAGAAGGATGATTAAGGTCAGCTAAACAAAAGCCAGCAGGTGGTTCTATTCACCCAACGGGCGTGGAATAAGTCAGCTAAGCTGTGGAGAGGTAGGTACGCTGTGAGGATACGGGCGGCCGTCGATGTCTGGTACACGAACATTGGAAAACCCGTCATGATGCTTGTCCGGTATGCCGTTACAAGTCTGATTTTGACCTGTATTGTCCCTTTTGCCAACGCGATTGCCCACTCGAACACGATGAAGATCGAAACCAAGTCACTCGGCGAGACTCCCGATGGACAGCCAGTTACGCAATATACGCTCACAAATTCCCACGGCCACAGTCTGTCGGTGATGAATTGGGGTGCCACGTTGATGGATGTCAACGTACCCGATCGCGACGGGAAACGAGCCAATGTCAATCTGGCGTTTGATTCACTGCAGCCCTACCTGAAAGGGCATCCGTATTTCGGCAGCACAGTCGGTCGATTCTGCAATCGCATCGGTGAAGGAAAATTCACAATCGATGGCAAGGAATATCAAGTTACGATCAACCACGGCGAGCACCACCTTCACGGCGGCAAAACAAACTTCACCTACCAGTATTGGACAGGGGAGAGTTATCAGGGTGAAGATCGTATTGGTGTTCGGTTTCATCTGACCAGTCCTGACGGCCAGGAAGGCTTTCCAGGTACGGTCGAAGCAACGGTCGACTATAGCTGGAATGACAACAATGAATTAACGATCGGATTCACGGCAACGACTGATGCCCCAACGCATATCAACTTGACCAATCACAGCTATTGGAACCTGGGTGGGTTCGGCAGCGGTACTATCCGCGATCACGTTGCCGTGATCGAAGCCGACCAATGGTTAGATGTCGATCAGGACCTGATTCCCACCGGCAAGTTGAATGATGTCGAAGGCACACCGCTAGATTTTCGACAACCGATAAACCTAGGAGCTCGAATCGACCAATTGTCAGCGACCAAGGGCTACGACCATTGTTATGTCGTTCGAGGTGAGAGCGGAGATCAGCGGTTGGCGGCCCGCGTGGTCGACCCCGACAGTGGTCGGGTACTGGAAATCGAAACAACCCAGCCAGGCGTGCAGCTGTATACAGCGAATCACTTGCCCGGCAACGAAAATTCCGCTGGGCATGGACGGCACGAAGCATTTTGTCTTGAAACTCAGCACTATCCCAATGCACCGAATCGAGCGACGTTTCCATCCACCCTGCTACGGCCCGGGACGAAACTACACGAAGTGACCGTGCACCGTTTTTTGACCGAGTGAGCGATAACCCCCGCCCATCCTCGATCAGACATTTCTGAGGCTATTTCTCGCCAGCCAAAGCGAATGCTGCGCAGCTTTGGCACCCAATCCGTCGACCTCCTTAGGCCAACCACGTTCGGGCACGCTCGCTGGTTAGCTTGTTGCTGCGCAGCGAAACCGATCCAATTCTGGAAACTGATCGACTGAAATCCCGTCGCTGCCGAATATAAT
Organism: Rubripirellula sp.; assembly: GCA_049602075.1. Classification (GTDB taxonomy): domain Bacteria; phylum Planctomycetota; class Planctomycetia; order Pirellulales; family Pirellulaceae; genus Rubripirellula. The sequence goes on from JBMYRF010000005.1 coordinate 139,174, forward strand.
ATTGATCCGAAAACAACAAAATGTTAACACTTTGTTAACATTTGCCCGTCGAGGTTCAGGAGATTTGGGTTTGTTAATGGCGACGATTGCCGAATTCTACGTCATTGGACTGCTTGCCATGCTGGCCCTTGCTGTTGGTATTTGGGCCAGCGGACATCTATATCGAGCTCGTCCCTATGCGTTGGTAGTCTGCTTAGTCGGCTCGCTCGGCTACGCCTGGATTTTCTCGGGCAGACTTGGTTGGTTTGCCACTTTGCCCGCTGCAGCCGTGGTGTTGTGGTCCAATTTAATGCCGATCTTATTGTCGTTCACCGCTGGGCTCGCCTATCGGTCGCAACGATTGCCTGGCTGGCGTCGCCCGGTCACGATTGGGTTGTTCGCGATGTTAGCCTTGGCATTCATAGTCACGCCCATGCTTCGTGCCACGCTGACACCTTTGAAGCTGGATTCGCAGTCGACCTGGCACGAAGGGGTTTGTCTGCAAAGCCATCCGGCATCCTGTGGACCTGCTGCTGCTTCCACCTTGATGCAACTGCATGGAATTCACTCCACCGAGCGGGCCTTGGCGAAGCTTTGTTACACCAGCCAGCAGGGAACCGAACCATTAAGACTATTCAGCGGGTTGATTGCAGCATCCCGCAGCAAATCGGTCTTGCCCGCGGTTGCGTCGTCTAACCCGGATCGCTGGGCTGTCCAAAACCAACTTCCAAACATCGCACTGGTTCAATTTGAACCTTTCCAATCAGAACGACCGAACTCAAGTCAACCAATCCACCGACTGCTAGGTCCGCGAGGCGAAGGGCACGCGGTTGTCGTTCTGGGCCGAACAGATAGTGGCAACTGGCTGATCGCCGATCCAGCCTTTGGTAAAACAACCTGGACCAGCAAGCAATTTCGAAATCGGTTCACCGGTGACGCCATCTACCTGTCGCGGCAGTGAACGTGTTGGTTCCTGTAGCCCTCATCTGATCTGAATACGTTTGAGCTGAACAGACTTCGGATTATGTCAGCATCACCGTTGATCAGATTGGCACCTACAATCAAATGCCCATCTACCTGTGACGTACTCTTTACGCATTCTCGACGTACTGAGGCACTTCGAATCCGGCTCGGTAGTCTCGGCTCAGGTACGGATTGGCGGTCTCGGCTCCAGAACCGACAAATCGTTGCGACTTGTCGTCCATTTCCAACACGGTACTGAGCCGGATCTGGCGATCGTCCAACTCAAGGTCATGGGCTTTGAGGTGTTGGTCCATTTCACCAACCAATGTCTGCCAATGCTCATTGTCTATTTCGGCGACTTGGCGACGCGTAAAATCGATTCCCGCACGAACAGCGACATTCGCCAAGTTGCACCAACCGGTGCTGTCATTGCCAACTTCCACTTCTGCATTCAGAAGTGACCGATCTTGTTGACGCACGGCTTCGATGAAGTTTGCTTGGTGGCGAACGTTGCCATTTCCACTAAATTTTCGAATCACCTTCCCATCATTGTCATAAGCGGTCGCCCTGCCCCGTTGGCCTTCGAACCGCCCCCCTTCGCAATAGACAACATACCCGCTGCTAGGGCCCGGATGCTTCGGACTTTTCTTTCCGCCAGGCAAAGCTGGCAAATTAGACAGCCCAATCACGACAGGAATCGAGCCGGTGTCAAAGTACGCGAAGTGAATATTGGGCGTCTGACCAGCATCATTCAATGCGACACGTCCACCACCTGCGATGATTCGCTTGGGAAGCTTGCACGAATCTTGCAAGACATTGTTTCGAACATCATCCAATACATGGACTCCCCAGTTTCCCATTTCGCCCGATCCTGTGTTCCAATCCCAGTGCCAGTCGTAATGCAATTTTTCGCGAAAGATCGGCAAATCTTGGGCTGGGCCAAGCCACATGTCATACGCAACATTTTTGTCGATTGGGAGCGGCGCAGATCGCTTACCAATTGACGGACGGATTCCATATCGATTCACACGAGCCGTGATAATTTCGCCCAGGCCCTGTTCTTGATGCAAAAACTTCTTGATCTCCACTTGCATCGGATCCGATCGCTGTTGGGTTCCGAGTTGGCAAATTCTTTTGTGTTTACGAGCCGCGGCAACGGTTTGCTGACCTTCCCATTGACTGTGGGAAAGTGGTTTCTCGACATACACGTCTTTGCCCGCCTCGAGCGCCCAGATCGTTGCCAGGCAATGCCAGTGGTTACACGTTGAAACAACCACCACGTCAATATTGTCGGATTCAATCAGTCCACGCAGATCAGTCCATGTTTCTGCTTCGGGGAACCTTTTTTTCGCCAACATAAGACGGTTTTCATCAACATCACACAAGCCGGCAACGCGGACGCCATCCACTTCTCCAAACTGCCCCATCAACTGCCCCGCTCGTCCCCCACAACTAACAAACCCAAGCCGAATCTCATCGTTGGCGGCGGCGGCCCACAATGGACGAGCTGGCATAGATGACATCACCCCAACAGCCGTGGCGGTGTTCAGGAATTGGCGACGGTTGAAACGACTCATATTGGGAACCGGTGGAAAGAGTAACTCGTGGGTAAACGCGTTTATTGTCGTCACGAGAGGCAAGCAAAGCGACCCACAAGACAAGGGAAACAAAAAAGTGCATCGTTGTCACGCGAAATGGGGCAGAACGACACATCATGAGCAGGCAAAACGGTGGTTTTTTTGCCACACTTTCATTCCAAAACCAAGTGTTTTTCGAGGTAAAAAGCGAGCAAGACAAATTACGAGCCTGCTTCACCCAATTTGGCATGAACTATGCCCCATCAAGGACTGTCGAATGATTAGTTGGTACGTGTGAGGACAATTCCATGAGTCAATTACGAAAACTACACGAACTGCACGAGAAACACGAAAACCTATGGTGGATTCTGCTGGCCGTGATCGCTGCGGTCGGACTGCTTTTGTTTTCGAGCAGTGTCCTCGGTCTCGTCTAAAGGATGGCGCCTGCTTCGGTCTTGGTGAACGATGTTTCTGCTGATTGGGGTGACACTGGAGGTACGGGTTAATCCTGGAGTGTTGTGCTGCATTGACCGAGTCACTCTGGCGGGAAAGACACCGCTTTGCCCTCGAGTAACCAAATTTCTGCTTGGGCGTATAGACGAAGCCATGATGAACCTGGGAGCAGAAGGCATCCAAGGTTGGAACGCCTTTATCATCAGCACATTGCCTCGCCCTGAATCGCCTCGATCGAGCCCCATTACGTAGCGGTCATCAAGGCCGTCGTTTGCCAGCAAACACGACGCCCTGACTCAAGACGATCAATGGATTGCACCTCACCATCTGTTTATGATGGAGTCGAGAAAGACACCTCTGTGACCCGAAAGGTACGATCCATGCAAAACTCTCATCCATTCAACCGACGTCGTTTCATTCAGGGAGCGACCGCCGCAGGGGCTAGTGGGTTGTTTCATGGATCGACGCAAGTCGCTTTCGGCCAAGATTCGCCTAATGATCGTCCCACCTTTGCCACCATTGGTCTTCGTAATCAGGGCTGGGCGATCACGTCCAAGTCGTTCAAGTTTGCTGATTTTTCGGCAATGGCAGATGTGGACACCAACGTGCTCGGTGCGAACCTTGAAAAAGCCAAAGCGAGCCAGGGAAAGAAACCTGACGGCTACGGAGACTATCGAAAAATACTTGATCGTCAGGATATTGACGCTGTCATGATCGCGACGCCAGACCATTGGCACACGAAAATCGCTATCGAAGCGATGAGCGCTGGTAAAGATGTGTATTGCGAAAAACCGCTTACGCTGACGATCGCAGAAGGCAAACTGATCGAACAGGCAGTCAAAGCAACCGGTCGTGTTTTTCAAGTTGGAACGATGCAACGGAGCGAATCTGGTCAGCGATTTCTTCAAGCAGTCGCTTTAGTCAAGCATGGACGAATCGGTACTGTGAAACGGGTCACATGCGGGATCAACGGCATGTCAGCGTCACCTGTGATCCCAGTTGTCGATGTACCGCAAGGGTTGGACTGGGATACTTGGCTGGGACCAGCTCCCAAGGTTCCGTATCGAGCCTTGCCAGAAATGCGCAAGGGGTATGGTGGCGGAGTTCCGTTGTACAGCAATTGTCATTACGCGTTCCGAAACTGGCATGAATACTCCGGCGGGAAACTTACCGATTGGGGTGCACACCATGTCGACATCGCATGCTGGGCCCTTGGTGCAAGCGATACGGGACCGAGCAAAGTGACTCCACTGGAGTTTTCGTTGCCCGTTCAATACAAGGATGGAAATCCGGTCGTTCAAGACCAATACAATGCAGCCACAAGATTTAAGATCCAAGTCGATATGCCGAACGACGTCGAAATGATCATTAACAGCGAAGGTGACAACGGAATCCTATTCGAGGGCACGAAAGGCCGTTTCTTTGTAAACCGTGGCAAGATTGCCGGTAAGCCAGTGGAAGATCTTGCCACCAATCCACTACCCGATGGAGCGATCGAGGAAGTTTACGGTGGCAAAGTCAGCGCGAACCACACCGCTAACTTCATCGAAGCAATGCAGGCTCGAAAACAACCCATCTCTGACGTTTGGACTCACAACCGAATGCTTGAGATCTGCCATCTTTCGAACATCGCAATGCGTTTGAATCGAGCCTTGAAATGGGATCCCACGAAACGGGAAATCATCGGTGATGCTCAGGCGAACTCATTCCTTTCACGCGAGAATCGTAAGGGCTTCGAAATCGTTGCCTGAAGAGGACTGCGTTTCAATCTGGCATGCTCTCGCGCGATAAACCCGTCTCGTTTTAATCGACGATCGTACGTTACCGCACTGCGTTGATGGATCTGCGTTGATGCCACAGGCCATTGATGAAGTCGCTTTGATCGAGAAGCTTTCACGATACCTTGCCTCCGCATTCAGGCTCGCTCAGGCAGTCGAGCAAGAGTGCTTTGCGTTACGCAGCAAGCTTGCAAGGCATTCGTCGCTTCACGTCTCAGCGAACCGATGAGACGCATTCGCTGAAGGAATTCGCCTCTCAGTATGGTGCCACCTCGTCGCCTGTATCTCTTCTTCGCGGCAGCCGCCGCGTCTTACCCCACTTCAAAACGCTGACTCCGTTTTGCCCTCTAGCTGGTCTGTTCGACACCGAGGGCACACCGGTAGCACACCAATCCGTGACAAAGCGGTCGAACTGTGCGATAACGCGCACTTAGACGTGGTGACAGGCGATTCTATTCGTGGAATCGACTCTGGCACTGCGATTGCATCAGAGGATTACAGATACAGCTTGGACAGATTTAAATGGAGAGAGACGTAACTATGAGACGCATCGTGATCGCATCGGATGGTTCGACTGGTGCCGAGGACGCTGGTTGGTTGCTTTCTCACCTGCCGCATCGGGAGCAGATTGAGGTGTTCGTGTTGACGGTCTTGCAGATGCCCACGGTCTACGCTCACGGATCTCCCGGCTCGATGTCTGAATCGGTCGACCGCGAGCGTCAAGCGGCACAGCGAGCCTACGAACGCATCGCTGCCATGTTCGAGGGTGCCAATGTGTCGATGGAACACATCATCCGAGAGGGACATCGAGGCAAGGCAATTGTTGATGCTGCTCGCGAGCACAATACTGATCTCATTGTCTTGGGGGCACGTGGTCAATCGACCGTGCGACGGTTGCTGCTGGGAAGCATCAGTGACTATGTCGCTACCCATGCGCATTGTAGTGTGTTGGTCGTTCGCCCCACCGGGATTCGTGAACAGCAACGACCGATTCGGATCGCGATCGGGTATGACCAAGGCGGCCCAGCCGAAGCCTCGTTGCGCGAGTTTTGTGACACGCCATGGGGTGGCCAATGCGAAGTCCACACCGTTTCGGTTGTCTCTTATGTTTCAGCATTTCTAAATGAAATCGTGGTTGAAGCAGACGAGACCAAAGCTGCGGCGACGTCTGCGTTAGATGCTGCGACAGAACAGGTCCGAACCTCTGCTCCAAGCGTCCAATCGCACCTCATTGAATGCGACCACATCGGTGAAGGTCTGATTGAATTCTTGGAAGAGCACGGAATCGATTTGGTCGTCGTTGGAGGATCTCGACACTCAGTGTTGGGTCGAGCGTTGTTGGGCAGTGTCTCCCAGTTCGTCTTGCGACACGCTTCTTGCAGTGTTTGGGTGGCGCGGAACCAAACAGTGAATGAGGCATTAAATGACTCACCGCGAACAGGTGCTGAACAATGAAACGCTTCAAACACATCCTGATGTACGCAGGCACCGAACGAACGGAGGCTGCCATCTCACGGGCCGTAACCTTGGCAATGGAGAATGATGCTCGATTGACCTTGATGGATGTGGTGAAGCGAGTTCCGCGGGCATTGAGCGTACTCAGTGATGCCGCTGAGCCAGAAGAAATCGAACAGCTCTTGCGTCAGGACCACCAGCAAAAGCTATTGAAAATCGCGAGTGAATATATCGATACGGGTGTGTCGATCGATACCTTGGTGACCGTCGGTGACCCCGCGACAGAAATCGTCCGACGCGTCTTATCAGACCAACACGACTTAGTGATCAAGTGCGCTGACGGGATGTCCTCGGCCGGTCGTTTGTTCGGAAGTGTCGCGCGATCCCTGTTGAGAATATGTCCTTGTCCGCTGTGGATTCTCAAACCGGAGATTCATGGTGAATTTGATCGAGTATTGGCTGCGGTCGACATGGAGTCCAATGATCAGGCACATGGAGATCTGAACCGTGAAATCTTCGGGTTGGCAGCGTCGATCGCCGCCCGGGAGAACGCGCAATTGGATGTCGTGACTGCCTGGGATGTCTGGATGGAAAATGCGTTGAGGCGACGCTCAGGGGATGCAGAGATTAACACGTTGGTGCATCAACACGAACAACAAGTCCGCGATCGTCTTCATGAACTCCTGCAGACTTCCGAAAATGCGGTCCAGGAATCTCAATGCCACGTTCATCACGGACAGGCCGCCCAAGTTGTCCGGTCTGTCGCTGACCGACTGGAAGCAGATTTATTGGTCATGGGAACAGTTTGTCGAACCGGCGCAGCTGGATTCCTGATCGGCAACACCGCCGAAACGATCTTGGCCGATTTGACTTGTTCGATTCTCGCTCTGAAACCTGAGGGTTTCATCTCGCCGATCGAGATGGCAACCGAAACCAATCCCCTAACTGAAAAGTTCACATCCTAGAAGGGTTTCCCGATGAAACGAATGATTATCCCAATCGCCGCCGTGTTGACTGCCCTCATTGCCGGCTCTGCACAGAGCGACCCGCCAATCGTCGCGCAACAGCCAACAGTCGCTCAGAAAGCAGCCGAAAAGTCAGCTGAGAATCCGAAGCCCACCAAAGTGCTGCCGCTGATGCAACTCAAGTTAGAAAAATCGAAAAAGATACTCGAGGGGTTGGCGTTGGAGGATTACGACATGATCGGCAAACATGCTCGATCGCTCAAACTACTGAGCCTGGAGGCAGGTTGGGATGTCATCCAAACGGAAGAGTACGCGACGCAAAGCCGGGACTTCCGCCGCACTTGCGATCTGATCGCAAAAGCGGCGAAAGAAAAAGAGATCGGCCGAGCCGCATTAGGCTACGTGGCATTGACTGTCCGTTGCGTCGAATGCCATGCCTACATGCGAGAACACAAGGTCGATATCGCCCGCGCACCATCCCTTGAGACAAAGCCGTCCCTGGATATAACGCAATCGAAGTAATCCGTTCGACGGATCAAACGATTAACCATGAGCTGTAAGGACCACCTCCGTGTTTGCTCATCTGCAAACCCGTCTGAATCCGCTTTCCGGTGATGAACTGATCGCGGATCTGCTGACCGCGGATGCCTATCCCCAGCAATTCAAGGATCCCATCGTGCTGCACGAGACACACGTTTCGTGGGTCCTGCTGGCAGGTGAATTCGCGTACAAGATCAAGAAGCCTCTTAAAACCAGCTTTCTGGATTACTCGACACTGGCTTTGCGTGAACAATTCTGTCACGAAGAAATCCGATTGGATCATCGCTACACGCCAGATCTCTACCTCGGTGTTGTGCCTATCACCTTGGTCAATGGACGCGCGAAATTCGAGGCAACTGGACCACCAATTGAGTTTGCCGTCAAAATGAGACGTTTTCCTGAAAACGCCTTGCTGAGCCATCGCATCGAACTTGGACTGCTGTCCTCTGTTGAAGTCAGGCAGTTGGCTGCTTCAATCGCGACCTTTCACCAGGCTGCCGATCGCTGGACAGAATCGAGTCCATTTGCGACCACCACTACCGTAACCAAAGATTTTCACGACTGCTTGGATGATCTCGCCGTCAGCGTAGCGGCAGACCGAACTGACAGCAGCCGCAATCGTCTAAAAGGTTGGGCGGCCGAGTTCATGGCCGAACACAGCCACCAATTTGAAACCCGAATCGTTGACGGTTTCATTCGCGAATGCCATGGTGATCTCCACCTAAACAACGTGGTTCAATTGGGTAGTCGGTTGGTGCCCTTCGATGGGATTGAATTTAACGACTCATTCCGGTGGATTGATATCCTGAATGACACCGCCTTTTTAGTGATGGACCTCACTGCCCACGACCATAAAAACTTTGGTCTGCAATTCTTAAATGCGTATCTGGAGCAAACTGGCGATTATGAATCGTTAATGTTATTGAGATGGTACCTCGTTTATCGTGCACTGGTACGCGCAAAAGTTGCCGCGATTCGTGCGGGACAAGAACCGGGCCATGACTCAATCGCGCAGCGCGACTGCACAGATCATATTCTTCTCGCTGAGCAATTTGCCCATCCCAGGCCAGTGACACTGTGGATTACACATGGTCTGAGTGGCGGTGGTAAAACAACCATCAGCAGTGCCTACGCGAACCACCACGGTGCCATTCGATTGCGATCCGATGTCGAACGGAAGCGTTTGTTACGTCTCGCCACAAAAACGCAGACGAGCAACACGCAATGCGACCAGATCTACAGTTCGGAAGCCACTGATCGGACCTACAATCGACTGCTCCATTTGGCCGACAAGATCCTGAGAAGTGGATTCTCGGTCGTCGTGGATGCAACCTTTTTAAAGCAGACTCATCGTGCTGCGTTCCAAAGTTTGGCCAGACGACTCAACATCACCTGGGGAATTCTGGATTGTGAACAGAGTATCGATGTCCTGCGGGATCGAATCACTGCTCGACGAGCCGCCGGGACTGACGCATCGGATGCGGACTTAACAGTCCTGGAGCACCAAATCGCTACCCAAGAACCACTGACGCCTTTGGAACACCAGTCAGTCGTAACGAACTTGTCCGAGACTCCAGTTCGAATCAACCGCTAGGCCATCTTTGCAGGCATTTCGATTCTCTGTTCGAGAGGCAAGGCCGGCCCCGTGAGCGACGAGAATCAGCCCCTTGAGTGATTCTTGTCGCATCCCGTCCACACTACCCACCCAACAGGCTACCGTCATGAAGACTCCCCTCGTGAAATTCTGTCTCAATCTTTCTCGGCGTATCAACAGTCCAAATCAATCACAACTAGATGAAATCTCGGTCCTTTAGCTTGTCTGGTTGGATATGTCAGCCAAAATGAAGCGTGGATGAACGAAGCGATATCTCAAACTGAACCAAGCTGGCCCTTACCGCGCTGGTGGGCCGCCTTCGTGATCGCCTTGCTGGCGGTCACGTGGAAGTTGTGGTTCGCATGGTCTGCGACCGCGTATCCGACCGTCGCTCTGTTTGGACCGGAGACTTCAGTACCGTCATTTGTGGGCATTGCTGCATCGGTCGTTCTGGTTGGCAGCCTGATCGGGATCGTGTTCAGCCCACGGAAATTGCGGTCTCTCTGGTGGCTTGTTCTAACCTCATTGGTCATCTCGTTTGTTACCGATCAACATCGATTGCAACCTTGGGCGTATCAAACAGCGATTTACGCGATCGTATTCGCCACTCTGGAGAGAAGATTCGCGTACCGCTTTTTGGTTTTAATAGCATCCAGCATCTACATTTACAGCGCGTTAGGAAAAATTGACTATCAATTTCTCCACACAGTAGGACAGGACTTCTTGGGGGTCTTGGCAACCCCATTAGGCGGTCTTCCAGATGATTGGGAACTCGCTACTCGGGTAAAAATCGCGATTCTTTTTCCAGTCACTGAGCTTTTGATTGGTTTTGGGCTTTTGTTTCCATTCACTCGTCGCAGCGCCGCGGTTTGCGCGATGGGAATGCACATTGCGTTACTAGTGATTCTGGGTCCTTGCGGCTTAAACCACAGCACCGGTGTCCTAGCGTGGAATTTGTGTTTGCTGGTCCAAGCTTATCTGCTCTTTTTCCAGCGCCCGAATGTCTCACTCTCAAGCCCCGCCGCGGAGCCCCGCAAGGGATTGTTGTGGTTGAATGCCACCCTGACTGCGTGCGTGATGTTGGCACCCCTACTGGAAAGGAGCAGCTATTGGGATCATTGGCTGTCCTGGTCACTCTATTCGCCTCATACGAGCCGTTTAGAGCTTGCCGTGCATGAATCTGCAATTGAACAACTTGGGCCCGAGATCCGACCACACGTCGAACCAGACACCGATGGCGATCGTTGGCACCGTTTAGCTTTGGATCGCTGGTCGCTAACGGATCGCGGTGTCCCGCTGTACCCTCAAGCCCGCTACCAACTTGGCTTGGCGGTGAAAATGGCATCCCGTGACGGGCTTAGCGATGACATTCGCGGCCGACTACGAAGCGTGTCGAATCGTTGGACCGGAAAACGCACCGAGCAGCCCCTACTTGGACTGAAGGAACTCCGAGATCAGGCAAACTCCTATTGGCTTTGGTGGCGATGAGCACGACTCAGTTGGTGCCAGTCATGCCAGTCGAAACCAATCATGCCAAAAAACCCGCTTCAGAGCGGGTCATCCACGACCTCGGTCAGGAATCATCCGACCGGCAAGTCTCCACGGACCCGAACCTAGATTGATTGCGGGTGTGTTGCACTGGATTCCCAGATGACGTGTTAGATACCCATCTGCTGCAGAATATCGGCAATCCGCCCAAGCCGAGTGGTTAGCACGGGATGTGAGTCCTCAAACCGCTGGGCGGAATGGGCAACCCGTTCGCTCAGGCTTTCACCATCTTCACCTTGTCTCTCCAACGCCGATTGAATCTCGGTCATCGTGTCACGCAGATTTTCAACATCCGTCGGATCAAGATGATCCGCATCGGTAAGTTGTTGATGCACTGCTTCAAGTGCTTCGGCGAGTTCTCGGTCCGTCATCGTGGTGACTCCCCTACCCTTTCTCAGACTTGCTTCCAACTGCCATCGCGACCGCTGGCAAGTACGGCTTCGCAAACCTTTTGCGTTTCTTGAGCATCCGCAAACGTTGGATGACAAGGCTTGTCTTCATCGACGCTTTTCAGAAAATCGGCGACTTGGTGCACAAACGTGTGTTCATAACCAATTTGCAACCCGGGAACCCACCACTTGTCCATATAGGGGTGTTCCCCACCATGGTCGGTGACGTGAATCGAACGCCAACCTCGCAGGCGACCCTCGTCATTGTGTTCGAAATACTCCAAACGATGAAGATCATGCAGATCCCAGCGGATGGAAGCATTTTCACCGTTAATCTCAAACGTGTAGAGCGCCTTGTGTCCGCGAGCGTAACGTGTCGATTCAAAGAGGCCCAGCGAACCATTGTTAAAACGACACAAGAACGCACAGGCATCGTCGATACCGACTTTTTCCATCTTGCCGGTTTCTGTATGCATCCGTTCTTTGACGAACGTCTCGGTCACGGCGGTGACGTTCTCAATCGAACCGTTCAACCACAAAGCGGTGTCGATGCAATGCGCCAACAGGTCACCTGTCACGCCGGAACCAGCGGCGTTCACATCTAATCGCCAAAGTGCTGCGCCGCCTTGAGGCACGTCTTCTGAGATCGTCCAATCCTGTAGGAAGTTAGCACGATAATGGAAAATCCGCCCAAGCTTTCCTTCGTCAATCAATTGCTTGGCCAGCGTTACCGCGGGAACCCGTCGGTAGTTGTACCAAACCGTATTTCGAACCCCGGCCTTCTCGACCGCTTCCACCATCGTCGCCCCTTCCTCGGGATTCAGAGCGAGTGGCTTTTCGCAAAGAATCATCTTTCCAGCTTCAGCAGCGGCGATGGCGATTTCAGCATGCGAGTTATTGGGCGTGCAAATATCGATCGCGTCGATGTCATCACGCTCGATTACTTTTCGCCAATCGGTTTCGATTGACTCGTATTGCCACTGATCGGCAAACGCTTGCGCGTTTTCTGCGTTCCGCCCACAGACACACTTCAGCACAGGCCGATGCTGCAGTTCCGGAAAAAAATCATTCACTCGTTTGTACCCATTGCTGTGGGTACGGCCCATGAATCCGTAGCCGATCAATCCGATATTGAGGGGTTTCATGCTGTTGAACTGTTCTTCAGGAAAGTTGTGAAAACGGGAGATAAGCAGAACGGCGTGAGGCCGACAGTGGGCCAAAAATTATTCGGACCAGCCATGCGCGTCTTGGACTGACAACATCGCTTCAAGAATGCTGTTCCAAGTCTCAGGCTTGTGCATCACATCATTTGGGAACATGCATCCGTCCCAACAGATGTGACGGCAAGTTTGCAGAACATCGCCATGCTCGTCGCGAAGCCAGAAACCTGCATCATGTGCGATATCGAGCTTGCCATTTGGATCTTGGGGTAAACAATGCCGACCCGTCTTGTCGTGACTACCGGTACCATGAACGGTGGCATCATTCTGTGCGACATGAAAATCGATGGTCCATGGTCGTAATGCGTGCGTAAGTTCCTTCAACGCCGCATTCTTTTTATCGACATCGCTCCAATCGTAATCTTCCGGAAGCATCGCATCTTCAGGAGCGTTGTAGCCAAGCAAGTACAGCAGTGTGTGTGCCATATCGGCTTGGAATCCAAGTCGTTCGGGATGGCCAACTCGATCGAGAAGGTCGACCATTTTCCGCCAGCTTTGCATACCACCCCAACAGATTTCACCCTCAGCTGCCAGCCGCTCGTCAAATTCCTCCGCTATGTCGCAGGCGGCCTTAAACGTGTCTGCGATTTTACTTTGGTTGACTTCCGGGTCGCCGATCCAATCGCCGACCGAACAAGCGCTGTCGATGCGAACGACGCCGTAAGGACGGATGCCAAGTTGGCGAAGCTTCTTTGCAATCGTGCAACCTTTGCGAACTTGCGTCAGAAACGCTTCGATCTGTTCGGTGCTTCCCGCGGCTGATCCGCCACCAGTCGGCTCCCAAACCGGGGCGACGACACTGCCGATCACCAGATCGCGACTACGTACTTGTTCTGCCAACTTTTCCAGATCTTCGTCGGTCGCATCGATCGAGACATGGGGATCGAACAGGAACAGGTCGACCCCATCAAATTTGCGCCCATCGATTTCTGCGGCGGCGGTCAGATCGAGCATCGTTTCCAACGGGATTGGCGGGTCATTGCCTTCGCCACCTTTACCAACCACACCTGGCCATGCTGCGTTATGAAGCTTGGGGAAATTATTGGGATGATCAGACATTGCATTGCAGAGGTAGGAGGAGAGTTAACTGTCCACAGACGTTAAGGGGGTTACATTCGCCGGGTATCAGTTGCCGGTTGAAGGCAAGTCATGGTGAATCTTGTGCCCAAAGTATCGCACCCCGACGAATGGCTCGGTACCCGTGGTGTCAATTTCAGTGCCCGAAGTCACCGCCTGGTGAGAGCTAAAAGACCGCGTCAGTTGTATTCTCACCGAATCGAACATCATCAAAGGGGTCTGCAAATCTATCCGGCCCATCCGGCCACGATCCTGAACATTGATCCAGCCATTCACACCCGGATCCGTAATTTTACACTTCCCGCCGGGTTGCTGGGTCAAACTAATGGGGGTGACAAGCTGCTATCTATCAACAATGCCGTAAGCGATCGATGAGTCTGCATACCCGTCGCCGAATTCAATGTTTGGACGACGTTGTCGGCCTTCATCAACCCATCTTCCAACGCGACGTTACGCATGGCAGGATCTCAATTCGCAGAAACTCGATCAAAAAATGGCTGTCAAAAATTCGTTCGGTAGTCAGCCCTCGCGGTAAATGTTTTATTAGCTGGTAGGACGCGTTACAAGAACGGCCGGGAAAACATGGTTTTTTTCTGGGTCCTCCAGCGGCCAGCCGCGTCCCAACCCCCTGCATCAAGACCTTCACGATTTAAGATGACGACGAAAACGGCTTCGCTCCGATCCATTGACGATTCTCAACCGAATATTGTTTGGGATTCGTCTGCTCCATTGACCATGTCCGTCGAAACCCGCTCCGGTCTGATCCACACGCGATACGGGCGGTTCTCCGGCGGTGCCAGCGACCAAGTCGAGGTCGTGGAGGTAGACACCGGCGCCGTCCGCGTCCTGATTCTACCAACTCGAGGTATGTCCCTTTGGGAGCTTGATTCCGCTGGACACCGGTTTGGCTGGCAATCTCCCGTTGCGGGCCCCGTCCACCCCTCGCAAGTCCCCCTGTTTGAACCAAGTGGTTTGGGGTGGCTTGAGGGTTTTGATGAACTTTTGGTGCGATGTGGGCTCGAAAGCAACGGAGCGCCTGAGAATGATGCCCAAGGTAATCTGCTTTATCCGCTTCATGGGCGGATCGGCAATCTTCCCGCGAGCTCGTTGTCGATCGAATTCGATGAAGCATCGGGCAGATTGGAACTGATTGGCGAGGTATTGGAATCGCGTTTGTTTTTTAAACGTCTGCGACTTCGAAGCCGAATCCGATTTCAAGCTGGCAGCCCAGATATCGAGTTGCTCGATGATGTCACCAATGATCTTTCCAAACCCACGACAATCCAACTGCTGTATCACATCAACCTGGGCGCACCAGTTTTGGGTGAAGGCGCAGTGCTGGAAGCGCCTGTCGAAACACTGGCCCCAAAAGATGCGCTGTCGGCCAGCGAGATCGACCAGTGGAACCAATTTGGACCACCCGAGGAGGGCTACGCGGAACGAGTCTATTTTGCCAAACTACGGGGCGACGAGTCACAGCTAACCTCTGCCATGCTCCGAGCAGCAGAGGGGAACCTGGGATTTGCCGTCAGCTTCCATACGGGCGGCTTACCGAGATTTGTCCTGTGGAAAAATACAGCCGCCGAGAGTGACGGTTACGTGGCCGGAATTGAACCAGCGACTAATTATCCCAATCAACGAAGTTACGAAGACAAACAGGGACGAGTGGTAGAATTGGATGCAGGTCAAACCAAGTCGTTTCGTGTGACTCTGCATCCGCTGACCAACGCTGAAGCGGTTGCCGAGATGTCACAGCGGATCACCGATATCCAAGGCGAGCACCAACCCGATATTCATTCGACGCCTCGCCCCGGTTGGTCACCCGGCGCCTGACCAGAACAGCGTTCCAAGGGATCGGCGCTACCAGCCAAGCTCGCGGCGTCCGTGCAGTGCTGATTGTGACGCTCCTAAGCTTCACGATGAATCGATCAACTTGTTATCAAGGATCGATGTCTCGCAATCTTGTGATGCTTAAAATCCCACGAGACCCAAGGTGAGGCGAGCCCCAAAGCAAAGGGAGCAGCCAGTTCACTTGACCTGCTCGCCAGCGATTTTGAAAATCGCAAAGTGGCTTGCACCTTTTGGTCCCACACCGCCGGGATACTTGTAGGACTCCGTGTCAATTTTGAAACGTCCTTCGACGGTGACCGGTCGAGTCACAAAATCGGTCGTTTTCCCTGGCACCATTTCAACAATAACACAATCGAACAATGCAGCACCCGGTCCGAAGCAACATTCCTGGTTGTCTCGAACTAGTACAAACTGGTCGATGCCGGTTTCTTTGAACAGAGTGCTGGGCAAGATGTAACCTCGCAACTTGACCCTCTTGCCATTTAAGCTTTTCACCACACGGTTCAAACTGCCCTCACGAAAGGGCTGGTCTTTCTCGATCTCGAATTGCAGATCATCAAAGTTGATCTCACCTTTGGCTCGGCGAGCATCTGCCTCTTCCTTGCTCTCCTTCGGTGCTGTCGCAGCCGAGTTCCGAGCGGACTTATCCTGCGCCGCAGCAAACGAAGCAGTCGTAACGGGAACCAGGAATAACAACACTGCGAGCTTGGATTCAATACGCATGGTCGGTCATTCCTTCATCAAAACGCGGTAGGGTCAACGGATAATGTCGACCTGCATTCGATAGAAGACCGCATTATCAAAATCTGTCACACTCTGTGGTGCCCGGTTCAACAAGAATTGACCGGCTAATTTTTTCTTGGTCAGACCAGCTTTCGTCGTATCACCACCAACAAGCGTCACTTCAATCATATCACTACTCTTTGGTTGACCACCAAAGCAACAGGTTCCCAAGTCGGGAACAAGAATGAACCGCTTCAACAATCCACTCCCAGAGGCAGGATGAATATAACCTTTTAGAAAGATCGCCTCGCCGTCAATTTCCAGTGCCTTGGCGGTCGGCTGATCCAACTCGCCCTTCTGCTGTAGTTCGTAAAACCGCACCCGCGTGTAGCCTTCGGGCACTTCCGTCAGGTAGGTGTACGTGTGCATACTAGCGCCAGCGACGGCGATCAGCAGATTCAATGCAACGCCAGCGATTGCCAGTGTTTTCCCGTCGAATTCATCGGGGTAACGCGTCGTCTTGCGGATCCCGGCCAGTCCCAGCAGGACGCCGATCACACAGAGCCCCAACATTGGCGGAAAGAAGACACCAGCCAACAAGCCGATGACCGCAAAAATGATCGAGGCGATCGCGCTGGTGCTCATGGCGCGGTAGGGGAACTCGACGTCCTCCCCGGCGGCGGTCAATTGAATCTCGGCAGACATCTTTCAAATTCTTATCGGGAAACTCGCTCGACCGCTTTACCGCATGGCTATCTCCGATTCGAGATAACTCGCTCTGGGATCGGCTGAGTGCCTCCAGAAAGCAGTAAAAACTGGCCGATCATGATGGTGATCAAGGCGAGGGATAGTACGTACGCCAACCGCCATGGGTTCGCTGCCGCAAGGCCAGTGGGGGGTACCGCAATGGGTGGAACGGCAGCCAACCCTGCCGTTGGACCTCCCGGTAACCGACGATTGATGTCGGATCCGATCGCCGCCGCCACCTGAATATCAGTGTCAGCATCCGAATCTTTGGGCTCCCAGCTAGACGAGTCTGGTTTGGTATCCCGAGCAGGAACAGGAATTGAGAAGAACGTATTGGCGCGGCGAACGCTTTCCGCGTCAATCTCCTCTAATTTTGTCAAAGCCTGTTTAGCTTCCGGCAGCGGACATGCACGCAGATAATTGACAACGGGGACCCGAACCCAGTTGTTCTCTGGATCAGCATCGGTGAACAACTTCACCAAACGATCGATCTGAGTCCAGTCGCTCCAGCGTGCAAGGTCAGGAATCACCAAGTCGGCAAGATCCTTACGATCCAAAACATAGTGGAGCGATTCCACCAGTGCAGTCCGCGGGATTACATCACCTTCGGTGCCATGAAAACGAACTGCCATGATGGCCGCATAAGTATCCGCGTAGGGTGCCTGTTTATTAGCCAAGAACAATTCATTGACGAGCCCTAAGCCTTTTTCTCCTGACAAAGTCAGATAGCAGGCGATGAGTGCGTCGAGTCCACCCCGAGTACTTTTTTGGGTGCTTCGTAACATTTTTTCCAGTAGCGGCAGATCTTTTTCGTCGCCGCTAACACCCAGCATGGTCAGATACAGACGCTTACGATCCGTTGCCATTTCAGGGTCGCTGAGCCACTCAACCAATTGATCGTGATCCATTTCGGGACCCAGTTTCTTCACCGCGTCGTAAGGAGCGATTGCGAATTCATCATACGCATCACGCGCCAACATCGACTCTTTGTCTTGAAGGTACAAATGATAAAAGCGAAGCCGCTCGAGCGGATCATCTTCTAGCTGCGTGATATTGGAGACATACTTCTCGGCCCGCTCACTGATCGGTAAACACGACCACTGCATCTCAGGCGGATCGACACCTGACAACATGAATCGTCGCCCGACCGTCACATCACCGTAGTACACCGCGTTGACCTTTTGGCCAGCACGGACCAGTTCTCCGCCCTTGAGCACGGTTTCGACTTTCATCAGCACGGCGCCAGATTCTTTATCTCGATCAGAATCGCTTTGGATCGCAGTGGCGATCACAACTGCATCCATAGCAGCCATTTCTTGCCGTAGCGTTTGAGAAACCGCGTTGCAGAATGGGCAGGCCATCACTCGATCGGGGACCAACATTGCTGCGGTGACGAGCGTGAGTATCAAAACATTGAACGGTCGGCGACGGAAAATCCGCATCTGAACTACCGATGTTTGAAGGGTGATTAAAAAGTGTTCAGGGCGGATTCGCGATCGAAATCGGATGATTTCCCCCCTGGGGTTTCCCCGAGTCTACCCGGCGAGGCGGCAGACCACCAATCCTTAATCATAGGTGGCCCAGACCACCGGTGAGAAGAGATTGCGGAGAAGTCATTTGGAGGCATTTGTCATTTTCACGGCAAAATCCCACCCTGAACGACTCAACCGATGGTCTGGAATGTGCCGATAGTGACGGTACGCAGGCTCTGCGGTCGATTGCTGCGCGCGGTTTAGACGTGTGCAGGCAACCCCCCAGATCCAGCAACGACCCAGAATTTGGCATACCTTTACACGATTTGCTGCTCCCGTGGGCAGTCCATCGTTCGTCTCGAGGGGGGACGCTGTGATGCTTCGTCATCTTTTAGTTGCCGCCGTGCTGTCCTGCAGCTACGTCGCTATTTCCGACCAGGCTTCGGCGGACCAACGAGCCTATGGCCGGGCTTGGGGTGGGCAAGCCGATTCCCGTGATTGGAACCGGTTTTACCACTATCCGTACGTCTACTATCCCCAGAACTTCTGGGGGCAAGAATACTTTCGCAGCAGCGACAGTATGTATCACCGATATCCGTCGGAAATGCGGATTCCGGTCTACAACAAGCAGTGGCACAACTACTACCCAAGCCCACGCCGATTCCACTCCGGCCACCATTTCATGCTGGACGTGTTTTAGGCCGACGCTGAGAGGGGATTGGCCGCTTCTGCGCCTAACCGCAACCCGCCCTAGCACGATCTCTGCAGGGCTGGGCTAGAATTCGGTTGTGATTGACAGAAAATCGGCCAGGAAATCCGTCGATGGCAAGCGGCACCCAAACCCGACCGTTCCTGCGGCTACTCGAGGCATCGGGCAGCCCGCTGTACGTAATCGGACCTCAAGGAGACTTGGTTTACCTGTCTTCTGGGTGCGCGGATTGGTTGGGCGTCGATTTGGAGCTGTTGTTGAATCGACGGTGCGTTGCCGGATCACCGGTTTCAGACGAACCGTATGATCGGCTTGCCGCTGCACTGTCACCACCCACTGGGCTGTCCAAGCGCGGAACCGCTTCCCTACGGATTCAGCCTCCAGCGATTGGTGAGATTCGTCCCGAAGCCATCGAAGTCCGATTCACCCGGGCCGGAGATCACGATAAAGCAATCACGATCGCCGTCGGCGGGACGTTCGATGATCGAGTCATCGATCAGGAAATACGTGATGCCGTTGCGTTACGGAGCCAGCTCGACAGTTGGCGAAAAAAACATTCGGAGTTCACAAACCTCGCCACTGCTGGGCAATCACCGGCCGTCCGAAGGCTTCGCCGAAGACTCCGGGTAGCGAGCTCAACTCGCATCGACTTTTGTCTTTGCGGACCGCGTGGATGCGGTAGCGAGTCCATCGCCAGAAACATCCACCACGCCTCGTCAGCCAACGAGCCTCTCATTGCGGTAGATGGGTCTTTAATGGATCCAGAATTGCTTGACGCCGTCCTGGCGCCGATCATTCATCCACTCACCGAGTCACCACAATCATTGGCAACCGCTTTGGTGCGTGGCTTGGACGAGACACCACCAGAAGCACAACGAAGACTTGTCGAGATCTGGCAAACATTCGGTGGTCGATTGCGAATGATCGGACTCTGCAGCAGACAACCCGCTGTTCTGTCTGAAACTGACAATGCCAAAAGCGACGTGGCATCTTCACTTATTGTTGATGATATCTCCCCCGAGGGTATCAGCGTTGATTTGTGGGAAATTCTGACAGCCTTGACCGTGACCATCGAGCCTTTGTCAGAACGAGTTGAGGACTTACCATTGTTGGCAGCCGCTATTCTGGATAGACGGCGAGCTCTTGGAGAAGGCACTGCGGAACGCTTCAGCCGCGCAGCCCTTGATGCCTTCGTCATTTATCCTTGGCCCGAAGACTACCAGGAACTTGAGGAAGCAATCCGACACGCAATCCGCACGTCGCGCAGTGAAACCATCGGAATCGAACAGTTGCCCTTAGCAATTCGGTCCTACCGTCCTGGATCTGGCTCGGTCGCCGCAAAACGCCTTAATATCTCGCTGGATGATGCCTTGAGTCGATTCGAGTTGCGAATGATTCAACAGGCACTGGAAGCGACGAATGGAAATCGCGCCGAAGCCGCTCGTCGACTCGGCATCAGTCGCGCTCGCTTGCTCAGACGAATCGATCCATCAAAGGCAGATTGAAGCCTGTGAATACCGAATCTAAACGTTTTCGAGAGTGATGCAAAATGCTGGATGCTGATATTCGGCTTTGGGCTGTCTGCGAACGTGACCAACGCTGGCACCGCGCAATCCGAAGGTTTGGACCGGCCATGACGCCCGATCCACTTGTTTTGGATGTGGTGGATTCAGATACCTCTTCGATCGCCGATGCTCTGATCCCAGGCCTTCCCGCCGTCGTACTTTGGGAGGTCGAACCAAGTTCGCTACGAGAATCTGCACATCAGTTCATCAAAACGAACGAGAGTTTCCCTCTCGCCCTGCAACTGGTAGCTGATGGCGGTCTGTCGGTTCGCGAGCGATTGCTGCTGGCCGAATTTCCGGTCGCCGTGTTGCTTCAGCAACCCGAACAGTTGCCGAAGATTCGGCCGCTGATTGAGGGCCACTTCGCATCTGCCGCACAACCCGTAGACTGATTACCTGCCGCGATGCGAGTTCGGATTCGACAATTTTTTCCCGCATTCCAGTCGTTCAATACCAGCCATCCTGCCAAGCACTGACTTTAGAAAAAACGCTGAATCATGAGCACTCAGAACATCGAAACCATTGAAAAGATTGTCGGCGAATATCCTGACCCCGAAACCGGTCGACCCCTTCGCTCGATGGGCCAAGTCAAGGAGGTTTCGGTCGATGATTCCTCCGTCATCGTCACGATCGCGCTGACCACGCATTCAATGCCGATCCGTGAGGATGTTGCCGAGGCAATCGAATCTCGGATCGTCGCTGCCGTACCGGGTAGCCAAGTAAAATTGAATTTCGTGATTCACGAACGACCACCGGCAAGAATCGGTCAAATTGGGTTGCGGGCCAAAAGTGTGATCGCGGTTGGCAGCGGTAAGGGCGGTGTTGGGAAAAGCACCGTCGCCGCCTCAATCGCTCTCACTTTGCGACGTTTCGGTGCCAAAGTTGGATTGATGGATGCTGATGTCTACGGTCCCAGCATTCCTCACTTGCTCGGACTTTCCGGACGCCCCTCGGTCTCTGCAGCCAAGCGGATCGAACCGATCAAACTTGGTGAGGATATGCCCGTGATGTCGATGGGTTTTTTGGTGGAACCGGACCAAGCCGTGATTTGGCGCGGACCTATGCTGCACGGTTCGATCAACCAGTTCCTGGGTGAAACAGAGTGGGGCGAACTTGATTATCTGATCATTGACATGCCACCAGGAACCGGTGACGTGGCACTCACGCTTTCTCAAGCACTGCCGCTGGCAGGGGCAGTCGTTGTCTGCACGCCGCAAGAGGTCGCTCTCCTTGACGCGATTAAAGCAATCAGCATGTTTCGTAAAGTGAACATTCCGGTCCTCGGAATGGTTGAGAACATGAGCGGTTTCCGCTGTCCTGATAACAATAAGATCTATGACATTTTTGGACGTGGCGGGGCACGTGAAAAAGCCGAAGAGCTAACGGTACCATTCTTGGGCGCACTGCCAATCGAGATCGCACTTCGCACTGCGGGCGATGAAGGACGGTTAGCCGAAGTCATCGAATCGGATGCCGCGGCGAGAGCACCTATCGATGCGGTGACCCAAGCTTTGGTACGAAATTTGGCCGCCAAGGCATCCGCCAGTCCACCTAAAGCGTCCTTACCAACCCTCTAAACGACTGGTTTTAATGAAGTAACAGAGGGCGGTCCCGCGATAAACAGCGATCTCTGAATCGCCTATGAAAATCGACGTAAACAGAATTGCTCTGCCTCTACCTACTAAGTGGTATTGTCAGCACTGGATCGTCCAACCGGCGGCAGAGCGTCTCCAGGGGCGTTTTCTTGCCACCCATCCATTTTTGGTTCGCCCCTCACGACTTGCCAGCCAATTGAAGGGACCGGCCGAACCGACGGGCGAGTGATCGCACTCGGTCGCTGGCGGATTTGCGAAGTCGCAACCTCGAAAAGTAATTAATTGCGTTCGCAGAGTTCGCAGATCTCGCAGAGCAGCCTCCGAGCGAATCCTGCAGGCGGGGCTTGGGGACGTTTGGATAAAAAAAGCCGCACTGAGGACGAATCCCCAATACGGCTTTTTGTTTCTCAATTCGGTCTCGAAAGACCAAACGGTTGGCAACCTAGCGACGCTTCTTAGCGGCTTTTTTCTTAGTCGAACGCTTCTTAGTAGCCTTCTTTTTGGTTGCTTTCTTCTTAGCAGCCTTTTTCTTGGTTGCTTTCTTTTTGACGGCTTTTTTCTTAGTCGAACGCTTCTTAGTAGCTTTCTTCTTAGTCGAACGCTTCTTAGTAGCCTTCTTCTTAGTCGAACGCTTCTTAGTAGCCTTCTTCTTAGTCGCCTTCTTTTTTGCTTTCTTCTTGGCCACGTTTTTCCTCCGCTGAGAAAGGAAACGCTGGCGAGTC
This sequence comes from Rubripirellula sp., assembly GCA_049602075.1. GTDB lineage: Bacteria > Planctomycetota > Planctomycetia > Pirellulales > Pirellulaceae > Rubripirellula. The sequence continues at coordinate 162,096 of JBMYRF010000005.1, forward strand.
CTCGTGACTTTTAAAGCGACGCTTTAGAAGCCACCGGCCACGGCTCGCCAACCGTCGTTGTGATTGAGTCTTGAAGCTTTGATGTCCAACATCTATCCGTACTTCGCCTCTCAACCGTAAAAAACTGCGGCTAACTTTACGCGCTTCTACAGATTCCGCAACATCTTTTTCCAAAAAAAAGTGCTTGCGTGGAAAAAAATTTTTGATATGCGAAAGCCGATATCGTCTTGAATCTGTCCATTCGCGCCGCAGATGCACATCCAAATTGCGCGCGAAGCGGTCTTTTTCTTTGTGCACATCGCTTTTCAACAGCAAAATTTTGAAGGGCGTAGCGAGACAAAAAAGCATTATCGTGCGCGCTTAATTTTCACCTCGAACACAATGAAAAAAGTTGATGTGTGGCGGTTTTTAAAGTGTCGAAACGTTGCAGAATCCACGTTTTTTCCAATGCTTCAACAAATTTTTCGCTACCCACCACTGCCCGATTCGCTATCCGTATCGTGATCCGTTGATCTGTTCGACCGCTTGGTAGCTCGACACACCAAGCACCAGAAACATGATGCCTAAGAACTGCTGCCCGTTGGTGAATCCGTAGAACGCCATGAAGCCCGCTACGATCACACTGACCCACAAAGCTTGAACAATATTTCCACCACCCAATAAAATAATGGATCTCATAATATGGCCGCCATCGAGCGGCCAAACGGGAATTAAATTCAACAAGGCCCACAAGACGCTGGGGAACATATAGAACGTCACCAAGGCAAAGAGTCCAGGAGAATCAAGCGCTAATTCTTTGCCTTCCAAAGTCCCAGGGATACTTGCAAAGGGTCCAGGCATCCATTCGAGCACCGTCAACCGATAGCCCATCGAAACGACGACACCACCAAGGACCGCCGCTGACAATAATTGAGCCAATGGGCCGGCGAAGGAGACCCAAATATCTTGCTTGGGATTCAATCCACCTGATCCACGACTCGACGAAAACGAGCTCGTCGGAATCGCCAACCCGCCAAGATAGTAAAGGACGATTGAGGCTCGAATCCCATTCTGTCGAAATGCCAAGGCATGCCCGAGTTCATGAATCAAAATCGAGACGAAAAGACACACGGTCCATAGCAACCATAGCGGAAGGACCCCTGGGCTGAGCACGGCGAGCATGTTGTCGAGATTTTGGACCAAGCCGTATCCAAATAACAAAGCAGTGGCCCAAAACGACCAAGCCACACGGACTGGAAAACCGAGCAGCTCAAAACGCAAATCGTACGGCGATTGCCCTGGTTCTTGAATCAACATACCGCAATAAGTCCCGAAGAATTTGTCAAGTTTCCATCAGAGCGAAATGGTGCGTGCCACCGGTCTCGGTAACGCTTTGATAATGAGAAGGAACGGCGGCTAGCACCATTTCGTGCCAACCATTTCGGTAGCTGCCTCCATTCCACTCCAAGGACCCTCTCCGCCCTTCCGAAAGAAAGCCCTGTCAGTTCAAGTTAGCAATCAGAAAAGCCCACAAATCGGCATACTCATCGATCCTTTTACTGACGGGCGTTCCCGCCCCATGACCGGCGCGAGTTTCGATCCGAATCAGTGTTGGGTTTTCACATCCTTGCGCCGCCTGCAACGCCGCAGCAAATTTGAAACTATGACCCGGCACCACACGATCATCTCGATCCGCAGTGGTCACCAGGGTAGCCGGATAGCATGTCCCAGCTTTCAGATTGTGCAAAGGTGAGTAAGAGAGCAAATTGTCAATCTGATCCTCTTCATCACTGCTGCCATACTCGGTCGCCCAAGCCCAACCGATGGTGAATTTGTGATAACGAAGCATGTCCATCACACCGACCGCAGGCAGGCAAGCACCGAACAAGTCAGGACGCTGTGTCATCACTGCACCGACCAATAGGCCACCATTGCTTCTCCCTTGCAACGCTAATCGGGATGGTCGCGTGTAATTTTTCTCGATCAAATACTCTGCGGCAGCAATGCAATCATTGAACACATTCTGCTTCTGCAATCGCATGCCAGCCTCATGCCACTCACGACCGTATTCGCCACCGCCTCGTAGATTGGCCACCGCGTAAACGCCGCCATTGGCAACCCAGGCAGCGGTTGCGGGAGAAAACCCCGGTGTGATCGAAATATTAAAACCACCATACCCGTACAACAGTGTCTTATTGGAACCATCCAACTTTGAATCACGCCGACGAGTTACGATGATCGGAATTTTCGTTCCATCGGCACTCTCGCAAAACAGCTGCTCCGTGACGAATTGGTCAATGTCTAAATCGATCTCGGGTTGTCGCCACAAGGCGAATTCACCGTTGGCGAGATCAATCCGATAGATCGACGTCGGGGTCACATAATTGGAAAATGAAAAGAAGGTTTCACTCGCGTCTTGCCGCCCACCAAATCCGCTCACGGTGCCAACACCTGGAAGGACTAACTCGTCCTGCAATTCACCATTGATCTCGTGGCGAGTGACCTTGGCTCGTGCATCTTTTAACCAACTGGCGTAAAACGTCTCACCGAACAGGCTGATGGACTCAAGGACGTCCTTAGTCTCGGCAATGACCTCGCGCCACAGATCGCGGTTTTCAGTTCCCGCCTTCACGGCAATCAAACGACGCTTGGGAGCTGCGTTATCGGTCACGAAGTACAACGTGTCATCCACCGACGCGACCCACTCATATTCAGCGTCGAATCCAGTGATCAACGGGATAACATCCGATTCCGAATCCCGTAAGTCTTTAATGAAGATTTGTGCCTTCGGCTCGCTGCCCTTCCAAGTTTGAACCACCAAGTAACGACCATCGTCGGTCACGATTGGTGAGAATCCCCACTTTGGATGATCGGGACGTTCGAGAATCAACTGATCTTCGCTTTGTGGTGTGCCCACACGATGAAAATACAGACGCTGATTTTCATTCGTCCCAGTCAATTCCTCACCTTCTTGGGGCTCGGCATAACGCCCGTAAAAAAATCCGCTGCCATCTGGTTTCCAAGCAATCCCACTGAACTTGACCCACTCGACGACATCGGGGAGATCTTTTCCTGTCCCCACATCGCGGATCTTCCAAGTCCGCCAATCGCTACCCCCATCAGCAATTCCGTAGGCGAGTAATCGGCCATCTTTACTGACTGCTGTTCCCGCCAAGGCTACCGTCCCGTCCTCGCTCAATTGATTTGGGTCAAGCAAGACAGTTCGTGCCGCGTCCAGCGATTTTGCCTTGTAGAGCACACTTTGGTTCTGCAATCCGTCGTTATGCGTGTAAAAGTAATTTTTTCCTTTGTGGCTTGGCATTCCATAACGCTCATAATTCCACAAACGTTCCAATTGCTTATGCATTGCTTTCCGTTCGGGAATCGACTGCAAGAATGCTTGCGTCACCTCGTTCTGCGCCTCGATCCAGGCTGCTGTTTGTTCACTCTCGGTGTCTTCCAGCCATCGGTAGGGATCCGCAACCTTGCGGCCTTGGTAGTCATCGACAACATCAACTTTTTCAGTGGTGGGGTACTTCATTGCGACGGGCCGAACGGTCGGCGAATTGTCCTGTGCTAGCAAATAATGGGGTATTCCAAAGCAAGCCAAGGCAGTCAGCAGTGACATCGGCAGGCGAAAACTTTGTAGATTCACTGGTTCATCCTTCTGCAAGGGCGGTGGCATATCGATCGAGTCGCGTCGAGCACGACAACACTCAAGATACCCGAGTTGAGGAAAAGGAACGCGTTGTTAGGGGCACAAAATTCTCGTAGGACGGGGATCCGCTGGATCACCCAGTCAATGGACGTGTTGTGGTTGCGTAGTCCGCTGGCTCCCGTCGCGGCAGCTTGCATCACGGGCGTTCTGATCGATGCGGTAGTTTGCTGTGGACCGCTGAGCTCTGAACTTTGGTTCATCGCCTGGGCAGTCTTAGGCATTGGGCTGGGGCTCGGCTTGGGACTAAGGCTGGGAATTGTGAGGTCCGTTGACCGACCGCCGGCAAACTGGCTGACCCGCGCGATGCTTGGGTTGCTATTTGTGGCAGTCGGCGGCACCGCGCAACGACTCTCTGACTTGCGCTATGACAATGCTGCCATCCTGTCACTACTGTCGGATGCCCCGCAGCCGGTTGTCGTCGAAGGGATCATAGAACAGCCGAACTCCCTTCGGCGGAACGCCTTCTCACACCGCCACGGCCGGGATCCTTGGCAAACACTCGTCAGATTGAAATTGAGTCAAATTCGTGTTGGTCAAGACTTTCAGGCCTGTGATGGCCACCTGCGTGTGGCGATCAACGGTCGTGATGACCAGATTGCCACCGGAGACTCTGTTCGCCTGTTTGGAACATTGAGTCGACCGAGTGCGGCTTCGAATCCGGGCACGGTCGATCTACGAAAGGTGGATCGTCGACGCAACATTCATGCTCAGTTAGATGTTGCCTCGATCGATCACGTGCAGTTGCTGGATCGTGAGCAAGCGTTTCTCCGTCGAATGGTGGCGATGCTAGCGACTCATGGCCGAAATCAGCTGCTTCTCGCGAACGGTCCACAAACAGGTCCGCTGGCGGTCGCTTTGGTCGTTGGACAACGTGATCTCGTTGACAACGCGACACGAGATCTGCTTTTGGTCACTGGGACCGCTCATTTGCTATCGGTCAGCGGTTTGCATTTGGCGATCGTTGTATTGCTCACGCATTGGATCACCATTTTGCTGCGGTTACCGGCAACGCCAAAACTTTTGACCGTGCTGATGGTGTGTATGCTTTACACCGCAATCACAGGTGCTCGACCGCCCGTACTCCGCGCAGCTGTACTGGTCGTATTTCTGTTGCTGGCGAACTGGATGCGGCGTCCGATTCAGCCACTTAACACCCTATCACTAGCGGCGATCTTGTTAACGCTATTCAATCCCGAACTGGTGTTCAGCGTGGGTGTGCATTTGTCTTTTTTGGCGGTAACAACGCTGTTAATTTGTGGACAGCGAGACTCTGCACAAACAACCGCCGTGCAACAGACGCTTGAACGTGAACGGCAACTGGCGGCACTCGTGGATGCCGAGCAATCAAGATTGCGACGTGTGACCGGTGCTTTATTCGGTCGAGTTATAAAACTGATTTGGCTGAGTGGTTGCGTTGCCGTAATCAGCTTGCCACTTGTTTGGTATCACTTTCACGTCATTCCACTGATTAGCGTCGTCAGTAATGTTCTGCTGGCCCCTTTGTTATTTGTCGCCCTTGCGTCAGGCATTGCATTGATCATTGCAGGATGGGTTTGGTGGCCATTAGCAACTTGCTTTGGTTTTACTTGTCATATCTCTTTATTGGCCATTCGTTGGATCGTTGAGATCTCTGCACAAATACCCTGCAGTCATTTTTGGCTACCATCACCACCGGGCTGGTGGGTCGCTGGATTCTACGTGATCATTGCAGGGTCTTTCTTGCTTCGCGTAAGTGACCTTACCTCGACGTTACGGTATGCATGGATCGTGTCTTGGGTCACCTCCGCTGTCCTGCTGGCGATACAGCCAACGCCTTTGGACAAGGGAACGTTGGAAACAACGTTTGTGGATGTCGGTCATGGCACGAGTGTGGTAATTCGTCTTTCGCCAAATGACGTTTGGCTTTACGACTGCGGTCGGCTGGGAAATGATCACCACAGTAGTCGAGGGATTGATTCGACCCTTTGGTCATTGGGGGTCACACACCTGCGCGGCGTTTTCCTATCGCATGCGGACGCCGATCATTTCAATGCGTTACCGGGATTGCTACGTCGATTTACGATTGACGAGATCTTGACGCCGCCTGGCATGCTGCAGGAAGACGAACCAGCTCTAGAAGCAATCACCCAAGCGATTGACAGGGCAGAAGTGCCGGTTCGTGAACTGTCAGCAGGCATGTCGATGCGATGCGGCGACAAGCGTCTTGACATTCTGCATCCGCCAGCCGAACGAATTGCGGGGAGTGACAACGCGAATAGCCTCGTGATTCGGATGGATGCAGCGGGCCGATCACTTATCTTGCCAGGCGATTTGGAGGAGCCGGGAATCGCGTATCTGATCAACCAACCACGGCCAGCGGTCGGCGGATTGTTGATGGCCCCGCACCACGGCAGTTTGACGGTCGATGCTCGCGCAGTTGTTCATTGGGCAAGACCAAGAGAGACGGTAGTCAGCGGTGGCCGTCGTTCTCGTCGCCCGGAAGTCGTGGAGATGCTCCGAACGACTGGGTCGAATGTCCACCTAACCATCACAAGCGGCGCGATCCGAATTCGTATCGATCACCGAGGTCATATGGAGACGCGATATTGGCTCAATTCGCCTTGGCGAATAGGACGTTTGCGCTGACATTTTTTGAAGACGGTGTACGATTAAGGGTAGCGAGCGGGTCGTTCAACTACGGCGTACAACGCTCTGGACAGACGTCTGAGTGCTTGAAGCGGTTGGTCTCCTACATGAGACGGACAGACATAGGACCAAGCCATTATCGACGGCTACATCAGAGCAGGCGCCCAAACCAGAACTGGTGACCATACTCATACATCGCAACTTCCACATGCGAGTAAGAGCGATGGGTGTTTGAGCTCATAGCCTGCTCTGATTGAGTTTCAAAACACTCTCCCCCACACATTCATGCTGGCCATCCTCCGCGAAATCTCCATCGCCTGCTTTTTCACCAACTACTTGGTAGTTTTGGTGTTGGAGTTGTTGCGGTTGGCCGGACGTATTCCAGGCCGCGGCTTGCTGGTCGTTGTAATGATGGTGTTGGGACTTTTTACCCATGTTTGTTACCTCTTGCTGCAGGCCACTGCCGGTGAAATTCAGGGCAGCGAAACCGAAGTGGGACTCTGGGCAACGTGGTCGGACTGGTCGTTGCTCGTCGCGTTGGGATTAGCCGTTTGTTTCTTCGTTGCATATCTGCGGCGGCCCGACACAATCGTCAGCTTTTTTTTCCTACCAGCCGTTTTGGCAATGATTGGATTCGCTATCGCGGTGTCCGACCTCGCACCCTTCTCACGTAACGAAGCCGTGGAGGTTTGGCGTCGTGTGCACGCCTTGGCGATGATGATCGGCTCGGGTGCCGTATTGACTGGGTTCATCGCGGGTGTGATGTATCTGGTCCAATCCCGTCGGCTGAAGAAAAAAAGAGCAGGTTCGGCGTTTCGTCTGCCAACCTTGGAATCGCTGGGTAGGTTAAATCGTAGATGTTTGATTATTAGCACATCTGCTGTTGGCCTTGGCTTGCTGGCAGGAGTCGTCATGAATCTGAACCAGTGGGGACAGGTCGGGCTGTCAGATCGCGGAGTTCTCTTCTCGTTACTTTTGCTGTTGTGGCTCTGCGGTGCAACCTGTTTGGATTACTTTTATGAACCAGCCAGCCACGGTCGAAAAGCGGTTTATTTAACACTCGCAAGTCTCGGATTTTTGATTCTGGCAATGATCGGTGTGTTGACCGCGCCACATGGTCAAAACCCAAATGAACAGTCGAAGCTCCTCACCCCATCAAAAACTGAAGTGGCACTGCTCTCACGTAACCTTTACGAGACGGCAAATCTATCTAACAACTACGCGATCGGTTCAATGTCGGCCAAACGGCTGCCCACAATCCAGGGGGCAAACGAATGAAACTGCAAATGATCGGATGCAGCCATCATGACGCAGCAGTGGAATTTCGAGAAAAGATCTCGTTCTCCACAGACGAGGTCAACGCGGCCTTGGTTACCTTTCGCGAAAGGTACCCTTCAGCTGAACTTGTGCTCCTGAGTACATGCAACCGCGTCGAGTTGTACGCCACCGGTGGGAATGATTTCCATGTCGACCAAGATGCGGTGGTCGGCTTTCTGGCAGACCAACAACAACTGCGTCCTGATGAAGTTTTAGAACAGATGATTTATCGGGTCGGATCGGACGCCGTCGAACATCTTTTCACCGTCGCGGCAAGTCTGGACAGCATGGTCGTGGGGGAAGCCCAGATTTTGTCGCAGGTAAAACAGGCGTATGACCTAGCTTGCAACAGCGGAGCAGCAGGACCACTCACCCACAGCGTTTTCCAGGCTGCCAATCGCGCTGCCAAACGTGTTCAACACGAGACCTCAATTCACCGACGTCGAGTCAGCGTTCCTAGTGTGGCGGTTGGAGAAGTCGCGGCGGAAGTGTTTGACACGCTAAGCAATAAGCGGGTCGTATTGTGCGGCGCCGGCGAGATGGGAGAAGAAACGCTTCGATACCTAAAACAAGCGGGTGCGAGTGATCTTTGTGTTTTGAACCGAACTTACGAACGAGCCGTTGCCCTGGCAACTGCATTCGGTGCTGAATCCGCTCCATGGGAAACGCTCACTGACCAGATCGTCGACGCTGATTTAATCATCGGGACTACCTCTGCCGCAGAGCCCATTTTGACAGAAGCGACTTTCCGCCCTTTGCAACTCAAACGTCGAAACCGAGAGTTGTTGATTCTAGATCTAGCTGTGCCGCGTGATTTTGAGGCATCAATCGGTGATCTACCCAGCGTCTACTTGTACGGGATAGACGATTTGCAAACGGCCTGTGAGCGGAATCGCCGTGAGCGGAAAAAAGAATGGCCAAAGGCAAAACAGATTATTACAGAGGAGACGGAGCGATTCCTGCAGGCGATCAATCACCGGGCCACTGGGCCAGTGATCCGCCGACTGCGCGATCAGGCTCAAGAAATCAAGAGTGACGAACTGGATCGTTTGATCAACAAGTTGCAGCTAGCCAACGGCGATCAAGTGGCTAGAAAAGAAATCGAAAAGTCTTTCGACCGATTGATTAATAAGCTACTGCACCCGCCGCTGTCTTCACTTCGTGACGATGCCGCAGATGGGCACAAACGTGGTTTGGTCGAAGCACTCCGACAGCTATTTCAATTAGGCGAGGATTGAACGGGATTTATCAATCCCAAGCCTCGTCGTCATCATCGTCGAGCTCGTCATCGTCCCAGTCGTCGTCGTCGTCGTCGTCGTCGAGCTTGTCATCGTCGTCTTCCCAGTCGTCGTCTCCATCCTCGTCGTCATCGACTTCTTTCCAGTCTTCTTCTTCTAGATCGTCGTCGTCTTTGCTGGCGACCTCATCATCGTCATCATCGTCGAGTTCATCTGGGTCGTCGTCGTCCCAATCATCATCTTCCCAGTCGCTTCCTTCTTCAGCGTCGTCGTCGTCTTCGTCGTAGAAGTCGTCATCATCGATGGCTGCTGGCTGACTAGCGTCAGTGGGCGCATGGGTTGGCGTTGCAACGCACTCGATAGCACCTTGCACTTCAAAATCAGTCTCTGCGAGAACTGGCGCGACGGTCGTGCTCACGACAGGCTCCTTCGTGGATGTCGATAAATCATCAAGGGTTGAAACAGAATCTTCGGGAATCGGATCTTCTCGTAGAGTTTGCCACTGGATCGAAGGCAAAGCATCTACATTCGGCAATCCGAAGAGTTGTAAGAAACGTTTGGTGGTGCCGTAAAGATAGGGACGCCCTAACTCTTCGCCACGACCGACAATTCGAATCAATTCTCTTTCCATCAGCTGACGTAACAATTCGCCACAGGCCACGCCACGAATCGCCTCGGCATTGGCTCTTGAAACGGGCTGACGGTAGGCGATTACCGCCAATGTTTCCAGCGTGGGTGTTGATAATCTTAGCGGTGCCGGAACATGCCCAAGTCGAGCAAGCCAAGGGGCCAATTCTGGACGTGTCAGCAGTCGGTAACCACCGGCCACATGCTCGACCCGCAAAGCCCGTCCCAGTGTGTCGTAAACGTGGTTAAGTTGGCGGACAAGTGTACGGGCCTCGGTGGCGTCCGCCAAGTGAGCCAATTGGGCAAGTTTCCTCGGGTTCAGCGGTGTTTTAGCCAACAGCAGCACTGCCTCGACCCGCATTCGAGCGAGCCTTGGGTCCTCATCAGCCTCGGCTTGGGGTACGTTCCGAATCGGATCGCCGAGACCCAGCCGTGTGACGTCGTAAGGCCGCGATGCCCAGTTAAAACATTCTCGAGGTGGTGCACAACCATCCCATCGGTCTCGATTCGACAACACCGATGTCGAGCTTCGTTGCCACTCGGCTCGACCAGGATTTCTCGCAGGGGACGAATTTCGCTTCATGCCTTAGAATATTCTTAAAGATATCGATAACGTAATGTTTCAGGCCGGCAAATCTGCGTCGCGACTCTCCATACCATTTTGATCGCCACCGGGCGGCAGAAGGGTTACGATTGTTTCGCAAAGATCACTTAACCTTGCAGCTGTGTCCACCTCGGTTTCACTCCCCCACTCTCTGCGTCGATCAGTGACTAGAAAAAATCGTACGGTCAAACGCTGGTTCGTGGGGATCGCATGTCTGGCTGTGATGGTAGTGATCTTTTTCGTTATCCGCGGGCAGGGTTACGTGGAAGGCGTGGAATTTTCGCCAACTCACTTCCAACAACGTCAATTTAGCTTTTATGAGATCCCACTCATTCACAGCCAAATTACACCGATCAGACGCACCAGTGCGACACCAAGAACGGCCACTTACGTGCGACAATCTGGCCTAATCCCGACCGCGTTCGGGCCCCCCACCGATTGGCACTTAGTGTCAATCTCTTGGGGACTCTCCGCTTCGAAGCCCGCAGATGCTCAGCTCCTCGTCGACCAACTCGAACTGTCAACTGGATCCTCCGATTACTGGCGGGATTGGAGCAAGGATCATCCCCAACATGCGAAGGTTTTTTGGCCGGTCATCCAGAAACTGGCATTTCGAGAGCTTTACGTGTTGATGCCGCCATTGTTCGAAATCGCTCAAAACGATCAGTCGGCCGCAGATTTCAACGCCGCTATCGAGGAACGGCTGCAACGAGACTATTTCCAGCTAGTCCAGGATATGCGTGAAGCCAAAAAGCCGGATCTCGCCCGAGAACTGCTCGTTGAGGCACTCAGCGACTTCCCCGACAACCAACCGCTTCAGAGTTTGCAGCAACCAGCAGACTGAACTGGGACGATCCGTGGCGATTTATCTCGATAACAACGCGACTACGGCGGTCGATCCCCGCGTCGCCAAAGCAATGATGGAGATTTTCTGCGAGGGTCCAGCGAATCCCGCCAGTCAGCACTCGCTTGGACGATCAGCTCGTGATCGAGTGGAGGATGCCCAAACCACCATCGGACGCTGCCTCGACACCCAGTTCGACGAACCAGGTGGGCCTCGCTTGATCTTTACCAGCGGCGGCACCGAGTCCAACAACTTGGCGGTAAACGGTATTTGCCCCGACGGCCCGCTTGTCATTGGTCGGTTAGAACACCCAAGCTTAATCGAACCCGCCGAAGCCCTACAAAAAGCTGGAAGAACGGTTCGTTGGGTCGATATCAATCGTGGCGGCGAGATCTGCCTCTCGTCCCTGGAGCAAGCAATCGAGACTGATGGACAACTCGCTTCGCTGGTCACAGTGATGTCCGCCAACAATGAGACGGGAGTCCTGCAGCCAATCGAACAGGTCGCCCAAATCTGCCAACAGCGAGGTGTACCGTTACATGTCGATGCAACCCAATCCATCGGAAAAGTGCCTATTTCCTTAAAACGGCTGGGCGCAGCGGCTGTGACTTTCACCGCCCACAAATTTCACGGGCCGGCGGGAATTGGCGGTTTATGGCTCAACTCAGGTGTTCGGCTCAAACCGATGTTTCATGGGGGCCAGCAACAACTCGAATCGCGGCCTGGAACTGAACCAACTGCTCTGATCGTTGCGATGGCCCATGCGTTGGAGTTAGCGACTGAGGAAATGCCCGAAACGGCTAGGCAGTGTCAACATCTTCGTGATCGATTGGAAACCGCCCTTGTCGCCCGACACCCTGAATTAGTCGTTCAAGGAGCTTCTAAGAATCGCTTACCAACGACAAGCTGTCTCTCCTTTTGCGGCATTGACCGCCAAACCCTGTTGATGGCTCTCGATTTGGCGGGGATCGCGTGCAGCAGCGGTTCAGCGTGCAGCAGCGGCAGCAGTCCACCGAGCCATGTGCTAATAGCCATGGGTTGCCCAGATGAACAGGTTCGCTCGGCCCTGCGATTTGGATTGTCCAAGTTTTCCACCGCTGATGAAATTGAATCCTCAATCGAACTTATCTCCAATCATTTCAAGCGTTTAAGAAAAATATCAGACGTGGATAACTGATACGTTTTTGCTCGCTTTTCCGCGGAGACTGGTTATAATGCCAAAGGTCTCGAAACCGTCTCCCTAGCCCAGTTTCGCTAGGCAATGCCTCCCGCTGAATCGAATCACCCAACTCTGCTTGGCTCCGCCAATACAACTGCTCCTGGCGAAGTCACCGATCGACCGGAACTGATTTCGTTCCCCTTGGAACGTCCTCCACTACGAGGTCGGAGGCGAGGCTTGCAGGTTGGGCCAATTGCCTTGCCCTATTTCCTGTGCGGTGACGAGAATCGCCTCGTTGGATATTTGGCGACTGCTGATGCTCCAGTCTTTGAGCTTGGAAACCCACTGTTGTTAGTGGGACCGACGGGATCTGGAAAGACAGCGATCGCCATGCATTTAGCAGCCCGTCGGGTCGCTGCTACGAATCAACCAATGCCACCTACAGTGCTGTACCAGACCTCAGTTGATTTCGCTCGACAATTTGCGGAGGCCGTTGCATCGGATGATTTACCCCACCTTCAGCAGCAACTTTCCGAACCGGATGTCCTAATTTTAGATGACTTGCACCTGATCGCCGACAAACCCGCCGCCCAGGAAGAGTTAGCGCTTCGCGTTGAAAATCGCTGTTTGGCATCCCAGTCGACCATTTTGACGTGTCGACGACTGCCTTCTGAAGTGCGTGGGATGCGGCCGTTATTGATCAGCCGAGTATTGCCTGGCCTGACTATCCCATTGGATCTGCCGAGTGAACAAACCCGCCGCCAACTTCTCCGCGAACTGGCTGACAACTACCAACTCGAGATGAGTGAAACGCTAATCTCGGAATTAAATGCTGGTCTTGAATCAGCCCTACCTTGCCGCTCGCTGGAAGCAGCAGTGAAACAGCTATCGCTGTGGCGTCGAATGCGCAATTTACCGGTCAATTCAGAGTCTATTCAAAGCGCGATCGAAATTGTTGGGCAATCACAAGATCTAACTCCTGCGATGATCGCCGGAGCGGTTGCAAAGCGTTTCCGACTGAAATTATCCGATTTGAGGAGCGGATCTCGAAAGCAACATTTGGTTCGAGCCCGATCATTGGCGATGACCTTGTCACGACAAATGACATCATTGAGCATGCATCAGATCGGTGATTATTTTGGCGGGCGTGACCATACAACGGTGCTACACGCGATTCGAAAAACGGAATCTTTGCTGGAGCACGACGCCGAATTACGCCGTATGGCCGATGATGTCAGAGAAAAACTCTCCACATCTTGATTTTTTTCGACCTGAATAACCTGTCGCTCCCGTGTCGATTGTCGGTGCATTCCGGCGACCAGTTTGTCTGTGCCCACCCCATGATGTCAGAAGACGTCGCAGAAAGAAACGCTTTACAACGCATACCGAACACTAAAGCGACAGGTATTCCACACCCATTGAATTTGCATAACTCTTTACTAAACAGGACTTTAGGGTCTTTGATATCGTGTTTTCGACGATAATTTCAATCGCATTACGATGACGACGGTAAATAAATATTACTACCTCTTAGCAGATCCACACCAGACAATCGAACTGTCAGAATTAAGGGGCATGCAGTGCCGTTCATCAGACGGTAAAACATGCGACTCCCCTTCCAAGCGAATTGGAATGGAAAGTTCATCCTTTGGATCTCGCTGAAGTAACCATGAAAATTACCTGCCAACGAGAATCACTGACCAACGCGTTTGCGTTGGCTGCCAGCATAGCTCCTGCACGGTCACCCAAAGAAATCCTGCAAAATGTCAAGGTGACGGCAGCAGGTGGCAAAATCACACTTACCGCAACTGACATGGAAGTCGGTATTCGCTTGGATGTGGAGGAGGGTGTGGAGATCGAGACCGAGGGAACTGCCTTGCTGCCCGTGCAGCGAACGATGGCAATCCTTAGGGAAAGTAACGACGAGAGCCTGTCTTTTGAGACAGACGATTCAGGAATCCGTGTGCAGGGTTCTCACAGTCGATTTAGGTTGCCCGGCAACAATCCCGATGAGTTTCCTAGTGTTGCTGGCTTCGAGGAAGACAAGTACCACGTTATTCCCACCCGGCTGTTTCGCGAAATGGTGAAAAGAACGGTCTTTGCAACGGATGCGGAAAGCAGTCGGTTCGCACTGGGTGGTGTCTTGCTAGAAATGGAAGAGTCTCGTGTCAACGCGGTCGGTACTGATGGTCGACGCTTGGCTCGCATGGAGGGAGCCGGAGAGGCGATCGGAGGCCATCAAACATCGGGAACCAGCACGATCGTTCCAACTCGGGCAATTCAGCTAATCGAGCGAGCCCTGAGTGATAAGGATGAATCGGTGGATGTGGCGGCTCGCAGTAATGATCTCCTTGTTCGCACGCCACGGGCAATGATTTATTCGAGGTTAGTCGAAGGTCGCTACCCGAATTGGCGGCAAGTTTTTCCACAGCGTGAAAATGCAGTGCAGTTGGAGATGACGGTGGGACCGTTATTTGCCGCATTGCGACAAGCCGCGATTGTTACTGACCATGAAAGCCGCGGAATTGACTTCACCTTCGCCGATGGGACTTTGAAGCTGGAAGCCAGTACGGCGGAGATTGGAGAATCTCACATCGATTTACCGATCGCCTACGACGGGGAACCGATTGTATTGACGATGGATCATCGTTACGTCGCTGACTTCTGCAAAGTGCTCGACAACGAAGCCAATTTCATACTGGAAATAGAGTCAGGTGCCTCACCAGCCTTACTGACGACCGATGATGGTTACGGATACGTGATCATGCCGATGGCACGTGATCGCTAGCCATCCCTGATTGTGGCTGAGTCCATCCAACCCAGCGTCCATTAAAACCAAAAGCCACCGAAGCCATGTTGTCCTCGGTGGCTTTTAAAGTTCAAAAGTGTGAACCGTTATTTACTTTCGCCGCTTGGTTCGTCCCCTTCGCTGGCCCCGACGCTAACCGGTTCCTCGGGGGCAGGTAGGCCTCGTGTTTCACCTTTAAAATCCAAACGCACGATTTTGACTTTCTTGCCATCAGCATCGGTCATCTTTCCGTCTTCGGCGGTTTGGACATCTTTCGCATCAATGCGTTGACCGTCTTCGTTTTCCAGAATGCCCGAAACGACGATGGTATCCTTGCCCTCGAAAGCTCCACGGAGCAGTTCTTCGCTCAGTGGATCCTCGATCCGCTGCTCCAGGGCTCGACGGAGCGGACGAGCACCATAATCGAGGTTGCTTCCTCGCTTGACTAGGAATTCCTTGGCGATGTCGGTCAATTCCAGGTTCAAACCGCGTTCGACCAATCTTTCGCGAACCTTTGCCAATTCGAAGTCGATAACGCCCTTGAGGTCGTTATTGGTGAGGTGGCGGAAGATGATCGTATCATCCAGACGATTCAGGAATTCAGGACGGAAAACGCGTTCGATTTGATCCATTACCCGTTGTTTCATCGAATCGTAGCTGGCGTCGCCGTCTGGTTTCTGGAACCCGAATGCTGACTCATTCTTGATCGCTTCGGCACCAGCATTGGTGGTCATGATCAAGATCGTGTTCCGGAAATCGACATTACGGCCGAAGGAGTCAGTTAGACGACCTTCCTCCATGACCTGCAACATCATGTTGAAGACGTCAGGATGAGCCTTCTCAATTTCGTCAAACAGGACGACGGCGTAGGGGCGACGGCGAATTTTTTCCGTCAGTTGTCCACCTTCTTCGTAACCAACGAATCCGGGAGGCGCTCCGATCAATCGGCTGACGTTGTGCTTCTCCATGTACTCGCTCATGTCGATATGGACGAGCGCGTCGGAGTCACCGAACATGTATTCGGCGAGGGCCTTCGCCAGTAAGGTTTTACCGACACCCGTGGGCCCGGCAAAGATGAAACAGCCGGTTGGACGCCGTGGATCTTTTAATCCGCTTCGGCTGCGGCGAACCGCTTTACTGACCGCGGTGACTGCGGCATCCTGGCTGACAACTCGTTTGTGGAGTTCTTCTTCCATTTGCATCAGCCGCAGGCTGTCTTCGGTTGACAGTCGGGTGAGCGGAATTCCGGTCATCTTGCTGACCACTTCGGCAATGATCTCTTCATCGACGACGCCATCGGTTTGCTGGCTGCGATCTCGCCAATCTTGGGTGATCTGATCTTTCTTCTTGCGAAGTTTTTCAGCTTGGTCCCGAAGATTGGCTGCCTTCTCAAAATCTTGATTGGCGACCGCGTCTTCTTTTTCCTTGTTGAGCTTTTCGACTTCCTCGTCGATTTCCTTGAGATCTGGCGGTCGAGTCATCGTGCGAAGTCGTACACGTGCTCCCGCTTCATCGATCACATCGATCGCTTTATCTGGTAAGCAGCGAGCCGTGATGTATCGCTCGCTCATCTCGACGGCAGCAACTACGGCATCGTCGGTGAATTGGACGCGGTGATGCTCTTCGTAGCGGCCTCGCAATCCCTTCAGGATCTCGATGGTTTCGCTCTTACCAGTTGGCTCAACGATGATTTCTTGGAAACGCCTCGCCAGGGCATTGTCCTTTTCGATGTACTTTCGATACTCATCTAAAGTTGTCGCCCCAATGCACTGGATTTCACCCCGTGCGAGAGCTGGTTTCAAAACATTTGCGGCATCGATTGCCCCTTCAGCACCGCCGGCGCCGACCAGGGTGTGGAGTTCGTCGATGAATAAGATCGTATTTTTGACGCGACGGACTTCAGTCATGACCGCCTTGATCCGCTCTTCAAATTGCCCGCGATACTTCGTTCCAGCGACCATCATCGCCAGGTCCAAGACTACAATCCGCTTTTCCGACAGGATCTCAGGGACTTCTCCCTCGATTACCCGCTGAGCAAATCCTTCGACGATGGCCGTCTTTCCGACACCAGCTTCGCCAAGAAGAACGGGATTGTTTTTTGTGCGGCGGCAAAGAATCTGAATGGCTCGCTCGATCTCTCGTTCGCGGCCAATGACGGGATCGAGCTCTCCCTTTTTCGCCAGTTCGGTCAGATCGCGACCAAAGCTATCGAGGGCGGGCGTCTTACTTTTGCTGCTTTTCCCCGAGGGTGCGCTGCTCTCGCTCTCACGGCCACCGCGCTCGCTAACCTCGGCCCCTTCCAAACCATGGCCGAGCAGGTTGAGGACCTCTTCTCGCACATCCTCGAGCTTTAAACCTAGATTCATTAGCACTTGGGCTGCGACGCCCTCCTGCTCTCGCAAGAGGCCCAACAAAATGTGCTCGGTCCCGACATAGCTGTGATTCAGGTTGCGAGCCTCTTCCATCGAGTATTCGATGACTTTTTTCGCTCGAGGCGTTTGCGGCAATTTTCCAACGGTCACCATTTCTGGACCGCTTTGAACCAGTTTCTCGACTTCCAGTCGGATCTTGCGAAGATCGACTTCGAGATTTTTCAAAACGTTCGCGGCTACACCACTGCCCTCTTTAACCAAGCCCAGCAGGATGTGTTCGGTGCCGATGTACTCGTGGTTGAATCGCTGGGCCTCTTGATTGGCCAGCTGCATGACTTTGCGGGCTCGGTCGGTAAATCGTTCGTACATTTGGTATCTCTTATGCCCGGTAACAGGGCTCAGTTGTTGAGTTCTCGCGTGCTGACGCAGACGGATTGAGGCAACTTCGGGACGAAAACGGGTTGTCAATCTGGCGAAACTTCTCGCATCTCATCGCTATATGCAAACCGTACGCCACAAACACTGATTCACGCCATCTCGATCAACCCGCGGCCTGTGAACCGCCTATCCAAGCGACTCACTTTCGTCTGTCCTACGAATTCTATCGGTTAGCGGAAATCGCGGGGATAGGAGCTTTGTAGCGGGAAGTGCTGAAAACCCCCAAATTGGTTCGGATCAGTGGTGATACGATTTGTCCAATTCAGCCGTGATTTTTGCAAATTTTTCTAGGTTTAAGCTGCTTGCCTGTCCGCACCTGTCAGATCGGCAGAATCTTTGTCGTTTTTTTCTTGTTCCGCGCGACGGTTTTGCTCTCGAGCCTCAATTGCTCGTTGCAGTCGACTCTGTTCAGTGGCGACTTCTAATCGCCAAGGGTCAGCAACTTCTAACCGACTAATCTCCTCCAGCAAGATTTCAGCTGCGTCAAGTCGGCGGGTGTGTCGGTAAACGGCTGTCAGCAACAATAATGCAGGCGGATCGCGAGGTTCAATTGCTAGCACATCTGTTAAGAGTGCTTCAGCATCAGCCCATTGCCCTGCCAAGAAAGCATTTCGAGCTTCCGGGAACTGGTCGGGTTGCTCGCTTACCGCACGAGGAGCGATCAGATTTGGCAGTTCGCGAATGCTGCGAACAACGTAGAAAATCCAAGCGATTATCCCCGTCCAGAACGCCATCGACACAAGCCCCCCGACCATCCATTGGGGGTAGATGTAACGAGTTATCAACAGCAAATTGACTGCTAGTCCGAATCCGATCGCCGAGGGCAACGAATTAAGTTGTCCTCGCCACCACAGTTCGGGCAAACCTGGCCAAAGACAGGTTGCATAATACTTAGCCTCCATTGCCTTTCTTTACGAGCATCTGCACGTCGAATGCAAGAGGATCGTAAATCGAGAGGAAAGCAGATCACACGGACTTTGACCCTTGATGTCGGTATTTCCGGCCGGCTCTTGATCTAGCCCGTCGCTGATTCGTAGGTAAACGAATTCATGATCGGGTTGCTAGCAATCATGATCATGCGGTCGACGTGGGAAATTCCCAAACAGAGCGATACGCATCCTGTTGTTCAAAATGTTCCAACAATGACCCGTAAAAAGCGTTTCCGCCTAGTGTCGCGCTGTCTCCGACCATAATCAAGCATCGACGAGCGCGTGTCATGGCGACATTAGTTCGTCGCGTGTCTGCTAAAAAACCGATCTCCTGACGGTCGTTGCTGCGTACCATTGTCAATAAGATCGCCTCTTTTTCACGGCCCTGAAATCCGTCTACGGTGTCGATTTCGAGACCTGGATAATCGAGCTGATGGCGCAACAGTCTGACTTGTGCGGCATAGGGTGCAATCACTCCGATGTCGGTCGGCTGTACACCCGAAGCAATCATTTGGGTAACAATTTGGATGATCAAATCAGCCTCTTTTCGATTGAGCTTACTTTCTCCATCGGGCTCAATTTCTTCCTGGTATTCGGCTCCCGCGGTATCGATGAAATGAAGTGGAGAATTTGTCCATTGTTCATTGGACACTTGTGGAAGATCACACAACAAATGTCCGTTGACCGAATCGTCAGCGATCAATGAATGATCGTAGAAGGTGTCAGACGAAAATTCCATAATTCTCTCGTGCATCCGATACTGGACCGTCAACCGGCGAAAAACAGACTCGCCTTCACGCTCCACCAGATGTTGCATCATAGATTCTCGCATTCCTTCTGCCGCGGCTTGGTCGCTCAGCACAGTGGGAGGAAGTTGGCAATGATCGCCAGCGAAGACGATTCGATCAGCTCGCAGCACAGCTTGCCAAATCCCAGGCAACGTACATTGACAAGCTTCATCGATGACGACCAAATCAAATTCTCGGTCCGCCAACAGGTCGTCATCGATGGTCGTCGTCGTGCAGATGACGTCGGCTCCATCCAGTACATTTCGCAAGACAGATTTTTCGAGTGATCGGATTTGCCCTCTCAATTTGCCAGCCTCAGCAAACAACTCACCACGGCGTCGCCGTGAGTCACGTCCCCGAAATCCCTTTGATGCAGTACGGATCAACTCTTGCACTTCCCGTCGCATATCGCGGATCACTTCTGCCGATGGATCGTTGTCGACCACTTCATCGAGCGTGTGTCCTCGCAGAGCTTCGAAAACACGTGCAGGATGTCCGATACGGATCACGGCTCCAGAATCGATTGGATCAGCGGCAACCAGTTTTTCGAGCAGATTGTCAACGGCTGTGTTACTTGGCGCACATGCCAAGACACGATCACCTTGCGCAACCGCTTGAAAGATGATTTCAGCCAAAGTCGTGGTTTTGCCTGTACCCGGAGGACCATGGACCACAGCAATGTCAGGCGCAGACATAACAAATTGAACCGCCTCGATTTGAGGCTGATTCAGGTTGGATACCATGGTCAAGTCTTGCGGTGGATCAAATCGCGGTGGCCGCTTTCCCAACAATAGATCTCTTAGTTTTTGTGACCGACCTTTGGCGACGCGTGCTCGAGCCATCGCAGCCATTTGGCGACGGCGAGTCGTTTCATCTGGGGACAAATCGATTCGAAAGCGTTTGGCATCTGGCCAGGCATCAGTCGCCACTTGTATCAAGTCGCGTTTACGACGACTCACGACGCCAGCCACACCTCGATCCTTCAGGTTGTTTTGATCAGTAATTACCACGGGCGATCCTACCTTCAGTCGATTGACTGGCAGACCATCCTGGTCAGTCTTGACGAAGTCCAATAAGAACCTTCCAGCCAATCCCGTTTGATGATCGACCAGTTTCAAATTCACTAAGGCTTCGCCGGTACGTTCGACATCTTTAGCTGCTCGCATGGCTCGTCGCCGTGCCATACGTTCACGTTCCGCCTCAGCTTCCCAATCGAGCCATTGATCGAGTACGTCAAAGTAGGCCTCAATCGAGCCAGCCCGTTGCAGTGCTTCAGACATTCCCCGGATTCCCTTCCCTTCTTTGGTTCTTATCCCTTGATTCACAGATTAGGTAAGGATCTCTTACTGATCGCTGACCGTATTAAAGATATCGCCCGGCACATCAAAATCTTCGATCCGAATTCCTTTCAGTTCCGACGCCAAGATGTCGGTCATTTGTTGTAACAAGGCACGATTTCCCTGTGGTGATTTCTCTCCCTTAGGAATCGGCCGCAGAACGTACTCGGCCGCTACTAATTCACCACTGCTAATCAGCTCGCGAGCGTAAGTCATTCTCGCTGTATATTCAGCTTGCCCGCCAGGTTCGCTACCGAATTGTCGCTCAAGTTGGCGGAGCGCAGTGGACAATTGATCCAAATTAGCAGGTTCAAGCGAACCAGTTTGAACGTATCGAAAATGTCCCCCGGTCTTTTCAGCAATCGTGCACATTGTGTTAACGGTGAACGGGTTTTCAAACGCAATCGAATGGATCGGCGTACGGTCAAAACGTTGCTCTACGCCTTGTAGAACACTTTCGAAGGATCTCACTCCATCGGCATCAAACCAGCCTGTTTCTGAGTTAGGAGAAACAGGCTGATTGAAATGTCCATCCGATAGCAAGTAGACAGCGTCTGGCTTCATTTGCAGTGCTAAAGACAAAGCTCTCCTCGGATCGGTACCTGCATCTAAACGGATTTGACCCAGCCATGTTCTTAGTTTTTGAGCATGATCTCCACCGGCCTTGGTGTATCCAGCTCGCCGGTTATAGAACATCTCTTGGGTGTACCAAGAAAACAAAAACACACAATACTGCTGATCGGGGCGGAGCTGGGCGACTGCTCGTACCAATTCCTCCGCTGCTCGTGCATATCGCCCACCGTTACGGGCTCTCATGCTGTAAGAAATATCCAATACAAAAACAAATTGATTTCCGTAGGCACGCGAACCAAAAAACTCGACTGAATTTGGTTCAAATTGTGATACGTTAAAATCCGTTAGAATTTCGGTGTCTAAGTCTTGATTCAGTTTGGCGTCGATCTGGACTTTCTCAACGTCCGTGCCAACGGTGGGATCATTGCCCCAAGGTGCTTCTGTGGTCAGTCTGTTTTGGCCCAACTTGAGCGCGGCACTTTGGCTAGAAGCTGCTGAAGCTGCTGATGTTGCTGAAAGAACGATGGAAATGCGAGGAACCGTTCGTGACACCATGAACCACAGAAGTACCGCCAGCAACCCATGAAACGCGATGGAAGCGATCCAAAATTTTCGTGGCATACGGCTTGGTTCGACCCGATGCCGTAGTGTTTGCGGTTCGAGGATTCTTAGCAAGGATGAATTCCAATGAGCAGAATGAACCCGTCACTTTAACAGCTTTTCGCAACGTTTCGGTGAAACTTTTACCGCTGTTCCCAATGGTTGTGCAAACAAACTGACACGAAGTTCTTCGGTCATCCAGCGAAATTCGGAGTCCACTTGTTGTTTTGGACCTCGTGTCCCTTCTGGAAGTTGGTTGATCCAGCGATCCCACAAATGCGAAATTTTGCCGGCGAGTTCTTGATCACGGGAGGTCGTGCCGCGTGCTTTATCGATTCGATAGGTGATCGCATTCAGATAACGAGGATAGTGTTGCAGCCATCGCCACGGGACCGACGTCATGAACGAATCGAACACAAGCCACTCGAGCTGGCTTTCAAGTTGTGCTACGAAGGTCTGGTAGCGATCAGCCTTACGAAGCGATTCGAGGTCTCGTCGCAGCTCAAAACCATGTTTTGCAAAATGTTCTAGCCACGTCGCGAGCACTTGAGTTGCTTCGGCGATGCGGCGACCCCGATCTTGTCTGCGTGCTTCGAACTCTTTCGATTCACGGACCAGCGGTTGATTTTCGACGAATGCGATGCGGGCCAACAAATCGATGAGTGATTGTTCGAAATTGGCAATTGGTATTAATCCTGACAGCTTCACTTTTGCTTGGTCCAGTGATGGAAGCCAACGTACTTGGCTCCGAAGCTCTCTGACTTCCGCAAGCGCGTACAAACGCATCAGTCCAGATCGTAGACTCGCTTCCGCGAGGGAGAGCTCGGAAAAGAGTTTGGTAGAAACGCTGTCACCATGGTCTAAGAGTCCTGGATATTGTGCCACTTGGACGCCACCTCGTCGGCGAATGACTTCCCGCGGCAAAACATCAATCGAGAAATTCTTGGTGTGGTCAAGTGACCAGTCTTCCGATTCAGTATCGCTCGCGGGCGTTGAGGAACCATCTGTCGTTACACTCGGGTGATATTCTGACTTCAGACTTTCGACGGTTCGACTTTGAGCGAGTGTAGCGCCGTCATCATCGACGACTGTCACCAAAAAATCGAGATGCTCCGAAAGTTTCTCAGCCTGAAAGTCTGTTGCCGAGATCGGCATTTCGGCATGTCGAGACATCGCTTCACAAACAGCGTTCATGAACGGGATTTTTCCGTAGTCCGCTAACAACTCTTGTCGAATCTGCTCTGCCACATCCGCTGCTGGAACCAAATTGCGGCGAATTCGCTTGGGTAAGGACTTGATCATGGCCACGAGCTTTTCGTGCAGCAGTCCTGGTATTAACCATCCCAAGCGATCGTCACTGACTTGTGGCAACGCGGAGGGATGAATCTTTAACCGGACACCATCGGTTTCTGATCCCGGTTCAAATTGATATTCCAGCGGCAGTCGTGAGCTGCCGATTTCAATTTGCGATGGGAAAGCATCGCCGTCCAAACAATGCGATTCGGTTTCGATCAGGTCACTCGGATGGAGATACAAAGTGTTTGATTCCGAAGGTGCATTGGGTGATTGCATCCAAACTGCGAGCGCGTCGAAATCTGCGACCTGTTTAATCCAAGAGGGAATCGGGAGGGAGCGATCAAATTTCTCCAATCTTCCCCGGTCTACGATGTCGGCGGGCAACCGGGATTGATAGAAGTTTTCCAACAGATAGTCATCGACCACCATTTCGCGACGTCTTGTACGATTCGCTAACTCTCCAATGGTTTGCCGCAAACCTCGATTGTGTCGAATGACTTTGGCCGTTGTTCGTAGTTTTTGCTCGACGAGTCCCTGTTCAATCAACAGATCGCGAGCCGTGGTGGGGTCGATTGGCGGCAACGGAACTCTTCGTCGAGTAACGATCGGCAAACCGTACAAGGTCGCATTTTCATAACAGAAGGCGCCGTTGGCTTTGCTACTCCAATGCGGATCGGTATGAGATCGTTTTAAAAGATGCGCTGCGATTTTCTCGATCCAGCGCTGATCAATTTTGGCAACCGTACGTGCAAACGGCTTGGAGGTTTCGATCAGCTCGGCAGCCATGATCCACTTTGGCTTGGATGCAAAGATACCGCTGCCGGGCCAGAGAAATAGCTTGAGACCTCGTGCACCGGTGTATTCACGTTTTTCGGTGATCGTCGCAACACCAAACAAAAAACCGGTCAAGAGCGCTTGGTGAATCGATTCGTAGCGTTCTTCGTCCACCAGCAAATCTGGATCTTCGCTATAGCGTACCTTGCCAAGATGAAGAGATTGACTATTTCGCGATCTCGATCCACGAAGCGATGTCGTCACCATTTCTTTCAATTGGCGATAGACATCTGCCCATTCGCGAACCCGCGCCGGCGACAAGAATTTTTTTGTCAGCTGTCGCTTCAATTGATTACGGCTGTACTGGTTGCGAGATTGTTCGTAGAAACGCCAGATTCGCAGCAGCCCTAAAAAGTCGCTGCGCGGATCGGCAAACTCGGCATGAGCTTCGTCGGCAGCCTGTCGGCGATCGGGCGGACGATCGCGGGGGTCTTGGACTTCTAAGGCTGCAGCGATTGGTAAGACTTCGGGTAAGACCCCGTACTGATCGGCTGCTAGTAAGATTCGCCCGACGCGGGGGTCGACCGGAAGCCGTCCAAGTTGCCAGCCGATATCAGTCAGCTCATGTTGCTCGTCCAGTGCTCCCAGTTCGATCAGGGTTTGTGTTCCCTCGCGAATAGCCTCTGGTCGAGGGGGATCGAGCAAGGGAAAATTTTCTAACCGACCTAGCCGTAGCGATTTGGTACGAAGTATGACCGCCGCTAAATTTGTGCGGCGAATTTCGGGAGTGGTGAAAGCATCCCGATGATCAAAATCATCCTGCGAATAAAGTCGCAAACAAATCCCTGGTCCGACGCGACCACAACGCCCGGCACGCTGGTCTGCACTTGCCCGACTGGTATCTTCCACCGGTAAACGTTGAACTTTACTCCGCGGGCTGTAACGGCTGATACGTGCTGTTCCCGTATCGATGACGTAACGAATTCCAGGCACAGTCAACGAACTCTCCGCCACGTTTGTCGCGAAGATCAGACGTTGGCGAGCACCGTCAGGCCGGAAAATCCGTTGCTGCTCCTTCGTCGGCAATCGCGCGTAGAGTGGCAGCAGGTCAACGAGGTTATTGCGCCCGAGACGCTTGAAATGCCCGGCGACCCGATGTGAAACTTCGCGGATATCTCGTTCGGTTGGCAAGAAGATTAAAGTATCTCCTCGGCCCGTTCGGCCGAGCTGGTCAATGCCGGCGATCACATGCCTCGCCAAGTCGTAGGGCCGAGCATGAACTTCCACCTCGTCCTCGTTGACGTCTTCCCACGGCAGGTAGCGTATTTCGACCGGAAAACCGCGTCCTTCCACTTGGATAATCGGCGCCGGCGTATTTCCCTCGGCAAAGTGCTCCGCGAATCTCTCCGCATCGATCGTGGCAGAGGTAATGATGATCTTCAGATCAGACCGCTGTTGTTGCAGTCTTCTGAGGTATCCCAGTAAGAAGTCAATGTTTAAAGAACGTTCGTGCGCTTCATCGAGGATGATCGCATCATATTGGTTTAAATCCCGATCACTCTGGGTCTCGGCTAACAGAATGCCGTCGGTCATCAACTTGATTAACGTGTTATTACTGGTTTGATCACCAAAACGCACTTGGTAGCCAACCAAATCACCCACAGAGCACTTCATTTCTTCAGCCAAGCGAGTGGCGATGCTGCGGGCTGCCAGTCGCCTTGGTTGAGTATGACCAATCATGCCGCGTTGTCCGCAGCCGGCTTCCAAGCAAAGTTTTGGTAACTGCGTGCTCTTTCCGCTACCCGTTTCGCCGCAGACAACGATGACTTGGTGATCTCGAATGAGGTCTAATAATTCTTGCCGGTGGGCAGTGATCGGCAAGTCGGGTGGATACTCGATCAGTGGCGGCTTGGATTGATTCGGCCGCGACTGTACTTGCTCGGATTTTGCCTGCCTCGACGGTGCCTGTTTGGACTGCGTCTGCTTGGGTGGGTTGTCGGTGACCGGACGCGGCAACTTTGGACTGGAGGGCTTCGGAGAATTCATCATTTCAGTGTACGGTACAACTGGTTGAACCGAGATCGCAGGATCGACGTGGTGTAGTTCAGGAGTTCAGAGTGTGTCCGGCGCTGTCTGTGGGTCGGTTCACCGGCGGCTCGGTCTCGAGCATTTCAAATACCAGTGGCTCCATGATACCCATCGATTCACAGAGGTATCGAAATCCACAAATGAGCCGACCTAGAAAGCCCACACGTTGGGGACCACCAGCAAGGTGACAATGAGTACGATCATGGTTAGCGGCAATCCAAATCGAATGTAATCGGTCATCCGATAACCACCTACCCCGTAAACCATCATGTTCGTTTGATAACCGAAGGGAGTCAGGAAACTGGCTGATGCGGCGATCATCACAGTGATTACAAAAGGGGTTGGGCTACAACCGATTGTCGAAGCAGCCTGCAAAGCGATCGGAAACATCAACACGGCGGCTGCATTATTGGTGATCAATTCGGTGCACAACATGGTTGTCAAGAAAATGGCGGCCAAGGTGTACATCGGATCGCTACCCGCCAAGCTTAGCAAGCCTGCCGCGATTGAACTTGCTGCCCCGCTCTTTTCCATAGCTGCGCCAATCCCGATCGCCGATGCGATCACAATCAGCACTGACCAATCGATACTCCGCCGTGCCTCATTGGTTGTACAGCAGCGAAAGCCAACCATTGCAACGGCGGCCAGCATCGCTGCCGTCATGATTGGCAGGAGACCGCTGGATGCGGCAACGACCATAGCGAACAGAATACTGATTGACAGCCACGCCCGTTCGGGCCGCCGCACGGATCCATGTTTCACCGCACTGACTAAATAGAAGTCGCGTGATTCACTGCTCCGATGCAAGAACGAGGGAGATGCTTCGAGCAGAAGGACATCGCCCACTTCTAATCGGACATCGCCAAGTTTGCCGCTCAGGCGTTTGTCACCTCGGGCCACGGCCACGACGGCCGCATTGTAATGAGAACGAAACTTTCCTTCGCGAATCGTTTTTCCCCGCAACACACAACGAGAGCTAACGACCGCTTCGACGAGTGTCCGCTGCCAGGCGGGAACTTGCAGTTTGCGTGCTTGGTCATCGGGAGTGATCAGGCCGCGAATTTTTCGCAAGTCGACCACACTTTCCAACGCACCGACCAGTATCAAAACATCACCAGACCGTAATTTCTCACCCGGTTTGGCTGCGGCGATCACGCCGTCTTCATGCTGAATCTCAGCGACATACAATCCAGGCAAATGTCGTAAGCCGGCTTGTTCAATGGTTCGATCGACCAATGGCCCGCCCGACTCCACTTGGACCTCGACTGTGTACTGTCGGGGATCGTCGGACACGCTGACTGCTGGCCGTCGATCAGGGAGTAGCCAGCGTGACATGACAATCATGTAAATCACGCCGAGAATGGTGGCGGGCACCCCGACGACTGCTGGCGTAAAGAAATTCAGGGGTTCCGCATTCACACCCTGTTTAATTGCATTCGCATTCATATCGGCGATGATAAGATTCGTGCTAGTCCCAATGACGGTGCACATGCCACCCAAAATCGCTGCGTAGCTCATTGGTAGCAGTAAGCGGCTAGTGCTGACGGAGATCCGCTTGGCCAAATCGGTCACCACCGGCATCAATGCGACGACAACCGGTGTGTTATTCAAGAACCCGCTCAGGGCGGCGACGGGGATCAAGAGTCGCGACTGGGCTGAGCTCAGACCTTTCGCGCGGTGAAAGAACCAACCGGTCGCTAGCTCCGTTCCACCAGTGAATTCCAAGCCAGCGACAACCGCAAACAGTAAGGCGATTGTGATCACGCCTTGATTACCGAATCCGGCGACCGCTTCACTCGTCGAGGGCAGATTTTCGGACTGCGTAATGTTTTGGACGAAAACCAAAAGGCTCAGACAGGCGATGGCTAACAAATCCATCGCCGCCAAGCGCATGGCGAGGCTAACCAGCAGCGTGCCAGCGACGAAGAGCGTTAACCAGGCTTCCCAGGGCAATTTCTGCGTCTACTTCAGTGATGGGTGACACGAATTTGAACCCAACTCGCTCGCGTGACCCTCGATCGGATTTTCCAATTTCCGAACGAATTGCTTGCATTTCGAATGGTCATTCCGGACGGCCTCTGCGCCATTGACGCAGATTTTGGGCTGATCTATTTCGCTTCGTTCGATATCGAACAGAAAGAGGCTCGAGCGTGAGCCTAATTTCGCCAAGCGGCTGCCAGAATTACACTGCTGACCAGGACTTCGGCTGGCTGAGGTTCTGGAACCCACCGTTTCCCCCTCGGAATCTTGTAATGAATGCGTCCCAAACGACCCGCTCTGGGCCACTCATCATCGCCATCTTGGTTGTGTTGCTGCTCATCGCCCACCAGGACAATTGGTTCTGGACTGATGACACGCTGGTATTTGGATTCATGCCCATCGGTCTTTTTTGGCATGTTTGCATTTCGCTGGCCGCTGCTGGCGTCTGGTGGCTGGCGACGGGGGTCGCATGGCCGTTTGATCAACAAGAAAACTCCTCAACCAGCAACAAGGAGGGTCAAGCAGAATGAGTGTGCAACTAATCATTGTCCTGATTTATTTGGCGTTGCTGCTGGGTTTGGGCTTGTTCTCCGGTGGTTTATTTCGCGGTACGCGAGCTGATTACCAGTTGGCGAGTCGGTCGATCGGCCCTGTTTTGTTGTTGCTGAGCATGTTTGGCACCACCATGACTGCGTTTGCGTTGGTCGGCAGCACGGGCGAGTCGGTGCGAGCAGGGATTGGTGTCTACGGGATGCTAGCCAGTAGTAGCGGGATTGTTCACTCGCTGTGCTTTTTTCTCATCGGAGTGAAGGTTTGGACAGTCGCTCACCGAAATGGCTACACGACTCAAATCGAGTTCTTTCGGGATCGATTGGACAATGACTTGATCGGACTTTTGTTGTTTCCGATTTTGGTAGGACTAATAGTGCCTTACCTGTTGATCGGTGTCATTGGCGGCGGTGCGGTGATTGGGGCCATGGGTGTGCCTGCGTGGGCCGGATCCCTGTTAATCTGCTGCGTCGTCTTGATCTATGTCTTTTTCGGAGGGATGCGCGGGACTGCTTGGGCCAACGCATTCCAGACGACCGTTTTCATGGTGCTGGGGCTGGTCACGTTTGTCGTGCTGGCAAGTCGCTTGGGCGGTCAAGAAGGATTGATGGAAAACTTGAAAGTCTTGGGCCAAGCGATTCCCGATTCGCATGCGACGCGGGAAAATATGAGCAAGACGAAGTTCTTGACTTATCTATTCATACCTCTTTCGGTTGGAATGTTTCCGCATATCTTTCAACACTGGATGACGGCCAAGAGTGCTGGTTCATTCAAGCTGCCGGTAGTTTGGCACCCTATCTTTATCATGATTGTTTGGGTGCCCTGCGTTTTGGTGGGGACGTGGGCGGTGGCTGTTTACAACAGTCCTGATTTGCGACCGGTTGGTCCTGATCTGCCTGCTAATCCGAATGCTGTTTTGGCGTTTCTCGTTCAGACACATACCGGGCCGGTCTTGGGCGGGTTTTTGGCTGCCGGGATTCTGGCGGCCATCATGAGTAGTTTGGACAGCCAATTTCTCTGCATGGGCACGATATTCAACAACGACATCGTGACGCACTATCTCGGTAAAGATC
The DNA here is from genome assembly GCA_049602075.1 of Rubripirellula sp. Classification (GTDB taxonomy): domain Bacteria; phylum Planctomycetota; class Planctomycetia; order Pirellulales; family Pirellulaceae; genus Rubripirellula. Next base: position 191,792 of record JBMYRF010000005.1, read on the forward strand.
GTATCAGTGATCAGCAGCAGGTGTTGTTAACACGGCTATTCATCGTTGGTATTGTTGCAATCACGTTCTTTCTTAGCCTGGGTAATGTGCGAAGCGTGTTTGCGATGGGGGTCTGGTGCTTCAGTGGTTTCAGTGCATTGTTTCCGATCGTTGTGGCCGCTTTGTATTGGCGCGGCCTCAGCGCGGCAGGAGCGATCGCTGGCGTCTTGGCAGCCATCGGCAGTTGGTGCTACCTGTTCTATCGAGGAACCCAAGTACCAATGGAGGAAGGTGGACTAAGCAAGTATGTGATTCACCTTGATCTTGGCGAAGCAAGCTATGAGTTGATGCCGGTCGTCGCGATGATCATTTGTTCGACCGTTGCGATGGTGGCTGTGTCGCTGGTCACGCCGAAGCCAAAGCCAGAGACGTTGGCGAAGTTTTTCTAATCAGTGAGGTCAACGAAGAACAAGTTGTCCCCACAGAATTGCGAAACACGAGTAAGTGCGTCTTGGATGACGCATTCACTTGCTCGAATTGCCACTGCGCTGATTTCCCAGTAGATGCGACGAATCTGCGTCCTTCTCGACGCGTGTTGGCACTCAGGATCTGAAGCAAGACCCTGGAAGGGAAAAGGTTCTTATAGAGGAACCCGATTAAGAAACAACCGAATCAGCAGCCAATGCGCTGCTGATTCGACATTTAAAAGAGAGGGAAATTTCCCCGCGAGATTTTGCTAGGATCCGAATGGGTCCGCGCCACCTCCAAACGGATCGGCTCCGCCACCTCCGAATGGGTCGGCACCTGCATCGCTGGCACCTCCTCCACCAAACGGGTCAGCACCCGTATCGGCTCCTCCACCACCAAAGGGGTCAGCTCCCGCACCAGCGCCTCCGCCACCAAACGGATCGGCTCCTGCAGCTGCTCCTCCGCCACCAAACGGATTCGCTGCTGGGGCAGCTGCACCACCGGCCGGCGCCGCGTTGGGCTGACCAGCAAATGGATCCTCTAAAGCTCCGGCGAAAGCGTCGTCGGAAACTACTTGTGGCTTACCTTGGACCATATCGTCGGCAAACGGGTTGGTCGCACCAGTCGGTGGGACCGGTGGAACGAGGGGGCGATTGCCGGTGGGTGGGACGGGGGCCGCGGCAGCCGCACTCGCTGCATCTAATTCACCGTATCGTTCATTGGAGCGTTTAATCGCCGCTGCCATCGCTTCCACTTTGGCCTGTTGCCGGATGGACTCGAGTTCGATTCTCGCGGACCCCTGGAGACGTGAAAGAGAACGGCCGATGGATCCATTGATGCGACCAGCAGCTTCCATCTTTGCACCAGCTTGCCAATCGGATTTGGCCTGCTCTGGACGTCCGGTGACGCGGTAGATCATGCCACGAAAATAGTAGGCACGCGGATCTTGAATCGAATTGTCGATCGCCATCGTGAGCTGCTGCAGTGATTCCTCCAGCATGCCGGCGTTGTACGCGTGAACACCTCGGCCGTACATCTCGGCCAACAAAGCATTCTGAGCGCTGGCCGCCTGGCCGGTCGCGATCAAAAGCCCGAGAGCAAACAAATTCAATGCAATCTTCTTCATGGTTTTTACCATCCTCCCCCAAGAGTGCTGCCTGGCGAAAAGTCGCCCGGGACGAGCGTTGCTGTATCGAAAAGTCTTGAAAATCATCGCCGCCCAGATGGACGCGCTGGCATCACCGCATAACGCGGGCTTGTACCAAACTGTAATCTTAGTCGCCCGGTTGGGCAAATTATTCCGCTGCTGAGCCGCGAAAGTTCGCGGAATCAGACGATCCAGCCACCCCCCAGAACCCGAGTACCGGCATAAACCACCGCCGCTTGGCCGGGGGCGACCGCCAACTGAGGTTGGTCAAATTCGACCCGAAACTGATCCGGTTCATCAGTCACCCACTCGATCTTGGCTGGTTTGGGTAGCCCGTTGTACCGAATCTGAACCTGCACCTGGGGCGGGATCTGAGCTCGATCCACGAGCCAATTACTCTCGTTGGCGAGCAATCCAGGCTTGGAGAGCTCTTCCTTGGTGCCGATCACGACACGGCATTCCTCTGGGATGATTTGCACGACGAAAAAGGGCTTACCCATGGCGACTCCCAGCCCTTTTCGCTGACCGACAGTGAACGCCTCGAAACCGTTGTGTTGCCCGACGACCTTTCCATCGGTCGTGACAATCTCCCCACCCGTTTGGGAGGACCGGCTTGGCTGTCGAGCCCGCACAAAGTCGCTGTGGTGGCCTTGCGTCACAAAACAAATTTCCTGGCTATCACGTTTCGCGGCGACCCCAAGCCCGAGGCTCTCCGCGATTTCACGAATCCGAGTTTTGGTGTAGGAGCCCACCGGCAACATCATTCGTTCAAAGCGATCCGAACCGATTCCAAACAGTGCATAGGATTGATCTTTGCCAGAATCTAAACCGCGGTGGAGTTCCGGGACCTGATGGCGTTGCGGAATTGACTTCCCGGGATCTCCCTCATTTTGGATCATTTGGGCGTAGTGACCGGTGGCGACGAATTCGGCATCGACCCCGTCGGCGTAATCAAACAGCCGTCCAAACTTGATCCAATGATTGCATTTGACGCAGGGATTCGGGGTGCGGCCATTGAGGTAATCGTCGACGAAGTAATCAACGATTCGGCGGAAGTCCTGTTGCAGGTCGAGGGCGTAGAACGGGATCCGCATCTTCGAAGCAACCCGTCGGGCGTCGGCCGCATCGGCTGCCGTACAGCAGCCCTGCTTGTGATCGGCCCGACCTTGGGCGAGCCCGCTGAGCACCGGTAACGCCGGGCGAGCGTCTGATTCCGCTTCCTTTGAATCGACCTTACAAACCTCGCTCGATTCCTCGCCGTGACGCATAAAAACGCCAATGACCTCGTGTCCGGCTTCCAGCAGCAGGTGGGCGGCGACGCTTGAATCGACACCACCACTCATCGCGAGAACGACGCGAGCCATGTATATTTTATTCCGATGATGTGGATGCTGCCCTTTTCCTCTGCCCTTGAATCGATTCTACGGGAACCGAAGGGACGCGAAGTAAACAAATCAGCATGTGTTGATTGAACCACCATCATACGACTTGCGGAGTGAATGACGAGAATGGATGCCGAACTGATCCAACGCAGCGAAGACATTCAGCAGCGTCTAAAGCAACTCGGAGACTCTCTTTGACTACCCTGCCAAGCAGGAACAGATCAAATCGATTGAGCTGAAGATGGGCGAGCCAGGCTTCTGGGATGACAATGAATCTGCCCAAAAGACGGTTGCTGAGCTGAAGTCGCTCAAAGGCATCGTCGGGCCGATGGAAGAGTTGACCGGTTCGACGCAAGACTTAGCTGCGCTATTCGAAATGGCTGAGGAAGATGCGTCCATCGAGTCGGAAGTGACTGAAGAAGTCAAACGGCTCGAGTCCATTCTGGAAGATCTTGAGCTCAAAGCGTTGCTCAATGGGCCCAACGACGGGGCCGGTGCAATCTTGTCGATCAATGCGCGCGATGGGGGAACCGACGCGAACGATTGGGCTGACATGATGCTGAGGATGTACTCTGCCTGGGCTGTTGGCAGCGGATACAGCATCGAATTGTTGGATCGCCAAGAAAACGAGGAAGCAGGAATCAATCATGCCTCCATCGCGGTTCGCGGTCCAATGGCCTATGGGTATCTAAAGGGTGAAGAGGGGATGCATCGATTGGTACGCATCAGCCCGTTCAACAGTGAAGGCAAGCGACAGACGAGCTTTGCCGCGGTCAGTGTTTCGCCAGAGATCGATGATTCCATCGAAATCGATATTGAAGAAAAAGATGTGCGGGAGGATCGTTATCGTGCCGGTGGTGCTGGGGGTCAGCACGTGAACAAGACTGACAGCGCAATCCGACTCACCCACGCCCCAACCGGCATTGTTGTGCAGTGCCAGAACGAACGCAGCCAGCACCAGAACCGAGCGACCGCCTGGAAGATGCTTCGCGCTAAAATGGCGCGTCGCGAAGAGGAAAGACGCGAAGCCGAGGAAGCGAAGAAGTACGAGACGCAAGCTAGAACAGGATTTGGAAGTCAAATTCGAAATTACTTCCTCCATCCAGACCAGCGAGTGAAGGATGCTCGTACCGCGCATTATGTCGGCAACTTCAATAGCGTGATCGACGGCAGCGAACTGCAAGGGTTTTTGGATTCCTACCTACGCCTTCGAGCGGGTAAGTGATCGCTGGGAGCAGAGCTCGGTCAATTATTGCGCAGTGAACTGGAGGCTGGACGTCGACCAGCTCGGTTATTGAGTCTGGTTGGCGATCTCGTCTCGCTCTCGAACGACGTTGCCCACTCGTGCTAACTCAGTCTCAAAGAGTTTTGATTGCTGTTGGGCTTGCTTGACTTGATCGTTGAGTGAGTCTCTTTCATCACGAAGATAGTCGAGGTCAGCACAACGGGCTGCCAGGTCCCGCTGCGTGCGATTCAGTTTGTCGACGGTGTCGCGCAATTTGTTTTGTAATTCAAGGTGTGGATCAGCGGCCTGCTTGTTAGGATCCGCTTCAAGCCTGACCGTCGAGTTTTGTTGCAGTCGATCGATTGTCTCTCGGTTTTCCCGAACAAACTCGACCTGCAAATCCAACTCAGCTTGTGACTGCTCGGAGGATTGTTGGAGCTCGAGAATCAAATGTTTCAATTGTGCGATTTCTGTCGCTTGACGCTGTTCCCGCTGCTCAAGTTCAGCATTTGATTTCAAAAGCTCCTGCAATTGCCGCACAACGTTTTCACTGCGTTTTTGCTCCGCCACAAGCGCGTCGTCGAGTGGTTGTTTGTCGTTGCGCAGCATCGCCAGTTCTCGGTTTGTTTCGGCAAGGCGATTGTCTGCGTCGACATGCTTGACCCACAGTGACTCGCACTCGAGTCGTAGGTGATTGATATCCAATTGTTGCGCCTGACTCACGCGGTGCAGATCACGGTAACGCGACTTTCGTTGTCGGGCGGCGGTACGAGCCTTCCAGTATCGAGACTCTAATTCCTCTAGCTTGGTTCGCTGACCAGCCCGATCTGGATACCAAAACAAATAGCCAATCAGAATGCCTGCGATTAGAAATAGCAACAGTGAAAAAAGAGGAAGCGCAAGAAAGTCAGTCATGGGAGCGAGTCCGCGAAACTAGTGATCCACCAAGCAAAGATTGGCGATAGCAAAACTGACAAAACCCCGTCAACTCCAGTTTCACTTGTGAAACAGACCTTGCGCGGCAAGCATTCGACGGAATACCCGTCACGGCTTCAACGGTAACTCCATACATAGGAACCAAGCTTGTGAGCATTAGTGAGTGATCCGTTCACTCAGGAAACCCGCTCACATTCCAAGCAATCTAAAATCAGAGTAAAAGACACGTTATTGCGGGTAATGGTTTTGCTCGAGCAAACTTGCGGATTGTTCCTGGCCCAGCAAACGGTCCTTTACTCCAAGAATCACCTATCCGTTTTTTGGCAATTGACGATCCATTGCAGCTCGCATGACTTGCCCTCGACCGAAAGGTCATCGATTGGGTATTTGGTCTTTCCGCAAAGCGAGTTAGATCATTTAAATTTTTGAATGTGCAAATCACATTGGGCGGATGTTGACCACAACACCTTTGAAAGCGGGTGTGCGACTGCCTGGATCGGCATGCCTCGCGACTAACTCGTTAGCTTCCGGGTAGTACATTAGCGCATTGCCGGGACGGATTTGGTTGAAACGTCGGGCGAGAATACCAGTTAGCTCTCCTGTTTCATTGCAAACTGTGACAGGTTGATTGTGCTTCAGGTTCAAACGGTCGAGATCATCCTGATGCATCAAAATCACATCCCGGCGGTCCTGATTTCGGTACAGGTCCTGTTCCTCATAAACGACCGTGTTGAATTGCCCCTCGCTGCGTACAGTCATCAATCGAAGCTCGCGGTCACCGGTCGCTTTAAGTGGTGGTATCGCATGGGTGTGTAAGACGCCCCGGCCATCTGCTGTCGCGAATGACGGTTGATGAAATGTGCGTCCACCGATCTGAAACTCTTGCCGCGACTGATCGATATCAGCAATCTTTTCGTATCCCGGCACGACGGTACTGATCCATTGGCGAAGTGTGCTGCTCTTGCGCATCTCCTGCCAATCAATTCCCTGTGTTTCGGGTACCAGTCGTTCGGCAATGGCCGCGATGACATCAATCTCACTTCGCGGGCCGGGAAGCCGGCGCGGTCCGCCATCGCTCAAGCGCACGAAGTTGAACATTGACTCTTGCGTGGTCGGCTCGGGTTCTTCATCGCGAGCCAAGACAGGCAGGATGATTGTATCGGCAGCCAATCCATTAACGTGTCCGGTATTGAATGTGGTGCTTAGCATCACATTCATTTCGAGTCGCGAGAGCGCTTCGGCTGCGAATTTTGAATCGGGGTTTGAGCCGTAAAGATTGCCGCCTAAGCAGAAGCCCACTTTGAGTTCATATCGGTTCGCAGCCTCCATGCAAGCCAGCGTGTCGCGACCTTCGGTGGTGGGGAGCTGCACGTGATATTTTTCCTGCAACGCATCGAAGATTTGCTGTTTTAATTTTGGGGTGACACCGACACTGCCGATTCCCTGAACGTTACTGTGTCCGCGAATTGGCATCAAACCGCATCCCGGTCGCCCCACCATGCCGCGGGCGAGGGCGAGATTTGCAATCGCTTGAATGTTTTGCACCCCATGGGCGTGGTGGGTAACTCCCATTGTCCAAGCGAATACAGAACGCTGACTTGCTGCGTAGATGTCGGCGATGGATTCGATTTCACCACGGCTGATTCCCGACTTGGTTTCGATCTCTTCCCACGTCAAGGCATCAAGCGATGCCAGCCACTGGTCCGCATCTCGGCAGTGATTGTCTAGGAAGCTTTGGTCGAGCGCACCTCGTTTCTTGACGGCTTTTGCGATTCCCCACAGCAGCGCCAAGTCCCCGCCAATATGTGGTTGCAGATAGTGCGTGGCGATTTTGGTTCCGGCGATCAGCGAGCGAGGGTCGCTAGGCACACGAAACTTGACAAGGCCTGTTTCGCGTACGGGATTGATGACGACTATCTTCCCACCCCGACGACGCAGATGCATCAGGGATGTCATCAGTCGCGGATGATTGCTGGCTGGGTTCCCACCGATCAGGAATAGACAATCAGCCTGTTCTAAGTCATCTAAGACGATTGTGGCGGTGCCACTACCAATACTCGATTGCAACCCGACACCACTGGCTTGGTGGCAATAGTAACTGCAATTGTTGACATTGTTCGTTCCGTAGACACGAGCCAACAACTGCAACAGGAATCCCGCTTCGTTACTGCTGCGTCCGCTGAAGTACCAAAAGCTCTGATCCGGTTTCGTCTGCTTGAATTTGGCGGCGATGGCATCAAACGCTTCGGTCCAGCCGATTGGTTCAAAGTGGCTGGCACCGCGACGGTATCGCAGCGGTTGGATCAAGCGACCGAGGGACTCTAGTTCTCGCGGACTGAGTTTGCGCAAGTTATCGAGTGAATTTTCTTCCCAGAATGTTGGCTTGATCGCCGGTTGCATATCCGCGACCATCGCTTGCAGGCTTTTCTTGCAAACTTCCGGGAAAGATCCAGTTTCATTGACCATTCCCCCTTGCTGCCCACCCATCCCTAATGCGCAGGTTTTGCACGCATTTTTTGAACGCATGGCTTTGTATAGTTTCCACAGACCACCTGCCTCACGGCCCTTCTTAAGGGTGTAAACAATGGCGCGAAATCCGCCACCACTTTTCACATTCATTGGTCGACTCCGCAGGCGTGATCGTATTATCGTTTTGGTGATAGCAAGTGCAGGCCTGCCGACCTCATTGAACGCGAGATGCGAATGCGACGCGATTAACGATGGGTTTGAGGTCGGGGCTGGGGCTGCGGAACTCGACGGCGATTCTCGAATTGAATTTGCTGAATCCCAGGTGGTTTAGTTTGAGCTATTTGGATGCGTTTGCGCAATAATCGGCCGAGTTCACTGCAGGTTTTCTGCATTGCGGGATCTTCTGCCAAATTGTGCATTTCGTTTGTATCTTGCTGATGATCGTACAGTTCGCGACCGCCCTGTCCTGCCTCGCCCCACTCGGTATACCGATATCGTTCGGTTCGAATACTGTAACCTTCATTGTATTGCGATAATGCGGACGAGCGGGTGACAATGTTCGGATCGACGAGTGTGGCTTTTAGGCTCACACCCGAAACAAAGTCAGGGATCGACAGTCCCGCCAAATCGGCCAGTGTTGGGTAGTAATCGACCATTTCTGCCATCGATTTTGCGACGCCGCCTTCTGCGACACCCGGTCCCGCGATGATCAGCGGCACACGAGTCGCGTTTTCGAACAGTGTCGTTTTTTGATAGTGCCCATGTTCGCCCATGTGATAACCGTGATCGGAGGTGAACAGAACAATCGTATTGTCAGTCAGCTCGTTCGTATCAAGGGATTCTAGAATGCGACCGATTTGGGCGTCGGCGAAGCTGATCGATGCGTAGTAGGCCTGAATCGCCTGCTTTGCAAGCTTGGGAGCGAGATTGCGTTCCTCCTTGCGGCGTGTGACCGATTTACGGGCCGGTTGGGGCAGTGAATCGAGATAGCCAGCGGGAACCGTGGGCACAGTAATTTGGCCACGCGGGTGAGCATCGAAGTAACTTTTTGGTGCGACATACGGGGTGTGAGGGCGGTAAAGTCCAACCGCCATGAAAAAAGGAGTGTCCTCCTTCGCGAACTGACCCAACAACCGATCGGCCTCGGTTGCTGCAATCCCATCGGTCTGTTCTTCATCGGTTCCATCAGCGGCGAGCCAACTGAGGGTTGCTCCAAAAGAGCCGGGCCGCAGGCTAAAAATTTGACCTTCGTCGGTTTTATCCCGCCCTCGTGGATTGATGGTGTAATTCCATGAATAGGGATCGTCGTGTCCACTCGTCCCGATATGTTTCGGGACGTTGTAGTGATAGATCTTGCCGATCCGGGTTGCGAAGTAGCCGGCGTCCCGAAAGTGCTGGGACATCGTATTTACGTTTGGAATATGCTCGCGAATGTAGATCGCGTTCCGCCTTACCAGGGTTTGGTCAGGATAGAGACCCGTCATGAATGATGCACGACTTGGTCCGCACAGCGGATACTGACAATGCGCCTGTTCGAAACGCACACCGCGCTGGGCCAAGCGATCGATGTTTGGCGTTTGCACCAGTGGGTGACCGTAGCATCCAATGTCGCAATTCAAATCATCACAGATGACCAGCAGCACATTCGGCCGTTCGGCTACCACAAACGATGAACTGATCAGTGCGTAACCGAGGCAGACTGAAAGTGCAGCCCAGTGACGAAACAAATGGAGCATTAGATTTCTTTTTTCAATGGAGAAAATGTCTCCTCGAACGTCATGCTAGCTCAACCGAGCTAACGGGAGAGATTGTCTCCTCGCGCGTGCCGGGCGAGAGTTTCTTGATATTTCTTTTTGCCTTCTTCGACTGATCTTCGGATGGCTCGTGTGCTTTCCTCCGATTCCTTTCTGAGCTCAGCGACCATTTGTAGCGATTCAATTTGGAAGTCGCTAATCGAGTCGACCAATTTTTGAACAGATTCTGGATTGATGGTGCTTCCATAGCCCGCTTTCAAAGCCGCTCTTTCCAATTCACGTCCGAGATCGGCAATATCTTCCAAACCTTTATTGACGCCTTCTTTCATCGCCTCGGTCGCCTGGGTGACCTCGTGTAGGCCGTGTTGGCTCGTATAAACAGTGCCCAAGATTGTGAAGACGTGTTCATTGGTGGTGAAAAATGTGACCGCTCGGCGGTAAACACGATCTTTGACATCATGAGTTTGCTTGAGCTTCGTGATCAACGTCTCTCCGACGTCGTAACCAATCTCAAGGTTCTCAGCGATGTCTTTCAGAAGTTGATAAGTTTGATCCTCTTTTTCGTACCGATGGCGAGCTTCATCGCGGGCCAGCTCCAGAGCGCTTTTTCCGCCTTCGTCGGTTCCCGTGTACTCGTCCAGCGCCGTTTGTGATTGGCTTAATGCATCCTTTGCGGCTTCGAGAGTCGGCACTTGCATATCAAATAATTCACGGGCCAGGATTTCAGATTCCTTGAGGGCAAATCTGAAATCGATGTAGCCTTCCATGATCGCCTCTTCACGACGAAGTTGATCTTTCGTCGCTTTGGCAACTTCGCTGTAAACATCAACGATCTTTTCAAATCGATCGCTCGGTGTCCCCCGACGAATTTTCATCCACCAGTTGGATACTTTTTCGGTGCCGCTGATTTTGCCGTCATCCAATTGAGCGATCAGACGCTTGCTGTCTTCGCGGACAGAATCGAACATCTGGGTAATGTCCATGTAACGGTTACCCACAGAAATTCCTTCGACGTTCTCGCGAACCAAAGCATTGAACGCGCTCATGTGCTGGATCACATCCGCGATGGCCAAAACTTTGGCTTCGTCGATGTGTTTGACTTCTTCGAGCAGGGTGATCAGCTCTTGCGGCGCCGTGTTTTCGTTATCAAAACCAAATTTTTTGAGTGTCTCCACGGCGCGGTTCAGATAATCATTCGTGATCTTTGAGCCGGTTTGGGTCGCCGGTGCAGTTTGCTGTGGGGCAGATGCTTGTGCGTGGTCAGACATGCCGAGTCGTCTCCGAAGATGAGTGAATTAACCGTCCGGCGTTTACTGTCAAGGAACCCGCCGGAACATAACGTAAACCGATTAGGTACTGGACCGCAATCGTTTGAATATTGTGAGGATTTACCAGTGCATGGATTCGCACCCCACCAATGAGGCGAAGGCTTTCGTTCCTGAGCCAGGCTGGAATCCGCCATGAATCGATAAGCCTAGGTATTTTCTTAAAGAAAGTGGCGGTATGTAGTGAACCTTCTCAACAAGATGACTTGATCTCTAACTTGACGGTTTAGCCTCGTTTGGTTTCCTCTCTGGCTCCGCCAATCAATCTGATTGCCTAAGATAGTAAGGTCCGATTTGCCGCCTGACGGGGCGCTCGCCATCGTTCCGCTACCGATTTCCCAGAGCTTCACACCTATGTCTCGAATGTCGCAGGCCCAAGCGAAATCTGGTCGAAGTCAGCGTGATCGGGACGATAGCCTAGTGGGCGCAGATTTGACGATTGCCGAAACTCTGCGAGTGATGGATGTCGCGCGGCAAATGCGTGATCAGCGTGAGACCGCCGAGGAGATGTTCCAAAGAGACGATCTGCGGCTGAAGCTTCGTGAAACATTGTTGAGGACAGCCCGAGTGTCGGGAGACACCGTCACCGAGGCTGAAATTGAAGCCGCGATTAGCCAATATTTCGAAAATCTACATACCTATCAGGATCCGGCCCCTGGATTGAAGTCAGGATTCGCTCATCTCTGGATATGGCGGGGCCGCCTGCTTGCCGCCGCGACCGCGTTGGCGGCGGCTGGATGGTGGTTTTTCGCCTAAACAGTGTTAGTCATTAAGTCATGTTATCGTTAACTCATCCTGCGACCCAATCGTCGGCAACCTAATCATTTCAATCGAGAAGGACACCGTTTCGATGCCGATTCCCGGTCCGTTAGTTCATCAACAACTGATGGTTGCATACACACGCTTGCACGATGAGTTGGCAAGCAATCGTACGACCATCCTGCAATCAGGGGACCAACGTGCGGAACTAGACCAAGATCGCAGCGACGCTTTGATCCGATTGGCCAAGCACTATTTGCCAGAATTGACATCCGAATCGATTGACAACACTTGGTCAGAGGTTCGCGATGCGATGATGCAAATCCTTCATCAAAAAAAAGAGCAGGTATCCCAAACCAAGCTGCGTCTTGATGATCTGACGGCGCAGCGGACTGATCACGAGCAGCGTTTAATCGACGTCAACGCCGATTTGGATGAGGCGATGCAAGAGCATCAAGCTGCCGTCACCCAAGTCGAAGACACGCTGCGTGGTGATTCGAAATTTGTGGAGCTTTCGGATCGTGCAGCACTTGCTGAAGTAGCACTTGAGCGTGCGGAGGCCAATTTAGCTGAAATCGACCAAGATGCTGCTCGGAAGCTGCCAGCTTACGAGAGCAGCGCACTTTTCCATTACCTGTACAAGCGAAATTTTGGTTCGGGAAAGTACAAGTACCGCGGTCTGACGCGACATGCTGATCGTTGGTTGGCCCGATTGGTGGACTTCCAACGCGCCAAAAAAAGTTATGAGTTTCTTCGGCGAACTCCAGAGCACATGCGACAAATCATCGCCCAAGATCGAGACGCATTCGAAACTGTGATGGGCGAATTGGAGCGGCGACGTGATCAGATTGCCAATTCTGTCGGGTTGGTCACGGCCGCCGATCGTTGTGAAAAACTTGACAGCGAACGAGAGCATTTGCTCCAAACCTTGGATGAATTATTGGTCGCAACAGAATTGGTTCAACAAGATTGGAGTGCGATGGAGGATCCTCAGGGTCCTTTTTATCGGGAGGCGATTGATCGTTTTCGTGAAGTGCTCAGTGGGATGAACATTGGGGACCTGAAGCGAAGAGCAAAGAAAACTCGGGAAGTCACCGACGACCAAATTGTTGCCACATTGCTTGGTGTCGAATCCGATATCGAGCAACTCAATCGGCAAGCTAGAAAGCGTAGTTCGGTCGCCCAAGACGATTACCACTTTCTGGAGGATCTGGGGCGGTTAATTCAGCGGTTTCGAGCAGCGGAGTTCGATTCTTCACGATCACAATTCGTAGATTCTTTCGAGCTTAATGATGAACTTCAGATCGCCCGGGAACATTTCAAAGTTGATCGCTTATGGAGACGGCTTCGTAAGGCGCAACGATGGACTTCGGTGGTAGGAAGCCCGTTTAAACGTGGGTCAACCGATGCACTGAGTCAGTTATTACCCAACGCGATGGCCCGCGCTGCAGGGGATTCGTTGTCTGAACAGGCACGACGCGCGGGGATGCGTCGCATGGCTCGGGAGGACTCAGCGAAGCAGTGGTCCGAAGGTTTTGATTCACGGGGCGATTGAGATTACGGCATCGATACCAATCAATTGCACTGTTAATGTGTGGTCCTGCGTACCGTAAAGAATCGCTGGCTTGCCCATGCCGGTTGAATGTCTAGTCGCCAGCAAACACTGGCCCGCGGGGATTCACCTTCATTCAATTCTGGCACCTTTCCCAACGGAACGAGCGGGCTGGCGAGATCTGGTAACGAGGTAAATCGAGTGACGACTGATTCAAGATGCACCTGTTCTACGATGCCGCCGATGGCCAAGAAGTCGTTCATTTCAGCCGCGGAAATTGCATCGGCGGATTCATACGTTAACGGTTCGTACTGATCATCCACCAAGACAGCCTTTTTTAGATCTGCAAATTCCACATCGATTGGCATGCCGATTGGAACATTGGCGAAATGCTGTGAGTCGAAAGGAACGACCGCTGTTTTGCTAGTCGGTGAAAGCCGTAGCACTGTCTGTTCTGATACTTGTTTGCCAACCAAGTACGAGGATGCGCGGTGCACCATCCAATTTGCTGGTTCGGAAATGCTCGCGCCCGCCACGACCTTTTCCCCGTTGAACTGCGAAGCAAAATTGGGGTAGATGCCAGCGGCTGGTTTTTCTTTGACCTGCAATTGGGAGCTAGCTGTGGGGAACGAATTTTTTAAATTCCGGGTTTGTTGACTGGCGAACAAACGCCGCCATTTGAGCGCTTCCGAGGTTGCTCTGTCGTATCGTTTGATCCGATCGGATAGCCCCGGAGCTTTCGCCACTAACTGGTCCAGCGCTGGCTGGCAGGCTTGAATCACATCCCGGCTATCGAGGGTGATCCGTCGATCAGCGATTGTGATTTGCTTGAGGAGATTCTGATAAGTTGCCTGGACTTCATCGATCGGTGTTGAGGTGGCAGCAGCTTTGATGATCGCGGCGAGACCGCTTGTCGCAACTTTTTTAAGTTGGGCAGGCGTGGGCTTCAATTCAACCCATCTGCGATCCGTAAAAGCCCATTGAATCGCCGTCGCTCGCGCAAGATTCGCCGAGGCATTTTGCCACAAAGTCAGGACGTGGGCGAAGGACTCCGCGGCGTTGCCACTGCGTTGCTCCGTTAATTGTGCGTTGCCGGAGGCAGTGATTTCACGAGCGATGCGGGCCGCCTCAGCGGCGAAGCCATTGACCGCGTCCAGCTGTTCAGTCAGTAAGGTGTTCGCGGTTTTCAGGTACTCCGCCTTTCGTTGCTTACTCAGCAACGGATCACCTTGGTTCAAAAGCGTGTTGAAAGTCCCAAAGAATGGCTTGCGGGCGGTGGGCGAAAAGAAAACTAGTTGCTCATACAGCTCCACTCCTTTTTTTTCCATTTGTGTTTCAAAAATTTCGAAACGAGATTCTTGCAGTGCCCGATTCGCTTGTTCAAGAAAGCGGGTTCGTGCTGCGGTTTCACGGTTTAATTTGCCTCGGATTCGGCCGACCAACTGTGAGCCCCGTGTTGTGGTGGCATAAGCTAACCCGAATCGATCGACCTGAATGGCGAGAAGCATGAGTTTGCTTTCCAGGTCATGCGCTGCGGGTTCACCCATGAGTTTCAGATGCTTGACGTCACGACGGGCTTTCCACAATCTTCCTGCTGATTTGGCAATCTGCCGATCTGACCACTTGGTCGGATCATTTAGCGATTCGTGATACTTTCTGACTATCTTTTCCTCGGCGTTGTAAAGCTCATAGAGCTCCGTAGCAAGTTGTTTGGATCCTTCAATGGTTCCATGAGTTGTGATCGGGCGTTCGGGACTCTTGGAGGAAGGATTGCCTTTGGCTTGACTTGCGGTAAGTGAAAAGACAAGCACCGAAAGCCCAAGTATCAAACCGTATCGCATCGGTTATTCCCTTTCCCGGGTGACGGCGAGAATTTCCCCGCCCAGAATCGTAATGGCCCGATCGTCTGAACCGATCAAACTGACCATCCCAAGCGTTGCGCGAATCGCATTGTCTTCCGGAACGAGCGGTCCAAACGTTACAGAGACCGATTTACCGGGCTTGGTCATCGCAATCGGCGCCGAGGAGGCTGACGACAAATACATATCGCATTGGATTGTCTTACCAGCGAGTGAAGAGATCGTGGAAGCGTCAGTCGTGCCATGTAGCAAAATCGCTGGATATGACCGAGAAGATGTCGATGGGTCATAGGACATGATTTGAACGACGTTTGGTCGACCATCACCGATTACAATCAATTCAAGATCCGCTTGCTTGCTTGGTTCAGTGGGTGGATTTGTTTTGAGTTGAATATTGCCATCCTCTGGCAAGCGTTCTTCGACTGCTTCGACCGCGGATTCCGTCAATTGCTTGGTTTTCGCAGTTGCCTCATCCAAGGCTTGCTTTACATCTTCTTTTGAGCAGCCATTGAATACTGAAATCGTCAGTAACAAGGCGATGGCGACGACAACGCGGCGAGTCAAAGTGGCATGCGCTGATCCACACATGAGGTTGATTTACCGTGGGAGTCGAGAGCGGAAACGAACCGAAGCGTCGATGAAACAGCGAATCCAAATCTGTTTCAAATCGTGCAGACTGCTTGATACACACACTTCATCGTGGCGAATTGAAAAGCCGGCGTCAAACTTTTTGACAAACCCGGTGGCTGACTTCAATGTGGACTGCAACCACCTAGCACTACTTCGTGAGTCTGCGACATCTGCCAACCCACCCAAACGGTTAGTGCGGACATGGTGCGGTGGATCTGTGATGGCGGACCAACGGATTAGGAGAAACTCGATTGACCTTGGACGGGGCCCGATTTCAGATCGCAGAAGTTAATCTACATGACGTTGTCTCGACGGGCTGATCGAGCAAACGCGGACTGGCGTGCTGACGGACATGCCGATCGGTTCAACTTGAACCGCTCCGCTGATACCCTTGAGCGACTGCTGATTGATTAGACGCGTCGGCGATCCAACCATCGAAAAAATATCATCACCATCGAGAGTGCACTGGCCAGTAGCAGCGGCGAGGTGAAGGTGAAAAGAATAAAGGTGATGTGTGCTATCCGACCGACGTCTTCCCCGCTGTTGCCCGTTTTACCCGATACGATCACATTGATTTCGTCTTGGATCGCGGGAACCCGGGATGCGTAAAACAAACCTGCTGACATCACCGAAAAGATGACCATCATCAACATCATGAAGCCCAGGCTCATTTGCGGTGGACGTCGGCGCGGCGTGGATGCAGATTGCATATCCTAATTGTAGCAGCTGACAGAGTTTTTCATGGCTGATGAGAAATTGATTTACGCCTGGAGTTGCCTCTGCTGCTCATAAAGCACAATTCCGACGGTCGTTGCGAGATTCAGGCTCCGAACATGTTGGCTGGTGGGCAGGCGAATAGCCCGGGAATCAGCTGGGTCGAGGATTGTTGCCGGTAATCCCGATGTCTCTCGTCCAAAAACGAAGGTATCTCCGCGTTCAAAAGAGACATCCCAGATGGTTCGCTCGGCAAATCGGGAAAAAAAGAACATCCTTCGCGGAGCTAATTGGGACAACAAGTCCTGCCAGTTAGCCGCATCTCCCAGTGCGAGGTGCTGCCAGTAGTCGAGTCCAGCTCGTTTCAGCTTGGCATCATCAAGTTGAAAGGCGGTGGGGCGAACGATCCAGAGCTTTGCGTCCACGGCAACGCAGGAACGCCCAATGTTGCCGGTATTCTGTGGAATCTCGGGCTGATACAACACCACGTGTGCTGAAAATCGATCGGACTGATCGTTATGATGGGGGTCGGACACCTGCTCGTTGGGTGTCGGATTTGTCGTCGATGATCGTAATTCACCCATTCCTTGTTTCCTGTTAGGGCCCCCGCGGGCGCTACCTCTGATTTATGCCGATCCAAGTAACCTGTCCGAAATGCCTCAAGCGATTTCAAGTCAGTGATAAGTTTGCTGGCAAAACGGGTCCATGCCCCAATTGCAAGGAACAGATTAAGGTCCCGGACGAGTCTGAAGAAGTCGTCATCCATGCTCCGGACGACGGTGCTCCGAAGGATCGGTCCGGCCGCAGTGTCCTCAAGCCCCTTAAAAGAAAGGAAACGGACGTCACACGCAAAGGGCTGTTGCTGTCCGGAGCCGCCATCCTAGTCGCCTTTGGGTTGGCATTTGTGGTTCGGTACATGAGTGGTAGCGGTGATCTTAGCGGTGGTGGCTTGTTGGCGGTGAAGATTGTTGGTGCCCTGCTGCTTGCTCCGCCATTAGTCTGGGCCGGATACACCTTCGCTCGGGATTCTGAATTGGCACCCTACGTTGGTCCAGATCTACGGAATCGCGTCTTGATATTGTCGGTGATTTTGGCCGCGCTGTGGTTGGTCTACGCTTTCATCCCCAGCTATGTCATGGAACTAGATTCCGCCTCCGAGATGTCTTACGTCGTCTTTGGGGTTATCTTTTCGATCATGCTGGTAATGGGCGCATTTGCCTCAGTGGGGACCTTTGAACTGGAATTTTTAAACGGACTGGTCCACGCCGGCTTGTACTTGCTGGTGACACTTGCGTTGGCTGTTGTTTGTGGGTTCCAATTGGCGACAGGTTAATCAGCGATCGCTTTCCAGACGACTACGTCGACAGCTGATTTGATGATTTTATTTTCATCACCTTTCCAACATACCGCCCAGAAACTGTGGCAGGAGAATTGACGAGATGTTGCCGGAAATAGACTTGCTGCATCGAATCGGGTCGTTAGTTCGGATTCCTCCCGCTGATGATGTGCCGTTGTCTGCACGAGTTCGACGAGTACTTGATACGGCGCCACTGCGTCGACTGGGATCGATCAGTCAACTGGGAATGGTCAGCTTGGTTTATCCGGGTGCCAATCACTCACGCCTTGAGCACACGCTCGGCGTGTATCACAACGCCTTGCGCCTGCTAGCTAGATTTTCAGCAGATGACGAATTCACGTCACGCATCGACCAACCGATGGCGGAGGCATTCGTGTTGGCAGCTTTGTTACATGACGTTGGTCATTGGCCCTTCTGCCATCCGATCGAAGACATGCAATTGGGTGAGGTGGGCGAACATGAGACGCGGATCGCTGATGTGATCGACACTTGCGAATTGGGCCAGTGCATTGAGCAGGATTGGCTATGCAATTCGCAGCAAGTAATCGATCTGCTGGAACCCAATGGCGTTGCAGATGAGCGAGCAACCTTTGCAATGAGCTTTCTAGCGAGTTGCCTAAGCGGTCCAATCGACATCGATAAACTCGATTATCTTCAGCGCGATAGTTTGCACGCCGGTGTGCCATACGGTAGCCAGTTTGATATTGGCAGATTGATTAGTTCGGTTCGCATCAATCCTCAATCAGCGCGATTGGCGATTGATGAAAAGGGCCGAACGGCAGCAGAGTTGATGGTGTTTGCGCGGTACGTGATGTTTAGCGAGGTGTATTGGCATCATGCGGTTCGTTCAGCCACAGCGATGCTGCAAAGGTCAATTTTCTTGCTGCAAAATCGCGTGGATTTGATTTCCACCTTGCGTATGACAGATGCAGAATGGATCGCGATGTTACGGCGAAGCGCTGAAGGAAGTGTTGCTGAACCATTGGTGGAAGGGTTGTTTGGTCCGACTCGAAATTTGTACAAACGAATTGCCGAGTTCAACGTCATTGATGGTGGATTGGTCCATCAACGCTTAGCGAGAAAACCATATTGGTGGTTAGTGGTGTGCGCGGAACGATTAGCGCAGCACTTAACGCAAGTCACTGGATTGGCTATCCATGCAGCGGATATTCTAATTGATGCACCACCTGTCAAGCTGGAAGTTGACATCAACATGGACGTGATTGGACGAGATGGGGCGGTGCGAACTCTGGGCGATGTGTCGGCCGTCGCCTCGGCACTTGCCGAGCGGCAGTTTGACGATCAAGTGAAGAGTGTTCGCGTGTTCGTTCGGCCCGATCTTCGAGCGGCACTGCAGTCGGCGATGGAATCCGAGCAGTGGAATGAACAATTGCTAATTGTGAGTGAATCCCTGGAGCAAGAATTGGTATGAATACGCCGATGATCTCACCGAATATTGTGGTCTGCGATAGTGGTGCTGATGCGGCTCGATATGTCGCAGATTTGCTGGCCTCGGCCATACGATCCCAGCCCGAGATGATACTTGGCTTGGCAACTGGCGGTACGCCGATCGATGTTTACCGAGAACTCATTCGACAACATCACGAAGCAGATCTCGATTGCAGTCGAGTGACTTCCTTTAATCTCGATGAGTATGTGGGATTACCTTCTGATCATCCGCAAAGTTATCGCTATTTTATGCAGCAGCATCTGTTCGATGATGCGGGTTTTTCTTCGGCGAATACGCATGTGCCCGACGGGATGGCGGCTGACCTTGATCAATACGCCAAGCAATACGAGCAGTTGATTTCTCAAAGCGGCGGGATCGATTTGCAGTTGCTAGGAATAGGCCACAACGGTCACATCGCTTTCAATGAACCAGGTTCTGCGATGGAAAGTCGCACACGCGTGGTGGAACTTGCGGAGGAAACGATCAACGCTAATTCGCGCTTTTTTGAATCCACCGACGAGGTGCCACGTCGTGCAATCACGATGGGCATCGGAACAATATTAGAAGCTCGTAAAATTGTTTTGATGGCGACTGGGGAATCCAAAGCCGTAGCGATTGCCAATGCTTTGGACGGTGTTTGTGATCCGGGCAATCCTGCTTCCGCATTGCAGCGACATGTCAACGTCGTAGTCGTACTCGATCCACCGGCAGCGAGTCGCCTTGGATCATAATTCTTGCTATTGAAGGGGAGATTCGTGTTGCGATTAACAGCTGGGTTTTGGTTGGGAAACGTGACAAGTTGGGCCATTTTCGCGGGTTGGACTTTGTTTAGTACGTCGGTTTTTGCAGGCGGTCCCTATGATCGGCCTGTGGGTGATCCCCATCAAAGTCGTTCCACCGTGATCTCCACGCAAGGGATGGTTGCGACCAGTCACCCGCTGGCGGCGTCAGTTGGGTTGGATGTCTTAAAAGATGGCGGGAATGCGGTTGATGCTGCGATCGCGACGAACGCGATGCTGGGCTTGGTAGAGCCAATGAGTTGTGGCATTGGTGGCGATCTATTTGTGATCTATTGGGACGCCAAAACTGAAAAACTGTACGGCTTGAATGCTAGTGGCCGCAGTCCTTATGCGTTGAATCGAAAGCTATTTGCCGAGCAGGGACATAAGCAAATACCAATCACGGGGCCGCTTTCTTGGTCCGTGCCCGGTTGCGTCGATGGTTGGTTTGAATTGCATCAACGATTTGGCAAGCACGGCTTCGATAAGATCTTGCAACCCGCAATCGCGTACGGCGAGAACGGTTTCCCTGTCAGCGAGATCATTGCTGGTTACTGGAGCAGTGCTGATAAAGCATTCGCTGATTACCCCGACTCAGCGGCGACCTATTTGATTGATGGGAAACCACCCCGTGAAGGAGATCTTTTTCGGAATCCGAATCTGGCGGACACCTATCGCCGCCTTGTTGCAGGAGGTCGTGAGGAATTCTACCGGGGTTCAATCGCCAAGCGGATTGTTGATTTCAGCCAGCAACATGGTGGCCATTTTAGTCTGAGAGATTTTTCAGATCACACCTCAACCTGGGTTGATCCGGTTTCCACGAACTATCGAGGCTATGACGTTTGGGAGTTGCCACCGAATGGACAAGGCATTGCCGCGCTGGAAATGCTGAACGTGCTAGAAGGCTACGACATCGCCGGTATGGGACCGTTGGATCCGGAGTATTTGCACCGATTTGTTGAGGCTAAAAAACTGGCGTTCGCTGATCGTGCAAAATTCTATTCTGATCCTGATTTCAACGAACTGCCAATCGCTGAATTAATTTCGAAGGCATACGGTGATCGGCAGCGACAACGGATCGATCTACGCGAGGCTGCCTCGGATGTGGATGCAGGGGATCCTATCTTGGAACAGGGTGATACCGTCTATCTGACAGTGGTGGATAAAGATCGGAATTGTTGTTCATTCATCCAAAGTAACTATTACGGATTTGGATCGAAAGTCACCCCGGGTGATGTGGGGTTCGTGATCCAGAATCGCGGTGCTTTATTTGCTTTGCAGGAAGACCACCTCAATCGGCTTGAGCCCCATAAGCGACCCTTTCATACGATCATTCCCGCGATGGTGACCAAGGATGGGAAGCCTTGGCTCTGCTTTGGTGTGATGGGTGGTGACATGCAACCGCAAGGACATGTCCAAATATTGGTGAATCTGATCGACTTTGGGATGAATGTGCAGCAGGCGGGTGATTCACCACGGATACGGCACGTTGGATCACAGCAACCGACTGGAACGGAAATGGATGGAAGTGGAACAGTCAACGTAGAAAGTGGTATCCCAGATGAGGCCGTTCGTGGTTTGCTCGCCCGCGGCCACCGGATCGCACGAGTTGCCGGAGGTGGTTACGGTGGTTACCAAGCGATTCGGATTGATTGGAAACGGGGTACGCTGCATGGTGCAACTGAGCCACGTAAAGACGGAATGGCAACTGGTTACTAATCGCTTCGCCAGGCATTCAACAAAGGTCGCATGCCGGTGAAACCGATCGACGTGTTGATGCGGATGGACCTTGTCGGGTCGGTCGAAGAGTGCCAGGCTGATTTACTATGGCGATTGATCGATCGTCGATTGGTAGCGATCGGCAGAACTCATCCAATCGATCCACTAAACCAAGATGTCATGCACCACTTGGGATGGCTCGACACCGGTTAACCGCATGTCGAGCCCTTGGTGCCGTACGGTGAAGCGATGATGATCAATTCCAAGCAGGTGCAACATGGTGGCGTGTAGATCACGCACATGAACGACATCATCCACCGCGTGGTAGCCCAGTTCGTCGGTGCCGCCGTGACTGTAGCCGGGTTTGACTCCACCACCTGCCAGCCACATGGAGAAACCTTTTATGTGGTGATCGCGTCCGGCACCGCCTTTTCCTTGGAACATTGGGGTGCGACCAAATTCACCACCCCAAATGATCAAGGTATCTTCGAGCATGCCACGTTGTTGCAAGTCTGTTAGCAACGCCCAAGTTGGGCGATCGGTCAGTCCACAGCAAGTGTTCATGTATTGAACCAAGCCACCGTGATGATCCCAGCCACGGTGGTACAACTGGATAAATCGGACTCCACGCTCCGCCAATCGCCGTGCTAACAGGCAATTCGATGCGTAGGTACCATCACCCGGCTTGGCTCCATACATATCCAGAATGTGCTGGGGTTCGTCTGCTAGATCGGCCAACTCGGGAACCGAGGTTTGCATTCGATAGGCGAGCTCGTAGGTGGATAGGCGGGTTTCGATTTCCGGGTCACCCGTCTTGTCCAGTTGGTGTTGGTTTAACGCACCGACTGCGTCGATTAGGCGTCGCTGTTGCTTTCGCGTAATGCCGGGTGGTGGCTGAACGTAGTTGACCGGTTGTCCACTGCCGTTGAACTCGACTCCCTGAAACCGGCTAGGTAGAAAACCAGCTGACCATTGTCGGGAGGCGATCGGTTGAGGATTACGGCCTCCCACGCTAGTCAGCACTACGAAGCCAGGCAAATTCTCAGTTTCACTGCCAAGCCCGTAGGTCACCCAAGAACCCATCGAGGGCCGTCCGCTGATAGCGGTCCCCGTGTTCAAAAACGTGTGAGCTGGATCATGGTTGATTTGTTCTGTCACCAAGGAGCGAACCACACAAATCTGATCGGCCATCTTTTGATGGAATGGTAGGAAATCGCTGATTAACTGACCGCTGTTGCCGTATTTGGCAAACTTCGTCAACGGTCCCTGACACCTCAGCTGTTTTCCCTGCAGCTGGGCGATAGGCTGTCCCTGGGTAAACGAATCTGGCATTGGCTGACCGTCGAGTTCAGCCAACTTTGGTTTGTAATCAAAGGTTTCCAAATGTGAGGGGCCACCTGCCATGCAAAGAAAGATGACACGTTTCGCCTTGGGCAGATGGTGGGGCGTATCCGAGCGGCCGGATGCATTTGCAGCAGCACCGGCGGCTGCCGCATCGTTCGCCAGCATCTTGGTCAAAGCGAGATGGCCCAAGCCGATTCCACTTCCTTTTAGAAACGTTCGTCGCTGAACTATTGACGAGTCGGGTGTGAATGGATTGTTCATTGGCGAGTCACCGTTTCGTGAGCGTTGAGCAACAGACGGGCAACGCCTGTCCAACTGGCTAGTTCAACCGGCGCGACCCTCTCGGTATCGACAAAATCATCCGCTGACTCGAGCAACATGGTCGCTGCTTGGGGAGCGTCACGATAATGCTGGAATTCCCGCGTGAAGAAATCGGTTAACACAGACATCTCTTTTTCGTCGGGCGGCCGAGAGAGAACGATTTGAAATATTTCACGTAACCGTTCGGATGTTGAAATTACGGGTCGTTTCAGCAGTCGTGACGCCAGCGCGATCGAAGTATCGACTAATGATGGATCATTTAACAAAACCAATGCTTCCAGCGGAGTGTTCGATCGAGGTCGCTGCGCGGTGCATTCTTCGCGGCTGGGCGCATCCATCGCTTTGAGCATGGGATGTAGGAATTGACGTTGCCAATGGATATAAACACCGCGCCGGTATTGGCCCGATCCACGGTCAGGTGAATAAACTCGGCGGGGAAAATTCAGATGACGATAGTAGCCGGCTGGTTGATGAGGTCGGACGCTGGGGCCCCCGACATCGGCGATAAATAGCCCGCTTGCGGTAAGTGCCTGATCTCGCACCATTTCTGCGGATAAGCGGTACCGGGACTGTCTCGCGAACCAGAGATTGTTTGGATCTGCTGAGATCATCTCTGGCGAAGTTTGTGACGACTGTTGGTAGGTGTGGGTCAGAACCAATCGCCGCATCATCCGTTTGATGCTCCAGTTGTCTTGAACAAATTGGATTGCCAGATGGTCCAACAGTTCCGGATGTGTCGGCGGTTCACCCTGGCCACCAAAATCGGCAAGGGAAGACGAAATTCCACGACCGAACAATAAGAACCAAAGCCGGTTCACCATTACGCGAGCCGTGAGTCCACCGACACCTTCCTGTTCATCGACCAACCAATTTGCCAAATCGAGTCGGTTCGCACGACGATTGCCTGTTTGGAGTGTTCCTAAAAATGATGGAACAGATGGTGTCACGATTGCTCCACTTTCATCCAACCAATCGCCTCGTGGCAGCACCCGCATTTCGCGAGGCTCCGTCGACTGAGTGATCATTGTGGTTCGTTTCGCAGCCTGTAGTTGGGCTTGTTCCTGTTCCAATCGCGCGATGGTGGCGGCTTTAGATTTCGTGCTTTCGCTTGGCTTGGCATTCTCGGATTTGGCTGGATCGCTGCGAAATTCGGAAAGTTTTTGATCGATCGTTCGTAGCCGTTCGCGTTGCCACCGAGTCAGCACGGCCATCTCAGGAGGTCGTCGAGTCGGCAACGCATTGGAACCGACTTTGAAATGCTGATCCTCATCAACATCGGCAAAGAATGCAGCTAGCGAATAAAAGTCCTGAATCGTGTAGGGATCGTATTTATGGTCGTGGCATTGTGCGCATCCGACCGTGGCACCGAACCAAACTGCGGACAAATTACGTATCCGATCAGCCGCGTACATTGCCAAGTATTCTTTCGGCTGAACCCCTCCTTCATGAGACGTTTGCAACAAGCGGTTGTAACCGCTGGCAACGAGATCGTTATCGTCCGCTCCTGCCAGCAAATCACCTGCTAATTGTTGACGAGAGAATTCATCGAACGGGACATCCCGATTGAAACAATCGATGACATAGTCGCGATAGGGGGAAATGTTGTGATCTTGATCACCGTGATATCCAACTGTATCGGCGTATCGAACGAGATCTAGCCAGTAGATCGCCATCCGCTCACCGAAGGCGGGTGAGTTGAGAAATTCGTCCACCAATCGTGCAAAGGTTTGGCGGGTTGGGTCAGCGACGTACGTTTCAACTTGCCGCTGGCTTGGTGGTAACCCGGTTAGGTCGAACGCCAAGCGTCGAATCAATTTGACCGGATCGGCATCTTTGGCGGGTTCCATCCCCTGATTGATTTGCGCGGTCAAGACAAAATGATCAATCGGATCGCGAGGCCATTTTGATTGGGTGTCGGGAATTCGTTGTGGCAGGGGCTTTGAGTAAGCCCAATAGGCTTGGTACGGCGCTCCTTCGCGAACCCAGTTCTTGAGCAATTCGATCTGTTCAGCCGTTAGCGATTTGCCAGAATCTGGTGGCGGCATTTGCGAGTCTGGATCAGTGGAGATGATGCGCAGAATCACTTCGCTGAGCTCGACATCTCCCGCGATGATCGCAGATTCTTTTGCGTCTTTTTCGACATCAAGTCGTAGGTCTGCTTCGCGATGCTTCCCATCAGGTCCGTGACAGGAGAAGCACTTATCAGACAAGATCGGGCGCACATCGCGATTAAAGGAAATCTCATCGGCGAAGCCGAAATCGAGTCCGAGGACCCAGAGCACGACAAAGATCAACGGGAATCGCACGAGAAACTCAATTGATTGGGTTTAGAAAGGTACGCCCAGATACAGATGGCGTCCCGTTTTGACATTCTATCTGATGGTCAGATCGATGCCATTTTGGGACTCAACTCGGGCTAGCGAGTGCATCGATACACGAATGCGGGGGGCAAATTTCGCCAAACCGTTGGGCTCCGCTCAACCGAGGAAAATGTTTCCGATAATCGTCGTGAAAAACGGATTCCGGCAGGCAGGATGACACCCTGCCAATAGGCGAACGTGGCAAATTGGCCGCCTGGAGGGAGCATCGTTAACATCGCATCGAATATCTCGCGTTGCAGTGATTCGGGGAACGACGCCCAAGGCAGCCCGCAGACAATCGCATCAATCTGTTCCATCGACTGCTCGCGACAAAGCTCGGCCACTCGCGTGGCGCTATCTTCGTAAACTACGACGTCAGGGCACCTCGCTCGTGTTTTGGCGGCTAGCTCGGCGGATCTTTCGATCGAGAAAAAGTTGCAATCGGGGTGTTTGCGGTTTCCAATTTGTTCGGTGAATACCCCTGTGCCCGGACCAAATTCTACGATATTGCGAATCTTCTGCCAGTCGAACGAATCTACCATCATTTCCCCAAGAGCCTCGCTGCTTGGGGCAATAGCACCTACCTGAGTTGGGTGGCGAGCAAAATTTTTCAGGAAAGTCAGGGCGTCAGACATGGAGGCAGTGCGTCTCTTCTACTTTGACCGAATATCGACAGGGCGGATGGATCCATCTTCGCCTCTGGTAGGGTAACATGCACGCATGCAAGTTCCGAGTACTAGCCACCGTCGCAGCGTCGGCGCGAATATGACACCGATGATCGACGTGGTTTTTCTGTTGATTATCTTTTTTCTGGTGTCGAGTCATCTAGCTCGTCAGGAGAATCGGTTGCCGCTGGATTTACCGACCGCAGCAACCTTTGATCCCTTCGACCCAGAGCGGGCGCCGGTGACGATTAGCGTGAATCTTCAGGCACAGTGGCTGGTTGGGGGCAATGTGGTCGATTTGCCAGCTCTCAAGGACGTATTATCTGATTTGGTCGAGCGGCAAGGATCAGCTGCGGCAATTCGGATTCGTACTGATGGTGCCGTGCAATATCGCTACGTCGAGCCAATCTTGCGGGAAGCGGCATTGAAGGGGATCACGGACGCCGCGATCGCTGTTCGGGAGCGTGGCGCCCAGTGAGAACCCCGAAGTTCCATGACAGCGAATCGATGGAGTTAAAAATGACGCCAATGATTGACGTTGTTTTTCTGCTACTCGTCTTCTTTGTTTGGACGAGCAGTTTTGAAATCCCTGAATTCGATCTGCCCAGTTCTATCGCTCAACCGCCTGCTGGTGGAACCGAAATCAGTACCGATACGCCACCCCCTGAGGCGTTTGATGAAATTGTCGTCCGACTCGATCGACGAGATGCTCAATTGGTCATCGAGGTAGGGAGTCAGGCGTTTCCCGATGTCGCTGCGTTGGGCACCTATTTGACAGAGATCTTGTCACTTGGCGTTCAACCACCGGTCATTGTGGATCCTGCGGACCAGATCTCGATGGCCGTGGCAGTTCAGGTCTACGATGCGGCCCGCGACGCGGGTGCCGATCGTGTTCTGTTTGCAGCCGAACCGGAGTAGACCATGCGAAACCGGTTTCTGTGCGCCATGTTGCTCGCATCAAGCCTCCTGGCTGGCGCTCCGGATTTGCTGGGCCAAGCACCCGTAGGACGCCGCACAACTGATCTCGATCAGGATTTGTTTCAGGCATTAATGAATGCGAGTCGTTTTAGTGATGCGATCGAGCTATGTCAGGCTCGATCACGTGGTGCCGATCCCCGAAGCGACGCGGCAGCGAAATGGGCCATCAGGACGTCTCAGGTTCTTTCCGCCAAACAATTGTTGAACGAGACGTTTACAGACACAGAAATACAGGCCGCGCAAGAACCCGTGTCGCAGTTGTTGAGTGCCTACCCTGATCAGGCACGAAGTTTCTTTCTCGAGGCGCAGCAGCGTCGTATTCAGCGAGACGCAGCGAGGCATGCTGTGTTAAGGGCGGCTGTCTCGCCAAGCGACAAAGCTCAGAAAGAGGCGGCAGCCGGTCTCTTAGTCAGAGCCGCTAGCGACATGGAAGCCTTGTCCGAGCGTATCGCTGACGAGCGTTCGCGACTTAGCGGCAACCGGGATCCGGACAGCCAACGGCAGATCGCAGACTTGACACGATTGGAGCAGTCGCTGCAGGTCGATCTTGTTTCGTTGTCGTTATTGCAAACGGAGCTATTTTATCGGGGCAGTCAAGATGGAATCGCGGCAGCAGTCAGCGCCGAGCAGGCTGCCATCGCCGCAGAATCGAAGCTGCCAAATGGATCTGCAGCGCGGCGGGAAATTGAACGTTTGAGGATCGAATCGATTCTCCGCGCGGACCAAGTCAAACGTGCTGATGCAGCATGGAAGCAAGCCATCGAGAAGGAAACAGATTTGCGATCCCCGCAGTGGCTAGCGTTACGGATTCGTCTCGATTTAGCCCTGGCCAAAATCCCGCAAGCGGAATCACAATTGGCCGCCTTCTACGGAACGACTCCCGGTTCAGCGCCGCTGTCAGTCGAGATGGACTTGGCAAGGTTAGAGTACTTGCTGCAGAGCACGCAAAAAGGCGTTGTCGGTCCGTGGTTGGATGAAATTTCTAAGCGTGGTGGTCCATATGCCCGCCGTCGTGCCGAAGCGTGGTCCCTTCAATATCTCAAACAATCATCAGTCAGCAATCGTCCCAACTTCGATCCGTCGATCATCGCTGCCCAAGCCAAAGATTGGTTGCGGCGCGGAGAAGCGTCGCGCGCTGCCGAGTTGTTGTCAGCCGCCGCTGCTGCCGAAACAGATACGAGCCGTGCGATCTCGCGAGCCATTGAAGCGGCCGCCGCTTGGAAGAAGGCGGGTTCTCCAATCAAAGCAGCGGAAGTCTTATCTGACATCGCGCTCAGCAAACCCCAGGGGCGCGGCGCTGCTGCCGCGCATTTGCAGGCCATCGTTTTGGCTGCTGCTAGTAATGATTCAGGTCTTGTTGGAAAAGTCGAAGCCATGCTCCGCAGGAATCTCGATCATTGGCCTCAAGGGAAGGCAGCTGATGGAGCACGGCGGTGGCTCATCAAGTTGCTTGAATCACAGTCACGTCCCACAGAGGCGGCGGTCGCGGCAACCCAGATCGCGGCTGCCGATCTTGACTCGAACCAGCTCAGACGCATCCTTTCGCAATGGCGATCTGCATTTCGATTGATTGAGCCTGATCAAACGTCCGGCTTTAACACGCAGCTTGAGGAAGCGTTCGCATCACTTCCTAAAAATCCGGCCGCAGTTGGTACGCATCGACTGACCTTCGCCCTAGTTGCGGATCGTTCTTGGTTGCTTGGTGTACCGCCTGCCAACGCTGCAGAGCCGCCATGGATTGAAGCACTTATTGAATTTCGAAAAGCGGGTAAAGAAGACCAAGCTTTATCGGCAATCCCTGAAACGGAGAGGGCTGATGTCATTCGTCGATTGATGTTAGATGCACGTGCGGAGCCATCACGACGTCGTGCGATTGCCTCCTTGATCGAGGCATGGATTGATTCACGCGATAGCGAGCCATTACCCTCCCTCGGACATGTTGAACGATTGCTTTGGTTAAACGAGATATCGGAGGCGATTGGGGCGGCCAGTTCGTTGATCAAGCAATCCCCCGATTCAGCTGAAGCGATCCAGGGAGTCGCTGAATTACTTGGATCCAGTCGAGACCCAGAAGCCCGAAAACAGGCGATTGTATGGTGGGATCAACTCGCCGCTGGTAGCACCGCCGGAAGTGACGTGTGGCATGTGGCTAAGCTGGCTGCGATCCGACTGCTGGCGGCTACTGGGCAGAATGATCAGGCGCGTCAGCGTGCAAAATATATTTTACTGACCAAGCCTGATCTTCAACTTGATCTACGGCGTCGGTATCAGGCAGTAAGCAACTGACGGAGTCGTGTACGCTTGAATGACAACACAAGGTACCGACGTTTCGTTGTCCTGCAGCATAAAGTGGGGCCGAGTTTGGGTCGCACCGCCAAAGATCATCTTGATTGGATGTTTGAACAGGATAACCAGACATTGGAAACCTGGGAAACTCCACTCATCGCGACATTTATCGAACCGATAGTGGTGGTGAGTCAGCGTTTGAATGATCACCGCATCGCTTATCTTGATTGGGAGGGGTCGCTTGGTGGTGATCGTGGTGACGTAAAACGAGTGATCGCTGGAAAATATAAGCCGCTCAAGATCGGGAAAGAACGAATCCAGTTACGGATCATTTGGCAAGACAAAGGTTCAACGAATACCGCCCAGCTAGACTTTTTTCAAAACGAGGTCGGTGAGTCATCTCTCCGCGATCCCGTTGGTGACGTTTACCGTCTTCGGATTTCACCACTAGGGTGCGACACGAATGGATGAACGGGGCCATCAAGGTAATAAGAGTCTCTCACTGGCGGATCGGTGTGTTCTTGCAGGAGCAATCTTCCCAAGATCAGTGAAGCCGATTCCACAATCATCGGGCTTTTCGAATCGCTGGAATGGTCCCTCGTCGCGGTAGCTTAAGCGAAGAGATCGCTTTGAGTGGTGTACCAGAAAATTGCGATGCGGCAGTTGGCAGTTTCTTTCGTGATATCACCAACAAATTGGTCGAGGGGCAGTGGTAAGGATCTCGCCATCAGCTTTTCAATTCGCAGTTCGTTTGCTCCTTTGGCCAGCCACGATGGGATTTTCTTGGGTAGTTCCGTGGGCATTTGCGCATTGGTT
Organism: Rubripirellula sp.; assembly: GCA_049602075.1. Lineage (GTDB taxonomy): Bacteria > Planctomycetota > Planctomycetia > Pirellulales > Pirellulaceae > Rubripirellula. The sequence goes on from JBMYRF010000005.1 coordinate 222,066, forward strand.
TTGTCAGCACTGAAATTTGTAAACCAAGATCCTTCTCGGAAATCACCTTGCCGCAATTTTTCTACTTCGGCAGCTTAGTGATGACTTGCTTACCTAGAGCTTGCCATCAGCGAATTGGCTGCTTGGTCACAGAATTCGGGGCGCGTTTTGTTTTGCTGACGGCCGAACCCATTGAACGCACACCGGATAATCGAGTGCCGGCCAATAAGATGGCGACACGGTGGATCCAAGTTCGCATTTCGTTGCAACTGAGAGCATTCGCTAGGTAACATCAGAAACGTAGCGGTTTCGGCAACCAAGTCCGAAGTCGTTCGGCCACACCTGGTGTATCCGTCGGTTGGGGATTCGAGTCGCTTTGGTGTTCGGACGTGTTTAAATGGTTGAGAGTTAGCAGGTGTTGAGCCCACGGGTTTTGCAAAAGTCGACCCGACGGAGCGAGGTTGTTACGTTGTAAACCTTGGACGGCTAAAAACGCCAGGCTTTGCAACTCTTCACGTTCTTGTTCTGTGGCAAAATGCTCATGTAGGTGTACATCGTCGATCCACACTCTGCCTGTTGAAAGGCTGTCGATCGTCAGTCGTAATGAATCAACAACTCCACGATGGATTCCATCCGCTTCCAGGATCGCGTGCTGCTCGTTCCATTTGCCATCTCTGGGTACTTCGAACTCTGTAGCGAATCGGATGGGTTGGCCATTTCGTGATGCTTCGATCGAAACCTTCAGGCGGTGAGGTGGTGCATTGTCCTGCCGTTCACCGCGACAAGCGAGAGAAACTGCTAGACGACCTGAATGGGGTGGATCGATGGATTCCGTGACTAGCCAAGTTCGGCTCGGTGATTTCGGGTCGGTCGTCAACAAGACTGCTTGTTTACCAGTAAAACGTTCGCGGTCGTCGACTGTTACGCAATCGGGTGGGTGTTGAGCGTGAAGCCAACCCACGAGTCCCATTTTCCCCGCTTGCTCGAAACTTCCATTGCGCGGCTGTCCACTTGGCTCTAAGTCTGAGAGCGATCCAAGTCGCTCGACGACCGAGGTGACTCGTTGTTTGATACTTTGCAAGGTTTGGATTCCACCACCCACTCGCGATGTCCAGCCGAGCAGCTTGATCGGTTTTGTGGCGGTTGGCGTCGCCCGCAAAACGACCATTTGTCCAGCCGGTACCGTGACGCGAATCCGGCTGTTGCTGCGCGGCTGAAGCAGTGCCGGTGAGCTACTGTTCCAGGTAACCGAATCTGAGGTCTCTAGATCAATCTCTGAAGGCCAAGGGACGCTGCTAATGATCGCTACACACAACTTGTCATCCGCTGTGGCTGTCTTGACATGGACTGTTTGAGCGGTGGGGTTTGAGCCCAGGGCATCCGCCATTGGAATTGCAGGAATGCTCGTGAATGCAGCAAAGAAATCCTTCAGCTCGTCATCCAGTTGATTGAACACTACCGATTGGTCGATCAGCAAAATGTCGGGCTCCAGTTGATTCATCACTTGACTGAGATCTGACTCCCAGCCTGGTCGAATCGTTCCCTGTTTCGTAGAAGCGGTCGTCGCTTGAACGAGTACTGCCGAGGATCTCGCTGCATCGGTCTCTGCTAGGTCCGAAATCTGTTGTGACAATAATTGGCAGTCGGAAAGGATTTGTTCATCACCGTCGCGAATGATGGATGCTAAACTCCAGTGACTATTCGCCGTTGAGTCCAATGCAGCCAAGCTCTCTGTAGGTAGCAATATGAGTGCTGGGCGCTCGTTCAACATGGAAGTGATCCCGTTGAAAGCATTTTGTGTCTCTGCTCGAATCCAATCATCAAAAGCTTCTGACCGGGTCAACTCGGATCGCGTTTTTTCATCTAACTGACTTATCTGAAGATTCGCTGATTTAGCAAACCTAGCGATTGTTGATGGCTCACACTGCGCGTTGGTTGGCGGCTGCAGATGACTGCCCTCATCGCCGTACAGGCCTAGTCCAGCATAATGCGGATACTGTTTGTAACGAGCGTCGATTTCATGTAGCCACGTCGCCAAACTTCGTTGAACCGCCGGATTCAATAGGTCGTATTGATTGCTGCGATTTAGTTCGTCCCGCGTAAGTTCGGCGACACGGTCAGGCTGAGATCGCAGGGCGCCCTCCAGTTCGGAGAGTAGGTCGGTTGGGCGTATTGAGACGTAAACCAGAAGCGATTGGTTCGACAGCAGCAGCATCGCTAGTTGGATAGCGTCTTCGGAGTAGAGATTGTTTTGATCACTGCCCCGTGTTACCGCTGGTAGCATCACACCAGTCAGGTTCATTTGGCGGGCGTAGTCAGCCAATCGCATAGAACTCTCCCAGATCCGCTGTGCAACGACTGTTGCGTTGTCAAAGTCATTGCGGCCAAGCGGTGTCGAGTTGCTCCAGCTTCCTACCCAATTCTCATCGCTAATCTGCAGCGCCGCTACTCGTTGTGGTAAGGCAGAAAGATTTGCCAAAGGTGGCTTTGAATCACCTAATCGGTTGGGTCCAGCTTCGACGTGGATCGATTCAATCGCTGCATCATCCGCGCTTAGGTTCGTCAGGCAAATCTGTTCTCCCAGCTTTGGATAATGAACCCAGGTGTGTTCCAGCCATGGGTTCTCAGACCTGGCTACCGTATCCTGCACAATCACAAAGGAGTGACTTGGAGCATCGACGGCTCCGAAATGGACACGTAGGTGAATGGGTCGATCCTGTGCTATGCGAATCCGAATTCGGTGCGGAATCGCTGGCCGCAGGACGGGTAATGCTGTTTGGAAGAGTTGATTCGACTGGAGTATCGACACCCTTTTGTCAGCATAGGATTCGCTGGCCAAAGCATTTTGGTTCGCTTCTGTTTCTGGGCCAGGAACGAAGCGTGAGGTGGATTGGGGGATCCATGTGGTAACCGACCAGGAAGGCTCTGAGGGATTGATTTCGCCAATCGCATCCCAATCCGGTTGCACTGGGGGCAGGTTCGTCGTGTTTTGATTGTCAGTATGCACAACGACCGGATGGCCCTTTTTTAATACCGGCACGTCCCGGCGACGCATTCGCAACCAGATGTTCTCGTCCTCCTTAACCAAGAGCGATCGAACTTCATAGACGCCAACCGCTTTTGGTGTTCGGAAATCGACGGTGACTGCTGGGCTGTTCCCCCGTGCATCCACCTGCATGATATGACGCGAACTGCTGATCGTTTGCCCGTCATTAACTCGAATCAATGACGCGTGCAGCGTTAGTTGCTGGGACGTGTGCTGCAGCATTGAGTTGCAGGCAACGGTGTATTCCAAATCTTGCTCGGGGGCTACCGTTCCTGCCAGGGGAAGGCCTTCGGTCCTTAAAGAATCACCGGGCAATCGCGTCAGCGACCACGAGGGGCGTTTTGGATCAGTCTGGTGGTTTTCGTGGGAGTGAATCTCGCCAAGATTGGCTAGCTCTTCGAGTGACAATTCCCGTGAGGGCAGATAGTCAAGCGATGAGTTTTCGGTGGTCTCGAGTCTCGCCAGGCGAATTGAAAGTTTCGCATTGCGATTGCCACGGATTCGGAATTCTACCGTTCCGCTCTTCTGCGCAAATCGAGGTTGGATCAACAGGTTGCGAGGCGGATCAGCCAGTTCAATGGAACCGTTGAGTTTTGATTCATTACGATTGATAATTTCGCTGATGGAGTTTGTTCCCGATTGATCGTCCGTCAATTCAACTTGCGTTTTCCAATAACATGCGATCGGGGCTTGCCATTGAAACTGAATACGAAGATCAATGATGCTCGCATCCTGGGCTGAAACAGACGCAATCATCATCGCGCACAACCAGCCTATCGTCGACGCAAAAATGCGCGATCGAACCGAACGTCGGCAGAGACCTCCATGTCCAGCCATTGATCAGGTGTCGTGCTCAGATCTCGTGTTCAGGCAAACTTCGGGCAGAATACGCGGACTCGCCAAGGAGACTAGCTTTCCGGAGCTCATCGGGTAAAGATGGAATTTGCGATAAGGCCTGTTTCACAACGTGGATGTTTCACGTTCGCGCCGTGCCTATGTTTCGCTGGCAGCTGCAGTCCAAGGGTTGCTCCAGTCGTCCCAGCACCCTAGGTAGGATTTATAAGCTTCGCAGGAATCGGCTCTTTCTTCGATCCACTGCTTGGTCTTCTGAACCTGCTCTAGTTCCTGTTCCAGTGACAGATTGCCGATTAACAACTGGGTTCGAAGAAAAACGAAGTAGGTGTCTAGGACATCACAACGGCAGTAATCACTAATTGCCAGCTTATTGCCGGCGTCGAATTGCTGTTGAACTTGATCCCCGGTCAAATCCATTTTGCCTGGCTTGCCAAGCAACTGCGCCATCAAATTCAGCCCGCCGTTGCAGCGGGCAGCTCCGTAATTCATCAGCAGGTCTTGCAGATCCAAATGTGCATTGGAATTGAATCGATTTCGAGGTGTCTTGTAACCCTCGGAAGTGAACCAGGAAGACACCGATACGCCATATCGAAAAGCGGCCAATTCCATTAGCGGAATATCGAAGGTGCGGCCATTGAAAGTCACCCATTGGGGATACCGGTAGAGTTCCCATCCCCGCCAGAAGTGCTCGGTGATGATGTGCGGGCGAAAATCGGGCTCATCAAGCGAAACAATATCTAGCAATTGAAAGTCTTTGGCGACTTTGGCGACGACAACTGCAGTTGGGATCTGAAAGGTGTGGGGAATAAAAGTAGTACCCCGTTGTTCCATCAACTCATCTTGGTAGGTCGCGATTGCTTCGGCGGGGCTGTAGCCAGCACCCGGGTATCGGACCTTCGAAATCAGTTTCCCATCGGCAACACTTTCTACGTCAAAGACCAAGTGTGCCACTTTCTCTGCCATCACTGCCTTCCTTAAGTATGCGAATGCTTCAATCGAAAGCAACGCTACGATCAAAATCACGTTTCAGTGTATCGCCCACCAGATCATCGTGCAGCATTTGCCGTTAAGATGATAGGGCACAGAGCGTTCCTGTGAAGTGAACCCTGTGTTTGAGCGATGCTGGCCCAGATAAATGCCAGTCTGGGTAAAGCACTGGTTGGTAGCGAGAATAAGGTCGCAAAGATTGTTTTCAACCGGATGACCAAATTGCTTGTAATCGCAACACTGGTAGCGGAGTGAAGCTACCTGAAACTCGTATGAACCGAGAAAGTACTCACAAGGTAATGGAGCAGCGTGTGTCGATTAATCGTCAGAGATTATTAGATCGTTTTCTACGTTATGTTCGCGTTGGAACTTCGGCCGATCCCAGCAGTGGTACGTACCCCAGCAGCGAATCGCAGCGAGAATTGGGGAGATTGTTGAATGAGGAATTGCGCGCGATGACGATTCAAGATGCGCATCAGGATGAGCACGCCCTGGTCTGGGGAACCGTTCCTGCGACCGACGGAGGCACGAGTCCAACGGTTGCGTTAGTGGCTCACGTGGATACCAGTCCCGAGGCACCTGGTCAGGATGTAAATCCTCAAGTAGTGGAGTCTTATGAAGGCGGCGATCTTACGTTGCCTTCCGGTGCGGTGATTCGCGTTGATGAGTGTAACGAGTTGAGTGGATTGATCGGGAAGACCCTAATCACGACCGATGGCACCACGTTGTTGGGTGGCGATGACAAGGCAGGTGTGGCCATCATCATGGAATTGGTGCAGACGCTTATTGAGAATCCTCATTTGATGCACGGGCCAGTGCGTGTGTTGTTCACTTGTGATGAGGAGATAGGGCACGGGACAGAAAAAATCGACTTAGAAAAGTTGGATGCCACCGTCGCCTACACGCTTGATGGTGGCGGTGCAGGCGTGATTGATGTGGAAACTTTTTCCGCAGACGCCGCCACGGTTCGATTCACCGGCCATAATATTCATCCAGCGATCGCGAAGGACCGAATGGTCAATGCGCTGCGAGCCGTAAGCGACTTTGTAACGGCCCTGCCCCGCGACCTGACGCCAGAGACGACCGAGGAGCGTGCCGGTTTCATTCATCCCTATGGAATCTCTGGTGGTGTCGGTGAAGCATCGGTAGACCTGATCCTGCGTTCTTTTGAAACAGAAGATCTGGTTGACTACGCCGATTTGATTCGAAAAACGGCTTCGCAAGTGGCTGATTCGATGCCCGGATTGCGAGTAGAAGTCGAGGTGAAAGAGCAATATCGCAATCTTCGTGAGGGGCTCAGTAAATTGCCTGAAGCGGTGACGCTTCCACAGCAAGCCTTCGAGAATCTTGGTCGAGAATGGACAAGTGCCATCATTCGAGGCGGAACCGATGGAAGTCAGTTGACCGAAAAAGGGCTGCCAACTCCCAATCTTTCAAGCGGTCAGCACAATATTCACGCCGTTACCGAGTTCGCTTGTTTGGACGAGATGGTCGAAGCCACAGAGCACTTGGTCGAATTGTTGTCGCTGTGGAGCCAGTTAAAGAGTTAGTTCAACGGTTGTAGTTAGTGCCGTTTTAGGGAAACCCCATCACTGCTGGCCACGATTGTCCCCTCAATCTTCGGGAAACCAAAATTTGCCGCTCCGGTGCGGACAATTAAGTTTTCGGACATCTTGGCTGTCCCGTCATGGTGAGTGTGTCCACACAGCACCGTGAATTGTTGGTGGGGATGACGGACGGTATGCGACAACAGCATTTTTCCCAACTGGCCACAGACAAAGAAAGGAGCCCAATTTTCGTCGGTCGTCTTTCCCTCGTACCAGCACGCTTCGCAAAAGGGAGGCACGTGCGTAGCGATGATGACTTGGCGGACAACGGGTGGGATTGATTCTAGCTTCACCTGCAAGCGTGCAGCCGCTTCGGCTCCCAAACGATTCAGCTGCTGCTTCCAAGTACTTGAATCGGTTCGCTGAAAGTCTTCGATCAAATGAAAGTCTTTCAGCTCAATGGGACTGTTTTCGTAATTCCCCTCGCTGGCATCACCCCAGCCATCTTCGCCAACTAGGGTTACCAGCGGTTCGTCTCCCAGCAGGATTGCACCGGTATCGGTCAGGTAATGCAGATTACCGGCTTCACGCGCAGCATGAACTACGCGTTGCCGCGTGGTTCCAATCGAACTGTGATAGAAATCGTGATTACCGAGGACGAAAAAGATCGGCACCGAGAGCGAGTTTTCTAAGTAACGTAGTTGGGCGATAACGTCATCACCTTCCGAGATATCTCCGGTAATGATGACACCATCAACTGGCTGCGATGCAATTGATTCAATCCATCGCAGCCGATCCAGCTCTGCGGTGTGGTCGAGGTGAAGATCGGTAGTCCAAATCAATCTCACGTTCGAGATACCACTCAGGCAGAAGCCGCTTCACCGGCCGCTGCAGCCAACGCTTCGGCTTTGTCGGTTTTTTCCCAAGTGAAGGCATCACCGGTTCGACCGAAGTGGCCACCCGAGGTCGTCTCTGTAAAGATCGGACGACGCAGTTGCAGGTGGTCGATGATGCCGGCTGGAGTCAGTGGGAAATGTTCACGGACCAACTCGCAAAGTTGGGTGTCGTCGATTTTGCCAGTTCCCTCGGTGTCAACATGAACGCTAACTGGTTCGGTAACGCCGATGGCATATGCCAATTGGACTTCGCAGCGTTCCGCTAAGCCAGACGCGACGATGTTCTTGGCAACGTATCGTGCCATGTAGGCTGCTGAACGATCAACTTTCGTGGAATCTTTTCCACTGAAGGCGCCGCCACCGTGGCGACCCCATCCACCGTAGGTATCGACGATGATTTTCCGACCAGTCAAGCCGCAGTCACCGTGAGGGCCACCGACGACGAACTTTCCGGTTGGGTTGATGTGGTAATTGATTTCACTCGTGACGAGCTCGTCAGGAAGTTCCGGCAAGATCACTTTGTTGATGATGAAGTCGCGGATCTCTTCATTGCTGACATCTTCGTCGTGTTGCGCGCTGACAACGACCGTATCGATGCGGACGGGCTTATTGCCTTCGTATTCGACCGTAACCTGACTCTTATTATCTGGACGCAGCCATGAGACTTCTTTGTTAAACCGTGCCTCGGTTAAGCGATTGATGATGCGATGTGACAGCGCAATCGGCAGTGGCATCAATTCTTCGGTATCGCGGCAGGCATAGCCGAACATCAAGCCTTGGTCACCAGCGCCGACGTCTTTGCCTGAATCTGCATCCGAGTCGACACCTTGAGCGATGTCAGGACTTTGGGAGTCGATCGATACCATCACGGAGCACGTATCGCCGCAGATACCCATATGATCGTCGGTGTATCCGACGTCGTTGATCGTCTTGCGGACGATATCCGCGTAATTAACTTGCGCTTTGGTCGTAATTTCTCCAGCGATTATGGCGATGCCGGTGGTGACCATGGTTTCACAGGCGACTCGGCTGTATGGATCTTGTTCGAGCAATGCATCCAAAACACTATCAGAAATTCGGTCCGCCAGCTTATCTGGGTGACCCATGCTGACCGATTCGCTGGTAAAGAGGTATCGAGCGTTGCTCACGACGGCTTTTCTCCCGGCAGCAGTGCCGATGGGTTAGGTTGGTTTTACAATTCAGTAGCTAATAAACTAATTAGATAGATCGTCTCTGAGAAGCGTCCAAGGATTCTGAGAAGTCTCCAAGGAGTGGCGAGCGATTGGAATCTTGTCGAGTAACCCGCCAAAATGAACCCAAAATACAATAAAAAACGAGATTCAGCGGCTTCGCAGGAGGTCGATTCGGATCTGCCGCTGCCAGATCGAACAACTCCGGCCATGCTGATGTCGCTGTTCATGCACGTCATTATCCTGACCACGGCGGGATTGATTTGGGCTCGCGTGCCTGCGGGGACGGGCCAACCCGCCGCCCGCCCGATTGGAATCGCCATGGTCCATCGGATGCCGGATCGGGATCGCTACGTTGAAGCCAGTCAAACAACGGCGGTTCAGGCTGAGCAGGCGGCCGCTGAATCGACTCCCTCAGCCGCTGCCGCGCCGCCAGCCGATTTATCGCCGCCAGTTGATTTGGCGGGCGTGTTGGAGGCGATGGAGTCGACCCCGTCACCAGTCTCTGGTACCGGTTTGGTCGGTGAAACACAGTTGGGCGGCGATGCTTTCGAGGGCGATGGCACCGGCAGCACCAGTGGTAACTCAGAGGAAGCAACCACGACGTTATTCGGGATCTCCGGGAGTGGGTCGCGATTCGTTTACGTCTTCGATCGTTCCGATAGCATGAACGGGTTCGGGGGGCGGCCCCTGCGAGCAGCCAAGTCAGAAATGATCCGGAGTCTTCGGTCGCTGACCGAACGTCAGCAGTTCCAATTGATTTTTTACAACGATAAACCGTCACCGTTCAAACTCTCCGGCTTACCGCTGCAGATGATTTCGGGTGAGGAATCCTATCGTCAACTGGCAGAGAATCACATTCGTTCGATCCAAGCGTTCGGTGGGACAGAACATGAGACAGCGCTGAAGATGGCGCTTCGGATGGGACCGGATGTCGTGTTTTTTTTGACCGATGCCCGGATCCCGCGTTTGTCGGCATCTGAATTAAGAGACATCAAGAATCTGGCGGATAGTGTCGGCGCGACGATTCACACCATCGAATTTGGTCCCGATCCAGCTGCGCCGGCTGACAGTTTTTTGCGAATCCTTGCAGCACAAAATTTGGGCGAATACCGCTACATCAATGTGCAAACCCTTGGTCAGATTTCGGCGGGCAACGAATGACGAATCGCACGGGTGGACGGCGCTGTATCTCGAACAGTGTCTTTCTGATCTTTCTGTTGGGCGGAATCGGTCCCTTCTTCGCTCAGGTGGGTTTTGCTCAGGCAGATTCACAGTCCGCGGAATCCTTGGATCGTGTTTGGGTGCAACCACCGCCATCGACCGGCCAAACGGCATCGTGGTTTCCGCCTGCCGTTCGATCGGTGAAGGGGAAAATTCTTCGGTTCGATTCGGCTCAAATGGAGATTCTTGCTGAAGGTGCAAGTAGTGCGTCCCGGTTGGCGTCCGAACGAGTTCTTTGGATTCAGCCAGCAGGATTCGAGTTACTGGAAGCTCCGATGGCAGAACTTTATCGGAAGGGTGAGTTTGCCGACTCTCTCTCTAAGTTACCTGCGACGCTGGAACAAAGACCGCCAATTTGGCGGCAGCAGTGGATCACGATGTTAGCGGCCAATGCGGCGTGGAAAAGTCGGCGAAGCAAAATCGCACTCGATCTTGTTTCGCAGCTGGATCGCCGTTCGTTACCACCCTTGGCCGTTGCCTGGTTGCCGATTGCGTGGCAACGCGGAGTTCAATCGGCTGAGGCGATAAGAGATGCGGAGCCCCGGTTATCAGATCCCTCGGAAGCGGTTCGCTTGGTCGCCGCAAGCTGGTTGTTGTCTTCTGCTAAGCGTAACGAGGCAACTGCCGTGCTCAAACAGCTTGTCACCAGCGATCGTAAGGAGATTTCCTCGCTGGCTGGGCCCTTGTTGTGGCGAACAGCTTCCCCTCCTGAGATTCAACGTCTGGCTAGGCAGTGGGAACAGCAACTAGCCGAGTTGCCGATGGTTTTTCAGCCGGGGCCGACCCGTGCTCTGGCAGATCAACTGGAAGCTGCCGGGATGGCTGCGGATGCCAAACGGTTGCGATGGGCGATAGAATTGACGCCCATTCACCCAAGTTTTAGTAATTAAGACACGCAGTCTTTGTCATGGTGAAACCCAGCATGAGCGATTGAGCGAATTCCTGGTGGGCAAATTAGAAATTCACCGGTCTCAATTCAGTCGCTTTCTCGTCCATCTCGCTTGCGATTGTTATCATGCGACAAAGATCACCCGAACGACGCCGTTTTTTGAAGTGAGTGTATGCCTTCAATATTCTCCAAAATCATCGCCAAAGAAATTCCGGCTGATATCCTGCACGAAGATGATGTTTGCTTGGCATTTCGGGATATCAATCCCAAGGCTCCAGTTCATTTTCTCGTGATCCCCAAGAAAGAAATTGAATCACTCGCTGATGTGAGTGAAGAAGACGAAGCGATTTTAGGAAGGTGTTTGGTCGTGGCTTCGAAAGTTGCTAACGCCGAAGGTTTGGAAGCTGGTTATCGACTGGTGGCCAACACGCGTGAAGAAGGCGGACAGGAAGTACCGCACTTGCACTTTCATATTCTCGGGGGCCGCCCGATGAACTGGCCACCAGGATGAACACCGCGATATGTCACGATTTGACTATCTAGAACGGCGACTGAAGCAATTGATCGATCAGGATCGTCTGAGGCGACTGGTTCCGCGGCAGATCGATGGCAACGAATTAGTTGTCAACCATTCTCGGTTGCATAACTTTGGTAGCAACGACTACTTAGGCTTGGCCGATCAGTCGGTGCAAGCCGCGGCAGGCGGGAGTGCCGCCAGCGCGTTGGTTTGCGGTTGGACGAATACTCATCAACAGCTTGCTCAGGAGCTGGCCGCCTTTGAGTCCTCGGAATCGGCCGTCTTGTTTCCGAGTGGATATGCGGCTTGCAGCGGAACGATCGCGACCCTGGCTGAACGGGGTGATTTGATTCTTAGCGATGAACTGAATCATGCCTCGCTGATCGATGGTTGCCGACTCTCTCGCGCTGAACGAGTCATCTACCCGCACCGTGACTGCAGGTTTGTGGAGAAAAAGCTGAGTGAGCTTCGCACTCGATTCGAGCGAGTTTGGATCGTGACGGATGGAGTTTTCAGTATGGATGGACATCTTGCACCATTGCCACAACTAGCCGATATCGGGGATCGTTATGATGCAACTTTGATCGTTGATGAGGCGCACGGCACCGGTGTACTGGGACCCGGAGGACGCGGGGTTTGTGAATGGTTGGCTGTCGAGGACCGCGTCCCCATTCGAATTGGGACACTCAGCAAAGCGATCGCTAGCCAAGGAGGATTTGTGGTAGGGCCCCGAGTGGTGGTGGATTATTTGATCAATCGATGTCGCTCACTGGTTTTCAGTACTGCCTTGGCGCCTGCCGCTGTAGCAGCAGCGAGACGAAGTTTGCGAATGATTATCAGCGAACCTCAGCGGCGGGACGTGCTTCAGCAGCTTTCCCAACAGGTCCGTGAGTCACTTTCTCTTGCTGCTGGTCCGACCGAGCGTGGCGTTCCGATCATTCCCGTAGTGCTTGGCTCCGAGGGTAAGGCCGTCGATGCGGCCCACCAGTTGATTCAACGAGGCTTTTATGTGCCGGCGATTCGGCCACCTACCGTCCCCGCTGGGACCGCCCGATTGAGAATTTCGCTTTCCGCTAGCCATGACCCAGAAATTGTGGGGCGATTATGCGAGGAAGTAAGGCAAATGCTTCCCTGAAGGTGAGGTAGGCTTCGATACCAATTCCGCCGAATTTGGCATCGGGAAGAGGGATGGATTCCGCGCTTGCGACGGTGCGATAGCGATAATACTGGGCGCACTGGGTGACGCCTGGTAGACCGGCAACAAAATGGTTATTCGTTTTAATTCGGATTCTTTCCCGGGAATTGCCAGAATCTCCCTAAGAATTCTCGCCGTCGGGCGTCTAACACTTGTCTCCGTTTCCGAGCGTCTACCGTTTTCTGTCCTGCTGGATGTATCCCATGTTGACCCGTCTCCTCTCGATTCATTCGGGAACTCGCTTGGTAAAAAGTATCTTCTTGGTGACGCTATTTGTCGGTGGCTTGCCCTGCCAAACGGTGAAGGCCGAGCCGATCAGTTGGATGGAGCACTTTGCATTAGCCGGCGATCGGGAGTCCAAACTCGCCGAACTGATCCCCGGTACAGATGATTATTACTTCTACCACTGCTTGCATTTTCAATCGACGGGTCAGTTGGAGCGAAGTGAAACAATTCTTCGCGATTGGTTGGCGGAGCGGAAGGGGCGTGAGACCCCATCGCTCGCCGCAATGACCGATCGTCAGCGATTGTTGACCTATCAGCAGTCGCCCCAACGGACAATTGATCATCTTGTGCGGCGGCTGGGTATCAAACTGGATCACGCCCCGCCGGCCACCAAAAACCAGCGTCGGTTCTCCAGTCAATTCGATGAGGCAACACTGCAAACCGACCGTTTGGTTAAAGAAGCTTTGCAGCGAAAGGATGCGATAAAACCACTCGGGCTTCAGTATCTAGCTCAGCAGTTTCTTGCTGGAAAGACAGCTGGTATCGGAATTAGTTTGCGAGATTATTTGAATCGCGTGAACGGCCCTTACGTTTCCAATTTAGATCAACTGGTCATTAAGGAGCTGCAATCGCGACGGCCCAACGACCAGCGTTTTGGGGATTTAAAAGCGCATGCGTATTTGACGCTGGCGGAACTTGAATCGATTGCTGAGAGTGTCGAAAAAATTGCCAGTAACGACAAATTCGTGAACGCTACGTTGCATCGTTTGCGGCCAAGTGCTGATCAGGATTTAAGTCAGCAGCCTGACATCAGATTTGAGTATCTGGAAAGAGTCGAGCTTTACTTGCGGTCGTTGCCTGCTAGCTACAACAGCATGAAAGCAGCTGCCACATTCCGTTTGTTGGAAGCAAATCTAACTCGCGGTGTCTACGACCAAGAACTATTCACTCGTTATTTGCAGCTGCCAAGAACCAGTCCGATTGTAGCTCCGGAGTGGATTCGCCAAGGCGGGCAGCGAGCGAACTTGAGTGAGGATTTCATGGACGTCGCGATGCTGCCGCCGATCGGTAATGAAGAGCCTGTCGTGCGAAGACATCTTGAGCATTTTCTTCGCGATGCCGAGGAGTTTGATCTGTTTAGCAAACAGCTAAAACCCGAGTATCTCCGAACCGTTTTCGCCGAAACCAAGTTGCTCAATGGAATCGGCGATGATCAGCAATGGTACAAAATGTTATCGGGCTCGCAGCGGCAAACGTTGCGCGATGCGGTGCAGGTTCGACTGTCGGATGAGAATCCGCGGCAGTTTGATTCCAGCCTACCGACCGAATTGCTGGTCGATATCAAGAATGTGCAAGAGCTTGTTGTTCGTGTCTACGAGATCAATACCTCGTCGTATTACCGAACCAATGACAAACAGCTTGACACCGATATTGATCTAGATGGGCTCTTGCCGACATACGAGCGTAAGATCAAATACTCGCAGCCTGCTGTGCAGCGGCATCGTGAGAAAATCGAACTTTCCGAAATGGAAGGTCGTGGAGTCTGGGTGGTGGACCTTGTTGGAAAAGGCGTTCGGGCTCGTACTTTGATTCGACGAGGTGGCATCAACTACGTGCAATCTGAAGATGCCAACGGAATGGTGTTTACGGTCATCGATGAAAAGCAACAGGCCATACCCGCGGCGACAATGTGGGTTGGGTCGAGAGAATTCGTTGCGGATGATCGTGGTCGAATTACTTTGCCACCGGTTTCTGAACGGGTCGATCGTCGAGCCATCATTAGCGATGGACAGATTGCCAGCCAAGTCAAGTTTCGCCACCTGAGCGAGACCTATCGATTGTCAGCCGGGATGCACCTCGATAGGACTCAGTTACAAAGTGGCGCGCAGGCCGAGCTTTTGGTCCGCCCCCAATTGCTGCTCGGTTCGACGCCAATCGCGGTTAAGACTTTGACCGATGTGAGCGTAACGCTCTCCGCAGTCGATCTTGATGGCGTCTCGACAACCCATCAAGTCGACGGATTGGAATTGAATCAAGCCGGTGAACTTGTGATTCCGATGCGCGTACCGACGCGGCTATCAAGCTTGAATGCGACACTGTCGGGGAAAATCGATGGTCTGGCCGATGGTAAGCAACGCACGCTGAGCGCGAGTCGTCGCTGGGATATCGCCGGGATTCGCCGGACCAGCTTTGCCTTTGATGCGTTTCTGACCCGTGACGGTGATGAGTTTGTGATTGAGATTCGAGGACGCAACGGCGAGCTCGTTCCTCGCGCGACCATTTCAGTGCAGTTGACGACCAACGTGCGGGCTGCTGTTGTTGAACAAACATTGCAATCTGACGATGCTGGTCGCATCCGCCTTGGCAAGCTTCCGGGGGCCACTGCTATCTCCTACATGCTGCCAGGTGGTATCCGGCATGAGCGAGACTTGATTTTGAATCAGTTGCGATGGCCAGATGTCATTCACACCAGCAATGACCGACCAGTCCAACTGCCATTGGTTATTTCCACCGAGAAAGCGTCAGGACGTTATCGGCTCATGGAATTACGTGATGGCGTCTATCAGCGTGATTTCAGTGAGGATCTGACGTTTGCAGAGGGATTGCTGAAAATCGAGTCGTTGCCGGGTGGTGACTATCAATTGATTGACCTCCAGCGGGGAACGATTCATCGCGTGATTGTTGTAGAGGGATCAGCGCACGGTTCGGTTGCCACCGGTTATGCCCGCCAGCGTGAAATGTCACCAGCTGTTCCGCTTGGTATCGCGTCGATCACGCGCGATGCGTCAGGGTTGAAAATTCAGTTGTCGGGTCAGACACAATTAGCTCGTGTTCATTTGTACGGGTCACGATTTCTCGAGCGAAATTCGCCGATTGAACAACTCTATCAACCGTTGCCCGGCCTCGATGGACGGAGGGTGACTTGGCCGCGCTCCGGCTATGTCAGCAACCTTCGATTGGGTGACGAATACCAGTATGTCCTTCGTCGAAAGTATGCCAATAAGTATCCAGGTGTGATGCTCCCTCAGCCCAGTGTGATCCTGAATCCATGGGCGACGGAGGATACATCGAATGAATCACAGATGGCGCGGCCTGGTCAGGCGCCTCCGAGTTCAGCGGCGCAGAATGACGGGATGGAGATGGGGGTCGACGCGGAAGACCGTATGCAGCAGGCGCCAGCGACGACCTCCGATTACGACTTTCTGGCTGACGCGGGGATCGTGTTAGCAAACTTGCGACCAGACGAAGACGGGGTCGTTACGGTGCCAGCCGAGGCGATCAAGGATTTGCCGATTCTGCAAATCGTTGCTTGCGACCCCATTACGATCTTGCAGCGGGCGGTGACTGGTTCGCTGCGGAAAATGGAAACGGTCGATTTGCGGCTGGCGAAGTCGCTGCAGTCAGAAATCCCATACTCTTTTCGCCGCGGCGTTTCAGTTGCGTCTAAAGATCAGCCACTGGACTTAAAGAGCCTCGGCTCGGCGCAGTTGCAGGTTTACTCCTCCGTTGCCGATTTGTGGAAGCTTTACAAGACCTTGGTGAATGATCCTCGGATGAATGAATTCGATGACCTAGCCAGTTGGCATACGTTGGAAGATGACGCGAAGCTAAAAGCTTACTCTCGTTTGGCAAGCCATGAACTGCATCTGTTTTTGTACTTCCACGACCGGTCGTTTTTTGACCAAATTGTTTCGCCGTATTTGAAGAACAAAAAAGAGAAACAATTTGTAGATCGGTGGTTGCTGAACGAGCCTCTTGATCGCTATGCGACTCTTTGGCAATACAACCAACTCAACGCAGCTGAACGTGCGTTGTTGGCGATGCGATTGCCTGATGTGCGTGAGAGTGTGCGTCGCGAACTTCTCGAGACCGTAGCTAGTCGTGACGAAGATTACGCTGAAGTTCGAAAGGGGATCGAGAGTGCATTGAAGTCAGGTAATTTTGATTCAAGTGAGAGCTTCAGCAGAAAGGCAACGTATAGCCGCGGCGCGTTGAGCGATGAAAAAGCCCAGGCCGAATCAAGCAGCTTACGGTACCAGGGTGATCGTGATCGTTTGGCAAGGAGTCGTAGATCCAAGGCGGCAGCGAAGGAAGCTGGCCGTGGTGCTACGCCTGCGGAGGGGGCGTTCATGCTAGGGATGCGAATGGCGGAGATGAGCGGCGGAGGGGCAGCCTTCTTTCGTAATCTTGATGCCACCAAGCAGTGGGCTGAGAGTCAATGGGATCGTGTGCGGACAGTTGCTGGCCCCGTTCCAGTTAGCTTGGTCGGTGTGAATGCATTCTGGGCTGATGTTGCCCAACGAGAAACCAACCAAACACTAGTTTCGAGTTATCTGCTTCGGCCAATCGAAAATCGGCATGCCGCACTGATCGCACTCGCGATGAGTGGTTTGCCGTTAAGTCCCGGCGAAGTTGGGTTGCCAACGGAGCCCAATCAGGATTACGCGCCTGAACACGCGGTGGCAGTTGTAACCAAGCGGTTGCAGCAACTTGAGCCGGCTGGCCAGCAAAGCAGTGTTTTGATCGGTCAACGCTTTGAATCGACAAATGGTGACAGCGATCGTAGTCGTTCAAAACAGCCGGTTGAGCCGAAAGAGTATTTGATTGGCCAGGCATACCGAGGACAAATCGTGGTCAGTAATCCAACGGCTCAGCAGCGGATTGTCGACGTGTTTTGGCAGTTGCCGGCTGGCAGCATGCCATTGGCCGGAAAACGCGTCACCGACAGTCAAACAGTTACGCTCGAACCATTCGCTGTCAACGCGATCCAGTACGAGTTTTATTTTCCAGTGGCTGGGGATTTTACTCACTACCCTGCCACTGTCGCGAGTGAAGGGATGTTGATCGCTCAAGCCGAACCAAGGCAGTTTCAGGCGGTTGAGACGTTATCAAGACAGCAGGCCGTTACTTGGGAACAGATCGCTGAGGTGGGGGATGCAGATCAGATCGAGAGCTTTTTACAGGAGGCGAATCTCCGTGAAATCGACTGGATGAAAGTTGCTCATCGCATGAAAGATCAGCAGGTGTATCGGGTCGTGACCGAAGTGCTACGCAAGTCTCGATTGCCCATCGGGCCATTGTGGGCATACGGCTTTCATCATCGAGATGAAGGAGCGATGAGAGATTTCTTGGCACTTCGTGACGATTTGGCTCAGCGTGTCGGCCCCGTGTTGGATAGTCCTTTGATGCAGGTCCGTCCAGTGGAACGCCGCTTTCATGAGTTGTTGGAATACTCGCCACTGGTTCGGGCCCGGATTCATCGTTTGGGTCAACAAGATGAAATCTTCAATCCTACCTTTCATCGCCAGTACGAAAGCTTTGTACGGATGCTGGGTTTCTCGGCCGACATCCCTGGCGATGAGCGATTGGTCCTCGCGTACTATCTGTTGATACAGAATCGCATCAGTGAGTCAATCGAACAGTTTCAGAAAGTTGACCGAGCAAAGATCAACGAACATTTGCAATATGATTATCTGGACGCCTACCTTGCGATGCATCAGGCTCAGTATGATCGCGTTGAGAAAATCGCACGCCAGCATTCTGGCCACCGCATACCACGCTGGAATCAGCGGTTCGGTCAAGTGATCGCACAATTACGCCAACAACGCGATCTGAACCAGACTGAGAAATTGGTTTCGGTTGAGGAGGCAGCAGGCAAGGATCCAATCGCAGAGGGGTCTGGAGATTTAGAAGTACTTGATCGTGAGCAGCGACAAGCCGCCGCTGCCGACGAGCAACCAGAAGTAATCGTCCGCGTTGAAGGAGACGAATTACGAATCGATCATCGACGGGCTAAAGAAGTTGCGGTGAATTTTTACGGCGTCGACTTGGAACTGCTCTTTAGCAAAGCACCGTTCGTTCGCGAGGATTTACAGCGGATGGCAATGGTCCGTCCTTCGCAATCTGAAATTGTGCGATTTGATGCATCCAATGGTGTTGCCACTTACTCACTGGATGATAATTTGCGGCGACAGACGTTGTTGGTTGAGGTAAGTGCAGGAGCTTCGCGGTCCACCGCCCTGTATTATGGTGGCGACGTCACGACTTACATATCTGAAAGCTTTGGGCAGTTGCAGGCAAGTGATTCCGCCTCTGGTCGACCAATCAGCACCGCGTATGTGAAGGTGTACGCGAAGTACCCTAATGGACAGGTGCGTTTCTACAAAGATGGTTACACCGATGGCCGTGGGCGGTTCGACTATGCAAGTATCAGTGCGGCTGGTGCGCAGGGTGCAACTAGATTTGCTATTTTGGTGATGAGCGATGAAAAAGGAGCAACTCTTCACGACATTGCAGCACCAAACCAATGAGTAGAATTCGATTTGCAGACAGACCGATCCGTATCGTCAGCATTCAAAGGATTACTTGGATTCAACCGGCGAAATTGGCGAAGTGGTTGTTCGGCTGTTTGATTAGCTTGGCGTCGATGACGGCCACCGAAGCGAATGCCCAGCAATTCGAGCTTTCAGATTCGGCGGGGAGGCGCGTTGGGGTCGCGGAGTTATCACGCAGCGGTTTGTCTGTGGAACAAGCAACCGGAAATCAGATCCGCTACCAGCGTGCGATCGACTATGATTCGTCCGATGGTCAGTTCATTGGTTTCTTTCACCGGTCAACTGCTCGTGCATTGCGTTTCCCAATGACGGGACGGGGCCGTCTGTTTTTAGCTGATTTGAATCAGCCTGTACCTCGATTTCGCGGAACGGGCCGATACGTTCGTCCTCTTGTTGGTCCGCCTGACCCTTGGATCATTCATCCGCACGGCGGGCCTTGGCCGACGACGCCATGGGTTTACGGCTACGATTTGGCGCCCCACCTTGATCCGTCAATCATTGGCTACCATCACGCTGAGCCGTTGCGTCGATCGTACCTGGTGGAATCACAAACGGTGTCCAATCCGCCGCTGCCGCCGGTCGAAGTTCAATTGTTCAATGATGGCCCGCGCGACATTCAAGTGCAGGTCAACGATTTGATTGAGCCGGGAAAACGACAGACGATGCGGATTCAACCGCAGACCGCCGCGACCGTCAAGCTTCAGCGTGATTCCGGTGGCCAGGAAATTAGACGCTACAAGGTTTATCTAGGGTATGGAGAGTGGACCACTCGCGAAACGACATACCCGGTTCCCTCGCCTACCCGATACGAGATTGTCGTCCACGAATGGAACATGCAATCAATCGCGATTGATCGAACGGGTAAGAGTCCCAATCAAATTGAGGACGTTCAATACCAAGGCCGCGGCGTCGGACGGTTTGTGTTGCCGCCGGGGGATCAATTGCAGTCGGGCGTCATCGGGGTTTTTTCGGCGGCTCAACGTCAAGGAAATCAGGGAGCCGTTGCCCCCATTTTGCCGCAGGAACGATCCTCCTCGGGTCAGTTGTCGCCACTGGAGCGGGCGTTATTAGAAACGCAAAGATGAAGCGCACGTCGCGGAGAGAGTATCTGGCCTTCAATCGGCTGCTTGGCGAGTTGATGGGAATTGAAGCGGCCTAGGATTTGGTTAGTTTGACCGCACCGCGTTAGACTTTGCGAATAAAAGCCTCGGCGTAACTCCGTACTTCTTGGCCATTGAGAACATGAACGCGTCTCAATTGCTGAACTTGCTCATCACTGAATGAGCTGAGTGGGACGTGGATGAGATGTTTCTTGTAGCGGCGAGCCAACCGCCGCCATCCGGCTCCGGGAGGAAGCGAAGAAACGAGTGCGATTTGACGACCGCTGGAATGCATGCAGGCAGCCGCGATTAGCCTTTCTTCCAGCGTCTCGGTGTAGTTCAGTCTGGGGTCGGTCCAGACATCAGGAATGTCGATGGGTGGATAGAGAAACAAAGCGCCGCCATAAATACTGCACCCGATACCGGGGCCGACCATTTCGTCTTGGAAGTTCGTAGCGTATAGCGCCAGCGTTGATTCATGTTTATGTTCTGCAAACCAAGTGCTTCGCCAGGGATAATCACGGGGGTCTGCAGGTGAATCGAACAGCATGACGCAAGCATCCAAGGTCCCGCGGCTTGGTGGGACGACTTTGACGTAGATCTGGTGTTCGTACCAATGTCGAAGGGTATCACGAATGTCGATACCATCTTTCACGCTCGTCGTGAACTTTTCTGTCCGCGCCAAATCGTTGCCAATGATTGCCTTGGCCCGCTCAAAGACACGAGTCCGAAAGTTCTCGATACGATCATCTTCCGGGGGATAGCTACATTGGCTATGTGGGTTCCATTTGTACTTCCAACGGCTTTGTTCGTAGCGTGATGGCCGCCGTTGCAATTTGACGGTGCACCACGTCATCGGTGGACTGGGGAGCCGACTAACCAGCGAAACAACATCGCCGTTGGGTAAGCGTGCTTGGTCGATTCCGAGTGTAACCTCGTCTAATTCGTCCTGTTCGTTTGATATTTCGGTGTAACGATACTGGTTTGCCAGTTCAGCCACGTGTAGTGCAAACTGGTCACCCAGGATTTGTTGAGCTGCCGTAACAATGGTGATCAGATCAGGTGTCAACCGTCGATGGATCAAGGACAGATTGCGAATGTATTGAAGGCATTTCGACAAATGGTGTTGGGTGACTTTTCTTGCTTGATTCCCGAATTCTTGGAGATAGCTCTGTCGAGCGGCAATCAACAGTTCCTTGACACCATCAATCTGCAGATCATCGTCGTCTTCTAATTCGGATCTTGCCCGTTCATACAGCGAAGTAATGAAGGGTAACTCGCCAAACAAGAACATGAGAGTTCGGTCTTCTACTGCGTGGCGAATCGGGGTCGCCACCTCGTCGTGTTCAGGCAACTCAATTGTGCCTGCTACTTCGCTGCGTGAGGACGGGCTGGATTTGGAAGTCAGTTCGTTGTACGCCTCGCGAATCCACGGCCAATGCAGCAAGCTGGTGACGAACAAAATGTTGTCGTACCGGTGTTCCAATTCAATCAGTCGTTGCGCCATGTGAACCATGCGGTCTTCGGTTTGGCGATCTGGGGGCCGAGTGATGCTGGGAAGTACCGCAGCGGCAAAACGTTCTGGTGAGACATGACGGACCGCAAATGGATCAGGCATGACGGTCGCATAGGGTCGGAAATGGTTGGATTCCAGATCAATGTATTCGCGAGGAATATGTTCCCCCATCGCGGCACGAATCGCCATGATCACACCCTGGCAGGGATCAACGGGAACATAGCTGGTCGCACTTGATTCCACGTCCTCGTCGCTGTCTTCCAGTTGGTGCGGGTCTTGGTTCCAGGGAATCGACTCCCATGATTCGTTGGATGCACGCAAGGGATCGATTGGCGGCTGAATGACGATTGATGGGCGAGGCAATTCAAGGACTGCTTCCTCGACACTGTCCCGAAAGGAATGGGGCAAGGGTACCGCGACGCAGTCGAATGATTGTTCCAGCATCCAGCGACGAACCGTGAGCGCAAATTGCCCGCTACCATGAATCACTGGCAGCAGCGATACATGGGAACCAATTTTCAATAAGTCGGGAACTGAAGGATGGATGGTCACAAGCGGTTCGTTTCGATCCCTGAAAGTTGTTGATCAGCCTCATTGTAGGAAGGTCGGCTGATTCAGGCGAGTTGTGACGCTGTTTCAGGACTTGAGTAGGTTATTCACCCTGCTCGATTCCTGAGGAAATTGGCAAATTGATAAGATTCAGTCGCTTGGCGAACACAAGCATTATCCGCAGTCGGTGCTTCGGCCACCAACGACTGGGATTTGGCGTGAAAACGAATCTCTACGCCCTGATGCGGCAGTCGAAATAGCTGCTTCCGGCGGTGCAACGGCTTGCCTTGGAAGCAGCGACGCTTAATTAATGTTCCTTCAGAAACTTGACCGTCATCTTTAACGCTTTTTCGTCATTCATTAGGAAGCTGTGCAGGACAGGAACAATTTCGAGCGACTCGGAACCATCCAGCTTTGCTTCATCGACACTGACAACGAAGTCACTGCTACCATCGACCAAAGGATTTGTGATGGGCAGGCCCGAAACATCGCCAGCGATGATCATGAAGGGAAAGGGTGGTGTTGCCAGTTCTGTGACAAAGGTTTCCCATTGGGGGCCCAGTTCTAGCCCGCCTTGGCCAGTCAGCCATCCGTACAGGCCAGTGGGAGCAAGTCGCCGTGAGATGGCAGCGCCCTGATTAGGTGGGCCCAGCATGACCATCGAATGACAGCGACCCAACAGTTGTTTTGGGTCATCTTGCTGCAATCGTCCGATCAAATGTCGCACGACGATGTTACCCATGCTGTGCCCAACAAAGCTGAACTGTGTGTTTGCTGGCAGGTCTTCCAGAACCTCTTTGAGCGCTGCGCTGTGGTCGGCGATGGATTCGCGAGTGCTGGCGTATGCAAAGCGAATGACATCCGGACGACCCTCTTTTGCCATTGCCGTTGCAATCGGTTTCATGGAGTGATGCGTACGCATCAGTCCATGTAGCAAAACGGTATAGTGTTTCGGTTTGCCCAGAACGCGCGGGTTCGGTTTCAGTTTGTCAAGAATCTTGTGGCATTGTTGCTCAGAACCCCAGCCCCTTCTGACATCGCTCGGATCGAGAACGCGCCAATGTTCGGTCAACGCATTCTGTTGGATTCGATAGCCATCCCGGTAGCAGTGATCGGTCCACAACTGGGTTCCGCCGCCAGTCTTCAACGCCAAGTTGAAGCGTGAGGTGGTCGCAGCATCTGTTGCGTTTTCCTGGTCTTGCTTGTTTTGCTCGTTGTCTTTGGGGTCTACCAAGGTCCTCTCCTCACCGGCAATTTGCGATTCATCCGCACAAAGTCGTCGGCCGCGATTTAAATTTCCTAGACCAGAAGTGATGGCGAACATCAATCCCAATACGAGCAGTTTGCTTTGAATGGACAGTCTCATGGGAAAGGTTACGGTCGAGGGGTGTGGTGGAAAATTGGCAGCATGGAAAGATAAGCCTGAAATAAAGATGAGCCCGAAACACTGATAGCGCTTCGTATCACGCATTCCCAGAGACGATCAAGCCGAAGAATTCGTCTTCTGCCACGATTCGGACAGGATTTTCGTCGGATTGGGGAGATTTGAGCCGGTGTTTTTCCACGGATTCACCTTCGCCGATCACGATCAGGTCAGTTTGATGGTCGATTTCCTGTTGAATTTGGCCTCCCAGCCGTCTGGTGAGCATTCGGGCCTCTTCTTCACTGCAACGCTGCAGGCGGCCGCTGATCACGATTTGCATGCCTGACAAAGGTCGAATGAACTCTGCTCGCACCAGTAATCGCTGCAGATCGACAGGGGTGTGTTGCGGGCGGGGGCGTTCTGCCACTTGGTTGGGATAGAGAAAAGGAAGTGACGCGGACGCTTCTTTCGCGGTCGCTTTAGCCGCCGCCGCTCGCGGGCGAATTCGACCCGTTGGACCCTGATAGCCCCAGCCACCGGCAGATCCGCGACGCAGCTTCAACCGCTTTTCCAGGTCGGGAAGTGAAGTTGCTTCTCGGTCGATGCCGGCTGCCAACAAAATCTTTGCGCAGGCGATCGAATCTTCGAGTGCATCGTGGTGGCGGAACCGGATCCCAAGCCACTCTGCAAGCGGTTTTAGGCCGTAGCGACGGTGATGAGGCCATGTTCGGCGGGCAATCGCACGGGTACAAGTGAAATGTAGTTCAGGGATCGATTGACGATGGGATCGCAAGCACGCGAGGAGTACTCCGATATCAAAACTCGCGTTGTGTGCGACTAGGCAATCGTCGCTTAGCGTTTCAGAGATATCTGCCCAAAGTTCACCAAAACTCTGCTCTGATTGAACTTGTTCCGGGGTGATTCCATGGATTCGAATGTTGCTGCGACTGAAGTACAGCGGCTCCGGACGGATCATCCACATCCGGTTGTCGACCATTTCCCCATCACGCACCCGAACCGCGGCCAATTGACAGGCGCTATCAGGCCTGCGGCTGGCGGTTTCGAAGTCGATTGCTGTGAAATTCGCCGCAAAATCCATGTCTGAGCTTTCCTGAAGGCGTCATCCCTGCACCGTGATCTGCTTGACCGTTCCGCCCTATTCTATGGCACCGATCTAACCTTGGGCAGCCGAATCCAAGCTGGCATGGGGCGAAGGGATGCCGCGTCATTTCGCTGCCCTCGCGTTCTGCGGAGCGATCGTTGGCGGAATAGCAGGCTAGAAAGCCAAGTCTCACACAACTAGATGATAGGCAGGTTAGAATGGCAACTCGCCTGATCCCTTCCGTCTCGCCCCTTTCTGTTCGATTGTTCCGATCATGAAACGACCTCAGTTTGTCCTCGGCTTGGCTTCTCTGTTGATTGGAAGTTCTTTGGCAATCGCCTGCAATGTGCCTGTGTTCCGTTACGCGTTGGAGCGTTGGCCCGCTGATTTGTACGAGATTGTGGTCATTCACGACGGGCCATTCTCCGAGGCGGATCAAGCAACGTTTAATCATCTCGAGAACTCGGATCATCTGTCCACGGTTAGCGCAAACTTTCGCGTTCGAGCAATTTCGGCTGACAAGGTTAAGGATCCGCAGTTCATGAAATTGTGGAGTTCCAGGGCTGAACGTGATCGGCCGTTGGTGATCACGATGTACCCGCGTAATGCCCGCGAAGTACCTGATCGAATCGTGGGGGTGATGCCACTTTCGGATCAAGTCGTTGATGCTGTTGTGGATTCGCCTGTTCGGCAGAAGCTCGCAAAACAATTGCTGGCTGGCGATTCGGCAGTATGGGTGTTTGTGCCTTGCGGTGATGCGGAGCAGGACCGAACGGCTCTGAAGATGTTGGAATTGCAGATGCAACGGAACCAAGAAGAATTGAAGTTGCCTCCACAGGACGAAATCGAATCAGACGAGTTCTTTCGAGCGGATAATCCCATCGAGTTGCGGTTGAGTTTTTCGATGGTCACGCTGGACCGCACGGACGTCAAAGAACGGTTCTTGTTGCAGATGTTGCTGGGCAGCGAATCGGATCTTGAAACACTAGACCAGCCGATGGCATTTCCTGTCATTGGCCGAGGACGTGTTTTGTATGCGTTAGTCGGTAAGGGAATCTTTCCGGACACCATTGAGATGGCATCCAGGTTTGTCGTGGGTCCTTGCTCATGCCAAGTGAAAGATCAGAATCCGGGGTTCGATCTTTTGATGGCGATCGATTGGGATAAAAAAATGGGTGGTTCGAAACTCAGTCGTGAGGCTACCCAGCAATCCTCCAAGCCGATCTTGATTGAGATTCCACCCGGAAAATAGCAGCGAATTTCACTACTCTTTCTGGTTGCCCATGATCATGGTTCGGCTTCTCGCCAGCGTTGGCATCTTGCTCTGCGCGCTTAGTCCAGCTGTCGCACAACACCGTGTGACGGTCAGAATCTCGGACGAGGTATCAGGAGAAGCCATCCCCGCACGTGTCTATTTGCGGAGGGTTGATGGCAAGACTCCCTATTTTTTTGAGTCGACATCCGCGGAGGGAACTGCGGTCCGCTATGAGAAACAGAACTGGATCAATCAGGTGTCGGTGGAGTATCACACGACGATTTCGCCACATCCGGCGATGGCGATTGTTCCTGCGGGTAAATACGAACTGGTTGTGGAACGCGGTAAGACGTACTTTCCCCATGTGCAGACGATCGATGTGGCAGATGACATCGATGTCTCGGTTTCGTTGCGAAGCTGGATCAACATGGCAAAACGTGGTTGGTACAGCGGTGATCTACACATTCACCGGTCCATTGATGAACTAAAAAACATTATCTTGGCCGAAGATCTGAACGTCGTATTTCCACTGACGCAATGGGTCACGTTGGCGGATACACCACCTTCGTCGGGTAACAAAAATATCGTGGGCGATTTGCCTCGCGACTTAGTGAAGGTCGATGCTCAGCATGTAATTTGGCCGTTGAGCACGGAGTATGAGATCTTTTCGGTAGGCGATCGGCAGCACACTTTGGGAGCCTTGTTCTCGCTTGGACATCAGCAACCGATTCAGGAAACTGTTCCACCTTGGAAACCGGTCGTTGATTCGCTGCGAAAGTCGGACTCCTCGGTTTTGTTCGACTTGGACAAAGCCGCTTGGCCGTTTGCGATGACGTTGCCCGTGATCGTGCCAGATGCGACTTACGAGTTGGCCAATAATCACATGTGGCGAGCAGATTTTGCGTTTCGTGACTGGTACACGCCGACACCGAATTACATGCAGCCGCCGTTCGGTGGCGTTGCAGGTGATGAACGTGACTGGATCGATTTCACTTGGGGGATGTACTACACACTGTTGAATGCCGGTTTTCGAATGCCGCCTTCGGCTGGAACGGCCAACGGGGTACATCCCGTGCCGGCAGGTTTCGGTCGCGTTTATGTTCATCTTCCCGAGGGCTTCGATTATCAAACTTGGAAACGCGGGTTGCAGTCAGGTAATAGCTTTGTGACAACCGGTCCGATGGTGATCGCGACGGCCGATGAAAGGTCGGCTGGTAACACTTTTCGAATCGATAAGGCGGGAGCCGCAATTGCGTTGTCGATCGAAGTGATTTCGGAGCAGCCCATTACGTTCGGTGAGGTCATCGTCAATGGCTCGCCTGAGCATTTGTTGCGAGTGTCGAACGAGCAGCTTCCCTCCGGCGGTTACAGAAGTCTGATCGAGCAGGCAATCCGGCCCACGAAGAGCGGATGGTTTGCGATTCGTTTTTTTGAGGATCGGCCCAATGGGCGAGTCCGCTTCGCGCACACGGCACCCTGGTATGTCGAACTCGGCGATCAACCAGTGCGACCAAGTTGGGAGGAGCGTGAGTATCTGATCACTCGGATGAAAAACGAGCTGCAACGAAGTCGTGGTGTCGTTTCTGCGGAGGCAATTGAAGAATACGATGTTGCGCTTGCCTACTATCAAGCACTCGAGGTTGATGACCAGTCAGAGCAAATCGCTAGAACTGCCAGGCCGTTGAATCCGCATCGTGATCGCTGGCTGCGTAATATGATCGTTGACCATCGTTTTTCCGCCGGCGAGGTGCGAGCCGCGACAGGATTAACGATCGAGGCAGCGGCGAGTGAAATTCGGCGATTGGCCGGTGAAAAACCTTTGCCCTCGTCCGAGGTGCGTATTCTTCCCTATCCAGGTGGTCGACACCCCCGGCGCGGTTTTTTGGATGGTGCGATCGATCCTCAGCGTGACACCAAAATTAGTGTGTTCGCTCCATGGCACGAAGGTGGTTATGCCGTGATTGATGTTCCCGAAGCGATCTTTTCGAATCTCGGCCTGACCTATCTCGCGCACACCCACATTCCAACGATCTGGTCGGGAAATTCGATTCAGCTGGAGCCCATTGAGTGGGAAGTTGTGGGAGATGACGAGTTGTGTTATCAGCGAACCTTGCCCAACGGAATCCGATTTGGAAGCGAAGTCAGCTCGGAAGATAAGGTTGTCCGAATGGAGATGTGGCTTCATAACGGCACCGAGGAAACTCTGACGGGAATGCGATCCCAAGTCTGTGTCATGTTAAAAGGATTGATCGGTTTCAATTCCAAGCGACGAAGAGAAGCCGTTGTGCGAGGGCCGCTGATTGCGATCAAAGCCGACCATGACAATCGTTGGGTCATTACGGGCTGGGAGCCGAATCACCGAGCGTGGGCCAACCCGCCGGTGCCTTGCATTCATTCCGACCCCATTTTTCCTAATTGCGACCCTGGCGAAACGGTTCGTGTTCGTGGCGCGATGTGGTTTTACCAGGGACACGATATCGAGAAAGCGCTTCTGCAGTGTGAATTGTGATTGTGCGAGTCGGTAGCCTTGGTTACGGATGCATTGCGGTGCGTTCAGCTCTTGCAATGGCAAGAAAATGCGCTACGTTCTGGTCTTTGCTGTTGCGACATTCATTACATTTTGAATTTGGCGTAGTGGATAAAAAATCGAATGGTGATCGCTTGATGTCGTTTCCATCCCCACGCTCTGGCGTGGTAACCAGAATCCTAGCGGGAGCAGGGCTTTGAATCTCCAATCAAATCGGATTCATCAGGGCGACTGCGTCGAAAAGCTGGCGGAGCTGCAGGAGGGATCAGTGGACCTCGTGTTTGCCGATCCACCCTTCAATATCGGCTACGAATACGACATCTACGATGACCAGCAGTCGAGCAAAGATTACTTGACGTTTTGCGAAGACTGGATTCGTGGTGTTCATCGGGCCTTGAAGCCGAACGGGACATTTTGGCTGGCGATTGGAGATGAGTACGCCGCGGAATTAAAAGTCCTCTCGCAGCAAGTTGGGTTCCACCCTAGAAGTTGGGTGATTTGGTATTACACATTCGGTGTCAATTGCGCGAAAGGTTTCAGTCGCTCGCACACGCACCTATTTCATTTTGTCAAAAATCGGGACGGCTTTACTTTCAACGGTGAGAACCCTGCGGTTCGCGTCGCTTCGGCGCGGCAGATGGTTTACGCCGATTCGCGAGCCAATTCGAAAGGTAGGCTGCCGGACAACACGTGGATCTTACGGCCTCAAGATGCTCCACCACCCAGCTTTTCGACCTCTCACGATACTTGGTTTTTTTCTCGCGTTGCGGGCACATTTAAAGAGCGTGAGGGATTTCACGGATGTCAAATGCCGGAGCAATTACTGGGCCGCATCATTCGCGTGTCGAGTGATCCTGGTGATCTTGTGGTGGATCCGTTCGGTGGCAGCGGTACCACGTTGACGGTTGCCAAAAAACTCGGGCGGCGATTCATGGGGTTTGAATTGTCCAAGGAGTACGTCACGCACATTTCGAAGCGGTTAGAAGATTGCGAAGTTGGAGATCCATTGGATGGTGCTGCCGATCCACTTCGTAGTGCTCCCAAGACTTCACAGGGAAAACGAAAGACGAAGTTTCGCAATGGACGACCACTGATCCCGTTGACGGATGAAATTGAAGCGGCAGTCATTGAGGCGTTTGCAGAAACTTCTGAAGGTTATTCGGCTGATTACCTGCTGTGCCAGCCGGAGGTAGGAAAGGCCTTTGTTCAAGCGTGCCGCGCAAAGTCGATTCCGGGTGATCCCCGAATATGGAATACGTTTTTGTTGAGGATTCGTAAGTCAGGGAAATTGCCAGGATCGACGAAACTGGGGACCCGTTTGTCAACGTCTCAGATGGATCCCTACAGCGACGCTAGCGAAGCGGCGATGAAGCTAATCGGCATTGACTATGGCATGACACTCGATGAGATGCTTTGTACACCGCATGCAGCCGAGGAATTTGATCGGCTGGCAGCGATGTTGGCTCCCGGTTACTCGCCGCTGGAATATCGTTGGGCTGCGATATCGCTTCGAAAACGCGCGACGACCAAGCGATTGCGTCAAATTGCGGTCGATCAGCGAGAGCGGTGGCAGCAGCAGTCGATGCCCTCCCTGGAAGGAATCGAGAACTGCTTGAGTAGTGAGTACGAGTGCCCAGGAGTGTATGTCGTTTCCGGCGACGAACCGCTGTACGTTGGTGAGACTCGTAATTTACGTGATCGCTTTGAGAAAGTGGTCAATACGGAAACGTGGGCTCGTTTTTCTCCAAGACACGTCCACGTTTGGAAGCTTGACAGCGAACAAGATCAGTTTGGTCTAAGATCTTACCTCGTTCGTGAGCAAAAACCTTTGCTCAATTCTGCGTTCTTGCAAATCGAGTAACTGATGTACCAGCCACCGCTGCGAGGTTTAGTCGCAGCCACAACAACCCCGCTCGCCGAAGATGGTTCTGTCAAGTTGGGTGAAATTGGCCCGACAATGGACCGCTTATTGGCGTCGGGAGTCCGCGGCTTCTATGTGTGTGGAAGCACCGGGGAAGGGATGTCGTTGACCAGTGAGGAACGCCGTGCCGTCGTGGAAGAGACAGTGCGATGTGTCGACGGCCGTGCCCCGGTTATTGTTCAGGTTGGTCACAACTCGTTGGCTGAAGCAAACCGATTGGCGGTGCATGCGGAGTCGGTTGGCGCGGATGTGATTTCGGCGACTTGCCCCTCGTATTTTAAGGTGGCTGACGCCGAAGCACTTTGTCAGTGTATGCAGCAGATCTCAAGCGGTATTGAGCTGCCGTTTTACTACTACCACATTCCAGCTCTGACCGGTTCGCCGATTAACATCGTCCAATTCATGGATTTGGCGGTGGATCGAATCCCTACGCTAGCCGGACTGAAGTACACCGCGCCGATGTTGCATGACTACCAGAGTTGTCTGCATGCCGGTGGTGGTCGGTACGATGTCGTTTGGGGATGTGATGAGATGCTGTTGGGCGCCATAGCAACCGGCGCGGCCGCCGCAATTGGTAGCACCTACAATCTCGCCGCGCCGCTCTACCAGCGTATCGTTTCCGCGGTCGAGGCTAATGATTTGGCTGCCGCTCGCGATCTACAGTACCACAGTGTTCGGATGGTCGAAGTAATGCAGCAATATCCGTTTCACGGTGCGTTGAAACAGATGATGGAAATGCTGGGAATGTATGGCGGACCGTGCCGATTGCCGCTGCGAGGGTTGTCTAGTGAGGAATCGGATCAGTTGCGTTTGCAATTGACATCGATTGGATTTTTCGATTGGTGTGGCATGGCTGAGGGTTGAAATGATTTATAAGTACCGGGTCATCTACTCCTTCATTTTTCTGTTGGTATTCGCGATTCAGAGTGGGTCAGCGTTCGCCGAGGATCCGATGCTCCGCTGGAGTGAGCTTCCCTCCATTCCGGATTCACTTGGTGTTGCTGGGCCGATTGTTGGTGTGCATGGTGATGCGTTGATTGTCGCGGGCGGCGCCAATTTTCCAAAACCGGTTTGGGAAAATGACAAGGCTTGGCACGACCAGATTTATGTTTTGCGCGATGATGCCTGGCAAACTGCGGGAACCTTGCCTCGTCCTCTCGCGTACGCGGCTGCGGTTTCGACAACCGATGGTGTTGTTTGCATGGGTGGAAACGACGCGACCAAAAGCTATTCCGATGTTTTCTTGTTGCAGTATCAAGAGCAGACGGGCGAGGTGGTAATCCTTCCCTTCCCTTCCCTACCGAAACCATGTGTTTACGGTGCCGCCACAACGATCGGTGACGTCATCTACTTAGTGGGTGGGCAAAGTGGATCTGCGCTCGATTCAGCAATGAAAAATATGTGGTCTTTGGATCTATCACAGCGTGAAAATGTTGATCAATTTGTTTGGCGTGAGCACGCTGATGTGCCGTTTCCATCGCGTGCTTTTAACCTGACCTTGGCTCAGCATGATGG
Source organism: Rubripirellula sp. (assembly GCA_049602075.1). Classification (GTDB taxonomy): domain Bacteria; phylum Planctomycetota; class Planctomycetia; order Pirellulales; family Pirellulaceae; genus Rubripirellula. Next base: position 253,799 of record JBMYRF010000005.1, read on the forward strand.
CTATCACGATGCAATTTACGTCATCAGTGGACGAAGGCAGCATGATGAAGAAGTCGATTTTCTGACCGACACATGGAAGTACATTCCAGCCACAAAGACGTGGAAATCGTGTGCTGATGTGCCCCGCTGCGTGATGGCCGCGCCGGGAGTGGCCTTTGGTCAAAGTCACTTGTTCGTTCTCGGGGGTGCAGACGGCTCACTGTTCGATAAAACGGACGAATTACGCGACGATCATCCGGGTTTTCCAAAGCAGGCGTTGGCCTATCATACGATTACCGATACTTGGACATCGGCTGGCGAGATTCCAGCGAATCAAGTGACAACGGTGGCCATCAAGTGGAAAGATCGTTTGATCGTTGCGAGTGGAGAAGTTCGCCCGCGAGTTCGATCACCCAAGGTGTGGTCAATTGAGCCCTTGGCGAAGTCACTCAATTTCGGTGCCATCAACTATGGCGTGTTGTTTGGATACCTGTTGTCGATGGTTGGAATCGGTGTTTACTTCGCCAAACGAAATAAGAGTACGGATGACTATTTTCGTGGTGGCAAGAGTGTTCCGTGGTGGGCGGCGGGTTGCAGTATTTTTGCCACGATGCTGAGTTCGCTTACCTTCACCGGTGTGCCATCCAAATCGTTTGCGCAGGATTGGGTCTACGCGGTTGGAAACATGATGATCCCCGTAGTGGCGGTGATCGCGGTGTTTGTGGCGTTGCCGTTTTATCGTCGCATTGATGCGACGAGTGCTTACGAGTATCTCGAGCTCCGATTCAATCGCGCGGTTCGATTATTCGGAAGTGCCAGCTTCACACTGTTTCACGTTTTTCGAATGGCAGTTGTGATGTCATTAACGGGGTTGGCTTTGGCAGCCGCGACACCACTGACGCCCAGCCAGTCCGTGGTGATGATGGGATTACTTAGCATTTTGTATTGCACGATGGGTGGGATCGAAGCTGTGATTTGGACTGACACCGTCCAGACAGTGGTGCTACTTGGCGGCGCAGTCGTGGCAGTTGTGTTATTGGTAAGCGGTGTTGACGGTGGCAGCGAAGGGTTGCTGCAGGCGGCAAGCCGGCATGACAAGTTTGCGATGGCGAATTGGAATTGGGACGCCACAAACACGCAGATTGCGCTGTGGGTGATCATCGTGGGGGGAATCGCCCAGAACATCTCTTCCTACACGGCAGACCAAGCGGTTGTGCAGCGTTATATGACAACACCGTCACAAAAATTGGCCGCGCGAGCGATTTGGACGAATGCGGTACTCACGATCCCGGCGACCTTGCTTTTTTTCGGGATCGGAACCGCGTTGTTCGCGTTCTATCAGTCGAATCCGGAAAAGCTTGATCCCACGGCGACGACGGATCAGATTTTCCCATTGTTCATCGCCCATGAGATGCCGATTGGATTAGCTGGCCTGATAGTCGCCGGGGTCTTTGCCGCGGCGCAGTCGACTGTTTCAACCAGCATGAATTCAACGGCGACGACGGTGGTCACCGATTTTCTGAGACCACTAAATCTTTGTCGCACTGACAGTGGTTACCTACGGGCGGCTCGGTGGGCGACTTTTCTAATAGGCATCTCAGGAACCGCCATCGGATTGTTGTTCGTCAACCCTGACATCAAGTCACTGTTTGATCAGTTCATCAAAGTCATCGGTTTGTTTATGGGCGTTTTGGGTGGATTGTTTGTCCTTGGTGCATTGACCAAGCGTGGCAACGGTCCGGGGGCATTCCTCGGCGGCCTCGTGGGTGCCGGTGTGATGTACACCGTTTGGAAGTACACAACCGTCAATGGCTACCTGTACACCGCGATCGGGATTGCGACGTGTTTCGTAGTGGGCTATTCACTCAGCTTGGTCCTCCCGGCGGCTCCAAAAGACCTGACGGGATTGACGGTTTACACCCTGCGTTCTGAGCGGCTGTCCTCGTCGTCATAGTCGCCCAGCCCCCTGATCAAGGCATGGAACGGGCTATTTCGGGTCAAAAACCCGCCGGTGTTCCCACTTTGAAGGCGGGCTGTTTACAATTCGAACGGGTAAAATACACGACGAACCTCCAATTTCCCCCTCCAATTGAATTTTCTTGAGGACGAATAACATGCAGAATGATTCGACACGCCGCGGATTTCTGAAGTCGACGACGGCCGCAGCGGCCGGTGCCGCGTTGACCAGCACCGTTGCAAAAACAGCTCACGCCGCCGGTAGTGACGAAATTCGCTTTGTCCTGATCGGTTGCGGCGGTCGAGGCACTGGGGCGGCTCGACAAATCATGGCAACCAAGGGCAACACAAAGCTTGTTGCGGTCGCAGATCCTTTTTCACCGAAATCTTCTGGGGCACTGAATGCCCTGAGTCGTGGTGACAACAAAAATAAGGTCGATGTTCCTCAGGAACGAATCTTCGGCGGCTTGGATGGCTACAAGAAAGCGATCGACGTCGATTGCGATCTCGTGATCATCGCCACACCACCAGCCTACAAGCCGCAGCAGTTCGAATATGCGGTGAACAAAGGCCGACATGTTTTCATGGAGAAGCCTGTCGCGTCTGACGCCACCGGGGTTCGCCGTGTTCTAGCCTCTGTCGAAGAGAGCAAGAAGAAGGACCTGATGGTCGCAATCGGTTTGCAGCGTCGTCACGAACCGCGATACATGGAAACCATTGAGCGAATTCAGGATGGTGCGATCGGTGATGTGATCGCGACGCGTGTTTACTGGAATGGTGGCGGTATCTGGTATCGCAATCGAACCCCCGACCAGACGGAAATGGCATTCCAGACAAATAACTGGTACCACTTCAACTGGCTCTCCGGCGATCAAATCTGTGAACAACACATTCACAATTTGGATGTTGGCTGTTGGGTGAAGGGGCAATACCCTGTCGAGTGCAATGGCATGGGTGGCCGCGGACAACGTATGGATGGCGATGCCTCGAAATCACAAATCTTTGATCACACATTCTGCGAGTACACTTTCCCGGACGGAACCAAGATGTTCAGTCAGGGGCGTCACCTTCGCGGCGGATGGAATTACGTTGGCGAGGCAGTACATGGATCGAAGGGAACGGCGGATCCGTCTGGTCGAATCGATGGTCCGAAAGCATGGAGATTTGCGGGTGAAAAACCGAATGGCCATCAACAAGAGCAGCATGATTTGATCGAAGCCCTGATGCGTGGTGAGATCTACAATGAGGGCGAATACGGCGCCAAGTCGACCTTCACGGCAATTCTTGGCCGTGAAGCATGCTACAGCGGCAAGGTCCTTAAGTGGGATGATTTGTTGGCCAAAGGCAAAGAGTTGGCACCGGGTATCGACAATTACACGCTCGATACACCTCCACCAACCATGCCTGATGAGAATGGTTTGTACCCCGTGCCGGTTCCTGGCAAGTACGATCCCTTTGCATAGCCATCAAGAGAATTAATCTTTGGAGCGTGAACGAGGTTGCTCGTTCACGCTTTTTTTGTGCGCCTCATGAAAGATTCGTGCGCTAATGATTACCGGCTAATGTCGCCAACTTTGCACTGGTCAATCACAGATCGAAATTGAGAGATTTCGTCGTGAGAGATTTCGCGGCGTGTTGTTTCCTGGAAGGTCGGTCAAACTTCACCGATCCGTTTCTCGTCAACCAATTACGGTGTTACCGAAGTGGTTGACTATTTCCCTTTTAAGCGATGGGGTGGATCGGTGCGTCCGGCGGTGAAATGGACCTTGAGTGGTGGCGATGAATCGTCCTTGGTTTGATCCTCGGCGTCGCTCTCACTTTCATCGACTACGGTTTCGGTATTATGTTCTGCCGGTTCCTGGCTTAGCCGACTGCGAGGCCCTCGATCGTGGCTTGAACAGTTTGCCTGCAGGTCCGGCGAGTAGGGCTGGCAGCAGAATCAAGTCACCCAACAGTGCGGCAGCGAGCATCACAAGCATCAATGTGCCGAAGCGTTGGGTTGGTGTGAATGTTGAGAGTGAGAACACGAACAAGCCAAGCCCGCCGACGACCGTCGTTTGTGTCATCGCAGGTCCAACTCGGCGATAGGTTTCGATTACCGCTTCGACTCGATGCATGCCCTTATCTAAGTTTTCACGAAACCAAGCGAGGAAGTGAATGGTATCGTCGACCGCGACCCCCATTGCAACCGAAGCGGTCATCATCGTTCCAATGTCGATTTTGATTCCTTGGTGGCACATCACCCCAAAAACCAAAAGCACGGGGAACACATTGGGGATCATCGCGACCATTCCGGCTGCGATACCGTATCCCAGTTGTTTGGGGCGAAGCCAGTCGACTGGCATCTTGCCGGGATTGAGCAGCCAAATCATGACGGCTGCGATCAGCACAAATGCAAGTCCGATCGAATTGGCCAAACTTTGGAGCAAGGTTCGCTGCGCCTTGTAGACGACGGGGACAACTCCGGTGTACACGACCTGCATCGGACCGGATCCGATTACGTCAGGAGTGCGATTGGGCAGCAAAGTTGGTTGGGTCGTCTTGGCAAGTGTTTGTTCACCATTGATTAGCACGTTGGCGGCGGCGAAATCGGTTGGATCAAATGAATCAGTGCCGAGCCAAACAATCGCATCAAAGCTCTGTACCAACTTTTCCCACTTCTCGCTGGCAACTAGCTCCTTGGCTTTCTCTGGATCGACATTTAGCCAGCGTGGTTTGTCAATCCGTTCGCCATTGAGCAATTCACTAAGCGTCGCAAGGTAAGTCATTCGCTGATCAATTTCTCCGCTTTGTCCGAGCAGATCGGCTTGTTCAAGCGATTTGGGGCGTTCGCTACCGACCAGCATAACCCGCTGTTTTCTTTTCGAAGAACCGTCCCCGGAATTCAGTTGACGAATCAATTGATCACGCGTTTCGTAGGCCCTCAAAACGGGTTCGACAGCTTCGCGTAGAGTGGACACGAACTGTCCGTAGTCGACATCTGAGAGCGCGGCCACCCGCAAGCTGATTCGCCACAATTCACTATTGGTGTATTGTCCTTCTTTTTCAATTTTCAGGTAATCGTTGTCACGCAGTTGTTCACTCGCCGCTGAAAGTTCACGAACAAACTTAGCCCGAATCGGGCTGTATCCGTTCGTGGTTTCAGGCAGCGGCGGTAAAAAGGTGTCGGCTGCGATTGCTTGGCCAACCACTTTGCGGCCCGGTTCGCCAAGCGTTCGATAAACGACGGTTCGGATTCGTGCAATTGCCTCGACACGTTCTAAGATGTCGAGCGGTTGTGGGCGTGTTTCGGGGGCTGGCGGTGACTCCGCCGGTACGGATTCCGATTGCATCGAGGGTGGAATGCGAACGACCAATTCCATTGGAACCAGCTTGCCAAAGTTATCTTCCAACCAAGCGTAGTCATGAATAATTCGCGAGTCGTCGTCAAACAGGTTCAGCAACTGAACAGACGTCTGGATTTTCATCAATCCCGTTGCGCTTGCCAGCAGCAGGCTGATGCATGCTACGCTGACCAAGCGATGGTGTCCGGTGATCCAGCGTCCAGCTGACGCCCACCATTCAGATAGGCGGCTTTCATTTTCTGGTCGGGAGGAAGTGTCTTGCAGAAACGCAGTGGATGGCGGAAAGGTCTGTAAAGCAGCTGGTAGGTAGGAGAACAGCACAATGAGAGTCATCAGCACACCAAGTGCTGAATAAAGCCCAAAATTGCTGATCGGTGCCAGGTTGCTGGTGTACAGCGAAGCCAACCCAATGGCCGTTGTCAGGGAAGCCAACGTGCAAGGCAGGAAGGCGTGCCGAAGTGCTCGTCTCGCGGCACCTGCTTCACCCGACTTTCTTACCTCATCGCGGTAATAGTTGACGACGTGAATCGCACCCGACAATCCAAGCACGTAAACGAGTGATGGCATGCTCATCAGGATTGCATCCACCCGACCAGACGTCCACCAAACAATCGCCATGCTCATGATCGCGGATGAACCGCCAACGATGAAAACGACGCCAGTGATTTTCAGGCTGCCGAAACAAATTAAGGACAGCACGATCCCCAGCACCACGCTGTATCCGATCAAACGAACCAGGGTTATACTTCCTTCTTCATCGATCGCCATGTTATCTACCGGCGGTCCGCCCATCCGAAGTGCAGGCATCCCCGACACTGCATCAGGCGGTTCGCGATTGAACGGCGGTGGTGCCATTGATGGGGGTGGCGCGGCGCGGATACCGGACTGTGCGGCTAGTTCCAGCAGGCGACCGCGCGGTTGGCCAAGGACACCTCGCCCGACCGCGAAGGGAAGATTGTCTTGCGCCAGTTGAGTTAGCGTCACCAGTACGCATGTCAGTCGGTTAGGTGGTTCGACTTCGGCCGCGTCGAAGACGGCGTAGAACACATCGGTTTTTTCACTTAGAGATGCCTGTCTCAATTCTTCGATTGAATTGTCGTACTTTTCGGTGACGATCTGTGCCAATGAGTCTTCTACCAAGGCATCGAAATTTTCCGGTAACAGCTCACGACGTTCTTCTGGAAGAGAATCTCGAAAGGCATCCGCCGACCAGCCAAATCCTGGTGCAATCGCTGGCGCGAATAGGGTTCCAGTCAATCGCTCAAGTGCTCGGCGGCGGGCAACTACTGAGCGGCGTTCTTCATCGGTTAAGTCAATCGGCCACAGCGGTCCCCCTTCTGCGGTCAACTCGGCAATGATCGACTCACCGGTTTGAACAGATCGGAACAGAGGGGCGCACAGCAATGAGGTGTCGTTGTAGAACCGATTGGCAGGCCGCTTGCTAGTTTGGTCCCCGAAAGCTGTGATCAGCTGTCCTTTGAGTTTATAAACACCAAGGCGTTTTTTAATGGCCCGGATCGCAGCAGCCGGCCCGTTTGTGCCCTCTTCCCAGCGGAACAGTTGTCCCGAAGGTGTCACGTAATACCACTTTCCACTAGCTGACTGCAGCCATTTCTCATCTTCGCCACCCCAGTTCAAGAAATCACTACCGGCAACCATCAATTCGAGCTCGCGGCCTAATTCTCGCGCTCTTTCGTGTCGGGCTGAATCTTCCGGCGAAAGATTTTCTTGGGAAATCGATCCCTCGCACTCATGAAGTAGCTTCTGCTCAAACAGTTTCAGCCGTTGGTCATCGGCGGTGCAGCCATCCCATGTAGCCAGCACAAAGCTCTCCCCGGCAAAGTGCCGGGAAAACCAATCCAATTCGGCTGTTTCCGGGAAGTCATCAGGCAGCCAGTCTTGTACGTCGTTCTGTTTCTGGCTCAGGCTCAGCCGAGCGGCCCGGAATTCCCAGGGAAGAAAAAAGAAAAAGACGACCAAGATCAACAGCGCGTAGGGAATCCCCTTCTGGCTTCGTCGGCTAAGCGAAGAATCCTGCTTCATCGGAGAAACGTGCTGAAAATAGGAGGCGTTAGGGACCCATCCGAGATCGGTGACGGATCGTTCCGGATGGTAAACTACCCCCGATTGCTCGAATGGTCTACTTCAAACGGCCTGTCCAGCCTGTGCTTATTAAAATCTCTCTGCCGGATGTTCCGGTCGGGGCTGCTTTGCCGGTCGCCGGGCCGCCGCATGCGTCTGGGTGGCGACACCACAGTCAGCTGTTATGCGGTGTTTTTCGCGATCTCGCCTAGTTTGAAAGCGGGCAAAATTGAGAGCCAGCTGAGAATGGAGTGAATCTGTGCTTTTTGGGCTGGGTTTGCTAGGTCTTGGGCTGGCGTTGCAGCATTTCAGGGGCTGGCGTTACAGCGCTTCAGCTGGTAACTCGCCGTCGGCCCGGTTGCCCATTTGTCGCATCAAATTGGCGTCTGTCGTATAGCTTAAAAACCGAACGGAGCCATCGGCGAACACAAAGTTGGCGCCGCCGTTATGAAAACTGTCAAAACCACCCACGTGTAGCGGGTCGGGCTGAGCTGGGGGCTCCAGCTCCCATTCGGTTCGCTCAAAGACGCCCGTGTTGCGGAGTGTGGCTCGGGTTCCGGAAGCCCAGCCCAACGAATTTGGGCTGGGTTTGAGTTCCCCGATCAGGATCGTTTGAGAACTGCCGTCCCGAATATCCCCAAAACGAATTTTACTATTTAAGAACAGGACACCGTTGTTATCCACATCAATGGGTGATTCAACGTCGTGATGGCAGCCAGCGTAATTACTTTGGCCGACCGTGATTCCGGAAGGAGTCGTATTGTCACCGCCTGGATAGGAAGGACACAAAGCGATTGAAAGTGAAATGCCTCGCACCTTCTGGTTCTCTGGCGCATAGATGCTCTTTGACAAATCGAGGTTTTCGTAGAGCACTTGTTGTTCGATGTATGGCAGGATTTCGACAATCCAGCTCTTGTGATCTCCGATTTCTTCGTCTCGAATCGGGCCGGTTGAATCCGTCGTTCCAGATGGGAAATGTTCCAGGCTGAAATCATGGTGATGGATTGCGAGGCCCAATTGCATCAGGTTGTTTGTGCAGGAGAGTCGTCGTGCTGCTTCCCGAGCAGCCTGTACTGCTGGTAAAAGCAAGCCGATTAAAACGCCGATGATGGCAATGACAACCAACAGCTCGACCAGTGTGAAGCCACCGGAGCGCGGAGCAGAAGCATTGTCGAGCTTGATGCCGGATCGATGATTTTTCATTGGATTACTACTCGGTGGAGGTTGCGGTTGAAGATGCGGTGGATTTCGGTTGGAATTCGAATTCGTGACTGCGGCGTGTTGTTCTCGCACGTGCCGAGGGTTCGACGATTGTCGCCGTAACGTTTACCGTTAAGGGCTTCGAAGTTTCTGGAGATACGATGATCTGGACGGTAGCAGCACCGAACGTATTCAATGCGCCAGCAGGAATCCAAGTTTCCCCTTGATAGTTGGGTTGGTTCATCATGTTGTTCATCGCGCGGTGGATGCCCGCGTCAAGCAGCCATTCGGTCTGGATCATCTGTTGCTCTAGCCTGGCATGCCGGCGCGCTCGCAACGTGGCGTGAACCGTAGTCGCCATAATGGCGGCAGCAACGGTCAGGCAGGCGAGCGTGCACACCGCCAGCACACCAGGACGGCGCGGTGGCCTGAGTCGACGTAAGTTGCAATTCACTGAGGCGGCTCCTTGCTAAGTTCTGGAATCGTCCAGCGACCGACAATCGTGTGTATGGTTCGGTCGATTCGCGGCTTCGGAATCATGGTTTGGATCGTCAGCTGAACATGTTCCGGTTGGGGGGAGTCCAGTACGGCGGTACGACTTTCGCCTAGTTCGAAACTTTCCCTCGATATTGGTTGTCCATCGAGAGACTGCTTACGAGTGATTCGATTTTCATCGATGCGATAATGAATGACTGAACTGTCACGTAGAGTGAACTTGACACCTTGGTCGACCTCGAATGAGGACGCCCGGTGTGCGTCGTATCGGAACTCTCTGGCCAGACGATCGATCACGATCGATTGATCCATTCTTGCTTGGTTGGTGGATGCGATGTGCATCGTCTTGTGAATCATCCCGGTCGTCAGCATCAGAACTGTCATGCCCGCTGTCATTACAACGAGTAGTTCAATCAAGGTGAACGCATGCCATTTGAACTTTCGCATCACTCCTCCTCCCCTGATTCTTGTTCCGATTCACGCACGGTTTCAGGCTGATCGTTTGCTTTAGGTGGGTTGGTTACTTCAGTTTGGTCTGCGGGTTGCGATTGCAAAGTGATTTCTTGCGTGGGCGAAGCGGACAAGAAGCCGACGAGTGTTAGCGGTGCATGATGAGTGCCTCGTGTTACTGATTCACCGTCAATTTCTAGGGTGAGGACGATCTGGATCGATCCTGGCGGCTGTTCGATCTTTCCTTTCAGGCTCGCGCGAGGCAATAAAGCACGGGTATCTAGTGAGATTTCCAAGTTGTTAATCGCCTGTTGGGCCTCGGGTAAATTGAGAGTGGTTAGGTATTCGAGTTGGTTACCAAGTTCATCGAGTGCGATTTTTTGGTGCCGAGTGTCTTTCCACAAGCGATCGGTGCGGATCGAGATGGTGGCGACAAACGACATGATGGTTGCCAGCAGCGATGCACAAACCATCAGTTCGGTCAAGGTGAAGGCGGCGCGACGATGGTGTCTGTTTTTCATTGGGATCTACTGTGCGAGGAACCAAATGAGGTAAGTCAAAAAACTGAACACGGCGCTGCAGAGAAGCAGGACGACTGCTGCTGTCAGGATGGTGAACGTTGGCAAGGCCAATGAAGCGGTTCGCTCATGTTGGTTCAGTGATTTGCTTCGCTTCCAGTCGGATAGTCGTCGCAAAGTCCAAATGGTTGATAGCTTACTCGATGAGTTTGCGAGAGCGTGACTTTCCGCCGTGGTGAGCAGATGGACATTCGTCAGGCTGCTCCACTGGTCGACGCCTTGTTCGATTTGATTCTTGGCCGACAAAAGTTTGTAACGAACTTGGCTGTCATAGTGGTAGTGAGCCAGGGTTGATAACGCAGACGGAACGGGGCGGCCCGCTTCTAATGAGATAGCCAGTAGTCGCAGGATTTCGGTGACTTGGATCTGTGCGTGGTTTTTGATCCATTTCGGAACAGCGTGTCGTTTGATTAAACGACGGGTTGGCGTCAACCAGCACAAGAAAATAACTGCAACGCCCAGGAGCATGTAAAGCATCGCATGATTTGCGAAATGCTCCATGAGCAAAATTGTAAGCGTAAATGCAAGAGGACCAGAAGTGAATTGTTCCGGACCTAGTTCTTCAGATATCGCCATCAAGGTTGGGAAGATGAAGTTCGCGAGAAACAAGGCAACCAGGACCAGTACGAGCAAGGTCATCACTATATAGGCAAAGGTGTGCTGTAGATTCTTTCGCGATTGGTCGGTTGCGAAATCTCGAGACTCGATGAGATCGCGATAAATCTGGGAAAGCGTTCCTGTTTGAGCTCCAAAGCGGAGCGCTAATACAGTTTCGTTACCGAGCACCTCCGGGGTCTGTTCTGCCGCCTCAATGACCGATGTTCCTTCAGCGACGCGGTTGGCGAATTGGTTGACACGCGCTCGGTGTCGCCCAACCTGTTCAAGGGCGTGATTGCATAACAAGGGAGCAGGGTCTAGTTGCTGCTCATGGGCGATCGCCAGTAATTGAAGGATCGCGCGTTGGCGGCAGTTGCGACTTTCGCTTGTCCACCACGGCGTGATTCGCCAATCCTGGGATTTCGTTGCCAACCGTCTCGTCAGTGGGAACCAAGATTCAAGATTGTTCATTTCACACTAACCCTTGAACCAGACTGAGCAGCGGTGCGAGCAGAGCGATGACCACAAAGCCGACCGCTAGTCCCGCGACGACGATTGATAGTTGAGCGGCCGCACCGGTCGTCCAACTGGTTCGGTGAGTTGCGTGGTATGAGTAAATGGCCCCTAATTGCTGGAGCAGCGGGAGATGGGGAGTGCTGTCTGGTCCAGCTGTTAGTGCATGGATAAGATTCGCCGGCAGTCTGCCTGCCGCTTGGCTGGACTGTAATGCCTGACTTGGGTTCTGAGCGGCTTGTGCAAGATCTTCGGCTGCCGCTCGAAAGAACGGGTGTTCACATCCTTTACCGGCCAAACGCAAGGCATCCGGTAGGGCGATGCCAATCCGCAGTAAATCTGCCAATTGATTGATCAAAGAGGCCATTGCGATGACGTTCGAGACGCTGCCTGCGACCAGTCGCCCGAAAATCTGGTTTGACAGAGCGAATCGGGTCCAAAGTCTTCCACCGATCAGCAAGATGATCGAGGCGACCCCCAGGGTCGTGATGGTTGATCCGCGTTGGTCAGTGAATAGCTTTGAAATTTCTATCAACATTTGGGTGCTGGCAGGAAGTCGAATCCCAAAATCCTCGAATGTTTCTTGGAAATAGGGGACGATAAAACTACAAAGTAAACTGATGAAACCAAACGTGATCAGCAGGACGCTCATTGGGTAAAAAAGCGTTCGACGGCGGTCATTCCGATTGCGGCTGTTACGCGCTGCGATGGCAACCAGATTGCTGAGACGCTCTGTTGCTGCCTTCTCGGTAAGCCCCGTCAATAACAAAGGCAGCCATCGGATCGCATACGGGCTGGAACTTAACTCGGATCCCGATCGGGCATTTTTTAACCCAGCGCTAAGCTTCTGAAGTTCTTGGCGTGCGGTACCACGAGGCAGTGCGTCGGTAAGTACCGTGAGCACTGGGATGAGTTGATCTCGTCGCTCGATGACGGAATCAAAGTAAGCGTCCAGCCGATATTCCTCGGCCGATGAGTCAGGATCAGACGGCGATTTTGTGGCTGTAAATGATGAGTCTGAATTCGACGCAGTGGCGACTTCCAGAGTGACAATGGTCCAGCCGCTGGATTCTAATTCAGCGGTCGCATGAGCGATCGTTTCACAATCCAATTCGCCTTCATGTTCGTCGCCATTACTGTCGATTGCTTTGTAGGAAAACCGTGCCATTTTCATTTCACCTCACCGTTGGCGACGGAATAAAGCAATTCGATAAATGGCAAAAATAGAGTCAGGCCGTACGCCAAAACGATGATTCCACCCAAGATAGCACCGGTCATTGCGGGCATGACCAATCGCCACAGGTTGCGTTGTCGCTCAGCAATCTGCCGATATGATTCCGCGGCTAGATTGAGGACACCAATCAACGAATGACTGTCCAGGTCGCTCGCGACCGCCCAGCGTAATACGGGTGGAAGTTCTTCGTCGGTCTGCCGTTGCAAATCCTCTGTCTCGGAATTCCAACGAAGAAGAGCCAATGCTTCCTCGGAAGATTGGCCGTCCTCGATCAGGATAGCGAGATGTTTCGCTAGGTTCGCATCTGCAAACGCTTTGTAGTAACGTCTGCTGCCAGGCATCCATTTCCAGTTCGATTGGCGGCGTAGCAGGTGCCACCCAATCAGCAAGGCAACCATGATGACCGGAAAGATGATTGCCCAGATTAAAATCGAGTCTCGCATCACCTTAAGCCAGAGAGTCGATTCACTTGAAGCAAACAGACTGATGGACAACGATTCCAATGTTGGGCCGGTGTACAAGCAGAGTAACAGCAGGCCGAGGTAAGCCAGGCAAAGCAGCAGCAAAGGATAAAATAGAGTCTTGCCGACGTATCTTCCAAATTCACTTTTGGTTTGTGCGGGAGACAATAGGCAGTCTAATGCGATCGTGGGGTTGGAATGATGGAGCCAAGCCCACAAGCTGGCGCGGTATCGCGTTGGCAGTTCAGTGGCGTTGCGAATGGCTTGGTCCAATGTTTCGCCACTTTCGACTCGCGTTGCTAAGCGAGCATTGATGTGATCAAGCTTAGTTTCTAGTGTCTCTCCGCGCTGCAGTCCGACGTCCATGGGCAGACCGGTTGCCGACAGCGAAGCGATCTCGCGGTTAAACGTAAATGCTCTTTGCAGTGGTGTATCATCCATCGGTCAGGTCTCCGGTTAACATCACGGAGGAATAAACGCGGCTGAATTGTCTAAGAAAGTTGAGAAAAAACCACTTTTGGAAATCAGCTTGTGATTTTGGGCTCGGTTGAGCAATGCCGAATCAAACTCAAGCCGGGGTGGACGCTGGCGGCGTGTGAACGCTTAGCGATTGATTGTTTACGTCGAATCGGTCACCAGAACCGGTTGACCAACTCAATGTCGCGACAACTGATTGCTCGCCCAGGAACGCTCTTGCATCGGTTGTCCAAAACGAACAGCCTGCGATTGTCGCAATCGGTTGAATGCTTCGCTTAGTGCGAAGTGCGCTCCAACTTGGCGATCATGGGAGTACTGGAGTGCCAGTCGTTCTATCTCGGCGGCTCTCGGTATCTCGCGACGGGCTCGAAGCTGTTCGCCATATTGCGACACGGGCGAACTCGTCAGCAGTAGCAGCAACATAATCGCCAGTACCAAGCCTCCCAGCGTCTGTTCACTGCGGCGATCTTGGCAGTGTTTTCGAGCAGCTTCAATCGTGCGTGGTCGAAGATCTCGCGACGGTCGCACATGATGCGCGGCAGATAAAATGATATCTTCAGTCGATGGCTCAGAGCGGGGGAGATCAGACATAGGAAACCTCCTCGCTCGCCAGAGGACGTAGTTTTTGCCCCAGTTTTTCAATTGCGTAGCGGTAGCGACTTGCTGCCGTCGAGGGTGTGATCTCCAGCACCTGTGAAATTTGCTGGAAAGTCATTTCTTCCCAGATTTTGAGTACGACCACTTCGCTTTGGAGCGTCGGTAACTCTCGCAAGGCCTGCCAAACCGCCTCGTTTCGATCTTCACCCTCCAATTGATCAGTTGATCGCCGAGTGATCAGATCCGTCAAATTCTGGACGAGATACCAATGGCGTCTACGGCGCAGGATCGCCAGAGCCTCATTTCGGACCATTCTTAACAGGTAGGCCCATGGCTGGTTGCTGGATTGGAGCAGTCTTGGCTGGCCGGCGATCTTTACTAAGGTCGTTTGAACTGCATCCTCGGCATCATCTTGATGACGCGTAATGGTCGCGGCGTATCGCACTAACCGCTGCGCTGTCAAATCGTAGAGCCCGGTGATGGCTGCCGGACTGCTTTCACAAAGTCGTGCCGCGTGGGTTTTTACGCGTTCGGAGAAGGTATCAGATTGCTCCATAGTGGCCTATAAGATGCGCTAGCCACGGCCATTTGTCTAATTACCTGGCCTTTTTTCAAAATTCCGATTGAAAACTTGTATGGGTGGGGGCGGGTCAGACACCCTGGCGACCGTAGAACCGATTTCCTAACACCTGCTCGAGTAAGAACACGATTAAAACGAACAAAATGGCGGGGGAATGAAGTGAAACACGCTGGGAAGCCTTGTTTTCGGCCACTTCGATTCCTTTGCGGTCGGTGGCCAAGACATATTGATCGGGGCCAAAAATCTGGTCCAAATCACCAAATTCGATTCGCTCCAGTGCCGTTGCGGCATCCGGCAGGTTCGCGCTAAAGCCGCTTCCCGCATCCAAGCCGCGGATCCAGTGCACGCCGCTGCGGGCAACATCGGTGATCGTGACGTCGGTTGCATCGGGTGACAAATTAAGGGGGACAGGTGAGGTTTCGTCGGGCGGGAATAGCTGAATCCGTTCCGGTCGCGACGTCTGGTCATTCGAGGATACCTCCACCGTCACCGCTTGTCCGACGGCCACGTTTTGGCTTGAGTCTCCGCGACGAGTCAACAACTCAACGCTTTGTCGGATCAATAACCAAGCGGGCCAGGGATCGATTCCAAACAGATCATTCCATCCGCGTGTTTTTGAACCCAGTGCAGGCAGTGGTGTCGCGAGCAGGAGAATTCGTCCTGGTCGAACATCGGTTTCTGTTTCGGTAGATTTCGGTTGAGGTTCGACTAGCCGTTCAAGCAACGCGGGATGTTCAGACCCAGCAAAGGTCATCAACACACGATCCGAGATTGCAGGTTTTACTTGCCAATACTGGCGGACACGAAAATCGGCCCAAGGTGTATCTTTGGTCAGGGTTTGGGTCGTCGGATGGTTGGCGGCTGTGGCCTGTAAAAAACTGCCGGGTTCGGGGATCCGCCATGGTCGAATCAGTTCGGGCGTCCAGGTGTCATTCACGGCGGAAGTCCCTGCTTGAGGGCCGAGCGTCACGAAGATGCCGCCACCCTCGCGGGCGAAGGCGTTGATCGATTGATCCTGCAGCACAGCCGCCGGTGGGTCCAGCAGCAAGACTGCCGAAAATTCTCTCAGTCTCACTGCAGGCAGATCTGCGTAGCCGACTCGTTCAACCATGAATTCAGCTTTCTCTTCATCCACTAAGCCAGGTGATGCGATGATTGCCTGCTTCAGGACTTGAGCTTCATCTTCATCGTCGCTGACAATCAATAGCGCCGATGGACGAAGCACTTCGAGGGTGAAGTAGCGAACGTCATCAAGCGGCATCGCATCATCGCCGACGATTCGGATGCGACCGTGATGGATGCCCACTTCAAGTGACGGAATGGTCATCAGCAGTTCGCTAGATCCGCCCGGTGCCACACGGACATTCGTCCGATCAAGTCTTTGCATTTCT
This sequence comes from Rubripirellula sp., assembly GCA_049602075.1. Taxonomy (GTDB): domain Bacteria; phylum Planctomycetota; class Planctomycetia; order Pirellulales; family Pirellulaceae; genus Rubripirellula. Next base: position 269,733 of record JBMYRF010000005.1, read on the forward strand.
GGGCGTACCACTTTTCCGTCGCGCACGAACGGTAGGGCGGGATCATTTACAAACAGATCCAATTCGACGGTTGCCGCGATCGGCTCGGTGGTTTGGTCGGCTTCGAGTGAGAGGGTAGAAGTCAATGCAATCGGGACGCCTTGTGGCGGAGTGGTGTCGGCGAAGACTGGCGTGGACAGTGAGCGATTGGTTCCCCGCAGCTCGCCGAGGTCGAAGATGGTCATCGCTACCTGTGGCGCATCGGCCAGTAACGCGGCCAAGCCACTTTCCTGAATGGAATCGTTCCACGTTGAAGCGGCCAAGTCTGTGATCAGTAAGATTTGTCGATTTGGTAAATCACTCGTTCGCAGTAAGCGGGTCGCGGAATCCAATCGGGCAGCTAGCGGTTGTGTGACCTCAAGCGGCTGTAGTTGCTCAATCTTTGAGATGCTGCTGGCGGCATCGAGTGAGAATGACGCGATTTGGGAGGAGCGATCAACAATCGCTATGCGACTTGTTCTCGGCAAGCGGGTGATCATCCAAGTCGCCAGGTCTTTCATTCTGGCAAGACGATCATCATCAGGTGTTTTCCACGCGGAGGTGGGTGAATTATCGAGCACGATCGCGATCGACACCGGCTCGGAAGAGGATTGCATCGGTGCTGTGCCAGACGCGTAAGTCGTGATGCCCCAAATCATTGCGAACAGAACGGCTGCGATGGCGGCGGCTGTCAAACCGTACACGGTAGTTTTCGCTTGGCCTCGCGATAACGCAACCGTCGCAAGAACCAGTAAGGCCAGACCCAACGCTGCAATCAAGCCGATGGTCAGCCACGTGACTGACAATGATTGATGAATCGCTGGACGGGCCAGCGCGATCGCCAACGCGGCGAGCGCTGCGATCCGCAGCGCCAACAACCACCAGCGACGGACTCGTAAACGACTCCGATTCGATTCGAAACGTTTGGTCAGGAACCGAACCGAGGGAAACACGACTTTGCGAGGCTCACGACGAGCGACCAGATGCAATACCAGAGGTACCGCGATCGCTGCCATTCCGAAGATCAGGGTGGCGTTAAAAAACGTCATGATTAGAACCGCGCCTGGCGTTGCTGCAGGTATTCAGTGAGGGCGGCATCAAATGGCATGCTCGTGTCTAGCGGGACGTAATCAATCCGAAGTCGGTTGCACCCTTCGCGATAGGCATCACGAAACTGCTCGAGTTGTTTGAGGTAGTCTTCACGGAATCCAGATGCATCGACGGACACCGTGTGACCAGTTTCAGAATCTTCGAATTGCACCGGTCCTTCGTAGGGAAAGTGAACCTCCGCTTCATCCATCACGTGAAAAACGATCACATCGTTACCGCCGTGTTTTAGCCGAGCGAGTGCGGCAATGATCGCCTCTGGACTATCTGTCTCGGTTTCACTCGGTAGCAGGTCCGTAAACAGCATGACCAGTGAATGTTGTTTCAGCATCGCCGCAACTTGTGTGATGCAGGCTGCCAATTCGGTTCGGCCGGTTGGTTGTAGACGTGATAGCTGTGCCATCACATCACCCAAGTGACCCCGCCGACTGCGAGCGGGCAGTAGTGCTTTGACTTTTTCGTCAAACGTAAGCAAGCCGACTGGATCCTGCTGCATCGTCATTAGATAGGTCAACGCCGCTGCTAAACAGGTTGAATACTCAAACTTGGTCATCGACTGGCTTTCGGTAAAGCCCATCGACTTTGACAGATCCATCACCAGATAACCGGTGAGGTTGGTTTCGGCTTCGAATCGCTTAACGAAGTACTTGTCGGTCTTGGCGTATGCCAACCAATCAATCAGCTTCGGGTCGTCACCTCGGTTGTAACGTCGATGTTCACTGAACTGGACAGAGAAGCCTTGGAACGGACTCGAGTGCAAGCCTTGTAGAAAACCGCGAACGACCATTCGGGCGCGCAGGTCAAGTCGCTTGATCTGTTGCAGCGATTCGGGGCTGAGCAGAGCCGACATGTTATTGAGCCTTGGCGAGCTTCTTTGGCTCTGGCGGGCGGATATCTTCCAGCAGCCGAGTTACGATCGCATCGGTATCCATCCCCTCGGCTTGCGCTTGGAAATTGGTCGCGACGCGGTGCCGCAGCACAGGTAAGGCGACGCGTTGAATGTCAGCTGGATCGACACTGAAGCGTCCATCCATTGCCGCGATCGCCTTGGCACCTGCGATCAGGTTCTGTCCCGCGCGAGGGCCGGCGCCCCAATCAATCAATTCGCGGACGTATTCAGGAGCGGTGGGATCCTTGGGCCGAGTTGCTCTTACCAATTGAGCCGTGTAGCGGACGACGTAAGGATTGACTGCGATGCTGGCGACCAAACGTTGCACATTCAGGATTGCCCGTGATGTCAAAACCTTGTTGACGGTTGCTTTCTCACCAAGCGTTGTGGTCGTTAGGATCTTTTCTTCTTCTTCCGCAGTTGGATAGTCAACACGGATGTTGAACATGAAGCGGTCGAGCTGGGCTTCCGGAAGCGGGTAGGTGCCTTCCTGTTCGATTGGGTTTTGTGTGGCGATCGTGAAGAATGGGCTTGGCAATGTGTATGTATCGCGGCCGACGGTGACCTGTCGTTCCTGCATTGCCTCGAGTAACGCCGCTTGGGTCTTGGGCGGTGTTCGGTTGATTTCGTCGGCCAGCAGGATGTTGGTGAAAATCGGACCCTCTACGAAGCGAAAGCTTCGCTTGCCCGCTTCGTCTTCTTCCAGCACTTGCGTGCCAGTAATGTCCGAAGGCATTAAATCCGGGGTAAACTGAATTCGCTTGAACGAGACGTCCAATATTTCGGCCAAAGTACTGACCATTAACGTCTTGGCCAGACCGGGCACCCCTTCCAGCAAACAGTGGCCGCGTGTGAAGATCGCTGCCAGCAGCTGTTCGACCGTTTCACTTTGTCCCACAATAACTTTGCCCAATTCAGCCCGCATCGTTTGCTGATGCTCAGCGAATTCGCGGAGGACGTCACCAAGACTACGTGTTGGGGCAGCAGATTGATTCGTGGGATTTGGATCGGACGAAGGTGGCCGATTAGGCGCCGGAGGAGGAGAACCGCTCATGATAGAAAAGAAACAGTCCTTTGTACGAATGCGATTGAGATCGTGAGCCAAGCAATCAACACGGGCCAATCGGCTCGTGACTATCGCTATCTTAGACACCACAACCTGAGTGCGGGGAGGAGGGAGCTACGCGTGGTCAAACCTTGGAGAACATCAATTGTCATCCCGGTGATGCTGATCACTGCTTGGATGGCTGCGGTCCCGACGCGATCTTACGCTCAAGTCAATGCAGCGGCAGTGCAGCGATCGATTGATCGTGGAGTTACCTATCTTCGCAAATCGCAAAATGGGCGAGGCGGATGGGAGGAATATGGGGGGCAGTCGTGTGGCCTGTCTGCTCTGTGTACCTTAGCCCTTCTCAACGTCGGCGTGCCTCGGGATGATCCCGCGATCATCAAAGCGATGCGGTATTTGCGAGGTTTTCAACCAGGTGAAACCTACAGCGTTGCTCTGCAAACCCTTGTTTATTGCCAGATGGGTGCCGCAGGGGACTTACCGCGGATTCGTCGCAATGTCCAATTGTTGGTTGAAGAGCAGTTCCAATCGGGACGGCCTGATCGCATCGGAAGTTGGAGCTACGGCGGTGGTATGGGGAGTGGTGATCCGTCCAACGCACAATTCGCGATCTTGGCACTGGGTGCTGCCCAAGATCGGGGGATTGAAGTTTCCGACGATGTTTTCCGTCGATCACTGGACTATTGGGTTGCCCGACAATTGAACAATGGTGGATGGAGCTACCGATCCCGCCCTGTGCCCACTGGCAGTATGACGTGCGCCGGAATCGCCTCCATCATCATCTCCCGCGGGCGATTGGGTGGTGAGAGCTCGTCGATTCAGGGCGATCAGATTCAATGTTGTGGTGGTGAAGGCTCCGCTGATGACCCCGTTGAACGCGGATTAGCCTGGCTTGGCCGCAATTTCACACTCGAAGCGAACCCCGGCGGTGATAAGTTCACTTTCTTCTATTACCTCTACGCGCTCGAACGGGTGGGACGACTGTCGGGACGCCGATTGATTGATGAACATGATTGGTATCGTGAAGGTGCCGAAAAATTGATTGAGCTGCAGGACGGTTTTTCGGGCTTCTGGCCGGGAGCTGAACCGATGGAAACACGCGAGGTGGCAACCGCTTTTGCGCTGTTATTTCTCGGCAAAGGTAAACGCCAGGTGGTCGCGGGACGCTTGAAGTACCCGCAACGCCAGTCCCCAGGGCAGTGGAATCAGCACCCTGATTCGCTGCGACAATTGGTTCGGCACGTCGAGCAGAATTGGCAACGTGATTTGACTTGGCAGACCATTGATGCCGCGACTGCCAAAGTTGATGACTTATTGCAAACACCCGTTTTGGTGATTAGCGGTCGGCAGTCGGTCAATTTCACCCCCGAATTCGCAGAGGATCTCAAGTCCTATGTTGACCAGGGAGGATGCATTTTATTTGAAGCCGAAGGGGGTGATGGATGCGGAGACGCTAGTGGATTCGAGCAGAGCGTGAAGTCGCTATGCCAAGATTGGTTTCCGGATGCTCCCTTAGACCGTTTGCCTCTTGGGCATCCGATCTGGTACGCCGAGCATAAAGTGGACCCCACTGCGATTGGTGATCAGTTTTGGGTTTATGGCGTCCAGGCTTGTTGCCGGACCGCAGTGTTTTTTGTGCCTCAGAGTTTGTCTTGTCGTTGGGAGCTTGGCGACGTTCTTTTTCACCGTGATCGGGAGTCGCCCGCGGCGCGGGCGCAGATCGGCACGTCGATTCGAATCGGTGAAAATCTGATCGCCTATGCGACTGGTCGAGAGCTAAAAGATAAGTTGCAGCAGCGATTAATCTTGGAGTCGGCTGATGTTGGATCCCCAGACAGGGGGGTGATTCAGCTTGGGATGCTGGCGATCGATGCTGGCGGGCAGGAAGCTCGCAGAGCACTTCCCAATGCTGCGTCACTGATGTCAGCGCGGTTGCCGATGCAGGTTTCCGCGACGCCGCGGCCGGTCGGGTTCGAGACGGAGCAATTATTGGAGGTGCCATTCCTCTGGATGCATGGCCGAACCGAATTTGAGCTGGAACCGACTCAGCGCGATGCTCTGAGGACGTATGTCGAAAATGGCGGCGTGATTCTTGGGACCGCGGTTTGTGGTAGCGAGCCGTTTGCCGCGGCATTTCGCCGCGAAATGGCACTGATTTTTGCCGATTCCCCTTTGCAGCCCCTGCCGGCCAGCCATCCAATGCTGAATATCTACGGAGGTTATGACATCCGAAATGTCGCGATTCGGACCCCTGCCACGGCCGGGGCATCTGTCTCGCGACGCTCTGGCCCGCCGCTGCTGGAGTATGCGGTGGTCGATCAAGTGGTCGGCGTTTTCTTTTCGCCCCTCGACCTGAGCTGTGCCTTGGAGAGTCCTAATTCTGTCCAATGTCCCGGCTATGACACCGAAGAAGCGGCAAAAATCGTGGCTAATTTGGTGCTTTTCGCACTGCAGCAATGAGGGGATTCGATCGATTTCACGCGATCATGCCTTCCCGGGCATTTAGAAAAAATGGGTAAACTGCAGGTTTTCTCCATTACAAACGCACTGATTCGCACTGATTCGCAGTGATGAGCGGCGATCCCGGCAGACTCTTTTTGGGGTGAGATTCCGGTCCGTTTGGGGAGTGAGTGCTTTTCAGCATCTTTCTACTTGCCCAAATCACCCTCCGCGTGCAATAATCCCCGCCCGCCAGAAGGCAAAAAAGACAAGTGTTTATTTAAGTTGAGCGTCCTGCGATGGCCAGAAGTAAGAAAAAAGCCGAAACCATTTTCCTCGTCTGTGACGAGTGCGGCGACTACAACTACTCCTACAAGCGTAAGCCAGGTGGTGAGAAGTTGAAGCTGAAGAAGTATTGCCCTCGGCTTCGCAAGCACACGTCGCACACCGAAAAGAAGAAATAACATCTCGGTCATTCAGCGATCCGGCCTCAGGTCGGTGTCGTGTCGTTTGATTAGATTTGTGCGAACCTCGCCCAAGCTTGGGCTCTCGGCCGACAGGGATCCGATCGGAGTCAAGGATGCAACGACAGTGGCGCATCATTCCTCATGACGCCGGTCGTGTCGAGCAAATGATTCGCTCAACGCGTTTGCCGCCTGTTGTTGCACAGCTGTTGGTGAGTCGTGGCGTTTACAACGCCGAGGATGCCAGTCGCTTTTTGGATACAAAGCTGATTGGTTTGCGCGATCCGCAACTCTTGCCCGGAATTGCGGACGCCACCGACTTGATCGTAGACGCGATCAACAGCAAGACGCCCGTTGTCATCTATGGCGACTACGATTGCGACGGCATGACGGGAACCGCAATCTTGTACAACGGGTTGCGCTTGCTGGACGCTGATGTCAGTTATTTCGTACCCAACCGTTTGGAAGACGGGTATGGATTGAATGAAGACGCGATCCGTAAGCTCGCCCTGCGCGGTAAGAAATTGATCGTGACGGTTGATTGCGGAATCACCAGTGTTGCCCACGCGGATCTCTGTCGTGAATTGGGCGTCAAGCTGATCATCACTGATCACCACACATTGGCGGATCAGTTGCCAGCGGCCGAAGCTATCGTGCATCCCAGGTTGCCCGGTTCGACGTATCCCTTCGGTGAACTTTGTGGTGCTGGTGTCGCTTTTAAGTTGGCATGGTCGATCTGTCAAAAAGTTTGCGGCGCGAAAAAAGTGAGTGAATCGCTTCGGCGTTACCTCATGCAGTCGCTTTCATTAGCCGCGATCGGAACGGTGGCTGATGTTGTCCCATTGTTAGACGAGAACCGAATTCTGGTCGAACACGGAATCCGGATGCTTCGTGGTGAGCCATTGCCAGGATTAGTTGAACTGATGAAGTTGACTAAGTTGGATCAGGTTTCAACACTTAACACCGAAAGCATTGCGTTTAGTTTGGCACCTCGTTTGAATGCGGCTGGGCGCTTAGGCCAAGCCCAGTTGGCGATCGAGTTGCTAACGACACCTGCAGGCGACCGAACCAATCAACTTGCTGATTACATTCACCAATTGAATAACACACGCGATACCTTGCAGCGGAGTGTGATGTTGGCGGCCAGCAAGCAGGCGAAGGCAGAGTTTGATCCGGAGGGCGATCCAGCGTTGGTGCTCGCTGGGGTTGGTTGGCACCAGGGGGTCATTGGTGTTGTGGCAGGTCGCTTGGCCGACAAGTACGCTAAGCCCGTATTGGTGTTGTCGATGGATGCCGCAGGTAAGTCGGAAGCGGTTGGTTCAGGCCGGGTCGGTGGCACCGACGTTGACTTGCATGAAGCCTTAGCTGAGTGTGAACATCGCTTGGTGCGGTTTGGTGGCCACCGGGCCGCCGCCGGTTTGACAATCGATGAAAGAGAGATTGAAGCTTTTCGCGGGGACTTCTGTGAAGCGGTCGCACGCCAATGGACGGACAAAGAAATTGTGCCGGAAATTGTGATCGATGCGGAGGCAACTTTTGGTCAGCTGAATCTCGAGGTCATCAAGCAGATCGAAATGTTGGCGCCTTTTGGATGTGGAAATCCACGCCCCATCCTGTACTGCGGTGGTGTCGAATTGGACCAGCCAGCGCGACGCATGGGCGGCGGGGATCGGCATTTGACCGTCAATTTGCGACAGGGTAGCAAGGTGATTCGCGCCGTTGCCTTTAGCGGTGGCGATTGGTGCGATCAGCTGAATGACACCGATGGCCAGATTGAGATAGCTTATCGGCCGGTGATCAATGAGTTTCGTGGTTTCCGAAAAGTCGAAATTCATCTCGTCGATTGGCGGCCCGCGACGAGTTTGGCCGCTGTTTGAAAAATAGGTGCCTTCACCTTGAAAAGTAATCAGTGAGGCTACGCATCGTATCGATTGGCTGTAGCAAAAGTTTTTTCGCGGAATGCCTGTGGCGACTGCTGGCATGCTTTCTGGAAGCTATGCTGGCTTCTGCAATCCCGCAACCTGAGTGAGTCTGCTATGAGATTAATGCTGATTTGTTTTGTGTCGTGTTTAATGTTCTGTAGCCTTGCGGTGAGCGCACCCGCCGCTGAACGCCCAAACATTGTTTTGGTGCTCGTAGACGACCTAGGCTACGGTGACCTCGCCTGTTTTGGTGCCGAGGATATGCGAACACCTCACCTTGATGCGTTGATGTCACGTGGCATGCGCTTCGACAACTTCTATGCCAACTGCACCGTTTGTTCACCCACCCGAGCTTCGTTAATCACGGGTCGTTATCCCGATATTGCCGGTGTCCCCGGTGTCATTCGGCAATGGGATAAAGATAGTTGGGGCTACCTTGATCCCAATGCGGTGACCTTACCGCAGATGTTAAAAACGGCGGGCTATCGCACTGGGATGGTTGGCAAGTGGCACTTGGGGTTCACCCAGCCAAACGTTCCTAACCATCGTGGCTTTGATTTTTTTCATGGTTTCCTCGGTGACATGATGGATGATTATTACGATCATCTGCGAGGTGGTGAAAACTGGATGCGATTGAATGATCAAGTCATCGAGCCGGAAGGTCATGCCACTGATTTATTTACGCAGTGGTCGATCGATTACATCCGCAGTCAGGCTGCAGATGACTCCGAGCCGTTCTTTTTGTACCTCGCCTACAACGCGCCGCATTTTCCGATTCAACCACCTGATTCTTGGTTCAAGAAAGTGCAACAACGCGAGCCACAGTTGAGCGAAAAGCGGGCGAAGAATGTCGCCTTCGTCGAACACTTGGATGATGGCATTGGTCGGTTGATCGCTGCGATTAAAGATGCTGGTATCGCGGACAATACACTGGTGATTTTTTCATCGGACAATGGTGGCTCGTTACGGCATGCACAAAGTAATGGCGAACTTCGTGGTGGCAAACAGGATCACTGGGAAGGCGGGATTCGCGTGCCGACATGTGCTGTTTGGCCTGGCAAGATTCCCGTGAAGCGATCGACGGAGATGGGGATGACGATGGACTTCCTGCCCACCTTGTGTGAAATCGCTGGAGCGGAGGTGACCGCGCCGATTGATGGTCGTTCACTCGCTGAAATTTGGCTGCATGGTGGTCAGGGCGATCCTGAGAGAATCATGGTGTGGGTGAGGCGAGAAGGAAATCAGCGTTATCAAGGGCGAGCGTACTACGCAATTCGAAAAGGTCCTTGGAAATTGCAGCAGAGTTCCCCTTTCGAACCGATGGTGCTGGTGAACATGGACGAGGATCCCCTCGAGCAAAACCCACAGCAACCAAAAGGACAAATCGCGAACGAACTGCAGCGGGAGTTGATGCTGCACCTGCAGCGAGCTGGTCGCGTTGCTTGGCAGCCCTAGCCCAGTCTTATAGCAAGCCGCGTGGCAACCCTAAGAAAAGAGATTTACTTATGCCTACCGCCCACCGCACCCGCATCGGGCCCTTGGATTGTATTGTCGTTGACGGCGGCGAATCACCAACGATCCCTGTTGTCATCTGCCACGGCTACGGAGCCTCCTACGAAGATCTGGCGCCTCTGTCGGGTGAATGGATTGCTTTGTTAGGCGAAAAAGCAAAGGCATTTAAGTTTGTCTTTCCCGATGCGCCCCATTCATTGGAGGCCTTGGGAATGCCGGATGCTCGCGCATGGTGGCCGATCAATATGGCCCAGTTGGCCGAGGCAGTGCAAGCTTCGCAATTTGATGAATTGCATGAACAGGTTCCACCCGGGATTGATCATTCCCGCGAGAAACTATGTGAAACAATTGATTCTCTTTGTGAATCGATTCAAGGCGAGTCTACGCCTCTTGTCATGGGTGGTTTTTCGCAAGGCGCGATGCTGACAATGGACACTGCCTTACGCGGCACCGTGCAATCACCTGCCCTGCTCTTACAGTTTTCTGGAACGATCGTATGTAAGTCGCAATGGCAGGCCAATCTGAACCGATTGCACGAGACTGCTGTCTTTCAATCGCATGGAGAGATTGATCCGATTTTGCCTTACTCCAGTGCCGTGTCGCTGCACGAAATGTTGCGTGATGCAAACGTTCCAATCGACTTTCATTCGTTTATGGGGCCGCATACGATTGATATCGATTCTGTACAGCGGACTGCGATCGCACTCGCAAAATTGGTGGCGGAATAGTTGGGTTGCTCAACGGTTGGGTTGCCCAGTGTTTGGTTTATCCGGGGAGAGAACCACATTCGCCAGTTGAAGTACTGGCAATTTTCGCTGCGATGGCAACTGATGCCGCACTCCATCGATTGGGCTGACGAAATTTGAATCATTCGATTCTGCTTGCGGAATCACAATTGCGGCTGCGGTCCGGGCGACTGATAAGACAATTCGACGTATAACAACGTCTGGTGAGAACCTCTTGGCAGAGCTTTATGGTGAATCGGGGAGCCAAGTTTCTCACCTTGGGTTTTTAGGGTCGCCTTGAATGTGGCACCGGCAATGGGTGGCAAGAGATGAATCCGCCTTCGAATCACACCAGCGTAACTTGAATGATGAAACGACTTCGTGGCCGCCGACCTGAGCGGTCGGAATATAAGGTTGAATATCAGCACGGACTGATTTCGTTGCTGGATGGGGATGATGTCATGCCAATCCTTCGTCAGCAGCAGCATTGGTTGTGTGAATTAGCGAGCCACCTGAGTGTCGAGCAGATTGATAAAGTGCATGCACCCTACACCTGGACAATCCGGCAGGTCTTTGAGCATGTGGCGGATGCGGAGCGTGTGTTTGGATACCGGATTCTTCGAGCGGCTGCAGGCGATACGACCCCTGTGAGTACTTGGGACGAGAACGAATACGCCCGCCGTCGGTTTGGACTTGGAACTTTTACCACCATTGTCAGCGAGGTTGGGGCACTTCGAAACGCGAATCTTTGCTTGCTCCAACGTTTGGTCCCATCCTGTTGGGATCATTACGCAACGGTTGATGAGCAATCGATCACCGTTAGGGCCATGGCATGGTTATGTGCCGGTCATCTTCATCACCATCTACAGATCGTCGAACAACGTTGTGGTGTCAGCGTGCAGAGGTCGCCTTAGAGAAGAGAGGCTGCTTTTAGCTCAATTCCACATCGCACCGAACGGCTTGGTTTTTCTTGGCCAGTTTTGTGGCTGGCTCGAATAGTGCCAATCTAGCCAGAATCGTTTTGGTGCCGTTACGTATCGGGCAGAAGGCTCTAGAATGAGATGAATTCTGGGCAACTCATTTTTTTAATAGGGATTCATCGTGACTGCTGACGAAGCCTTCGGTTCTTATTCGGTCAAGGACGGCTTGTCGGCCTTGTTAGGGGGCGATGTCGATCCCGTGCAGGCCGGTCTAAAGCTGCGTGAACTCGCGGAGGGATCAACTGGCCACGGACAGGAGCTGGTTGAATCATTGGCTGCTGAGGCGAATCAACTGAAGCAATCAGATCCGGCGATCGTTGGTGGTCTGTTGCGTTTGTTGCACATGGTCGTGTTGCAGTCTGGGCCGGAGAGTATCCGTGAAGTGGATCCAGGTCAGTTGCACCAAATTGAAAGTTCTTTGCCAACGAAATCTCCCAACCACCACCTTCTGCAGCATCTGTACGCGATGATTCAGTCCGATCAATCACTGCGGCTGCTCGCCGGTTCTTTGCGAAACAGACCCCCGGAGGAGTGGATTGCCGCCGCGCAGGTATTGAGTCCATTGATGCAGCGTGACGATTGGCCGGTTGAAGCACTGTATCCCGAGATCTTGGATTGCTTGCAGTCACCAAGCCTCGCGTCGCCCGTGCTTGATGTTGCGAGTTTCTTGTTGCGAAAGTCACAGGTAGAACGGCACCCGGCTGCGGAGCGGCTGCCAATGTTAAATGAGCTTTTGGGTGCGGTCAGTGGCCGGTTAAGTCAGTTTGAGCAAGACCCTCGGGTGCTTGGCGATAGTGTGGAGGTCGTACAGGCAAAATTGGGTGAGGCGGTTGCTCTGGCTGTTTCTCTTTGCGACACCTTGGCACTGATCGGTGATGAATCATCGATTGGTAAATTGAACCAAGCAATTGAATTGCGACACCGGCGAGTTCAATGCGAGGCGGCTGGTGCTTTGGCGAGATTTGGTGATGAGGTTGGAAAAAAACGCTTGATTGAACTTACCAAGGATCCTGCCGCTCGGTTGAGGGCAATTTCTTACGCAGACGAACTCGATTTAGGTGCGTCGGTGGATGATGACTATCGCAGTGACAATGCGACAGCAGAAGCAGAGATGGCTGTTTGGTTAAGCCAGCCACAACAAATGGGCGTACCACCGACACATGTCGAAGTGATTGAAACGCGTCGGATGTTGTGGCCAAGTTTCCAGGATCCGGTCGATATCGCCTTGGTGCGGTTTGAATACAACTTCGGCGATCGTGCATTTAGTAACGTAGGAATTTGTGGGCCCGTGACATTCGCAATGTCCGCAGACGTCGCCGATTTTCCTGTCGATGATATTTTTGAAATCTATGCCGGCTGGCATGCCGAGCATCCTGACATTTTCTCAATCTCAGCTGAATCATTTAACGAAGTTCAAGCTCGGATGATGGCGGCTTTTGCCAAACATCTTTCCCAATTGGGATATGAGTCGGTCGATGCCAAGCAATTGGGCTTCTTCCTAGATGAGCATGCAGGGGTATTTCAAGCTGTTCGCGATGACACCCAGTGTGTCGTTGTCACTGATGGTTTGGAAACGATCGACAAGCCAATTTCAGGACGATTGCGGCCACCCACCCCGGAGGACGTCTTTAACCTGTATAAAGGAAGAAAGATGTTGCGAACCTTCAATACCGGTTCGTGATCCGCTCTATTACCCCCCCCCGAGTGCAGCATGTCCTTCAATCTCGGTCGAGTTACAGATTTCGAGGGAAGATTGCAACGGGATTATGTTGAATTTGCACGGCTTTGGGCCGCAGTTCGGGAAGATTGGTTGGATGACCAGTGTCGCAAATTTGAACAAAAGCATCTGCACTCTCTCGGGCCCAGTTTGAGCCGCTTTACGGCGGAGTTACACGAATTCTGCGACTCTGTTCGAAAAGCCGAAGGGGAACTGCGCGATCATCACCGAGCTGGTGGCGAGTAACTAAACTGGGGGAAGGGTAGTTTAGGCCAATTGAACGTCTCTGCCTTTGCTTCGTTTCTCTGCTGAGTTGAGTTTCCATGAAAGACTCTTCCGTCGGTCCGGTAGGACTATTTGACAATCGGCGTCAGCAACGCTTGCTGGATGGGTTATCGCAACGCTTTCGGTCATGTGTTGAGCAACAAGAACATTTGCAGTTGCAGCACGCCGAAGAATTGAAGAATGAGAGCGAGCAATTAACCGGCATGGTCGCTGAGACGACGGCGGAGTGCCGTCTGCAACGGCGTGAAATGTTGGCGCAGTGGGATCGTGCAGAAGAAGAGCTGAATAGTGGTTACGAATCAACCATCATCAAGACTCGGCAAGAATTGAATCGTCTCGCAGCAATTTTCAGACGTAAAGCTGAGGAAGAAAAGGCAACGATCAATCATAAGGTCCAGTCACGTCGGCAAGCAGTTTTAGAGCAATACGACAATCGCAAGAATCAACCAGGAAAACAACAGCAGAAAGAGCATCGAGAAATTGATGAATCCTTGCGACCAATTCACGAACATCTTGAATGGGGGCGGGAACTCACTATTCGCCGTTTGGACCGCTTGCCGGATGTTGATCTGAATGAGTCGCCGGGCAAGTCGATGCCCTCCCATCCGCCAGAGTCGGTCAAGGAATCAATCGAAATGATTGGTCGGCTAACGCGGGAGTGTGAGAAAACGGTCAACGAAATGCAGTCTGGTGCGGCATCAAAGATTGTTGACTCGTTTTATCTGCCGGGTGGAGTCGCGATTTTTGTTTTCATCTGGGCGATTGTTGCCTTCTTTGTTGCGCCTCGGCCACCGTGGCTGTGGATGGCAGCCGGCATCATCCCTGCAGGCTTTCTTGGCTTTTCAATTTACTTGATTCTGTTATGGCCTCTTAAACGCATGACGCGACGGTTGTACCCACAGGTCGAGCAACTCTTTCATGCGGCTGAAAAGTGTGCCGCAGCAGGCCGCGAGATCTCGAGCCAGGAAGCGGCAGAACTATCTGCCGACTTAATCGCACGTCGTGATGCACACATTGATGCGACCAAGCGGTGGAAATTAGAACAGGTACAGGAGCTAGAGACGAATCTCAAGGCCGAGCAGGAAAAGGCTCGTGAGTCGTTGCTCTTGACATTGGAAACTGCTGACGAATCGTATTCAAAAGATGCTGCCGACATGGATCAGCGGATGCGATCTCAGGCAGATAAAGTTGCCGAGCGGATCAAACAGAAAATCGCTGATACAGATCAGCGTTCTCAATCACATCGCGAAGCGACCGCTGAGAGACGCCATAAACATCTACAGCGACTTGCTGTTCGGTTGCAGGATGGGATTCGTCGTGGCCTGCATCAAATTGAAGTCTGTCAGCAGAGAGCAGATATCCGTTTTCCAGACTGGTCTGATGTGAGGGGAGGAGAGACACCGACGGGTAACTTGGATTTCCTGCCCTTGGGATGGTTGAAGGTCGATGAGCGACTTCATTCGCTGCTCCGACCACCCGCGCTCGCGAGCGCTTCTGCTGATGAGGCTGATCAGCGAGAGGCTGTCCAAGAATCGGATGGGATTCTGATGGATCTGCCCATTCCGGAGCGGATGCCTGTAGGATTGCACCGACGATTGCACAGTGGTGTCGTGATTCGGGCGCACCAGGCTCAAATGAATCAGGCGATTGAGTTGGCGCACCAAGTTTTGTGGCGCGCGCTGACCGGTGCTGAACCGTCGCGAACCAAGTTGACACTGATTGACCCGCTTGGTCGCGGTCAGCATTTCACAAGTTTTATGGCGTTGGCGGACCACGACCCGTCGCTGGTAGGACATCGCGTCTGGACAACGGACAGCAAGATCGACGAGCGCTTAGGCGAATTATCGCACCACGTTGAGGATGTGTTGCAGTCATCTTTGCGGGATCGTTTCGAGCGAATTGAGGACTACAACGAATTGGCCGGAACGATGGCCGAACCGTACCGAGTTGTGGCTGCGGTCGGTTTTCCTGAAGGATTGTCGCGGGAAAGCTATCGGCATCTCAAAGCGTTATTGCAAAGCGGTCTGCGTTGTGGGATTTTTACCGTGCTCGTTTGCGATGAAGCGAAGCCATGGCCAGCTGATATGCCATTGCCGACCGGCGATAAAATTGTGCCTCTCTGCTTGAATGAAAAGGGGGAATGGCATCTCGATCTGGAGGGGTTAAGGGAGCTGCCGTTTGTTCCGGCTCCTGCGCCACCAAGTTCGCTGCGCAGCGAACTCATCGAGCAGATTGGGCGAGCTGCCATCTCGGCATCGAAGGTTGAGATTCCGCTCCAGGCGATTTTGTCAGCCGACGGAGAGGGTAATGGCAACACGGATGATGGCTTGGAAATAGTCGTTGGTTCGCAGGGAGCCAACCGGTCGTTGTGTTTGCAGTTAGGCGAAGGCGTCCGCCAGCATGTGTTAATCGCGGGAAAAACAGGTTCGGGAAAAAGCACGCTGTTGCACTCTATTATTACTTCGGGCGCTCATCATTACCGACCCGATCAACTGCAGTTCTATCTGTTGGACTTTAAGAAAGGTGTCGAGTTCAAGCCGTATGCCGATTTCGCAATTCCGCACGCGCGGGTCATTGGAATTGAGAGTGAGCGTGAATTTGGTCGTAGTGTGTTACAACGATTGGATGCTGAACTGCAACAGCGGGGAGAGTTGTTCCGTTCTGCTGGTGTTCAGGAGTTAGGAGATTATCGAGCGGCGACAGGCAAGACGTTGCCGCGCATTATGTTGGTCGTCGACGAGTTTCAGGAGTTGTTTGTCCGAGATGACCGATTGGCGGGTGATTGCACCATGTTGCTCGACCGCCTTGTGAGACAAGGTCGTTCGTTTGGGATGCACGTTATTTTGAGTAGCCAGTCATTGGCGGGGGCTTACTCATTGCCGCGAGCGACACTGGGGCAAATGGCAGTGCGGATAGCGATGCAATGCAGTGAGTCGGATGCCGCATTGATTTTGTCGGACGATAATACAGCTGCGCGACTCATCAGCCGACCTGGCGAAGCGATCTATAATGATGCCGGTGGTTTGGTAGAAGGCAATCAGCCGTTTCAGGTAGCATGGCTTTCTTCCTCGGAGCACCGCGAAATGCTCAGTGCGATCGCTGCTCGCGATGAGTCGTTTGCTGCTGATCTTTCGCCTCCCGTTGTTTTCGAGGGCAATCGACCCTGTCGGTGGACTTCGTCCTTGGCGGGGGCGGCAATGTCCGACGACCAACGATTTGTTGGATTGCTGGGCGAGTCAGTGGAGCTTGGGCCGCCGATCGGATTAGAGCTGTCACGCAACAATGGTCGTAACGTGCTGATGATTGCTCCGCCAGACTCCCGGTCAGCCCTGATTGCGAGTGCCGTGACTGGACTGGCAAAATCTGATCCAAGACTTGAGGTTTTGTACTTCGATGGAAATCGAGTAGATGACGGTCCGTCAACCGCACCGTGGCTCGAAACAGCTGGCGTTAAGCTTCAAGCCATCAAGCCGCGTGACTGCGAGCAAGAGATGCGACGATTGGCTGAACTGATCACGGGACGAGGAGATGAGTCTGAGGGAACAGCTCCAATCCTGCTCGTCATTGATCCGTTGGAGAGGTTCCGTGACCTGCGACAGGATGACTCCTTCAATTTTTCGTTGGATGCATCAAGTCGACAACTAAGTGGTGCGGCGGCATTTCAGCAAGTGCTTCGTGATGGACCTGCCGCGGGTGTCTTTGTCTTACTCATCTGTGGTTCCGCAGAAACACTTTCCCGGTGGCTACCGCGGGCGTCTCAGCACGACCTTGAGTTGCGGATCTTGGGGCAAATGAATCAATCGGATTCAGCACTGTTGATCGATTCTCCGATCGCGTCTGATCTGTCGGCGGCTACGATGTTGTTGTACGACGATTCAGACGGTCGGATTAGCAAATTCCGACAAACAGACCTCCCCGATGCTGGTGCCGTGGCCAAGTGGTTAACGTAGGCGACGTCAGTCAGTCAAGTCCATCTGGGAGGTTCGATGCTGTGGGTTTCGGTCGTATTTATCGAGCTGCTGTTGTTCTGCGTTTGGTCGTCATACTTGCGATTGTTTCCGGACGATGTGTCAACAAAGAGCTTGCCGCGGCGGATCTTCCCAACAATATTCTGTTGATTACATGCGACAATCTCGGGTACGGAGATTTGCCTTGTTACAACTCGCAATCTTCGATTGTTGCCCCGAACCTGAGTCGTCTGGCTAGCGAAGGGGTTCGGCTTACAAACTTCTATACGGCTTCGCCCACATGCACTGTTTCCAGGGCTTGCCTATTGACCGGACGACTTCCCCAGCGTCACGGACTGGAAAGACAATTGCCCGGCGTCGAGGGGAACTATGGTGTTGGCCTGAATCCACAAGAACGGCTGCTTCCGCAATTTCTGAAACGCGCACCTCACCCCTACGCGACCGGTTGTTTTGGGAAGTGGAATATCGGTTTCGCACCTGGGTCTCGTCCCACAGAACGGGGCTTTGATGAGTTCGTAGGGCATGCGTCAGGCAACATGGACTACTATCACCATCACTATCGCCGGCAACACGATTTGTATCGTGGGGTAGTGTCTCAGGAGACTGAGCATCTGTTTCGTGAGGGAGAATACTCGACAGACTTGTTCGCCGATGCAGCGATCGATTTCATTCAGCGTCAAAGTGGTAAAGGGCAACCCTGGTTTTGTTATTTGCCGTTCAATGCTCCGCACTTTCCGTCTGCGGGTAACAAGCGACCCGGTCAGCCAACACGCTGGCAAGCACCCGACGATGCGTTTGAGGCAATTGGCCTTTCACCAACTGAAAAAGATCCTAGGAAACGTTATGAAGCGGTCGTGTTTGCTTTGGATCGCGCAATCGGTCGAGTTCTTGGGTCATTGGAAACGACCGGTCAAGTTAACAGTACGTTCGTCTTTTTTATGTCTGACAATGGCGCGTTTCGGCTCAATCGAAAAGGGATCGATGTAGGTCGTAACCACCCATTAAGATCTGGGGGAGTGACCTGTTGGGAGGGTGGCCTGCGGGTCGCTGCAATGGCACGGTGGCCACGGCATATTGCGGCTGGTTCAGTGATGAATGAACCGTTTTGGTCTCCCGATCTTTTGGTGGCATGTCTCGAAATCGCAAGATTCGATTCGTCGAAAGAGCTGCAGGCGGATGGTTCTGGTCTGGTTTTGGATGGAAAGAATCCACTTCCACTGTTGACCCAAGGTGGTGCGTCACCACATCGTTCGTTCCTTTTTGCTTACCGGTCTCATGCGGCGCTCCGTATGGGGCATTGGAAAATTGTCCGCGAACGACCTTCAGAAGCTTGGCAATTATTTGATTTAAGAGCCGACCCAGGTGAGTCGACGAATCTGGCCGCGAAAGAACGCAATGTTCTGAAGCAATTGGTAGCTGAATACGATTCCTGGAAGGAAAAATTGGCTGTGCAATAGATCGATTGGCGACGTGGTTTTCCACGTTTTGAGGATGCTTTGGGATCCTGGTTCTACGATGCCGCGTGCTTCTTCGGGCCAACGTTTTATGGCGGATATTATTTCATCGCGATTTCTTCGGTTCCGTTGGCTTGCGGTTCACCAAAAAGATTCCCACAGCGACACAGCATCCCGCAAGCAACAGCCAATGAGAATACGGATCACCGCGGAAAGTGAGTGCGAACAGCACACCAAACAGCGGTGTGGCAAAGCCAAATACGGAGATTGCCGTCGCAGTATGACGGCGTAGCAAGGTTGCCTGGACAGCGAAGCAGAATCCACCCACGATCAAGCCCTGGTAAAGCAGTGCCAGGATAACTGGAGCGGTCCAAGTGGCGGCATTACTGATCGGGATCCCCTCTACGAGAAAGCTGCAGATCACAAATAATCCGGATCCGAGCAAGTGATGCCAGAAGAGAAACTTATTGGGCTCGACGCGAGCGACTGAATACTTGGTGAAGACGATTTTGATGCCCAGAACGAGCGCGCTGAGAAGCATCAGGATGTCACCAATCATGGTCGGCGAGTCGACATCGAGATTCGCTGAAACCGCGGTGTTGCCATTTCTCATCTGAAAAACGGTCAGTGCCACTCCGAATGCGGCCAAGCCGATTCCACTGAGTTTCCGTGGCGTCAAATAATCTACCTTCGTAATGAAATGCTCAATCAACGCGACCCAGCCCACGTAGGTGCTGATCATCAACACGGCATGAGAAGTGTTGGAATAATGAATGGCAAAGTTGAACAATAAGATCTGAACTAGCAGCAGTAACGCGACAACTGCAGCGAGGCGGGCCTCCTTCGCGTTCAGTCGCAGCGGGAATCGGCGTAGGCGGCACCACAACCACATGAATACTGCTGCTATCGCAAATCGGATCGCTGCCACCGCAATCGGATCCAGCGTGTCTTCGGAGTACTTTACAGCGACTGCGATGCCGCCCCATAACGCGGCAGTCATCAGCGAGAGAGAAGCCGCGGTGGCATCGAGAGGTTCTTTCATGGCTTCGATCTTAGTTGTCACTTGGGGTGCGCGGCCAGTGGTCCGATCGAATCTACTTGCAGCAATCAGTGTTTATGGGATGCGGCGTTTATGGGATGTGGCGAAGTTCACCACAGACTGACATGAGCTGTCTTCTCAGGAGCCATCGAGAATTCGAGTTTTCTTGCGTCGTACTCGGTCGTTGCGTGGTTTGGGCAGTCGCGAATTGGGCTTTTTTGATGGTGCCAGTCAGATCATGATGCTTTTGATCCGTAAGGCCCTGAAGCGAAATGTCATCACCTTGGGCTTAAGATAGACCTTGCGTGGCTTGATTGTGGCCAATGGGTCGCACATTGAAGGACGTGACTGATCAGCTGATGCTGGCTTGGGACCGCGAGCAACGGAAGCGAAGGAGTCCGATTAAGATTCCCATCGAATTAACGCGATCATCGTTCCAAGAGCATTGAACACGGCGGATTGCGAGATTTTGGAGCAGCAACTATCACGTCGCTAGGTTTTCCTGAGTCTCTTTGCGAAACGTAAGCTTGTCAGGGAGGCCGTCAAATCACCTAGATGAAGCTGGGCTCGCAGAGGATGCTGCAAGCTCTCGCTGAACCGTACGAAGAACATTTGTGGGACTGAACGGCTTAACGAACACAGCCGAGATTCCCAGGTCGGTCCGTAGTGATGTTTGATCTAATTCGTATGCTTTTCCGGTCACCATGAGGATTGGCGTTTTTGCGAAGCGTGTTGTTTTTCGCAGTTGGTGACAAAGTTCGGATCCGTTCAGGCCCGGCATCTGCTCATCCGTCACAATCAAATCGAAATCGTGCTGCATGCAAAGCTGCCAAGCAGCAGTCCCATCAATCGCCGTCATCACGGAAAACCCTGCGGTGCTCAAGGTGCGCTGCAGAACAAGACGAAGGACAGACGAGTCTTCCACGATAAGAATATGGCAGTTTGAATATTTCATCGCATTCCCCTCTTTGGGAGCCTATCTCAGTTGTCTCTTGCTGGTCGATCCAATCGCAGATTTTTCTCGGAATTTGATTTTCAGTCTGTAGGCAACGCAAGGCGAAAGCTCCTTGGGCGGTCGCCGCGACTGTAGTCACTGAGGCAAATCAAAACTTGTTGCCAGAAAATCGGGCGAGTGCATCGCTATGCTGGCGGCGGTGGATCGACCACGGTCCACTGGGGGATACTCGACGGTGCGCTTATCGAGTGGTGTTACGGGCACGACGGCGAGTTCACGCCACTAGAAAGCGGCTACATTGATGTCCTGCTGCGGGAACAATCGCTTTGGGACGAACTGGATTCCGGACTTGGCTAGACTGGACGCCTTCAATCACACTGGCATAACCAACGGATGCACCCGAGTCCTCGAGAGTCCGTTGGGCAATGGTTTCCTTTCCGCTCGGACCGGGTGATCCGAACCGTTATCTGCCTAAAGCAATGCGTGATCCAAAGTCCGAACTTGAAGCTGGCATTGTGATCCTTGATCCCGCCCTATTGCCACACGGCTTCATTTTTCACTTCCAAAATTCAGGGCGTCGCTCGGGTGGCAACTTTGCTTGGGGCAAATATGTTCGTGGTGATCGCAGCCTTGACTTGCATCACCGCTGGGGACTTGGCATTATCCAATACAACATCGCCGACCTCTCGATAGATCATTCGGCGTATCTGAAGTCGCTTGGCGTCGATAACGAAAGTGATTTACTTTCAACACCGCTAGAATCCGGGTTGGATCGTTACCATGCACTTCGTTCCGACCTTGAGAACTTCTGCTCGGATTTTGTGACTGGACCGGCAACCGAATGGTCCGCTGCTGCGAGGTTCGATGGTCAACGTCGAGCCGAACGCAACAAAAGACTTAATGCCAAATACGTCGGGAACGACCGCAAACGTCTGCAGGCCCGTGAATTGTTTCAGAACAAAGACTATGATGGGGTGGTGGCGGTAATGGATGCCTTAGTCCATCCGGACCTACTTGACCAATCGGAACAACGCATGTTGGAAATTGCCCGAAAACGATCGATCGGCAGATAACAATACGTTGCACACGGAGCAGCGGGCCGCGCGGCTTTTTGAAACAATGATGTTTGCCGCGGCCCGGTGAACGTTGCCGTTATGTGTCTTGATGAACACCGAATCCGTCAAAATCGATTTGCTGTTTGATGTGGATGAATATCGACGCACGGGCGAATGCCCCTGGACCTTTTTCGCGTACCCAACATCACTTTCGATAGATCACGGCTTGCGACCCGACGACGACGCGTGCAGATATCTCGCCGCAATTCAATCTCGTGGAATTGAAGTTGCAGTTTGGGTTGACGGTATTGCCAAGAATACCACCTACTTCGCGTGCAGGCGTGACGATATCCAGCGACTGACGGATGTTGTGAATTCCCTCGAAACAACCGAAATGTTTGGTGAGAATTTTGCTGCAATCCGTTCCGAAGAACTGTTTGCGTTGCTCGAGAACGGCACATAACAAACCGTTGAACCGGAGCCGGAACAGCCGGGCCCGCTCGCTTCGCTCGTTCACGTCAATTCCCGGCCCGGTTATCCTAAATGTTATGTGCACAAGCAGCCGCAAGTGACGCGACGTGTCACCCTACTATCGATTGGCATCGTATGCACTCGGAAAGCGAAAGGCCGTGGTTTACCTGGGCATTTGTGAGCACGCTACTAGTCTGCGTCGTCATCTATTCGCTCTGGGGGTGGAAGGTTGTCGAGCAAGGTTGGGGGCAGGCCGGCGGAACACCGTTTATCATGCGGAAAAATCGTCTACCAGTCGGACAAGCTATCGACGGCTGCCAGTTCTGTGACTTGGAGCAGGGATGGAAAGCTGCTGGTTGCGAGCACCAGCGGAGCTGGCGGGGAACTGCAAGAGGCGGGCGAAGTCTGGATATGGGATGCCGAAACAGGCAAGCCCTTGCATCGCTTCTCGGTCAAGCCCGAGACGAAATACGGTGAGTGGGCGTCGGCCGCCAGCGTTGCGATCAGTCCCGACGGAAAACGCGTGGCTGTTCCTGTAACGTCCAGCAGTCGCGGAGCCCCGGCGGGCCTTATCATTGAGGACACCGGGGCGGCCGTGAGAGTATGGGAGGTGGATACCGGCAAGGATACAGAGCCGGTCAAGCGTCTCAAGATGGCAGTCCAAGCAGTTGTGTTCAGCCCCGACGGCAAGCAGCTAGCAACAGCCGGCGGCGACAACGCCGTGCGGGTGTGGGACTTGGATACAGGAAAGCAACTCGCTACGCTGCCGAGCCAAGGCCTGGTCGAAGCGGTCGCTTTCAGCCCAGATGGCAAATCCCTGGCGGCGGGCAGCAAGGACGGAACTGTTCGGATCTGGGTAACGCCCACCACCAATTGAGCAGATGCCGAACCAAGTGTTGCACGCGAGCGGGCGGCGACGTTGCTTTCAAGTTGATCGTCAAACGCGCCCGCCGCTTGAACTTGGTCGTTATCTAGCTGTGATTCCAATCCATGAAAATCTCGATTCTCAACCTCCTTGCGGTAACCACAACGATTGGAATGGGCGTTGCTTTGTACACCGAGCATGCTCGAAATGCGAGACGTGAGGCTGAATTGAAATCTACGCATGAGAGGGAGTTGGCAGAGCAAGAAAGCGGCTTGGCGGTACAACACAACGTTGAGCATTTGCTTCGAGACAACTATTATCTGACACAGAAATTTGTCCATCCTGACAACGATTTTGCTTCGCTAGCGCAACTCGTGAACATTCTCGATCACGGAAATTTTCTGGACAAGCAAGCCGACCTTCGTCGCAGCTATGGCGAGCAGGCTTCGATCGTCATGGCTGCAGCACTGCTGAAGCAATTGAATTGCTTTAGTGTCGACAACTATTTTGAGTTGTATGAAAAGAAAATGAAGATGCTCGATATGGATGGCAAAGATGAGCATTTCCGACTCGGTGAGCCTGCCTCTGACAGACGTAAACGTCTAAATGAGTTTTTAGGCCGGGCGCTTGAGGTAAAAACGGAGATTGAAATTCACCATGGCGAAATAGTATTACTCAGGTAGTGAGCCGCATAGCAACACGATGCACGCGACGCCGGACTTGCGCGTGTTAATTGAAGTAAGGATCTCCGTTCCGGCTCGGTGATCGTAACCGTTATGCAGTAGAAGGGTCGGAATGAAAAAGAACAATAGACGGGCGAAAATGATTCTTGTTGTCGGTGTGCTCACCACGATTGGGTTTGTGGGATGCGGCGATTCATCGAATAGTGATACGAATATGGCAGCACGGGACACGATGGCTCAATCGCAGCCGGAGTCAGCCGATGAATCAACGCCGGACTCCGCTCCCACTAAAACTGTGTTCGAATCGACACCCGCTTCAGCTCCGGATATATCGCTAACTGACGCCGCCGTTTTGGGAAATGTCGAAGCGGTTCGGCGGCATATCGCGGCGGGCACCGACCTGAATGAACGGGATCCTGAGAGCGGCTCGACGGCCCTGATTGCTGCGGCGTCGTATGGGAAAAACGCAACCGCGAGCTTGTTGATTGACGCCAACGCTGATCTCGAAGTGAAAAACAACGAAGGCTCCACTGCACTTCATACCGCCGCTTTTCTGTGTCGCACGGAGATCGTCAAAGCACTTCTCGCAAAGGGCGCGGATCGGAACACGCGGAATAACTCAGGCTTAACAGCCCTTGATTCTGTGGCCGGGCCTTTTGAGGACGTAAAGCCAATCTATGACCTCATACAGGGCATTCTCGGCCCTTACGGTTTGGAACTGGACTACGAGCGCATCAAAGAAACACGCCCAATGATCGCCAAAATTCTCCGCGCGGAATAGCGAAGACTGCAGAACGAGCCGTTGCACAGGTAGCGGCGGATCAGGCGGGTTTTGAATTCAACGTCACTTGGCCGCCGCTGGGTTACCTATGTGGTTATTATCCTGCGCCGGCAGATTTCGCCGAGGTTCGCACATCAAAGCATCAAAAAAGTGAATATAGCGACACACAATGGCAGAGCCGCGTGGCAGTTTCCGGCTTTTCTCGCGTTAACATTCGGTGCAATGGCCGTGTGGCCTATGCTCGGCATAGCCGTGAGTTTCTCAATGTTCGACAAGATTTCAGAGGCGGTGCTGTTCTTTGGCGGATTTACTGCACTGCTTCTCTTGCCCGTTTACGTGATTCTTCCCCTAAGCGAGACCGCATTTGAAATTGCCATCATTGCAATCTGGCTTTTTATCTGGATTGGCTGTTCATCGTGGTTCACGTTTGGATCGCGTACACGGAGTGCACAGACCACCGTCTTGGCCGCACTGTCCGGCATCTCGCTGGCTCAGTCGGTGCTTGCTTTTTTGATGATTCTCGGCAAGAGCGTATAGACTATGTGGATTGATTGCAGGATCACAATCTGATGCACCCGAGCGGTAAAGTCGGGTGTACATAAGTGGTCAATCGCTCGTCGCCGCCGGGTGATTTGTGTCGTTATCTGACTGGAGTAGTGACATGGCCAACGTTTTTTCACTGGAACTAGCGATCTACTTTGTTTTGCCACTTTTTTTGCTTTTCGTTGCGGCGTTTTTCTCTGCTGACCTATTCGTCCTGATCGCCCAGACGGTGGTTAAACGCGATATCAAACGGGATACCGGCGTGACCGCGATGGCGATATTGATTGGGGCGACGATGTCTGGTTCGTTTATCGCTTACTGGGTGACTCAGCGTCTTTCAGTTGCTGTCATCTCAGCACCAGCAATCTTTTTTACCGTTGGCGGGATTGCATGTGGTCGACTTCTTCAAGACCATTGCTACGCCTGTACCAAACGACGCTTCGGTCCGATTGGTTTTCGACGAGGGTTTGTGGTTTCCGCCCTTCTATCGGCCTGCACGATTGTCCCGATTTCGTTCGTGGCTTGGTTTGTTACGCAACCGAAATGAACAATCTCATTTCCCACCTTGTTCGTAATAAACCATACGACGAATCTTTCAACCCATGACGGTTGATATTCATCGAATGCACCGGAGTCGGGCTTGCGAGCGTCTCGGCAACGGTTAATTCAACTCTCTCGGCATGGTGATTGCGGGCGTTATCCGACTGAAACCCGCCGCGTGACCACAATCGCAATCAACCTATACGAGTCGCCACCCGAACACGTCGCACCTGAAGCCTACTCAACAACGGCAACCCGAACACGTGTTTGTCGTCCTGCAACCGCGTTCATAGGCATGGCGTCGATCCAATCCGTCTTTGTTGCGATCTACCTCGTTTCGGCTGCCGTTGTTGTTGCTCGCGGCGGATCAATCTCCCACGACTACGTTGGGCTCGTTGTTGCCACTGTCCAACTCATCGGCCTCGTGCTCATCGCTATCGGTGGTGCAAAACTCGGCTTCCTTGAATCGCTCACTTTGACTCAACTGGGTGCGTTGCTTGCTTGCATACTGTTCATTACAACGTTTATGATCGTGGGGATACGATTCGGTATCTGGTCGCTTCGGTTATTCGCTGAACCGTCTGTCCGTGCTGCATTCGTGGACCGCTCTGTGCGACCCAATGCTGGCGGATAAGCATGGCATGCATCGGGGCTGGGCTTGTGCGTTCTTACAAATGGAACATAACCGTTCCAACCCAGTGATCCTTGCCCTTATCCAGCTAAGCAGATGGATGGATGTCAAATTCCTGGCCGTCCCAAAACTAGCGATTCACCAAACGTATAACATTCCTCAGAAACAAGAAGAGCATGAAATCAAATACGCTAATAATAGTCATCGTGATGTTACTTTCAGCCACATCATCGAATGCGCAATCAACTAGGACGGGTAGCACGGCGCAAGATCTGGAAGTTGCGTCAATCAAGGTCGAATTTGAAGACAACGGATACGTCAAACAAGAACTTGTCAAT
Organism: Rubripirellula sp.; assembly: GCA_049602075.1. GTDB lineage: Bacteria > Planctomycetota > Planctomycetia > Pirellulales > Pirellulaceae > Rubripirellula. Next base: position 296,183 of record JBMYRF010000005.1, read on the forward strand.
GGTATCCGGGACGAACAGCTTCGAGTGAAGGCAGTATCCGCTTACGAATACGCTCTTCCAATTGTTGGTCTTGAACAATGGCATCAAGGATTCTTGCAAGAAGCCAATTATGGAGAATGGCTGATCTACGCTGACCGAGAAACAAAGATTCCCATTATCACTGCCAACACGACGACTCCCTATGTCATCACTTTCCTGGACCTCGCAACGTCAAGCTATTACGTCGAGATTCCTGCGGGACCGATTGGCGGACTGGTCATTGATATCTACCAAACACCACAAACAGATCTCGGAGTCGTTGGACCGGATCAAGGAAAGGGCGGAAAATATCTAATTGTCGGCCCGGAGACAGATGTCCCAAATGGCCACGACGCTGACTTTGTAGTGAAATCCAAAAGTAATCTGGTTTTTGTTGGCACACGAATTATCGGACTCAAAGGCGAGGCATATGACAAGAGCTTGAAGGCTCACCGCGTCTACAAGGTTGGCGACAACGGGGACGGTCAAAAGTTCGTTGCCGCTTCACGTAAACCTCAGTGGATGGGTAATCAGTCGCGAGGCCTCGAATTCTGGGAAGACTTGAATCGAGTTCTTCAGAATGAACCCGTTGTCGACCGCAACCGCTTTATTCTGACTCAGTTGAGAGGTACCGGAATCGAAAAGGGGGCGCCGTTCAAGCCCGATGCTCGCCAGGAGAAGATATTGCGGCAAGCTGAAAGTATGGGAAATGCCATTGCCATGGTGAACACCTTCAGCAGGGAATCATACAAGGAGAAGCATTGGCCGGATCGCAGCTGGCTCTACATTCTCAACATGGAGCATCTCGACCAGGTGCATCCGAACTATTTCGAGGTCATGGAAATTGCATCGTACTCGTACGAAGCGATCACAACTTCCAAAGGAATGGTGCTCAACAATGTCGGCAGCGGGTCAAAGTATCTCGGTGCATATATCGACGACGATGGCAACTGGTTGGATGGAAAGAACACCTACGAAATCGTGGTTCCCAAAGACGCGCCCGCGAATCAATTCTGGTCCATTACCGTCTATGACAACGATACTCGCTGCATCATCCAGAATGCACAGGGAAAATCAGATATCAGTTCGGCTCAAGAGAAGATCAAGACAGAGCACGATGGCAGTACAAAGATTTACGTCGGTAGGAAAGCTCCGATCGGCTATGAAGATAACTGGATTGAATCGAATCCTGACAAAGGATTTTTCGTCTATCTTCGACTGTATGGCCCGCTGGAATCGTACTATGACAAGTCGTGGAAAATGCCAAACGTCAAAAAGGTCAACTGATGGTGCCTGCAATGGAGGCCGCATAACAATGCAATGCACCGGAGCCGCTGACCTGCCCCCCACGGACGACACTAGTTCTTAAGTTCGGAAATTCATCAAGCTTTCTCTAGCCGCACAAGACTGCTGGAGCGTAGCGGAAGCGGGCTTGTCCGGCTGGACGGCCTCGGGTGCCGGAGGCCGATAACCCAGTGCACTTAACCCAGTGCACTGGGCGGGCGAATCGTGTTGTGGGTGACTCGCCAACGTTCGATTATGACTTTGGCCTCAAGCATCGTTTCGAAGGTTTCTCCATTGATTAGCTCGTCACGAAGCTTGCCATTGAAGCATTTAATGGTGCGGTTCTCTCAGGGGCTACTTGGCTCGATGAAGCGTGTTTTCACCTCAACCTGAGCTAACCACTGTCGGACTTTGATCGCGATGAACTCCGGACTGTTGTCGCTTCGTAGGTAACGAGGAACTCCTCGGTGGATGAACAAGTCACTCAAGCTTTCCAGCACATTCTCGCTCGTCATTCTTCAGGCTCAGAAGTTGCCCGAGGCGGCCTCCTTCAAGATCGCCTTGTCCAACTCTGCTTCCGCGAGAAGTCGTTTGAGCCGAGCACTCTCCTTCTCAAGCTCTTTGAGCTTTGTGGCCTGATCGACCTTTAAACCACCGTATTCACGCCGCCAGCGGTAGTCGGTCTGCTCGGCAACACCAAGCTGCTTGAAAAATCTCTGCGGTCGACTTTCCCTAAGCGAGGGGCACCTCGGCTTCCCGAAGCTTGTGAATGATCACCTCGGCTCGACCGTATTTTCTTGGTCTGATTGACTCTCCCTTTCAAAGCGTCCAACACGCCGGAAACTAACTCCACGGGTGGACTCGGATAGGGGGGCAAGGTCAATGAACTTGAGTCGACAACCGGTGGATTGCTGATCCTCGGATTCGTATCTGCCATTGCTGCTATCATGGTCACAGTTGGCGGTGCAACCGTCTTCGGAATTCTCGCATGGGCGTTTGCCAATCCAATTTAGACACCAATTCGAGTTTAGGTTAGCCAAACGACGAACCATGTGGTGCGACGGAGGGCTCAAAAGCTATTTTCCTGGTCGGAACTTTTCCGTTCATCCCCGGTGACCACAAATATTCTGCCTCAGTGGTTCGGTGGCACCTTGTACCGATGGCGCAAAGACGCAGCGTCAAGTAAAGGACACAGAACCCGTTGTAACAGGAGTCAGTTAGATGAGATTTTTCATTACCTGTCTGATTCTTATCGGACTCACGAGCGGTTCCGCCATCGGGCGCGACAATGCGCTGGTCGTGTATGGCAAAGTTCCTGGCGCCAAGGCATCAGATCAGTACGCCCTCGCGGCCAGGTCGGCCGGAAAAGAAGAGCCGTGGCGCGATGCCTTCGCATTCATAACTAGATGCAAGAATGGAATTCGGGGCGAAAACGGTTACTTTCCTCATCTGAGTGGCTGGAGTCACAGCTATATCAACATCGAAATGGGTGAGCCGGTTGAAATCGAAATTAGAAAGGTCAACGGTCAACCGATTCGAAAAGCAATCGTTCGACCGCAACGCAAAGTGCGTTCCTGTGTTGTGCGCGATGGAAAGGCATACGTCACACTCGACAAGCCATGCCAAGTGTCAGTCGACATCGACGGGCAAATGGAAGATCACGACACGGGCAAAGGATACACGGGGCCTCCCATTCACTCTTTAACGGTTTTCGCAAACCCATTGATGCGAGACCGTCCCTCACTCACTGACCCAACGGTACATGCGGTCAAACCGGGAGAAAAAGCACCGAGCGATGGGCCTTGGGAGACTCTCTATTTTCTGCCTGGCGTTCACGACATCGGGGTTGCCTTTCCGCTTCATGCAGCAAGGAACTACTACATCCCCGGTGATGCAATTGTTTACGGAACGATGAGCAATCATGAGCAATGGGACGACGGCCACGATATCCGTGTCTTTGGCTATGGCACGCTCTCGATGGCACGAATTGCTCATCCGAATCATGCTTCTCCACGCCCTATGCGGGCGAATTTTCATAACTCGATTCGCATTGTAGGAGCGAGAAACTCATCTGTCGAAGGCATCACAATCGCTGATCCAGCCTACCATTCGTTAATGCTCATCGACGTCCACCGCCCCGATCAACCGACAATCATTCGTTGGGCAAAGATCATTGGCTGGCGCGTGAATGGCGATGGTATCAATCCATTTGAAAACTGTTTGATCGAGAATTGTTTCATCAGAACACAGGATGATTCCACATATGCAAATGGTCTGGGAATACGCGGCGTGACATATTGGAATGACTTCAACGGCTCAACGTTTGTTCTATCGTCCCTGCCAAATCGAAAGCTGATCATAGAAAACTGCGACGTGATTTACGCCCGAGCCGGCTGGGACAAATGGAGCGGCGGGCGGCTGTTCAACATGCGTGGTGAAGGCAAAGGAGCGTGCGGCGAGGGTGTCGTGTTTCGCAATATCGTCGTCGAAGACCCGCGCCCCACCTTGCAGCACTTTCTGATTGCGATGCAAGGCTTACAGCCCTACTTCGATCCCGGGCAGGCACGTGGTGCTGGTCACCTTGCAGGCGTCGTTTTTAAAGACATCGAGATCGCTACAGCAAGCGTGTTGGGTCAACCCGACATACTGTGGGGCACCCCTACTGCCAAAATTATGAAATTGACCTTCGACAATGTTATGATTGGAGGCAGGAAGATTTCTTCAATTGAGCATTTCAAACATAATGAACAGGTAGAGAACATCAGATTTAAATGAACGCATGCCCAATAAGACGAGTTTCTGTGACCATTTGCGCGCTGTTCCGTTCGGAAAAAACAACCACCAAATAAGTACCGAGGCATTAAGAACGGGGGCCGACAAATATGTGTCACCATTCTTTGTGCCGGAGCCGTGGGCCGCGCGGGTTTGAGGTCAATGTCGTTCGCAGCGGTCCGGTGAATGCGGACGCTATGCTGAAATAGGGGTGAGTGATGAACCAGAAGAAATGGGTGAAGATAGGAGGCACGCTCCTTGGCATCACGTTTTTGGTGAACGCTGCCGGTTCCATTGTCGGTGATCCAATCGATGCCGTGTTTCCCGAGCTTAAGAAGCTTTCAGGATACGATAGACAGGACTTGCTGTACCTGTCTGGAGGTTACTCGAACAGCCTTTTTGGGCGAAGTGCCGAGGCTGAGTTCCAAATCAAGGGAGAGGACGACGGCAAGACAATTCGCATCTCTGTCCACAAACCGTTGCATTTGTTGCCGTGGCAAGTTCGGACGTTCGAAACCAAACCTTGAGGACGAAATCCGGTTGCTGCACCCGTAATTGCATAAGGCCGCGCTTCACTTCCCTTGACAAAACGGTGGGCATCAAGTCATTCGCTAATGTAAGCAGCGATCGATGACACCGGGCCGATTACGATGTGCTCCCAACTGACGCCCGAGAACATGTTTGGCGAAGAAGCACGACAGGCGCCGACTGCCGATGCGATGGCAGCACCGACTGCCTCGTCCTCCGAAGGTCTGGTCCGCCCACTCGCTGGTCTCGATAACGCTGTGCCCTGGCCAATGCCTTCCTGAATGGTGATCCGAAACACTGATCCGAAACACTGATCCGGGCCGTGATGCCGGGAGTCGTATGGAGACACAATGAACAAGCCGTTTTTAATTGCGTTACTCGTTATTATGTTCTCGCCAACCGTCAGTGGAGACGACTTAAAACTTCGTGTCTTAACTTTGGGCTATGAGGACGCTGAAGCCGGTTCCGGCGATCCAAAAGAGACGATTCTGAGGCAGATTGAAACTCAAATCATACCGGGTAAGAAATTTTCCGTTTCATGTTGGAGCAGTGCAGAGAGAATCGAACTTCGTGGCTCGTCCATTCAGGATAAAGAGTCAGAGCTTAAAATCAGTCTTTACTACAAGTACAGCAAGGTTACTGCCGAAGTCATGGAGGCGATACGTCTAGTTGAAGGCGATGCCGCTAGTCTCGACCGAATTTCGAAATTGCTACCAGGCTCATCGACCCAAACTACCATCACGCTTAAACCTGGCGATTCATTTGAATTGGCAGGATTTGCTAGCGTCACCGAGGGCGTGGGCAAAAGCAAAGCCCCCAAGAAGTTTTCGGCTAATCGAATTGTCGTTACCTTAGTCGATAGTAATGCAGACAGTCACAAAAACGCAAAGCAACGTGACGAACCGAAGATGCAGTAGACGGGTAACTTGATAATGAATGATCAACTCCCGCGATTCGGCAATCAACATAGCGATCATGCTGACTGGCCAGCTTGACCATTCGCCGAACCGGACGCGGGTCATCACTAGGGACGCTCCGCTTGCTATGCTGAGTGGAGCGTGACTGCCCCATCTGTGCGTGGGTAGAGGAATGCGGCGTCCGGAGACCTTCTGCCGGCCCAGGGCGTCGCGAATATGTTCCGCTCCCCGTTGTCGCTTCGCCGGGCTCAGAAGTTTCCCGAGGGGGCCTACTTCAAGATCGCTCTGTCCAACTCTGCCACCGCGAGAAGCCGTTTGAGCCGAGCGTTCTACTTCTACAGCTCTTTGAGTTTCTTGGCCTGATCGACTTTTTAACCACCGTACTCGCGTTGCCGACGGTGGTAAGTTTCTTCGGCAACGCCAAGCTTCTTACAGGCAAACCTCTGCGGTCGACTTCCCCTGAGCGAGCGCCACCTCGGCTTCTCGAAGCTTGTGAATGACCGCCTCGGCTTGATTTCGTGTACTTGGCCTGATTGACTCTCCCTCTCGCAGCATGCAACACGCCGGAAACTTGCTCTCCGTGTGGACCCGGATAAGGGGTAAGGTCACCTGTCCGCTGCTGTGCCTTCGCTAGCCGGAAGCGGATTTGGGTCGTGCCATTTCACACATTCCAGGGATGGGGTTCTTGGGGAGATACCCAAAAACGGGTCTGGAACATGTTATTTGCCAACGCTTGGCAGTTCGCGGCGAGTGCCGCTTATCACAAAGAAAAAGCCGAAGCGACGCGGACGGGACTCGAACCCGCAACCTCCGGATCGACAGTCCGGGGCTCTAACCAATTGAGCTACCGCGCCTTTAAATCGGCTACAGATCAAAAGTATATCGCCGGCTGTTTCCCCTGCAAGTCCGGCCTGTTCGAAGATTGAACGACTCGCCAAGAAGCGATTCTGTCGGTGGCGATTTTACGGGTCACGCGGGTTTAGGGGCCACACGGGGGTGTGTCGGCCTGGAAGGACCCTACATCGGTCCGGATCAGTCAATGCAAGCGTTGGTTTGACCTAACCTTTCTTATCGGGACGCTCGATTTCGCTGATTTCTCGGATTCGTACACTGAAAACGGGTTTCTAAATTCAATGTTTGACCGCTATTCATTCTCGACTTGGCTATTTGACGCTTGGAGCGAGCTGAGCCGTTATTTTGGCACGATGGACGAAACTCACTACGGCGTGTTAGCTGGGTGTGCCGTGCTGTTTGGCTTTTTGTGCCTGAAGGGTACCGGTATCAATCGCTGAGCAAAACGGTGCGGAAAACCAGCGATCAGGTGACCGCTGGTCCAAAAAGCATTCTCTTCATAGATTTTCCAAACGCGGTGGATCCGAATCTGCTGGTGGATGGGTGAACATTCCTTGCTCAGATAGAAAAAACTGATGGCTGGGACCCCTTTTAAACCCGCCGGTCATCGAAACAATTGACGGATTGGAAATCGCCGCAAGCGAAATTGGGCACCAGAGAAGGCGAGCGGCCTATTCAGGGCGTTCTCGCCACCCGGGTCTAGTTTCCTTTTTCCCCGGCCTCCTTTTTCCTTTATTTGCTGCTGGTTTTGGGCGTGGCAAAGAATTTGCACTCTGGTAGGTCACCGGTATCATTAGTCCGCAGCCTGTTGCTACGAGTTTCACTCTGCCCAATTCATAAGGGAGTCGAGCGATGCCATTGTTTGAAATCGAGACGGATTCACACATAATCATTACTTGGGCTGACGGCGAAGATTCGGCCCGGGAGGTAGTCGCCGATGCGTACCCGAACGATGAAGTGATGCGTTTGACCAAGCGTCCACGTGACACGTGGGTGATCAGCAAGGGAGCGTTGGGTTTGACGAGCCCACGGCTGGACCCCTGCACCGTTGCCCGGGACTGCCTGAGTCGCTCCGCTGGGGATAAGGTGAATGCCATTCGGCTTTATCGAATGGAAACCGGCAGTGATCTGGAGCACGCCCGGAAAGCGATTGAATCGAATATGGTAATGGGCTGGTAGCCGATGCTAGCTATTTGATTCGTGAGGCTAAATGTGAATAAAAGATAAGTGTGAATAGAAGACTCTGTCCGACCGCCCTGCCGACCACGAAAAATTGATGCCGCGCGTTTCCTATTTGCTCGCGCTACTCTGCCTTCCATTAGTGATTGGATGCGAGGGATGCCGCCAGGATTCGGGACCTGGTGCGGATGACGATTTGCCTGGTCAAGCCGATTTTACCGCACGGCCCGCACAAGCCTTTCCGGGGCCTGCGAACGCGACTGGGGGTGCCATCAAGCCAGGCCACTGGATGACGGCAGCGCAGGTACTGAAAAGTAATAACGAGGATGCTCGCGGCGAGTTGCTCAGCCAATCCTCGGCGACAGGTGCCAGTTTTGACACTGGCACGAAGACCACGTCCCAAGGTTTGTTGCCTAATATTCGCCCCATCGTTTTGCCCAAAGGTCAGTCAAGACGTTTCGATTATCGAATCCTTGCACCGCTACCTGTTTCGGGTGATCAGAAACGTGGATACCTGAGTAGCCAATTTCGTTCAAATAGTCGGTCTGTTTTCTTTGAGACCGGCGCTCAGCCGTTCAATATTCTCTCTGGTGAAGAGTTTTTCTTCATCGTTCTGACTAATCGGCCTGAGCGTTTTACGAAACTTCAAGTGGCTGACTGGGTGCGCCCGTATCGCGATGAATCGATTGAATTCAGTGGAACGGCTGCAAACTACCGAATCGTCATCCCACCCACCAAGGATCTGCTGCCACTTAGCGAAACAATGTTGGATTGGACCAGCACTGCGGTTGTGCTGTGGGATGATTTGTCGCCGGATGCATTGACACCGCAGCAGCAAACAGCACTGGCTGATTGGGTGCGATTCGGGGGCAAGCTAATCGTGAACGGTGCAGTCGCTTCGGATTCAATCGCGAAGACGAATCTATCATCACTGCTGCCGTTACAGCCGACTGGTAATATCGAACTTGATAGTGATTCTGCTGCTGATTTGTTGCGGTTCTGGAGCGTCGAAACCGATGCCTCGGTCGATAAACAAATAGCTGTGCTCCGTAGCCAGTCCGGGCGGGTCGCGGTCGATGGTAATGCCGCGGAGGAATCCACCAGCGTACCGGGAACTGGCAATTTGGTTCTGTCCCGAAGGGTGGGAGCCGGAACCGTCGTACAGCCTCGATTTGACATTAGCAGCAACTGGTTGTCCGATTGGAAGAGTTACGACAGTTTTGTGAATGCCACTCTGCTAGGCCGGCCACGCCGTCGGTTTGTCAAATCGGAATCCAGTATCGGCCTCGATGCGATTCAGCAGCGATATCCTGATTGGCCGAATGCTTTTTCGGATCCAGTGATGAATTCGAAATTCAGGATTACAGCCCGTGATGCGGTGCTTCGTACGAGTTTACCGTTGGAGGAGATTGCGGTAACTGCATCTCGTAGTGTCGTTGACCCATTGGTTGCCGTTGATTCGATCACCGGGGTTGGTGGTTGGACGGATCAAAGTGATGCGATTCGAGTGGCCCAGCAGGTGCTGCGGGACGAATCTGGAATCGAAATACCGAAATCAACCTTGGTGATCAAATCACTTGGCTATTACCTGCTGATCCTAGTGCCAGTCAATTACTTGTTTTTTCGTCTGATTGGCCGACTTGAATATGCCTGGATGGCGGTGCCCTTGATCGCCGTAGGGGGTGCTGTGTGGGTTGCCCGAGTCGCACGTTTGGACATTGGCTTCGCCCGTAGTCAAACAGAGATCGCGATGTTGGAGTTGCAGCCCGATTACGACCGCGGCCATCTATCTCGTATCGTGTCGATTTATAACTCGCTCTCTAGCAAGTACGACGTTGATTTCAATACGGTCGATGCGGCTGCATCACCAATTGTGACTGGTGATGTGGAGGATGACGAAGCCAGCTTTCGTACTGGATTCAACGATGGCCCATCCCTTGCGGATTTCGCGGTTGCCAGTAACACCGTGCGGATGTTGCACGCGGAGCAAATGGTCGACGTTGGTGGAACGATTGAAATGAGTTCCGATGGCCAGCTTGTTAATGGAACAGATTATGATTTGTTGGATGCGTTCGTCGTCGAAAGAATGGCTGATGATCGTGTTCGAATCGCGGCTTTGGGAATGTGCGAAAGTGGATTGGCGACCAGTGTTCGTTTTCGCGATGAGAAAGAATTGGTGATTTCCGATGAAATCCCTGAACGCACCCGGGCCATGCTTCAATTGTTGGGTTCACCAGAATCGATGCCGAAGGATTCTATGCGCGTGGTTGCCCGAGTCGAGCAGGTTATTCCCGGCATGACCATTACACCAGCGGCTATCCAACGCACCTCACAAACCATCGTGATTGGTCATCTGCGGCACGCACCAAGTCGGTCACCGCAGAAGGATTTCAACTTGCTCGGAGATCTTCGCAAGGTGTTGACGGACGATGAAATCGAAGAAGAACAACTCTCCGGTGAGGACAGGTAAAGCAGCATGATCAGTCTGGAAGGTTTTGGAAAAGATTACGGCGATTTTACAGCGGTTGAAAGTATCGATCTGCAGATTGATGCCGGGGAGACATTCGGTTTTATCGGTCCCAACGGTGCAGGAAAGAGCACAACGATTCGGTTCTTGGCGACACTGTTGCGTGCAAGTCGCGGCCGAGGCGAAGTTGCCGGATGTGATGTGATGGCTGATCCGGTCGGTGTGCGACAGGCCGTCGGTTACATGCCAGATAACTTCGGTGTTTACGACGGGATGCGAGTTTGGGAGTTCTTGGATTTCTTCGCGGTTGCCTATCGGATCGGACGCACCGAGCGAAGGCAGATCATTGACAACGTTCTCGAGTTGTTGGATTTGACGCACAAGCGTGATGACTTTGTGAACGGTCTGTCTCGCGGAATGAAGCAACGACTCTGCTTAGCCAAAACGCTCGTCCATGATCCGCCGGTGCTGATTCTGGACGAGCCGGCAAGTGGCCTGGACCCGCGGGCGCGAGTCGAGGTCAAGGCTCTACTAAAAGAGCTGCGGAAAATGGGAAAGACGATTCTGATCAGCAGTCACATCCTGACTGAGCTGGCAGATTGCTGCACGTCGATTGGCATCATCGAACGCGGTCAGATGTTGATGCATGGTCCGATCGAGAGTGTCTATCGACAAATTAGACGCAATCGCATCGTGGAGATTCAGTTTCTATCCGGGGAGGATGCGGGAATGTCGATTCTCCGCAGTAGTCCGCATTTGCGGTCCTTGGAGATTGAACCGAACGCGGTTGTTGCCGAACTGGAAACAGATGACGAGGGCTTAGCAGTCTTGATGGAACATTTGCTTGAATCTGGCGTCCGAATGAAGTCATTCAACGATCGCGATCCGACCCTTGAAGACGTGTTTATGACGGTTACCAAAGGTTTGGTCACCTAGCAGCGGTGAATCATTGTAGTGCCGTTACCGTCTTTAGGCAGGTCCCATCGCCTGCACAATTTTATCGACGACCTCACTTGTTTCTAACGGGTCGGCGACGTCGATAGAACTAATCTCATGAAACGAACGAAACCAAGTTTCCTGACGACGTGCCAATTGCCGGGTATGTGCCGAAACCTCTTCGATCAGCACTTCTTTGTCTCCAATCTCTTTTAGCCACTGCAGTACTTCGCGATATCCGACTGCTTGAGACGCTGTCCGAGAAAGTCCACCGTAGGTAGTCACTAGTTTGCGGACTTCATCCAGTAGTCCTGCAGCAAACATCTTGTGGACACGTTGATTGATCCGTTGATGAAGTTGCGGACGGGGCCATGCTAGGCAGTAGACGTTGCAGTCCGCCGGTTTTTGGTGTCGATCAAATTGGGTTTGGTGGTGGCTGATTGGTAGGCCGGTGTGTCTTGCAACCTCCAACGCACGGATCATTCGCCGCGTATCTTGCGGCCCGATGCGATGAGCCGCTAGCGGGTCGACTTGTATTAGTCGCGCTCGAAGGGCCTCGACCCCATAGCGGCGGATATCTTCTTCGACTGAGCGTCTGAATTCCCAATCCGCTGGCGGACCTGGATCAAATCCTCGCAGGACGCCTTTCAGAAACATTGGTGTCCCGCCGACGAAGATGGCTGGTGTGCCAGCTTGTTTCAATTCGGCGACGATTCGGTGGGCTTCGCGGAGGTAACAGGCAACGCTGAATTCCTCATTCGGTTCTACTAGATCAAGTAGGTGATGGGTCACCCGCTGGCGTTCCTCGGGGCTTGGCTTGGCGGACCCGATGTCCATCCCTCGGTAAACGGCAATGGAGTCAAGGGAAAGTATTTCCCCACCAATTCGCTCGGCTAATTCCAGGGCGATCGCGCTTTTTCCAGCGGCTGTCGGACCCGTCAGGATAATCGCCTCATCCACCAAAGGCGGGAAGGATTCCGCCGCCGTTGCTGATGGATCGGTTGGCGAATGGTCCGATTTGGTAGACAAGAGCTGGTCCGTGGCTTTGGGCCTAAGAGACTCGAAGAACGGCGGTCTTTATAAGTTGCTGGCAAGTCGGTGCCTATTGGCGATCATCTGGTTGCAGCCAATGCTGAAAAAATGCGTAAATTTGCTCATTTGATTCAGGGGACGGTGAATGTTGTTCACGGTTCGTCATGGCAACGCGGTTTTCGAATCCCAGGACTCGGTTGACCGCAATCAAGTGATTGAGCGCGATCCAACGTTCAGGTTTGTCCGCAGTTCCACCTGAGACCAAGATAGGCCGGGGTGCCATCAAAGCATGAAGCTCGACGAGATCGTGCCCACCTTCTAGCAAGACCCGATAGGAACCCGTTCGCGGTTCTCCTTCGCTGGGTAATTTTCGGAAACGTTGCGATTGCTTTGGATCATTTGTCTCACCGAGTTCGAAACCGAGATACCAAGGATCCCAGTAGTTGACGCTGCCACCGGGGTTCTCTTTGCGACGGTCCCGTTCGTCAAAAACGATGCCGGGATCTGACCATGCCGCACAGGCGAACCGGTCGTCCAGGCAGGAGGCAAACAACGACCATTTACCGCCAAACGAATGCCCGACGATCCCAATCCGGTCGGCATCTACATCTGATCGTTGCGCGAGAAAAGTGTTGGCACAAGCTGCGGTGTAGGCCAACGCAGACAGAGGTTGAACCTGAACCGGTTTTCCTTCACTGCCAAAGTACTGTCCTCGGTGGCCGGCTTCTCGCGCATCTTGGAGATTGACTCCGGAGTTTGGTTTGCCAATTGAAAGAGTGACGAATCCGCGATTTGCTAATTGCCAGCCGAAATCACGCAACGGGAGGCCCAGTCCGGCCCCAGTCTGTGCATCGTAGTAAGGAACGACGACAGCGGGAAATGGTCCATCACCCGGTGGGACTAATAAAAATGCATCGACCATTTCGCCGCGGATGCCGATGCCGAGTCGTAAACGATGCTGCTGGATCTGATTTTTCCTGGTCGTCACTTCAATGACTTCGACGACGGGCTTTTCAATTAGAGGTGGCCACGGCCCAAGTATCTTATGCCAAGCCAGCAGAATTTCCTTTTTGCGGCCTTGCCATTGTTCTGCATTGGATGCCGTCTTGCCGTTACTCATTAGGAGTGGTGATCGAAAGTCACCAAACTCACCGCGGTATTGGGGTGGAGGTAAATACGACTCACTTAATGAGTTGGCAGGCTCCGTTGCGTGGATGCACTGCGTGGTCAGTAATGCCATGATCGAAAAAGAAACGCACCGCCAATCCCGCATCATATGTTCTCCGTCTTGAAAGTGGCTGAGAGCACCGACACCTTGCTGATTGTCGATTTGTTTTCCGTCGTCGGTGTTGTCTCTGCTGGCTGGTTCTTATTGCGATAGTTCTGAATGCTGTTTGGCAAAGTGATAAACGCTGTTTTTCCAGCGATCATCAATAGCAACACCAAGCCAAACACACCGAGAATTTGGGCAGCGATGCTATTGACCTGCGAATGCATGATGTCACGCTGACTGGTCAGCCATAACAAAATGGCGGCGACCATTGGTGCGGCAACGACAGTCACCGCTTGGGCGGCAATGATGGAAAGTGATCGGTCGAATCCTAGTAGAAACGCTGCCAAGGCCACAACCATCCCACAGATCAGTGCGACTGCAGTGAGAATTCGCGGTGCCAAGTCCGATGGCTTGCAGCCGAGCCCAAATCCATCGGCGGCAATGAAGCCTCCGATCATCGAATTGATCAAGAAGGAGGAATAGGCAGCGGAGAAAAGCCCGAGGCAGAAAATGGCGCGTCCACGACTTCCAAAGGTTGGTTCCAGCGCATTGGCGACGGCGATTGGATCACTCAGTGCGACCGCCTGCCCGGTAAACAACCCTGCGGCGGCTGTCGACATCAACATAATGGTGATCAAAGCCATGATGATTGAACCGATACGAGCGTCGATGATTCCACTCCGCAATTCTCCTTCATCCCATCCTTTTTGACGTACCAGGTACGCCTGGTAAAACGCTGCGGCGATCACAAAGGTAGTGCCAATTAGGGCCAGTACATCCAAATTCATGATGTTGTCTAGCTGGGGAACAAATCCTGCGGCCATGTCGCCCGGGCTTGGACGGAGGGTGATCAGATTAATCGCAAAGCTAACCAACATGAGCGCCACGAAGCCCATCATTAGGCGTTCGAGGACACGGTACAGATTTTTAAAAGCAAACAGAAATGCAAGGGCGATGGCATTGAAACCAACCACCAAGGCGGCCACCACAAACTTCGAATCGATGAAGGCTTCGAACGCGGCTGCGACACCAATGTTGTTGCCCGATTGGAAGGAGGCGGAAATAAAAAACACACTGCAACCAAGCACCATGGCCAGTGGGCGACCCGCTTTTGAGCGAATCAGGTTTCCCGGCGTGTCCTTGGCAACCGCTCCCAATTTGGCGCCCATCGTCATGTAGACGAGCATGAAGGCGACGGAGACAACAACGATCCAGAGCATCGAGTAGCCGTGGTTCGCCCCAATTTTTGAACTGGTCACAATGCTGCCGGGACCGATTACCACACATGCCGTGATGAGGCCCGGGCCGATCCGGCGGTACCAAGGACGGTCGCTAGGGGATTGGTTCATGTTTCGCGTTGGAGATTGAATAGACGAATTGGTTTTGCGGATGATCCTAAACCATCCAACCACGGCTCTCTACAATGTGGCCTCGCGAAGTCAGCGAAACTTGACATTCCAGCATCACGAATTCGACCATCCAGCACCGCTGAGTCCCATCAAGCTGATTAAAAACACCCCAGCGGGTAGTTTTGGAAGCAACGGAACTCGAAAAAAATCAAGAAACAATGAACAAGCAAGATTCCGACTCAGTTGTGATCCGATTGGATGATTTCCTGAAACATGAAGGGATCGTGGGGACCGGTGGGGAGGCGAAAGTCCGGATTCAATCCGGCGAGGTTCGGGTCAACGGGGATGTAGAGGTGCGACGTCGAAAGCAATTAACGGTCGGGGATGTGGTCGAGGTGCTTGGCCATACACTCACGGTCAGCGGATATTCCAGCATCTGAACCTGTCGGCTCGAGATGTGACTAGGTTCAAGACAGAAGCATTTTCGGTTTGTTTTTGAGGGGGGAGCGTTTTGCTGATCCACGATTGCTACGCCCACTTTAAAAGTGCGCGAAAGTTTGCGGGTTCTGATAAATGAAACGCTCACCAGATTGTCCAGCCAAGTCAGCAGCGTGAAGCGACCGATGAACTGACTACGGGCGACGGCTGAGTGAAAATCAGCTGTTGATGTCAAGCACAGACCACGCAGCCTGCAAAGACTGCCATGGATCGAGGCGGAAGGAACTGCCGGATATGAAATTTACTAGCAAGTTTGCCAGAGCGATGATCGCTGGCTTCGCATTACTTACGACAGCCACCTCCGCCTCGGCTGACTGGCATTCGTTCTGGCACAATCTTCACATCGGGTTTCATCGCAATAACGCTTGGCCAGACCCATTCAATGAGGCGGATGCGTTTCAGGTGATGGCCCCCTTCGAAGTCATGAAGGCCAACGGATGGAAGATGCACAACACGATTGGGCACGAATTGTTCCGACCCGGTGACGGAGCGCTGCTGGCGTCTGGCAATTATCGCGTCCGATGGATTGCAACCCAGGCTCCTGCGAATCGTCGAACCGTTTACGTTTTGCAGAGCGGGTCGAATGCTGAAACTGGTGCCCGAGTTGCATCGGTGCAGCAGGCTCTCTCCCGAATGAACCTCAATGGCCCAGTCCCAACTGTTCTGGTGACCGACGTCGAACCCGCCACTTCGCCAGGTGACTGGGCGACCAAAATCAACCGAGAATGGTTGGAAAATTTGGCTGCTCCGCGTCTGCCAAGTGAAAGTCCAAGCGGGCAAACAGGTGTCACAACGCCCACAGGTAATTAACCAGTCCCGCAAGCAAAGCTGAAATGCTTCAGTTCGCGGCGATACGCCAGTCGTTCGACGAATTTTGAGCCTTGTTCTGGGCAAAATTATTTAAGAAAAATCGCGGCTCTCCTAAGGCGATCTTCCATGCGGAAGGTCGCCTTTTTTGATTGGTTTGATCTGATCGCGTTATTGAGGTCAAGTTTTCCGCTTGCGACGGTCGATCCAATTAAACGGCATTACTGGAATATTCGATACGACCGGGTTCTGCATCGGTGCTGACTAATCGTTTGCAGAGCTGCAGAACCGGGGGAGAAGATGACTGTGAAACCCGAAAACCCTGTCCGCAAGGCACTGCTAGCATCCCTGATCGCTGGCAGCGGTGTCTTTTTCACTGGATGCACCACAAGCGGATTTTCTGTTGCGTCGGTGAATCCCTTCGCAAAGTCTCCCGCAGCGGCCCAGCCTGGAGTTGGTGTGCAGACTTCATTAAGCGATTCCATCGCTTCGACCGCCAGCGGTTCAACGAATCAGATCCGTTCGCTTGGAACGACAGCCCGAAGCGCCCTTACCAAAACAAAGGACGCAGTGACGGGTGTGTTTGCCGCGAAGGAATCAAGCCTCGAGACAGCGACCAACGATCCACTGTCGCTGGCGAATAAACCTACGAACATCGGTCCGGAGGTCTACGTGGCCCAGGGCCAACTGTGGGAATCGACTGGTGATTTTGGAAAGGCAATGGAGAGCTATTCGCTGGCTTTGAAGAGTGAGCCCAGTAACGGCCCTGCCTTAACCAGTGTTGCACGTTTGCATTATCGACAGAGCAACCATCAGCAAGCTGCTGAGTATTTCCGTCTGGCGATCGAACAGTCACCGAACGATGCAGGCCTGCATAACGACCTCGGATTGACCTTCAGCAAGTTGGGTGATCATCAAGCTGCCTCACAGGCCTTAGAGAAATCTCTCGAGATTGCGCCCGGGACTTCACGCTACGCGAATAATTTAGCGAGCGTCAAGTTCCAAGCTGGCGAAGCTCCCGCAGCCTATGAGGTACTCGCCGCAAACAACAAGCCAGCCGTTGCCCACTTCAATATGGCCTACTTGCATTTCAAGAATGGTCAGCTGTTGGATGCCAAGAATCATCTCGGTCAAGCGATGCAATCGCAACCGGAAGCTGCTGACGACGCAGCCGTTCAACGCGCGGTCGAGCGGTCGCGAGACCTTCTTGCAAAGATCGATGCGACGATGGGCCCGATCGCTCAGGCTGCTCCGCAAGCGACGATTGCCGGAGGGGCGTTATTCCAACAGGGAACAGCCATTCGGCAGACCAGCCAGTCATCTCCAGCGGCGGTGAGTCCGCAGAGCCCAGCGGCGGTGAGTCCGCAGAGCCCAGCGGCGGTGAGTCAACAGGTCCAGGCGACGGTGAGTCCCGAGGCTGCTAAAGGTCCCGCTCTAAGCGGAATTGCTATGCCAACTGAAGCAGTCTCTGCGTCGATCTCGAGCGGAACGAAAACACCCTCCTCGGCTACGCGACCGATGCCAATCAGGCCAACTGAGGGTGGCTCCATGGCTCCGATTCCGTTTGGGATGCCGAACGCGAGCGAATGATCTTTCGCAGCTGGGATCGTCCACATCCGGGAGAGGCGATTTTGTCAATTGACAGGGGTGCCTGACTGGAACGGCGAAAGAAAAGGAATACGTGAATCGAGGCTCAGCGGTGATCGGCCGAACACGCCGGATGAATCGGGCGTTGACTGCTTGGTAATAAAACACTCTGTTTCATCGGAGGCAGCTCATTGCTGCGAGTTACCATCCTGCGATTCACTTTCTTGCGGGTAGGGCAACGGCTGATTGTGGAGTTCCGCCAATGCATTGGATGCTGCCCGTTGCTCGGCATCTTTCTTATTGTTTCCCCAGGCTGCCGTGAATGGGCGATCGTCGATGACCGCCGAGATCAGAAAAGACTTGCGGTGATCGGGACCCGACTCTCGAACCAGTCGGTAAACCGGTGTGCTGGCTAACTCTCTCTGTGCGTATTGCTGCAGCGTCGATTTGAAATTACCCGCACCCTGGCTCTCTACTGCGTGCTGTACTTCCTCGGCTAGCCACTTTTTGAGTCGGTCTTTGACGACCTCACCGCCAGCATCGAGATAAATTGCGGCCACAACCGATTCAAAAACATCACTGACCAGTGAGCGTGGAAAGCTGCGATTGCGGGTGACGCCGCGTCCGACGATTAGGCAACGATCTAGTCCCAACCTGCACGCGACTTTACCGCAGGAGCGGCGACTCACGACAGCCGATTTGATTTTTGTCAGATCGCCTTCGTTATATTCCGGGTAATCCTCGAACAGCCATTGGCAGACGGTTAATCCAAGGACCGCGTCTCCCAGAAATTCGAGTCTTTCGTTGCTTTCCAGTCGATGGGAAGCCCCCGAGGCATGCGTTAGCGCCGACAGCAATAGCCCGGCATCCTCAAACTTGTAATCGATGATTTGTTGGCATCGCGCAAGTTTGGAGGCCTGGTCAGAGCCGTCTGCACTGCCAGAGTCATCCACTAATTGGATGTCAGAGGCATCGGGATGGACATTTTCCGATGAGTTCACGGTATGGCAGACTTGGGCCCGTTCGCTCGATCAACTCCCGCCTAAAGGCAAAGGTCATCCGACGAGGGCCGCCAGCGAAATAGGGGCGGACAATCCATGTCACATGCCGGTGATTGGGTTGCGTTAACCCAAACACCGGTGTGTGACGACTCGCGCCATAATAACGTGGCATCGATGATCTGGCCAGGATCGATCTGGCCAGATCCGATTGATCTTTCCGCAACGATCTTTCCGCAACGATGATTCCGCAACGATGATTCAGTGACGATGATTCAGTGACGATGATTCAGTGACGATGATTCAGGGGTTGATTGGTCACGGGGTTGATTGGTCACGGAGTTGTAAACG
>JBMYRF010000006.1:0-25141 GCA_049602075.1 Rubripirellula sp.
GGTTCTCAGCAGCTTCGACTGCCTTGTCGACTCCTCTTTTCCAGGGGAGCCATTTCTCGTTGTAGGTGTCTTCCAATTTCTTGATGATTTCCAAGTTCTTCACGTTGACTGTGTTTTCCGGCTCAACGCGGAAGACCCGGGACGGTTGCTTCTCAGTGGCCTGCCGCTCGAAGGCTTCATCAATAGCCTGACGTCCCAGTTTGAGGTACTGCTCGAACTGATCGCTGGAAATGAACTGCGATGATCCCACGGTGTCAAACGTTCCCGAGCCGCCATCGCTGGGCAGTGAGCCGACATCGACTTTGACTCCGGTCAAGTGCTCGATGGTGTTGCGGTACTCACGCCGATTGAGGCGTCGCATCGTGATTTTTCCACCCGAATCGGAAAGGACCTGCCGCGCTGTAACCATTGTCCGAGCAAGGTCATCCAGGAAGTCTGCCTTCTCGGCGTTGCCCGGCTGCTGGGAATCTTCCGGCGGCATTTCTCCGGAGTTCAACGCGTTAAGAACCTTCTGCCAGAGTTCGGCTTGCTCAAGCGTGTTGATTTGAAAGGCCAACGTTTCGAGATCGACTTTGCCTTCCTGTGTCTCGGAGTCGTGACAATCGAGACAGTGGACTTTGAAGAATGCCCGGTGTTTCTCTGGAAGCCGTGCTTCGGGCGGATTCGCTCTCGCGAAGCCACAAAGCCACAAAGTCAGCAAGCAGGCAGAGCGTATAGTCTTTCGTGTCTTCGTGCCTTTGTGTGAAAGCATCATACCTGCAGCTCCTTCACGACACCTGTGCTATCACCGTGCCGTTCAACATGGATGCCCATGCCCTGCAGCATGGTTAGCCACACATTGCACAGTGGCCTGTCTTCCGGCAGGGCGAGATGCTGACCCAGTTTCAGCGCGGCGCCGCGGCCGGTGAGGATGGTCGGACAATTGGTTAGATAGTGGATGGAGCTGATGTTCGATCCGAAGGCCAGCGCGACATGATCGAAGAGGCTCGATCCATCGGCTTCCTTTGTCGCCTTGAGCTTATCGATCAATCCCGCCAGCAACTCGCAGTGCGCTTTGTCCCTGGCTTTGGATGCATCCATCCGCGGACCCGGGGAATAGTGGCTCACATTGTGGGCACTTGCGGTTGTGCCCAAGTCCAGACTATCCAACAGCGACTGACCGGGCATGCGGTAGGTCATCGCCCGCGTGCTGTCGGTCTGCAACGCGGCGACGATCAGACTGTACATCATCTCGATCTCGTCCTTCCCCTTAAGACCAGGTTCAGGCTCTGCAATCGGCGACCTGGCCTTGGGAACGTCAAGCCAGTCCTCGTCTTTTCCCAGACGGGTCTCGATGTCACGGATGCCCTGGAAATATTCATCCAGCTTTGCGGTATCGGTTTTGGAAAGACCGCGCTGTAAACGCCGAGCATTAGACAGAACGGCATCCAGCACACTGCGATTCTCCGCAATCGCGGCCTGTCGTTGTTCCAACGGCATCTCATCGGCAGAGAAGAGTTTATGGAACACCTTTACTGGATCATCGATACCCGCGACCGGCTTACCTCGCTGGTTCCATGCGAGCGAAAGTCCTGGCCCATGTCCCTGGTCATCCGCACTCGCCAGCGGCATCGAAGAGAAACGCGTATCCTGCCCAAGATGCTGGGCAACGACCTGGTCGACGGAAATGCTATTGGCCATATTCTGACCAGGAACGGCATAGCGATTGGCCCCGGTTAGCCAGAAAGTGCTGCCCCAGTGCGCCTCATTGGAGAATCTGTTTGAGCAGCCTTGAACAACCGTGAAATCCGATTTGTGTCGTGCCAGCGGAGAGAGCCCTTCCGGGAGCTTGTAGTCTGGGCCAGTGTCCGCCAAATCAGGAAACCAGGTTTCCTTTGTCACACCAAACCCGATTCCGAGGCAGACGATGCGTTTGGGTGGAGTGGCAGCGGGTTCAGCAGCCGAGGCAAAACGGCGAAAACCGATCGATTCCAAAGCTGGCAGCGCGATCATCGCACCCGTTCCCCGAAGAACATGGCGACGATTGAGTCGTGTTTTCATCTCGTGATCTCCAAAGGTCATTGGCAACCTATTCTTTGGCGTTTTCGGCGATGTAATCAACGCAAGGAAGGACTCCATTGGCCTGCTGCCGCTCCATGTCGGATTTTACGTGGAAATCCCCGAATTTCAGAGAATTCTCTGCCGTTGTCGTTGACTTCGCTGCTTGACAGCTTCAGTTTCGATCGATAGTAAGGAAGCCACTATCAATCAGCCCCAGCGGCGAATCAATACGCTCGTCCACAAAATACAGCGTCCATTCTTCCTTGCCGTTTTCGTCATTCTCTTCGCGTTTTGGATACCCCACCAAGTCCAGCAATTGAAATGCTCAAGGATCGGCGTTGCCGACTTTGACGTAGTACACCGGTGACGGTTGATCGTCATCAAGCTGGTCGATCTCGATGAGCAGGCGGTAGGGCACCGGATTATCTGGATCGGCGGACAGAATGTAGTCGGCAAGATCGCAAGAACTGTTCTACATCGCTCCGGATACTCCATCGATGCTGAGTTCTACAACATGATTCTTTCCGGAAGCTTCGACCTTCCGTTTCGCCTCCTCCTAGCCGCGAACTTTGAAATCTCAGTATGACAATGCGGCTCGGACTGCCGTCAGATCGCTAGGTTCGTGAAATGTTTTGATGTGATAGAGGGATGCGTTTTCAAGCCTGATGGCAACGTGCTGCTGCGTCTTTAAATCTTTACGTCGAATGTCTTGCCGGCGTGAATGGTCAGCGCCATCTTATCACGCTCGACCGGGCGGAAGTGATAAACGACCCTATCGTCCTACATCTAAAACCGGTCGGTGGCCGATCCCAGGTTCTGACTCAACGCGAGGATGCCGCGGATCGGACTTGGTTGCCAAAGGAAGAGTCTGGTCAGTCCTGCCGTGCTTGCCACCGTCAGCCACAGGATTTTGTTTCGAGCATATTTCGACAGGTGGTTGAAGTTGTTTGAAACGTGCAATGCAATCAGACCGACAAGAACGAATCCCATCAGCGCGTGCAGACCGACGATCTGAAGCGAAAATGGCTGCACGAAGACTAGGATTCCCGTCACAGCAAGAACGACAAAACTCAATGCCGTCAGCAGCGAGACGAAGCGGCGTTTGTGTTTCTTCATGAGTGCTGAAGAAAAGATAACCTGACGCGGTAGCGAGAGATCGCGCTGCTCGGCATCCCTCGCTTCCGCTTCGGGTTATCAGATGGAACTACGCCTCACCTGGAATGATTTGCCCATGCTCTCGAAGCAGCTTGTGAATCACCATCAACGGAACTTCCAGTGGGTTCGATCCCGAGTGCCACCACAACCGTCTGGTCCTTGCTCAAACGAATGCAGTCAAGCATCAACCCGCACCACTGGACCTTGCAAAAATGCTTGCCACGCAACTTCTCGACAAACCGGCTGCCCGCTTCCTGCCAAAGCCTCGAAACGTTCGACTTTTTGACTCCGGGGTAACTTGGCTTGATCTCTTTGTTGCCACGCGAACTGACACCTGAAACGATCGCTTGAACAATCTGCTGTTGCAACTGTCGAGGATCCTTGGCGGCGATATAACTGGACAACTCAACTTCTTGGCTCGAGCCATCGGCGGTTCTTTGCCGAACACGAAGTCGCATCACTTCCTCTCGCTGGCCTTCGTAGAGCACACGATCTGGACTTGATCCGGCGTGAGATTGATCGTCCTGTGACGGATGGTGCTTGGGACCGCAAAGCTCGGTGACTTCGGCTGCCATAAATTCACAGATCATCTCTCGCACGTGGCCACTTAGGAAGTCGCGAAAGACTTGACCGGTTTGAGACGCAGAAACTTGCCCAAGCGATTCCAAAAGACTCCCTTCCTTCATGATGGTCTCCCCGTCGGTTGCAGCCGAAGAAAATTGAGAGTTTGCGAAAGGCAGGATTCTGCCTTCCGGGAAACCATCTCTCAACTTTCAACAATTAGTGGGACGCTCCCAAGCCAATGGCAACGGTGTCTGCCTGAAGAATCCTGTTGCTTGTCGAAATCTGCGTCAATTGGTTTGGTGGCACGTATGCACTGCGCATGGTACGGACTGCCAAGGTATGGAAAATTCCGCGAGCTCCGAGGGGTGTATGCGATGACGGAAAAAGATGTCGAGAATCCTTATCAGGCCGTTCCCGAACCGGATGCCGAAGTCGGTGTTTCCGACGTTAAAAAGTCGGTTACCAGGATCGTTGCGTTGGCGACGTTGGGGCCGATTGTAATCCTGTACACCCTGGCTTCCTTAAGCAGTATCGAATTGAATCGCTTTACTGAGGACTCCCTTGGGAACGTTGTTTTCAATACCGGCGTTCGTGCTCTGATTGCCACCATCGGGTTACCGGTGGTGGGGGCAGTTGCTGGCGCTATCGTGCAGCGCAGGAGTCAAGCAAAACCGACTCAGCAGAACACCGTTCTCCTTCTCTTGAAGTGGATTGGAAGCAGCGTTCTGTTTTTGGCAACCATTCCCTGCATCATTGAAGGGTTTGGCAATACTTATCCCATTTCTGAATTCACGATCAATTATTATCTGATTCTAGCCTTGGCGATGGTGTTCTTTTTGGTGGCGAATTTTCGCGGTTACCGTTGGAAACGGGATCAGAAGTCCGCTTTTGTCTGCTGCTTGGGCGGTCTGATAGTCATCATGGCTTTGGCCATGATTCGCCTTTTCCTTTTTGCGATTGCCGCCTCTGCGGTGACTTGAAGCTGCCTCGTTCAGATTGGTCGGCGTTCATGTTGTATTCGCGCGACAGAATGCAAGGTGCACAAGAGCATGTAATGTTATGATGATCCGTTCGACATCAAAGGAGTTTAGAGATGAAGAATTCGGTGCGAAGTACGGACGACATTTTTGGATTCTGACCCTTCCGGTCACGATCGACGCATGGTGTAACGATGCATCCAGCGGTCACCCTTTGGAAGCAATGTGTCTTTCGGCGTTTTGCTGCTACTTCTTCTGTCGAGGAACCGAAAAAATCACGGATGCCAACGATCCATTTGTGGCCGGCTGTAAAAAGAAACGACAATTCGTTCAAAACTTTTTAGGAATGTCTCCACCTGGTGAGAAGACCAGTAAATCACAATCAAGAATCTCGTCCATTACCAAACGAAAACCTCTGTCAAAACGGCCTATTGTGAACCTGCTAAGAACTGGTAGATAACAAAAGGGTTATTTCCCTTGTTTTACGCCTTTTGCAGGCAAGAGCACTTTTGGTTTGCTTGAATTAGTCTTCAATTGTGCGATCTTCGCATACCGCCTTGGGCTCCCACGAGCGGCGTTGAAACCACGAATCATAGATCGACGTAGCCCATGGAATAGCAGCTACATCGATTCATTCAATGGCCGGCTTCGTGATCAGCTACCCAACGGAGGAATCATTGAGACGATGATCGAGGCGAAGGTACTGATCGAACATGGGCACGACACTCACAGCCCAACACGATCCGTCGACACAGCTTGCTGGGTGATCCGCCCCGGCATCGGAAGCCTTCACTCACTAAGAAACTGGTATCGCTCATGAGTGCTCATCAGCGAATCGAGAGACTTGAAGGCCCCATCAACCAAGCGGTCGGTTTCTGACGTGCCTTGAGAGAGTCATTGATCAGCAACTGCAAGGTGTCCGTGTTGAGACCTTGTGCTCTCAAAAGTCTGAGGGTGATGGAATTCGCCTCGATCATTCTTCCGCCGAGGCGATCGATCGAAATGATGTCCTCGTCCTCACTTCCCAACAAACTGCTAAGATCCAAACCTGATTTGGTAACGGGTCGATGGGTCACCTTATATTCGTCGCCAAGTTCTGCTTTCTTGGCGATGTGCCGAATGCAATCGTCGACCCCGCCGATTTGATCTACCAGTTTTTTACGGATCGCCTGGCTCCCCGACCAAACTCGTCCGCCAGCAAGCGTGCGTAGCTTTTCCACGGGGATTTTTCTGGCCCCACTGACAAGCTTAAGAAATCGTCCATAAACCGAATCGATCGACTTTTGCATCACCATCGTTTCATCTTCCGTAAACCCTCGGTCGAGTGAAAGTAGGTTCGCGGATTCATCGAGTTGAATGTTTTCGGTATGCAGACCAATGCGTCTCATCAAAGCCCCGCCACTCAGCTTCATCGCAAAGACACCAATCGATCCGGTGATCGTGCCCCGCTCGGCGTAGATGGGCGTCCCGATACAACTGATCCAATATCCACCGGAAGCGGCGACATCGCCCATCGAAATGACGGTCGGCTTCTTTTCAGCAAGCTTCTTCAATGCTTGGCGAATCGCTTCGCTGGCCGTCGCGCTTCCGCCCGGCGAGTTGATTCGAACAACAACACCCTTCACCCGATCCTCGTCTGTCAGCTTTTGGATTCGTTCCACAGTCGGTCCCGCCGCGATCGAACCGGCGCCTCCCTCATCGACGATCGCACCACTTAAGTGCAGCACGACAATTGTGTTGTCTTGGACGGAACCATTTGAATTGTCGCCGGCCATCAGTTCACCCATTAGCTGAAAAAACGAAACGTCCTTTTTAGCTGCTTTTTTTGGCGTGACCCAATTTAGATTTTCGCCAATGTCTTCGCCGATCGCTTTTTGCATTGCTCCGTAGGGTGCCAGCTTGTCAACAAGTCCTTTGGCCAACGCTTCCTTTGCAACCCAGATCCGTTGAGACTGCATCTCTCGCACATCAGCCGTTTTAAGCCCACGGCCTTTTGCGATACGATCCACTGCGGCATCGTTGATGGACGTCAGCATGTCCAGATAATGTTGACGCAAGTGGTCGCTCATTCGAGCATTCAAATATGGCTCCACCGCGCCCTTGAAGTCGCCGGCGCGAACTACGGATGCTTTGACGCCGACCAAATCCAACGCGTCACGATAAAACATCGATTGCATCGAAACGGACGGAAAATCGACCTCCCCGAAATCGGCCATGTAGACGGTATCGCACATCGATGCAATTTCGAGGGCCTCGCGGCTTGCCGATTCCAGCCAGGCATGCGTCTTCTTGCCAGCGTCCGTTACCTTCTTGATATGGCGTCTAAGCTCATCCAGTTGAGCCGAATTCATAGAGAAACCCGAGGACAAATCGACGACCAAATGGTCGAAATCATCGTCTTCCGAAAAGCTGTCGAGAAAACGTGTTAGTTTAAAAAAGGAACGCTTCGCGCCGGGACCGCTACCAAGCAACGAAAGGGGATCAAGCCCGGCTGGCTGGACCAGGTCGACATAGTCGCCACTGATCTTAATCTGGCGAACACCGATCTTTGGTTGTGGGGCTTCTTTCTTCGCTGCGGGTTTCTTCGCTGCGGGGGCTGGCTTCTTCGCCCCTTTCTTGTCTGCTTGTTTCGCCTTCGGGGTATCGGCAGTCTCTGTTTTCTCTACCTTGGCAGCCTTGCCGTCGACTGTTTTCGTCGACTCGGATGGCTCGTCCTGTGCGAACACAGGGAACGAAAGCACGAACACCATCAGAAGGGAGCGGAAGCGGACCGAACGGTGCATAGCAGGACTCACAATAGGTGCAAATTCAAAAGAGGATTGGTGCCCCACAAGCTTAGTCTCACAGGGGTGGGGCATCGAGCATTGGACATGCTGTTTCTAATGGAAAAATGGAAGAACCGGAGACTCTCCACAACCCCCAATTCCTTCACACTACATTCGACTGGTGCAAACGCACAGACCCAGCAACTGGGGGGCACGCACTTGCCCCTGATCGGGCCGCTCTTCGAATGCTCCCCTCCGGTCGATCGCTTCGATGAATCCCGTTCAACTCAACCCACACGATCAGCCTACCTTGTGTGGGACGCGCATTTGGCCAGCGGTGTACTTGAATGCATGTCGTTGGGTGGCGGCGGGAGATCCATCTAAATGTACACTCGACATCAAACGTCAAAGACGCAGTAATGATCCCTGCAGTTGCTGCCAACACCTTTGCAATGAATCAGTAATCGATTCCAAGTGTTTGTTCGATGAGAATGATGGTCAAAACGATGCGAGGCCAGTTCCGACCGTCCCGAAATGTCGGTGCAACAAAACCACTGAAGCTTTTGATCAGCGATTTGAAAGCGCATCAATCATTCACGCACTCGGATGGAATGGGCCAATAGGAAGCGACCTCCTCAAATTATCCGAACTGCTTTTGCATGGCATCTAAAAAAGCATCAAATTGGTCGCCAGGTAATTGGTTGATGCCAGCGGCTGCCTTACGTCCACCGCCGGTCGGGAATTGCCGGCAAAGTTCATCAGCACCTTCTTTGCTTGCCAGCGGTGCTCGAACACTCACCAAGTACTCGCCCGATGGTAGCAAACTTGCTAAGGCATGAGCGCGATTCGGATTCTCACGTGCCAGCTGATTACTGTAGACACCACTTACACGTCGAGAAAAGGACTCATTGGGAAACGCAAATGCCGCGCATTTTTCGGTTTTCAGTACTGGATCGATAGACTGAGCCCGGCTCATATCGCTGTCGAATCCATCACTCAACGTTTGGAACGTGGAGTCTGAAGCGATGAATTCCAACGGGTCAGCGTACGGTTGAATCTTTCGGTAAAGTTCGTCCGGTGCAAAATACAAGTCGCCCAACGTGCTTCCATAGCCGTTGTAGTTCAGCAAGGTTCCGAGCGTTTCTAGTTTCCCAAGTTGTGAATCGTCCAGGTTAAGGGGACTGGCCGCTGTCCGTGCTGCATCGTGTAGGTTGTCACCAAACAATGCGGTGACTGCCCACGGAAGAAATGCACCGTCTAGGCTCCGGTTAACCAACAATCCAGTGCAAACATCTCCCGCGGTGTCGATGTGCGTCTTTAAGTGCGTTGAATCGGGAATCTCACCGGCAAAGTGATGGTCGAAATAGGTGACTGGAACATCCTCGGCAAGGATCCGCATTAAGTCGTCACGATTTTTGTCCAGCGAAATATCAAGCACGGTGACTGTGTCGCCAGGCTGAACATGGACGCGTTTGAGTAGATTGATATCGCGTTTAACACCGGTGACCAACGTGCTGTCGCGTGGATCGGCCAATCGCAGTTGATGCAAAGCGCAGATCCCATCCGCATCACCATTAAAAACATCGAAATGAGTCATGCGCTAATTCCCGCTAGTAAGTTTGCGGACGAAATTGTCACCTGCAACTAGAACGAAATCGGTCTTGAGAAACAAATCTGTGACCACATTCCAAAGACGCAACGATTTTATCGCGCGGAACTGAATCACCAGTGTGATATTCCTTAATATCAAAAACTTCCCGAAGCCTGAATGACTTTGCAGTAGTTTATCGATCACCGACCAGGATGAGGAGGGAACCAATTCGAGGTACGGTGCCTCGCAACGAGTATATACAGCGATCACACCGTTTTCCTAAGTTCGTTGATCGACCTCGTGCAATGGTCGGGATTGACTGGCTTTTTTAAAGTCGCCTGGGCAAGTTACAACACATCCAGCGGCAGCTCAGCTTTCGTTCTATCTAGCTCAACTTGCTTTGTTGCCTGAAAAGCCAATGCAACGAGCGAAACCAGGTCGGGACGGAATGTGTAACCGTTCTTGAGCACAGCAGAGATTGGCTGACCGGGGTGGACCTGCACCCTCGCAAGCCCACTCTTAATCGCCTTACTCGCTGACTTCATTGCCAGAGCGGAAAACAGGAAGGATCACTCAACATGAATCCCTCTTTCACCATTTCCGAATTAGCACGTATGCCTACGACACAGAGTGCCGGACTCGGGGAAGATTCACGCCGACGGGGCATCCACCACTTTCCTTGCCCATTCGATGACTCATATCAGAAACCTCTCATCCATTCCCCCAATCACTTCCGCTCCATCATCGCTGGAATGATTCGCGTGGGAGCCGTCTTGAGCATTTTCCCCATCCCTTTGTTATGCGACGTGATTGTGATGATCAGATCAAGCTCTTCAACGATCAAGATAAATTGACCACCGGCTCCCCGACCTGATTTCATGTCATACATCTTTCCATCAACGTCGACATCGTTCCGCCACCAAAAGTACCCGTACGATGTATCTTGTGGATTGGTATGAATTCGGGAGGTTGCTTTTTTAACAAAGGCGGCGGGAACCAATTGCTCACCATCCCATTTTCCGGCGTTCTGGATCAGCATTCCCCACTTGATCATATCGCGAGATCGGATGCTACTTCCAGCGGCAGACTTCGGCAGTCCACTGACGTCATCCTGCCATCCAAAATTAGAAATCCCCAACGGTCCGAGTAGTTCCCCATTGATGAATTCACGAGCCGTTCCGGGCACAACGGTTTCAATCACCTGCATCACGATTGACGGGTCGGATGACTGGTATTTGTACTGCTTGGAGGCCGTTGTGACGGGCGTCGTATTTTCGAAATAAGCCTGGATCTGACCCTGGCCATTCAACAGACTTGGCGTTTTCCGCAGTCTTGCAACTGTTTCTTTGTCAACGCGAATCCCTGAGTGCATATTCAACGCATCGTTCAAGGTGATCGTATCACATCCCGCAGCAATTTTGCTGCGATCAATCTCGGTCAGAAAATCGAGCACAGGGCGATCCAAGTCGGACATCTTCAGATACCCCAATTGAATAGCGCGTCCCATCGCTAATGCCGTATAGGACTTGGTGATCGACATTTGATAGTGCGGATAGTTGGCTCGCCCACGTCGATAGTAAGACTCAAAAATCAGTCTGCCATCATGGTGAATCAAAAGACTATCGACTTCACCGTGCTGGCCCGCCGCAATTTCTCTGGCAAATGCAAGAACCATCGCTTGGTTGCCGCTATCACTCCCAAGTTCGCCTACTTCGATTCCGTCTGCCATATCCTCCGGTGCGACGTCAAGAAAGGACTGCTTGAGATCTGGTAGCTGCTGCTCCTTGGCGAAAGAAACATCATCGGACGATAAATCGACGATTTCGGGTGCGAGCCCGTTTTCCTCTTTACGCGCATCAGCTTCCTCTGTCTTCATCGCAGTGGTAGGCGACAGCTTTTCCGATGAATTTTTCTGTCCAGCGTGTTTCGCCAGTCGACCTGCTTTCCTTTTCGCCAACTCAGATTCGGTGAGCTCGGTTTTGCTTGCCCCCTGCATGATCAGTTCTCGCAAGGGCTTGAAATCATCCGTGATGAAGCTCGACGCGGGTAAACCTACTGAGTTGACAAGACTGATGGTCGGATCAGCTTCTTGCTTGCGAAAGAGATACCGCACGTATTTCGGATCACTGACCTCGGGACTCGTGACATGGACTTGATTGCCAACAATCCTTGCATTTGCCGACACGTACGTACCGTCGGCACCAGCGATTTCAAAGAAGTCGAGGCTGGAGTTGTCACCGCTTGGATTACTCAGTCCGTCAGCAACATGTCGGAAAGTTAGTTCAGCTGTGCTTCCGCGATACTCAACACCTTCCAGCAATGGCCCCGAGTATTGCAGCTTCGTCCTGCCATAATCCTTGGCCAGTGCCCATAGAGCCAGACGCTGTCCTGCATACTGCTTGTCATGCGGATGCAGACTCGGACCGTGATCATAGAAGACCGCCATCCCGGTGTTTTGCGTGGTTGCCAACGCGCGTCGCATCGAATCGCGCAACCAGGGCCACTCTCCGGTAGCATCCTGAGTTGGCACTTGAACGTAGTAAAAGGGAAACTTGCGTTCGGGTAAACCGCTACGAGCAGCAAATAGCTGCCGCCAATTCTCAATCATGAAGGGAAGCAGTTGCCGATACTCGTAACCGGTCTGGGCCTTCGCATTTCGCTCGCCCTGGTACCAGATCACACCTCGAAAACAGATCGGTACGATCGGTTCGATCTTGTCAGCGAATTGAACACCTGGGTTTCGATTTTCCTGCACATCATTCCAGCCCTCTGGGATGCCAAGTCGCTTGCGGATTACCGCCGCATCCACCTCAGGGATCCAAGCCTGAATGGGAGTCCCGGAGTTGTAACGTAGGATCAACCCAATCGGAACATCCAACTCCCGGTACAGACTTTCGCCAAAATAGAATCCGACGCGGGAAATCGTCCGTTGTGTTTTTTCATCAATCCCCGTCCAACCGTGACGCGTCGACACCCGCATTCGGGACAAGCCTCTATCGAAATACTCTGGCTCGATAAAGCGATTCTTCGCGGAATTAAACGAATCAGCCATATTCGACTGCCCGCTGCACAGCCATACTTCGCCAACCAGCACACCAGAAAATTCCAACCTGTTCTTTCCTTCAACAAGCAACGTCTGTTCTTGCTGAGCCGTGGCGAGGGGATCCAACCGGACCATCCAATTCCCATCGGATCCTGCCTTCACCTGCTTGGACTGACCCGCAAACTTCACAGTGACTTCTTCACTCGGATCGGCCGTTCCCCAGATCGGCACCGGCAAATCACGTTGCAGCACCATATTCTTTGAGAAGATTGCTGGGAGCGTCACATCCGCATGCGTCCGCGAAGACGCCAACGTCAACGCAAAGAACGGCACAATCAGAAAGACAGCAAATCGGTGTATTCGATTCATTCTTGAACAGATACCGGGGTTAGGTGAGGAGTTCGCCGCATTATAGGTAAACCTAATTGCGATTGGCGAACTAACTCGCTTAATGCATTGCTAGAATGCTTCCTCAAGATCGCGAAGGCGATGAAACCAACGCACCACGATTTCCAAACAACAACGCCCGCAAAAAAACGGGATGCTTCTCCCGCATCGCTCGAACTGCCCGCCACCACGTGTGACGTCTTCTTTTCACAGTTCCTGGTAATTCACTCTTTTTGCCAATGCATGCGATTCCTGATTGGCTACGCTCGATGACACCGGTTATCTCATCGCTACTCGGCTGTTCAATCGATTGAGCCGCCTGCTGCGTAATGGCTGAACAACCCAGCACGAGGCGATACCAACGCGTAAAGAGATGCAACATTTAACACCGTTCTCAGAAAAATGCACCGCTCCACAGGAGTGTGAATCGTCTCTTCAATCCATTTTGGCCATCCCTAGATCTCGTTTGCTTCGACTATCGCAATTCCGCCTACTACCGGGATTCAGCGCTGCAAGGGTGCAGCCCAGTCTCTCGTAGTTTGTGCATGTGTTCGTCGCGGTAGACACACCAGCTAGTCGCGATCGTCCAATCGCAGCACTCTCCGCTGTGATTTGTTGAGTTAAACAGAGGCTTTGCCGGTGCGTACCAGTTTATCCAGAACACAGAGAACTCCCTTCAGATCAGCGCAAACATGACTTGTGGACTGCACCGGTAGCAGTGAGGCGAATCGTTTTAGATTGTTTTGATTAAGAATGGTGTATGGGTGGAAAGCCAGCACTGCCTTCGCACTCTCTGCATTCCTGCAAAACAGCAAATGAAAATTTCATAATGATGGACCGAAAAATGTCAATCGCCGCAATCAGCAAGCTAATCCGGGAAGGCGGTCATTGAAATTCCACGCCTCAAAATTGAGAATCACACCTTCATGAATATATTCAACATGAACTACCGATCGACACCGGCAGTTCAAACTTGAAATCAAAGGACTCTCGCTGATTCTGCGTTCGAGGATTCTTTAGCCTTGCGTTTCGCAGTAAGACACGATTGAGTCCCCTTTTTGATCGAGCAACCGAACCAAGCCATCAGCGTGCGGGTGATTGATTTCCCGCCAATAGTTTTGCCGCAAAGAAATCGACGAGCGATTCGTAGTCGGGTTTCGCACCGGGGCACTTTAAATGGGCCTCAACGCGTAATTCATCGGTCTTCTCTTTGAGTGCGAGCCCAAATTTAACGTGATGAATGATCCAGCCGCGGACCCGCTGCATGTCAGCTGGTACCTCAGCGGTTGGCGACATCCCGTAGCTCATAAAGATCGGGGGATCGTCGGCGGATATGATCGATAGCGCTGAACAACTCCGAGCAGCTTCGTTCGCTTCCTCCAAGGAACTGGCACCCCACATCGCCATCCGGATTCTTTCAGGATCCTGTTCATTACCCAGAGGCCGAGAAAGCGCATCGAGTTTATATTTTTCTCCCAACAGTGGAGCGAGTTGATCCCTGTAGAAATTGAGATCGTTTGTTGTCTGACCTCCGGCGGTCGCGACACACGTCAGCCGAGTCGACTCCCTCTCGATAGGATCCGTGCTGCCGGGATTTGCCATCTCGTCGCTAAAGGCCAACCACATACAAATTTGCGCGCCCGCAGAACCACCGAATGCGGCAACCCGGTCTTTATCGAGATTCCACTCATCCGCTTTTGAGCGAAGAAACTGCACAGCCCGTCTTGCATCGTGATGAGCTGCAGGCAAGGGTGCGGTCGTCACGTAACGGTAATTGATTGCAGCGACCGATATCCCGCTTCGCAGTAGTCGAGAAAGATCATTCGGGTTCAGCTTTTCTTTACTACCCGATTTGAAACCGCCGCCATGGATATAGATGGCCAATGGCGTAGGACCGTTTCCGTCCGCCAACCAAAGATCGAATACATTCCGTTCGTCTTCGCCATACTTCACGTTTGCAAAACTTGGTGCCGTACCCCCTCGCTTTTTCTCCGGTGCTGCCTCGGCTGGATTCTTCTTGGCCCTTGTAGCAGCCATCCGAAGCAGACTCTGCATTTCTGAATCGGAAAGCACCCCATCGCCATTACGGTCGGCCTGTGGAAATCGCTCCAGAATTCGGAGGTTTACTGCGTCCTCCTCTCCATCAGAAAGGACACCATCTCCATTGGTGTCGGCCTGAGGGAAGATCTCCAGAACCTTCTTCTTGATCGCATCATCTGCATGCAAGCCAGAAAGAGGTGAGATCATTGCGATCACGAAGAAAACGAGCGATATTTTTGACAAGGTATTAGCCTTTGGTTGAAACGTTGGGTTTCTCGTTGATCCAATGGTAACAAAATCGCAGCTATTCCCGACCGATAGCTGACTCGCGTTGTCGAACTGTAGAACCTCCCCCCCCCCAAGCCCATGCCCATGCCCATGCCCATGCCCATGCCCATGCCCAGATTGGTGATACCACCACGGGGGCCATTCTCGAGACGCTGATAAAATCAATTCGCATCCACCTGTTGCTTGCCCATCTCACTCCGCTTAAATCCCGACACCGTTGTCAGCATCCTCCCAAGGATAGATCATCTCAGGTTCGTACCGAAGACATAAATCCACCGGTGCTCGAACGTGATTTTCTATCACTGTCACGGATTGAACGACCTCAACATCGCACTGACGCAAAATCAACGAAAGTGGATCCTGCATGTCCGCGATGAAGGATCTTCAGGGAGACAAGGCGAATGCTGCATCCGGGGTATCGTAGATCAATAGCTGTTGAATTCGCTACGAAACTGCAAACAATTCTGGATCAGCGGCGTTTCGTCCATCAGCTCCTCGTTCCCAAGTACCCCGGTGACCGATTTCAGACAAAGCTTTCGAAGAATTTGGTCAAAAAATGGACGGGCGGAACAGAGAGGACGGCAGTAAGCCTGCCGAACACCTGCCGCGGTTCAATCAAGAAATAACGCGAATAGCAAGCTTAAGATCCATCCAGCTTGCTGAAAAAGAACAATGCTTCGCGACGTCATGTTAAAACGCCCAGAACCACAGAATCCAAATGACCACTGCAACAACAAAATAAAACGTCAAGCTGTAGACGCTTCCATCGAAGGTTCGCGTTGTTTTTCGCCTTCATACTACCGAACATCCCGGTGAAGGCTCCTCAGCGTGCCACTGGTGATCAGATTCACCAGCCCTCCGAGCTGGACCAGAGTCACGGGGTAAATTCCGAATGTCAGAAACGGCCTGTCGCACTCGCGATGTCGAACTGCAGAATTCATGGCATCAATTAACGCCGGGACACAGACCATTGCCAGTCAACATTGACCTGAAGAACGCCCGATTCACGGTCCGCAAAATGTTCATTGAACTACGGGCAGGGTGTCAAAAATCTGATTAACGCCCAGGGCTGTGAAGCGTGATTTTAGATGGTCAGCCGGGATCAAGCACGGCAGCAATGAATAATCCACCCAGTCGCAAGCCCTATTGCGGAGCCAAGGAGGAGCCCAGAAGGGATCGATCCAAAGGCAGGTCCCAACACCAGGCCAACCGCCGCACCGATCATCATCCCATTCGAAGAGAACTGAGCCCTATTGTTCTTGGCTACGCACTGTTTCGCGCCATCTGATTCGCAATCCATCAACTTCCCATGTTGTTTCATGATTCGAGTTGTTCCAACTTTTTGTATTCGCTTCCGCGGAATGAATCTTGTTGATTTTTCCTGAATTCCTTATCGCTAATTGCATTTGAGATAAAAAGCTTATCCTGGGCCGAAATTCAGAGTTCAAGAGGTCCACCAGCGTTTCTCATGACTGGAAAGCACGTCTTAACGCTAGCAGTCCGAGCGAGCAAAAAGACAACTTGGACGAAAACAAAATGCCTCGGTCAGACGCTTGAAAAATACCTTTCCAGCAGCAACCGGACCTTCCTGCAGGTGCCTCGGCTTGAACAGATTACCGGTGCTGCCTAGCTGCGAAGTTAACTGGTTTCAAAGCAAAATGATATCAACCCCTGCAAACTCGAACACAGGTGTTTGTCGTAACGACCACGGACGGCTGCGATGCATTTTACACTGATCAAACGATCTACCAGTATGCCGAATCTTGGTAAGTCAAGCCGGTGGCCGGGTCATGAAAGTAAGCCGAGCCAGCTCCGTTACTTGTCATGTAGTAATAGGTGACCGTCTCGCCGGTCACAACAAATCCAAGCCTGCCGATCGCCTTACCAATCTCGTTGGGATTCGGACGGCTTCTTTCGGCATATGAGTCAATCACTTCACCGTCGCGAGCGAAACGCTCATTGAGAAAGGCGTTGAGATCCTTCTCCGCGACCGTGTAAGTCACATAGCAGTCAAGAAAGTCGCGATGCAGGGTGATGTTGGTAGCCGTCGGTGGAATCAGTGACTGCGCCCGTGGCGGCCAGACGCTATCTGGACTGTCATGATGGGAATTGACCCCATATATCCAGGCTGGAACTAAAGCAAGCAGGATCATGACCGCAAGACTGACGCCGCATACCTTGAAAAAGCATCCGAGCGACGACTGCATTGCATTGCGTGCGGAAAGGTCTTCGTGCTGCATCTTGTCGGAAACTCTGGTCGTTGGGGGTGAAGAAAGCTGAGCTGGAATCCGGAACCGTTCCCCGCCTGCGGCGAGCGTTCGACAGGGAGAAAATGAGCTTACTTCACTCACCTCAACAATCCTAGCTTTGCATGGCAAAGTTTTCGAGAAATGAAAGAGAACCTCCTATCGGCTCTCTCGCAAGCAATCAAGATGCACTGGCACTTGGTGAACTCACCGAAACGGGACCACTCCATCACCAAGTAACTTCCTGCGACCGCGGTCCCCGCGTTCATTCAGGTCCGTTATTCGCAGCCGCTCAGGCAATCACTGTTAGTGATCACTCGTCAGTAATCACTCGTCAGTAATCACTCGTCAGTAATCACTCGTCAGTAATCACTGCTCAGGAGATCTACCCCACGTAGATCTGACTCAGCGGGACCTTGGGTTTCATTCAATTACTGGCTGAAAGCACCGAATCCTGGATACCGCAATTGTGCGTTTTGATCCCCTAAGCGAAGAATGGACCAAACTCTTTCAAGTATCGGCGGTGGCTCACGTAACTTTCGCTAGGTAAACAATCTCGGGATGGGATTGCCCCTATCAGTGATCGGAACAGGGCGATCCCCATCGTAAAGATTTTTCCGGTAATCGACACCAACCGCAGCGCAGATCGTCGCAAAAAGGTCTGGAACGCTGACTGGATTAGAAACGATTTTTTTTGCGAGTTCATCTGTTTCGCCCCAAGCTCCGCAGTGCGATAAACCGCCCCCTGCAAGAACGCAACTGAACGCCGTTCCTTGATGCCCTCGCCCACCACCGCTATCGAATTCCGGAGGCCGTCCGAATTCAGTCGTGATGACGACCAGTGTCTTTTCCAACATCTTTTTTGCTTCGAGATCAGAGAGCAGCGTGGCGACCGCCGTGTCTAATTCGCGGATGAGCTGGTACTGATTCAAAATACCTTCGTTGTGCACGTCCCAGCCAATCCCATTTAGAAAGTTGAGGTTGTGCGAAACTTCAATGAACGACACACCACGCTCAATCAATCGGCGGCTTAGCAGGCAGCGTTGTCCAAATTCACCACCGTAACGACCGCGAAGATCGGCCGGCTCACGATCTAAATCAAAGACACCCATAAAATCTGGACTGCTCAATTTCAAACTTTGTTCGATGGCAGCGTCATAATCGAGCAGTCGTTGATCAATCGTAGGGTCAGCGTTGCGTTTCAGTGCGGCCAAAAACTCTTTCCGCCTAGACTGCCTTTGCGGGGTGATGCCATCCGGCCGAGTCAGACCAGCTGGTCCCTGATTGGTATCGGTCAGATACAAATAGCTGTCACGTGTGCCAAGAAACCCGGGACCGCGGGTCACGTTTGGGTAGCCGATCAAAACATATTTGGGAACGGATTCGTCAGCCGCACCTCGTTCGTGTGCAATGATCGACCCCAGCGATGGATAGGTAATCGTTCCACTAATTGGCCGTCCGGTGTGCATTCGGTTGGTCGCTGCGGCATGTTCATCGATCATCTCATGGTGGACGCTCCGCACCGCGGTAACTCGATCCATCAGGGGTGCGAGCTGCGGCAGGTGTTCACACAACTGAACTCCAGGAACCGCCGTTGCGATAGAGTCATAGTAGGCGCCCGCTAGTTTCTTCTTTGGGTCACCTTTTCTTTTGGGATCGAATGTATCGATCTGCCCCATCCCACCTCCCAACCAAATCGAAACCACATGCTCGGCCTGACCCACAATCAGCTTTTCATCGCCGCGTCCTGGCTGGGGTAACGCCAAGCCTCCACCAACTGCTCCACCCATTGCCAAAATCTGTCGGCGATTGAGCGAGGCTGAGGACTTATTGTTTGATTTCTCACTTTTCATTACGGCATCCAGACAAATTCACGATGATTGATCAGGCTCCACAACGCGTCTTCATAGACAACCCGCCACTCTGTCGACAATCGAGGGTCAGGGGGTGGCCCAGCGTTTACGCGCCGCTCCATTTCCAACTGTATTTCGTTAGCCTTCGCTCGGCCGTGATTGAACCATGTCACCTGGGGTAAGCGTGGAAGCTTATCGACCTGCTTGACCCTCGCAGTAGGCACAATTCGTGAGTCAAAACCAACCGACAGCAAGCTTGTGAATGACTCTCGTTCTGCCAGCTTGGGGCGGCGGCTGAAATAACGCAGAAAGAGAGCATCGACCAACGCATCGGGCGTCGCTACTGCGACAGCGAGATCTGCCATTTCGCTTTGATGCGACGCCCGGGTCAATGCAACGGACAGGGTACCGTTGGCCAGCACACTCGGCTGGAGAACATTCGCATCAGATTCTCGCTCCGCAATCGGCATTTGCCTTGCGCCGGTCCACCCGAACGCTTCCAGCACATCAACGACTGCTCGCGCCTTCGGTAGCGAGAGACTTGGTCGATCACGTTCGTTTTTTAAATCACCAAACATCCAAGCCCGTGTCGGCTTACCTAATGTCTGGCGTTTGCCAAGTTCGCGACGTCCGTCATGCACAAAAGTCAATTCCTCCACGTCAATCGGCTGCCCTGTGACATGGTGCAGTGAATCGACAATCTGTTCGGCTGTCAAACTGCGTCGTTCGGGTGCGTTGAAGAACCGCAGCGGGGCCGATGCCTCAAGGTTCTTTCCAACGGCCGCACGCTGGTACGTGTCTGAAGAGGCAATCAAACGCACGATGTGACGAAGATCAAAGTTGTGCGTGATCAACTCACTCGCCAACCAATCGAGCAACTGTGGATGACTTGCGGTTTGGCCTTGCCAGTCGTGCACCGGCTCCACCAAGCCAGCGCCAATCAACTTTTTCCAGACTCGATTAACGATCACCCTAGAAAAACGCGAATTCTGTGGAGCGGTCATCAACGCGGCCAGTCGCTCGCGCGTATCAGTCGGCTTTCGCATGAGCCGATCAATTTCCTTGTTATCGGAAACCCCCGTTACCGAGGCGAATGGCCATTCGGCAGGTACAGCCTGATTCGCCGCAAGAGTGACTTGGATCAATGACTGTCGGATTTTTTGATTTTCGAAAAACGCAGCCGGCACCCGACTAGTTGCGGGAACGGTCACAGGCTTACGACTCAACATCGCCGCCAGCGAGTAAAGGTCTTTCTGTGTCGTATCGTGATACGGCGAATCATGGCACCGCGCACACTGCATTTCGATCCCCAGAAACGCGGACGCAAGGATATGCCCCTTGGCAGCGAAGGGAGCATCGTTCTCCGCGGCGATTCCGAAACCCGCACTCCCACCCTCCGCGGCACCACCACGCATCAGGATCAATTCTGTCACCAGTCGATCGAGCGGCTTTTGATCTCGCAGTGAGTCGTACAAAAACCATCGAAAAGGTCCAGTGCTGTTAAGCGAAGCATTGATCAGCGTTGGATTCTCCGCGAGCAGATCGAGCCAAAAGCTCATCCACCCGTCAGCGAACCGTTTATCTGCCAACAGGCTCTCGATCAGGCGGTCGCGTTTACCGGGCGTCTCATCAGCCAGAAACGCTCTCGCAGCATCCTCGGTTGGTGGAACTCCGATCGTATCGAGATAGATTCGCCGCAAGAAAGAGGCATCGCTGATCTTCGGTGACAAAACAACCTCAGTCTGATCCAAGGGTGGCGCGGGCCACACCGCACCGGATCGAACCCATTGCTCCAACAGTTCAATCGCCGGTTCTGGTAAACCACCATCGGTGGGCGGCATATCACCAGCTCGAATGCGAACGATCAGTTCACTCGCGTCTAGGTCACCAGGAACAATTGCGGCGTTGCCAGAATCTCCCGCTCGAAGTGATGCGCGATGGGAGTCTAGCTTCAAACCACCTTTGTTCTTTTCCCCATGACACCGAAAACAATTCTCGCGAAGGATCGGCAGCACGTTTCCGTAGAAATGCTTCGCTTGCTTGGCATCAACCGTAGACGAAGCAACGATTGCTTGTTCAATTTTTGACGTGACGAACGCATCAATCGGATGCGACCCGCTGGGCGGCGACGAAACAGGGTTTTCGTTCGCCCAAACTCGCGCAAGCTTGTGACGGTCATTCCAAAAGGAATCCTGGGACTTAGAGGCCTGCCGACGCCTTTGATCGTCAAATTTTGCCAACGATGCTTCAATCGAAGACAGAAGCGGTTCAATCGCGGCATCTGTTAAGGGGACCCGGTTTGCTCCAGTGCCAAGCAGTTGGTACGACTTTCCATCTTCGGCGAGTATCGCCACACAAACCTCACCGGTCTCTGTGCGATGTTTATTTCCGCCAACTACAAGTTCCAAAACCACACGTGTTTTGCCGGTACGATCTGGTTGAATCGTCGCCTCTCCAAATACTTCCTGTTGATGGTAACCATGAACGCGGGCTCCCTCGATTGGCGGCTCGGCGATTGGCGTAACCGGCTCTTCACCATCGGGCGGACTTTTCGTAATCGGTTCTGTTCGCGTGACGACTTTGCCATCAACCCACAAACGACCAAGGGCACGACCCCGCATCATGAATTGTTGATGGCCAGGAGACAGCTGAACGTCGGCAACCATTCGCAACAACACGGGACCCTTCCAACCCGTCCGAATTCCCCACGCATCATATTGCAACGGAATTCGTGGCAGCAGGAATCGATCCCCGACCCAACGCACCGACTCTGCCGGCCATACTTCGCCGTTGTTTAACCAGCGATCATAGGCTGGCATTCCCTCGCACAACTGAACCAACACTTGACCTTGGGGAACATCCGCAAATTCAGGCATCACTTCTGCGGCACGTTTGACAACCCGTGGTTCGCCAACGCGATTGAAACGCGACGCGATTGTTTCATCATTCAGCAGATCACGATGAATGGCAATCGCGTCAAGCATTCCGACAAAGCCGTTACCAATTCGAATCTCGTCATCATCGACAATCGGCTGCTCTCTCGTGGCGCCGCCGTAACTCCAAACCCCTTGCGTCGATTCGCCATTGATCCAACCACAAATCGTTTTTGGATCACCAAAGCGATACGCAATGGCAATGTGATGCCAACCCGAATTTACTGGAAAACCATCCTTCGAATCCCAGCGATGCCAGTGTGCTTCGCCTTTTGAAAGTTTTGTTGCGAATAGAAAACTCAGTTTCGCTTCGTCCTTGGCACCAACTACCCGCAAAGACCAATTCTGGTTGTCACGGGAAAACTTTGGCGATCCGGTTCGCCCCTTCCCGATGACATAGCTGACTTGACCCGCACGAAGGAGAGTCGGGTTCACCCAAGCTTCGATCGTGATGGCATCGCCGTTGCTAAAATCAAAGTCACTATCGGAACCGTAGTCGGCTGCAGACAAGTAAGCAGTGGAATCAATTTGCACCGCGTTGTTATTATCCGCCAGATCGGGAAACTCCGGCGGCCGCGGCCCAGCTTGATCACGCTTCACGTTGCCATTCGCGGTCAACGGAGTCACCTCTTCGGCATCGAAATGCCATTCCACCACCGGTGAATCAGGCTCACCCACCGTGAATGCGATCGCTGCAAGGAGGAGGCCTGTTTCCAGAATCATCTCAAAACCTCTTTGATGATATGTCCATGGACATCCGTCAGCCGTCGCTCGATTCCATTGTGATAGAAGGTTAAACGCGTGTGGTCGACACCCAAAAGGTGCAGGGCGGTCGCGTGCAAATCATAGCTATAAGCTGGATTTTCAACTGCTTGATAACCTAGTTCGTCAGTGGCCCCGTACCCAACACCACCTTGAACGCCACCGCCAGCAAGCCAAGACGTGAAAGCCCCCGCATTGTGATCGCGGCCCTTGCCGACACCACCTTGGGAAGCTGGTTGCCGCCCAAACTCGGTCGTGCAAATAACGAGTGTATCGTCGAGCATTCCTCGTTGCTTCAGATCTTTCAGTAACGCGGATGCTCCGGAATCCAGAACGGCACCCCAATACCCGTGATCGCGGTTCAAATCTTCATGACTGTCCCAGTTCGGACGAATCTTTTTGGCGGTGGTATTCTCTGCACCACAATAGACTTGCACGAAACGCACACCCCGCTGCACAAGACGCCGGGCAAGTAAACACTGCCGCCCAAATGGGCCGATTTCTGGGTGGTCAAGACTGTAAAGCCGTTTGGTAGCAGTGGTCTCTTTGCTCAAATCCATGGCATCGGGCGCACTAAGCTGCAAGCGGGCCGCCATTTCATACGCCTTGATGCGGGCATCGAGTTCACTATTATCACGTCGCGTTTCCTGATGCAGGCGATTGATTTTTTGCAAAAATTTCAAACCCGCTTGATCATTGGCCGCGGTAATCTCGGGAACATCACTGGGTGGAAACAGATCGGCGATAGGGTGTTCCGAGTTCGTGGTATCGAGTGCAGTCGCCTGATATTCAGCAGGTAGAAAACCGGCCCCCCAATTAATCATGCCGCCCGGTGGAAGACCACGCGGATCCGGCAACACAACAAAGGCAGGCAAGTCATCGGCTTCGCTGCCAAGCCCGTAGGTCACCCATGACCCCATGCTAGGAAAACCGGGCAACGTGAATCCAGTATTCATCATGAAGCACGCCGGCCCGTGCAGCGCCGTCTTGCTGTGCATCGAGTAAATGAACGCCATCTCATCAACGCACTTGGCGAGTTTTGGGAAGAGATCGCTCATCCACAAACCAGACTGCCCGTGCTTGCGAAACTTCCAAAAACTGCCGCGACAATTACCAGGTTTGGATGCAAAAAACTGCAGCTTGCCATCAGGGTCAAAGGGAGTCCCATTCCGCTTTTCGAGTTCAGGCTTGTAATCAAAAGTATCGACTTGGCTCATGCCACCAGGACAAAAGATTTGAATCACACGCTTCGCCTTGGCAGTGTGATGCGGGCGTGCAAAGCTTTCCCCGCTCAGCATCGCTGTCAATGCGAGACCGCCAAACCCACCACCGGCGGATCGCAAGAAGTGCCGTCTTGTGTTGAGAATATCAATCGACATAGACGAACTCGTTTGAATTAAAGAGTGATCGACACAAGGTAAACAGTCCCTGTTTCTCGACAAGCTCCACCGCAAGACGAGTCTCCTCGACAGTGGGCTGTCGCCCAAACGCGAGCCCAAACGCACATGCGACTTGGGCAACCGTTTCTTCACCGACCTGTTGTTTGATTCGCTCAGCAAAGTACCGAGCTTGCCGAATCATGAATTCATTGTTGTAAAGAGCGAGTGACTGCAGGGGCGTAGTCGTCGCCAATCGCTTGGGAGTCAGGTTCGCGGGATCGGGGCAATCGAGTGTTGTCAGAAAACGATTGGGGGTGGTACGGACGATGTACCGGTAGATACTGCGACGCCAAACCGCTGGATCGTCGGCGGTGACGTAGGTGTAAATCGGCGCGTACGCATCTTGATAAGTGAAATCTTCGAAACCAGGACCGCCACGCTTCGGATTCAATTTGTCACTGACAAACAGCACCGAATCTCGAATCACTTCCGCTTCTATACGTCGCAGGTTCTGCCGCCAAAGCAGACGGTTTTGAGCGTCGGTCTCCATCGGTCGCACCAAATCGACGCCTTGCTCAACACCCTGCACCTGTGAAAACACCTGTTCTTGCACATGACTCGTTTGCATGTACGCGTCACTGGTCAAAATCAATCGATGGATCGCTTTGAGTGACCAATTCTGACGCAATAATTCTTCAGCAAGCCAGTCCAACAATTCAGGATGTGAAGGCCGACCGCCACCAAACCCAAAATCACTTGGAGTGTCCACCAGACCGACACCAAAGTGCCACTGCCAAAGCCGATTAACGATCACTCGACGAACTAATGGGTTGTCTGGATGAGTGACCCAGCGAGCAAGCGCGGCTCGACGCTCACCTTGACCGGTTTCAACCGTCCCTAGGTGAGGATCCAGCATTGTCAGTGCTGAAAAAGCAGCTGGGGACAGCGAGTCGCCCGCTGGTGTTTCCGGATTACCACGTGTCAGTAATCGCACATCGGCCTTTTCTTTTGTGGCTACCACGCCAAAGAACCGGGGGGGTGGCCCGAGTAATTCGAGCTCATGATCGATTTGCCGTCGTTTTTTCTTCAGATCGCTGATTCGCCTACGCGTCGCCTCT
>JBMYRF010000006.1:25239-192855 GCA_049602075.1 Rubripirellula sp.
CTCGGCCACTTTCCGACCGTCCACGAATAACCAGACATCGGCGCAGTGACCACCCACCGCACCAAAGTAACCAACGTTGGCAGTCAGACGCAAAGCAGCACCGGCATGCTCTTCGGCCTGAGAATTCTCTGAAACGGCAAGCTCATCAATGGCCAGTAATGCTCGCCTCATCGCCTTCAAATCAAACGTGATCCCGGCATTCGCATGCAATCCCAGCAGACTATGCCCGTCTGTTGTGAAATCGATCCCACCCAACTCCGGTGAATGCTGACTCGCAACTGGTCCGTTACGGATCATGTCCCATGCATTGCCCGATGTCTTCGGTAAGCCAGTGATCATGATGCCAGTGGAACTGACAGGCAACTCAATCTCCCCAT
The DNA here is from genome assembly GCA_049602075.1 of Rubripirellula sp. Classification (GTDB taxonomy): domain Bacteria; phylum Planctomycetota; class Planctomycetia; order Pirellulales; family Pirellulaceae; genus Rubripirellula. The sequence goes on from JBMYRF010000006.1 coordinate 25,617, forward strand.
TGCCGCCATCTGGGACGAAGACGCCATCAATAAACTCAAACGCCGACGGCGAAAAATGATTCGATACCACATTGCCGAGCTTACCGAAGTCCCGGGTTTGAACCTTCGCACTGCGTGGATCGATGGCATTGCGAAAAGTCCCCGTCCCAAATCCGTTTCCACCACCAACAATATCCGCGAGATCCACCCCCTCACCGGCAAGCCAGCCTGATTCATAGTCAAGCTTGTTCCGTTGATCGAGCAGTTCTTGCTTGCGGATCTCATATTTCTCAAGCGCGGCATCACTGACCACTCGATCCTCACGCCTGACTCCCGCAAAGACAGCACGAATGTGGTAATACTCCTGTTGTGAAATAGGGTCGAGCTTATGATCATGACACCTCGCACAGTTGACCGTCATCGCCATCGTGGCGGTTATGACCTGCATTGCCATATCGTCCAAGTCCAAGGATCGTGCTGCTCGCCGCAATACGGGACTCTTCGTTTCCACCTGTCCCACAAAGTCCCATGGACCAGCGGCCAGAAAACCGGTTGCGATCACCGCTTGCTCGTCATCCGGCCACAAGATGTCACCCGCGATCTGCTCTTGCAGGAAGCGGTCGTAACCCTTGTCTTCATTCAATGAACGGATCACGTAGTCACGATAACGCCACGCATGATCTCTCCGCTGATCACGTTCAAAACCATGCGTGTCTGCGTAGTGGGCGAGATCCAGCCAATGCTGCGCAAACCGCTCACCGTAGTTTGATGATGCCAGCATCTCATCAACAAGCCGCTTGTAAGCATTCTGTCCGCTATCGTTCACAAACGCTTCAACGCTCTCTGGCGATGGCGGCAAGCCATGAAGATCAAACGACAACCGTCGTATCAGCGTACGCCGATCCGCGCGAGGACTCATCGTCAAATGATGCTCTTGCAGTTTTGCACGAATAAAATCGTCGATGGACTGATCCATCACTTTCAGCGGTTGATACGCCCACCACGACTGATCGGCCTTTGCCATTTCTTTCAAGACAATCCCCGCAGGCCAATTCGCGCCCTCCTCAACCCATTGCCGCAGCAAGTCGACCTCGGCTTCAGAAAGCGGTTCCGCCTCCTTCGGCATCGACGGCAATTCGCCGTCCTGTGCAGTAACCAAGTCAATCAGGTGACTGTTATCTGGCTCACCAGCGATCACAAGTTCATTTGATTGCAGATCTGCAGAGGTCGCCAGAGACACATCGCCCTTGCGGTTTCCTGCTCCATGACAGCGGACACAATGCCGTTCAAAAATAGGTGCTATCTGTTTGCTAAACTCAATCGGCGCCGCCGCGGGCATCACCCCAGCGTACAGGCCCATCAACCATCCGCAACTCAAGCTCAAAAAGCCAAACAGCTTCGAAGGAAAAAAACACTGCAGTGACATCACGTTTCTCGACTCGTCATTCCGATCCCATGCTATGACCGACACATTGAACTCTTACTCGATACTGCCGCATCGCACGGCAGCGGTGCGTTCGCCCCGCTTTCAGCCACGCGGAAACGGTTCACGATCACCTGCTAAATATGCTAACAGGAGTAATTCCCGGATGTCACAAAACTCTCCCTTCCAGCCACTAGAAGAGTGAGATCACCTCGAGTTGCCGCTAAAGATCACCCTCGAAAACCACTCACCGGACGGCCGAAGGGCTTGGGCCTTGCGCTGCTTGCTAGAACGAGCGGCAAATCCGACTGCAATGGTGGGTCGAACCGAATCTCGCAGCGGGCCAGAAGAGCAGCGGCCCAGAAGAGCAGGGCAGTGAACATGTGAGTGAGTTGAAAACCAACTTGAATGAAATTGTCCAAATCAATCTTGTCTGTACACCATGGTGACCTGCGCCGATCGAATCACTCACCATCGATCAATCGCTCACTTTCGAGGGGCACGCTTGGTTGCCAGCGCCGTCCATTCTGCTTCGGTGGCGATCGACTTTTGGTATTCCATCATGATCTGCCAGCCAGCTTCTGATTTTTGCAGCAGCCCCTCAAAGTGGATGTAACTAATGGATGATTCTCCGTCGCGCGAGGTAGCGTACCGAAAGATTCCTGTTTCGTGTGCAGTCTTTGCATCATGAAGCCGCTGTGAGAATCGGAACTCCACCGACGCCTGCATTCGTTTCGCCCGTGTATCGTCAAATCCTTCTTTCCATTTAGCGAGCGCCTCTGTCAACGGGTAACTCGCTTGTTTGATCCCAGAAACCAACACACCCAGCGGATGGCAGGTTGCAGAATAACCTGCAAAATCGCCTTCCTTGACACTCTTGGATACCCGACCCCAATAGGCATCAAGTTCGCGTATCGTTTGTTGCGACGCTTCGCTGGGATCCTCAGCACGGCTTGTCGCAAAACCACTAACCATGACCATCAATCCACCACACAACCAAGCTAAGCTCTTACTCATCGAGGATCTTTCTTCACGGGACTACGAATCATCTGTTCAGATTGTCTGCGTGCATCCCGTTACACAAAGACACCGCGTCAACACGGAATGCGAAAAGGCACCCTCCAGTGTAACAACGCGATGACCAGCCAGCGATCATGATCACATTATCAAGACACCACCCTAGCTAAGGTAATCGATCTGAACTGCGGTAAACGCCGCAGCCGACTAGTCGTCCGGAGTGAGTTTGCGAATCTGCCTCATACGGACGCTGACGCGCATCCGCAAATGACAGCTATGTACCATGCGATCGACACAAGTCGAGCGATGATTGCGACCACGGACACAAACCGAGTTCCGTTTCTCCACAAGGAAATGTCGATAAAAACACCGTGAATTGGATACCAAAAAATAAGGCGATCGTGCAGGACAGGGGCGGCGAGCGATAAGAAACAACACTCATCGCGACAAATACTGGAGAAGTAAAGAAAGGGACGAAAATCATCCCAGCACCCAACACTGAGAGATCCGGGAAAAACAACGGCGGTATGTTTGAGAACGCAGCGTACCCGGTCTCCGAACAAAGGCATGAATCGATTGCACAAATCACGGCGTTCATTCCAATGAACATCAAAATTGATTCATGCCGAATTGCGTCCGTGTTTGCCACACGGTTCATTTGCTAGGCACCACCTAAAATTTCGTCCATATGACGGACCCGGCAGGCAGAGACCCCAAACCAACTTTCACAATCGCAAGACAATTGAACCACCACAATGAAGCAATCGGTGCAAAAGCGTCCACGCTGCCTGCTGCTCCATACCACCGCCATTCTTCAATTCGATCCCCTGACCTTGCGGCCAATAATCGCAACAAGCAGGCCGATTAACGCCCACTGCAGTGACCCGAGCACCAACAATGTTGTGATCTCGCCATCCCAATATCGGGACAAGACAAGAACATTCGCAACCAACAACCATTGGTACAGCATCGTCCCAATCAGCCAAAATGGTGTCATCAAGAGAAGCATGGAGGCGAGCACAAGGATCGCATGCGCTGCTGCAAACATTAACGGAAACGCTAGCCAGGGCGGGAGTTTTGGATTGAGTTTCATTAGCACTCGCTTGCGACTCTCTTGCTAGAAATCCGGTCTGTTCCATGATGCGACGTCCGTCGCATCATGCTAGGCACGTGAACCAAATCCCTGATTCCAGCCATCTTCGACAAGTCACTGGGACAAATTTAACCAGCAGCTTCCACGGTAGAATACGAGGTGCGCAGGATCCCTGGAACCGCCTAAATCCCAAGCATATCGTGAGAAAGCGATACCAAGTGTTATGTAGCCAGCAGTTGCCCCACACGGATCTGACTTTCAGTGATATTCATATTCGAAATGCACGGGTTGCCTAATCGCGTAACACCCCGACTGCTTGGTTCACTGGATGCTGCGAAAGAGTTGAGACCAGATTCCAAAACTCGCACTGCGTGGAAACTCTCGAACTTGACTACGCCAGAAATTGGCCACCCCAAATGTCATCAAGCGGGAATCTGATCGCAGTGACGCTCTAGACCGCATTTGATTGCTGGGTCTCACTCAGAATCAAACTTCACTCGATCAATTCTTCCCGCACCCACTCGACTTTCGGTAAGGGGCCCTTGGGGCCAATGATTGTTTTTCCATCAAACCAAAAATGGGAACCGAGGCCAATGTCATTCCATTTAGAAAACGTAACGATTCGGCCGCTGTCCGAGATCGCATACAGGCCCGTCGTCAGGTGGCCATTAAAGTCTTGCCGGAAAGAGCCGTTGGCCCCAAAGACCAAGGGCGCCCCATCGCCATCAGCTAAAACCCACGTTCCTGCAAGCTCCCCGGGGGTTCGCTCTCCATAGTGCCAGCCTGAAACATTGCTTAATCTCGCAAGTTTTTGATCAAGATCCTCACGCGTTACAACGGTCACATCGTTTTCATCCATGACATCGACTCCGCTCGCACCCGCATCCCTTGCCCCAGACTGCTCGCTACCTTCAGACTGCTGACGAATTACAGATGCTTGATTGCCGGAAAGCCCATCGATAGCCGGTGACGGCTGATCCTGACACCCGAGACAACACAAACACCATAAGGCGAGAAGCCTAAAAAACTGGTGCGCTCGCACCATAGCGTATCTCCACTAAACCTCGTTTTGAGCTAACGTAACGCTGCCGACCGGCCTAAGGAATCCGAACATTTCCGCGCTGCCCTACGATTGGCTGATTGGTAATTCTTCTCAAACGGTTCCAACGATCATTCTGCACCATGGCCGAACCGTTTTTCAACCGAATTCGAAAGCAGGACGGTAAGGCCCCGTGTGGTGAATAAACTGGATGGCGGCCGAAGACAAGTCTCGCCGATCGCGGTGTACCGACTCTACCCGCCTCAGCCGACATCAATGAACACGATATGTTCTTGTCCGTGCCGCGAAAACCCATCTTTCACGCGTGGCACCGTACATAGAACCAAGCACCAAAACTTCGATTCGAACTGTATCGCCGAGCGGTTTTGCGTGCCTACTTGTTCGGCTTCACTTCAATTTTCTCAAAGCCGTTTGCTCCGATAACATTGAATCCACCATCCTCATTCGTGCGAGTGAATCCATCGTAAGCATTCTGCGCTAGATAAACCCGAAGTGTCGCTCCTTCCCTGGGCAGACCACGATGACCGGATGTGGAAGTCGGGCCTCGCCCGCCTCCGACCCAACGACGCTTCCAATACCGAACATACACTAAACCATCCGGTTCAACAGCTTCACCTTTTTCGACTGCGTTGACGCGGATCTCAGCGATAAACCGAGTGTAGTTCCAATCACCCTCTGCCTCGGTGCGTTCGTAAACGCGGACGACCTTACCAACAACGACATCGGTCGCTGTTTGCCGTAATTCCTTGGGCGACATGTCAACTTTTTCGCCCCTCGCGTTGGGGCATAGGACGACGGCCGTGACCAAGAATAGTAGAGAAAAACGATAGAACATTTGGGACTCCAGATCGATTAATTGATGAATGTGTACCGGGTTGGCCACTGGCCGAAACTTACTGAGCTGAACCGATGCAATGATTTGGGTGAACAAACCACGCTGCACGCCCATCGCCTCACTCTCCAACGATTCTCGATTCAAACTCGCACTAGCAGAACTGAAAAACATAGCTGTAAGCGGTTGTCTATCGAGAAGACACAGGCCAAGACATTTGATTAGGTTGATTTGAAACTATTTGTACAAAAATCGTCTTAGCTAGCACATTTGTGTCAGAAATTCCCCTCAACTTCCATGGCCAATAACCTTGGCAACATCGGGCAATTCGCAGTTCGATGCAATTCCCTAAATGCTGCCAACTCTACTGGCATTAACTTAGAAATATCTTCGCCAAGCAAAGCATCGCGATGGTCGTTATTGCTCCAACGATGAATATGAAACCTGACACAAACTGCCAAATCCTGATCCGCAGCTTGGCGAATAAGTCGGCACCAACCAAAGCGTCATCCACATAGGCATTCACCTCCCCCCCATTACCTACCGCGATTCGCACCGTGTGAACTTTATCTTTGCCAACTTTGAGTTCCACTGGGCCACGATGAACTGGCCCCGAATTCCCTTCCGCATCTCGCACGAACGTCTCAACACCCCTCCACAAAGAGGATGAGATGAAGACCGTATCGGTTTCCTCGCTCCCCACACGAATGGACTGGAGCTCGCGAACCAAACTTTCATCAACCGTGGCTGGCGGTTCGTATGGATTCATGGAGCTTACCTTTAATTTGTGGTTCCAATACGACAGCCACAACTCACGACCTCTGCTACCCCGAGTCGGATCAGCCGAGCATAACCGGCCAACTCTCAATGCCCGGTTTGTCCATGTTCGATTACCCGCATTCGATTGCGTACAACATTACATGGTCTTTATTGCATGGTCTTTGAATTTCGAGAAAATGCTCAAGAAACATTCGCCGACCTCGATCCTTAAGCCAAAGACTCTCCACGATTAGGTGGTAACTGCAGGCCACGTTTCGCTCGCACCTGGTCACAATGTAAAAAAAGTTGCTGGCAGAGCCCACGCTCAACGTGCGGAAACAAATCGCATGAGAAACCAAGACGAGACCGGTCTGTAAGTTCCCAGGGTGTCATATCTGATGACTGCGGACAGTACCGATTCGCATCTTCCATCGCGACACGCCATAGACCACGGCATCCAATTCGGCCCAAATACAGGCCGACATACACATCGGACACGGCTCGCAGGTACTGTAAAGAACGCAACCGCACAAAGAGAGGCGTTGCCGACTAGAAGCAAATCTCAAGACCGCATCAGCCGCTTTTCAACGGTTCGGACACATCGGCGTTCGATGAGAGTGTTGCGTCCCACGCTGCTAATGCAATTGAAAAACTCACCCGCCCCAATCCGATGCGAACAAAACGATCGTCACAACCGAGACACGCGCCAGGCAATAACAGCACCCCATGGCTCTTCGCTAGGTCGTGACAATAGTCTGTCGCATTCGCAAAGACTTGCGTTTGATTACCATTCAATTGCGCAAAATCAATTTCAACCAACGCGGTGGAGCCAACTGTTGGGGGACGCCATCGCAAAAACGCCGAATGCCGTTTCATAAAATCAGCACAGATTCTCAAGTTATCGCGAACAATCGCGCGACTACGTTCTGCAAGCTGATCGCGAACAGTCAAAGCCTGTATGGACAAGTATTCCGTGGGCGCGGCGGGGCAAATCGTCGTATAATGCTTCCAACCAATCAATTGTTCCCGGATCATTTTGTCGCGAACGATCAACCAACCGGCTCGCAATCCCGGCAAGCCATAGGTTTTCGACAACCCATGAAGCACGATCGCTTTTTCGTAAACATCGGCCGCGGACGGAAGCGTCGGCTCGCGCCGCCATTCCACTTCCAAGCCACGGTAGATTTCGTCACAAAACAGCCAGCAGTCATTGCTTCGGGCGATTTCCACCAACTGTTCGAATTCGCTCGGACTCGGTTGATATCCGCATGGATTGTGTGGAAAGTTGACAATGATCAATCGGGTGTTCGAATTGACTATTGACTCCAATCGATCGAAATCAATTTTCCAACCTGTTTCAGTTGGCACTAAATCCCACGACCGCATCTTGCCGCATAAGTGATCAGCCACGTGGTGCAACGCATCATAAGCCGGACTCAGCGCAATCACTTCATCACTGGCTTCAAGTAAAGTCTGCATCGTTAAATAGATGCCCTCCACCGGCGATGTCAGAATGACAACATCATCAGCCGCAACGTTGTCATACATGTCGGTAACAAGCCGGCGGTATTCTGGATTCCCCTGGCTCTCTGTATAGCCCAGCCTCATCTCCCCAAACTCCTGCAGGGAACCGCCAGACAGTTCTAGCAATTCCGCGATCGAAGTCGTTTCACAATCCGAAGAAGCCAATACGTGGGGTGCAGTGAACTCATAGAGTGCAAAGAATTGCTCGGTAAGAAACGGCTTGATCTGCATTCATCATGCTCCGGCTTGACTGCTCGAACATTTCGAAAAGGGCAACAGAATAACCCAAATACGAAAACCAACAACAAGTGCTCGCAACGCATCGTTCAGTCTCCTACCACAACACATTTTACCGTCCCACTCGGAGTAGAACAAAACGAGATCCATCGTCGAATACCTCAGGTCTTGCTCCATAGATCTTGCGGCTATGCATTTCACCGCGACCTTAAATTCATCTATCCAACCTCTTGGGTCACGATCGATCACTTCACACCAAGACTTCATGATCATGCCATATCGCGGTGGTGATGGGACACAGCACCGAGTGTTTTTTTCTTCGCTGTGAATTCAGCTTGAACCTTCCGCACTTATCCTTTGAAGTCTACCTCTCCACAAGTCCAACACAGGAAAAGAATTCAATCACTGCTTTGGCGTGGACAACGTGCTCAGCCAAAAACCAAGGATCGAACGAATCACTGCAACTCAGGCCGTCCGTGTGGAATTTGTTCAGTAAATGGATCGTCTGTATTCGGCAGCACCATTCAGGCATCCGACCATTCACTCACGCAACGAAACACCGAACCACCACCACCTTAATTTCAGCGCTGCCGCAACGCTCAATCACACCATTGATTCACCTATGATTTAACTAGAGATGCGAGAAAAGCCGAACCACGGTGACCACGCGACATCTTGGTATTGATTTCTTTCAGTTGGCACCTGACCCTTCCTAATCTGAGCAACCAAGAACTCGAGCTTGCCGGATTGTACATCCCCGTTTCATGCCTTCGAATCAGCAGTGGCGAGAGGTTCATCATTTTTCCTACTCGTGCGATGCAACACCGCAACAAGGAAACATGAACTGACTTACTGTCTTCGCAACAGATTTTTCATCGAGATTCAAAATATTCCTTTGCACACCGGTGACTTCCTAAAACGTCGCTACGATCTTCCCCTCACTGCATCGAACTCAAACCAAAAAGGAGCAGTCCGATCATTAGATTCAGCGGCGCGCAGACAAAGATCAACAATATTCCACCAATGCGCGCAATCACGCGGTAGGGACCGCTCTCCATGAGGCGTCGCTGATCCACTTCTGGCATGAGAAACAGCAATTTCTGTGGCGCCACCAGAAACGCGATGCCCATGAAGACAAAAACAGCGCTCGAAATTATGAAAAACCAGATCATTTTCTTTGCTCACTGTTTTGAAGGATTGCCCCACAGCGTGGTGTAGCGAAAAAGATACATCAATCACGAGAGTAGACAATTTTCAACGTTGCATTGCCTCACGTCTTACCATCTACCCTACCGAATCAAATATGGCGGAGTACCTTCGATTCAGCAGCGGTGTCAACAGGGTGACCAAACCCGGTCCTAATATTAGGTAACCGAGAGATGCGGACGTGCCAAGCTGGTCCGGTCCGTCACGCTGCACAAGCGATAGTTTCGCCAAAGCAAACTGCATCAGACTGGCGGCCAGCACAGCCAAATTCAATTCAGCAAGAAGCTCATCGCCTTCGCGTTGCGCCGGCCCAAGCCGCGGTAGCCTTCGCGGAGAAAACGCATAGCCTCTCCCTGCAGACCCTCGGTGGTCACCAGAGCCGACGACTCAAGCACGTCAACTTGCTTCATGATCATCGCAATAAAAGGCTCGCGGCCGTGGTTCCAAGCGCCTAGCTGGTGAAAACGACCGGTCGAGATTCGCCTCCCGGAAGTTCTTTGCGGAAGGCTTTACTGATGCGGGCCAAATCCTGCTGATACCTCTCCAGATGCCCATGGCCGATTTCAAATTTCAGAAAACGCGGCAACCCGACGTCGCGATGATTATCAGTTCGTTGCTGGTAGATATTTACCAAACTCGTTTAACAACACACGCAACTCCTTAACGAACTGCTTGTGTTCGCTGGTTGTCTCTAAAGGAAGTCGCAAGGTGACCATAAGGTGATGTCTCTTACGACTATCGTTTGGATAGTAAATGTGTTCTTTGAAAAACTCTCGCTTCGTCACTCCCTCACTTCTCGCATAGGCTGGCTCTGTTACCAGATCACCTGTACGGCACCAGATCTCGCACCAGACACCACCTTTCATTGGACCGCGTTCCGGAGCAAGCAGCGGTTCTGTACCAGGGAGCCGCTTCGAGATGACTTTCGTGACATAGATGCGCGTCGAATACTCGAACCCGATGGTCTGCTCAAAAACGTGCGAGGTTGCCTTCGGATAATGCCGGGTAACGAGACCAGCAATCGCCTGATGCAGCGGCTTGAGCGAACGGTCCCCAATATCTTCTTTCGCGGCAGCAGAAATCGAGAGCAGCATGCAAAAAACGGAGCTTAGAATCAAATGGCTTCGCATCGAAATGTTCCAAGGTTGGATAACGCCTATCTACACCGGGACGTCGGAGAAATGCTCTCGACTTCCGAACCACTCGGCACCGTGGTGCCGAATGCAATGCCTACTTTGGCAAGTCTTACTCGGTGATTTTGAAAGATTCTCGTGCCTCAATCAAAGCCACATCAGAAATTGCATTCGACGACGGACCAGACAAAGAAACTGTGTAAGACCGTTTGGCGGTCATCATGTAGTCAATTTCAAGTCTCAATGTGTTTTCACCGGTGTCAACTTCAGCGACTAAGTGACGCGCCCGCATCCCATTCAGTGTTGCTGTTTCACTGCGTATCATTCTCGACATCTTGGTCGATAGACCAGATTGCCACTCATCGGCAGCAGATTCCCAGTCGAGCTGCGTCTGGACTCGTGGAAGCACCGTTATGGCCAGGCGTTCAACTTTTTCAGGATCACCAATCACGAGCAAATATGAATCTGCTTGTCTTTCGATCGCGCCCTTTTGCAGTACTTCGAGTGGTGTAGATTCCGGAAGTTCAATTGAGACTGTCCCCGCTAATGTAATCGCCTTGCGCGATGCATCTGACGTGTCGCGATCTGAACCAAATGGTGGAATCTCGTCCGCAGAAGCAGATGCAATATCATCGGGTCCCGTCGATACGATCTGGCCTGACTCTTCGGAAGCGACACCGTTGGGATCAGTAGAGATGGGGGAGTCAACACACCCTAGAAAGCAAAGCGATACAACTATCGTTACGAGACTCGATCGAATATCCACGTAAAACGTTTCCCCAGTTACAGAAGGATCGCATCGTGCTGGCAGCGGGAATTGATTTTCATTTGCAAACGCCCATAACCACAGCTCCAGCACAACCGCGGTGCTGCTCGAAATAATACGCTAAATCCAAACCAGCAGTAGGTCTCGAATTTTTTCGATTTGCCCGCCCCCACTGCTGCGGCAAGGCGAGCCCACTATCGACCGCCCCAAATCTGGATAGACGCAAGCAGTCGGCATCCAGAAACTATCGCCGTGATCTTAAGACTAATCAACGGACCATAAACACGGGGCATCAGTGATTCGAGTTCGATCCGCGCAGGTGGACATCAATTGATTGTAAAGCTGAGCGACTGACATTTTTGGATTCGCGAAAACAAAGTCACATCCGAAGAGGCTGAAATGTAGCTCCACATGCCAGCTTCTCATTTACTGCAGAACGGCCACAATTACCGGGCCGACCAGACGGTGCACTTAGCGAAACAGACACACAACGCGAATCGCACCTAATTCATCGATTGCGATTCCACCATGGCATCATCATCGGTCGAGAGATGCGCAAGAACCCGAGCAATGAGAGCCGTAAAAAAGGCCACGAAACCAATCGATCGCATCCAATCGGGCACTGGCGTGAGTGTCCCTATTAGCACCATACCGAACATCACAAGTGCGATCGCGCAGCCGGATGCTACAAACGCAACATTACGCCACGTCCGTTTTTGAACCTCCTGTAGCCGTTTATCCCAAGTACACCGAACAAGGATCGCACCGATTGAAAAAGCCAAGAGTGTGGACATTATTTTTGTCAAGACAGGAGCTGTCCAATACCAATCCCATAAGCCGTTATTGATCGATGGCGTCAGTAAAAACACCACGGCAATTACAAGGGTCAACAGAGAAGAAATTCGCATCATTTTCTCTGCAAACTTCGGGCAAAATTCACAACCACATTAAGTTACTCAATTTTTCAAATTACGCCTGCAGTAACTACTTTCGCTGCATGAGCTCTAACATCACCTAATCGTGACGCGATTCTTCCTGGTAAGGAACACCCGACATCGCGACAGGTCTCCATTTTGTTCTCATCCGTCATCGGAATCTACATTCGCAGTAATAGCAAATCCAGCATCATTGCGATGGCAGTAGCAACCACCGTTCTAACGACATTCCAACGATTCCATTGGCCTTCGAATTCCACTCGAGCAGAAGACGTCTCTTGGTCATTCATTTGGTCAACGTTAAGAGCCTGGATTCTATTGTTTAGCGGTATATTGATCCGAGCGGTCGGAAGCTGAACGCCGAGCAAATAGACAATCGCGGCGGCGATCAGTATCCATCGATCCGCACCAACGATTTCGTAGAAGCCGAAAACTGCCGCCAAAATCAGCGAAACCGCGGATCCCACCCACCCGAACAGGAATATCGGCTGTTTGTCTTGTATTACACCATCAATCACTTGAAACGCACGAATAAACGACCGGTCATTGAGGCGACCGATGCCCGCCATAGCAACGACAGCAAATGCGAGAAGAAATCCAGCAACAAGTGAGCACAATAGTGCTGCGAAAATCAGAAACGTTTTAAGATCATTTATTGCAGATCGATTTCATGAGTGAACTGTCAGCCATGCCCATTCGAGTACGAGTACCGGGCTGCGTCCTGAGTGGGGGCACGGTAGGGAACAAAGAATCGAAATCCAGAGCGATAAATTATCAGCGGATGACCTGAAACTTTTACCCTAAGTAACGCGACTCACCGCCGAAATACCACAACCCACCCGACCGAGTCGTTTACAACCACGTTGACAGACAACGCCTGCACTCTTGTGATTTTCAGTCTGTCACTTTACGGCGTCTTGCAGTCAACGCTCTATCTATTCAGAGCCCTTCACCTTTTCAAGTTTTCGGGGGAATGCGATCGCTGCCCAGATCGGCTTGTGATCAGACAAAGGATTTTCTTGTTCGATAATTCCGCCGTCTGTTGCTTCCGCCCCAGACAGCTTGTTGAACAAAATGTGATCGATTACACCGAGGTTCTTTGCGGGATCCTGGGCGTTGTATGTAAATTCATTGGTGACGTTTATCTCCAGATCGTTCCACATTGGCCGAAATCCTGCAGCCTCGACCGTTTGCATGGCAGCGTCGCGAAGTTTGTTGTTGTAATCCCCAACAACGATCACCCTTTCGGTTGGCTCCTTGGGAAGAACCTCGGTCGCAAGGCTATGGGCATGGCCATCGCTCCGACCCGACTTGCAGATGTGCAGTGAGTAAAAGGCAAGGGTAATCCCATCGATCTTCGTTATCGCTCGAACAACCGATGCGGGATTCCAGCCACGGCCCGTCAGCCTATGTTCTTCAGCACCTTCTAACGGCGTCCTACTGAGAATCGTCTTAAACTTATCCTTGTGATTTGCCGAAGATATCTTACCTACGAAACTATATTGCATGCCCAGCACCTTACCAACGCGAGCAGTCCAGTCACCATCTGGAGCTTCGTTGAAACCGATGATGTCAAGCTTGTATGGCTTAAACATCTCACCGATCTGTTCGGGTGTCGCGCTCCTGCTGAACTCGACATTATAAGAAGCGACACGAACCGTAATCGGCTTATCTGACACTGGTTCTGCATGACAGAGTGTCGCTCCGCATAAGTGGGAAACAACAAGGAAGAAAAATTTGATGGCTCTCATGCTAAATTCCGTGATTGCAACCAATTCGTTGTTCATGCTGCCCACAGACACAACGCGCAGGAGCACCGCATTAAACTCTATGTTATGTCTTTCAAAATTACCTGCTTCCGATCACCGTGCTGCTGGTGCTTGCGATTGATGCAGTGCAACTCCAAGTCAGCCGATGTTTCGGTGAGCTTCATATCGACCCAGCCATTTGCGTGGCCTTTTCCAAAATAGTAACTAACCGCCGGTTGGTTAATTAAATGGAGATGGGCCCTGCGATCATACTGCCACTCGTGCGTGTGGCCATAGAAATAGGCTCTGGCGTGTTCTCGTTTGGCAAGCAGTTTCAATAGAGAAGCCCCGTCACGCATGCCCTTAATCGGACGCACGCCTCGGTTGGGATACGGGTTGAAGTGACCAAAGATAAGAGCCGGCTTTTCGGTCCGTGCATCGAGTTGCTTCGCGAGCCAATCCAACTGCCTGTCACCCAGGATTCCCTTTCTTCCTGAATCCAACAGGAGGAGGTTCGCATGCGGCAATTCAATCACGCCCACCTGGATACCAATCTGCTCCTTCTTTAGAAACGAAAGCGATTTCCACAAATTCTCTCGATTGTCGTGATTTCCAATCGTCACATGAACGGTAATGCCAGCAGAACGGATCGGTTCGACAAGCCTGAGAAACTCTTCGTATTCGGCTTCCACCCCTCTGCCGAAAGCACAGTCACCATTGACGATCAGGTGTACAGGCCGAGGACTCAGTGCAACAACGCTTTTGCCCGCCTCTGCAAGACACTGTGCCATGTTTACGCTCTCATGCTCATCCTCGCCAACGGGCGACCCGGGCCACTTCGTCCCAGGGTAGACAAAGTCAGCATCTGCACTAATGTGCGTATCCGCCAGCAATGCAACTCGATTTTGATCCAACTCGACACGTGTACTGTCCTCACCGGCCGCCGCCTGGGCCGTCATCATCGCGGTGGCACCAAGGGTGAGTGAGCGTTTCACGAATCGACGACGAGTGATCGGCGGAAGAATGATTGGCATTCGAAATCCCCTGGGGCTCCTTGGTTGAGCGACAAACTTCACGACGAAGTCATCGCCGCCGTCCCTTTGACCGAGAACGTGACTGGAACCAAAGTCAACGTCAACTCAGGAAAACCATGACTCAGCAACTCCCGTGCATTTGATGGTTCCTCTTATGGATTTGCTGCCACAACCCGGCGGGGCTGGGCCTGAATTGCGGGCAATGCATTCGCGGGCTCCATCACCCCAGCATAGTTGATGCGAAGCCCCATTTGCTTACGCAAACACAAATCAGTTGAGTACGTTCGGCACGCAGGGAATGGACGCGGATCAACAAACTATTCGACGCACCAGTGCAAACGCTAAGATCAAATGACCTTATTATCCCCCCAACCGCTGCCCGTTCCCAGAGCCAATCGTCGTGGTTTTGAATCGTGACAAGCAGGCGTCCAAGTTCCAGGCTGCGTCCGGATCACAAGTGTGACTCCTGCACACCGGGCAACACCTCAGATGATGGGACGGGGGAAATCAAAGTCGATTCGACCATTGACTAGCCGCCATGACTCAAGTGCAGGGAACGGTTCGTTTTGTTGAGGTGATCTCCACACAATGCCTGTCGGAGAACACGGCAGAAAGCTGCAGTGCTTAAAAAGTCACCTAAAAACTCAATCCTTAAGCTGCCACAAGACGACCGATTTTTCGCGTGTCCCTGCCACCAGCCACCGACCGTCTGCAGACACCTTCAGAGATTTTACGACCCCGTCCGCAGGCACACTCCCGATCGACTTTCCGGAATCGGTATCGAGGAAACCGACTTGATCGCCATCCGCAGTTGCCAAAATACTGCTTCCGGGAAGAAACGCGAGCTTTCGCCCGGACAATGGATGTCCCTTCTTCCACTCGATCTTCTTAACGACTTCTGCGGTGGCCGAAGTGACGAGTGTGATCGTTGGCTCTGCCATCGCAGCGACTGCGAGCGTTTTACCATCGCTTGAAAATGCGATTCCGCTGAGTCCTCCGTTACGAGTCAAGCTTACGCCTTCTCTGGTGGGACGCACCGGCGGCCGTGACCAGAAATCAACAGTTCCCGAACCGCTTACGGTGGCGAAAAATTTGCCATCGGGAGCGAAGGCGCCGTCATATAACGTATTGCCGTCCGCAAGATTGCTTGTGCCGCTCATTCTAATGGTTGTCTTTCCCTCACCCAACTCCCAATAGAGCAATACACTGTCTTCCATTCCGCCAATGGCCACAAAGTATTTTCCATCTGGAGAGAACGCACATCTTTTGAAACCCCTTGGCAACGCCTCCTTCAGCAAGGTTGTTTTTTTCGCGTCGACATCAGTAAGTAACAGCTCGCCTTTTCTGGTCACAACAAGAAGTAGGTTGTTGTCGGGAGACATCCAAGCCCAAAGGTATTCGCCCGGCGACGGAGCTTCGAGAAGCATCGTCTCTTGGCGAGTCTCGGCATTCATTGACATAGCCCCCTTTTGCCCACAGTAGAGGATGTCGCCGCTGCCGGGGGAAAAACTGAAGTAGGAGGTCTCGGACGAAATAAGCGTGAATTCCGTACTTTCCAGTATGCCGTTAACGTCTTCCTGGGCCGCAGATGACTCCGCCAGAGCCCAGACTAAGAATCCTAAACAGATTATTGTTCTGAATATTTTTGTGTTCACAGTAACCTTCCTCTTTTGTCAATTCACTTGGTTCCGTCTAGCTGAATGGTTTTTATTTTCTTACACCACGATTTGATTCACCTCACGATGAAAGCCATCCGGTCAGTCCTCATTGAGTGGAAAATCACCGGATTGCAAATCAGTCCCAGCAACAAAACGACAGGCCGTTGCCACAAGAATCAAGGTAAGCAATGGAATGCTCATTCGAGGCGTTGAATTTAACCTATTACTTAGTTCAAAATCGCCGCACATTACAAAGACACGCGTGGCTTAGGATGATTAGGTCAAATTAAACTTTTTTGTGGATCGCGTCTCAGGTCACCGGCCCATGACCACCAATTTGCATGCAATCCCAATCAACACCACAGCCTCGCGTGCATCTCATCGTAATCTCGCGATGATCGCCATTCGCTTTGCAATAGTCAGCCGACATGGCTGCTGATATGAATACAAACACACGGAATTCCCCCACCGAGTCTTTTCGCTACCGTAGTAGATAAAATGCCATTTCCGGGTGCACAATGGAATTCCGCAGATGCTGCGATCTGGCTGTCGACGCCAATTTCTTGCACCGCACTCAATTCACGATCAGAGTGTGTCGATTGACAGCACCGAGGGCATTTGCGGCGAACGATCTTTTAAGCAAAAAACGCCGAAGCTCGATCCTACGCGCAAGATCCTGCTCTACAGTATTCCATACCATGAGACTACGACTTCGTAGCTTTTGTTGCGATAAACGTTGGTATGTACTCAGAAATCGGCCAGTCCGACCAACAGTCTTCAAACAGGCCCGTGATCGATAGCCCCGCCTCGATCTGACCACCAAGCTGATCGGTGAGTGTATGTCCGAAGCAGAAGGGCTCGTCGTCCTCAAGAAATGCCTGTCTCTGCTCGGCTGACAGGCTGGCAAGATCAGAATATGGAATTTTGTGACACACTTTGAATTCGCCTTTTCCCATCAGTTGATCGTCAAACAAATAGAAAAACGGATTGACGATTCCTGACAGCAAGCTCGCACCACGCTTCATGACTCGTGCTGCTTCCCTCCAGACGGGAAGAACATTGGGAACGAAGGAATTGGAACAAGGATGAACAATCAAGTCGAATGTTTCGTTTTGGAAGACGGAAAGGTCAGCCATATCGCCTTGTTGCAAAGTCATGACTAACCCTTCACGATCGGCCACTACTTGGTCTTGCGCTAATTGAGCCTCCGAATTATCAAACACCGTAACGTTAGCGCCCGCCGCGGCGAGGATTGGCGCCTGCTGGCCACCGCCACCGGCAAGGCAAAGAACTTCAATAGGACTGGCACGAAAATCGGGAAACCACCCACGAGGAACAAATTTCTCAGGCGTGAGGACAATTCCCCAGTCATCATTGCGTGCCCGTTGAATTTCCTCTGAAGAAACAGGAACCGTCCAGCGGTTTTTCTTTCTAACCTGAGCATCCCAAGCGGCACGATTGTAGGCCACGATGTCATCTGCTGGATCAAATTTTCCGCGCATCGTCTGCAGAGTCTAGATTAGATGTGACAGGTAGATAGTGACTCGCGGGAAAATCCCAACTGGCATGAAACCAGCATCCGTTGACACCACCAATGTGGAATCCGTTTGCGAAGACGCCAGATGGTGATCCAGCCTAACACGCGGTTGACCGTGCATTGTCGTAGGTCGCTTATGCAATTTACTGCTGACCAGGTTGCCGCACTGCACCGGCCGAGCCGAGCAGAAAACGAAACGCTAACTTTTGCTGATCATCAATTGGTGCGACAATCACGCGAAACGCAGATCCTCCGCTGCCCTCGACTGGCGGGAGAATATTCAACAGCAAGCTACCATCTTCCAGGTAGAGCCTTGGAACGGCCTGCCCAACGTAGCGAGGATTCACCAACGAATTGCTCCCAATGATCCCGACCATCGCAACCACCTCATCCTCAACCCGCAACACATATTCGGTTCGTCCCCATTGGTCCCCAATATCGACGATGTAATCGTTGCCGGCCCCAACCAATCCCTGGTCTGCATACGGCGACCAATCGACCGTGCCACAGCTCAGATCAAGCACCTCAGCGACTGGAATCACAACTTGCTTGCCGACGTTTAAAACCGGCTGACTGAACACCTTACTGACCCCTGTAACTTCATAATTGAACGCCAGAGCAATGATGCCATTCTGCTCCCACAATTCAGGTGTCATTTGCAGATCAACACCACCTCCTTGCGTATTCAAAGCCTCCGCACTTGACTCAGCTGAAAGTGGAACCACTGCCCGCGTTACCATTGGTATACCTGCCGGAACGTTCAATCGCTTAAATCGTTGCCCGTGATACGCTCGAAACTCGTCCATTGAGAGGACACCGTCGTGATTTGTATCCGGGGATGGAACAAGGCCCAAAATCAAATACTCGGCCGAGTCCAACAGGCGATTGCTGTTGCGGTCTAATCTCTCGAATGCTCTTTCCAACGAAGTGAGAAACTCGTCGTCCGCAAGTTTTTCTCGTTCTGTGATTCGAAGTCTGAATTTGTGAATCGCATACCCTGCAGAACGCGAATTCGCGACGAAACTCCCCGACGTCTCTTGAGCGACACTAAACTCGCCGTGGGAAACAAGAACAAAGAGGAAAATCGCACGCCACATTGTTAGCACCGAAATATCGTCAGATTGAAATCAAGTGAACAACAGCAAGTAGCTTACGCAACAACCAGGCAGATTCATAATACCACCGCCCATTTTTACAATGTCTTTCCAAGCCCACGAATGACGTTGCAAATGCATCTTGGCACGGCAGAACCGCGTGACAACGTAGAGTGCCGTGGTAAAAAATTTACAAACGTGAGCATCGAAATCGGCTGTCCACTTCGAGCAACTTCACTTTGCAACAAATTCACGTGCATGGGTAAGTCTACGTTTTCAAAAAACGCAGCGACTCACCGGACCCTCAATCTACGGATCGATCCCTTCGGTCGGTTCATTCTCAACAATTTGCCTTGAGCGATCGCCCCCCCCAAATACTGAGCGGAAATCAGTTCGATAACACCATTCAATCACAGAGAAAGCGATGAAATTGATGGCGGTCCAAGCCATGGTCACTGGAATCCCAAGCAGAGGCGCTAACGCAAGTCCCGCGTCCGATGCTTCTACCTCGCCAAATACAACGCCAACATCAATGTTCTGTCGCTCGAATGAATCTTTAACAACATGACTAGCCACGATAAGCATCAAAACAAGGTATCCAACGACGCAAGCAAAAATGAAAAGTCGATGCCTTTGGACACGACGTTTCAATAAAAATGAATTCAGTAGCCAACAGACCAAGGGAGTAACCAAATGGGCGGCGACGAATAGAGAGGTCAAGTTCTACCCTCGATGATTGGTATTGGTTTTTAATTGATCGTCGAACAGTCAAACTGCTTCGGCTTCAATGAACACTCGTTCATTTAAAACAACTTGATCAGCAATTCGAGTTCAGCCTGTCGTTAAACAGAACACTTCTTAAACAACAGCTTGGATGATTTCTGAAATTTGATTCTTCCAACAGCGTCCGTTTACAGCAACATGTTGCCACGGCATCGAGATTTCCGAAACATGCTTGCAGAACGAAGATGATTGGTTTCCTCCTTGATCGAAAAAGTCTCATATCGCTGGCCCGCGGGATCGCCTCCCGCGAGAAACCAGGATCCCCCGTCACGAGGAATGGATCAAACCACTTAGAATTTTAACTTACGATTCAGATGCACTCTACATAGTTTTTTGATGCGATATCGAGGTTGCAGACCTTCCGATCGTGCTTGCGATACTGCTCTCTCAACCGCATCCCATTCAGCACCTTGTCTCATGGCACCTCAATGATTGCTTCACGCAAATGCGCTCAAAGCCACAGGTCGCGATCACCACCTTCCATTGCGAAGAATTGATCGAAATAAACCTCGTGGATCCAAACCTCCGCAAAACTCAGGCAACAGGAATACTCGCAATGCCCAGTCGCATCTGTGCTACGTCACCAAAATGGATCGCTAGATTCAAAAAGATCAATATAATTTCTTGCTTAGATTGAAAATGAGGTAGTGAGTGCCGGGGAGCGAATGCTTCTGTCGGCGGTCGATTGTTCGCTAACTGTTTTTGTCAAACGCAACGACGCGCTTTTACTGGATCCCAACTCGATCCTAGGGAACTTTGAGCAGCCCCGCTATCGCTTACTTTCCTGACAGGGCGAACAGTCAGTATTTCTCAACCAAATCGCCAGGTCCCGCTACCACCATCGCACTCATCTAGGCGAGGTTCAACAATTGCCCTGCGAACTTAGAACCACCAAGCCGTAGGGAGTGCACCGGATTACAACGGAGACCCTGTCATTTGACGTCAGGACCAGAATCCGCGCAGAACTGCCGTTTGCGAGGGTCCCTTTCGTTGTGAGGTGAAGCATCGTCGCGGTTTTAGAAGTGCGAATTTGCATACCCGCCATTTATCTAAACCCTCCTTTAGCAACTCGATCGTGCGGCGAACTTTCGGAATTGAATTGGGTTCCCTTTGTCGCGAACATGAGGCGTGTGAAGTCCACCGGTAAGCTGACCAAACTCATCGAATTCCGGGGGGTTAGCATCCAGAATCAAGTTTCCGCGCGCTAGCTTTGCATCGACAACCAGTCGAATCTGATGAATGTGTTGCGGAACGCCATTAAGTACCAAAGCAGGGGTCAGTGGCCCAGATTGGAATTCGATCACAGGCGTTATCGGTTCATCTCCGTTGGACGGTGAGCCAAACAATGCTCCCAACAGCATCGTGATCGCCGCTAACGATTTTGTGACAACTGCCACCAAATTTCGCATTTGATATCCACCTTCGTCAAAGGTCACATAGTACGCGGACAGTAAACGATTTCGTCTAATTCGACGCAAACGAGAGACCGCCGTACGCTCATCCGATCACCTTACCTTTGCAATCAATGCGTCTTGAGCTTGGAGTCGAGCAAGTCGATCATCTCGTAAATGAACTGACGCTTATCATCGTTGAAGGGCACGCGATTTCCGATGGTCTGGTCGGCCCATCCACGAGCACTGCCACCATTTTGGTCAAATTCCTGTGCCATTGCTGTTCAGTCGCAAACCATCTCAATGAAATCAACGTCAGACACATCAGTTGGATTTACGTCGTAGTCCGGATGGCGGCGATTTTCGGTCATATGGTGCTCGACAGCAGCGTGCACTGGTTCTTCTACACCGGCGGGCTAGGTGAAGGATTCTCTGCTACATCGACAACGATAAAATTCGTTGAGCCAGATGTATGGAATTCTCTCTGCTGGATTGAACTTGGATGCATCATACAACCTAGCACGTTCGTTCAACGCCTCTGTGTGTTCAGTGGAAGCAGCCATAACCGAAAGGCAACGGCGAACACGATCGATATGCTCGTTTGTGCGGCGCTCGAAAAACGTGACCATCTCAGGAGTCGGCTCAGCGAAAGTCATTTGGTTGTGGATCGAGAAAAAAATGCCGACCCCAAGTAGACTCAAAAGGAACACTCACATTTCAGTCACTTCGCGTTTGAGATTGAGGCTCCACCACTATACGATGCCACCGCACCCGCCAAGCGGCTCGGTTACGGCTTCCACGCAAACCGACCATAACGGGTGGTTCCAACAGGCACGATCGGTATTTCTCGCCAAGCGTTCTTGCCTTCGATCATAACGTTCGCTCCGCCCTTTTTGGGATCAGGAAAGGAACGAGTGACAAATCCATCGGGCGACCAGTTGGGGTCATCGCCAGGCCCTGCCTTGCGTTTGCCCGTGCCATCACTGCCAACCACCCAGACATGGAAGGTCGCCGCAATCAGCTGATCTCTTCGCGGATTTCGTTTGCCAGTGAAGCGGCTCATATGAATCATCTCGACTCCTTCCCAATGGGCGATCCATTTTCCGTCGGGCGACCATGCTGGAACTTTTTGTTCGATGGGCAAATCCAGTATTTCGTGTGTTTCTGTCTGCACGGGCGAAATCATCTTCGCATCACTGCCGTCAAGCTTGCTCAGCCAGACCCTGAAATTACCGCTTCGATTTGAAACGAACGCAATCGCATTTCCTTTGGGTGAGACAACCGGCATCGCGTTACTGAACTTAATTTGCTGAGGATCACTGAACAGTCGCCTCGACTCCATTGTCTGCGTGTTCATGATGTGCAACTGACTATCGGCTGCCGGATCCTGAGCACCTTTACCTGGTGTGGAAACCATCCATACAACATGCTGCGAATCAGGTAGCCAGGAAGGAACACGATTTATTCCGGACTGCGTAAGTGGCTTATGCCTCCTTCCCTCCGGATCACAAAGCCAAAGGTTCAATCCCTCCCTACTCTGTCGCACATACACCACCTGCTTACCGTTTGGCGACCAGGCAGGCATCATGCAGTCATATTTTCCTTCCGTGATTCTACGCCTGGAAGAGCCATCCTCGTTGACACGGTAGAGCTGCAGCTTACTGTTCCGCTCCGCGTAGCTGACGATAATCTCCCGTAATTGCGGTGCTCCAAGCGTTTCCGAGTCAGATATCGCATCCACCGCTGCGGATTGATCTGAGACAACCTCCTGACCAACAGCATCAATGTTGGACAGGGAACAAAGGATCCCTAGTTTCAAGACCAATTGTAAACAGAAGGACAAACGGAACCGTTTCATCATCAACCAACTCCTCGGCAATGAACGCTATCGCAGCATCTGCACATCCTTGCCAACCCAAGTGCCATAACGGTAGTCGCTACCGCCATCACCCGCTACTTTCTGGTGTGTCAGGTACGACACTCGAATAAGATCGCTCCACACGACAAACCCGCACAGCGAACTCTGTGTACCACAGACGCCGCCCCAACTCCTGAACATTGCGATGCTCGGCAACGTCATGCCATGCACGAACCGCCGCTGCATCACGCCAATAGGAAACCGTGATCCCGATACGGTCACGATCGCGAACCGAGTCGACACCGAGAAAACCGTCCTGCTCAGCCGCCAACTGGATCATTCGCTCAGCAGCTCGCTCGTACTCTACACCAGAATCATCGACACGTTTCGATGTAAAGATAACAGCGTAGTGCGTCCCAGGGTATGTTTCAGCAATGTGCGAACTGTCGGACATTCGAAGTCAGATGATGCGTCGGATCTGTTGATCGTCAAAAGTAGCAGGATAACCGAACAAAGAGTCGACGAGAACGCCAGAAACGCGTCAGCACCCCATCTGCGGCTGCGGTGTACCCGTTAACCATGTAGCGTTGCTTGTCCCAAGTGCGCCGTGTGCACCAAACCATGAGCCCGGTACCCGCTACGCAACTCTTTTTTCACTTGACGGCCCATTTTGCCCGCCTGCATTCCAACTTAAGGCCGACTCAAAAAAGGCAATGCAATCAGACTTCAGCGAGCCCGCTTCATTCAGGTACTGAGGGCAAAATCGGCAAGGGATCCCGAAGAGAAACATTACGTTTCAAAACTCCGGGAAAACGCTATGCGGTCGTTCGCTTCAAGATCGCAAGCGAACGTCCTGCCATCATCACTGGAACCGTGTTCGCTCCATCGGAACTAGCTTCAGAAGTGACATTTCCATTTGCTTTGCCGAATCATCGCGCATCAGCCCTATTCAATCCGTTGGATATCAGCTGCCGCTTTCGAATTTGACCCTACTGGTCCGAATCGGCTTGGCTACCACCGCTCTGGTGCATCGGAAAGATCGTCGTCGAATCCAAAGCCCTTCCCAGTTTGATTGCTAGGTCGACCGACATACGTGGAGTGCGGACAAACCCTTTGCTCGAGCAACGCTCCGCACACAAAACCAGCTTCACCTCAATCGCCTCCGCTCCTTGGATATCGCCACGAGAACCGTCGATCAGGAATACACGTTTACGCCGCCACGGCAAAGAAATGAAGAATATAAATGACAAAGCAAGTTCCAATCACGATCCAGTCGAGCATCATGATTGCAATCCTTTTTTTGATTGGCGAGAAAACGTTCCCGAGCCCAACCCATAGTAAGTCGTTTCTCATATTGTAAGCGCATTGTGCGATCGGCAAGATCAACGCCCATCGAGGGACAGCAGCTTGAGAAGCAAGAAGCAGAAACATCACAGCTCCAACAAAAAACAGTTCGCCGCTCAGACACGTCATCATCCAATACAGGTTGTCCGGGCGCGGTGGCACCTTGCCAAACTGAAATCTAGCAGGACCGCCAGGAAACGGCAGTTTTTCAATCATCAATTCAAAGCCGAATGGCAGCAACATGAAATAGATGCCGTGCATGATGAGCGCGAAGCGCTGCACCGCACCAATTTCGACTGGCGAGTTAAGCGAGAATTCCCCACCAACGGTTTTGCAATAAAACACGAAAAACGCAACGGCACCAAACGGTATCAACAACGTCGCAGCGACAATTCCTTTCGTTCGGATGTCTCGATAGGCTGCAAGTTTTACCTCGTCGTTGTGATGAATCGTCATGGCGTTGCGGTTCGAATCCTGGTTGTACATGTATGTATGCGGCCGGTCGTCGACTAGTAACATCCGTCAGCATGTACAGGCGATTACTATTCCAAGTGCGAAAATCCTGCGATCTATCCTTCGACGGACGGCATTACCCTGAATTCCATTCTTCGCAATCGAACTCGTCCTCAGATTCGCGGTGGTCGAATTCGGCTGCAACAAGATACACCGCCGATGAATCGCCCAAGGCATCTGGGTGTGCGTCTCACGGTACGCGCATTAACATGATTCAAGTAGACATTCGCTTTACTTCACGTATCGATCAAGATTGAAGATTGATTCGGTCAGGATGAATTATTCCGAGTCGTGGCAGGTATCACTTGATGCTAGGCCTTTTACGATAGCTTGAAGGCTCCGATCCATACTCTACAGCCAAACACGACATCAGTAATTCCACGCTAGTCGCTTGATTGTTCATCCTCCGGGGTCGACTGACAATGTATTCGGCACGGTAAGCCTATCGACCCGCTCTTCGGTACCCAGAAAGCATTACCAACAAGGACACGAGGCATACTGAAGCTGCGAGATAGCCAATCAAACCCGAATGCATTATTTCTGCGGCAATTTCCGACGGTTTTCGAGCAGCGACGGGCGATGAAAGCTCGACGACCCCAGCTCGCATTTCGTGTATGGCGTAAACCACCGTTGCAATCGACAGCACAGCAAAGCCAGCCCCACTCGCAAAACGCCGGTAGGAGCGACCTGAATTTGACGCATCTTGATTTGGCAAGTCAGTTGTTGACTTGCCTTGCCCCTCAGACGCGGCAACATATGGATTTGTGCTGTCTGGCATGAACTGGAGCTCTTTCTTAAGGGGAACCTATGCTGGACAACAAAGCTGAACAGTTACATCGCATCTCTGTGCCATCGCACGAATAACGAGAATCGGATCGTATACGCGACGTGGGATCAGCGAAAGTTTATCTTCCAAACGCGAGTGCGCAACCACCGCCGCTCCGCCGTCATCGCGTCTTTTACAGAAATCATACGTTAGTAGAGGCGTGGAACTGCACGATCGATCCGTCACCCACAACTGCGATAATACCTGCTCAGTACTGGGTTCGCAAAATCGGGACCGGAGCGAGCATGCATTGTACCGACGCTATCGTTGCGATCGAAAAAGGAATCAACGGAATCGACAAACGAAAGCCAATGACTGAATCTGAATCTGAAGAAAATAAAATCAAAAAACTGATCGCAGCAATGAGCATCCCGATCACTCGCTGTGGAAGCTTAAAACGCTCATATCGGAGCATCAGCTTGCATCTCCTCAAATAATGCAGAAGGACGAGAATCACTGAAACCTATCGCCCGACAGTCGATTCTCTAAACACACGCGAAACGGCCTCCGGTGTTTCACATGGCAAGCATCCGGCTTCGTGTCTCTGGTGCATCGATTGGTTATCCCGTCTTTTGCATCAAGATTGGCTCAACGGCCTCGCTGATTTCTTCAATCAATTCAGGATCCATGTATTTGTAGCTATCCGGGATATGGAGTACATGCAATTCCTTGAATCGCATTTCACCGGGGTAATCAGCCATCAGTCGTCGCTTGTGCTTGTCTTCCATCACGAGAACGATGTCAGCCCATTTCAATTCATCTGCGGCCACTGTTTTTCGGGCCTTTTTACTAATGCCGCAGGACCTCGCTTGCACCAATGGTCTGTCAACGTAAATTCGTTCCGCAGTTGGACTGCGCCACTGATTCATCGAGCATACAAACAGGAGTTTGACTGTTTTGTTGTTGACCAACTCAGCTTCCCTACCTGCGGATATCCAAAGCACACTTATTTTGCCCGCTCGTGCTTGTTCGGTGGTTTGTGAGCATGCAGCCATTTTTTTCGCATGGTCAATAACCTCTCGCGAGGTTTTAGCAAGATAACCATGGTGGTCATTGAGCCGGAACGATTGACCATCTATTCCAGAGGCACGCGAAAGCCGAACGTCGCACGATTCAAATTGCGATCCAGCAGCGGGGCAACCAAGCCTTACTCGCCCTCGTTTTCCTGCGTGAAGTACCGGATGTCTAATGATCGACAATACTCTCGAAGAGCATTCCGATCATTGACCCATTGCGCTCTGGTTTCCACTTCCATCGTGTGAAACGGTGCGGACATCTGCAACTCATCAAGCTTGACGTTGAAGAAATCGGGAACGCATTGTGGAGCATGACACTCGACACATTTATTTCCTTCTAAGTGCTTGGGGATAGTCGCGTGAATCGCTCCAGGTTTCCTGCCCGGCGGCGCAGGAAATTCTTTACCGATAACAAAGTAGGGCGAATCAACATCTGCAACGAGGGGCACGAGTGGTTTTTCCGGGTTCATTGGATCTCGCACTTGATCAATCCACGGTGAATGCAAAAATGGATCAGCCATGTGGCACTTCACACATCCATCTCTACCAACTATCGTCGGCGGCTGCCACGCCTCGTTATACGTGGGATCATTGGGAGTCGGCAGGCCTTGCCGAGGATCAATCTCATCTTTAACGGACAGGAAACAAGTGGCTCCTGACTCCGTATTGTGTCCAATGACCCCCAAGCCGCCATCGCGAAAAAACGTCACGAAGACTACGGCGGGGTTGGGTGTGCCATTCGCATCGCGCCCCTGGTAACGCCCCACACGATTGCCCAATTGGCACGGCGCGCCAAACGCCGCTGGCTTGTCGCAGGACTTCAGGTTCTTCCCGATATTTTCTGATGTGACAATCACTGCCTCTCCACCCTGAGTGATTGGTATTTCGATCGCCTCCTCGTACCGAAATTCTGGGAAGGGGCCAAGGTGCTGTTCACACTCTCGCGCGTACATGAGTGCAGTACGCTCGGACGCTTCGTCTTCCACTGCCGGTTTGTTGAGAAAATATGCCAGAAACAACGGTAACACCACTGCCACGAATACAAGACACCTGCTTTGCATGTTGCTTCGACTTTCCCCGTGCCGGATAACGACCAAAATCCCCAAGTCCGAGCGGACGGGTAACCACTGCCAAACGAACACCCGAGGGCTCAGGTGCTTTCCAAGCTTATTTGGCCCGCGTTTTGGTTGTCAAGTTTGCCAAAACCCACATTCAATTCCACCCTGTAGAACGATCGCAAACATTCCGTGTTCAGGAATCTCCGTTGGCGTCATCGCTATCTCAGCTCCCGCTTCTGCGGCAGCCTCAACAGCCGCGTTGATGTCATCGACGAGCACGTACGACCGCACGACCGGTGTTTCGGTATCACGCAATGGCCCACGAATGCCGATCAAGCCGCCGCTATCGAGGTTCGCCGTGCGAGCTCCACCAAAGCTTGCATTGGGTTCACTAAACGCAACACCAAAGATTGATGAGTATTGACGACACAAGCCATCCACTTCTGGTGTCACAATCTCAAGGTACTGAATCTTCATCGCTTCTCCGTCCCGACGTGAATTTGATTCTTGGGCATTTTACTTGAGCGAACAGCATCGGATTCCGCCTGCCGAGAAACATCAGCGTCAGGTGAATTGCATCCGGGGCTCCAAATTCCGATTGCTGGAGAAATCGCAAACGCAATCATTGCGAGTCCGTTTGATCCG
The DNA here is from genome assembly GCA_049602075.1 of Rubripirellula sp. Taxonomy (GTDB): domain Bacteria; phylum Planctomycetota; class Planctomycetia; order Pirellulales; family Pirellulaceae; genus Rubripirellula. The sequence goes on from JBMYRF010000006.1 coordinate 54,086, forward strand.
TCTCGTCTGTGTCCATCCCACATTCGTAAGATTACTGCACGCCAGATTCATCGACCCAAGTGGATGTTGACTTTCCGTAATCATATTTGAAGTGACGCATGTCGGCCAAGTACCAATAGTAGCTGTGCAAAACATTGCCCGGGATAGCGAGAGTAAAAGGGATGAGGAGATACCGGCGCGTACCGATAGTGAATTCGCCGCGAATGCATGCGTACGCAAGGTAGATAATGACGCCAAGCAGGCAGATGATTGCAATGAAACCGATCAGATCGGAAATTCCATGAAGCATGTATCCAACTGGCGTACATTTCTGCTTACCAACTCGCTGAGATTCATGATCCCACATTGGATTAATGAACATGATCCAGACACTGCCACTATCAGAATAAATACAACGGTTTCATGACAAAGCTATCGAAAATCGCCAGACTTCCCGTATACAACGATAGCGATCATGGTGAGCACGGCGAGGACGAATAACGCTTTCTCAAGTTGGTGGGTCTTTGTCGTACCGAGTTCGTTACTGTTTTGCAAACGACATCATCGCGATAGCGGTTTGATTGGCCAATTGTAAAATCACTCTGCAATCCACCGACGGACCACCTAGATAGCCAATGGTTGCAGATAAATCCTGTCGCCAGATACCGTCAATTCAATTCGTGATGGTGATTCAGCCCATGATTAAGATCGTCCTTAATGTTGCCTGGAGGCATTCGAAGCACTGCGTTTCGAGATGAATTATGTGAGCGTGAACAGAAGCGTCTTGAACGGGGTAAGAATCGCGGCTCACAACCTGCCAGACGCACTTCGAAACGGACCCATAGATTGGGTCTCGATGAGAGGTGTGGTCATGACGCAAGGAAATGGTTTAACGGCATATCGCTAATCCTCCTTTGCCTGGATTACACTGCTGTTGCCCGAGTCAATCCGCTAATCGCACCAGAGATCCCCATGAATGCCAGCCGAGTCTTTTTAATGTCGCTCGCTCTTTTTTCGACATCGGTCATGGCTCAAGTCGTCGAGTTCGACCGCACGGTGCGAACAGCGAAAAATCACGAGCCAGCGATCCCGCGACCGGAACAAGATAAAACGGCCATGGAAACCCTGGCGAGCCTGAAGCAGAAGCAGGGATGTCGGCCCAACATTTTGTGGCTTGTCATTGACGACATGGGCTATGGCGATCCCGGTTGCTACGGCGGGGGGGCCTCGATTGGGGCAGCAACCCCAAACATTGACAAGCTGGCACGTGGGGGAATGAAGCTCACAAGTTGTTACGCGCAGCAGACCTGCACACCGACCCGCTCGGCAATCTTGACCGGTCGTCTTCCGGTTCGCACCGGTCTCATTCGCCCCATTTTGGCAGGCGACAAACTGACCAAGAATCCCTGGGCGGATGAGGTAAGCCTAGCCAAATTGCTTTCCGATTCTGGCTACTTCACACTTCTCACGGGTAAGTGGCATGTGGGCGAACCGAAAGGCATGCGTCCGCAAGATATTGGTTTTGATGAGTACTACGGTTACTACCCAGCGCAAAAAGAGTTGAGCCAGAGCGTTGATGCACGCCGCTATCCAGCACTTGTGAACAACCCCGCACGAATGCGCGCCTATGAAGCAATCGCCCCCAACAACCATTTGATACATGGATTCAAAGGAGGACGGACCAACGAACTGAGTCAGATCAAATCGATCGAAGATATGGGCCGCGCCGACCAAGTGCTCACTGACTTTACGATCCAGCGCATCAAGGAACTCGCGAAAGGCGATAAGCCCTTCTTTTTGGAACACTGCTTCATGAAAGTGCATTGCGACAACTTCCCCAACCCTGATCTGGGGCCATTGAGCGATGCAAGGTATTACTACAAGGAAGCGGTGGTCGAAGTAGACCTGCACGTCGGTGCAATTGTGAAAGCACTCGCCGATGCTGGCGTAGAAGAGAACACTTTCGTCTTTCTCACCAGTGACAACGGACCCCAAATGGACGGATGGCCTGACGCCGGATTTACACCTTTTCGGGGAGTAAAAGGAACGACATTTGAAGGCGGAGTGCGCGTTCCCGGAATCGCTTATTGGAAAGGAGTGATCGAACCGGACACGGAAAGCAATGAACTTTTCGACTTAATGGATCTATTTGGCATATCACTAACACTGGCAGGAATATCGCCCGACACCCTTCCTCAAAATCGCTACTACGATTACATCGACCAAACATCTTTCTTGATTGTAAAAAACGGCCAATCCAAACGCGAGGTGGTTTACAACTGGTGGGGCCAAGAATTGATGGCTTGCCGCATGAAAGAGTTCAAACTGCATCACAAGGTGATCCTGCCCAAGTCAACCCATATGAGTATTGACTACTCCGTGATTCAAGACGTCGGGCTTGCACCCTGGTTCTTCAATTTATATATCGATCCACAGGAACAGTTGCCGGTTGGGCACCGACGAAGCCCTTGGCTCGCCTCGGTGGGGACCAAACTCAAAGCACATGCAGCCACCTTCAAGACTTATCCTGCCAAAAAGATTGGCTTGTAGCCGACAAACTTGGGGAATGATCGGTCGCCAATGTTGGGCGGCGGACTAACACTTCGCGCTCAAACGAGTGTGATAGACCATCGCATCATTGTCGATATTTGGTCCAGGGCCAGCATAGTCGGTGTCCCAGTGACTCACCCCAAATCCAACCTCAACAGAGCGATTTACATCCCAAACAAAGTTCGCGAATGAAACTCGGTTATGGGCGGGAAGCTCCGCCATTCAAGTACGATCAAGCGGATCGTCGATACCACAACCGAAACGCGAATGCCAACCGGATGTTCAAATAACATACGCCTCCTCCCATTCACCAGTCGATCGGACGGAATCAGGTGCGTAGTATCAACAAGAAAAATCGCTGGGTTGTGGTTGCCGATGCACTGCCCGGTGAAAAACCCACCAGGGAAGCCGATAGCCTGGCCCAGGCCTAAATGAAAGTCAGCCCCGCCGCTCACACATCGTGGATTTGGTTATTCGGAAAAGAAGGCCTGCGGAGCTGCCCCACCAACCCCGAAACGCCAGTCTCAAACAGATGTGGCATCGAGGCGTTTGCAGGTTGACTACCCATCGCAGCAAGGCACGGTACGCGAGGGTGATTACAGACTGGTCGTTCCCGCCAAAGAACGAAACCATCGCTATTTAACCTCGCCGATGATTTGGCGAAAGAGAACCATCGGGCTGGCTCCCGACCAGAGTTCACCAATGAGCTTGAATTCCCTCGACGCCAATGGGTTTCAGAATGGATCGAGCCTCGGTTCTTGGGACGGATTCCCAGGGAAGCTTGGGGGGAAAGAGCGAAGCAGCGGGACACCGGAGGCAACTAGGAAGAGCACGTCTTTCTAGCTCATAACCCAACCATTTGGGCAAGCACCGGTCGTAACCGGTGTGAGCTTAGAATGGGCCGCAGCTGCCTTTCTCACCAAATCGAATTCGCAAAAGTTGGTATTTTTTCCAATTTTTCGTGTCAAATTTAGCGGGTCATGGCAGCAGATCCCTAGGAGTTGCCATGGAATCAGAATCTGTCCAACGAAAAGATATCCCCGATCCGCATGAAACGTTCCTCCGACTATGGACGCGGCATGAACCGGAGTTAAGGGCATTTGTGCGATCCTGCTGCCCGAAGGCGCAGGAAGTGGATGACGTAATGCAAGAGGTTGGCATCGCGGCACTGCGTAAGTTCTCAACCCTAACAGATCATGACGCATTTGGTCCTTGGGCCTGCCTGATCGCCCGCTATGAATTGCTGTCCGCCCGCCGCCGCTTTGCGAGGGACCGCTTGGTGCTGGCTGAGGATATTGTCCAACTACTTGCCGAAGAGGGTGCCGACGAATTGCCGTTACGCCAGCGACAACTTCAAACGTTGGATCAGTGCATCAAAAAGTTGCCGCGAGAGCGTCGCGAACTGGCGTTAGCTGCTTACGCAAAGGACACCACCATCCGCGAACTGGCTGCACAATTGAAGCGAACTGAAGGATCAATGTATCAACTGCTATCACGAATTCGCAAAGAATTGCATCGCTGCATGGAACGAACGCTCTTTGGAGCTGAATCATGAACGAACCTGAATTGGAACTATTGCATCGCTATCTCGACGGTACCATCACTTCAAAAGAACTTGCAACTCTTGAAGATCTCCTGCGCAGCAACAAAGAGGCTCGCAGCACACTGCGTTCACTGGCTACGATCGATGCGAAGTGGCAACAACTCGCGGTGGGCGAGGCTGTCAGAGATTCCAGGAACCGTGTGAATACGCCACAGCGATGGCGGGCAATGCCAATCTGGCTAGCACTGAGTGCGATAGCAGCATCACTGACAATTGCCGCACTTGGATGGTTTCGTCCCACAGAAATACCCCCCATCGCAACACCACGCGGTATCGCTCGTATTATCCGTATCGAAGGTGTTGGCAAGGTCGATCAAGAAAGGATTGTCAATGACGGAGCAGAATTATTCGCGGACGAAGAAATCTCACTACAACAAGGATTAATTGAGCTGGCGTTTCGGGAAACCGGAGTGCATGTCATCGCAACAGCACCGCTGAAGCTTGAGTTGAAAAGCAATGGAAAAGTTTTTCTCCACCAGGGACAAGTTAAACTGGTCGTCCCACCGCAGGGCATTGGGTTTATCGTCGACACCGCGGAACGGAAATTCATCGACCTTGGAACGAGTTTTGTTGTCACGGCGAGCCCAAAAGGATCCGAGGTTCTGGTACTCGATGGAAAAATCTCGGTGGATCAACACGACGGCGAATCTGAAGAATTGATGCTGGAAGGAGAATTCGCCAAATTCGATCGTAATGGGAGAACCGAGAAACGAACGCCTTCGAGACTCTCCCTCGCTTTACCCGAATTGGCCCTGCCAAAATTAGATCCGGAGCATCGGTCATTAATGGGATCCGTGTTTGGCTACGACCGGGCAACAAAAATCGTCAAATCAAAAATCAGTGATGATTTAATCGGACAAAAACTGTTGCCGCTGATTCGTTCGCAATTCCAAGATCAAAGTTGTCTGAATGCCTTCAATCAAAGCGACCCGATCCCTTTCCGTGGCATCGCGGGAGCCTATCACGAGTTTCCAACTCGCAACGGCTTAACAACTTATTTGCGTGATGGCGGATGGATGGCATGGTATCGCGGCCAAGTCGCACCACCGCAATCCGGACGGTACCGATTCTGGGGCTATGCCGACAATCATTTGTTGGTGGCGATCGACGGAAAGTCTGTTTTCGAAGGTTCACGTCGAGAATCTTCCTTTAAGAAACTCGGCATCCCACGCACCGACAACCCCGCATTGCCCTGTCTGATTGCCCCGGCCGGTTTTGCCTGCAGCGAGTGGATCGAACTGACCGGCGACCCGGTTCGAATCGACATTATGCTGGGCGAAGTCGGTGGAAACATCACATCTGGCCTACTGCTCGTTGAGCGCGAAGGTGCCAGCTACGAAGAAACATTTTGGGGCCAGCCGAAATGGCCACTCTTTCTGACTGAAATCCCATCAAGTGATCAAGTCGCCGAACTGCAAAGCCTAGTCAGCCACCTGGAAGAAAAAACAATGGGTTCGTTCTCAGTCAGCGAAGAAGCAATCTGGAAGGTCAAGGATTAAGTTCACATGATCAATAAACCGTTTGACCGGCGACGATTACTGAGAGGAACCGGAGCGTTGATCTCCCTAACAGCTCTGGAGTCGATTGGCTTCCGACGTTTTGCATCGGCTGCCGCAGTCGCAGCCCCGCCGACGCGAATGATCTTTCTCGGTTTTGGTTTTGGAGTGAGCAAGGAAACATGGTTGATCACACATCGCAACGAACCCGATGTGCGACCGCTTTTCGACTTGACGCTAAACCTACGCCCAAAAGAAGACCTGTACGACTTGCGTTGTGACACAGACCAGCTGGACAACGTTGACAACGATGATGACAACGCGAAAATTCGCTCTGAACTATCGAGTCGCCTAGTGTCGGTTCTCGAAGCAACAGACGACCCACGACTCACCAACGCTTTCGATCAACCTCCATACGTTGACAATCAACGAGGCCTCCAATGAAACACTTCCGAACGGCTTCTCATCGGATGGGATCGACATTCTTCATATTACTCTTGGTTTTGCAGTTCTCTGATTGTGCTGTCGCGACCGATCCGCCGGTCTTTAAATCACAACTATTTAAAAATGGCACCCTTGTTTACTCGGACGATTTTGACAAAGAACTCAATCGCGAACGCTGGCAACCTCGAACCAAGAAATGGGAAGTCAAGGATGGCATGTTGATCGGTGTACCCGACTTTACAAATGCCGAAGAAGCTCAGAAAGCACTTGGCCGTGATCACCACTTAGGCCTTGGCCCAGTGATTCGATTCAATAAGCTTCCTGAAAAGTTTGTCCTTCAGATGCGTTTTAAATTCGAGGGTGAGACTTACATGCCGGCGCGCCCGAAATTTGATATTGGCCACCACATCAACAATCTTGTGTTTACGCAAGATGGCTACTCTCTCAAATTATCCGGCGGCGAACAGTGCGGACTAACTAAAACCGAATCAACGCTCAATCGCTGGGTAGACATGACAATCGAATTTGAGGAGGGCAGACTTTCCATCGAAATCGATGGAAAGCGGCGACTGTACGAGCACGACCAGGTTTCGATGAAGAATCGAGACGAACTGACATTCAAGGCGATCGAAAGCGGAAAGAGTGCACTGAAATTCGATCATGTCAGACTTTGGAAAGTACAATGACCACTTCCACGCAGCAAGAATCGCCGATTCGAGTTGCAAGCAATCATTGCTCGGGCAACCCGCTACCTGCCCGAGCGACACCGCCGCCTACCCGAGCGACGCCACTGTTCGATCCTTCCCAATCGTGGCCGTTCACAGCACGGCCGCAAAGAAGGCAGCAACCAAAGCCAACCAATTAAGCTTCATCGAGACATGCATCTAAAACCTCTCCTGCTCACGATTGTCATCTCCATCCTTGCAGTGGACGCTACTGCACAAGGAAGACGCAGGCAGCCGGCGTCACCGAAACTGAATTGGAGAGTTCAACTTCTTCACAAGGACAACAACGAAGGGATCGCCGTCGGCGATATAGACGGTGATGGCAAACCTGATATCACCGCAGGTGAGTTCTGGTACCAGGCACCCGACTTCAAGCAACGCCCAGTCCGTGAACTTACATCGTTTGGCGATGACTACTTGTCGAACAATTCTGAACACCTTTACGACATGGACGGCGACGGTGACCTTGATGTGGTTGCCGGAACATTTAAGGAAACCTTGGTGAACTGGTATGAGAACCCCGGCAAAGGCAACTACGACATCGCAGCCTGGCCAGTCCACCGACTCGTCGACACAGAGACTGCATCCAATGAAGCTACCTTCTTGCATGACATCGACGATGATGGCACACCGGAGTTCATTGAGAATTCATGGAACGCAAAAAATCCCACGCTAATCTTTCGGCTAGTCAACGGCAAAGAGGGACGCATCAATATCGAGCGACATGTCGTCAGTGAAAGCGGCAATGGCCACGGCATGGGATTTGGCGATATCGATGGCGATGGAAAACAAGATATTGTTTTCCAAGCCGGCTGGTATGAACAACCAGCAGCCGGTGCCTTCACAGGACCGTGGAAATATCATCACGACTTTGATCTACCGCATGCGAGTTGCCCCATTCTGATCGTTGACCTCAATCAAGACGGCAGAAAAGATCTCATCTGGGCGGATGGCCACAGTTACGGCCTTTACTGGCACGAACAACTGGAACCACAGGCCGATGGCACGACCACGTGGCGCCAGCATATGATCGACAAGAAATTTTCCCAAGGACATGCACTCGCATGGGATGACGTTGATAACGACGGCCAACCCGAACTGATCACCGGCAAACGCTACTATGGGCACTCCGGTCGCGACGCTGGAGCAGAAGACGACATCACCGTTCAGTATTATGACTGGACGCCGAACACGGCGACCTGGAAAAAACACCTGATCACAACAGCAGCGGCCGGTGAAGGACCCGGAATCGGATTGCAGATCCGAGTCCATGATCTCGATGACAATGGCTGGAAAGATATTATCGTGCCTGGAAAAAGCGGAACTCACATTATCTGGAATGAAGGTAAGTGAGCAGCGTGAACAAGATGACCTCTCAACTCAAATTAATCTCCTCGATTGACGCTATGAAAACGATCCAGTCTCTTGTCGCCACCATTAGCTTTGCGACGTGCCTCATTTCTTTATCCCCATCTGGGAATGCAGCGACCTGGGAACTGCGCGACGGCGACCGCGTTGTGTTTCTTGGTGATGCACTTATTGAACAGGAGCAATACTCAGGGTGGCTCGAAGTAATGCTGTCGACGGCATTTCCCGAGCGTGATGTTACGTTTCGAAATCTTGGCTGGAGTGCCGACACACCAATCGGGGATTCGCGATTTGGTTTGAGCCTGCTGCAGGCTGGCCGAGAACCTGCCGACGAAGGCTGGAAACAACTGGTCAAACAAATCGAACTGACCAAACCGACCGTGATCGTCTTCGGATATGGAATGGCAAGTGCCCTCGAAGGTGGCATCGCGGGCGTTGAAAAGTTCACTCGTGATTATCAACGCCTGCTCGATGCGATTCACCAGATCAGCCCCGAGGCGAGATTCGTTTTTCTGTCTCCAATCTCTCAGGTCGATACAGGCCTCGCAACCGTTGGCCAGGGCAGCCTTGATCGGAATAACACAGCACTCAAAGCTTACTCCTCAGCGATCCGTGGCATCGCCGCTTCCAATGGCAAGACCTTCGTTGACCTCTCCTTGGTAGCATCCGACGCGGAACAACGCAAAGACCCGATTCACCTCAACGACGCTGGTTACCGAGCAGCCGCAATCGCAGTAGGAAAACAGCTTGGCCTCCCTGCAGCTTGGACAACCAGCCCGCACACCGAAGCCTTACGATCTGTCATCCTGCGCAAGAACGTCTGGTGGTTCCATCGATCTCGCCCAGCCAACATGGCTTACGTATTTGGATTCAGAAAACGCGAACAAGGACAGAACGCGGTCGAGATTCCAAAGTTCGATCCGCTGATCGCTGAAGAAGAACAGGCAATCGCATCACTTAGAAAACTTCAAGAAGTTGAAATTCAACCAAAGCAGCCGCAAGTCAAATCACAATACGCAAAATTTACAAAGCAACCGACGCCGGAGTTCACCGTTGGCGATGACTTAGAGGTCACGCTATGGGCTGAAAACCCACAATTGAACAAGCCGATTCAGATGAATTTTGACCCGGCTGGTCGATTGTGGATCGCAAGCAGCGAAGCCTACCCGATGATCGAGGTTGGCCAAGCCGCACCCGATAAGATCTTGGTGTTAGAGGATACCGACGGTGATGGGAAAGCGGATGCATCGACCGTATTCGCCGACGGCTTGTTAATCCCCACAGGCGTCGAACCGGGAGACGGGGGCTGCTATGTCGCACAAAGTACCGACCTGTTGTTCTTGAAGGACACTGATGGAGACGGCAAGGCCGACGTCAAACGACGAGTACTCAGTGGATTCGGAACAGAAGATACCCACCACAATTTGCATACATTGCGATGGGGCCCCGATGGTCGACTGTATATGAACCAATCCATCTACACACGATCCGATGCAGAAACACCACGAGGAATTGTCCGACTGAAGGCGGGTGGTGGATTCCGATACAACCCTGCGACGATGAGAATGCAAATCGTCTTTCGCGGTCTCGTGAATTCCTGGGGTCACCAATTTGATGCCTACGGCCAATCTTTCTTAACCGATGGTGCCGGCGGTGCCGGAATCGCCTACTCCTTTCCCGGAGCGGCGTTCAACCCAGCACCCGGGACGCGACGCGTCTTGGATTTGATTAGTCCTGGTAGGTATCCGAAGTTCGCCTCCGCAGAAATTATCTATGGCGACTCTTATCCACCTGAGTGGCAAGGTTCGGTCGTAACCTGCGACTTCCGCGCGAACCGCGTCACGAGGTTCAGCATGACCGAACAGGATGCAGGCTTTGTCACCAAACAGGAAGACGACTTGCTGCGAACATCGGCCAGCACATTTCGCCCAATCGATGTGAAGCAAGGTCCCGATGGCGCGCTGTACATTGCCGACTGGTCCAACCCAATTATCAATCATGGCGAAGTTGATTTTCGCGATGAACGGCGAGACCGGTGGCACGGCCGCATCTGGCGGGTCACCTGGAAAGGTGGCAAAACGAAAAAGAAGGAAGATCTAACAAAGCTCGACAACGAAGCATTGTTCACACGATTGACTTCTGATGATCGCTACACGCGTGATCAAGCACGTCGCGTCCTACTGGAACGCAAGGAGCAAATCGCCGACTCGGTCACAAATTGGACCAAAAACGCCGACAACGAAGACGCAAAGCTACAAGCCGTCTGGCTTCAGCAGGGACTCGATCAAGTCAATGAATCGGACGTGATCGCGCTGACCTCCGCGAGGGACCACAAAGTCCGGGCAGCAGCAATTCGCATCGCTAGTGACTTGGCCGATCCGGAGACAGACACAACACAGCCACTGTCCCCAGCAGTCGCCATGAGAATTCTCAACCGAGCGGCGCAAGACGAACATCCGCGTGTCCGCCTAGAAGCGATCCGAGGACTCGGGAAAATGAGAACCGCTGAAGCGGCTTCCGCGGCGCTGCAGGCAATCAATCACCCCAGGGATCGATTCCTTGAATTTGCACTGGCAACGACGATGGATGAATTGACTGATCCATTCATGAAGGCGTTAAATGCCGGCCAATGGAAACCCGATTCACCCCAGCGAGAACGGCAACTGGACTTCGCCCTCACCAATATCGACCCCGCACGCGCGGCGTCCTACTTGTCAGCCTATCTAGCCACCAATCGGATCCCGGCAGACGGCCAAGGGCCTTGGATCGAGCTGATAGGAAAGGCGGGAGGCAAAGCCGAACTGACCAAGCTCTTTAACCGAACAATCAATCGTGGTTTTCATCCTGCGGCGACAACGCGAGCCTTGGACGCAATATCGAACGCGGAGCGGTTGCGGAGACAACGGCCCGCAGGCAACTTGAACCAAATCACCAAATTGCTGGATACGAAAAACGCTGAGGTTGAAATTGCAGCGATGCGTCTGATCGGAAATTGGCGACTCGTCTCCCAAGTGACTCAACTTGCCAAGGCTGCTGGCGAAGGATCGACCGAGCGAGTCCGCGCCACAGCGACTCAAGCACTGCGGGACATCGGCAAACCGGCCACAACAGCACTGACCAAACTTGCTCAATCTAGCGACATCGCGACACGTAAACGCTCTGTGATCGCGCTGACTGGTCTCGATCCGAATCTCGCCGCCGAACCGTTTTACGCAGCACTTGCAGAAACCCAAGACGAGCAAGAGGCGCTCGATTTTTGGCGTGGGATTTTGAACATGAAAAACGCGGGGAAAGTTATCGCGAAACAATTACCCAAGAACGGCGTCTCCGAATTCGCTGCTCAAGCAGGTTTGATCGCGGCGAAAGATGCTGGCCGAAACGAGCCCGACCTGATCGCCGCCCTGACCCCCTACGCCGGCACTGTAATGAAGGCACAAGAGTTAACGCCCGGTCGCGTCACCGAATTGATCCGACTGGTTGAGAACGAAGGAAATCCGGGACGAGGTGAAAGCGTTTACAGTCGGGCAGATCTGCAATGCATCAAGTGCCACGCCATTGGTGGAGTGGGAGGCAAAGTTGGCCCAGACATGACAAGCCTAGGAGCAAGCGCGCCTGTCGATTATTTGATCGAGTCGATTTACAAACCGAATGCCAAAATCAAGGAAAACTACCACTCCGTCAATGTCCTGACCGTTGATGGTCTGGTGATAAATGGAATCGTCGTCGAGAGTGATGCAGACGAATTGGTACTCCGTGATTCAAACAATAAGATCGTCAGAGTCGCGCAGGACGATATTGAAGTTCAAAAGCCCGGGCAATCATTGATGCCGCAAGGATTGGTCGATCGCTTGACGCAACAAGAACAGGTCGACCTGATTAAATTCCTGACGCAACTTGGCAGACCAGGAAACTACGACGCAAGCAAGGGAGGCGTGGCGAGGGTTTACGATGTCTTGCCAAGTGCAACGCGTGGCGACGCTCGTGTTTTATCCGGCGAGCTTAAAGTAGGCTGGGTGCCGCTGATGTCCAGAGTAAATGGAACCATCTTTGGAAACTCCCTGGCTGGAATCATTAAGGCATCCAACGACGATTCGCTTGCACACGTTTATTTGCGAACAAATGTTGAATCCGCGAGCGATGGGAAAGTTACCTTCAGCGTCAATGGCGCCGATACTGCTGACTTCTGGATCGACGGAAACCAAATCGACGGCAAGACAATCTTCACCGCCAAACTCAACGCGGGAAAGCATTCGGTACTGGTACGCCTCGACTCCAAAAAACTACCAGCGAGCTTTCGGCTGGTATCTCGAGATGTCGCCTTTGCAACTGAGTAACCAAAACAAAACGAAAAGTGACCGTCCATTTCTTGCTTGAGAATCGCGGCTGGCAAGTTGCAAAGTCAGTCAAAACGTTGAGAAATCCGTGGCGGCGAATAACGATCATTCTCATTCATCCCGAAACCGTCGCCCCAAAAAGGCAATCATCAACAGCATCATGAAACTCTTCCTCACCCTGTGTTTGCTTCCGTTTCTTGCCGTCAATGCTCAGGCGAATGAATTCGAATCACTATTCAACGGCAAGGATCTTTCCGACTGGGCCGGGAAGGCTGAATTCTGGTCGGTCAAGGATGGTGCCATCTTTGGGCAAACGACAAAGGAAAAACCAACCAAGGGCAACACGTTTCTGGTATGGCAGGGAGGAGAAGTGGGGGATTTCGTTTTCAAAACAAAAGTCCGCTTCACTGGCAACAATTCCGGAGTGCAATATCGCAGCGAACTCATCGGCAATCCAGAAGATTATGTTGCGAAGGGCTACCAGGCTGACTTGCATCCAAAACCCGATTTCTTTGGAATGCTTTACGCAGAGAAATGGCGAGGCATTGTTGCAAAGCGTTTCCAGCGAGTAGTCGTGGGAGCAGACGGGAAGCCGCAAGTGGTTGGCGCAGTTGGTGACAAGAACCAAAAACTTATCGACAACGAGTGGAACGAACTGACAATCATTGCCGTTGGCAATCGTCAAATCCATCAGGTCAATGGCATCACCACCATGGACCTGACGGATAACCACCCCGAAGCGAAACGTACAGGCATTCTTGCACTGCAACTCCACGCTGGTGCACCGATGACCGTTGAGTTCAAAGACATCGAGTTGCGGCGCCTGGAAGGTGCAGATGCGAAAGCGGCCATCGATGCTGTAAGTCAAAAATCGGGAAACACAGCAACACCCGTTGACCGAATAAAAGTCGCAGATGGATTCGAAGTCGAACTGCTTTACTCCGTACCCAGCGACACACAGGGTTCCTGGGTCAATCTCTGTGCTGACAACAAAGGTCGGCTGTTGGTCAGTGATCAGTTCGGAGGAATGTACCGAATCACGCCACCCGAACCAGGAGCAACCCTAACCACTGCCGATGTCCAGCCTGTCCCGGCCAACATCCGAGCAGTCAACGGAATGTTGTGGGCATTTGACGCTCTCTACGTTGGGGTCAACGACTACGAGAAAAAGATTCCGTCGGGTTTGTACCGAGTTACCGACAGCAACGGCGACGACGAACTCGACAAAGTCGAAATGCTTCGAGAGCTTGAGGCTCGGGGAGACCACGGAGTCCACGCGGTGGTCCCCAGTCCCGATGGTAAATCACTCTTCTTGATAACGGGCAATGGAACAAAGCCAACCGATTTTTCTGAGCCCACCCAAGTCCCACAAATCTGGGGCGAAGATCATCTGCTGCCCAGTTTCCCCGATGGCCGTGGACACAATCGCGGCGTACTCGCACCCGGCGGGATCATCTATCGCGTCGATCCAGAAGGCAAACAATTCGAAGCTTACGCCAATGGTTTCCGAAATATCTTCGATGCCGCCTTCAATCGAGACGGAGAATTATTCACCTACGACGCCGACATGGAGTACGATTTCAACACGCCGTGGTACCGAGCAACCAGAATTTGCCAGGTGACCAGTGGGGCGGAATTCGGCTGGCGAAATGGCGCCGGCAAACGGCCGCCGTTCTATGCCGATAATCTGCCCGGGGTTCTGGACATTGGTCCCGGATCACCAACCGGCGTCACCTTTGGTTATGGCGCCAAATTCCCGGCGAAGTATCAGAATGCACTTTTTGCGCTCGACTGGAGCTGGGGAAAACTTTACGCCGTTCATTTGCAACCAAAAGGTGCTTCCTACACCGCCACGAAAGAAGAATTCGTCACCGGCGCGCCTTTGCCGATTACCGATGCAATCATTCATCCGGAGGACGGCGCGATGTACTTCACGATCGGTGGACGCAAAGTGCAATCCGGCCTCTATCGCGTCACCTACGTTGGCAATGAATCCACCGAGAACGCAGCCAACTTGCAACCCGATGACCCACAAGCCAAACAAGCAAGAAACCTGCGACGCCAACTGGAATCTTTCCATGGTCACCAAGATCCAAACGCGATCCAAACTGCATGGCCACATCTTTCAAGCAAGGATCGATTCATCCGTTTCGCGGCGCGAACCGCTCTCGAGCACCAGCCCGCTGAAAAGTGGGCCGAAAGAGCACTCACTGAATCGGATCCAGCAAAACAGACCGAAGCGCTGCTGGCGTTAGCCAGGGTGACTGGTGTCTGCCCCCAACATCGCACCGATTCAACACCAGAGATCGACACGGCAATGCGGGACAAACTGCTGCAAGCCGTGCTCAAACTCGACGTGGCAAAGATCGACACGGATAGTCAACTTACTTTGCAACGCACACTGCAAATTATCCTGAATCGTTTCGGACGACCGGATGATGCTACCATCGCAAAACTGATCGCCTTTGTTGATCCAATGTTCCCGGCTGAATCGGCCGAAATGAATTGGTTGCTGTGCGAAACACTCGCCTGGCTGCAAGCGCCCAACACCGCTGAAAAAGCGATGGCGTTGATCCAAGCTGCACCAACCCAGGAGGAACAGGTCCAATATGCGCGATCCATTCGGATGCTCACCTCTGGCTGGGATAAAGATTTACAAACGGCCTACTTCGAATGGTTCCTCAAGGCCGCTAATTACCGCGGGGGAGCTAGTTTTGAAAAGTTCATTCAATTCATCCGCAAGGATGCAGTCGCGTCTCTCAATCAGGCCCAGCGAGAATCACTCAAAGAAGTTCTCGCGAAGAAACCAGTAAAGAAGTCCGCCTTGGAAAACCTTGGTGCGGTATTCGCCGGCCGTGAAGAGACCAACTGGACACTCCAGGAATTATCACAGGTCGCTCGGACAGAACTGAAGGGACGTGATTTTGCCGACGGCCAAAAAATGTTTGCCGCTGCTGGTTGCTACGCTTGCCATCGATTCAAAAATCAAGGTGGAATGACGGGACCAGACCTGACAACAGCAGGCAAGCGATATTCTCCACGAGACTTAATCGATCAAGTCATCCATCCAAGCAAAGTCATTAACGATCAATTTTCTTCAGTCAAAGTCCTGACCGACAATGGCATGATTCACACAGGCGTGATCGTCAATCTCGGCGTCAAGCGAAATGGCGATGCAATTGTGTTGAACACTGACTTGACCGACCCAAATCAGCGAGTGACGATCGATCGCAATACAATCGAACAAATGGTCGTTTCTGACGTCTCAGCGATGCCCACCGGATTGTTCAATCGAATGACCAAAGACGAAATCCTTAATCTGCTCGCTTACCTGATCAGTGGCGGTGATTCGAACCATGAAATGTTTACTTCCCAAGCAATTCGACCAGACCAGGTGAAACGCAGAACAGACAAGCGAAACCGATAGACCGGACGGAGTGAACCGAGTGTCCGGTAAGCCTCTCGCTTCTTTAACATCACACGATTGAACAGTTAACAGACAATCCCATGAAAATATCACTCAGCTTATCTGCGATCCTCTTGATGGTGTCGATCGCTACCGCTGCAGAATCACAACCACCGAATATCGTTTTGATCCTCTCTGACGATCAGGGGTACACCGACTATGGATTCATGGGACATCCCGAAATCGAAACACCAAACCTCGACAAATTAGCGAGGGAAAGCACCTTATTTCGGCGTGGTTATGTCCCTACTGCATTGTGTCGGCCATCACTGATGACGCTGATCACCGGACTATATTCGCACCAAAACAAGACCACGGGAAATGACCCAGCTAAGACACCTGCCAATGAATCTCATGCTAAACAGGCTGGTGAAGACGCACGAGAACTACTGATCTCTCACATCGACAAAACTGGCGCGTTACCCCAGTGGCTGGCAAACAAAGGTTATGTCAGCCATCAGAGCGGCAAGTGGTGGGAGGGACCTTACCAGCGTGCAGGCTTTACCGAGGGCATGACCAAAGGCTACCCAAATCGTGGTGGCCGGCATGGCGACGCAGGACTGAAAATTGGTCGAGAAGGCATGACGCCCGTTTTCGATTTTATTGACCGCTCGGTGAAGAGCGAAAAACCGTTTTTCGTCTGGTACGCTCCCTTCCTCCCACACACGCCCCACAACCCTCCAACACGTTTGTTCGAAAAATATCAAGCAAAGGGAGTTCCGGATCGAATCGCAAAGTATTACGCGATGTGCGATTGGTTTGATGAGACCTGCGGTGCCTTGGTCAACCATATTGATGAAGCAGGAATCGGGGAAAACACTTTGGTGATTTACGTCACCGACAATGGTTGGATCCAAACAGAGCAGGGCAGTTACGCACCGCGATCAAAACGCAGTCCCAATGAATTCGGCACTCGCACACCGATTATGTTTCGCTGGCTAGGAACCATCCCCGCAGCGGACCGCCCCGAACTTTGTTCATCCATCGACTTTGTTCCTACCGTGCTCGCGGCCGCCGGTGCAGAAGGACCACATGACTTTCCCGGGCTCAACCTACTACCGAATTTGAAATCGGGCGATTCAATTGAACGAGACACGCTGTTCGGCGAATCGTTCGCACACGACATTGCTGATATCGAAAACCCACAAGCCTCTCTACTTTATCGCTGGGTCATCCACGATCACGACAAGCTCTTGCTCACCTACGATGGTGCGCCGGGGAAAATGAAATACCCGCCAACCAGTGGGGCACCCCAGCTCTATGACTTACAAAACGACCCTACCGAAAAAATGAACCTCGCCACTTCGAATCCAGAGAAAGTAAAGAAACTCAGCAATTTGCTCGATCAATGGTACATCCCAGATGAGCGTCAGTCGGGGGAATTTGTGGCGACTCCCGCGAAGCCCGATCGAAGAGTCGATCGCAAGAATCGCGGGCAACGAAATACTCCATGACCTACCGGTCGAAAAGCTTTAATAAGCGCAACGAAACTGACCACAGATTCTAGAGCGAACAGAAAATATAGTTCGCGATCCTCAAATTGGATCACAACCGCCATCGACTAGTCCTACAAGTTCACACTTTGCTGATCTGACCCAAACGCCTGGCACCCAAACGCCTGGCACCCAAACGCCTGGCACCCTGAGTCAACAACCCGCCCCACTTCCGACCCGATAAATTTGACCCATCGAGTTTTGCGATCTTTCTTCACCTTCACCTTCACCCACAAAACGTTTCAGCTTGATGACAAACTCAAAGCACGACAATGATCGCCGCAATTTCCTGCAGCGATCAGTCTTTGGCACCGCGGCGGCAAGCCTTGCGATCGCGTCGACTTCGCACGTCACTGCGCAAACAGCTCGCGATGCTGCAGAACCTGAAGTGACCAACGAAGTCGATGTGTTAGTGGTCGGTGGTGGAACTGCCGGTCATGTCGCGGCCATCCAGGCCGGACGGGCTGGTGCAAAGACGTTGATCGTGGAGCGTGGCAGCCAGCTTGGAGGCACCACGACAACCGGGGGCGTCGCGTTCCCAGGTCTCTTCGACGCGTGGGGCAAACAGGTCATTGCCGGGATTGGGTGGGAAATCGTCAAGGAAAGCGTTGAGCTGGACGGTGGCGAACTTCCAAATTTTGCCAAAGTGCCACAGCGACATTGGCAGAATCAGGTATATACCAACCAATTTCTCTATGCGATTTTGGCAGAAGACAAGTGCGCTCAAGCCGGGGTCGAAATCGCTTATTACGAATTCCCACAAGCCGTCACAAAGGTGGGGGATCACTGGCAGGTTGATTGCGTTGGATTTGGAACGCGGCGGCGCGTGCGATGCAAACAAATCATCGACTGCACGGGAGGTGCTGAACTTGTTGGATTGCTAGGCTTCCGACGAATGCGTGAGGAAGAACGACAACCCGGTTCGTTCCTTTACAAGCTGGGCAGCGCACCGTCGCCAGGTCGAGAACAACTGCATCGACTTTACGTGCACGGGGCTGATTCATCCAATTCACGCACCGCGACCGTGGCAAACTTGACGGGCCGAAAATCGATCCTCGAAAAAGCCCGCAAAACGGGCAAAAGGTTGATGCACTTGCAGCCCGAAACCGGCTTTCGTGAGTCCTTTCGCATTGAAGGTGAAACAATGATCAGCGTCAACGATTACACCTCGGGACGGGTATTCGATGACGCCATCAGTTACGCCTTTTATCCGGTCGATCTACACACAAAAACCGGTGTCAAACCAAAACCGCTCCAACGAGGTAAAGTACCAACCATTCCATTGCGAGCTCTGATTCCCAAAGGCAGCCGTAACCTAATCGTCGCGGGCCGCTGCGTCAGCAGCGACCGGCTGGCGAATTCCGGATTACGAGTGCAAGCGTCCTGCATGGGAATGGGGCAAGCGGCAGGAATCGCTGCGACGCTGGCTGCAAAGGCGGGAACAACACCGCTAGAAGTTCCATTTGCGGAAATCAAGTCGTTGCTCATTGAACATGGACAGATTGTTCCGGGTCAGGTCTAGCAAATATTCTAGAACCGGTATGCCAACGAACGCAAATCCAGTGAATTGGGCAGCCCAAGTGACTTCGATTTCACGGCCGAGCTGAAATCAACGCCCCCCCTCTGCCTGACGCAACCCTCATGAAACGCAAACGCAACGTTGTCTCACTGCTGACTGCTTTGAGTTTTGTCGTTCTGGCGGTGACCGGTATCTTGGTATTCGTTCGGCAGTTCTCGATTCAACTAGTGGGGCTTCATGCCCTCATGGGATTTGTCTTTATCGGACTGATCGCATTACATGTCGTGAACAATTCCAATCATCTATCACGATACATACGCACCAAAGCTATCTGGGGAACGCTGGTCGTCACCGCGACCTTGACGGTGATTTTTTTCTGGCAACCAGCTCCAATCCGCAATCTCCTGCGGCTAAGTAAAAATCTTGGTCCAGCGATTGATCGATTCGAGATCCAGGAGGATGGCCTGGTGTACCAATACACCCCCGCCTCAAACTACAGGATGAAACTCAACATCCGCGCTGGGCAGGCCTTTGATGCCAAGTCTCCACCTCATGTGGCGATCTGGCTCGAGAATGCTTCCTTCTATCACATCAAGACACTCCGTGGGCCAGACGATCTGGTAGCTAGCCGAACCTCGCTTCCCTACTGGGATTTCAAAGTCCGCGGTTGGGAGGAAGCAAAGCAGGCTGCTGAAAACTCAAATCAAGAGATTAGTGAGCAGGTGGAAGTCGATGGTCTTTCTGCTGCCACGCAGAACAGTTCCTTCGATCCAGCGGATTACGTTTTGCCGGGTGATCGCGACAATCCAATGCCCTACCGTTTATTGATCGAAATCGATCAAACCGATGACGATCAACCTTCGCTGGTCTATTCAGTCGAGATCGACAATTCCACGCCTCGTGCCTTCCAATTACTGGACCTCATCGGCTACCCAAAACGGGAAGAAGATGAAGATCAAGCGAAGGAAGTCTGGTCGCTTTACTTCGTCGATGAAAGATTTAACTCAGCTCTCGAACTGATCGACAGCGCCTTGCTGACAATCGATCGTACAGAAGAATCAACCGATCGCCTTTAGCCTTAATTTCATCACCATGCGATAGCACATTTCCTGAATAAGGCATTTCATAGAACATCAGGCATATTTTCCCATTGCCCCATTCCAACTGGCCAGAAATCAATATGAACAGTCGACCGTTGCTCCGGTTTCTCCAGACGTTGCTAATCGCGATGTTTTCGCTGATTCTCAACAGTGGAGCCTTTGCCGCTTCACCCAAGCAACCAAACGTTCTGATGATTTGCATCGACGACCTCAACGACTGGGTCGGTTTTCTACAGGGACACCCTGATGCGATCACGCCGCATATGGATGCACTCGCACAGCGGGGTAGAATTTTTACCAACGCACATTGCAACGTGCCAGTTTGTTCGCCTTCGCGAGTGAGCGTGATGTCGGGTGTCGCGGCGACAACCCATGGCAGTTACGAACTCGGGCCGAAATACGAGGATCTGCCGGCGATCGAAAATATGCCTACGATCCAGCGTTACTTTAAGAGCCACGGCTATTACACCCTTGCTGGTGGCAAGGTATTGCACCATGGATTTAATGGAAGATTGAGTGGTGACATCGATCGATCTCTCGGCCGGAAACGAAGTCCCACGCCGCGAAGACCGATGAACCGTCCTGCCGATTGGAGCCGCGCCTGGGACTGGGGAAAGTTCCCCGAAAACGACGCAGACATGGCAGATATCCAACTTGCCGAGAAAGCTGCCGAGACGCTGCACGAGGAATTCTCGCAACCATTCTTTATGACGGTTGGCTTCTTTCGTCCCCACGTCCCACTCTTTGTTCCACCGAAGTGGTTTGATCTTTATGAGGCTGACAACTTCACGCTTCCTGACGCTCCAAAATCCGATCTGGATGATTTGCCTGGTAACTTCCTGAACATCAACACCTATGCCGTTGCCCCGACACATGCTGAAGTCGTTCAACATGGCAAGCAACGGAGCCTCACGCACGCCTATCTGGCATCAATCAGCTTCGTAGATCACTGCGTTGGTATCGTTTTGGACGCCCTCGATTCGAGTCTACACGCGGACAATACATTGATCGTTCTGTGGAGCGACCACGGATTTCATCTCGGCGAAAAACAGCATTGGGCAAAACGCACCCTCTGGGATGAATCAACACGCGTACCGCTATTATTGGCTGGCCCCAACATCAAACCGGCCCAGCCATGTCGGGAACCGGCGAGCTTGCTGGACATTTACCCCACGCTGGTTGAACTTTGTCAGCTACCGAAACATTCAGAGCTCGACGGAATTTCCCTTGTTCCCCAATTAGACGATCCAGCGACCCCAAGAGAACAACCTGCTATCACGTCCTCGTATTATGGCAATCACTCCATTCGCAATCGCGATTGGCGATTGACTGTTTACGAAGACGGCGCGAAAGAACTTTACGACCACCGCACTGATCCCAACGAGTTTAAGAATTTGGCGAACGATCCTGTCCACACTGAGATTCAGAATCGGCTTTTGCGTTGGCTCCCCAAAGAAGCGACGCCCGAATTCAAAACGAACTCTGAGCGATCGCGTTTACGCACGCAGCCCCAACCGCAGTCACAGCTGGATGAAAAATGAGTCCTTCTTTTCACAGATTATTCACCACCGCCACGACAGGCTTGATGCTCTTCGCCGCAGGTTCATCAAGCGCGACCGACATCCATACCGAAGTCATCATCGATGGTAATGGTACAGGCGAATTCACCGCCGCAGTTCCAGCGGTTCATCGCGAGAGCGCGGTGCGGGACATTCCCGATGCAGCTGTCCGCAGACAAGGACTCAATGATGAACTCCGCCATCGAATCGCGCACACAGTGGCACGAACAGGCAAGCATCCGCGAGTAGAGTCACCAGAAAACGATTCTCCCGAAGAGGTAGTGACCAAGCTAACAAAAGAGGAAGCACCCAAGAAAACGAATGGCAAACGAAGGCTCGTCCCGCCAAGATTCGCCGAGGGTCTGATCATCGGTCGAGCACAATATACCTATGTCGACGATCAGAAAAAGCGTCGACTCACCCTGGATACCTACCGCCCAAAAAACGTCGCACCCAATACCAAGCTACCAATCCTGTTGATCTATTTTGGAGGTGGCTGGATCAATGGTCGGCCTGGGCACATGACGCCATTGGCTCAGGCGATCGCCCAACGCGGATATGTCACTGTGGTTCCCAACTATCGGCTTTCGCGAGAAGCACCGTTCCCCGCAGCGCTGCATGATTGTAAAGCCGCAATTCGATGGGCCCGTTCTCACGCAAAGTCTCTCAAAGGTGATCCCGACAAAATCGCGGTGACGGGCGGATCGGCCGGCGGACATCTTGCCGGATTAGTCGCAGCGACGAACGGTCTGCAGGAATTTGAGGGACGTGAATCCAATGTTTCGTCCGAAGTGCAGGCCTTGATCGTGATGTGTGGTTCCATGGATTTACTGAGTGAGTCAACTCAAAAAAACATCAAGCTCAGCGAAGAGCGTGGGCAAGTTCACCCAATCATTCAGTTTCTCGGTGGACCACCATCAAAACGACGTGAAGCCTACATCAAGGCATCTCCGAACACGCACCTCAGCAAGTCGATGCCCCCGAGCCTGTTCATCGATGGCGAACTCGACAACCCCCGTATTCGTTACACCGAAACGTGGAAGAAGATGGATGACCTTGGCATCTCGCACGAGTTCGTTTTGATGGAAGGCGGCCCCCACCCTTTTTGGAATTATGAACAGTGGTTTGATGCGACAATTGAGGCCTTCGACACATTCCTCACCAAACAGTTCAAAAATGAGATCAATTAACAATTAAGACGGCTTACGCATCGCCCCTGGGAAGGCCAGCATTCCAACACCATTCAGCCAATCGAACTAGAATGCGGGTTTGAATGCTTTCTGGCAAACCGAATCACAAGTCAGTAAACGTCCACCGTGAGCAACCCGAAATGTGAGCGGGTGAGCCATTCTTCCTAGCCATCCCTCACTTCAGCTATCCTCTTCGTCACTTTCATCCATTTCATTGAAATGACGATTAACCGTCCAACTAAATCCCCCCTCCCTACATCATTTTGACATGGCCAGATCGATCAAATTTTTCTCCACCCTGTTTCTCCTACCGTTTTTTGTGGCGACTACAAACGCCCAAGAGTTCCAATCACTTTTCAATGGCAAAGATCTAACTGGCTGGGCCGGGAATACAGAATTGTGGACGGTAAAAGATGGAGCAATCTTCGGTCAGACAACCAAGGAAAAACCAACCAAAGGAAACACATTCCTCATCTGGCAAGGAGGTGAGGTTGGCAACTTTATCTTCAAAACGAAAGTCCGCTTTTCAGGCAACAACTCTGGTGTTCAGTATCGCAGCGAAACCGTCGGCGACCCGCAAGACTTCGTCGTCAAAGGTTACCAGGCAGATTTACACCCCAAACCCGAATTCTTCGGCATGCTATACGCGGAAAAGTGGCGGGGCATCGTCGCAAAGCGATTTCAACAAGTGAAGGTAGGCCCGAATGGCAAACCCCAGGTCGTGGGAGAGGTTGGCGACAAAGATCAAAAACTGGTCGATTCTCAATGGAATGAACTGACGATTATCGCAGTGGGCAATCGACAGATCCATCAAGTCAATGGCATCACAACGATGGACCTGACCGACAACCATCCAGAAGCGAAGCGAAAGGGAATCCTCGCCCTGCAACTTCATGCAGGCGCCCCAATGACAGTTGAATTCAAAGACATTCGCCTGTGTAACCTGAAAGGCAAAGCGGCGAAGGCTGCGATCAACGCGGCAATCAAAAGCGATAAGAAAGCAACGCCATCTGATAACGACACCTCCGCCAAAGCTGAAGGTGCGATCAAGCTGCCAGAAGGCTTCAATGTCGAAAAACTCTACGTTGTCCCCAAAGACCAACAGGGTTCGTGGGTGGCCATGTGTTTTGATAATCGCGGCAGAATGATCGTGGGTGACCAATATGGTGGACTCTATCGTTTTGACGTTCCGCCGGC
This sequence comes from Rubripirellula sp., assembly GCA_049602075.1. GTDB lineage: Bacteria > Planctomycetota > Planctomycetia > Pirellulales > Pirellulaceae > Rubripirellula. Next base: position 78,109 of record JBMYRF010000006.1, read on the forward strand.
AGGGCAAAAGCTGGACGCCAAAGACATTGAACCACTCACCTACGCACCCGCTGTCCGTGGTGAGAGCGAACCAACTGCCAAAGAATCATCGCTGCTGCAAATTGGCGGCGCCCATGGATTGCTTTACGCTTTCGACAGCCTGTATGTCGTGGTCAATGAACGAACCAAATTCAATGAAAAACAAGGCGTCTTTCGATTAACCGATACGGATGGCGACGACCAGTACGACAAACTGGAACACGTATTGGCTCTGAATGCGCGCGGCGAACATGGACCGCATTCATTGATCATCAGTCCGGACAAAAAGCATCTTTACGTTGTGGCGGGTAACACGACACCGCTGCCGGAATATGCCCATTCCCGCGTACCAGAACTGTGGGGCGAGGACCAATTGTTTCCGTCGATTCAGCATTTCATGGCCGGCGTTACAGCACCACGGGGCCATATAGGCCGAATGGATCCGGACGGCAGCAATTACGAAATCATCGCCACCGGTTTTCGGAATCAGTTCGATGCCGCACTGAATCAGCAGGGTGAACTTTTCACCTATGACGCCGATATGGAGTGGGACCTCAATACTCCGTGGTACCGACCGACTCGGATCAATCACGTCATCGACGGTGCGGATTACGGATGGCGAACCGGATCAGGAAAGTTCATGGACACGTGCACCGACACCTTCGGCGCAGCGGTCGACATCGGTATCGGGTCACCAACCGGTGTTGTGTTTGGATACGGCGCTAAGTTTCCCGCCAAATATCAACAAGCTTTATTTGCGTGTGACTGGTCCTACGGCAAACTTTACGCAGTCCATCTCGAACCCAACGGATCGACCTATACCGGCACCTTCGAAGAATTCGCGTACGCTCAACCTTTACCGTTGACCGATATTTTGATCAACCCACGCGACGGCGCCATGTACTTCGCCACCGGTGGTCGACGCGTTCAATCGGGACTCCATCGGGTCACCTACAACGGCAAAGAGTCGACTGCGCCTGTTCAGCCAAACGCCGCGGGCCAGGCGGAACGCAATCAACGCCGTGCTCTTGAGAAGTTTGTTCAACAGGATGCCCTGACGGCATCACCAAAGCAACTGAACAATATCTGGCAAAACCTCGGTTCGGCAGATCTTGGCATCCGTCACGCCGCTCGTGTCGCGTTAGAGAAACAGCCCACCAAAGTATGGGTAAACCGTGTCAGCACCGAAGATAACCTCTGGGTCAAAACAGCCGCCATGATGGCTTGGGCACGAGCAGCCTCCGCAGATGCGGATAAGAGTCGAGCCACGGAAGCGGCAAGCTCGATTCAGAACCAAATCATGCAGTTGGATTACCGCGGCATTAGCGAGTATCAATTACGGCTCGATGTATTGCGAGCATTGACCCTTAGCCTGACCCGAGGCGGCATGCCGGTAACCGACACGCGAGATCGCTTGATTGGCTGGATTGACGAAATCTATCCCGCCAAAACACCTGCTGAAAACCGTGACCTCTCCGCCATCATGCAATTCCTGCAAGCCGCCACAGCTGCCGCAAAAGGAATCGCACTCTTGAATGACGCGTCCGGGCAGGAGGAACAAATCACGTACGCCATGAACCTCAGGCACCTCAAGGAAGGCTGGACGCCCGACTTGCGAGAAAACTACTTTCGCTGGTTTGTGTTGGCAGGTGGCTATTACGGTGGCGCCAGACTTGCCAACTATCTGAAGGATTGCAAGTTGCAAGCAATCGCCTCGATTCCCGATGCAGATAAAACCCCCGCACTCATGGCAATCATCGAGACGCCCCCGAAGCGAAATCCGCTTCAGTTCACCATTGAACCGCGGAGCTTTGTCAAAGATTGGGCAATGTCTGATTTCCACAGCACCCTCGCCAAAGGCGTTCCAGGCAAACGGGATTTCAGTAATGGCAGAAAAATGTTCGGCGCCGGTAGTTGCTACGCCTGCCATCGATTTCAGGGTGAAGGGGGCGCTGTCGGCCCCGACTTGACCTCCGCCGGTGGAAAATTCAGTGCACTCGATCTGCTCGAAACTGTGGTCGCACCCAGCAAGGTGATCAGTGATCAATATGCTGCCAGCCAATTCTTACTGGACGATGGCAGCCTGCTTGTGGGCCGAGTCATGAACCTGAAAGAAAATGAATACTGGGTGAATACCGACATGATGAAACCGAGCACGATTACGAAAGTGAAGGTGGATACCATCGAAGCAATTCAACCCTCACAGATCTCGATGATGCCGAAAGGTCTCCTCAATACGATGTCCGACAAGGACATCCTCGATCTGCTTGCCTACCTGATCTCGGCAGGAAACCCAGACCATCCCCTGTTTGAAGACTGAGGACACAATTTCATGTGACCGGGCTTTGAATTCTCAAATGCGTCTGACGTAGTCGCGTCAGACCGAACTCGAATTTCGTCGGTAAACCGAAGCATTAGTGATAGGCAAAATATCGCGTACCCACCAACACACTGTCCTCATCGAATGGGTAGACATGAGTCTCATGCACCGCATCAAAATCGCTTCATTGAAACCAACTCTCCTATGCCACTACTTTGTGCTGTTTCTATCCTGGATGGGCGCGGAGTCGCTCACAGACGCTGCTGATGTGACGCGTCCGAACATCGTCATCCTGTTTGCAGATGATCTCGGCTACGGAGAACTTGGCTGTCAAGGGAATCCAGAGATTCCGACTCCTCACATTGATTCCATCGCGAATAATGGCATCCGTTTCACTTCCGGTTACGTCACTGGACCTAACTGCAGCCCATCGCGGGCCGGGATGCTGACCGGACGCATTCCGACCCGCTTTGGTTATGAGTTCAACCCAACTGGCGCCCGCAATGAAGAACCGGGGTTTGGCTTGCCACCGGAGGAGATCACTATCGCCGAGTCATTGCATGACGCCGGTTACATGACGGGATTGATCGGCAAATGGCATCAAGGCGGTCTGGCGACGTACCACCCGTTCCGACATGGCTTTGATGAGTTCTTTGGGTTTACGCACGAGGGGCATTATTTTGTGCCGCCGCCGTACGATGGCGTCACGACCATGCTGCGTCGCAAGACACTTCCGGGGGGCGGCAAAGGTCGCTGGATTGGAAAGAAAGGTCTGATCTTCAGCACGCACATGGGAAATGACGAACCAGACTACGATGCCAACAACCCGATTGTTCGCGGTGGGCAACCCGTCATCGAGAACGAGTACCTGACCGATGCATTGACTCGCGAAGCAGTCGACTTTATCGACCGTCACGACGACAAGCCGTTCTTTCTATATCTCGCCTACAACGCCGTTCACAGTCCGTTGCAAGGTGCGGACGCGTACATGGAGAAGTTTGCTCACATCGAAGATATCCACCGCCGCATCTTTGCGGCAATGCTCGCCAACATGGACGACAGTGTAGGTGCCGTCATGGCGAAGTTAAGGTCGTCTGGTCTCGAAGATAACACGCTCGTCTTCTTCCTGAGCGACAACGGTGGGCCAACACGAGAACTGACGTCCTCCAATTTGCCACTACGAGGATCAAAGGGCCAGATGTACGAAGGCGCGATACGAGTTCCCTTCCTGGTTCAATGGAAAGGAAAATTACCCGCTGGCAATACTTATCACCAAGCGGTGAGTTCGATGGACATTTTTGCGACTGCCGCGGCGATCTCCGGTGCCAAAGTCCCTAGCAAGGTCGAAGGTGTAAACCTGATCCCCTATCTGACCGGCGAAGACAACAGCAGCCCCCACGAAACTCTCTTTTGGCGGCAGGGTGGCAAGACGGCCATACGTCACGGCGACTGGAAACTTGTTCGTATGGGAGGCCGGGTCAGCCCAAAAAAAGCAAAATGGGAACTTTACAACCTCGCCACAGATCTCGCTGAAACAAAGAACCTGGCGACCGAAGATCCGGACCGATTAGCCGAGATGATCGAAAGATGGGAAGCGATGAATCGCGAAATGAGCGAGCCGCTTTTCTAAACTATTTTCACATCGATGCCGTCATTGGAGAAAAAGACGAGGCAAGTGAATCGATCACCTTACGTGATGCTGGCCCCCAATCAGTGAGCGGCGTAGCGCTAGCCACCGGTAGTTTGCAGGAACCCGCGGCTAGCGGCGTACGGCTCACAGGTTGACGTAAAATCGCGGTGCATGACTGTGTGGGGTACGGCCCAGCGTGACTCGCCTTACGTTTTCCGCCACAATGATCGATCACGTGGCGCAGCAATCATTGATCTCTTGTGTGGAACTTGCAGAATGAAAACTTCCCTAATCGTTGCTTTAGCAATTGCACTGCAGATTACTGCGACTGCGCAACAAAAACCGAATGTTGTGTTCTTTTTGGTCGATGACCTCGGGCAACGAGATGTTGGTTGCTATGGAAGCCAGTTCTATGAGACTCCGGCGATTGATCAGTTAGCCCAGGAAGGTGTCCTGTTCAATAATGCGTATTCAACTTGCCACGTTTGCTCGCCCAGTCGGGCCAGCATCCTGACTGGCAAATATCCAGCCCGGACAAACCTGACCGAATGGCTAGGTGGCCGTCCCGAACGGGACTACGAGAAACTGCACCACGGCGAAAAGCTCACCGCGCTGCCAGAGGAAGAACAAACACTGGCAGAGACATTGCATCAACACGGCTACGCTACAGCAAACTATGGCAAGGCTCATCTGAACAAAGATCCCAAGACATACGGGTTCGACGAAGCGATCACAGGATGGGTCAGATCGTACTACTATCCGTTTGGAAAAGATTACGATGAAACGTTGCCCGCGAAAGAAGGTGATTATCACACCGATAAACTTACAGACGCCGCAATTGATTTCATTGAACGAAATCAAGACAAACCATTCTTTGTCCACCTGGAACACTTCTCCGTCCATGATCCGATTCAAGGGCGCAAAGATCTCGTCAAGAAATACACAGAGAAACTTGACGCGATGCCGCCCCAAACAGGACCAGATTACATCCTCGAACCGAATCCGGACGGACCATCGCTTTCCGCTGATCAACTGACAGCAATCGCAGAGAACGACAACAGCACAACGCACCAAAATGCACGTGTATGGTGGGTCAAACAAAAACAGGACAACGTCGAGTTTGCCGGGATGGTCGGAGCGACCGACGAAAGCCTGGGACGAATCCGCGCGAAGCTGAAAGAACTCGGACTTGAAAAAAACACGATTATTATTTTCACGTCCGACAATGGTGGGATGGCTGCATCGAACCAATACCGCGGCATCCACCATTCTGTCGAGACACTCAACACGCGGTACTCCAGCTCAAACCTGCCGCTTCGCGGCGCCAAGGGTTGGAATTATGAAGGTGGTATTCGCGTCCCGCTGATCGTTCATTGGCCAGGGAAGATCCAACCGAACACAACTTCAGATGCCGTCGTTACGGGAACCGATTACTACCCAACCCTGCTGGACATGCTGGACCTGCCCGCGCTCCCCCAGCAACACATCGACGGCAGGAGCTTTGTTCCTGCGTTGAAAGGGGAATCCTACGACCGCGGACCAATCTTTTGGCACTTCCCCCACTACAGCAACCATGGATTCCAAAGTCCGAATGGGGCGATTCGATCCGGAAGATACAAACTGATTGAATACTACGAAAATGGAACCACCCAGCTATTCGACTTGGCGACTGATATCGGCGAACAAAACGATCTCGCCAAATCAAAACCGGATCTTGCGCGAAAATTGAAAGACCAGCTTCATCAGTGGCGGAATCAAGTCGACGCAAAAATGCCTTATCCCAAAACGGCGACCTCCAAACCTGCACCAGGGGCACGGGTCGCAAACCGCAAGACTGCGAACCTGCCTGCAGATGTCAATAAGTTTGCTCCCGACTGGACGGTAAAGTCGTGGGGCGGACCAGGAATGAAACCTGGATTACGTGCAAAGTGGAATGGACGCAGCAACGTCTTGCTCACCCACCCTCTCAGTCTAGAAATTCCCTGCGTTTTATCTCGCAGTCTGAAGATCTCCCCGGGAAAAAAAACCGTCCTGAAGTTTGCTGTGAACAATCATCCCGACGGCAACTGGACACTCGTCGTGCGGATCGACGGTAACGAAGTTCTGAAAAGGCCGATCGAAGACTCGAAGTGGCGAGAGATACAAATCGACCTGACCGAATACGCGGGAAAGACGATCCGAATCGAATTAGAAAACCGCGCAAGTGATTGGGCCTTCGAAGCTGCCTACTGGCACCGCCTTGAAGTGACCGATCAATAATCTATCGTGAAATAACCTTTAACATCACTCTCTTAGAAACTGCAATTTGAAGTCTTGGCATAGCAAACTTTGTTGAGGCTGACACCAGGATGACTCCATTGATCACGCTTCGTTTGCTCGGAATCAGTCTGTTTTTATCAACGACCACCCAAGCTTGGGAGGTTTTTGACATGGATGCAATTCGCAATCCGACAACACTAAAAATTCAAGTCGAGCAACCCTGGCAAACCGTTCAAGGGCCAATTGTGACTCGCCAAAAACTGGTCACGATCAGTGTTGGTGAAATCTGGCCGGGCCAAGAATACCGAGTGCCAGTACGGATGATTGTTCCGGCGGATCGAAAGGCTCGTGGATTTCACCTGACCGGTGGAAATTCACCTCGAAAATTGGAACGTCACATCAGACCGCGAGGAGTGGACCTCGATTTACTTGCCGGCGGCATTGGATTGGTCATGACGGTCGTGCAAGAACCCGGGTCTTACGGGCAAGCCGAACTGGGTGGAGCTTCCGAAGCGAGATTTGCCAAGTCCTTGAACCCTCATCACAAGATTCAATATTGGGCTTGGCCAGCAACACTGATGCGAGCCATCACAACCGCCTATGCGGAGACAGCGCATTTCCAAGAAGGCAAGATCGCGGTGACCGGTTCTTCAAAGAATGGCGCGTCTCCATCCATGGCGATCATTCACGATCAACGCATGACGGCGTTGCATGCCTCAGTCTCACCAATCTGGGATTCACCGCTAAGACTATGCGATCCAAAGGCGTTGGATCAACATCAGGCCGAGGGGGGTCAACAACGGGGTTTTTCGGGTGGACACTTCGGGCCAAATTTCAACGAACGCGCACTCAATGCCGGTCACACATGGCGGGACCTGCAACGCTTCGTCGCCGGCGTTTCGGATGAAGTCTTCATTTCTCGCAACCTCGACGACCTGCGAAGACGCGGCGTCGAAATGCTTTTCCATCCGGGAACCCATGATATGGTCGCCTATGATCTGCCATGGGGCGGTGCAAATCATCCTTCCATTCCCATCTACCTCGGAGCCAACAGCGGACACGGAAAGAAAGGTCACCCCAAAATAGAACGGGATCAACAAAATAAGGCCGCGCTACTGATTCACCATTTCTTCCCGGACGAAATGACCGAATCACTACTGTCACCACCCACGATCCAAACTCAAATCGACGATAGCATTCTGAAAGTGACCGTTCGATTCACTCCTGATTCCGGTGAGGAATCGGGACGCATCTGGTGGATCAATGACCGTGGCCCCGACGGCAGTCCGCGATATCTGAAGGAACTCATCCCGAACGAAAATACCAAGGAGATGGTCCGGCATGCGGAGCAGGGCACGTGGACCGCAGAAATCAAGATCGATTCGGCAACGTCTCGAATCGATCTCTTCAGCAATCACCGGAAAACGCTGCACTTCCGAGAGCAACGTTATCCCACTTATTTGTCGAGTCCGTACACTCGAGTTGAACTCGGCCCACCAAAGAAGGAGGATCGAAATTAGCAGATGCGGTCTCCAACCACGGCACCTCGGATGCCTAAATTCCACGACACCACGTTAACTCAGCCTAGCCAGCCAAAGAAGATCGTTGCAACAACTGATCATTCGCTTTCGTGAGATTGAAAGTCCCCTGAATGCTAATGATGAGCACTCAAGATGGCTCGCAGATCGGGGGTCAGACATCCGACATCAGAATCGCGACTGAAGATTTTCAAGCAAAGGACAAATCATACGTTCGATGACCAGACACGAACCGGTCTCATTTCCACCAAGTCAGAAACGGGCTGAAACGAACAGCGATTTTTTTCCCGAGTTCCTTAGGCTTCGTTAGCCCGGAAAACGATTCGTTAGAAAGATACCTGGCCCCCAATCCGTTAAAATGTCCACTAAACTACGGCAAGCGGCTACTAACCCAGGATGCCCCACTAAAAGTGAGCAAGACGGTAGTCACTTCGAGCCAAATACTTTCTTCACTAAAAGTAAGCGTTGAGGAAAAGATGCGGCAGAGATCCTTAGCGGTTTGGCTTCAATTCTGACTTGCCCCTGCACATCATGGTAGTTGCCTGCCGCATTGGCGATCGCGGTCATCATTTTTGAGCTTAAAGTCGTTGTACGTTCTCGCGTAAATTTAAAATGCCTGACGATTTTGATCCTTACTACGCTTGGCTCGGCATTCCGCCCAGGGAGCAGCCTTGCAATCTTTACAGGTTGCTTGGACTCACCATCTTTGAAGCAGATCTGGATGTGATCGAGGCGGCTGCCGCTAGGCAAATCGCACACGTGCGCAACTATCAATTAAAGCACCCAGAAGACGCGACTCGAGTACTTCAGGAACTGGCTGAAGCGAAGTCGTGCTTAATGAATGCCGATCGGAAAATAGCGTACGATGAAACGTTGGTCACACCTGTTGCCGTCGAGCACGTTCCACCACCGGTCGCAAGGAACCCAATTCAAAGCGTCTCAACCCAAAGTGCTCCGGTCGAAAGCATTCCAATCGCAAATGACGCGGCAACCGTACAACCTGGGCTCCAGATCCAAGTCCAAGCCGACCAGGACTCACATCACGGCAAGCCGAGTCGACACAACACAAAAAAGTCTTCGGGAAAATGGCTCCTGATCGCACTCGGTAGCCTTGGTGGGACCGGCATCGCCTTTTTGTTGTTGTGGCTCATAACCGGTGGGGCTCCACTTAGCTTGCTTACTTCTACGGAAGCAGTTGTATCGAACCAAGACAGCAAACCCTCAGCAAACTCGAACCGCAACGAAACACCGCCAACCCAAGATTCAGCTGTGGGAATCGCTGGCCAACAACCACGCACAAGCGACCCACCGACGGTAAACCGGCGGACATTCCTGGAAAACCTCAGACCCTCTTCCGCCGAAATCCCAACGTCACCGGGGAATGAAAAAGATGCGGGTAATTCAAACGATACCAATCTCAATCCGAGTCCTGCCCGCTTCGATCCCAGTGGTGACCGACCACCGCTGGCCATCGCGCCGTTCAATTCGGACGAAGCCAAAGCCCACCAGCAAGCCTGGGCAAAATACCTCAAGGTACCAGTCGAATACACGAACGAGCTCGGCATGAAATTCACGCTTATTCCACCCGGCGAGTTTTTGATGGGATGCACTCCAGCCCAAAGCGAGTTGTTGGTGGAATACGCTTCTCGACAGATGAGCGGCCGTTCATTCAATTCCTATCAAGGAAACGTGGTGGCGAGTTCACCGCAACGGAAAGTCGGCATTTCACAGCCATTTTATTTATCAGTCCGCGAAACAACCTTTGGTCAGCTTGAGACGATCACAAACAACAAGGTGACTGCGAACGCAAGCTCTGCCAGCAACATCAACTGGAATCAGGCAACCGAGTTTTGCCAACAACTCAGTGGGTCAGGAGAAAACGAATTCACCTACCGTCTTCCAACCAGCGCTGAATGGGAGATGGCGTGCCGCGCTGGTACTACCGGCTTGCACTACTTCGAAGACGCTGGCGATGCCGACAAGACCGCACTAGACACGAAACCTCCAGATGATGGTCCCCTGTCCATCAATCCATGGGGGCTTCGCGACATGTATGGAAGCCTGGTTGAATGGACAGCCGATTGGTTTGAATCGCCTGACGCCACTGCGGGTCTCGATCCGGTGGGTCCAGAGGCCGGCAAAGCACGTGTCACTCGCGGATGCGGCTGGAACAACACACCTGTCCAATACAACTCGGTCGAACGCGCAGGAGCGGCCCCAACCACAACAAGTACGAACATCGGTTTTCGCGTGGTGCTTGAAATCGGTGGGAAAATACTCGATGCGTTCGACAATCCAGATCGTCTCGCCGTGAATCCGGTGATCGCACCCAATGCGGCGAAGATCCCGGTTCCCAACAAGGAACTGCTGGATTCCGCTCTCATGAGGTTCAACAAGATCTTTGCTGATCGAAAGACTGGTATCGACAATTTACCTTGGCCCGAGCAATCTAATGCACTTCAAGCCCTGGCTCGGGAAGTTTTTGAATTGCACCAAGCTGAATCGGACACGGCTCTCAAATACTTGATCTTGGAACGGTCCGTTCTGTGGGCGATTGAATCTGCAGATGCGGACCTGACCGAACAACACATCTCAGTCTTCGAACGCACCTTTCAAGTTGACGGTCTGCAATATCGTTCTGACGCTGCGTCGAGATGGGCAGAGATCAGCAAGGCACACTTTCGGGGGCCCATGTTGATTGCCGCTCGCAATCGCATCGTGGAATGGATCATACCGCTCGCGAAGCGTATCGAGCAGAAAGAGCGTTTTGATGAGGCCATATCGCTGCTTGACTTGGCTGTCAGCCTCGTTGGCGGTAGTCGTGATCAACAAAGAACGTTGCGAGTTCTTTCGCGACAGATCAAAACAAAATCGGAACAACGAGCGAGCATGTTGGCACTTGAAGAGAGTCTCAAACAAACTCCCGATGCAGGCAAATTCTCGGAACTCGGCCAATACTGGTGTTTCGAGATTGGTAACTGGGAACGGGGCTTGGCATTTCTCGCCCAGAGTGATGATCCGACGTATTCCTCGGCAGCTAGGTTGGATCTCGAAGCCGAGGAAAACGGCCCCCGTCAATTGCCGGTTGCTGAGGCTTGGTACCAGATTGCGCTAGCTTTAAAAGGTGAACAACAGCTTCATGTTGCCATGCGGGCGAAAGAATTACTCGAAAGCTCCCGATCGTCACTAAAGGGAATCGAACTTAAACAGGCCGAATCACAACTCGAAAAATTCGTCGAAATGACAGTAGGTGATGCCACACCTGCGATCGCCCCGTTCCCGGCGAACATTGCTCAGGATCAACAACGTGCCTGGGCACGAAGGTTGAATCTCCCAATCGAATTCACCAATTCCATTGGAATGACTTTCGTCTTAATCCCACCGGGTGAGTTCACCATGGGATACAACGAACCTCAAACTCGATTTTATCCAGCTCACCGCGTAACCCTTACGCGGCCTTACTATCTGGGAAAAACTGAATTGACAGTTGATCAATACGAATCACTGACAAAAAAACAATTGATCAGCGGCGTTGACAGCCGACCGCATATCCAAAACTGGACTGCTGCGACAGCATTCTGCGAAGCCTTGACAACCTATGAAAGAGGCCGGCTTTACCGCTTACCGACTGAAGCAGAATGGGAATTCGCTCACCGCGCCGGACGCATGGATCTTCCAGAACCCCAACAAGTGCAACTCGCCCTCGCCTCCGGTTGGTACGAGACGAACTCCGCTGGCACTCTTCAACCGGTGGCAAAGAAGCCGGCAAACGCATGGGGATTGCATGACATGTTTGGCAACGTAGGAGAATGGGTCCAGGACTTTCCCTACGTCTTTCCGATGGTGCCCGCTCGAGTTGATCCCCAATCCCCACCCGATGTCAGCACGGCTCGCAATTCCTTTACAGCGCGCGGACTTCCATCTCCGGATGGGACAAGACGGATTACTCGTGGAGGGTCGTTTAATCGCGGGGTTCTGGATAGCGGTGTTGTCAAATGGTACCGATACACTACTCGGCACAGTGGCTTTCAGTCATCAGATTACGGGTGTACTGGAATGCGGATCCTGCTGGAAATCGATGTCGCCGCGCAATCTCCGCAGCAAAAGTGATCTGGTCGCGGGTGACTTGTTCCGGAGAAAACATTGCTGCAGCAACTGATGGCCGATTGAAGTGGTTTTCACTGAGAGCGATGCCAGATTGATTGGCATGACGCACGGCTCATAAGCCACCTTTCAGTCCACCAGTTTGATCGACCGCAGCACGGCATGGCCGTCTTTCGTCGTGAGGTCAAGTTTTGCCCGACTCGCTCGATCCACGATCGTGATTTCAAAGGTTGCAACCTTTGACCATTCGAGTTTTTTACCATCGGCACTTTTGAAATCTTCTCGACCGACGATGATCTCCTGATTCCCTTGTCCTTCAACATTCCGGACGAAGGAAAAGTCCCCGAGGTTATCTTTCCTACTCAAGAAACCGCTACCAAGATTCAAACGTACAGACAAGCGTTTTCCATTGGGATCGATCGTTAGCAAGAGCTTCTTGTTGTTCGAACGGTCCAGATCGGGGCTCTGGAACTTGTACGTCTTGATACTCCGCTGGTCTCGTGTTGACCAATCCTGGATTCCATGGCTGAAGTCTTCAAAAACAACACGGTTTTTGGGTATCTTCGCAAACGCCTGCAAGTCTACATTCTCCGGAACAATGAAGTGCTCCACGGAGTTCAACGCGAACGTCGAGGTTTCACCACGCTCCAACTCGATTTTCTGTCCGAGCTTGTAGCGACACAACGCGAACACATACAGCGGCAGATCTTCGTAGACCGGCAAGTTCACTGACCAACTGTGCCCAGCATGTTTTGAATCGGCCCGGTTCCAAAAACGGGTTCGTGAATTGGGGTCGTAGCTGAAGTACACCTCAGTCGCCAGCAACCGCTGTTGATCTGCGGGTGTGACGGTAAATGTCGCTGTCTCGTCCTTCACGTTGAAAGTCGAAGGCGGTGTGACCGGGATGTCTTGCTCAATCCCTTTCAGGTACTGATTGAACCATCGATTCAACAGCACCCACTGCTCCGGTCCGGGGCCATGGTTCTGGTGAAGGTTGGTACTGACTCGCCAATCTGAATGCGTCAGCAGTTTCATCGACTGATAAATGCGATCAAAGGTAGAATGAAAATCATTCGAGGAACTGATAAAGAGAACGGGACATTTCACGAGCGGCCAATAAACACTGGCATCGATAGTTTTCCTGTAGAGCTCAAGATCTCGAAAGTGTGGTCGAATGCTACTTCCTTCGATGCCTCCAGGAAAATCGACATACTTGAATCCCGATCCACCAACGAAGGGGACCACTGCTTTCAAACGTGGATCAATCGCAGTCAACGCCGTAATCATGCCACCCATCGAGTACCCAGAGAACCCAATTTGATCCGCGTTAACCTCGGGTTGCTGTTCCAAAAACGTGATTGCTCGGCGGGCCGCAACTGTCAACAGAAACCAGTTGGCATTGCGAGGACTGGTAACCGGATCAATCGAATGTTCATCTGGCTGCAGGTTCCGCTTCCAACCTTTTCGTAATGCTTTGGCATAAAACCGGGGCCCTTGAGTCGGATCGACTTTGCCCCAATCCGTATTCTCATCGATTCCATCCTCCATCGGCCTTCCAAGCCAGTTGATGTCAAGCGTCGCAAACCCCTGCTTCGCAAAGTAGATTCCGCGGCCACGCTCAGCTCGCTGTCCTCCGCCATGGCTCCAGACGAATGCGGCGTTCCGTTTGCCGTTATCTGGGAACGAATAATAGGCAGCCACGCGTGCATCGGCTCCCTTGAAAGTGCCCACCTTAAAAGTCACGTATCGCGTCACGACTCCGTCAGATCGCCACTCCTGGACAACGTTGATGTCCAATGGCTCTTTCCTGGCGTCATAATCCTGCCAGAGATCAGTCACATTCTGCGGGACTTGATCGAGATCGTAAGTCGTAAACGTATCTGCGGCGAGGAGCGCAGACGCAAAAATTGCAAATCCAGTCGTGAGGGCGAAAATCCTGAGCCATCGTTGCAAGAAACCCGTGGTCATCTGCTGGTCATCCAATCGTTCTCGGTCAATCTCATCGTTGAGGATCGTTGATCCAACGCTTCCAGCGCGTGACCCTATGCCTCGCGCGTGAGCCAGCATGCCGACATGCCGGCTTGTCCTCAACCTCAAACTGCTGGCTGCCAGTCTAATTCCTCAGCCAAACCAAACACAAAGTCTTGAGTGTGATTATCGACTGTGCGGCAATCTTTCAGGTTGCTTCATCGCTGACTGCCGACCGTGTGACTGCCGACCGCGGAAGCTTCTTGAACCTTCTTTGAGTGCCGCTAACGAGTCAGTATCGAGTCCGAACTTCGACTCTTCGGCCAAGCACCAACTCGACGCATCTGCGGTGAATGAGCCGCCACGGGACAGCTCGGAGCCCGCTTCGCATTCGACGTCGCGCCGCCTCTTCCCGCATCGAGTCAGCTATCGCCAACGATCCGCCCCAACGACCGAGATCTTCAAAGGAAAACCGCCCGAGAAAAATTCGGGTCTTCGACGTTCAATGTCGCCAGGAAACGGGCACTAAGCGGCCGCAAATCCAGCCCATAATACCTATCCTTCTCATGTTACGGCATCTCCGCCCTTTCGCTCCGAACCTCGCAATCGTTCACTGCATCCCAGGCCACTTATTTTGCCCAGGCCTCTTGTTTTGAGCGTTATTGTGTGTCACACAATCTGCATCTTGAAAAGTGATTTCTTCTGAGATGCCAGGATAGCGATGCAAAGAAGAGCGAGGACGAACGCGAAACGGCGTTTGCGGCGGCGGCTTTTTCTAGAGTGCTTGGAGAACCGGCGACTATTGGTCGCGACGGACCTCGCATCTATTTCCGGACTCGTCTTTGACGACTTTACGGGCAATGGATACGACCCGGGCGAAGAGGTTGCCAATGCCACGTTGACGTTACATCGAGACAACGGCGACGGAATCTTCCAACAGGGCACTGACACGCAAGTCTCGTCGACGACCACACTGACCGACGGAACTTACAAGTTTGGGCGCGTTAGCGCCGGTGGTTATTTCGTGCTTCAAGATGCACAAACAGCCAGCGGCAGTGCACTGCTTCGCAACGTTTCACCCTTGATCAGTTTCAGTGCTGATGATGTGGCCGGCATGATCGTGACGCCGATTGATACGTTCAATCAAACCACTCAACTGGTTAGCGACCTAACGACGAATAGCCCTGTCTCGAGCTCGGTCGCCGCGCCGGAAGTCATCGGTGGTGAGCGCGACATCTACGTCAACCTCACCAGCGAAACAGGCGTGATCACGATGAACGCCAACGACACAACGCTCGGCCTCGGCGGTCTGCTGTCTTTTGGCTCGGGGGGTAATGGTGCTGGTGAGCGACGGGTTTCTTGGGATGGAATCGATGGTGATGCCGCGAACATCCAAGACACAGGCTTGGGTCAAACCGACCTAACGAACAATTCCGATGCGTTGGGACTACAGCTTCAAATCGGTGCCGATTTGCCTGGCGGTGAAGTTGCAGTCCGTCTTTACTCTGACGATGCCATTGGCGGTTCCGCAAGTCGCTTCAGCACGGCAACCCTGGCGATTCCTCAGACGGGCGGCAGTGTATCCCAGAAAGAGTTCATCCCGTTCACCAGCTTTCAGCCAACCAGTGGTGGCGGCGCAGATTTCACACAAGTCGGCGCAATCGAGCTTGAGATCTTGACAGGCGCCGCCAACGTGGATGGCCAGGCAGATATCGTTGGCACAGTCGGTGAGACGAATCGCGTTCAGGACTTCGAAAATTTCGAACAGGCTGATCTTAGTCTCACGAAAACAGTCGACGACGCGACGCCAAGCCTAAATCAGCAAGTCAACTTCCTCATCACTCTCGCCAATGCTGGCCCCGATGCGGCAACCGGCGTTGAAGTCCGTGATCAGTTACCTGCCGGCGTCAATTTTGTTTCGGCGGTAGCCTCTCAGGGCTCCTACAATAATGCGACAGGAATCTGGACCGTCGGCAGCGTCAGCAGTGGCCTTTCACCAACTCTTCAACTGCGGGGTACAGTGACGTCCGCCGGCTCACGAATCAACACGGCCGAGGTCACGGCATCCGATCAATTTGATCCCAACAGTACGCCCGGCAATGGAAACCCATCCGAGAACGACCAAGCTTCGGTTAGCTTTGTTACCGAAGCGATCGACCTGGCTTTGACCAAGACCGCTGATCCAACGACCGTTGTGATTGGTAACAATGTTAGCTTCACCTTAACATTGACCAATGCTGGGCCGAGCAATGCCACTGGCGTGATCGTTGAGGATCAACTTCCCACCGGGATCTCGTTTGTCAGTTCTACCCCGTCTCAAGGTAGTTATGTTTCAAGCACTGGCCTGTGGAATGTTGGGACGGTAGCAAGCAGTGGTACCGCCACGCTCACCCTGGTCGGCAGGGTCGATGCGCCCGGCGAAAAGACAAACATCGCTCAGGTATTTGCCGCCGACCAAGAAGACATCAACAGTACCCCGGGAAACAACGACCCAAACGAGAACGATCAAGACTCTGCCACGATCGCAGCACCCCAGATCAATCTTTCCCTGACCAAGGGCGCTTCACCGACAACCGTAGTGGTTGGTGAAAATGTCACGTTCACGATCATGGTTTCCAACGCTGGTCCCAACCAAGCGACCGGCGTCACGGTACTCGACCAATTGCCCAGTGGCGTTGCGTTTGTAAGTTCAAACGCAACCCAAGGAACCTACAACAGCAGTACGGGCATCTGGAACATTGGCGCCATCAGCGTTGGCGGCTCGCGATCGTTAACGATCACAGCAACCGTGACGGCACCAGGTCAAAAGATCAACACTGCCCAAGTTCAAACCGCTGATCAACCAGATTCTGACAGTACACCTGGAAACGGTGTCGAAAGCGAAAATGATCAAGACTCCGTCACGATCGAAGCGCCGCAGATCGACCTGGAATTAACCAAAACTGCGGTCCCAACCAGCGTCGTGGTTGGCGAACAAGTCGAGTTCACTATCAGCTTGACCAATCAGGGCCCCAGCGAAGCCACCGGAGTTGTGGTCAAGGACTTCTTACCAACCGGCATCTCATTCATCGGTTCGAGTGCATCGCGAGGAACTTACAATGTGCAAACCGGACTGTGGACGGTCGGAACGGTTGGTGCGTTAGAAACGCCAACACTCACGCTGACCGGGCGCGTTGACACCCCGGGAGAGAAAACAAACACCGCTCAGGTTCAAGCTGCTGATCAGCCCGACATTGACAGCACGCCCGGCAATGATGTGGAGGAAGAGGATGACCAAGACTCTGTCACCATTCTCGCTCCGCAAATCGATCTCGCGCTTGTTAAATCTGTTGATAACAACATGCCCGACGTCGGCGAAACAATCACCTTTACACTTGATCTTTCCAATGCTGGCCCGGACATCGCAACCGGTGTCCGCGTACGTGATTTATTACCCACAGGGTTAGATTTTGTCTCTCACTCCACCCTGACAGGCAGCTACAACGCCGGGACTGGAATCTGGAATGTTGGGACTGTCCCTGCGAATGGAAGCGTTTCGCTTGAGATCTTGGCGGTTCCAACCACCACCGCGATGATTGCCAACATCACCGAAGTTGTGGCTGCCGATCAGCCCGACGCGAGTTCAACACCGGACAATAATGACCCGTCAGAAAACGATCAGTCCTCGGTCATCATTGGCGCCCAACAAATCGACTTGGAACTCACAAAAACGGTGGACAACCCCACACCGAATGTCAACGACACCATCACGTTCTCGATTGAGGTCAACAATGATGGACCAAGCGATGCAACCGGGGTGGTGGTACAGGATCAGTTGCCCGATGGATTGACCTTGACCTCATCGACGACTACCGCAGGCAACTACAACCCGTCGACTGGGCAGTGGACAATCGGTGGTCTGGCGAACCAGACGACTCAAACTTTGACGCTACTGGCCCGCGTTGACAGCGCTGACATGGTCGTGAACACGGCCGAGGTCATTGCCGCTGACCAAGTGGATCGCGATAGTGTCCCCGGTAATGGCGTCGAAGAAGAAGACGATCAAGACAGTGCCGTCGTCAATCCACAGGTAGCAGATCTGAGTCTGACAAAGTCGGTCAACAACCCAAGACCAAATGTTGGTGAAACCACAACCTTTACCATTACCGTATCGAACATGGGTCCGGATGCTGCAACGAATGTGAGCGTCGCGGACCGGCTACCGACCGGACTTGCTTTCGATTCGGCATCAGCTTCACAAGGTAACTACGACGCCACCACCGGAGCTTGGGTAGTCGGCACCATTGGCTCTGGCGTTCAAGCATCTCTCGACATCGTCGCTCTGGTGGAATCAAGTAACGAAACGATTAACACCGCCCAGGTCTCGGCCTCGGATCAGTTTGACCCGAATAGCACCCCGAACAATAACGTCGAATCCGAAGATGACCAGGACTCGGTGACCGTCACACCTCCGGTGATTGACTTGGAGCTTGACAAGTCGATCGACATCGAGCGGCCCAACTTTGGCCAAACGATTCGCTACACGGTGACGGTCGACAACCAAGGCCCTGATGATGCATCCGGCGTGATCGTTGCCGACGATTTTCCCGATGGACTGGTGTTCGTGGCATCCACTGCAACATCAGGCAACTACGACGTGAACACAGGGCGTTGGACCGTTGGTGCCATATCAGCCAATTCAACGGCGACACTGACCATCGACGCAACCGTGAATACGGTTGAGACGACAACGAACGTTGCCGAAGTGTTTGCCGCCGATCAGTTTGATTCAGACAGTACTCCAGGAAATTCAAATCCTAATGAGGATGACTACTCAAGCGTTACCTTCGAATTGGCAGTCGCTGACCTATCACTAACGAAGAAAGTGGATGAGACGACTCCCAACGTAGGAGACAACGTCACCTTCACCATCGAAACAACCAACGCGGGAATCGATCCAGCAACGGGCGTTACCGTACTAGATATGCTTCCAGAAGGGCTCGACTTTGTTTCCTCTTCCCCAACGATCGGGAATTACAACTCATCCTCCGGTATCTGGAACATCGGCGACTTGGACGCCAATCAGACAGCAACGCTAACCATCGTTGCCACGTCCACCACAAATACACCTGTCATCAACGTAGCCCGTGTTGAGTCGTCTGATCAACTCGATCCAAATTCAACTCCCGGCAACGATGAACCCGGCGAGGATGATCAGGACAGCATCGAAGTTACCGGCCAACTGATCGACCTTTCGCTTGAGAAATCGGCTGACAATCCACGCCCCAACGTGGGCGACACCGTGCGATTTACGATCGAGCTGACGAATTCTGAAATCTCCCGGGCCACTGGGGTCTCTGTGCGGGACGTATTGCCAGAGGGTCTGGAATTTGTGACTAGTTCCGCAACGCGAGGAAACTATGACGATTCGACCGGAATTTGGACCGTTGGAACCGTAAACAGCGGAGACTTGGTCACGCTTAATATTTCCGCCTCCACTTCCGGCGTCATTTCGGTGGTGAATACAGCGGAGGTTATCACAGCAGACCAACCAGACATCGACTCAACACCTGACAACGGGGACCCACTCGAAGATGATCAGGATTCCGTCGAGGTGATCACTCAGGTAGCAGATCTTTCGCTCACCAAATCAGTCGACAATGAACGGCCCGATGTCGGAAAGCCAATCGTCTTCCGACTCGATCTTGTTAACGACGGCCCCGACCCTGCCACCAATGTCCGAGTCGCCGACACACTTCCGGAAGGCCTTCGCTTCATTAGTTCCGAACCATCCCTGGGAACTTACAACCCGACGACCGGGATCTGGAATGTCGGAGAAGTCGGCAGCAAGGAAGATGAATCGCTACTGATTACGGCAGAAGTCCTAACAATCGGTGTGAAGGTAAATTCAGCCGAGGTCGTCTCAGCGGATCAAGCTGACCCCAACTCCACCCCAGGTAACAATGTACCCACCGAAGATGACCAAGACTCCGTCTCGGTGCAGCCTACGATCATCGATCTTTCGTTGGAGAAAACAGCAAGGCCTTTCCGCCCCTCCGTCAATGGTGAGCTGACCTATACCATCACACTGAAGAATGACGGAATCGATACTGCGACTGGAGTCGTGGTAGAAGACACCTTGCCACCAAGTGTCACACTCCTCACTGCAACGCCTTCGGTCGGTGTGTTCTCCAATGGAGAATGGTCGGTTTCGTCTCTCGCACCAGCGACCGATGCCACACTTGATTTATTGGTCCGTGTGGATGAACCGGGTGAACCAGAGAACCGAGCCCAAGTGATTGCAGCCGATCAATTTGATTTCGACAGTACGCCCGGCAACGATGATGGTATCGACGGAAACGGAAACGACGAGGACGACCAAGCGTCAGTCACCGTGACAACCGCCAGCGCGGATTTGTCGTTGACCAAAATCGTGAGCAATGAGCGACCACCCGCAGGTTCCGAACAGGTGTATACGGTCACGCTGAGCAACGCGGGTCCGGACACAGCAAAAGACGTCGTTGTCCTTGACCAACTCCCGACGGGTCTAACTTTTGTCTCAGCCACGACAAGTGCTGGTGATTACAACCAATCCAACAACTTTTGGACAGTTCCGTCGATCGCAGAGGGCGTCTCCGAGACCCTGGAACTTCGGTTTCGCGTCACCAGCCTGGGCGAAAAGATCAATACGGCTCAGGTCATCGCTTCAAGCGAATTCGACCCTAACAGTACGCCCGGCAACAACGACCCCGACGAAGATGATCAAGACAGCGTTTCGCTCGTTCCAGAGTTGGTCGACCTGGCCTTGACCAAGGTTGTGGATGACGCCACCCCAAATGTAGGGGGCACTGTACGCTTCACACTCGAGGTAACCAATCAAGGCCCATCCACTGCGACCGGCGTCGTCGTCGCAGACCAATTGCCACCCGGCATGACAGCGACGGAAATAATCGCCAGTGAAGGGGTCTACGATCCTGTGAACGGCATCTGGGATATTGGTACTGTGCTCAAAGGCAGTCGTCCGATGCTGGAAATCGATGCTCGGATCGATCAACCGGATCCGCAGATAAATGTTGCAGAGATCATCAATGCTGATCAACCTGATATCGACTCGACACCAGGAAACGGTGACGAGGATGAGGATGACTATGCATCTGTCGAGGTGACCCCACAGATCGCCGATCTGCGGCTCATCAAGACCGTCAGTGATCCAACGCCAAACAACAATGAAGAAGTCTTCTTCACAATCATTGTGGGCAACGAGGGCCCAAATAATGCGACGAATGTCCTAGTTCGTGACTTGCTACCCAAAGGGATGACGTTCGAGCGAGCGAATGAAAGCTCAGGTACCTACGATCCAATCAATGGCTTGTGGACCATCCCAGAAGTGCGGGCAAGATCGGTTGCATCCCTGCAACTGGTCTCCTTCGTCCAAACGAAGGATCCAGTCACAAACACCGCAGAAATCATAGCTTCGGATCAATTTGATCCTGACAGCACCCCTGATAATCAAGATCCTACCGAAGATGATATCGACTCAGCGTCACTGACGCCTCGTCTAATCGATCTCTCAATCGCGGCAGCCACCGAGAATGAGCAACCAAATCCAGGCGAACTTTTTGAGATGATCTTCACCGCGACCAATGATGGACCAGATGAAGCTACCAATGTCATTGTCGACATTGATCTGCCTGCGGGGCTCACCTTGATTTCAGCACGTCCGCAACGGGGAACCTTTAACAGTCCTTGGAATATCCCAAGACTTGCGGCCGGAGAAACCGTGAGTCTAGTAATCACGGCTCGGGCAGAAACTCGCGGCACCAAGGTGGTTGAAGCAGAAGTGATCGCCGCTGATCAGGCCGACGTCGATAGTACACCCGGCAACAACCAACCGCAGGAAGATGACCAAACGACTCTGCTGATTCGTGTCCCCGTATTTTCCAAGCGACTGTTCCTGGCCAGACGTTAATCCCAACCACCAGACGTTAATCCCAATCACCGAAGAAATCTGGATTCGAGCCGCACTGTGCTCGAATCCTCTACACACAACCAGATCGCCATCATCGCCATCAAGCGATGTCAGTCGCAATGGAGCGCATGACGCACCGAATTAAAAGCGTTCGACTGTCGGCAAAATCACTGCCGTATTCTTGAAGTTGCTACGGTGCGAAGGAATTTGCTGCCGTGCACAGCTTGGGTCACTGATTGACAACACATCGAGAATACGAGAGTTAATGCGAGCTCGTTCCAACAAAGAATGGCACCAGGATTCAATGGAACCCACGTGCCGTCAGGCGTAAATCAAACGATGGTGCTACAGATTGGTCGGTGACGCGGCAGATGGCTGGCCGTCCGATTCATCCTCATCAGGGTTTTCGAGTCTGACCAAAAGCCAATCCGCGGTACGTTCCGAACCAAAGTGAACAAGTACGGGAGATTTCTCGATTGTTCGCATCACGCTGATGCAGCCGCGTTCACTTGGAAAATCCGAGTTGCCAAGCAGGATCTCGCCAAGGCACCCGCGGCAACTCGACGAAATACTGCATGATGGCAACCAGCTTGCCTGAACCAATCCCGTTCACTGGTCACGCCGTGCCAAAGCAATTCTGCAGCCCTGTCTCTAATGTCGATTTTGGATGTCCAGATTTGCGGTGGCAAGTTACGTTCGCAGGCAATGAAATAGAAAAACAATGAGTTCATCGGGGGGGGTAACTTACCGCTAGATCAAACCGCTTCGTCTGTCCTGCAAACGATTGCGGTTCCTCATGAAAGTGCAAACTGCTCGCAGACAAGTTCCTTGCACATCAACCAGAGTATTCCGCACCCGCGATGATTGTACTCGGAATCCACTCCTTACCGGCGATGATTCCACTCGAAGCCAGAACCCTTTCAGAGCCCTCCGAACTGATCGCAAGTCGAACATCGAACGATCAGGCCCAGAGCAGAAAACCAACTATGATCAGAGCGGCCACAATGCCACCAAGCACAAGCAAACCCCTGGAATTAGGATTATCTGACCGACTGATTCGCCTCTTCATCCGTCGATAACGAACAACAATCGAAAACGGCAGTAGCAGCAAAACTACAATAAAGGCGATGGGATTTGCTGTAATGAACTCGAGAATTTGTTCTTTCACGCTGGTGCTTGCCTATTGTTTGAAGAGCTTGCGGGAGGGATGACATTCGCATCTAGATATCTCCAAACTAAGCCCCCAACGGAGATTGCAAAAGCAATGAAATCGCAAGTTCGCATAAGGACTGAAAAAGAAATGCAAATTCCCAGATTTTCACGCCGCAAAATTCGCCGCAAAGCAAAACTCGCTCACCTTGCTTATCCGTATGCTGGCTCGTGACACAGCAAGATGAAGGGACTTTTCTGTTAACCTATCGATCCACGTTGTATTGATAACCGCGATTGGCCTTGGTGAAAATAGTGCATCGATAGAGAGGATCCCTGCCACCGCGTCAGCAACAGGCTCATCTCCATATCACCCAACGACTGCACCAATCAGCGTTCAACAAATAATCATTTGCAATGCAAAAATTATATTTTCTGTTAGTTTTGTTCTTCTTCACCAACATCGCTTCTGCTGAACGACCGAACATTGTCTGGTTCGTGGTCGACGACATGTCAGCGAACTTCTCATGCTACGGTGAAACCACGATCCAAACGCCACATGTGGATCGATTGGCACGGGAAGGCGTGAAGTTTACCCGTGCCTACGCAACATCTCCGGTCTGTTCAACCTTCCGCTCCGCCATGATCACGGGGATGTATCAAACCTCGATCGGTTCACACCACCACCGCAGCGGACGCGGCGCGCACCGAATCATCCTGCCCGATGGTGTCCAACCGGTTCCCAAATTATTTCAGGACGCGGGATACTACACCTGTATCGGAAGTGGATTGCCGGACCGTGACTACCGATCCCAACCCATCAGCACTCGCACTCGAAACCGGCTCGGAAAAACCGACTACAACTTTGACTGGGACAAGTCGATTTACGATAGCCATGACTGGTCTGGGCGGCAGCCCGAACAACCGTTCTTTATGCAGGTCCAACTTCATGGTGGCAAATTACGGGGTGCCTCGGCGAGTCAATATGAAAATTTTGACCAACAGGTGAAAGCGGTCTTTGACGAGGTCACCGCCCCTAGCCAAGTCACACTGCCGCCCTACTACCCTCGCGATCCAATCCTCCTGAAGGACTGGTCGACTTACTTGGACAGTGTCCGCATCACCGATCACCACGTCGGCTTGGTAATGCAGCGACTGCGAAAGGAAAAACTAATCGACAACACCCTCGTTATCTTTTTGACGGATCACGGAATCAGTCACGCCCGAGGCAAACAGTTCCTCTACGACGAAGGGACCCACATCCCGCTCATCATTCGTGGCCTTGGAGTAAACCAAGGTACAATTCGAACAGATTTGGTAGAGCACATCGATATTGCGGCCGTGTCACTCGCAGCAGCGAACATTGAAATCCCCAAGACCATGCAGGGACAAAATCTTCTCGCCCCCGACTTCCAGGCGAAACAGGCTATTTTCGCGGCCCGGGATCGCTGTGGCGAGACAGTGGATCACATTCGTTCGGTGCGATCCGAGCGATACCTTTACATCAAGAATTTTTACCCGCAGCGTCCGCACTTGATGCCCAGCACCTATAAAGACGGAAAGCTCATCATCCAACGTCTCCGCGAATTACATGTGAACCAACGCCTAAATCAGCTTTCAGAAAAACTGCTATTTGCACCTACGCGTGCCGCAGAAGAACTTTATCTGTATGGCCAAGATAAGTGGCAGACCATCAACCTCGCTGATGATCCGCAGTACAGTCAAACGTTGGCAGAACATCGCCAGCGGTTAGATCAATGGATTGAGGAAACAAACGATCCGGGCCCCGAGACACTTGAGGTCTATACGCTGGAAACCGAAGACCAGATGAATGCAACCAAAAACAAAACGTCCCGCGAGTCCTATCGAGCAAATACCGAGCTCTACAAACGCTGGGCTCAAGAAGGAAACTGAACACGTAGATCTTGGATCCCGCTAGACAGCAACCCCCACACTCATGCGGCTTCGTCAAATCCTTAAGCTGTTCACCAAGAGCTGAATGCGATCTCGTAACGGCCAATCGATACAAGCCCCTTCAGGATCGGCAACTTGGCAGGATGAGTTTGCCAGAACTGGCGTACGCGATCCCGCTCTACCGAGTCATCGGCATAAAGATGGAACAATCAATGACGACAGCGATTGGACCGCTGCTGGACCCTCAAAACCGCGATCTAGTGAAAACATCGCTCGTGGTCCTCGGCAGCGACCTACCTTAACCAATTTTTGCAGGACCCAATCAGGCTGATCTGATCCACCCGTTGAAAATCCGCTCAAATCACACTACCAGAACACTCCCCTCTTGGTCCCGTGACGTTACGATGGAATCTACGAGATAACCGATTGTTTGCCTGCCGGTTTACCATCATTCTGAAAACTGTTGCTTCGCCCTAGCTGCTATAAGAAACATGAACCAAACCATTCTCCATTTTGTGTTGGCTTGCCTATTTGCGATTCCGGCTTCTGCTCAAAACAAGGCAAAGGTCGTTTTCATCTCCGGGTCACCCAGTCACGGCCCGATGATGCACGAACATCGTGCTGGAAACATGATTCTTGCGGATGCTTTAAACCGCTCGGGTCTGGACGTAGAAGGTGTCCTCGTACCGCACTACGGCTATCCGAAAGACACGTCGATTCTCGAGAACGCAGCGACAATCGTGATTTTCTGCACCGGACACGGGGGACACGTCGTCAATCCGCACCTGGATGAGTTTGATGCTCTCATGAAAAAAGGGGTCGGCGTCGTCATGATCCATTGGGCGACCGAAGCCGAAAAAGGAGAACCTGGTGAGAAATTCCTCGATTGGATGGGTGGATTTTGTGATCTCGATTGGTCAGTCAATCCTCATTGGGCACCCAACTTTGATGAATTCCCAGACCACCCAATCGCGAATGGCGTTGAGCCATTTTCCGTGAACGATGAGTGGTATTACCACATGCGTTTTGTAGAGGGCATGAAAGGCGTCACGCCAATCTTGTCTGACTTGCCACCGGCAAGGACGTTAAGCCGGCCCGATGGCGCGCGAAGTGGCAACCCCACCGTTCGCAAAGCGGTCGCAGCGGGTGAGAAACAACACGTTGCTTGGGCTTACCAACGCGACAACGGTGGACGCGGATTTGGTTTCACTGGAGCTCACAATCATGTCAGCTGGCAAGATGAAAACTTTCGCAAAGTCATGCTCAATGCAATCCTTTGGACTGCGAAGGTCGAAGTCCCCGAAGATGGCTGCCCATCCCCCTCGGTAAGCGATACGAAGATCAAGGAAAACGTGGACGACAAGGGCAGTCGCAAAAAGAAGAACGGGAACAAGAAGGCAGACTAAATGTCATTGTCGCGTCTGCGATCACACCGCAGGCATGGCGGACGAGCAAAATCCATGTCGAATAAACACCTGGCGGTTTTTGGCTGAGTGCCTCGATGGCTGAACAGCACGGCTTACCGCCTTTCCGCGGCGAGCCAATGACAGATGGATTCAGCCGAATATTATCTGACGAGCGAGATCCCAGTACCGTTACACGAGACGCATCCTGATCATTGAACATGAAATCAGAACTGCGATTCACCAATGGGAGTACCGAACGAATTCACCCTCCAAGCCATGCACAGCGACACTCGAACGGAAGGAACGCTGATGAGAGGCTTTATTAGTTTCCTGTTAGGCTGGTTCGCATTCGGATTCTGTTCCCAAACAGTGCATGCGGATGACCAGCCGAATGTACTTTTCATTGCGGTCGACGACTTGCGTGATTGGGTTGGTCACCTCGGCGGCCATCCGCAAGCATCCACACCGAATATCGACCGACTGGCAAAGCGGGGCGTCTCCTTTACCCGCGCCTACTGCGCCGCTCCGCTGTGCAATCCTTCCCGAATTAGCCTACTGACTGGAATCGCCCCATACCGGTCTGGCGTTTACGGTAATGGAGAAAAACTTCGCGATAAGCTTCCCAATGCAGTGACTTTGATGCAGCACTTCCAAACATCAGGCTATTCAGCCCACGGCAGCGGAAAGATTTTTCATGGGCGTGATCGTGGTGACGCTGACTCCTGGGACAGCTACTTCGTTCCTCAAACCAAACCCGTCGCTTCCCCACGGGACAGACATTTACCAAAGTCTGCCTGGACGCCCTGGGGACCTCTCAACTGCAGCGACGAAGATATGTTCGATGGCAAGGTTGCCAGTTGGGCGGTCGCCGAATTAAAGAAAACCCACGATCGACCTTTCTTTCTCGCCTGTGGAATGACGAAACCGCATTTGAGGTGGACCGTGCCTCGTAAATACTTTGAACGCCATCCACTGGGAAGCATCAAATTACCTCCCGTCCAAATCAAAGATCTTGACGACGTTCCGGACTTTGGAAGGATGCTTGCCGAGCAAGTCTATGACCCATCCGGCGAAAAAAACTTTGCGGTTCCAGGCGGAGATCATGCCAACGTGATCGCCAATGACCAGTGGCGTCTCGCGGTACAAGCCTATCTTGCCACCATTAGCTTCGCGGACGCTCAGATCGGCCGAGTTCTCGATGCACTAGAGCGAAGCGAGTACGCCGACAACACGATCATCATTCTTTGGGGTGACCACGGCTGGCACTTAGGTGAAAAAGAACATTGGCGAAAGCACGCCCTGTGGGATGTTTCGACACGAACACCACTGATCTTTGTTGCACCCAGCGACACCCATTCTCCCAGCAGAATCGCTGTCGACCAACTCTGCAAGCATCCGGTTAGCTTGCTCGATGTCTATCCCACGCTGATCGATCTCTGCGGCTTACCCAAACGAAATGAATTGGCTGGCCGCAGTCTGCTCCCCCTCTTGAAGAATCCAAGTCGAGAGTGGGATTATCCCGTTGTAATGACCCATGGGTTTAAAAATCACGCGGTCCAAACAGAACAGTATCGTTACATTCAGTATCGGGATGGTGGCGAAGAATTATACGACCATAAATTCGACCCAAACGAATGGTCCAACTTAGCTGATTCGCCAGAACACGGAAAAATAAAAAGGGAGCTAAAAGCGGCTCTCCCAAAAACGAACCGGCAATAGGATCCAAACTTTATTGAGACGAACTCAAGACCAGACAAACCAACTCTATTTGCACCGCGTCCAACCTCACCACGACGCGTAATCTATCACTGAGATCAGGTGATCTCGATTTAAATCATTCTTGTCACCAAGTTGTACGGCGCCTCTTTCCACACCCCTCAATCATGACCTACTACCACAGTCGATCACTCGCGTCTCTGCCACTCGTACTGCTTGCGTTCACCTATAGCGCACTGGCTCAGGAAAGCCCGAACAGAGACTCTGCGAACCCGTCAATTCAACGCTTCGTTCAGAACACGATGAAGGCCAACGATAAAAATCGTGACGGACACGTCACAAAGGACGAAGCCATCAATCAGCTCAAGAACAATTTTGACCGTGTCGACGGCAACCAAGATGGAAAGATCACAACAACTGAACTCGCGGTCTTGGCGAAACGAATGCAAACTCGCCAGCGCGAACGGAATCGTTCTGCAGAAAGATCGGCAATCCCAGAAGGAGTGATTTTCGAAGCAGACATTCCTTATCGCACGGGCAATGACAAGTGGAAACTAGATCTAGCGAGGCCGAAAGACGAATCAGCAACACCACGTGCAGCGATTGTCTTTGTTCATGGTGGTGGATGGCGGAGTGGTGACAAGGGTAGCGGACAATGGCGTTCACTACCGATGGATTATGCCGCGCAAGGCTATGTCTGCATCTCGATCAATTATCGCTTGACCGACGAAGCCACAGTGCTCGACTGCATCGCGGACTGCAAGTGCGCGGTCCGTTGGCTTCGTTCACATGCAGACGAATATAATATCGATCCAAAACGAATCGGTGCCTATGGGAACTCAGCGGGTGCCCATCTTGTGTCGATCCTCGGATTGACTTCCGCCCAAGCCAACCTGGAAGGGGATGGGCCGTTTCGAGACGAATCAAGTCTTGTGCAAGCCGTCTGCTGTTCGGCGCCGCCAGCAGATTTCAAAAACTGGGGAAAAAATCGACCCGAAAACACACAGGGACCGCTTTCGCGTTTATTTGGTGACACGAATGTCGATGCAGTAAAGCGACAGGCGTCACCGATAACGCATGCAAGCGACCAGGCACCTCCCTTTTTAATTATTCATGGGACCGCTGACAAAACGGTTCCCGTCACCCAGGGGGATGCACTCCACCGAACGCTACGTGAAGCAGGTGCGAAAGATGTCACCTATATGAAAATCGAGGGTGCAGGCCACGGAGTGTTCAACCAGCACAACAAACGTACCGAACCAGCAATGCGAGAATTTTTTGATCGTGTACTGCAACCAACAGATAAACGCGACGAGGTTGACAATACACAATAGAAACGTCACTCGCCAACAATCCACAATCTCCGCTAACGACAGAAACCCTCCAGCAGTCACACCTCAGCCATCAAATCTCGGTACGATCCAAAGATGCATCTACTCAAAAGCTACTGTTTTTTCTTGACCATTTGGACCACACTTTGCATTGGAAGTACGTGCCAAGGCGAGGACGTCGACCCACTTGGTGGCCTTCGCCCAATTATGAATGTCCCCAGTGAAGTGATTTACCAGTCCGATTTCAATGGACTCGGAAAGACGAAATCCACTGGCACCAAAACACCAGCAACTGCCATCGATAAAACGAGTTGGCAACCACGTCAGTCAACTCGGTGGTCTGTCGCGGACGGCTTGCTTCGTGGTCAACAATCGACTGCTGAATTCCAGGCACAACGTGAGCATCACCACGGCTACGAACCCCGCATCAAATCGTTAACAACTCCACGACAGTTCATCGCAGCCTTCTCCGTTCGGTTTAACGATGGTGATGAAACAAACTTGGTTCCGCTGATTGAATTCGGCCACCACAATGTCCGGCTTAAGTTCAGTAAGACCGGCGTCGTTCTACTGGCGGATCACGAACAGATCCAACTCGCCCAAACCAAGCAGGTGCAGCTTAAATCGGGCCGTTGGTATCACCTTTTAGCCGAACGCCAGGCTGACGAATTCGTGGTTCAATTCGCCGGCGGCCCGACACTTTACGCCAAGCACAAGAGCCTGGCGATTCCCGTCGCAGATGATTCGGATGGTCTCGGGATCGCTGGCACGCGGCGGGGAACGGTTGAGATTGACAATGTCACCTTCTGGTCAATCAAGAGCGACACCAAGGCCGAAGAGTGGATTGAAACGGTTAAGACACTCACCGCGCAGATGGCTGACCCAGTGATCCTCACAAAAAAGAAAAACGGCCAAAAGACTCCGAGCCAGAATCGACAAATCCCCGGCGAGACAGGCGATACATCACAAAACAAACCCTGGATCAATGCTTTCTTTGTCAAGAATCCATTGGCTGATGCTGATGGTGACGGCATATTGACCAAACAAGAAGTCAATCAATTCAAAGAAACGCGGAAGAATTGATTATGTGGTATTCCATTCTGTTCTTGCGATTAGAACTTCGACTAACAGGAACCCCAGGACAGGAACCCCAGGACAGGAACCCCAGGACAGGAACCCCAGGGTCAGCCGAAGCAGCAAGAGCGAGCTGGTGGTTCAGCTCGGTGGCTCAGGGAGCAGCCTCAAAATCCTTCCCACAATCGGGAATACTCAGCAGGCATGATTCAAATCTTCACGAGAAGATTATCGAAGCATCGGTGCTTCGATGCCTTTCTTCGAAAGAGCTTCGAGATATTGCTGCGGCTTGGCGACGATCTTTTTAGCGCAGCCTGGACAACAAATATAGATCGCTTTACCCGCCGCATTGACCTTGAAAGGACCGCCCATGGCATCAAGTGGTTCCTCCATCACCGGGCAGATCTTTTGCGCTTGAATGAAGGGTGAATCTGCCGCGGTGACCTTAAAGACACCTGCTCGCACCTCCTCGGTTCCTGCTGGGACAACAGCTAACGCCGCCGGCGATTGAATCGCTGGTGCTTGAACACCTCGCTTCGCCAAGATAGCAAGGTACTTGTGCGGGTCAGCAGCGATACTTTTGGCACAGCCGGGACAGCAAATATAGATGGCTCTGCCAGCTGCATTGACCCTATGAGGTCCACCCATCGCATCAAGGGGCTCTTCCATTACAGGACAGATTTTTTGCGATGCAATAAAGGGAGCATCAGCAGCACTCACCTTGAAGACGCCGGCCCGCACCTGATCGGTTCCGGCTGGAACGACAGCCAAGGCCTTCGACGACTGGATGGTTGGCGGCTGCACACCTTGTTCAGTGAGCATGTTGAGATATTTCTGTGGCTCGGCCGATATTCGCTTAGCACATCCGGGACAACAAATGTAAATCGCTTTGCCAGCCGCATTCACTTTGTGTGGACCGCCCATTGCATCGAGAGGCTCTTCCATCACAGGACATATTTTTTGCGCCGCAATGAAAGGCGCATCGGCCGCCGTCACCTTGAAGACGCCAGGACGGACTTGCTCAGTTCCGGCGGGTACAACAGACGACGCCACCTGACCCGAATTAGCTTGGCTTGATCCGTCTCCGTAAACCATCGCCAAATACTTCGCCGGTTCAGATTTGATTTTCTTGATACAGCCCTTACAGCACAGAAAGACTGGCTTGGTCCCCACTGTGACTTTGATCGGCTGTCCCATACTGCCAAGTGGCTCATCCATGACCGGGCATGTGCCTTGACTCTCAATCAGTGATGCATCAGCGGCCGTAGCGCTTGACACAGTAATCTCAGGTCGTCCCGATGCGTACTTGCCCGGATCCGCGTTGACCGATTCTGCACAGGAGACGCAGCACACATAAACCTTGTCGCCACTCACCTCGACCACAACCGACTGCCCCATGCTCCCAAGCAGCTTTCCACTGACGGGGCAGATCTTTTGTCGCGCAATCGCGGCAGCCGCTAACTGCATCTCACTGGGTGGGATCCCGGCAACATCTTGGAAGGAAACTTGCCCTTTGGCCCCCGGGATGCCAATCAACCGTCCATCAAGTTCAACTTGGCGTCCGGCAAGCTTGGATAAGTTTACTGGTGCGGTCAGTGTCCCTGTTCCGCTGGGGAGCAAATCATATCGATAACGCTTCGCGTTTCCGGCAACTCGCAAGGAAACCGCCCCACGACCGTGATTGACCACCACAGGTTGACCAGAATGGTCATAGACAAACAACTGGATACCGGCCTGTGTGACAAGCGTCTCGAGCTGAACTCCATTGCATTGTCGGATCGAACCGCCGTGTGGCCCCGCCATTCCAAGCTGAGTTACGCCCAACGGCACAAGCTGATTTTTAACCACCTCACCGAGGGTTCCATCATTCGCTCGAAGTTGTGCCGTACAAATTGATAACGCCATCGCCAAGCCGACAGATCCGACCACCGAAGCTAGTTTCAGAATCATCTTTCTTCCTTGATTTTGAGCATTGTGATTCCAGAGGCATCCGAGCCAACTGAAAGAATGATAGGCGACCATCCGGGCCGTAAAAAACTCACGCGACGTTCATCATTTCCTCCTCCGGTGATTTTTCACTGCCAGCCCAGAGCGGATCTTCGAATCCAAAACGCATCTTGATTTCTAAATACGCACAGTAAAGCGTCGGGACAATAAAGGATGTAATCGGCTCGGCAAGCATCCCACCAAAAACGGGAATCGCCATCGCGCGGGCAACATCTGCACCCCGCCCGGTCGCTAATAACACTGGCACAAGCGCCGCCAACGTCGTGATCGTTGTCATCATGCAAGGACGAATTCGTTTGAGCCCAGCTTCGTAAACAGTATTCCGAATATCCGCGATGCTCGAAAGTTCACGGCGCTGGATCAATTGATGGATATAAGTTGCCATTACAACCCCATCATCCACAGCAAGCCCAAACAAGGCGATGAAACCAACCCAAACCGCTGTATTGAGTTCAACATCCATGATCCCAACAAAGAGCATGGCACCGGCAAACGCGACCGGGATACCCGTAAAGACCGCAAACGAAATCGGAAGATTGCGAAATTCAAGATAGATCAATAACAAATTTATGCAGATCACTAACGGGATGATCCACATCAATCGCAGGTTAGCTTCAATTTGATTGCGAAATCCACCGACCGCCTCGAACGAATAGCCCGGCGGCAATGAGAGATGATTCGGATCCGATGGTGCCAATTCCTGTGCCTGACGAAGCAGATTTTCGACAGCCGCAACGGATTCCAAATCACCAGCAACACCCGTCGTCATGAAAGAGACATGCGCGACCAAGCGTGCATTCTCGCTATTGATTGCTCCCGGTCCCCAAGTCGTCTCGAGTGTTGCTAGTTCGCTCAGCGGTACGACTGGCCCGTCGCGGGTCACCACCGGCAAACGACTCAATTGATCAATCTGTTCCCTCAGATCACGACTGTACCGCAATCTCACTGGGTACCGCTCCCGACCCTCCACCGTACTGATCAGGTTCATACCGCCAAGTGCGGTTTCAATAACTTGGTTCACTGCGGCAGTGTTCATCCCATAGCGAGAGGCTGCCTCGCGATCGACCGTAAACTCAATGTAAGGTTTTCCCAGCACGATGTCTGGATTGACGGTGCCAGCCTCAACAAAAGGCGATTGCTTCAATTGCCCCGCGACCGCCATGGCCGCATCAGCAAGTGTTTCTAAATCATCACCATAGACACGAATTGCCATCGGAGCCTTGATACCGCTTTGCAACATCACAACGCGACCTTCGATCGGTTGCAGAGCAGCAGCAGGCGTGACACCTGGAAGCGTCGCCACCTCATTGATTTCATCCCACACATCGCGGGCGGTCACCCCCTCACGCCACTCGCTTTCCGGGCGAAGCATTACATAGGTTTCGACCATCGCCGCTGGCGCGGGATCGAGTGCTGACTCAACACGGCCGATCTTACCGAGCACATCTTTGACTTCGGGAATTTGACCGATCAAAACATCCTGAGTCTGCAAGACTTGCATTGCTTGCGAAAAACTCGCTGCCGGGTAGAGAGTCGGCATATAGAACCAACTACCCTCGTCTAAAGCAATCCAATCATCACTGCGAAGACCGGTGAACGTGTGTTTGGCATTCACGTAGCCAGGGAACTCATTGAGCTCTGCCCCGAATACACGAGCCACGCGTTCCAGAGGTCGCAAAACCGTTGGCAAACCAACCCAGGCCCCACATCCCATCACGAGCAGAACCGCTGGAAACAGCATCGCAATCATCTTGTGATTCAATGCGTACCGTAGACGTGCCGCATAGACCCAATGCACCAACCGACTCGACGGAATTTCGTTTAGCGGGAGAATCCGTTCGCGCATTAGTTGCCAGCCGATGACGAAAGCGGAGACACCAACTGCCAATGTGACGGACCATAACGGAACGCGAAAATGGCTCGCTAGACGATCACCCCAGAGAAAGTGCGATATCACACACAAAAGCATGGCGAAACCTAAACCTGACAAAAATGATTTGAGCTTCGAGTGCCGAGAACTTCGCAAAACAAGTCGACTGAGAGCTGGGACGATCGTTACCGCCGTGATCAGCGCTGCGGCAATTGCAAAGGTTTTCGTGTAGGCCAGAGGTGAAAAGAGTCGGTAATCGCGACCCGTTAGAAAAAAGACCGGTAAAAAACTGACAATGGTGGTCATGACGGCGGTGAAAACTGCGGGCGATACTTCAACCGCAGCTTCGTAAATGACTTGATCCCGCTCTTTCACTGGCGAATCATCAACCTCCTTACTCCTCCTTAGTTCCTGCTCTGCTTCCCACTCCGCCAAATGCCCATAAATGTTCTCTGAAACAATTATCGCCATATCGACCATTGTTCCAATGGCGATTGCTATCCCAGCGAGTGACATGATATTGGCACCCACTCCCAACAACTGCATCCCGATAAACGACATCAGTACGGCGGTGGGCAAGCAGACCGCGACCACGAAACTGCTACGCACATGCATTAGAAAAAGCAAAATGATGACAGCCGTGATCAGTATTTCATCTCGCAACGCAGTGGTTAACGTCGCAATCGTTTCGTCAATTAAACCACTACGGTCATATACTCCACGAATCTGCACACCCTTGAGGGCAGGTTCAATCTTGGAGATCCTCGCTTTGATACGATCGATTACCTCGCGAGGATTTTCGCCGTATCGCATCACAACGACCCCACCGACTGCTTCGGCACCGTTGTAGTCGAGTGCACCTCGGCGGAAATCTGGCCCAAGTTGCACGGTCGCAATGTCACCGACGCGAACGGGTACGCCATCGCGTTGCAAGACCACCGTTTGCTCCACGTCGGCGATTGCCTTATCCGTGTTACCGTCGCTTCCTAGGAACCCCTTCCCGCGGACGATGTACTCCATGCCAGTGGTTTCGACCGTCTTCGCGCTGACGTCCAGATTGGAACCCTTGATCGCCTTGACGAGCGATTCAAGCGGAATGTTGTGGTAACGCAATTTGTCTGGATCGACTTCGATCTGATACTGACGGACGTATCCACCAATCGAGGCGACTTCGCTAACGCCTTCGACAGCTTGAAGTTCGTATTTGACGACAAAATCCTGCAAGCTGCGCAGCTCTGCCAATCCCATTCCTCCTTGGGGCGGCTGAAGAACGTAATAGTAGATCTGCCCAAGACCAGTCGCATCTGGACCAAGTTGCGGAATCACGCCATCCGGTAATTGAGAAGTGGCAGACCCAAGCTGCTCCGAAACCCGACTGCGGGCCCAATAGAAATCAATCTCATCCTTGAAAGTGACTTGGACAAAACTGTACCCGAACATACTTTTACCGCGGACCGATTCCGCACCGGGGACAGCAAGCAACGACACACTCAATGGATAGGTGACTTGATCTTCGATATCCTTTGGCGATCTTCCCGCCCAGGGCGTCAAGACAATGACCTGGTTTTCACCAACATTGGGAATCGCATCAATTGGAACAGATTGATAGCTGTACCAACCAGCGACACTCACGCCTGCTGCCAAGAGGAGCACCAGCCACGGTTCCTTGACGCAGAATCGGATCACGAACTGAATCATGATTCTAAGCATGGCGATCCCTCCTACTGCAGTGCATCGGTGACGGACGGGACCTCGGACTTGATAGCCAAGTCCCGAATAACCTCACCACAGTTCAGCATTTCGCTGCCCCAGTAAGGATTCAATAGTTCACCGCCGGGTTGCATCCAATCGCCACCGTTACCGGGGACCATTGGGCAGTGATAATGAACTAATGCTTTCGCCGTTCTCGGCCCACGCACGACAACCGAAGCTCTTAACAAGGCGTGACTTACATGACGGAATGCTGCACGCGCGGTGTCCAGCGAACTGCCCAGGCGGCTGCCAGCCCGCCGCGCGCGACCGAATTGGGTTTGAGCCGCGTCGGGCACACCACCCAACAACTCTAATCGCACCAACCCATCAAGCATCGTGTTCAAAGCAACCGGTGGTGGCGTGGTGTCGGCTGCCATCGCTTGCTGAATTTCAAAGTACGCCTGGTAGGTTCGATCTAACAGAACACCCGGTTCACCTGCGAGTAAAAGTGGATCCCTGTCCGAAAGTTCAATCGGTCCCGGTGCAAAACTTGGCGCACGGCTGGGATCAAGCAGGGACGGATTACCTGCTAGTTGCATTTGTGAATCGATCAAAAAATTGCCGCCCGTAGCGACGATTTCACCGGCAGCCAGCCCTTCGATGATCACGGCGCTTTGGTGTGTCATCGGCCCCACAGAAACTCGCCGTATCTCAAACCGCCCCGGCTCCGTTTCAACATAAATCACGCCGCTATCACCGGCGGATAAAATCGCATCGCGTGGTACTGACACCACACGTTGCTCAGGGAGCGGCGAGGGCGAAAACCCAAGCTCCGATGTCGAAATGAGATCCATCCCGCAAAGCGGACATGGGCCGGGGTCATCACGAATTACCTGTGGGTGCATGGGGCTGATGAACTTGCCGGCCAACGCGGGGTCATACACCAAGTCAGCTGGTATCGCTGGTACCGTGATCCGAGCTGTCGCGTAATCACCGGGCCGCAATTTTCCATCAAAGTTCATCACCTCGACACGAACACGAACCGTCCGTGTTTTTGGATCAACTGTCGGATCGATGAAAGCCACCCGCCCAGTAAACACTTCACCCTGCCTTGATTGGATCTCAGCTTCAACTTGCTGCCCAAAACGAACCGCTGACACGTCATCAGGAAACAAATCAAGCATCAACCAAACCGTCGACAAATCAGCAATACGGTAAAGTTTTTGTCCGGTTTTGACGTAATCCCCTCGAACGAATGATTTTTCGATCACGGTCCCGCCTTGAGGTGACTTGATCCGGATCCGGGGTTGGGGCTTGCCAGTTTTTCGCAAGTTGGCGATCTGATCGCTGGTCATTCCCAGCTCACTCAGGTTCTCCTCTGCCAGCGTCCCAAGGTTACTCTCACCCACACTAAATCGGCCGAACTCTTCACCGTCTAAACTGGTGACAAATTCCGTCTGCGCCGAATACAACTGAGGGCTGTAAATCAACGCCAGATCATCACCCGCGGAAACTCGCACACCAACATAGTCCGCGTATACTTCCTCTAAACGACCGTCGACGTAGGCTGAGATTGTCGATAGTCGACTTTCATCAAATTCAATTGAACCGATCGTTCGAATGGTCCTTGTCACATGCCCCATTGTTGATACCGCGGTTTGAATACCAACAAGTCTGCGGGCCGCAGCTTGGATCCTAATTGACTTGCCATCACCGTCACCACTGGTGGTCGCTTCAACCAACTCCATGGCACAAACCGGGCAACGTCCAGCTTTCGTCGATGGTGGTGTACACATCATCGGGCAAATGTACCGTTTGGGTACACCGTTAGTACTTTCAACGATGCCACGCTGACCGTCACCGGAGAAACCATCCGCGGTTATCCAGCCAGATCGCTGAGCAAGGCCAATCAAAGCCAAAATTAAGGCGGCGACCGTGACAGCGGCTACGCCGTTTGCCCCGACCCGCAAAAGCCAACCCAGCCTGCTGATTTTCGAGACCGGGTGACTTGTTCGCAGATCCTCTTCGCTCGACTTATGCAAAACAGCATTCGAGTTCGATGGAGTTGATTTGGGTTCATCCGCACGTTCGTCGACGGCCCCACTGAATGACGTCTCCGCCGAACTCGAAAGATCAGAACCAATCACCACCTCGGCAGCGGTTTTTTGATCATCCGAACTCTTCGGCCTGGCTTCCGGTTTCATAACAACCTCATTGGATTGCAAACTGCGCAAACAACGGCGCAGCTTTCTACACGGTTTGGACTTCCATTGGCTGATGGAGGTGCACGCGATCAAATCAGTTGGCTAGAACCGTTCTTGATCTCGATAACACAAATGGCGAATCGGCTAGGAAATCACCGACTCCGCTGTTTAACTCCAAAACGCGGAAGCATTACAACCGCCAGATACAAAGCACCATTTGTGACAACCGATTCGTCGACGGCGGAAACGTCGAAGACCAAGATTTTTTCCGTAAGCGATGCGACTCATAATCACCCCAGTCGATGTGAATCGAAACGGAAAGCGAATCTCGATGATCGCAAGTGGGGTATCGAGGTGACGAGTCACTCAGTGGTGGGAAACGATTTCCACACAAGCACGGCTGTGGTGTAAACGTTTCCGAAACGACCTGCAATGCAGACGTTTCTTCGGCTGCCTTCGACAAACCATTCAACAAAGAATCTTCGTGAGAACTGCAGCAAGAATCCTGGGTATTCTCCTCGGCAGCTGAAGCACGGCAACAACAGCTCCTCAGATCCCCTGACCCACCCGCCTGACAGCATCCACAACCAGAATCGCCAGAGATCTCCCCGCTGCCACAATCTCGGCCAACACTCCCGCTAGCCATGCAGCTAGCAACAGGCTGGATCGCCAAAACGACGATCAGTAAAAGGTTGACGGCAATTTGAGTCGGTTGGAAGTTTCGCATCGGATGATTCCGATATTAGATAACGGGTAACAATATCTCGAAGTATATCCGTAATTCTCGAGAAAAATTCAAGTCGAAAATCTCATCGACCGGGTGTTGGTGCTCGAAACAGCCAACGGAGTGGCTCCCCAATGCGACCAATAACGACCAGATTGCGGATTTCAGGGATTTCTCGACAAATCCCGTTGATCGCCTTGATCGCTCTCTCGACGAGCGGATGCTCCGCCATCCGAAGCTGGCATGCAAACTTCACGATGAGCCGCCCAGCCGATCAACTAACCTCCTTGGCTAGCGATCCAGATTCACAGGCTGAGCAACGGGCTACCGCCGCGATTCCGGGGAAAATCAGTATCCAACCCGTCACATTCCGTCGTGCGGTCGTTCAGGACAAGCCCCTCATCGACGTGATCGAGCAGCGTCAGCCATCCGATGCGACCCTTGATGCCAACAACGACGAACTCC
This sequence comes from Rubripirellula sp., assembly GCA_049602075.1. Lineage (GTDB taxonomy): Bacteria > Planctomycetota > Planctomycetia > Pirellulales > Pirellulaceae > Rubripirellula. The sequence goes on from JBMYRF010000006.1 coordinate 117,446, forward strand.
CAATCCCCGTCACGATCCCTGAAACACGAACCAAGATCCCAGACCTATCGGAAGCGACTCCCGATTTCGAAACCATTAGTGACCCGCCAAACGCCAATGCGGCGCAAACCGTCGATCAGTTTGTGCAGATCGCACTCGCGAATCACCCAAGTATTCGAGCAGCCCGCCAACGCGTCTCCGCGGAACTAAACCGGATGCCCCAAGTGCGGGCGTTACCCGACCCCAAATTCACTAATACATTCTGGCCACTGCACGATCAGTCCCTGCAAACGGCTGCTGGTCGGGTCGGCAATCAGATGTCTTTGTCACAAGGAATTCCATGGCCCGAGAAATTGCAAACCAAAGCAGCAATCGTCAGTCAGGAAGTACGCGTTGCACAAGCCGAGGTCGAAGAAATTGAGCGAGAGATTATCGAATCAGTCCAACTTGCTTATTACGAAGTCTGGTACGCCACACGAGCCACCACAATCATCGCCGAAACAAGAAAGCTGATCGTCGATCTAACCAAAGTTGCTGAAGCTCGCTATCGAAGTGGTGGCTCCCAGCAAGATGTACTCCGGGCAAAGCTCGAAGCGGATCGCCTAGATGAACAATTGGTGAATCTGCGAAAGCAAAAGCGTTTTGCACAGGCGGACCTCGCCGCGCTCGTGCAACAACCGGCAACAATGCTGGCGGAAGCCACCGATGACCTTGGCTTGCGAGACGTCCCGACCCAACTTGACGAATTGATCGCTTTAGCCGAGCAGTGCAACCCAAAACTCAAAGGACTTGCCTGGGAGATCCAACGGGACCGGCAAAAGCACCACCTTGCCTGCCTCGAAAAATATCCCGACTTGCAAGTCGGGATGAACTGGGGCTTAGTGAACGACAATACACGGGTACTCAGCCCAGTTGCCGATGGGCAGGATCAACTTAATTTCAGTGTTGGAACGACGCTCCCAATTTGGCGTGACAAAATTAATGCGGGTGTCCGCGAAGCTGCGAATCGCACCAGCAGCACAGTCAAACGCCTGGATGCCGAGCGTGATGCACTCCACGGCGAGCTACGGCGCTTGCTCGTGCAAGCCGACGCGTTAACCGAACAACGGGACATCTATCAAAATCGTATCATTCCGCGGACCGAAGCCACGCTCAAACTTTCCGTCGCCGATTATCGCGGTAAACGCACCGATTTCTTTAGTCTGATCGAAACCTATCGTGAACTACTGATCCACGAAACCCAACTCGCCAGAATCGATGCCTCGATCGCGGGCACTCTCGCTAGACTCGAGCGAGCCGTCGGCTGTCCAACCCGTTGATTTAGATAACACGATTGCAAATACGGGCGAAGCAGATCTCAAAAATATTCACGTCGCTCATCAACTTGCGGAAAGCGTGATCCCACACCGCGATCGGCAGCAAGCCCAGGGAACACCAGTCACTTATTCCTGATTCTCGGCCAATCTTGCTTGCAAGCTGGCGAGCTCAGAATCATTTTCGAGCAGATAGTCCTGTTGGGCATGGTAGGCCTCACTACGTGCCTTCACCAAATCCTGAAACTCTCGATTGTCCGTCACAGCATCCCGTTGCTTTGCACGAATTTCGTTGATTTCGTCGTTCGTGATGAACAACCGTGGATATGCCGTCTGCAGTTTGTCCTGCGCGGTTTCGACATTCGCCACAAGCTGCAAATACTCGTCAGATTCATGAAATTGCTCACGCAGTCGGTCAAGCTCTCGCTTTCGACGGCTGTCGGGGAGCTGACCAGTTTCCGGCTGCTGTTGGATCAACCACGTTGTGATCGCTCGCTCAGCTCGATGCGTTGCGAACAGTAACTCCTTGTAAACAGGATCGTTTGCAAGTAATTCCTTTCGACGCATCGCAGCTCGCGTCTGATACTCCTTGTGGGTCCGAAATACATCAGGAAACAGCTTTTTGCTTTGCACATCGATGCTGTCGACCTGTTTGACAAGTTTCCGATAAGCCTCATCTCGTTGGTAAAACCGCTCATGGGCATTCCGTTTTTGGATCCCATACTGCTCGGCAAGCGTTTTTTTCACAGGGTAGCGACCGGTAGCATTTTTGATTTGAGCGAGATTCTGGTTCTGCTTGGGATGCTCTGCTGCCCGAATAAGTTGGATATTGTCGAACATCGCAGCTTGCTCATCGACCTGCAATGCAAAGTAAGTTCGTTGTTTGTTGAGAATCGGATGCTTCGCATAGACGAGATGCTCATGATCGAGGTGTGCAACTAACTGATCACCGATGATTTCGACCGTCATCGTGTACCACTGAGATGAGTCAAAGTTAAATGCACATTCTCCATGTCGATAGCTAAAGTAAGGCCCTGATTGATCAGCAGCCGTTTGCACGAAGAAATGGTCGGGCCGTATGTGGATGACGGCGTTGTAATGACCGTCGCAACCAGTCATCAGACGTACGTCATTTGCTTCTCCCAATTGAAAATCGAATCGTATCACGACATCTTGATACTCGGTATCACGCAAAAAGATCCGCGTGGTCGATTCACCAGTTTCCGACCGCTTCAGGACCCCCTCCTCAACGGACCAATCTTTGTTGAAGAACCAGCGCTCACTTGCTCTCTGGGATGAAAAATGGTCTGCAAACTTCAGTTGCCGCATTTCTGTCAGCATGGGTGGCGATGGAATTCGTGCTGAAACCCTGTCCCGCCACGCCAGCAACTTCTTTTTCAAATCATTTACAACCGTGGGATTCTGCAAGGCAACGTTGCTTTGCTCAGAAGGATCCTCGTTGAGCGAATAGAGTTCGTACTTGTCCTCATCAAAAAACTCAATCAACTTCCAATCGCCACTGCGAATGGCCCCCCCTGAAACACCACCTAAAAAGTGTGGACGATCAAGCGGATAATGCCAGTACAAATCCTCACGCTTGACGGTTGCCGATGGATCCTTCCACGTCGCCAAAGTCGAAATACCATCCAATGGTTGGCTTGGGGATGGTTCAAGATCCGCTGCATCGAGCAGCGTCGGATAGAAATCGAGGTTGGTAAACGACTGATCACAGACTGATGAGGCCGGGACCTCGGTTGGCCAACGAACGATCATTGGCACTCGTATTCCTCCTTCGTAGAGTTGGCTTTTACCGCCTCTCAAAGGGAAATTCGAGGTGACATTTGATTCACCACCGTTGTCACTCGTGAAGATTACGATCGTGTTGTCCGTTAGACCAAGCTGTTCGATTTTACGTGTGATCAAGCCGATTCCATCGTCGATGCTCTCTAGCATCGCAGCCAAGTGCGGATTGTGATCCGTCGCCCAATGATGCTGTGGGCACCCCTCTTTTCCGGCTTGGGAACAGAGAACGCAACGTGTCTTGCTGCCTTCACCAGGAGGGTGCTTCGCGCTGTATTTGTCAACAAGCTCCGGCTTGCCATTGACGATCGAGTGGGGAGCATAGTGGCTGAGATAGAGAAAAAACGGTCGATCCTGGTGACGCTCAATGAATTCGACAGCTTCCAGGTTCATCCGATCGACGAGAAACTCATCCTCCCCGAGACGGCGCTCTGATATGTCCAGCCAACGGGTTTTTAGATGGCGATCCAAGTAGGGCCAGAAATTGACGCCGTTAGCGACTCCCTTTCTTTCACGAGCGAAGTCCCAATCAAAACCATGATCAGCAGGAGTGATTTCATATTCAGCTTCGTTGAGTGCGTACCCAGAAAGGTGCCATTTGCCGATCATCCCAGTTACATATCCCGCGGCTTGTAATCGTTCCGGAAGCGTCTCGTGCTCGGTTGACAAGGCGTTTGCCGAGTTCGGACGTAGGTAATCGGTGATTCCAATTCGAGCCGGATGCTGACCCGTCAAGAACGCTGCACGAAAGGGTGAGCAAACTGGCGCCGCAGCATAGGCTTGCGTGAACCGCATCCCCTGCGACGCCAACCGATCGAGATGGCGTGTTTCATTGAAAGTATTGCCATAACAACCGAGCTCAGTCCAACCGAGGTCATCGGCCAAAACAAACACAATATTGGGTGGACGCGGTGGAACTTCCGCGTGTGCATGTCCCTCGCCAACAACCACAGCGCAAATCAGTGAGAACAAAGAAGCTGCCAGATTCATGCTGCACATTAAGCGTTTGATTTTCATGCTTGGGCCTGGAAAATTGCGTCGAAACAATAAAACTCTTGCGATCTAAAGTGGAATCTGAACTCACTCAACAAAGGAGGTTGGTCGCAAGTTCAAACGAACTTCAGCTGCCGACACTTCATCCTCAAACCGATAGGTTGTGTAGCCTGGAAAGCGAGACTCCTTCGAATCAACAAACCTCGCGGGAAAAATTTCAACGCGGTCAATTCGTTGGCTCTCCGACCAGGGCTCAACAATGACCTGTAGCGGACAGTCTGTAACACGAACCAACTTCACTGTCTCACTGCTGCCGCCTGCACGCTCGTAGCGAATCACGGGCCAAGAAACTTTCTGTTCGCCGAGCATTTGGATCGGCAAACGCACTTCCATCCACTTCCAATCCTTGGGCATCGTGTCGTGAACCACTAAACGACGTTCCGGAATCGAATACTCCAATCCAGCGATTCCTTCCAAGTAGAGAAGTATTTTACCTGCATTGAAGTTCGAGTACTGATCCCCAAACAACTTTCCGTCTCGCGTGTAAGCCTCGGGAGCGACCGGCAAACTCCACTCAGAATTAAAGTTGTAATTCTCTAGATGATTCAATGCCAGCTTCCACGCCGGATCACCGAGTCGTTGATGAAACATGCCACTAAGCACAAAGTAGGCAGTGTCGGGTGTATAGCCAAACGAGTGATCCACGTTCGATGCGAACCTGTTCATTGCTTGGCGGGACATGGCGAGAGGGAAGATCTCACCATAAAAACCTTTTTCGTGGTCAACCGCCCAACTTGCGACCATTTTCGTGGCGTATTCGCGGGGAAAATACTTGGAACGCAAGTGCCAGAATCCTGTCGTCATCAGCATGCCACTTTTCGGACCGGCAAAAAAATTCTTGTGGCCGTTAGCCTGCCATCTTTGATCAAACCATGCTCGGATCTGGTCCGCTCCTGGTGGAACTAATCGTTGCCATTGCTCAACATCCTCTATGTGTCCAGTAAGACGGGCCATCGCGACCAACACCTCAGCGACTTCAAAGTGGTTCGAAAAGAATGGAGCGATTTGCTCCTGAAAGATCTGCCGAAAGTAACCCTCATAACAGTCACGCAAAAAATCAAGGTCTCCGGTGTGCTGGTAGATCTTCCACGCTCCGAGCACGTGTTCAGAAACTTCATTCCCATAGACGCCAGAATGCCAGGTCGTTCCTTTGTTGTCTGGCAACGCAATCACACCATCTTGCGATCGCCGATAGCGACCATTCTCAAACAGATGCTTCCAGGTTAGAACATTTCCGTAGGCGTAATGCGCCTTGTCGCCCGTCCAGGCACCCACATTGATTTGAAACGTTGCATCGTAGCGATGCATTCCAAGAAAATTATTCACCGCTGTTTGAGTGTGCGGTTCCATTTCCCATCCACGCTGCACATCGATGTAGTACATCAAGTAAAGCGACCAAAGGTAATAATAGATGTCCTCAAACTTACGGTCTGAACATCGAAACCAGGGAATCTGCTCATTGAGCTGTCGGTTCATTTCACGGGTCTTCGCAAGCAATGCTTTTCGCGCAGCTCGATACTGAACCACGTGCCCTGCTTGCGGCGTAGACAAGGCCGCTCCAATCTGCATCTCTTGCTTGCCCAGCACGTCAGTCGCATGGTTGATTGCGTGCCGGTATTCATCGCCCATGGCCCATACCAGCACCACACCCCGACTATCACAGGCAACCTCAAACTCGTATTCCGCTTGACCTTGTTTTCCCGTCGTAAAACGATGGTTCGTCGCGAAGTCCCGCGACGCAGCGATCACCGTACTCATGCCTTGGTACATGATTGGACCAATCTGCTCAGTACGATCGGTCTCCGGCCGACATTTCGTAGTGCCACCTTCGACAAGATGAATTGCGTTGAATTCTGCGACGTACTCAACCGTAGCCGTGCTGGAAACACTGTGCCGACCAAAAAAACTTTGCCCTTCAAATCGCAGAGTCACTGGCTGCGAGGCGGTAATGATTGAGCAAGCCGCATCATTAGCTGCAATAAATTTCTCTTCCCTTAAGTGAACCCCCTCAATTTCGTATTCGCAGATCATGCGATCAGGCCGCCAAATCATCCTGCGTGGCATCGGATGCCGATGAGTTTTATCACCAATGACGACGCTTCCGTATAGAACTCGCGTGTCCTTGTAAAACTCCCAGCCAGAGAAATCGTTGCCCAAGCCGGTGTCTTCATGCCCTGCCGCGCGGCTCTGTTTGAGTCCCACTCCACGACTACGAAGATCGTGGTGAAACGGATGAGTCAAACCCAGCGTTTCAGATTCTTTCTGCTCCCAACTCGCATGAAAACCACCAACATAGTAGGTGACGTTTCCAGCCAAGAAACCATGTTTCTTGCCCTGGATCTCTTGCTGCAAACGATCGCAGTAATCAGAAAACGGGGGAGCCTCCGCAAGCGAGACACCGCCACTTAACAGCACAACAACAAAGACGTGTTTCAGGAACGAAAGATCAATGTACATATGGGCTTTCGAAGGTAACCAGCATCATAAAGGACTCACGAGAATCTAGCGAAAAACAAGCGAGAGCCTCTGTTGCATCGCGCTATTACTTCTGATCACCGATACGTTCAGCCTCGACAGTAGGAACGACAGCTTCGTAGTCTAATCCAGTGAGTCAACGCTGCCCGTGACACTGAAACGGCGGCAAACTCCGAATCGTATTTTCTGGAAAGGAAGCTGACCAAAATCCACATGCTACCCGCACATAGCCCAAGCTAAGCCAAGTCCGTGCCAAGGTCTAGACCCGAGCGTCACAGCCATCTGGGTGTCACCGCCGATCGATAAAACGCGATCCGCATCGCAAAGCAGTGCTAACCCGGCAACCGCCAACTGAACCACGATCAAGCCTTCGGAGCCCCCCGATTGTTGACTCAGTCGCTATTTGGGCGTGCAATTGAACCGATTGAACGGTGACCGCAAACCACGCAACCAACATCCGCGTTTGCCACCACGCGAAACATTGCGCATCAGTGCTGCATCACTTGATCGACCGGGTGGTTAACTTACCGACTACCAATCTGTGCGTAGAGACAACAAGAACGTGATGCCGAGACTCTTATGATTGCAGCACCCGATTGAGATGCTTTTTTGATCGGGTGCATCTGCCACACGCCTATCATTTCTTCCAAACAAAACTGGGAGGCCGAAAGGCTCTTACGTCGCGATCATTTTTTAGATCCGGGCCGATCGTTGATCGACCACGACTGATAATCTCCTGATACGTGTCTAACATCTCCCTGACACGCGTTGGATGGGTCTCCGAGAGATCCCTTGTTTCACCTGGATCATCCTTCAGATTGTAAAGCTGAACAAACGCGGGATCCTGCAGATCCTTATGGCTGACTGGTTTCCTACCGAACACCTCAACCGCTTGTTTCCAAGCATCCTCAGATCGCGGCTCCGTATAAAAAGGTCCGGAACTTCCACTCCCTGGCCCCAAAATCAATTTCCAGTCGCCCATTCGAAACGCGTTTGAACGTGTCCCCCTGGTAACCAGAGAATCACGATGTGGTTGCGTTGAATCGTGCAGCACAGAAAGAAAACTGACCGAATCGGGCGCCTGGTCGGGAGCCAAATCAATGCCTGCAATCTCCGCCCACGTCGCCATCAAATCGTTCAACCCAATCAGTGCGTCACTCACGCTATCAGGCTGAACTACATGCGGCCACACGGTCGCGAATGGAATACGCAGGCCACCCTCAAAGGCAGAAAATTTATATCCCCGGAATGGACCAGCCGAGAAGTGGCCAGCTTTTTCCATTTCCTGCATTTGATTCGCTGTCGCCACGAGGTTTCGGCCGGAGTAATGTCCGGGCCCATGATCAGAACCAACCATCACAACCGTATTCTTTTCGATACCGGAATCGCGAAGCTGTTGGCGAATCCTTCCAATGCAGGCATCAGCATTCATCACAAAATCACCATAAATCCCAATTCGACTCTGCCCCTTGAAAGCCGCTTCAGGTGAAGTAGGCGTGTGAGGTGCCGTCAATGCGACGAACAAGAAGAATGGCTTGGAGTGTCCCGCCTGTCGCTTGATAAAAGCACCCGCCTCTCGGCAGAACGTGGGCAACACCTCATGATCGACAAAATCGTCCGCCGCAGGGCCAATGCGATTGAAAGCACTCCAACCTTTCTGCACCGTGACATCTCCTTGCCATTGCTTGCCGCGAATAAAAGCATAGGGGAACATATCGAGTGACCCCGGCAGAAAAAAGCATTGTTCGAATCCATAGTCACTCGGACCAACCTGGATCGGTTGAGTAAAGTCGGTGTTCTCTGGGCCCTGAACTTCTCCATCCCGCGTCGTCATCCTTGTACCGAGGTGCCACTTTCCGACATAACCTGTGCAGTAACCACCTGAACGAAACATTGCACCAAGCGTGTGCTGTGATTCCGGAAAACGCAATCCAGTAAATCCCCAAGGACCACCTTGTTCCGGCTTACCAAATCGAAACGCATATCGGCCAGTCATGATCGAAGTCCGACTGGGAACACAGACCGAGTCGGTCACATGAGCGTCGGTGAATTTCATCCCATCCCTGCATAGCTGATCAAAATGTGGTGTATCCACATTGCACTTATCGCCACCAAAAGCCTCGATATCACCATAACCAAGGTCATCCGCCAAAATGAAAACGATATTGGGTCGATCACCGGCATACAAATCATGCGAGATAAAAAGAAACACTAAGACCATCATCTGGCAAAGCTGTCTTGTCATCAGGATTCCTCTTACCCGTATCCATTGAGGTGGTAGTCATCAAGAACGTGATATCCTACTCGATCAGCGAGACGTAAAGTCCACCATTGCAACCCCGCTCAACACCTCTGCACAGGCAGCACAATGGACTGGATCCATCTCATTCATTAATACTTGGTTCGCCTGCATCCATTTTATATGGAACCGCATCACTAACCCCTGGCAATCTGCTTCAGAAGGTTTTTTGTTAGTCACGTGGACGCAGATTCAACGCTGCTTTTCCCCATGGCCTCACTGACTGTGATCTTCGCTTTATCGAGCGGGCACCCAACGGGAAAAAAAACCGATCAACCCGAGTTAATTTTCATCTCGTTGAAACAGCCGACAACAAAGGCCGCGTGACGTTGCGGAAGAGACCCGCTTGCATGAATATCCAGGCCATCAGACCCTCGACCTGAGCCATCGAGGATTCTCGAACGTTGCAGTTCAATGCAACCGGGATAAACCATCGGCTCACACCCCAGATCAACCCGATGGCCAACCCCTTTGAACGTTGCCCCATATCGACCACTCCGTCAATTTGGTGACAAGAAAATCTGCCAAACCTAAGCGACTCGGACGCTGGGAGCGTACAATACTCGGTCGGTTCAATAACCAACAAGATGATTTGCCGTCCAACTCAATGATCGCCTGAATCGCTCGACCACATAAGTCGTTTGCCGAGCGAAATACGAACGGGGATCACTCGGCAGTCTTGACCCTTCGACCTTGACCCTTCACCTTGCCAGGAACAAATCAGATGAAAATACGCTCGCTAATGGCCTTGATCGTTGCGTGCTGCTGCTCGACTACCTTTGCTGCTGACAACTCACTCACCGATGCTGAAACGAAAGACGGCTGGATTCAGTTGTTTAACGGCAAGGATCTAACGGGTTGGAAACATGATCAATGGAATCCAGAGAGTATCTCCGTGGAAGACGGAGTGATCAAATGTAACGGCGAGCCCACAATGATTTACTACGTGGGCAAAGGGAATCAAATGAAAGATTTCCACCTCATTGCAGACGTGATGACCAAACCGGGTGCGAACGGCGGCATTTTCTTCCATACGAAGTATCAAGACAAAGGCTGGCCAATCGGGCATGAAGCACAAATTAACATGACGCAAGGCGACCCTGTCAAAACTGGAAGTGTCTACATCGTCAAGAAGCATCTGGAAGCACCCGCGAAAGACAACGAGTGGTTCAAGTATGAGGTCATCGTGCGAGGCAACACTGTCGAGACGAAAGTCAATGACAAGACGATTGTCATCTACGAAGAGCCCGCCGACGTGAAAGGCAGCAGAAAACTTTCGACTGGCACGATCGGGATTCAAGCCCATGACCCAGGAAGTATCGTGCTCATGAAAAACATCAAAGTCAAACCGTTATAACAACGGGAGACTTTCACTACTGCTTGAAAGCCCGCCACTTTTTGCTCGGATTTCTCGATGACGATCTGGGCGAATCACAACTTTAGGTAATCCGCTGATTCGATTGCCAGTGTTTTCAATCAGGCCTGGGCCGCAAGACGCTCCAGGCCTGCCGCGTGCAGACGAGCACACCAATTAGCGAATCGAGCCGGATATAGTCGGCCGACCCAAACTTCACAGAGCCAACTCGATTCCGACAAAACTTTGACCCGAGAGAATCACGAAGACTCAAGGTAAGCGACCACTTGCGTAAAGTAAGTGGTCCAAATTCAAAGCATCATCACCTCAACTACCCCACGGCAAGCAAGGCTTGAAGAAAAGTGAAGGTTGCTCTTTTTTGGTAACGCGGCTTTTAATCGCGGGTGTCGAGATGCCCAAGCCCAACACCCTGAATACACGCGATGTATCATCTGAGCAGACGAAAACTCACTTGATCCCAAATTCATCTGGCAATGCAAAATCTGCAGTGAGATTCAGATTTCGCAGGTAGCTGCAAACTCGAAAAAAATATCGACATTCACCGACTCGCCGATGGCAACAGGACAGCCACTGTTCATTTTTCTCGACCGAGTCGAATTTCTTCCAACACGAGACGCAAATTCAATGCAAAACTGCACAGCAAGAGCTATCTTCGGATGCGCCGCGACGCTGCTAACCATGACCATTGCGACCGCGACGGAACCAGAGATTGTGAGGCTCGAAAACGTTCCTGACGTGAATGCAATTTCCGCGGAGGAACCTGTTCGCAAATCCTTCTCAGCGAAACAAGCAGCATACTACCTCGACACAGCGTCCTTGAATTGGCAGAAGAATCGCAAGTGCGTAACCTGTCATACCAACATGGCCTATTTGATAGTACGTCCTGCGCTCGATTCAACTTTGAAGAATTCCGGTGAGGTTCGAGAATTCTTTGAGAGCTATTACCTGAGTCGCTGGAAAGCCGGAAAAAGGCTGCCTCCGACCGGGGCATACGAGCCAGTCGTTGTCAGCACCGCACTCGCGTTCAACGACATACAAACCACAGGAAAGCTATCGCGCGTAACCCGCAACACCTTTGACGTCATGTGGTCAACGCAACGCGACGACGGTGGTTGGGACTGGGCGAAGTGTGGCTGGGCCCCGATGGAAATCGATGACCACTATGGAGCAACGTTGGCAGCGCTCGCGGTTGGTATTGCACCAGAGAACTACGCCAAGACTGATACGGCAAAGGCAGGACTCCAAAAGATCCGCGAGTATCTGAGAAACAACCCATCACGCTCGCTGCACCACCGCATCATGATCACATGGGCGGCAGTTCGAGTTGATGATCTGATGAGTTCCCAAATGCAGGCCGATGTACTAGAGCAAGTTTTGAACAAGCAATTACCGGATGGAGGTTGGTCGACCCCAGCACTCCTCAGTGACTGGAAAGAGTTTGTTCGTAAAGACGGCAAGGAACATGACATCAATCACTCGGACGCCTACGCTACCGGGCTGGCAATCGTTCTCGCGCGCGAACTAGGAATCCCTGCAACGGATGATCGATTGAAGAATGGGATTACTTGGTTAAAAGCTAATCAACGCGAGAGTGGGAAGTGGTTCACGCGTTCCCCATCCAAAGACAGTCGTCACTACTTCACAAACTTCGGAAGTGCTTTCGCAATCCTCGCCCTACAGGCCTGCGGTGAACTTCCTGGATGGCCATTTTCAAAAGCCCCCCAGTGACTTGCTTGGCAAACACAAAACTCACTCCCTCAGCGAGACCTTAAGCCGAGCACATTCTCTCGCTGGATCAACGTCGCCGTGCTATCCGCCCGCCATCGGAAAAATACAAGCCGCCGTTTGGACACACCGGTTGTGACGAGTACCCGGATTCAGTTTCCAACACAAGACAGCGGCCGATTCCTGACTGAGCGATGGCGAAATTACCATCCGCGTCCTAAGTCATCCCAAAATCAGATGAGACCTCAATGAACGAACCAACTGATGCTGGACGTTTTTATGCCTTACTACGTTTTGAAGAAGCCTCGCTCGCATTGCGAGCAGTACTGAAAATAAATTTGGTCGACCGCATCGCTGACCAACATATATCACGAAAAGCGATTGGCGAAATGTTCGGCTTCACAAAACAGGCGACACGAACATTCCTCGCTTTGCTTGAAGTAATGGAAATCTTGAAATCCACCGAGGGACGCTATTGCGTCACGGATCTCGCAAAAATGTGTTTGGCAGACGGACGTGCCACCAGCCGCAAACCTTACCTTGCCATGGGAATGGATTCCCAAGTCGATGAATTGATCGATGTACTACAAGGTAAAAACGCAGCGGATGCGATTCCTCTTTACGGCGGAGAGAACGCTGGAGCGACTGTGATGGATGAACCAGAAGTCGCTCGTGAAATCGCACTTGGTTTATCCTCACGTGCCAGGAACTTCGCGGATTCACTGGCGACTGCGATTTCTAGCGAGGGGTCGAAAGCAACGACCCTGGCCGATATCGGGGCAGGCTCACCCTATGTCGCCCAGGCGTGCCTCGCCGAGATGCCAGGACTCGAAAACGCGATCTTGCTCGATCGCCCCAATGGAATGCGGTTCGCACATGAGATTGTTCAAGAAGAAAAGATGGATACACGGCGACTGGTGTTCCAAGAAGCCGATTTTTTCGATGCCGTACCGACCGCTGATATCTATGTCTTGTCTAACACCGCGCATGACTGGCAACCACAAGAATATGCACGGATCATGAATCACATCCGTCGAGCGATTCCGGCCGATGGACTTGTTTGCATCCACGAACCATTACTGTTGACGAATTGGGATACAGACACAGCCTGGCTACGGGCGTTATGGATGGCATGTTACGCATTGACACTACTGCGTCTGACACTTGGTCAGGGCACCTGCTATTCCATCGAGGAGCATCACGAAATCCTGGGCAACAGCGGTTTTCATCCAATCGGAGTCCCAATTCCAACTTGTGATGGCTGCACTGCGTTGCTCTACCGTCCAATGACTGCAGAAATCAATTGAAAACCACAATCTTAACGTTCACCGGCATGACCCGATTCGCATGATTCATCGAAACATAAAAGCGACACACTGCGTTGCGCTGCCATTTCTCTTGTCAGCACTGATCTGCGGAACTCTCCGCGCAGACGAACTGCAAATCAGCAGCATCTTCACTGATCAAGCGGTGATCCAGCGTGACAGGCCGATTCCGGTCTGGGGCACCACCAAGGCTGATGCAAAAGTCACTGTTGAATTCGCGGGACAGTCTAAGACAGCGACCGCGGGAGCAAACGGATCATGGCAGGTTCTGCTCGAACCGCTGCCGGCGAATACTTCAGGAAATTCAATGTTCATTGAATCCGAACAACAGCGAATCGAACTACGTGATCTGCTTGTCGGTGAAGTTTGGTATGCCAGTGGGCAGTCAAACATGCAAATGAAACTGGCCGCCTGCGCGAAGAAGATCGAGGCGATTTCCCAAATCGCGAATTCCCGAGAGACTGCGAACATTCGCATGATTCGAATCGATGACAACGACTCACCCAAACCACTCGGTCACCGGCAAAAACAATCTACTTGGCAATGCGACACTCCCAAAAATCGAGCCCAGCAATCTGCGGTGGCCTACTTCTTTGCCCGAAAATTGAATGCCGAACTTAACGTTCCGATCGGCATCATCGAGGGGTCTTGGGGCGGTAAACCGGTGGAGGGATTTATTCCGCGTGACCAATTTCAACGACACGCGTCTTTACAACCCATCCTGTCACTTGCTGAGCAAAATAAACTCGAGCAGTTAAGCGGACTGGTGGGAGGTGTGATTGTGCGCAACACGGCAGGCATGCCGGCCCGTATCTTCAACGCCAGAGTCGCACCAATCGCTCCATTCGCAGTTCGCGGATTCATCTGGTACCAAGGTGAATCCAACGCCGGACGGGGGGAAGATCCTCGAAACTATCGAATCAAGATGCAAGCCCTAATCGAGGGTTGGCGAGCGGCCTGGAATCAATCCGACTTGCCGTTTTATTTCGTGCAACTGCCGGCTTTCAATAATAGCGCTACCGGATGGATTCGCTTGCGTGAAGAACAACGCCGCAGTCTCGAGATCCCACAAACTGGAATGGCCGTCACGATTGACCTTCGCGACAGCGATATCCACCCATCTAATAAACTGGATGTCGGAAACCGTCTCGCACGTTGGGCTTTAGCGAAAACCTATGACAAGGACATCGTATTCAGCGGCCCCTTATTTCAGGCCGCGATTATCGAAAAAGACTCGATAAGAGTGGAATTCGACTATGCAATGAACGGATTGATGATCGCTCGCAAAGAGGGGATTAACTCTCCAGTGCCGACACCAAACGCCGAGTTAGCTCATTTTGAATTGGCAGACGAAACGGGCGAGTGGCAGCCAGCCCAGGCTACCATTGACGGATCAACAGTTCGGGTCCACAACCCTCAGATCAAGCATCCGAGAGCCGTCCGATACGCCTGCAGCGGAGATCCGGAGAACGCCAACCTATACAACCGAGCGGGCCTCCCAGCATCTCCGTTCTGCAGCGATTTACAATTGTTACCTTGGGCCTCTACATCGCCGAATTAGATTCTTCCCAAAACCCGCCGCGACCTGATCAGACCTCGATCACTCCGTTTAAAGCGGACACAATCCGATCCCACAAATCACCACTCATGCCCGATCACTAAGATCAACCATTCAATAAAACGCTGGGCTTGGATCACTGCCAAAGTGGCTTAAGCACATCACCCCAAGCCCACCCGAGGGATAGCATCCATGAATCGATTCTACATCGTCACTCTGATTCACCTGCTGCTGGCTGTCATCCCAGGTTTCGCGAATGGCCAAACCACAGCAAACGTGGAAACAGAACTCAAGAGCATGAAAATGCCTGAGCTCATCAAGATGGCGAATCGGCGCGGTGATCCTCGCCGGGGCGCGTTGGTTTTCTATAAATCAGCAGCTGCCTGCGTAAAATGCCATCTCGACAGCTCCGACAAGAGATCACCGCTTGGGCCGGCGATCTCCGAACTCGGTGAAAAAACGACGGTTCAACACATCATCGAATCGATTCTTTACCCCTCAAAAAAAATCAAAGAGGGTTATGAGTCCGTTCGCATCCTGACCTTCGACGGCAAGGTAGTCACAGGACTGCTGGTCAAAGATGACGGGCAGCAAGTTGTTCTACGAGATACCGCTGACCTGCAGCAAGAGATCGTGATCGGCAAGCAGGACATTGACGCTTCCAACCTCAGCACTGTGTCAGTGATGCCCGAAGGCCTCATTGCGGCACTGCAGGAGCCACGGGAATTTTATGACTTGGTTCGCTACGTCGCTGAAGTGGCGAGGGGAGGCCCATTACGTGCGAAGCAACTCAGACCGGCACCGGAACTGTTGGTGGTCAAAGACGACACGACGAATCTCGATCATGCTGGGATCCTCGGCAAATTGAACGCAAAAGACCTTCAAAGCGGCAAGCGAATCTACAACAGTCACTGCATCAATTGCCACGGTGCCGATGGAAACACACCCACGCTCCCCACTGCACGCGCCTTTGGAAAAGACAAACTCAAATTCGGTGCTGACCCACTCAGCATGTTGAGCACACTAACTCGGGGCAATGGTTTGATGGGGGCGATGCAACACTTATCGCCCAAAGAACGTTACCAAGTCATTCATTTCATCCGCGAATCCTTTATGAAGGTAAATAACCCTGACTATGTCGCGATCAATCGCGAGTATTTAGGAAGCTTGCCTAAAGGAAACGAAACGGGTGAATTCTTGGTAGGCAACGATCGCGACTTTGGCCCGGTTCTCGGATCTCAGTTGGGAACCAACATCAATCACTCGCTGACGTTTCGTCTGTCGGATGACATCACAGTCAATTACGACATGCACCGATTTCGCCTTGGCGGAGTCTGGCATGGAGGGTTTTTGGATCTATCCCAGACACAACACTATCGACAACGCGGGGAGGGCATGCCTCGTCCAGTTGGCAAACCCATTGCTGGCATGGAGGACTATGCGTGGGAACTCGGCGGATCATTCGATATCCCGCCGAAAATCAAACCGCCACGCGGTCCAGTGCAAAGTAATCTAGCGAATTACCTCGGACACTACTTGTACGACGACCAAGCAGTGCTGAGTTACGAGATCGGCGGACGTGGCGTGCTGGAAACGATCACCAGCGAACGACTCGATCAGATACCGATTGTTCGACATTCGTTTCGAGTTGCCGCGGGTGACCACCCCTTACGTCTCTGCGTTGGGCGAAAAACCCGTCCCGGCATGACTCAGGTTGAGAATGCAATCACCACCAAGACTGACGATGGCGGACGGGAAGCGTCCACGGGGAACTCCATCACCTTTGTTCCTAACTTGCCAGCCAAACCCCACGAGGCTGCTGCAAATTCCAATCAAGCCATTCATGTAGTCGCCGGCCCACAGGCGAAAGAACTCGACCTCGGAACTCCCGAACGAACCATTGTCGTCCGGTTTAAAACTCGTCAAGGGGGAACCTTAATCGCCTCCGCCCCCGCCACCGGAAAATGGGCTGCTGATGGCAAGACGCTCTTTATTCGTGGAAAACAGGTAGTGTTCGACATCGGATGGGTCGGTGCGATCAGTGGCAAACGCCCAGTAACCGATGGAAAGTGGCATACCGCTGCCCTCGTTGTCACCAATCAAACCACTCAACTTTATGTCGACGGAAAACTAGAGGCAACAAGAACTGGCTTTCGTCGTGATCCCGTCAATGGTCATGTCCTGAAAGTAGGCGCGACCGCGACTAACTTCGGTGGTGACTTCGATGGTGAGATTGGCTGGGCGTCGGTCTATGGCAAAGCGATGACGGTAGACCAACTGGCTCAATTTGCAGACACAAAACAACCGAATCCATCGCAAGCGATTTGGACCTGGAAACCTGGCGACGATTCAGCGCAAGCACGGTCGTCGACGCCCAAAGTTGCACCCACATTTACGGTCGCTGGAGTGGTTGGCGACACGACTGGTCTGAAGTGGAGTTTGGAAAACGAACGGCTGATCCTGACCATCCCTGCTAGTAATCTCCCGCGAATTTTCGTTCTGAATCGTTCCTCGACAAACCAGCAACAGATACAAGGGTTCACGGACTACATCAATCAATCTTCCAAACGCACCGTCACCGATCCCCTATCAATGACAAAGGGTGGGGCAACGCGTTGGCCACAACGGTTGAAGTCGTCCGGTTCTCTGGGCGAATCGCTCAATGGCTATGCATTGGATACGATCTCACTTCCAACTGAAAATCCTTGGAATGCGTGGCTGCGCACCAGCGCACTCGACTTCTTTGAAGATGGTCGCTGCGTAGTGACCACGCATGGGGGTGACGTTTATATCGTCAGTGGTATCGATGCAACTCTTCGGAATGTAACCTGGAAGAGATATGCCGCCGGTCTATTTGAACCGTTTGGTGTCCGCGTCGTTGATGGTCAGATTTATGTGACTTGCCGTGATGGAATTAAACGACTGCATGATTATGACGGCAACGACGAGGCTGATTTTATCGAAGCGTTTTGGATTGACGACGACGTTTCCTCGATGTTCCATGCATACAACTTTGATCTACAAACTGATTCGCAAGGAAATTTTTTCTTCGCCAAAGCGGGACAGTATACGAATCACCACCGCCCCGGAACGATCATGAAAATCCCACCCGCGGGAGGCTCGGCAGAGGTCGTTGCTTGGGGAATTCGCACGCCGAACGGAATGGGAAAATTACAGGATGACCGCTTTACCGTCAGCGATAATCAAGGGCCGTGGATGCCGGCCGGAAAAATCTCTCTGGTGAAACCAAATGGCTTCTTTGGCAACATGCCGATTAATCAGGAGCAAGATCAGTGGCTGCGTGGCAAGTATGGCGGAGAGTTGCCGGAATCTTACGACGAACCATTCATCTGGATGCCGCAGGAACTGGACAATTCGTGTGGTGGGCAAATCTGGGCAGGCGATGAGCGGTGGGGTCCACTCGCTGGACGCTTGATCCACTCGTCGTTCGGCAAGGGCTGGCTCTATTACATGTCATTACAAGAAATCGATGGCACGATGCAATCATCAATCGTCAGTCTCCCTCATCAATGGCAGGCCGGTGTAATGCGGTTGCGGGTAAACCCAACCGACGGACAAATGTACGGCACAGGACTTTCCGGATGGCAAGGGCCCAAAGGCGGAAAAGATGGCTGCCTGCAACGCCTTCGCTATACCGGCAACCAAGTCCGAATAATTGACCAAGTTCGCATCGTCCCCAACGGGATCGAACTCACTTTCAACTTTGAACTCTCGAACGAGGCTTTCGACCCTGACTCGTGGGATGCTGAGATGTGGGATTATCTATGGTCACGCAAATATGGGTCGGATCAATTTTCAGTATTGAATCCCGGAAAAAAAGGCCGCGACAAATTGCGAATCGCATCAATTGATCTTTCAGAAAACAAACGAACCCTGATCCTCCACACCCCCGATTTGAAATCCTGTGACCAAGTCCATATCAAAATGGGCTTTTCAGATGCCAACGGGCAGCCATTTAGCGAAGAAGTCTACTTGACCATCCACTCCGTTCCCGAAGGGTGATGACTCAACTTGCGCCCGCACCGAGCCTTCGGTCATCTTTTGCATTCGGCTCGGTTTCTCAGTAGTCGTCAAAACGCTTGCCAGGATAGAATCCGGCGACTTGCTGCGGTGCTGACCGAAATAACAATGAAGTCGATCAATGAAACACCTCAAGCAACCAGGTTCGTAAAATGAAAAATTTGTGGATCTCATTTGCTTTGGTTTGCGTTACCTGCAATCCGAGCGTTGCCAATGCCGATCAACCAAACGTTGTGATCATCATGGCAGATGACATGGGCTATTCAGACATTGGTTGTTTTGGTGGTGAAATTCGCACACCGAACTTAGACAGCCTTGCCAAAGGCGGTCTTCGTTTCACTAACTTCTACAGCGAAAATATGTGCTGGGTCTCCCGCGCCTCGCTGCTAACCGGTGTTTTCCACAAAACATCAATGGTCAATGGGAGACTCCATCGACGCTGCGAAACACTTCCAGAAGCACTACGGCGCAATGGTTACCAAACACAGATGTCAGGTAAATGGCACCTCGCCGGAAAGAAGTATGACGTCTTTCCGGTGGATCGTGGTTACGACGAGTTCTATGGGATTCTTGGCGGAGCCGCTAGTTTCTTCGCACCCGCTCACTTGACTCGCAACCGAGAAAACATTGAGCAGGAGGCGATCGACGATCCCGACTACTACATCACCGACGCGATCAGCCATGAAGCCACCCGCATGATTCGCGAGGCAAAACCGGATCATCCACTTTTCCTCTCGGTCGCCTACACGGCTGCTCACTGGCCGCTGCACGCAAGAGAGTCCGACATCACCGAATACGAAGGCCAATATGCGATCGGCTGGGACAAACTTCGCGAGCAGCGATTGGCCAACATGAAACGCATGGGAATCGTTCCATCAGACACGCCACTTTCCCCTCGGCATCCAACCGTTACCGCCTGGAAAGAGACAGAAAACCAAGCGTGGCAACAACGACGGATGGAAGTTTACGCCGCGCAAATCACTGTCATGGATAAGGGAATCGGCCGCATCATTGACGCGTTGAAAAAAACCAATCGATTTGAAAACACCTTGATCTTTTTCACCATCGATAATGGCGGCTGTCACGTTGAGTACACGCCAGATCGAAAAGGGGATTACTTGCCAAAGCGAACTCGGGCTGGACGCAAGATGCGACCAGGCAACCTGCCCACGATCATGCCGGGCCCCGAGGATACCTACCAGAGCTATGGCTACGGGTGGGCCAATGCATCGAACACTCCCTACCGCTACTTCAAGCAATTCGATCATGAAGGTGGCATCCGAACCTCAATGATCGCCCACTGGCCACGAGGTATCCAGCGCACCGGTGGACTTGTCAAAGGTGTTTCACATTTGGTCGATATTATGCCAACCGTACTCGCGGTAACGAATACTTCCGTGGCGGCCGCACCCCCAATCCAGATGGACGGTGAATCATTCGTGGATGCATTCGGCCCGAAAGACCATGACGGTCGACAGATGACATTTTTTGATCACAGCCGAGGTCGTGCCTTGCGGCAAGGCGATTGGAAGATCGTCGCTACGAAGGTCGACAAGAAGTTCACTTGGGAACTCTACAACTTGCAAAAGGATCCTTTGGAGATGAAAAACCTGGCCGACAAAATGCCGCAAAAACTGAACGAACTCGCGTCCACGTGGAAATCAGAATCCGATCGCCACGCTCGCCAATCATCGCTCGACTGAGCCAAGCGGTCAGATACAGACCGTATTTTCCTGAAAACAAACCAGTGCGTCCCAACCACTTGCCCCTACGCAGCCCAAAGCAAAAAACACAATGGTAATTCGGCAGTGAGATCAGCAACCAAGAGAGCAGGGTAGGGCTCCGAAATTTCGAACCAACAACCCATAAGCTCTACTCTCATCGGCGAATAAGCAACATTTTTTACCTCTGCAATGACAACCCCAGGAATGTCCCTCCAAAAATCTCGATTCACCAAATAGACTGATATCAAGAAGCGTGGGGTGCCTTCAAAGTTCAGCTGATCGCTAATCCTGAGACTTCAACCCACTCCGGTGACAAGACCGGCCAAGAGAACTGCCCCAATCGAATTCAACTTCGCTTTCGAATCAAGCACTGTGATCGACAAGGCGTTCACTTCAGTTTCCCCACCCGCAGCCAACGAATCGTTCGCCGCTCACCGATGGCAAAAACCCTCTCAGTCATCAAACAAGAAAGACACACCCAACGATGTTGAAAACATCGAAAAAAGAACAACCCCGACTGGTCCTTGGAGACCTGCGCAGAGCCTGCTGCTTCCTTATCCTGCTCACGTTATCAGCGTTCGGCGCTGAAAGCTACGCGGCTGAATCCGACGTCGAAGTGGCAATCCCCAAGGCTAAGATACAGCCATTCCTACAACGCTATTGCGTGCGATGTCACCGCAGCGAAAACGCGAATGGTCAAGTGAGATTCGATACTGCAACTTGGGTAATCTCAACTGGTGATGAAGCCCAGCGATGGCAGGATGTACTGGATACGCTCAACACCGGTGACATGCCGCCAGAGGACGAAAAGCAACCATTCACCGACGAATTGAGTCAGGTGCTGGATGCTATGACCGGCGCATTGATCACGGCGCGGCAACGCCTGACCGATCACGGTGGTGAAATCGTGATGCGGCGGCTTAATCGACGTGAATACGCGAACACAATTCGCGAACTGTTTGGGCTCACCATTCCAGAAGACGTGATCCCCGAAGATAGAGAAGCTGCAACGTTTGATACCGTTGGAGATGAACAGTTCTTTAACTCGTCGGATTTTGAAAAGTATCTCGCGTTGGGCCGAGAGATCGCAGATCAAGCGATTACCTGGGCAGCCAAGCCCAGGATTCAATCGTCAGTCATGCGGATCGAACCCGAGACACGGGTCACAAACGCCCTTCGCGTTAAGCTTGCTGATCTCGACAACAAAATGCGAATGAAGAAAGAAGGGAAGACTTGGCAACAGATGGGGTTCAAAGATGAAGGTGAAATGGAAATCGTCTTCCGTCAATTTAAGAGCCGAGCGGGAAAGCCACGCGAGTATCTTACCTACCCATTAGTCGATAGCGGGATCTACTTTGTCGATGTCAACAATTCGACCAAACGATTTGTGACAAATCGAGGATCTGCCGACCCGCGTGGTTTTTATCAACTACGCCTTCGTGCAGGTATTGTTGGCGAAACTCCGTCGATCCGAACCTTCTTGCGCGTTACGGATCAGGTTGGCACCGTTGGCATCATAAAAGTTCGAGGGACTGCCGATCGCCCGCAAACTATCGAGATGAACTATCAGCCGAAGATGGGACAACGGAATGTAAATCTCGGTGTTGAAGAAAACCGCGCTGATATCCGTGTGCTGGATGGGTACCTCAAACGAATCGATCAGAATGGACAATGGGCTGCGATTTGGATGGATTGGGTGGAAATCGAGGGACCGTTTTACAAAGGTGATCGCGCCTTCGTGGAAACGCTGTTGTATCCGGAACCACCGCCCCAGCGTGGTCGAGCGAAGAGTGTTTGGTCTGATCAGAATGTTCGAGATTTGATCGAACGGTTTGCACATGAAGCGTTTCGGCGGCAAACGCCTCCGGCTGACTACGTTGATCGTCTGGTCGCTCTGTTTCAAGCCAATCGAACAGGCGGGCAACCGTTTGACAACGCACTCAGTGAAGTCATTGGGGTCATCCTGGCTTCGCCGCAATTCCTATTCATCCAGGAACCCGCACCAACTAAAAACAGCACGAAGCGACCGCTTACCGACGATGAATTGGCGATACGCCTGTCTTATTTTCTCTGGAGCGGGCCACCGGACGCTGAATTGTACGAGTGTGGTAAAGCGGGCTCACTATCGCGCCCGCAGGTTCTTCACGGTCAAGTCGAACGAATGCTAAATGACCCA
The DNA here is from genome assembly GCA_049602075.1 of Rubripirellula sp. Taxonomy (GTDB): domain Bacteria; phylum Planctomycetota; class Planctomycetia; order Pirellulales; family Pirellulaceae; genus Rubripirellula. The sequence goes on from JBMYRF010000006.1 coordinate 140,289, forward strand.
CGCTCCGCCGCATTCTTCGAAGGATTCGTTTCGCAGTGGGCCGACCTGGAAAGATTCGATGCTGTGACCGTTGATGAGCAGGCAAACTTTAGATTCAACAAAGGTGTGCGGCATTCTGCCAAACGTGAAGTGATCGAGTTTTTTACAACACTGGTCGACGAGAACCTTTCCGTCGGGAATCTGATCCAATCTGAATTTGTTGTCATCAATGAACTACTCGGCGATCACTATGAGATCCCCGGTGCTAAATCTGATCAATTCGAAAAAGTAAGTTTGCCTGGGAATTCACCACGCGGCGGACTGCTCGGCCAAACTGCGATTCTCACACTGGGTTCCAATGGAGAACGTTCATCGCCTGTGATTCGAGGTGCTTGGGTTATGGAGAAATTGCTTCACGACAAACCGGCTCCGCCACCACCGAATGTCCCCGAACTTGGCTCCAACACGAAAAAACCTGCGAGCAATCGTCAACTGGTTGAACTCCATCAAAAACAAGCCGTGTGTGCTGCCTGCCACAAAAAGATGGATGTGATCGGATTTGGTCTGGAAAATTTTGATACGACCGGACGCTGGCGAGAAACCGAACAAGTCGATCGCAAAGAAGTGACGATACAATCAGGCGGACAACTACCGGGCGGCGTTGTATTCAAAGACGTTCGTGAATTAAAAGCCGCACTATTGCTAGAACAGCCTCAACTCGCGGAAGAGTTAGTTGAATCATTACTCGCCTACGGGCTAGGCAGATCCGTCGAGTTTTCTGATGTTGACGAGGTGGAACAGATTCTTCAGCGACTGAAAGATGATGATTACCCGATGCGGTCGATGATACATGAAATCACCAACAGTCATCTGTTCCACACAAAATAATTGAAGACGCGAGAATCATGATGGCAAATTTCATAACCAACTCTCATACGCGACGCTCGTTCCTTCGCGTTGGCACCTCCATCTTGGCACTGCCATTTCTGGAAACCATGGCCAGCGCCGCAGCGGCGGCAACTGAACCTCCCAAGCGGATGGTTTTTCTGGGGACCGGGTTTGGCTTTACCAAAGACACGTTCTACCCAAGTGAAGATGGGCGGTTCTCCGAAATTGGTTTGACCGACGGATTAAGCTCGCTCGCTCGCCACCAAGACGACATCACGATGGTCAGCCACCTCACGAACTTAGGAGCGAGCAATCCCCATGGCGGTAGCGTTTCATATCTGACAGGTGCCAACGTCGCAGGGACGCCGGGTAAACGTTTTTTCAATTCAGTATCTTGCGATCAAGTTGCGGCGAAGCACCTAGGAAAAAACACACGATTCCAATCGCTCTCCCTTTCGGCTAACGAATCCGATGGGGGGCAAAACTCGGGACATGGACCAGGACTGTCGCTTTCTTGGGACGACTCGGGCAATCCAATACCTGGCATCAAACGACCACTCGATCTGTTCCGCACTCTCTTTGCCAATCCTGAGGACACACGTGAAGAATTGGATGCGCGGCTTCTCAAACAGCAAAGCATCCTCGACATCGTAAAGGTCGGTGGCGCTGCAATGAACAACCACCTGAGCAAAAGAGATCAGCTAAAACTGGACGAATATTTCAGTGGCATCCGCCAAATTGAACAGGGATTAGCACGCCAAGCAAGATGGGCCGACATCCCCAAACCGGATGCACCTTTCGAAGAACCGGGTTCGGGTCTGACCGGCGAAGACGAAATCAAGATGATGTACGAGATGATGATCATCGCGATGCAGACTGATTCGACCCGCGTCATCAGTTATCGCCAACCTGTTTGTTCTGTGCTCGAAGGGATGGGAATCACTTTGAAGGCACACTCATTGAGTCATTACGGATTTTCTGAGCCCCGCAAGTTGGCTTCGCAAAAACGCGACCAAAAAACGACTGAACTGTTCGCTCACTTCATTGACCGTATGAAAGCAGCCACGGACATCGATGGTAGCCGCCTGTACGACAACTGTATCGTCAGCTTCGGCACGAACCTCCGCAGTGGCCATGAACTTCAAGACGTCCCTGCCATCGTTACTGGTGGTGGTGCCAAAGACCTCAAGCATGGCCGCCACATCGCTTTGCCGAGAAAAGATACACCACTCGCCAATTACTGGCTGACACTCATGCAGCAGGCTGGCGTACCAATCGAGCAATTCAGCCACAGCACGGGAACCACCAGCGAGATTTTGACATGAACCACTTCAGAATGACAACGATCGTGTCTCCTGTTCGATGGCTGATCATCGCAGTCGTGATGCTAGTTGGTTGCGTCCCGTCGATGGCGAAGGCTGCAAAGCCCAACATCATTCTGATCATGGCGGACGACTCAGCGGTCGACAACTATGGATCGTATGGCAGCCGTTTCTTTAAAACGCCGAGACTCGATGCACTCGCGCGATCCGGAATCCGTTTCACGCACTGTTATTCGGAACCGGTTTGCACCGCCAGTCGCGTCAAGATTATGACCGGCCGAGACAACGTCCGTAATTATGTAGCGTTTGGGACCCTGGATAAGACCGAAACGACATTCGGCACGATGCTAAAAAAAGCTGGCTATGCAACGGCAGTCGCTGGTAAGTGGCAATTACACGGAGCTCCGAATGGTTCTCTTGCTCCCGAATGTGGATTCGACACTTATTGCTTATGGAACTACCCAGGGACTGAACGCAGCCGGTTTTGGAATCCGAGCATCATGCGTGACGGTAAATTGCTGGAGACCGACGAAGAGGACTACGGGCCAGATATCTTTACCGATTACATCATTGATTTTATCGGCCAACACAAGAGCGACCCTTTTTTTGTCTACTACCCCATGGTGCTTGTACACTCACCGTTTCTGAAGACTCCAGACAGCAAGGCTAAGCCTGCGAATAGGAAAGCCACCCCGTTGGACAACTTTCAGGACATGACGGCTTACGCAGACAAATGCGTTGGTCGCATTATCGACTCGCTCGAAGTGATGGGTTTGAGAGAGAATACGATTGTCATCTACACCACCGACAATGGCACCGGCCGCAGCCTGACCTATCCATTTCAAGGCGAACAACGGGTGGGAGAAAAGGCCTATGCAACCGAGGCAGGCTCCCATGCGCCCTTAATCATTAACGCGCCGGGCACGATTCAGCCCGGATTGGTCTGCAACGACTTGGTCGATTTCTCAGACGTTTTGCCGACACTCGCCAGTATCTCTGGTGCCAAGCTACCCGATGTGGAACTCGACGGCCGCAGCTTTTGGCCACAATGTCTCGGCCAGAATGGAAACCCGCGCAAATATATTTTCCAGTACTACTACCCAAAATTTCAACCGGCAGCCAAAGCTCACGGCGGGGGCGTGAACAACAACGAGATCATCTGGGCTCAAAACCAGGAGTACAAACTCTACACCGATGGAACGCTGTACGCTGTCGCCGATCGTTACGAGAAAAACGCGATTCCACCGAACCACGAAACCAACCATCCTGCTGAACGAGCCAGAAGGATGCTCCGAGAGGCAATCGACTCAATGCCTGCAAGCGGGCAAAAGCTTCTCATACGGAAATCCCAGAACAAAAGCAATGATTGATCAATCAGCAGCAAGCGATGGGTAGCCCCACCAAGGAAACCAATTGCAGCTCTTTCGTCTAGGCTATAACGAACAATCCGCGTCAGATCGTGATGCTTGCCTCCGCCTGCGATCTGGTCACCAGATGCCTAACCACTTGCCAAATGGCTCAAACCACAACGGCATCGTGCTTGCCGCGACAAAGTGATCAATCCTCAAAGCTAATTGAATCGACATTCATGAGCCCGCCACGGTTCTGTTCGTTCTTAAAGACCAAGAACAGATCATGAAATCCTTCGGAAGCTTCCAGCGGAATCTTCAGATCATAAAATTCCTCCCACTGGCCATTCACTCTGACGGTGGCCTGTCCGAGCAGGTCTCCATCGGTACGATCCCGGCGAACTTCAATGACACCGCCCGCTCCAGCACTCGCCACCTTGGCGTTGATGCGATTGATTCCATCAAGGCGAACTCGATTGAATCGTAAAAACCCATCATGATCAACTGCACCCATGAAGGTATTCCCCTCGGCCTTGTTCGAATTGAGCGGTCGAGTACCCGCGAATGCATCTGCTGATTCCGCCTGCAGGTGGCGACTCCGCAACGTCAGACTTCCAACGCCGATGAGTTTGGGAATCTGTCCGCGTCCGAGATCAACATAACTGGCCTCCAGGATCACTCGGTCTGCATCCTCTGGCGGTAGCAATTCGTTCCGAAATCCCCTGGCGTTGGGATACAATTCGCCGGCCTTTGTTGAATAGACATACTCGACCATTTCCTGAACCTCTGCGGGTGAATGCTGCAGGTGCGGAAGCATACCGATTTTCCCCCAAACTCCCGTTGAACCATTCAGTACACGCTTAACTGACTGAGCAAGCTGATGCGGCTGATCCCGATATTTATCGGCAATTTGCACAAAGCTTGGTCCCACGAGGGGACGGTTCATTGCATGGCAATTTAAACAATCACTTTTCTTGATCAGCGCAAGACCTGGATCGTCATTCGCCTCACCTGAATTCGGCACCACCGGCATCGCTTCGACGCCAACCCTCATCGAAGCACCCGCCTCGATGAAGTGTTTACCGTCCTCCTCAGCTTCGTCTGGATCACTCGTTCCATCCTCATCATCATGTACAACGACTTTGTATTCGATCGCGACACCGGGTTGAAAAAAATCACCATCCTGTGGCTCGACAAAATCCACCACAGGGCGCGAATTACCAACAATGACAGGCAACGTGATCTCACTCGATGCGCCCTCGTCATCGCGAACTTCAAGACGGACCGTGTAAACACCCGGTTCGTCGAAGACTGCAGTCGTTCCCACCTCTGTCCCGATCACACGAGCCTCAACCTCTTCACTTCCAGCCCGTACCGCTGTCCAGCGGTATTCCAATGATTCACCATCACGATCGCTCGATCCCGTTGCATCAAGCTCAACCGCCAAGGGCTCCCGTCCGATAGCATTCTCAGCATTTGCCACCGCGACCGGGACTCGATTGCCGCGTTGGTAATCGATACGAATCAATTGAGCATCAGGATTGATACCCCAAGTTTCCCCATATTCGATGATGTAGAGTGAGCCGTCTTGATCAAACTGCAAATCGACAGGACGCGAAAACTTCATCTGCGGTAAAAATCTCTCTACCGATTCAAGGTTCGAATCTGCATCCAGATGTACCGCATAGATCATGCTGCGGGACCATTCAAAGGCGAACAATGTTCGATCATAAAATTCAGGAAAACGTTTGCTCGAAGATGGTGCATTGTCGAAGTAGTAAACAGGCCCCGCACAGGCCGTACGTCCACCTGACGCTACCGCTGGAAACTTTTCGCTTCCGCTGCCGGGATAATAAACAAGCGCTGGCATCGCAGGTGGAAGATTGGTTGCTCCGTTATTGTTGACAGATCGATTTCGAGGCGCTGCCGCATCTTGTGCCGGCGCAATCTCACCGGTGGAAAAGTCGACCAGACCATACGCAAAGTTATCTCCGATGAAGTACGGCCAACCAAAATTGCCTGCAACCCTCGCCTGGTTGATCTCGTCATAACCACGCGGCCCTCGAGGACCATCCTGGCCCGCATCCGGACCGACATCTCCCCAGTAAAGAAAGCCTGTTTTCTGATCGACGTTGATGCGCCATGGATTTCGGCAACCCATCACATAAATCTCTGGGTGACCAATCGATCCGTCTTGGGGAAACAAGTTCCCGTCTGGTATCGAATAAGTCCCATCGGCTTCCGGTCGAATACGCAACACCTTGCCATTGTAGTTTTTGGTGTTGCCGGCAGTTCGCTGGGCATCCCAAGGCCCTCGATCTTTTCTTTCATCGATCGGCGCGTAACCTTGCGAGTCATTAAACGGGTTGGTGTTGTCTCCAGTTCCGATAAACAAACATCCGTCCGGGCCAAACTCGAGCGAGCCAGCATGGTGGCAGCATTGCTGGCGCTGCTCCTCATACTTGAACAGAATTTTTTCACTGCTCAGATCTATCTTGCCGTCTGAAAAGGTAAAGCGACTGACATGCTGCCCGGAAAAATCAGGCGGCGAATATTGCAAGTACAACCAATGGTTTTCCGAAAACTTAGGATCCAATGCTAAACCAATCAATCCGTTTTCTTGCTCAGTTGTCACCGTCAACTTTCCGACAACACTGACTGCCGACGTGCGTGGATCAATTAACTTGACGACACCTTCCAGCTCGATCAAAAAGATCTTTCCATCCGGCGCTATATCAAGCTCCATGGGTCGCATCAACTTGGTGGCGACCGTTACGCGTTCAAATCGGGTTGCATCAACCTCCTCCGATCGAACCGATGAGGACATCGCAATCAGATCGAAAAAACACAGGACTGCAATGAAACAAGTGGTGAATAAATTGGTTCTCATAGTGGTAATCGTCGGCGGAACTGGAAATGAGTATCGACATCATAACCCAAATTTCAAAAGCGGACTTCCGCGTCACGAGACGCAGTGACCACTCCAAGAGATCAACACATGAGAAAGATCAGCTCCCTGACAGCGAGTGGAATGGCTCATTCGCTTGGGACGCTGATGGACGACATTAAGGCAGGCGAGCCAAACCGGGTGACGCCTGCATCGCAACCTACGATTCCCAAACTCGCATGGGTTTCGAATTCACTCGGTGAGATTTGTCGATGCGTCATCCGCGGCGAGTGATGAAATCGGCAAGACTGACAGCCCACACTCTTCTTTACCGACCGAATACACCACGTACAATTTCCCATCATGCTCGTAGCCGTAGGGATAAGACCATTGCTTGCTTTTGGCAGCACCGGCGAATCGTGGCGGAATCGATTTGCCGTGTCGGATTCGCCACATCTGACGCAAGGTCTGTTCACCAGGGCGGCTAACCGAAACGACCAGCGTGTCGCGATTCTTGAGATTGGATAGCAGGTAAAGCTGACCCGTGCTTAGCTTGCCCAGATACGCTTTGGCACGAGGCATTGGCAAATTACTTTGCTTCGCTTTCGACCAGGTTCGACCGCAATCGCTACTCACAGATACCCAGGCAACTCCCTCACCGCCACGAATGATGGCGAAGACACGATCGCCTTGGGACCACACGGTCGTCTCAGCATAGCTGGGTTGAAGTCGCCTGTCATAAGGAATCAGTACCGAGTCCCACTTCAGCAGATTATCGCCGTGGCTGATGGCTACCACCGGCAAGCCATCTTTATCTTGGCCTCCTGTAATAAAATTTCCATCCGGCATAAGAACGGGTTCGTCGTACGGCCAACAATTATCCATCACGATTCCACGTGAATCCCATCGATCTGTCACAGGATTCAAGACAAACGCTTCAGCTTGTAGACCATTGAATCGGCGTCCGTTCCTGCCGACACCAAATCTCGCAGCAATGCTCCAGACATCGCCCTGATGCACGAACAAGACCCCATGACTGTGTCGTTCCTGCCCTTCAAAACCGGGACCGATAATTTCAGGTTCGGACCAGGTGACGCCCCCATCGGTCGATCTTCTTCCTTGCAGTGTTTCATGCGGCCCATTTTCATTTACCGGACTATTGGCCCAGTTGGCGTACATGACACCCCGATCCTCAACAATGGCGGCCCCATGCAAGAACTTATAACCGGTCTCAACTGGCCGATGGATGGTGCGATGCTCGGCACCTGTGACAAAAGGGATCTGCTCGATGTCTACTGGGATGGGTGACCCGGTCCAAAGAACGAATGGCTTGGGCTGCTCTGGGATTTCGTGCTTCATTGCAACGGGCTTAAACGCGACAGACATCTGGTCGACGTCAAGCGGTTCATCAACTAGGCGAATCGCATCAAGTGCCCCGAGGAAGTTCTGCCAAACACGTCCACTGTCATCGACACCACCAAACGTCAGAGGCGCCTTCGTTTGACGCACAGAATGCGTAAGTTGCAGTTGACCAGCCCGCTTTCCGTTCACCCAAAGCTCTGCCTGCTTCGGGCGCACCACAACACCGATCAAGTGCCACTCCCCAGGAACGGGAACCACCTTCGATTCCAATGTCTCCCACCGTCCTTGCCAAACATACAACCGAAATCGGTTGTCCTTATCGATCATCACACCCCATTGCCGTTCATCTAACGAATAGCAATTTTTCGCAGCCAGCATCTGCTGTGAACCGTTCAAAGAATATGGATTTACCCAAGCAAGCAACGTGAACCCAGGCTCTCCATTAGCAAACTCTTCAGATGCTTTTACCTTCAGCATTGAGCCGCCATCGAGAACTAAACTTCGACCGCTCACCCCAGCATCTGAAGTGACTTGCCCATGAACACTGAAACCCTGCAACTCCCCGGGTTCCAGCGACCAAGATTGCTCCGTCGCTCCAACCCTGGAGATCGCGCAGACGATCATCGAAAGCACCAAAAGCTGTTGAAACATTATGCCAATCCGTATAACAAAAGACGCATGAACAATCTGGTAAAGTCATAACCAAGGGAGTCAGATTCCGCCCAGCCAACAGGCTGACTCAAACGATACCTGAATTGAAGACGCGATTGTATTAAAGCGTTCCGAAAGACACATCCGGCACAGATCAGATCGCCGTATACCGCACCCTGACCCTGAACAATCCCTGACCCTGAACAATCCCTGACCCTAAACAAAGAGTCCGCGACTCACCCCCAATGCGAATGCAACTAATTTCATCACCGCGTGAGGTTCAGACAACGCCAAAAATCGGTAGTATTTATTGATGTTGCCTGCATCGACAAGAAAGGTCGACTCGGCGCACCGATTCGCCAAGTCGACAATTTTGCAAACGGAAGAACCTAAAACAGATCCGAAATTGGGTTGCCATCGCGTGTTAACGTGATCGGCCTCCCAACATTGGTCTGAAATTCTGTTTCCGGTGAGATTCCAAGATTGGCAAAAAAGGATGCGGCGAGATCGTCAGGAGAGTACCCAACCGAAGCTGGCTCAGCAGCGATCGCATCGGTTTCCCCAATTACTTGCCCGCCACGTACGTCGCCACCTGCCATCACCGCACACATGGCACGGGCCCAGTGGTCACGCCCACCACCTGAGTTGATCTTCGGTGTCCTTCCGAATTCGCCCGCGGCCATGATCGCGGTTGATGACAACAGATTGCGTTCCTGCAGACGGTCAATCAAACCTGCCAAAGCGCGGTCAAAAGCGGGAAGAAGCGTACGTAAACGCGGGAAATTTTCGCTATGCGTGTCAAAGTCATATTCCGCCGGGCGGAGTCTGACCGTGACAAAGTGTACCCCTGCCTCGATCAAGCGTGCTGACAGTAGTAATGACTGGCCGAATTCATGCTTTCCAAATCGATCACTTTCGGCAGGATCTTCCTGAGACAGATCAAATGCCGCACGCGTTCTGGGAGCACTGATGATGTCGTAGGCCTGTTCAGTGAAACGGTCCATTCCGGCGACTTGATCATCAAGGTCTTCAAACCCTTTGAATGCGATATCCAAATCATCGAGAAGTCGCTTCTGTGATTTGTAGCGATCGACGGTCAGGCCTTCTTCCAACGAAATGCCCCGTACCGAATAAGGTATCCCGTGTCGTGGTTTGGCTGCTGTCAAAGCGCTGTACTGTGTTCCCAGATAGCCGGGCCCAACAAAAGCTTCGTCGATGGAAACATAGGTCGGCAGGTTAGGGTCCGAGGGATGCTCGTGACTGACAACGCTGCCATATTCGGGGTAACTGACCGTCTGTGACGGCTTGTTTCCGGTCAGCAGATACGTTTTTCCAAGTCCATGATCAGGGACGCTGTGCGTGATTCCGCGAATGATCGCATACTTGTCAGCCCGACTTGCCAGTTGTGGCAAATGCTCGCAGATCTGGATTCCCTCGACATTGGTCGCGATCGGTTTGAATTCACCACGCACTTCGACGCGAGCGTCAGGCTTGAGATCAAAGGAGTCCTGATGGGATGGGCCGCCTTCAAGAAAAATGAAGATGCCAGATCGCTTGGGTGCATTGGGGGTTTCGGCTGCGTGCATACGCAAGTACTGAGACAACGATAATCCCGTTCCCAGCATTCCGATTCGCAACATTTCGCGGCGTTTAAAAGTCATCATGGTCGCAGCAGTAGAAAAATGGTGACGGTTTACAGAAACAAATCTGGAATCGTGCGTTGATTCAGCGGCTTCATTAGTGGTTCAACAGAAACTCTTTTGTATTCATCATTGCCCAAAGCAGGTCAGAGATTCCGGCAGCGATCGTATCGGATGACTCGAGGTGTTGTTTGGCACGTTGTTTTTCTTTGCTGTTCGGCAATCTCGCAACGGTTCTCAACCAAACCTGCTCGACAACTGAATCATGATCCAGCTGCTGTTTGGCAGCTTCTGCGTCTTCGATGTCGATGATCCAATCGCTGTCGGCCACACGCATTCGAACCAGAGGGTCATTTTGCGTGAAAATGGATTGCAACAGCGTTGGCTCATTGACCCGTTCGCAGTCACAGTTGATGGATCGATCGGGTTTTCCGAAGACTTTCATGGCATGCGTGCCTGCCATCCGCATGGAAAGATGACCAGAGGCCCGTCGTCTGAGATTATTCCGAACTTCCTGCATTTTATCGGCTGAAGCGGTTGCCTGTTTCATTCCGTCATACATCACCTCGGCTGGGATGCGTCGTGGGATGGCGCGACTGTAGTTGCGGCGATCGTTCCAATTGGAATGGTTGGGGACCCAACTTCTCTGGTAGGCGGCACTGTTGGTGATCTGGCGATGTAGCCATTTCATATCAAAGTTCTGATCGATGAATCCTTTCGTCAGCCATTCAAGCAATGCCGGATTACTTGGTGGGTTAGCTGGGGTAAATTGGTCCGGTGGATTGACGATTCCGATGTGGAAATAGCCGGCCCAGACCCGATTGACAAAGGCACGAGCGAACCACGGATTTTCCTTATCACGCATCCAATTCATGACGGGTTCGCGGGGGTCGTCACCTGGGTCCAGTGAGACGGTTTGACTGCGCAACAAACCCAGTGTTGTTTTCTCGCGTATTCTTGATTGTCGCTTTGTCGTGGTGACTGACGTGAAGAATCGACCGAAGTCATTGAAATCTGCTTGGGTCCATTGGTCGAACGGATGCTTGTGACATTCGGCACATTGCAACTGAATTCCCAGAAATGCATGCGCGACCGACATTGCTGTATCTTTGGGCTCTTTCAAACTTTGCCGTGTCCAGAAGGTGGGCATGCCTTCACCTCGACCGGACAGATCAGCCAACATGATCCCTTCAACAATCCTGTCATAAGGTTCATTCCGCATGACTCGTTCGTTGATCCAGTCGTACCACTGTGATGCCTGGATATAGCCTTCTTCCCTCGCCACTTCGATCAGACTGCTGATCGATTTTGGATTACATCCGGTGAAATCGCAAAGTTTGTTTGCCCACCATGCTGCGTAGGAAGGACGTTCCAGCAACTCATCAATTTTCTTCGCTCGTTTTTCTTGCGATGAGTCGGCAAGGAAATTTCGTATTTCATCGGGTGACGGCAGCGTGCCGGTCATGTCAATGCTGACGCGGCGCAGAAACTCGGCATCAGTGCAGCGTTCGGATGGTGTTAAGGCAAGTTTTTCGAGTTTCGTATTTACCATCCGATCGATGGGATGCAACTCAGCGTCCCTGTTCGAAGAGCTGATCTGAGCCGAAGCCGAATGGGGGTAGGGACGGAGTACCGGAATGGCTGTCACACCGTTGTCATAAAAGACAACCACGTGAGTATCACCGGCGCCGGATGACGTGGTGAGTCCATCGTTGTCGACGGTGGCAATCGAATCGTCGTTGGTTTGAAACCGTGACAGACAGGTGACGTCTTCACGGGTACCATCATCCCAGTGGGCAATCACTCGGATTTGTTGTTCTTGTTGTTGGCCAGATTCCGCGAACAGGATCTCGGTTGGCTCACAATGCAAATCAGCCAATTGTCTCGCATTTCTTCCCGCATCCGGGCCAAATTGGCTCGACCATGGTGCTCCAAGTTTGATCCATTCACGTACATCGGCAATTTGGTCCGCTTTAAGCTTCCCACTGGGCGGCATTTTCAGGTTGTCGTTTGCATGGACTAACGCCTGCATGAGAAGACTTTCATCGGGCTGCTTTGCGATGAGAACCGGGCCACTTTCTCCGCCGCGGAGGGCGGCGTCTCGTGTGGTCAAAGTCAGGCCTCCTTTACGACTGTCAAAGCCATGACACTCGTAGCAGTGGTCCTGAAACATCGGCTTGATCGCTTTCTCGTATAAAGCGATGCCCGCTTCTCGGTCCTGGTCTGCTACGGTGGATTGAGGTTCGACATTGTTATCAACCATGTTGATCCCTTTCGCACCTGTTGCAATCCAGCGGTGCAGCAGGTTGTATTCCCAAGAATCAACACTCAATCGCAAACCACCTTCGTGGTCAACCTGTTGGGTTGGCTTCGCGAGAGCCAGGCTGTCTGCGGGCGAGTCGGTATCGATTCTGTCTGCATCGTTCAGGCTGGCATGGTCAGCCTGAAAATTGAATCCAAACAATGACAGCCGAAAGTCGCCCTGTCCCTGAAACGACCCATGACATTTCGCCGAATTACAACCCAAACGTCCCAGCAGCGGGACCACATGTTTCTGAAAATCGGGAACTGCACTGGTTTCAATCTTGTTAAACCGTTCGGATGCTGGTGCAACGATATCATCCGCCCGGGCCGTATGGAAAAGGCCTTGGACGAGTACAAGGATCATGAAGCTCAGTGAACAACGTCTCATGGATATCCATGCTTTCAGGTTTGTGGCGAATTTCGAATCAACCGGAAGGGCCTTTCACTTAGCGGTAACCACTTCTAGACGATCTAATCACTTCTCAAGCTTTTCAAGCTGACCGGTGACTTGAAGCGAATCGCTAGCCGGGTTTCGGTGGGAAACACTGAGACGAATCCTGTCGCCTTCATGCAGGTCTGCATAGAGATCACTGTGTTGGTTGTAAAATCCACCGACACGGATCCGCTTGCCTTTGATGTTTTCAGGTTTCCCAGCTTTGTTTTCACTTGACGGCTTGATTTCTGTCGGCTCCAACACGACTTCGTATCCTGCGGATTCGACGATTTTTCCCGTCAATTGACCATCAAAGCCTCGGAAGTCTTGGGGAGGCACACCAAAGTCTTCCGGTTTGAATGGTGGGGTTCGTTCCAGAACCTGAAACTTGTATCCAAAACCAAGTACCTTTTTATCAGGGTCATAATCACCGGCCCGGATTTTGATTGTTTCCCCGCGTTTGATCTGCAGCAGGTTGTCAAGAAATGCGCCCGAGATACCGACCAGCTTGATTCGATTCCCAATCAGTTCCTGATTGACTTTGGCACGTTCGCTGATGACATAATCGACATCGAGTTCAATTTCACCCAGTTCAATGTCTTTGGATCGCAGGCGACCAATCACAATTGCATAAAAGTTAAAGGAACCGGGACGAACTCCGGTTTTCGAGCCCATCTTGCCCTTTGCGGGTCTAGCCGTCGCTTTCCCATTCTTGGTTCCCGCCATCGCCCGGTTCCACGCTTTGATGGCCTGTTCTTTAGTCATCTTTCCCGATTGAACTGCCGCTTTGAGTTCTTCGCCGTAGGCGGCCATGTCTTTGGGTTGATCTTGCTGGTTCTTGCTGCCTTGCATGGTTGCCAGAAGCTTGGCTGCCTGTTCTTCGGACAAGGTGCCAGCCTTTACCATGGTGTCAAGTTTCTCTTTCAGCCTCCCCAGTTCTTCATCACTGGGGCCAGCAACTTCTTTCTCTTCCCCAGCGCTTTTTTGATTTTTCATCCATGCAATGACGTCTTCTTTGGTTGCCTGCCCGTTCTCTATTTTCTCCCGAACTCCTGGATCTTTTTCAAGCAATTGCTGATATGCCTGCTCCCAGTCCACCTCAGATTTTTTGGTGGTCTTTTTGTTTCCGGCTGATTGACTGGTCTTGGAAACTTCCTTTCCCTTTCCACCATTTATTTGGCTTTTCATCCAGGCAATCACGTCTTCCTTGGTCGCCTGTCCATTCTCGATCTTCTTCCGCACCTCTGGCGCTTTTTCCAGCAATTGCTGGTAAGCCTTTTCGAAATCCGCATCAGATGTTCCAGCGGTTTTTTTGTCGCCGGCAGAGGAAGGTTTTTCTTGCGCAAGAAGCATGACCGGAGAGGTAATCATGCACAGGGTGGCAAACAGAACGATGGATTTCATGGATGTTCTCTAGTTGTTGTGATGGTTAGATGAATCGCGAGTCATGTGAGGTGACGCCAACCGAGGGTGAATGATGAAGTTCTACTCTTTGTTTTGAGCTGCCTGAAAGATTTCCATGGCTTCTTTGCGTGTCAGGGTTCCTGCTTTTACAAGCCCCCCCAATTGTTTTCTGAGTTCCCCAAGCCGCTCTTGTTTGGTGGATTGATTTGACTTTGACCATGCGGGTTTGCCGCCTGTTGCGGTTGCTGCGGGGTAAACATCCGCAGCAACCTGTTCGGCAGTGCGCTGATGACCTTCTTGCAGGCAGTAGAGATGAGTTGCCGATCGCAGAATCAAAGAAGAACCCGCGACTGCAGGCGACGCAAAGAAGCGTGCATTGAGTTCATTTTCAATGACGGACTCGGGAACCGATTCAGTGGCCGCCAGTACCCGCACGTCGCCCGTTTTGCTGAGAAAATAGAGTTTACCATCAGCGAGCAAAGGCGATGCCCAGTGGTCACCACCCAGCCGTTTTTTCCATAGCTCTTGGCCGGTTTTGGCATTCAGGCAGCGGGCGATACCGCCTTTATCTGTGACCAGGAACATCAGGTCGCCAAGGATCACGGGCGAGGGAATATGGGGTGTACTTCGTGTGGTCGACCACGCGATGTGACTATCGGTAACATCACCTGTTCCGTCGGCTCGAATCGCCATCAGGTATCCGGTCAAGCCACTGGTGAATACATAGACCAGGTTATGGGCATAGAGTGGACGAGCGGCAACGTTGAAGCCACCGGGATGTCGGACTCGCCAAAGTTCTTTTCCGGTCTCAGGGTCGTAAGCAATGGTTGCTTCACCTGCAGGCGCGATCAACTGGCGTTTACCATCCACCTCAATCAGTTTCGCTGTTGCGAATGCTTTTTGGCTGTCCCCGGGTTTACCTCCTTTGGATCGCATGCCCTTTTCCTGCAGCAGGGATTCAAAGTCGGAATCAATATCACGGCTGACTTTCCAGCGTGTTGCGCCTGACTTCTTGTCGAGGGCAACAAAGAACTGTTCATCGGTGCCATCGTAAGCGACATAAAGATTTTCATTGTCCACGATCGGTGAAGACCCCTGCCGCACCGGTTGATAAACTCGCAGATCGCGACGCTCCCAAAGTGTTTTCCCCGTCGATCGGTCCAAGCACGCAATACCCTGGGAGCCAAAACTGACGTAAACACGCTCGGCTTCGACAACCGGCGTTGGCGTGGCGGGGCTGTTTAGATGCGGTGAATCGTGACGATACGCCGGATCAACTTTTCGTTCGGCCATGTCAAACACTTTAAGGTTTTGCTTGATCCTGCCACTTTCCAAATCAACGCAGATGGCCCGCAACTCTTTTTTTGCGTCGCTGCCGGAGGTGAGCCAAATCTCATCACCCCACACCACAGGGGACGACCATCCCTGCTCAGGTATGCCGACTTTCCAACGAACATTCTTTAATTCGTCAAATTCGACGGGCAGCAACTTCGAATCAGAAACGCCGTCGCCGGCAGGGCCGCGGAACTGGTTCCACTGAATCGCGTCATCATCCGCCTCGATCGCCGCGAGGCTACTTATCACAGTGAACGCCGCGAACATTAACAATCGCAAATTCATCGCTACTTTCGTTCCTTTCCGATTCCCGTTAGTCACAGACCTTGCACTTCCACAGCGCACATCAATTCGTGAATTAAGGCCAAAGATCACCATCGGATATCCGAATCGCTCAACCATCACTGCATTTTCCTTTTGGTGCCGTAAGCAATCTCTTTGCTGGATCAATTCGATCCACCACTATCTGTCATCTCGAGTTGAATGATCTCAACCTTGACCGATGATTCGTCTGTCAGACACCACCAATCCATCAAATCATTGCCAGCAGCCGTTTTTGCTGCGTCCTTTTCAACATGAAATCGACTGATTGGTAAATCGATGACGACATCAGCGTCATCACTTGCATCGGACTGTTGTTCAATGGGGATGACGGCGCTGTACTTATCCGCGAATCCACCATTTGCGTGATAAGCACTGAATCCGATTCGCAGCGAGGTAGCCGCAGTGACACGACACCGAACTCGCATCCTCGTATTCGCATTCAAACGCAACGGTTGCTGCAACGAATTCACTGGAGACAAAACAACGAGCGATCCATAGGAAGATGGCAACGACCAAACACCACCCGCGGCATCAGACAATGAAACCGCATCTTTGAATGCTGCTTGTGCCGCCTCTTCAGTCATTTCTCCCGATCTCACGGACTTCTTAAGAATGAGTCCTAATCGCCAGAGAGAAGAGAACCATTTTCCCTTCACGACATCCGCTCGAAGATCGCTTCGCCACTCAGTGATGGGTGCTTTCTGTTTGCGCGGAGCCAAGACGTTTTGTTCTTCCAATGTTGCCGTGACAGTCTGAAGAGCGGGCACATCGACTTCTTTACCGTCGACCAAACGTTTGATTCGCACCCGGCCCTCATTGACGGTCAACCTCGTCAATTCAGAGACCGCTTCGACATCAAACTTTGTGCCAAGAACTTGCAGTTCCGCAGACGGCGTCTTCACCAACATCGGGTGCCCGACGCGCTGCGGCTGCACATCCGCTGACAGACGTCCATGTCGTAAATGAATTTCTTTTTGTTGATCCCCCGCGATCGTAACGGCGGAGAGTCCCGTCAAAGTGACACTCGACTGGTCGGGGAACTCAAATTCAGCCCAGGCATCAGGAGCCAGCATCTGCATCGTTCCCCCTGGCAACCGATCACCAACCATGATCTCACTGGAAACTCGTCCAGCATCACCCGTCCATTCAAAAGGACCGTTCAAAGCGACAACGGTCATCAGCGGGCGTTCGGCATCGCGCACGAAAACAACTTGGCGAATAACGATTGCAAACAAGCCGACGGCTGCCACCGTCGCCAACACCCAATGCCAATTCCGAGCCCACGATCCTTGATTCACACCGATCGCCGAGGATAGCTGAATCGTCGAGTCAGTTTTGACACGCTCAACATCAGCCGCGACTACGGCCTGCTCGGCGAGCATTCGAAGCATCAAGCGTGCCTCAGCATCCTCTCGCAACCAAGCTTCAGCGAGTTCATGCTCCTCCCCAATCAACGCGCCATCCAGATACCTGATGAGTGAGTCCAATGTTCGATTCTCTTGGCTCATGCGTCCACCGCCTTTGCGCCCGCAAGACGTAACTCAACACAATCCTTAAGTGCTTTGTGCAAACGAGACAATCTCTGATAGATCGCATCTAGCCCCGTTCCAAGTCGTTCAGAAACCTGGCCACAAGCCAGTCCATCGAAATACCTCAAGCGGAGCAACTCACTTGATTTTGGAGGAAGCTCCCGCAAACAATCACGCAGCACTTCGGTCCGGTGATCCTCGCGTGCATGATCCTCAATCCACTCCGCTTCCAATTGTTGAATCAGCTCAATACTTGGTGCCGACGATTCATTGCGGTGGCGACGGACCCAATCAATCGCCGCCCGCCGCGCAGTGATGTAAGCCCAGGACAGAACCGCTCCGTCAGAATCAAAACTGATTTCTTTCGTCATTCCCTTGATTACAACGTTCTGGAAGATGTCTTCCGCCGCATGAGCATCGCGCACAACCACCCACGCGGCCGCGGCAATGCGATCGCGGGATTTCATCAAAATGCGAAGGACGTCTTCGTTGGAAACAGGTGTCATATAGATAAAACGTCTCGGAGCTGAAAATCCTGACATTCTCTTCCATTTTCGTCCTGATTTCTTTCGCCTGACCGAGATTTCGAAATTTCACGAAGATGCTTCGCGTGAGCAGTTACCTACGGATCACCGTTTCACAGTTCAAAGGACGACGAAAAACCTCACCCACAAGCGATACGCGGCAGACACCAGGGCCTCCCAGCTTCCTTGTGTTGGCGGAATGAATGGAATGGAAATGCCTTCAGCTCAATAATCGCACTGCCTGCGTCAATTCAGGCACCCCAGTCCGTCAATTCAGGCACCCCAGTCCGTCAATTCAGGCACCCCAGTCCGTCAATTCAGGCACCCCAATCCGTCAATTCAGGCACCCCAATCCGTCGAAAGCCCTCCAGCCGACAGCAAACAGGAGTTTGCCGATACGGCTCGTCCAACCCGTCGACGCATCGCAGCACGATCGGACGGATCTCAGCTTTCAGCGATGGCAAGCAAGAAAACGGCGTGAATTTCGGTCGCAAACCTATTTTCGTGGTTTGCCGGAGTGATTCTCACCAAGCCCTCAACGGCAAGTCTTTCACCAGCCAGGAACAACCTCCCCCCCGTCAGGAGACTGGTTTACTCAACTCGGAGCGACTGGATCACCATGCCTCCAATTGGCTTTTTTTCTATCGAACCAATAGATCGAGGTTCGTTCTATTAAGATACTGAGGTCTGCTAAGATACTGCGTTCTACGAAGATTTTGGGCAGCCCCTGAGGACAGACTGGGCAGGCCTCACAGGAAGATTACGAGACAAGGCATATTTGAAAAAATGACGCATCCCATGCATTTCCTACCCGGCACGAAACTCCTTCGTCCCTTACTCGGTGTTGGCCTGGTTCTCTTGTCAGTCCTCACAACACATGCCGCAGAGCCATTTGAGTTTCAAAAGGACGACGTGGTTGCGATCTACGGCAACGGATTGGCCGACAGAATGCAGCATGATCCGTGGGTCGAAGCGGTCCTGCAGAGTCACCTCCAGGGGATGAACGTCACATTCCGAAACATGAGCTTTTCGGGCGACATGGTCAACAAGCGGCCCCGAAATAAAGGCTTCACCAACGACGAAGAATACCTACAGCATGTTGGGCCGGATGTGGTTTTCATGATGTACGGCTACAACGAGGCATTCGCGGGTCCGGAGGGGGCTGACGCCTACCAGGGTGAACTGGTCAAAATGATCGAGCGGTACTCGGCCCTCAGAAAAGAGAAAGGTGTTGACCTCCGATTTGTGCTGTTTAGCCCGATCGCATTCGAGAACAAGGGTGACCGACATCTGCCAGATGGGATCGAGCTCAATGAGAACCTGGCTCTCTACACCAGGGCAACCCAGCGTGCCGCGGAACAAACAGGTCAAACTTTTGTCGACCTTTTCAACCCGTCGTTGGACCTCTATCGCAGCAGCAGCGATCGCTTCACCGTGAATGGAATTCACCTGAACGCCAAAGGTTACCGCGGTCTGGCCAAGATTATCTCGGCGTCACTGACTGGAAGCACCACCGACGCGAGTGCTGCAGTGTACAAGGCAGTTGAGGACAAAAACTGGCACTGGCACAATCGCTACCACGCCACAGACGGGAACGACATCTGGGGTGGTCGATCAGGACTCAAGTTCGTTGACGGGCAAAGCAACGCCGACGTACTGAAGCACGAATTGGTCATGCTGGACATCATGACCGCCAATCGCGACCGAGCGATCTGGGCAGCAGCAACCAACAAGCCTTACGAGGTCGACGACAGCAACGTCCCTCCTCCGGTAAAAGTGATTTCAAACGTTGGCGGTGGCAGTGCCAGCTCAAGCGCAGCCAAGGAAGGCAGCATTGACTACCTTTCACCAGAAGAATCGCGAGTGAAAATCGCTGTTCCCGAAGGATACGAGCTGAATGTATTCGCATCGGAAGAACAGTTCCCGGATTTAGCAAATCCAGTGCAACTGCAGGTGGACGGAAAAGGACGACTTTGGGCCGCAAGCTGGAACACCTACCCCAAGTGGGAACCCGGCAAAGAAATGAACGACAGCCTGATGATCTTCGAAGACACAGATGGCGATGGTGTTGCCGATGAGCGAAAAATTTTCGCACATGTTCATAACCCCTTGGGTTTTGAGTTTTGGGGGGGAGGCGTCATCGTCACCTCAGGGCCCGATCTTCTATTCCTCAAAGACACCGACGGCGACGACAAAGCTGACATTCGCTACCCACTGCTGCAGGGACTAGGAACTGCCGACACTCACCATGCGGCCAACAACCTGGTGATGGGTCCGGATGGTGGCATTTACTGGCAAAGCGGAATCTTTCTTGTGCACAACCACGAGACCCCGTGGAAGCCGAACCTTAATATCGGCTCCTCGGGCATGTATCGCTTCAACCCGCGTACCTTCGCGATCACACCGCACGCCGGCAACAGCCCCAATCCCCACGGAACCAGTTTCGACAAGTGGGGCTACTGTTACGCCAACGATGGAACGGGTGGACGCTCTTATCAGGTTCGACCAGAAGGCAAGGGATTCAAGATGCACACGCTGCTGACGAAAGAATTCCGCCCGGTCGCAGCCAACGAGATTCTTTCATCTCAGCACTTCCCCGAAGAGCTGCAAGATGACTTCTTGATCTGTAACACCATCGGATTTCTAGGAGTCAAGCAATACAGCCTCGACCGTGGTGGCAGCCTTCCTGAGCCGGAACCGGTGGTCGCAGCAGCACCAGGGAACATCTCCATCACGCGGAATGGTGGCCTCATCACGGTCAACCACCCGGCACTCAAAGGAAGCAAAATCACCGGCTTCAAGCTCAGTGTGAATGGTGTTCAGGAGATGAACATCTCCGAAGTCGAGGTGATGAGTGGAAAGAAAAACATTGCCAAGACAGCCAACCTTGCTTTGTCAAGCGATTACAACAAGGGAGAGTACCCAGCCTCGCTGCTTGTCGATGGCAATAAGGGTAATTTCGCGCACACCAGAAAAGAGAAAAATCCATGGATGAAGGGTGATTTCCCCGCTCCCGTTGAAATCTCGGAATTCCGAGTTTGGAATCGCAAAGGTTTTGAGCAACGATTCAACAACGGCAAGATTGAATTCTTCAATGGAGACAAACTTGTCGCTGCCGTGGATGTCAAAATCAAAGGTGGCGGAAACGCCGACATGAGCAAGAACCGAAAGCTCGGTGAGGTTTGGGGAACACCAGGCATTGAATTGCTCAACAGTTCCGATCGCAACTTCCGCCCCACCGACGCCATCATCGGCGAGGACGGGGCGTTGTATGTTGCCGACTGGCACAATGCCATCATTGGGCACATGCAGCACAACATCCGAGACCCAAATCGTGATCACAAACACGGGCGAATCTTTCGCCTGACCGCGAAAGGCCGGCCACTACAGAAACCAGTCAAAATCGCGGGTGAACCCATTGAGACCCTGCTCGAGAACCTGAAGCATCCCGTTGATGGTGTACGACATCGAACACGCGTGGAGCTCAGTGCTCGAGACTCCGATGCTGTGATTGCCGCAGCAAAGAAGTGGTACAAGAATTTCGACCCGGACAGCGAGGTCGAAGCACACCACCTACTCGAAGCACTGTGGCTTCATCAGCAACACGGCGTGATTAACGAGGACCTACTCAACACTCTGTTGGCATCAAACGTCCCCCACGCTGCCAACGCCGCAAAAACGGTAAAACACCTGTGGTATAACGTCGAGTCGGGTGCAAGCGGGTTTGCCGCCCCTGCGGAACTGGAGTTTGTCAAGTTTGACACCCCAAAACACCTGAAAGGGAAAGACAAGGATGCGTACCAACTGGGATCCGTTGTTTACCAACGTGAGTCTCACTGCTCCACCTGCCACCTTGCTAACGGCCAAGGAAACGCAAGTGTTTACCCCTCGTTGCTCAACAGCCCATGGGTCAACGGAAATAAGGAACGCCTGATCAAGCTCGCCCTGCATGGACTGCACGGAAAAATACGAATCAACGGCAAGACTTATGATCCAGCTCGGGGTGTACCCCCAATGACAGCTTTCCGGGATTTGTTGAACGATGAAGAATTAGCAGCTGTACTGACTTTCGTTCGCAACAGCTGGGGTAACAAAGCTGACACGATCGATGCTTCAGCCGTGGCTCGAATTCGTTCCGAAACCAAGGGACGATTCACCGTCTGGACCCCCGCAGAACTTGTCGAGCAGCATCCGCTTGAGCTTGAATTGATGGCGGAGATCGACAAGCAACCGGAGGTCGAATTCTCCAACGATGAGCTTGAAAAGGAGTTGATGGCTCAAAGTACCAGCGACATTGCTGCTGAGGCGATTGCACAAGGCAATGCACTGCGTGGAAAGAAACTTTTCTACGAGTCTGCCGCGGCCTGCTACGCCTGCCACGACCCACCAGGGCGCGTCGCGCGGCTGGGCCCAGATTTGGCAAGTCTCAAAACCCGGCTCACCAATGAGCAATTGGTTGATTCGATTTTGCGGCCCGCTGAGTTGATCGAAAAAGAGTATGCACAAGTGAGTGTCTTAACCGTGGACGGCCAGATTTTCACGGGAATCAGAGTCTCCGAAGATGATGATGAACTGACCCTCAGGAACTTGGCAAACCCGAAACCAGTTGTGATCGCACAGGAGGACATTGAGCAGGTGAAGGATTCCAAAACGTCTCTGATGCCCGCAAATCTTGTAAAGCAACTGAAAAGTCGCCAAGAATTCAATGACCTGATGAAATACGTCATCGAAGTCAGAAGACGATAAGTTTGCCTGATTTTAAAAATCGCCGCGTAATCCCAGCGCGGCGATTTTTTTTTGGTATCAGCAACAAACAGCACTCGCAGATTGCTCGGTAATTCAATCGCCACCTGTTGAACCAGTCAAAACCAACAGACGCGGTGAAGTCCTGCGAGTGACAAGGGTGTTCGGATCATGATGAATCTGGACCGAAGATTGCCGCCAAACAACGCTGCGAAAACCCTAGCTGCAGAGTGCGTTGACCTTCACCTATGAGCAGTACCAAGAGAGTAGGTTGCCAGCATACGGGCAAGATCTACGGCCGCAAACTCGACAGCATTCTCAGACGGCTATCTTCACCAGTCATGCTCAAACACCACGTGCTGACGGCCTGATCAGCTAAGATGCAGCGTACCCGGAATGAAGAGCGCATCTCAATCAATCGAGCTCGGTAGCCGCAAATCGTATCCACACACAATCAATGAGAACATTCAAACCTGCGACGATGCAAATACCAATTCAGTTCTTCAGCCAGCGGTTTCGAACCTTCACCGCACTTATCATTGTCCTCGCAAATGGACTGTTAGCAGAATTGGTTTACGCCGCTGCTGGTGCAACAAAGCCGAACGTCATTCTGATGATGGCCGATGACTTGGGCTATGCTGATCTGGCTTGCTACGGCAGCGAGGTAATCAACACACCGGTGCTCGACAAAATGGCGAGCGAAGGTCTGCGGCTCACAAATTACTACGCCGGTTGCACGGTATGCACTCCTTCTCGGATGGCATTAATGACAGGTGCTTACCCTGCCAGAGTCGGTTGGCGGGGAGGTGTGGGGGGATACAAAATCAAACCCCAGAATGGCCTTGCACCGGAAGCTCTTACGATTGCTGAAGTTTTCCAATCCACGGGCTACAAAACCGCTATTTGTGGGAAATGGCACTTGGGCGAGGAACAATCACTGCTGCCAATGAATCAAGGTTTTAAGGACGCGTTCTACATAACCAAGAGCAACAATCAAACAAAAAAACTCTATCGCGGATCAGAATTGGTTATGAACCCTTTCGACAACCGCCGCTTGACTGAACAGTTTACGTCCGAAGCAATCAAGTTTATCAAGGCCAATCGTGCGTCACCGTTCTTCCTATACATCCCCTTCACGGCTCCACACTTTCCAGCTCAAGCGCATCCTGAGTGGAAGGGCCGATCGTCTCAGGCTGCTTACGGCGATGTTGTCGAGGAACTGGATAGTCGCGTGGGCGAAATCATCGCTGCGGTAAAAGAATGCAATCTCGATCAAGATACGATCGTGGTATTCACCTCAGACAATGGCCCTGAACCTGGCCAGAAAAAGTGGGCACGGGCAACACCGTACCGAGGGTTAAAATGGAGTGCATTAGAAGGCGGTAATCGGGTTCCATGCATTGTCCGAGCGCCGGGGAGAGTTCCAGCCGGACACACAAGTGACCAACTCACCGCAGCCATCGATTTATTACCCACACTTGCTCAAGCTTGCGGCATCGAGCTCGCGGCTATCACCACAGGTCATCCAATGATCGACGGTGTCAACGTCTGGGACACATTCTCAGCCAAACCCAATCATCAACACGCCAGAAAGGATCTGCTGATATGGCATGGATGGGGTGTACCACAAGCAATCCGTGTTGGCGATTGGAAACTTTACTTGGACGTAGAGAAAGAACTCCCGGAGTCCGAAAAAGGTCCCGTGCTGATCAATCTGATCGATGACCCCGCAGAAAAAAACAATCTCAGCGATGAGCACCCACAAAAAGTTGAAGCAATGAAACGGCTCGCGTTTGAGCGAATTAGAGAGATCGAAACGAATGGAATTCCCCTGGGTGGACCAGCGGACAGTGATCCATCAGACACCAAACGAGGCCGGTGGCTGAATTAGCCCTTCCTCGACTGGGCTTCCACCGCATCAACGAATCGGGATCGTTACCGTCTTCCCTCAAAATCGGGATTGGATCTTTCACGAGCCATTTTCCGTCATTTCTCGATCGAAACTCGATTATCAGAATCAAAGATCAATTTTTTACCGTCTTTTTGAGACCACAAGACCACACCGGTAAATTTCTTAATTTCAATAGAGAAGTTGAATCCACCTCGGAGCAGAGCTTGATGAAGCGTCAGATCCATTTTGCATTTCTAATTGTTGCGTTGCTGATTTTGGCTTGGCCAACCGCCGCGATCGCAGCTGACCAAACCTCGACGTTCGGTCCTATGAGGATCGCGATCGACGTCCGTGAACTGCCGAGGAAGCTTATCGAGGCCGAACTGGTCATCCCCATCAAGGCAAAAAAAGACGCACAACAAATCGCACTTTGGTATCCCAAGTGGGTTCCCGGCTCACATGGCCCTGGCGGTCCGATTGCGAATATCGCCGGCTTGCAGATCCGCGATTCTGCCAGTGACTTACTGATGTGGAAGCGTACACCAGGCGAGGTGTATCGAATGGAGGTCGCAGTCCCCGGTGACGTAGATGAATTGCACATCTCGGTTCGCTACATCGCGGATCAACCGACCACAACTTCATTTGGCCATGATTGCTTCGGCAGCCGCAACATTGGGATGGTGAGTCCCGGCTCGCTGCTGTTCTACCAAGAAGGGGTCAATATCGATGAACAACAAATCACGACTGAATTACATCTGCCCAAAACGTGGCAGGCTGCGACTGCTCTTCCTGCCGCCGAAACAGATACTGAGTCAACGGCAGCGGAAAACATCCAAGGCTATGAAACTGTTTCACTACGCACGCTTGTAGATAGCCCGATTATGTTCGGCAGGTACTACCAATCCTTTGAATTAGCCGAAGACAACAAACTATCCCCACCACACACATTACATGTCTTTGCAGATGATCAAGCGACCACAAACTTGAATCCAACCGTTGTGGACAAGTATCGTTCGATGGTTTCGCAAACGGCTCGACTGATCGGCTCGCACCCATTCGACCGTTTTGACATC
The DNA here is from genome assembly GCA_049602075.1 of Rubripirellula sp. Classification (GTDB taxonomy): domain Bacteria; phylum Planctomycetota; class Planctomycetia; order Pirellulales; family Pirellulaceae; genus Rubripirellula. Next base: position 165,927 of record JBMYRF010000006.1, read on the forward strand.
TTGCTAGGCGTGACCGATGCGTTACCCAAGAATGGTCTCGAACATTTACGGTCGACGTTCAATGTTTTGCCACCAGCTTCGCTCCGATCGGCCGAAGCATTGAAGGGCTGGGACCGACTCCTCGTTCCCCACGAATATCTCCATTCTTGGTGCGGCAAATACCGACGCCCCGCGGGCATGTTGACGACTGATTTCCATACACCCAAAGACACCGAACTGCTATGGGTCTATGAAGGCTTAACCCAGTATCTCGGTGAACTGGTTGAAGCCCGCAGTGGCATGATGAGTGCTGATGAATTTAGGCACCGCCTACTCGTCGAACTGCGAAACGCGACCCATCAGCAAGGAAGGCAGTGGCGAACTCTCGCCGACACAGCTGCTGCCTCGCACATCCTTCGAGCTGCGAGCCCCAGTTGGAGCGGTCTCCGGCGGAGCCAAGATTATTACATGGAAGGGATGTTGTTCTGGCTGGAAGCGGATGCTCAAATCCGACAGCTTACTAACAACAAGAAATCTCTCGATGATTTCTGTCAAAGTTTTTTCAAAGCCCCACGATCGACCACGCTACCCGTCTCCTTTAGTCGCGACGAAGTCGTCAAGCAATTAAACTCCGTTGCAAAATTTGATTGGGGCGGGCTCATCTCACGACGGGTCGAATCTTTTCAACAACAATTTGATCCCACTGTCGCTGATCGATTGGGATATAAATTCCAGCTCACCGCGACCAAACCAAGCATCCCCGCCGCAACCTTCCGCCACAGTCGCGGAATCGATTTACTCGACTCGCTAGGCATTGCAGTCGCGACCGATGGAAAAGTACGGCGAGTGTTGCTGGGGACTCCTGCCGACCAGGCACGGCTAGCACCAACCATCGAGATCATTGGTGTCGGCAATCACAAGTGGAGCGGCAAACGTCTGCTTGATGCCGTTGAAAAAAGCTCTGACCGAACACCAATCGAACTTTTAATCACCAGCGGGGACGAAATCCGAACGCTACAGCTCCACTACTTTGACGGCTTGCGTTACTGGAATTTGAACCGCGATGAAACAAAGCCTGATCTGCTGGCAGATATCCTCAAAGCCAAGTCAGGATCCTGATTTAACGGTTTGGCTGTGATGAAACCGTGGGAACGAGACACATAGAGCCGTGCGTTCGTTTCCATGTAACGCTGCACACAAGTGCTTGGCGAACCAATAAAAATCTGTTTGAGCCAAGACGGTTATTCGGCACGCTCCAAGACTGATCACATGTCTGATCGCAGTGGCAGGCTTACAAGAACCCGTCGAATTCTGTCGATCCAGAACCGGCAAATCGTGAATTCTTGTGCCCTCGTCCGCACATACAAGCCTTTTATCTCTTCCCGCTACAGGAAATGGGATTCATGGGCCGCAAGGAAGAGGGGTCTTTGCTTTGACAGCGATCGTGAGCCGCCATCGACAACTGCTGCTTGAAGGCGCGGCCCAAAGATACGCCATTCCAATGATCGTCAGAATCGTTCCGATATATTGTTCCCTGCAGTTCATTAACCGCCGTTTTCAACCCAGGATACGATTCAAACTCTGGTCCTTGTAAGCTTCGCCATTGCAGCCAAGCGACGTTCGCGGATGCCGCATCGCTACGGCGACAGGCCCGCCGAAGCATGCGAGATGCATTCCGTTCTGGATTCCAGAAAGTCTGAATCAGCCGAGTGACAATGCCCATCAAACGTGAGCGTTGCCAACCAACAACGACCAACATCGCCGGGATCCCAAACAACCAAACTAACTTTGCTTCAGGCGACTCCGAGCTTGCGCTACTCGTGGCTGATGTTGGCGCTGCGGCGACCTCAAACGTCACAGCCGGCAACGTCTTGGTGAAAATCTTCTTTGAGCTAGGATCCCACCATGCATAGGTAAACGCTGGAAGTGTTCGAATGCCTGGCTCCCGCATCAGATAGACCATCTTGTCGACTCGCTCACCAGTAAAATCACCTCGATTGGTGTTGTCACGAATTTGTTCAGGTTCGGGATAAACTCGGATCCCATCGTCCGCCGAAATCGGTGGAGGCATCAGCGCCATACCGGTCATCCCGGCAGCTTTTTGGGAAATCGTGCGGGTGAACACCGCGCCAAGCTTGGCAGGACCAGGAGACGGTTCCCAGACCTCACTTATCTCGATCGAATTACACGTAATCAAAAACCCAAACTGCGCGCTGCCGGGTGGTCTTTTAATCGTCACCTCGGTGGCGGGAACCAGTGCCATAACGTCAAGCACCGGCCCAGTAAAACCATCGCGTCTGCCGAACCGGACCCCAAATTCTGGGATCTGAAGCCGCCCATTTGCCTGAGAGAAAAGTGCGAATTCATGTTGTTGAATGAACCACGACTCACCCTCAATATCCTTCGATGAAACAACCGGATTGCTGACCTTAAGAATCACTGTCTGGGCAATTCGTGGAAGAGAGAAACTTGCCGCGCCAGAGAACGAACCACGTGACCGCAACTCGACAAAAAAACGCAGGCGTTGCCCTGTCCAGATTTCTGACTTGGGCATATTGAGAACGGCTGGCTGTACCTCCGCCGCAGCGCTGACGCACAAACTCATGCAGGCGAGCATCAAAATGAGTCGACGATTCATTTTGTCTTCTGATCCTCGGCGTAAGCTTGTTGGTAAGCAAATTTTGATCTCAGAAAATCGGCGGGCTTCGTTTGAACACGACGCAGCCACATCGCCTGGACCGCGTTGTCAGAAGAGGCCTGCTCGGCGACAAGCCCCATTTCCTGACCACTCTGCGGTTTCTTGTTGTCAAAAATGATTTCGTCCGCTCCGATTTTCTGATCCCCCAGCTCACCGCCAGTTTGCTTTGTCAGCCTACCTCGTGCTGTTGCAAGTTGTCGATTCTCAAAGGCCTGGCTCCAATCTGGTTTAAGTTTCAATGCCTGATCATAGCTGGTGACCGCGTCCTTATATTTGCCAAGCATCAGCAAGGCATTTCCCCGGTTGAAATAAGCCTCTGCAGTTGAGTGTTTTGAAAACGCCTCGGCCGCCAGCTTAAATTCACCCGCGCGGTACCATGCCGCTCCCTGCCACATCGGTTCCTCGAACAGCTCAGCCGCTAACTTAAAATCACCTCGGCTAAAATATCGTTGTCCTTGCTGATTGGGTGTCAGCCAAATGCTTGTCCAAGTGATTGCTGCAATACACAGAAACAGTTTCATTCACTTTGCTCCTGCTGACTCCGTGATTCACGGCGGAAAGAAAATGCGGCGATCAGGGCAATTGGTAACACCAAGAAATACCCCGCCTCTTGCCAACGGTCGGTAGCACCCGCGGTGCCGGTCATCACGTAGCTCGCAGCGGCCTTGGTGACTGCAAGGACATCTCCATCATCAATTGTCGCAGAACGAACTGTCCCACCTAGCGAGTTGGCCGCTCGCAACAGCGTTGCGTAATCCTGATCTTCTTGATTGGTTATCGCCAAAAATTGAACAGGAAACCGATTCGTCTCTTGATAAGCGTTTATTACTCGTGGCACATCAGCGACGGAATCGGCAATCACTAAGATCGACCCTCCATTCTCAGATTTTGTCAACAATTCATTAGCTTCGGTCAATGCGAGATCAAGCCGATCTCCTGGCACCGGCATAATCGGAGAACTCACTTCCGCCGCCATCGATGCGACAACCGCAGTATCAACTGTGGGCGGGAGTACAAGGTGCGAAGATCCCGCGTAAGCAATCAGCCCCATCGGTTCACCTCTCCGCACCTCAGCCAAGTCAGCCAATTTCAGATGCGCCCGCTCAATGATCGACGGCGCTGGCACTGGTCGATCCATGGATGCACCCGCTTTCAACAAAACAATCAAGGGCGCGACGTCACCAGCAAATGGATTCGGTTCAGGACGCCACGCAGGTCCCGCGATGGCAACTGCAGCCAACAGCCATACAACCAGCAGCAAGCTTGCTCGATCGTAGTGTCGCGCAGCACGACCGAGAACCAATGCATCGAGCAACTCCGGCACCACCTGTCGCCGCCAACCGCGTAGCGGATCCATCTGCTTTCGCCATGACCACCAAACCGTGATCGTTAGCGGAATCAAGAACAACCAAACAGGCCGTATGAAATGAAAATTTGATATCATATCGATCAAGGCGTCACCTCCAGCTTACCAGTGGCCGCATTGACACGGACCCTCTCCGGGACGGCCACCGCAGCGCGAGCACGCGTGCGTGAAATCGCAACCCAGGCCTTTTCCATCACAGAAATGATCAATGCCAGCAGAAGCATCCACTGATACAAATCGTGGCGAGGTCGATGGCTAATTGTTTTGACTTGGCGGGTTTCCAGTTTGTCCAACTGCTCGTAGATACCCTCCAATTCATCGCGATTTGCAGCGTAAAAATAGCTACCATCGGCGGTGGACGCGACTTCCTTCAACAGCTCAATGTCGAGCTTTTCTTCACCCACCGTGGTTGGGTCACCGACAGCCACCGTATGAATACGGATACCACGTTGACTGGCAACTCGACTGGCCTCGACCGGTGGCACTTGGCTCTTCGTATCGTTGCCATCGGTCAGGGCAATGATTGTTTTTGCTGGTGAATCGCTAGTCGCAAATAAGTTCACGCCAAGCCCAACGGCGTCGCCAAAAGCGGTCCGAGGCCCAGCCATACCAACGGCACACTGTTCAAGTAATTGCCGTGACAGATCAAGATCGGTCGAAAAGGGCGCCTGAAGGTAGGGCGCATCACCAAAGACCACCAAACCGACGCGATCTCCCTTACGCCTTATCAAAAAGTCACCAACCACCTCTTTGACAGCAGTCAATCGATCCACGGTATTCCCTTCTCGATCGGTGAAATCTTCATGCTGCATCGAGCCAGAAAGATCCACCAACAACAGCAAATCACGCGTGGGCAAATCCTTCGTCACTGGCGGCTCGATTTTCTGGGGTCGCGCGAGAGCAACTAAACATATTAGCCAGAGCAGTGCCGGAACCAACCAGCTGAAGTGATGGCGATTGCGAACGCCTCCTCCACCCTTACAAGATTCCACAATTCGACTGCCAAAGGGAACTCGCACTGATACGACCTGACGGCGCATTGACGGCAGCAGCACGCGAAGAATCCACGGGCAAGGCAGCAGCAAAAACATCCACGGGTAGGCGAATGAAATCATCCAGGCACCGTGTTTTCGAACAGTCGCATTAAAAACCTACTAAGCTTCGGACTCGCTGGAACTTGGATGCCGCTGAATCCAATCCGATGCATACTGTCGTAAAACGGAAAGCTGGTCAGCGGACGAGGGTCGACCATAAACTCCCTCGATCAACTGCTCGCGGACAGATTCCGGCATTGGCACATCAATTCGATTCGCCAGCCAATCGACCCACTCGGCACCACCCAACGCAGCTACCGTTGTGCGTGACGAACAAGACAAGGCAACGCGTCGAAGCAGTTGTCCAATCGCTGGTGCCGAGTTTGCCTCCGCAAGTTCACGCACCGCTGCCCTGCGATAGGCATTGGAACGCCAGTAAACCCTAAGTCGGTAAATCGCCACCGCAATCACCAGCAAAGCGAGCATGGCGATGACATACCAAATTGGCGTTGGTGGCCACCAGGATATGGGATCGGGCACGACGATGTCGTGCAAACGATCTAAGCTAGTGGGATCAGTAATATTCACGATCGAAGTTTTTTGCTAGATGGAAACCTGATGACCAAAAAGCTCTCGAATTTGATCGCTGACTGGATCAGAGGTCGAGATCGGCAATACGGGTACTTTGATTGTGTGGAAAATTTTTGTCCACTCATCGAGCCGGCGCTGGAAGGATTGACGAAAGCTTTCCGCGAATCTTCGATCATGCGGGATCTGAATGATTTCGCCTCGATCACTCGCCAGCATATCGGCCTCCCCAACAAGCGATGCCCCAAGTGGATCATAAACAGCCGCGACCAATAGATCATTGTGAGCGGCTAACCGCGTTGCTAATTCCCGAGTGCGTTCATTCGCTCCATCAAGATCACTGACCAAAATCACCAGGTGGTCATGTTTCGCGCACTGCAACACACGCTCGAGAACACCATTGATTGTTACATTTCCAACCGGCGGTTCATCAACAGCAAGCCGATGATTTAGCCGGACCACCTCTTGCAGAAGATGAAGGACTCGCGATTGACTTCGGTGCGGGCGCACAAAAATTGTCTCGGATTCGTTAAACACGACGCCACCGACCCGATCTCCCGCATCAAGTGTGCGCCAAGCGCCCAAAGCCGTCGCTTCCGCAGCGGCGACGGATTTCATCGCGCGACGACTGCCGAAGAACATTGGTACTCGTTGATCCACCACGAACAGAACGGGCCGCTCTCGCTCCTCGTCGTACGTACGCACATAGGGCGACCGCAGCCGCGCCGTTGCTTTCCAATCGATGGTGCGAATGTCATCGCCGTGCTGGTAATGCCTCAATTCCCGAAAGGAAAGTCCACGGCCTCGCAGTCGCGAAGCATGACGCCCCGCCAAGAGTGAATGAACCGGCTGCCTCGGCAGAAACGAAAAACCTCTCGCATCCGCCTTCAGCATGACTAAATCATCAATGTCGATGGTGGTGTGGGCTGGCATAGATATTCGGCTCAGACAGAAACGACAACCTTGAGTACTTCATCGATCACACCTGTCCGCGTCACACCGGCTGCCTCCGCTTCATAGGTGAGATGAACGCGATGGGCCAGACAAGCCGGTGCAACCGCACGGATATTCTCAGGCGAAACAAACTCTTCCCCTGCCAACCACGCATGAGCACGAGAGGCCGCATCCAATGCGATCGTGCCCCGAGGGCTAGCCCCAAGCCGAATCCACTTTTCGAGTTTACCGCCGTAGCGTCTTGGTTCTCTGGTCGCCATGATTAGATCAACGATGTATTGCTCGGCTGCCTCCGAAACATGAATTGCGTTCACTTCTTTTCGCGCTGCAAAAATCGCTTCCTGTGATGTGGCCTGCGGCTGCCCCACATTTCCGGTCTTCTCGCCACGGACCAAACGCAGGATCGCCAGCTCATTCTCGTCCGCGGGGTAGGGCACTTGCACATACAGCAGAAACCGATCCATTTGGGCTTCCGGCAGAGGATAAGTGCCCTCTTGCTCAATCGGATTCTGGGTTGCCAAGACCAGAAACAGCTTTGGCAATGAGTGGGTTGTTCCTGCGACGGTGACCTGCCGCTCTTCCATTGCTTCCAGTAATGCAGCCTGAACCTTTGCCGGTGCTCGATTGATTTCATCGGCAAGCACAAGGTTCCCAAAAATCGGCCCGGACTGGAAATCAAAAGTCGATGCCTGATCGCGATAAATTTCCGAGCCAGTCACATCCGAAGGCAAAAGATCTGGTGTGAATTGAATTCGACTAAAATCGCTTTCAATCAATTTAGAAAGCGTCTTAATGGAACGTGTTTTTGCGGTACCCGGCAATCCTTCCATTAATACATGGCCGTCCGCAAGCAGAGCGATCAACAACTGCTCCACAACTGCCTCTTGCCCTAGAACCGCGGCGTTCAACGCCTCGCCGATCTTTAAGATGGAATCGTGATGTGAAGTCATGGCATTGATGTCCGCTAAGAAGTTGGCGTTCTGCAACTCGTCCTTGATGATGCAGCGTCGAGACGAGGTAGACAACCAGCCACTTTCCAACCGAGTCTTAGCCGATTGCTCGCGCACAGCAGCTCGATCAACTAAGATTTCCCGCCATCCGGCCGTGAATAGACACTCGCTGTTGGCTGCACAGCAACATTCGTTGCGGCTGAAAAAGCTCGATATTCAGCAAAACATAACTTCCATACCACTCATATCATCGGGCTGCGATTTCGGCTGAAGAACTCGGTTCGAGAACGAGGCTCGCCCTCTTTTGCGAAGTATGTTGAACGAGAGGCGAGAGTGGTGCGTCGAGAATTTCGCCACTTTTCCCGAACCTTGGAACCTCGCGATCGCGAAAAGACTCTAAGATAGGCTACCTCACCCATGTCGATTGCTGCTCCCTGGAACGCTGCCGCCGAAGCCAATCATGCTCATGCACAAATATCGTTTATTACTCGCATTGCCCTGCTGGCTGTCAGTGGGGATTTGCACGGTTTTTTGCCAAGAAGCCGAATCAAAGACGGAAAATCCGACTGCGGAAATTGAGAACGCCATCGCGATGTACGCGGATGCGTTCAACTCTCGCGAACTCGAAAAACTCGCCAACTCGTGGACCGAGAACGGCGCCTATATAAGCCGTATCCGCAGTGAACGAGTCGATGGCCGCGAGGCAATGACGGCGCAATTCAAAGCACTTTTTGAAAGCTCCGAAGATATAGGAAAGCTGACGCTCCTGACTGATTCAATTGATTTCGTATCACCTCGGGTGGCCGTCGAATCGGGGCGAGCCATAGTGGCCTATGAAGACGAAACTATCGAGACCAGCTACGAAACGGTTTTTGTGAAAGATGGCGATAAATGGCTGATCGATCGCGTCACTGAACAAGAAACTCCGGTTTCGTCATTGCGGTACGAAAAGCTGAAAGGCCTGGATTGGTTGATCGGCCAATGGGTCGACAACGGGGAAGGCTTTACAATCGAAATCGACTGCGACTGGACATCCAACCAAACCTACATCAGCCGCAAATACTCGGTCACGACCTCCGAAGGTGTCAGTTCATCCGGATTACAACTCATTGGATGGGACGAAAAGCAGCAGAAGATTCGCAGCTGGCTGTTTGACTCAGACGGAGGTTTCGTCAGTGGAGTTTGGACCCAGCGGGATGACAAGTGGAAAGTTCAATCTGTTGCTACTTTGGCGGATGGATCAACCGGCTCCTTTGTCGGTGTCTTCCGGCCAAAGAACGATGGGAACTACACATGGCAAAAAATCAATCAAATCATCGACGGTGAATTGTTACCCAATCTTGACGAAGTCACAGTGATCCGAAAATGAAACATTACCCTTCCATAAAAACAGGTGATGGGATGACGCGTTCCGGACGTTTTTTCTATGTCTTGGCGTGCGGCGGCTTGATGATGTCACTGATTTGTAGTGATATCTGCTTGGCACAACGTGGGCGGGGTGGCGGCGGACGAAGCCGAGGCGGTGGAGGCATGAGCCGCGGTGGTTCCAGCATGGGGCGATCGATGCCCTCTCGCTCACCTTCGATGAGTCGTCCATCGTCACGGCCCTCAATGCCCACCTCGCGGCCTTCCACATCAAGACCATCGATGCCAACGTCGCGGCCATCGACATCGCGGCCATCGACATCACGGCCATCGACAGGAAGACCTTCTACACTACCCTCCACTGGGAGGCCATCAACGGGCAGACCCTCCACTGGTAGACCCTCAACATTGCCATCAACAGGCAGGCCGTCTACCGGTAGGCCGTCAACGGGCAGACCATCAACATTGCCCTCCACTGGCAGGCCCTCCACTGGCAGGCCTAGCCTGCCGACGGCCGGAGGATCGGGGCGACCTTCGTTCGGCTCCCAGCCTTCACGTGGGCAACTGAACGATTTCTTAAATCTCAATCGACCCACAACTCTACCATCCAGCGGAGGAGGCGCCGCGCGAGACTTCCTCCAAAACCGACCCACGACCAAACCCGCGCCAGGAACCCGCCCCTCCCCACGTCCCGAAACGGGGCGACCAGGGATTGGGGATCGACCTTCTCAGCTTCCTGAAAATGGACGACCAGGTATCGGAGATCGACCAGGCATCGGAGATCGACCAGGCATCGGAGATCGACCAGGCATCGGGGATCGACCAGGTATCGGGGATCGACCAGGTATCGGGGATCGACCAGGTATCGGGGATCGACCAGGTATCGGGGATCGACCCGTTCAGCTTCCTGAAAATGGTCGACCCGGCTACCGCCCACCTGGATATCGACCGCCTGGCCATCGACCCGGGTATCGTCCGCCAAACTCTCGCCCACCGGGCTGGCGTCCACCAGGCGGCCGCCCACCGGGTTGGCGTCCACCCTATTATCGACCTCCGGTCGTTCTGCCTGTTTATGGCGGCGGCTACTGGGGCCGGCACCCCAATTACCGGTGGGGCTGGGCTAACTATCCAAACAATAACTGGTGGGCTTGGGCTACCGCCGGTGCAGTGACAAGTTGGCTGGTGAGCACACCTTCGCAACCGGTGTACTGTGATTACGGAACGACGATCTATTACGAGGGCGACCAGGTCTACTACGAAGGTGATGTGATCGCGACGGCTGACGAGTATGCCACTCAGGCCCGGGAAATCGCTGCTTCGATACCGGAAGAAGTCGACACAAAGAAAGTGGAATGGCTACCGCTCGGGGTTTTCGCCTTGGGCTCCACCGATGAATCCTCGATCGAGGACTCCACCATGTTCCTTCAGCTAGCAGTCAGTAAAGAGGGGATCATTGCTGGCACGTTCCAAAACCTGGCAACGAAAGACTCATTCGAAGTCGAGGGGATGGTTGACGAAAAATCCCAACGAGCCGCCTGGGGCCCGGTAGGTAAGTCCGCACCGATCATGGAGACCCAGCTTTACAACCTAACGGAGAATGAGGTGGGAACCTTGGTACACTTTGAGGATGGTGAAACACAACAGTGGACGTTGGTGAGAATGGACGAGCCTGAAAAAGAATCGCCTGATCGCTAGCGGAACACTCCCCAGCGCGGATTTCCATCCGCCATCGCAAAGAATCTTCAATCGCAGATGTCACAAACGCCCACAGTCCACCAATCAACAGGGCGTTGGTTCCCCAGCTTTAACACAATGATGCTGCTGGGCGTCTTCGCTGGTTTCGTCTGGGGCGTCTTCTGGGGTGAATCAGGTGCGTGGATCGGATGGGCAGGTGACGCCTACATTGGGCTGTTGCAGATGACAGTCCTACCCTACGTGGTCTTGTCACTCATCCTCAACATTGGCCGACTCTCCAAGAGGGAAAGTGGTCGGCTGGCCCGGATCTGCACGGCCACCATGCTGCTCCTTTGGCTGATCGCCCTGTCCGTCTTGATCGCCATGTCCTACTGTTTCCCAGAATGGGAAGGTGGGTCATTTTTTAGCGTCACCATGTTTGACCAGCCCGAACCGATGAATTGGCTGGCGTTATTCATTCCCTCGAATTTCTTCGCTTCGTTAACCAATGAGCTTGTACCAGCAGTCGTCCTTTTTTCGGTCGGCTTTGGGATTGCATTGATGCTGATCCCCGAGCGGAAATCATTGCTCAACAATATCGAAATCGTGGTGGAAGGACTGGGAAACTTGAATCACATGGTGGTTCGAATTTCGCCCCTTGGAATGTTCGCGATCGTCGCAAAATCAGCTGGCACAATCTCGCCCTTCCAGTTTCAACTACTGCAAGGATACCTGTTGGTATACGGGGCAGCTTCCTTGCTGATCAGCCTATGGGTGTTCCCCCTACTGATTTCGTGCTGCACTCCTTTTTCCTACCGAGATGTGATGCGGGAAAGTCGCAGCGCGCTGATCACCGCATTTGTCATTGGAAACACCTTTGTTGTGATGCCAATGATTGCTGAAGCGGTCAATCGACTCACACGGACGACTGCCGACGACCCTGACTCGGATACACCCACCGCTGGCTACACGGTGCAACTTGCTTACCCTTTCCCGGACGCCGGCCGCATCATTGGGCTAATCTTTATCCCATTCGCAGCGTGGTTTTATGGACTGACCATTCCCCTCACAGACAGCCTCCCGCTGATCGGAACTGGTTTACTAAGTTCATTCGCAAAGCCGATCGTGACCACCCCCATGCTGCTGGACATGGCCCGCATTCCAACGGACATTTTCAATCTCTACCTTTCGGTTGGCGTTGTTGCAGCAAGGTTTGGCGATCTGATGAAAGCGATGAACCTGTTCGCTTTTTCGGTGCTGACCGCCAGTTACCTGACTGGCGTTTTCAATCTGAACATTCGCCGCATTGCCACTGCCTTGATCGCCACAACGATCGTGATGCTGATCGGTATTGGCGGCATTCGCATCTTTCTTGAACGATCCTTTCAAGAGCAGTTCAGTCGCGATGACTTGACCATGTCGCGCGGCTTGCTGGCCTCGCCCGTGAAATCCACCGTTCTGCCGATGGCCCAAAGCAATCCAGAGGAGCTAAAACCTGGCGAGGATCGTCTCAACCGAATCCTGCGGCGCGGCGTGATAAGAATTGGCTTCAACCCAGAGGAACTGCCTTTCTGCTACTACAACGGCGAACATGATCTGGTGGGGTTCGATATGGACATGGCCCATCAATTAGCACGTGATCTGAATGTCACGATTGAATTTGTGCCAATCGAAGAAAACCTAGTAGCCAGCCTTCGGAATGATCACATTGACGTTGCCATGTCTCAATTTGAGGGGACGATTGGCAACGCGATTGCCTTGCCAGAAATGGAATCCTATCTCCAAGTCACGCAGGCGATCGTGGTTCCCGATTACCGACGTAAACAGTTCGATTCGCTCGAAAGCCTGCGAGAACAACTTGCTGAAACATCAAAACTCCGCGTCGCTTATGTTGCTCAAAGCATCGCTTCGGAAAATCTCCGAGACGAAATCCGTAATTTAGAACAAGCCCCTGGTCTTGGAACCGGAGCAGCAGCAGTCACTCGGGCTGGCATCACATCTGAACTGGAGTTCGTCGAAGTGCGCAGCGAAAGGGAATTCTTTGAAACGGGAAGTGATGTCGCCGATGTCTTGGTGACCAGCGCCGAAGTTGGATCCGCGTGGACATTGAAATACCCGAATTACTCAGTCGTCCGTCCAGCAGGTTTGAGCACACAGATCCCGCTCTATTACTATGTCGCGGAGGAATCTCGGTTTCAGGACTTCCTCAACAGTTGGCTGGTCTTAAAAAAATCGAATGGAACCATCGATCAACTGTTCGACTACTGGATCCTGGGGCGTGATTCCAGCGACAAGGCACCCCGATGGTGCATTGCTCGTGATATCTTGAATTGGATCGATTGATATTCTGCCGCAAAACACTTCCACATGATGTTTGGACACTAAACTCAAGAATCAGATCAGGAGAAGCAAGAGTTTCGCTTTTTCCACCGAACCTGGTAGCAGATTCAACCACAAGCATTCGGTTGGTCAACGCTGATTGGCCGGCCGAACAAAAACGCATTGACCAATCGCAAAGCAGAGCGTGCTAACCTTGCCAGTCTTTCCAAGGCACTGTGGTTGTATCAAGACGAGCATGGGCGCTACCCTAGCCGAATGAGTCAGCCCCCACGAGGTGAGGTGATTCTCAGTTAACGCGTCGCTTTATTGCCCTATCTCGGACACTCCGACTTACATCAAAAGTTCTGGTTCAATGAACCCTGGAACAGTAAACACAATCGCAAACTGATCGCATTCATGCCATCTGTGTTCCAGGTTGCCGACATCGTGCCAGCAGCAGGCGGGCAAAATTCAACGGTCGGATTGACCCACGCGGTTGCCCCAGTGATGAATGGGACGATTTGTAAAATCGGTGACGATCAAAAGCGAACGATCCACGATCGTCCCAATGGAACCGCAGGCACGCTCGCAGTTTTTACAGCTCCCGGTCAATCTGCCGTTGTATGGACGAAACCAGAAGATCGGAAACTTAACCGCAATTGGCTCCGCCAGAATCGATTTGGCGATCGGTAACAGTGCCCAGTCACTCGATTCGATGCAAGCATCTCACTTCTCAAACGCACGAAATCAAACCAGATCCTTTTTACGACTTCTGACAACAGCCGATGAAGATGCAATTCCGGCTCGCAATGCAAGGCCATCGGTGGCCAAGAATACGACCGATGCTATCCGGCAAAAACCTCTGATAGACAAACCAACGTTGCAGTCGCTCTCACTGGAGAAAACAACAGTCACTGATACCGACCTGCACCTTCTCAAGGGACTACCGCTGCTCAAGAGTATCGACTTGAATACAGCGCGAGCGACCGACATTGGAATGAACCACATTCGCAAGTTAATCACCCTGGAAACACTCGGCCTTAGTGATACACCGGTGACTGATGCAGGACTCAGCCAACTCGCAAATTTGTCGAATTTGAAGTCATTGCTGCTGGATGGATCGCGGATCTCCAACATAGGCCTGCGCCACCTCAAAAGACTCACTAACTTAGAGACGCTGTCGCTTTCCGGTTCCGCTATTTCAGATCAAGGGTCAGCCATTTGAAGGACTTGACCCCGGTAAAAACATTTAGACTGAGCGGCACGGACGTGGAAGATGCTGGCTTGGAGACTCTCAGCTCACTCGACAATCTAAAAATCCTGGGGCTTACAAGAACCCGCATCACAGCTCCAGGACTCGCACATCTTCGCGACATGACAAAGCTCAAGTCACTCTTCCGGGAAGCTACTGAGATTGATGACACCAGCGTGGTGCACCTGAGTGCTTAAAAGAACCTGAAGTACCTGGATCTGTACCGCACTTGCATTTCCGAAGAAGGTGTTAAGCAAGTTCAATCGGCGTTATCGGAAGATTTTTTGGTTTTCTCTCAGCCGCTCGAACCCGACGAATCATCAACCGACAGCTTCACTGCTGGCCGGCACAATAGTTTCGTGGTTGTCCAAGGCAACTGGAAACTCTACGCGCCCCCACACAAAGCCGAGTCTCTTTTCAATCTGTCCCAGGACCGACTGGAGCATCATGACCAATCGCATGATCGACCGCTAAAGGTCATCGAATTGCTAGAGCTCCTGCGACGGCATGTGACAAACGCTCCAAAACAATCAGACGCAGAAAAAGCCTGGCTTCAACATTACAAAGCAAGGATCCGGACGGAATCCGCCGATCCGATCCCGAATAAGCAGGGAGCCCGCGCAGCCAGGCAACCAGCTAGCCATAAATCGCTCTGTTACACACCAGCGAATAACCCGCCCGATTGAGGGTTTGGTGACTCCACGCCACTGATCAACTACACTGAAAAGGTCGCGACAAACTGAACAACTATCCCATCGACTGCCCCAGAGACGATTGCAACGGCCTGCAGGAACTCTGTGCAAAATTGGGTTAGGGCAAATGGGTTCTGGTTGCTCGTCAGATTGAGCGCGGTCTACTCCAATCCAAGTGTTCTTTTCGACCATGGCAAGATCCTGCCCAGCCGTTGGAATCGATCTAGGGACAAGTCATTCGACGGTTGCCTATCTCGACTCAAATCAACAACCTGAAACTCTGCGAAGCGTCGAAGGTGGCCTGACCACACCAAGCGTCGTCTTTCTCGACCGCTCGGGACCGCTTGTAGGCGCGGAAGCCTTAGAGGCCGGTCGCGATGACCCTGAGCGGATGATGCAGATTGGCAGACGAGAAATAGCAAACGAGCGAAATAACGACTCACCCCCTAGCCGCCCCATTCCACCGGAAGTCTGCCAAGCCTTGGTGTTATCCAAACTCAAAGCCGACGCAGAACCGACCTTAGGCAAGCTTGACACAGCGGTCGTTACGGTGCCCGCGTCCTTCACTGAACCATGCCGCAGGGCAACCAAGGTAGCCGGCCGATTAGCTGGCCTAGAAACCGTAGAGATTATCAATGAACCAATTGCGGCAGCGCTTTGCTACGGATTTCGCAAGCGACTCAGTTCAGCTGACCAGATCGATCAAGAACCAGAACGCGTCCTTGTTTACGATCTAGGTGGTGGCACGTTCGACGCATCCCTTATCGAGATCACAGGAGACAAATATTGCACGATCGCCACAAATGGCGACACCCAACTCGGCGGCATCGACTGGGACCGCAGGATTGTCGATTACCTCGCCGAACATTGGATTGCCAAATTCGGCACCGATCTACGCACGGATTCGTTAGCGGAGCAGGTCCTGATTCGCAAAGCAATGCAAGCTAAACACGCCTTGTCAAAGCGACATTCCGTTGAGATTCCGTTTGCACATCATGGCCAGCGAATCGAACCAGAACTGACCCGAATGCAGTTGCAGAAAATGACCAAGGACTTGGTCAATCGAACCATGACGATCGCCCAAGATGTACTTGACGAGGCAATGTATGACTGGAGCGATCTGTCACGGGTGCTCATGATAGGCGGCTCAACACGAATGCCCATCATTGGCGAACGATTGTCACAATGGTCGGGAATCGAATGCGACCATTCATTGCCGTGTGATGAGGCTGTCGCGCATGGCGCCGCAATCTACGCCGCGATTCGCTTCCAACACGAAGACAGCCCATTTTCCGATTATTCAATCAAAGATGTCAATTCATTTGATCTCAGCGTTCTAGCAAAGAACACAAAATCAGGGCGGTCTCAACGGCAAATCATTATTCCCCGAAGCACAACCTTACCCGCCAGCCGATCTGTTCGATTTCGAACAGACAAGGACCATCAGTCCAACCTAAAGATCGAGATCATCGAAGGCGGTAGTGACCAAGGCGAGAATGCGATCAAAATTGGCAAAGGGATTGTGGAAGACCTACCAAAGGACGTTCCGAAAGGAACTACAGTCGATCTTCGTTTCAACTACGCAATTGACGGCGGTTTAAGTCTGTCTGCAACACTGCCAGGATTGAATCACTCTATCAAAACGAGACTGGTGCCTGCCAACAGCATGTCCGATGAAACCTTCAGACGATGGAAACTAAAAATTAATGCCAGAGAAATCCATCAGCCAAACGGCACCAATGCTAAAACTGCAACTCCAGACACCCCGGCAAAATCCATCGTAAAGCCACCGCCCCCAAATCCGGAGATCCAACCACCAGCCAATACGGCAAACCGTACAGCAGGCAAGCCAACAGGCCACACAAAAACACGGACCGGGACCGAACGAAAGCTACGGCGCATCACCACAAGACGCGAAATCGCGACAGACACGTCCAATCCAAAACCGATTAAAAAACTCGTTCGCAAATCCGAAAAGTCGAAAGTTGCAAAACCACCGGGTGATTGGACGAATCGCCGCGAACCGATTGGAAAAGGAGAGAAGGATGATGCCTGAAAAAATCACCGTTTCCAATGGCCGCGAGGCATATCGCATCGATCCCGCTGACTTGGAGGGTGCAACGCAGGACGGTTTCTATCGGCCGATCGAACACGGGCAAACGCTCGTGGGCAAAGACAACCTGGTTTTCGAAATACCGATCAAGGACCTACCCTCGGCAAAGCAAAATGGCTTGCAAGATTTACTATCCACCGAGCGAAAAGCATGGCATCGCATTCAGGCCGGCGAACCGCCTGCAAGCCCGGGCCAAGCCCCAGTTATCAGCCCACCGCTGGCCCCGATTGCAAAGGCGACCAATCCCGGTTCAACCTCTTCCACAATCCTGTTAGCGGAACTCAGTCAAGCGGAACTCGAAGAACAAGAACGCCGAGAACAAGACAAACAAGAACTCGAAGAGACGACGGGATGGCGATGGTACGCCGTTTGGCTAAGACAAAAATTTGAAGAGCGGCGGGTCGTCTTCACTCGACATGTCCGCGGAACAGCGATCAGTGCACTTGTCCACGTCGCTCTGATCTTAATTCTGGCTAGCCTGATTCTACAAACGAACGATGAGCCAAAGGGCCTGGTTCTTAGCTCTGCACCTACCTCAGACAGCCTCATTGAAGAGGTAATCATTGAACCCACGCCGCTTGAGATTTCCGAACCGACTGAAAGCACCGAAGCAGAAGCTCCGGCCGAAGCGGAAGTGGTGAAAGAAGAGACGGCTGCTTTGCCGGACTTCACCGGTGCAATCAGTGGCGACGCCATCAAGCCACCGTCGAGGCCAAACGCTTCCGGAGCCGGCCAAGCACGTCCAATGAAGCGGGCCAGCTTCTTCGGAAAACGTGTCTCCGCAGTCGACTATGTCTTCGTCATCGACAACTCAAATAGCATGGGCGGCGGACGATTTGAAACAGCTCTGAATGAGCTCATGATTGCCGTTAGTCAACTCACAGCCAGACAGCGGTTCTACGTGCTCTTTTACAGCGACACCGCCTACCCAATGTTCCACCCTAAACCAGCCCAAAAACTTGTCCAAGCAACACCCAAGAACAAGGAGCTGTTGAGGTATTGGCTGGAAACTGTGCAACTCTGCTTGAAAACAAATGGCAAAGAAGCGATCGCGGCCGCTTTCGCCCTACAGCCTGATGTCATCTTTGTGCTTGGTGATGGTGCATTCACCGATGGTGCATCAAACTACTTTGCCGCAAGACCACAGAAGAAAATACCGTTGCATACCCTCGGCATGGAAGTAAAACCAAAAGATGCCATCTTGTTCGAGAAACTGGCAAAGGCGCACGGCGGCACGTACAAAGATGTTGGTGTCGCAGCAGGTGCAAAAGAAATGTCCAAAAAAATCCCCCGCCCTCGCAATTCAGCCAAGGGCCCTGTCTGGGGCTTGACACTCAAACCCAAGCCCAATCTTAAATAATGTAATCGTCTGCAGTCTGACCTGACCTTCACAAGCTTGTTCTCCTAATACGCTCAGCGGTCAGGTCACCACTGGCCGAGATTTTTTTGAACCCAATTCTACGCTGGATATCCATGGCATGACGCACATTGGCCAATGCCCTCGCTGCCATGTCACTTACGAATTGACTGAAGATGATGTTGGTCACCTCGTTACATGTGAGTGCGGCGTACCCCTATTTTGCTGTCATATCAACTCCACAGCCCTGTTCGATGTGGTGTGCGAACAGTGCCAGGAATCCTACGAAATACCTGACGCGGATGCAGGAACCGCCGTCGAGTGCGAATGCGGTCATCGCTTCACCGCTCCTACCGTCCTGCTGCGACAACCGGTGCATTCCCACCAACGAACAGCAATACAAAACGATGGACAGGCCCAAGTAAATCGATCCGCTGCCCAAACGCGAACGAAACTGAACCCACCGCCCCCAAAGACGCCACCGGTCACAAATGCAAAGGAAAAGCGAACCGCACCTGAACTGGCAGCCACGCTGGCAATCGATACCGCAGAGCAAACCAATCACGCCAAGGAAAAACAGTCCGAAGCGCTGGCTACAAAGAGCCGCAAAAAAGATCCACTGCCATTAATCGGTCTCGCAGCGGTCGTTATCCTGTTGGTTGTCGCCCTCGCGATGTTTGCTCGGCAACACCTTTTTACAGAATCGCCGGCCAAGTCGGCAAATCCAACGACTGAGTCAACAACAGACACACCACAACCACCTCCGGCTAGTGAATCCGATTTGCCGACCGCAATCACCAACAAGGATTTACAGGCTTTGAGTGGCGATTCTATGTCCGAAATCACAGTTCCGTTGATCGAAGTTTCGCTCCCTGAAACTGCACCGATCCCCGAGGAATCTGCGCAGGAAAAGGCTGGACCTCGCAATGCATTTCCAATACCACCAGCGCCGTTGTATGCACTCCCCAAGCGACAGACGCCGCGACCTCGGGTTCCCATTTCCACAGATCGACAACCCTACATGACACTTCGCTCGGGTGTTGAGGATGCTTTCGATGCGTATGAGGAGACTCAAGAACTACTGGCAACCGCCGAGAAATCGAAATCGGATACAGACCTTGCGGCTTACAATCAATCAATGGGTCGCACACTCGCACTTCTACAACACGTTCATAGTTTGGCGACGGAGGCGAAGGACACTGAACAGGTCAACAGCCTGCGATATCTCTTGGCCTATATGCACTTCACCGCTGGACATCTGCCCGAAGCCATCATTATGGGACAAGCCGTCGCCCGATGGGGCAAGCTTGACGACCCATCCACCCGAGAGGCCGCGATGATTGCATTGGCCGCCACTCAAGAAGCAAACGATACGCAATGGGGTATTAAAGACCATGTAGGTGAATTAAGCATGATGCAATCCATTGCTGAAATCATTGCAGAACGCTGGCCAAAGGACGACCAATTAGATTTGATTTGGATGAACCTCGGATTTCTCTATGAGGCTTATAATCTCCCAGCACAGGCAGTCGAAATCTATGGTCGGCTGCCCGCCAAATCAAACCAATATGCTGACGCCCAAATCGCATCAGGCATGGCCGTTTGGCGAATGGCACGCCGCCGAGCTATCAACGAAACGACATCAGCCAAACGCGAATCACTACAGCAGGCTCAACAAATGCTGAAACGAGGCTTGCGCGCGGCCGAGAAATCTGAAGCATCACTTGATGAACGGATCCTCGAAGTGCGACTTGCGCTCGCTCAGATTGCGCTCCTGAAAAACCAGCCCGAAGAAGCAAAAGAGTCGCTCACCGCGAATGGAAAACCAATCATCGATCAGATTAGCTTAGCGGATGCACCGAAAAAGAAGGGACGCATCGCGGTCAGCGAGCGCACCGCCAGACAACTTTTTGATGCACTGTATTACTCGCACCTTCAACTCGGAGATTCAGCAGCCGCAAATCAGACACTCGAGCAACTTGTCGCGACGATCGACTCGGCTGAGATAGACCTGGAGGCAAGGTTAGTATCGACCGTAAAACAGGCTGCTGATCGCCTGAAAGCAAAACCAACCGTCACAGCCCAGGACATTGAACGGTTTGCTGAAATCGCCCAACCGATTGTGGATGAAGAGGAACGTTTCCCAACGGAAAATCTACTCTGGCTGGGTGAAACCTGGGGACGCCTTTCCGACCAAACCAATGATCGCAACACGATCAATCGGTGTGCCGCACAGGGCGCCACGATTTACGAAATCGCAATGTCCCGGACCGACTTCCCGCCAGGATCCATGCAATCCGCTCAGCTTCGACGGGTTGAACTCCTACGAAAATCCGGGAATCTCGCTGAAGCGATTCAAACGATTGAAGAGGTATTGGCCAAAACCCCAAATATCTTCACCCTGCAAATAGCAGCTGCTCAAACGCTACAAGATCTAGGAGTCGCATCGGGCCAACTATCGGACATACAGGCCGCGATCGATGGACCAACTGGATTTTCATCAATCTGGGGATGGGGGAAACTTGTCAGTACCCTTTACGCCACTCGCTGGTCGGCTTCCGGCACCGAGGCCCATGCCAACCAACTTTTGTTGGCACAGTTCAACTTGGCGCAATGCCAGATGCTCGTAGCGAAACAAAGCAAGGACGTCACGACTCGTCGAATTCAACTCACTGAAATCGAACGTTCACTACAACGAATTTTGGCGACAATGGATGATTCAAATCCCTGGAAAGCAAAGTTCCAAGAACTCTCCGCCCTTGTTAAAAAACAGAGATGACTCGTGACCAATCGTTGGTGTATCACTCTGCGGACACTCCAATGAATTGGATCCCTAGAGAAGCACACGCTCCAATTGGCGTTCATCATCGATTTCATGCTCAAGAGATGCTGTAAGTCGGCATACTTAACGCCCTAGCGATTCAATCTTCCAGCGGCAAATCGCTTAAACTCTTCAACCATCGCATCGATGACCCATTGATCGGTCGCACTATCACGATCGACCAATAAGATCGAAAAGTTGTTGGCCATCACTTCTTCAGGGTGAAAAATGACGCGACTGTTGCGGCCAATCTGGCGAAGGTAGTCTGGCGTATTCAACGGGTGCATCACGGGTTCCCCATCCTTCAACTTGGCAACGAATTGATTTTCACCCGCCGACTCAACCTCCATCAGCGTGACTTCCAAATTCGAGAAAATTGTCATCCCGGAATCGTCAACAAAGCTTTGACTTGCAAATAACGCCGGGGAAAGCGTCGACACTTTTTCTTCTGCAAGTTGCACGTCAATCACATGCTTGATTTCTGGCGCGTCGGGATTCGTTACTTTCCGATCCGCTAATTCGCCTGGCAATACGATTGGGCGCGTTGGTCGAAAACCGATCCGTGCATAAAGCCTATCTCGCAATTCAGGATAATTCCGGCTGAGCACATGGAATAACTCGTGAGCAATCAACCGATCTTTCTGCGATCGCCGACCGACCGGTAGGACAATCACTTTACCGCGCGTGTAGGCAGCGCCTGATTCTTCCTTCCCTGTGGTCCGTATCAACAAAATTGGACCGAGTGACAATCCTTGTATCAACTTCAGGGGTTCACTTAGGGACTCTATCGCGATTTTGAATTCTTGCCGCGCTTCCTGATCCCATGCTAGGACTTCGCCACTTACAAAATTCAAGAAGGCTTTCTCACCCGGGTCCTCTTTCTGCTGCGTTCGCACTTGTCGATCAAACGCGCTTAACTGACGAGTGAATTCGTCTGATCTTCCAAGTGCTTCGCGGCCCTGCTGCAGCGTCGCAAATTCAAACACAAACGATCCCGCTTGGACACGATCTGCCCCGGATTCAACGGCCTGCGCAAAGCCTACCGGAGAAACAGCGTTCACGACCAAAAACAATGCGATTCCGATCAATCTGTACATGCTGATCTTTCGAAGAGACGAATGGCTATCCACACCCCACCCACTAAATGAATGAGATCATAGGGTGAAAATATCATACACGAGGTAGCTACCAGACAGATAAACAGGGGCCAAACAGGACAGATTCGGCAAAAATCAACGCCGAAAAGAATTATCAGACCACCATCGGAAAAGATGTGACCACTGACTTTCTTGCTGATGCTTCGGTCTGGCGAATCAATTGAGGTATGATGCTACCCGAAACCACACGCCCCTCAGAGGTTTTTGTCATGTCAGAAGCATCACTCGAAGAAGTGATCCAGGCGACGCTTGCTGATTACCGATTAACACGTGGTGAAAAACGGATCATCACAAAACTGGTTGATCGTATCTCGCATGATGATCACCAACTAGCTTACGTCCAAAACTACGCGTTTAAATTGATACGCAATGAATTGACCGAAGCCCGCACCTTAGAAGCCATCGATTGGTTGGAAGATGTCGTCAAAGCATTGCGACCGAATCCCGAGAAAGTCGCTAGCAAAGGTGATTCAGAAGCTTACTTCAGCCCCGAAGACGCTTGCGTCCGTCGCATCATCCGACTGTTTGATTCAGCCAAAGAGTCCGTTGATGTATGTGTCTTCACGATTACAGACAATCGCATCAGTGATGCGATTCTTGCTGCCCATCGCCGCAATATTGCAATCCGAATCATCTCCGATAACGATAAATCGGCTGACCTCGGTTCTGACGTGGATCAGCTTGAGCGAAAAGGGATTCCCGTTCGAGTGGACCGAACTGAGTACCACATGCATCACAAGTACGCCATCTTTGATCGCGAGCATTTGCTCACTGGAAGCTACAATTGGACACGGAGTGCAGCAGCAAACAATGAAGAAAATTTCATTGTCACAAGCGACGACGGCTTACTCCGCGCATTCCGACGTTCCTTCGAACAATTGTGGAAACGGCTTGGTTAGCTCGAATTGGAATCAGTCTTCAATCCAGCTGACTGCTTTTTGAAATCACAACCGGGTCGGATCATTCCAATACGCCATGCAAACAAAATGCCACCGAAAACTTTGGGGTAGCCTCCGATGAAACATCGGACAAACTCGCCTGACCATGCCGATTGCGTGAGGATGGGACGTGACTGATCCTCGTCAGCATCCCGAAATTCGCAACTGGCAACTGGCCCAGCAT
Source organism: Rubripirellula sp. (assembly GCA_049602075.1). Lineage (GTDB taxonomy): Bacteria > Planctomycetota > Planctomycetia > Pirellulales > Pirellulaceae > Rubripirellula. The sequence continues at coordinate 189,368 of JBMYRF010000006.1, forward strand.
TTTCACGATTGTCTAGCTGCGCAAACCGACTGGACGCGTGCGATTAATCTCACGGCGCAATCTGATCTTACGACGCTTCCTCTGTCCGCAGCAGAACAGGAACAGCTTGGACGAGATGGACAACTGCCTCTGCTCGATACAGATGCAATCGACCTGGCAAAACGGGTGTCACTTTCTGGTGATGACATGTCACTGGTTCTCGGCAGTCTCTTTCTGGCGGGAACCCTTCCATCCAGCGAAGAGCAAAAAGAGAAGCAATTCTTCGCTCCACTCTTGGAAATCCCAGTCGAACTTCGCAAGGATGGCAACGAGGTATTACTGACCCCCGAGGAAATCGAATTTACAGTCAACTACAGCTTGGTGAGTGAATTACTGACTGGCGATCCAGACGATCTACAGGACCGATTATCAGAGCTCTCTGAGTGCGTGCCAGATTTTCCAATTGATGCGACCGAGTTTTCAAACTTCTGGGAACGATTCCGTTTGATTGCTCCCGAAATCGCAATCAGCAGTCAACTTCCCGAGCGACGGCGAACAAAAGCAGGCAGCACTCGACTGAAAGCTACGGATCCCCTTCGATCAGAAAAACACACGACACTCTCAAGCAAATTAACCGCGAAGGAAACCGACCGCATTGAAATGGTTGATTTCTATCTTCCACGCATTCCCAAGGAGAAAACGTTTCGCGTATTGCCTGCCACAGCAGTCCTCTTTGGACCGAAAGCCGGACGGGCAATGTCCGCACTTAGCGAACTTCGTGCGATGACCGACATGCCTCTCTCGCGAACGGCATTCGGCTCTCTCTTTGACCCGAGCACCGCAAAAACGCCTTTGCGAGCCGAACCACAACGTAATTCACTCAGTGAGGCAAAACCGCTGCCACTTTCGCCTGCTCAGGAGGCCATCGTTGACAGTGCCCGCGAGGCCCCATTAACGGTCGTGACAGGACCTCCGGGAACAGGCAAATCCTACACAATCACGGCGATCATTCTCGATGCGATATTACGCGGCGAGACGGTACTTGTAGCATCGCAAATGGACAAAGCGGTTGAGGTTGTGGCGGATCAAGTCGAATCCAAAGCGGGTCCACTGGCAATCGCTCGATCAGGTGGTCGATCTGCCCAACGCCGACTTGCCAAAAAGATTTCAAACTTAACTGGACCACTGGGCGGCAACCCCACCATCCCTAACGCCAGCATCGAACAACACGAACAACGACAACGAGAACTGCTTCGCCAGGCACAAGGATTGGAGCAAGAACTCCGACGCATCATCGAAGCAGAACAGCGGTGGAGTGAACTGCACCAATCCAGTGATCGCTCACGCCCCCTACTGAGAACCCCAGTGATGGAGGTTTCAGATCGGCATGTCCGCAAAGCAGAACGTTTATTGCACCAAGCCCGATCACGATTCAAAGAGAACCCGGGCACAATCCAACGATGGCTGGCTCGCTGGGAGATCTCCCGTGCAAGTCGACTTTTGAAACTACCAAACGCCAGAGAGGTTTCCTCCCAAGATCTAGAATCACTGCTCGACTTTCATTTGCTGAATGTTGAAATGCACGACATCGAGCAATCTTTACCCACCGCCTCACCAGCTGATCAAGTCTGGGGATCCTTGGTCAAGATCGAGCAAAAGATCCGCCAATCAGTCATTGAATCGCTCCAACTCACCCGACAAGCGAGCATCAACACACTGATCTCTGACCCAGAGAATCGAACGGCGTTGCGAGATTTGTCTCTGCTACTGCGACGCCGCAAAGAAGACATTAAAATCCGGCTCCAAGAATCGCTTACCGCGGAATTGCTACTCGACGCGTTTCCCGCTTGGGCCTGCACCAGTCGTGCGCTTTGCGAAATCTTGCCAGCAACACCCGGCTTGTTCGACATGGTGATCATCGATGAGGCATCACAATGTGATCTCGCATTCGCTTCGGTCGCCCTCATGCGTGGTCGGCGTGCTGTCGTCGTCGGCGATCCAGACCAATTGCGTCATGTTTGCTTTCTGAGCCGTGCCAGAGAGCAAGCCTCATTTGTGCGCAATGAGATTCCGGCAAGCATGCAGCAGCGTTTTCACTATCGTCGCAGCTTGTATGACGCGGCATCCGACATGGTCGACGCCAAGAATTTCTTTCGACTCGATGAACATTTTCGCTCACATCCACAAATCATCGAATTCTCAAACCGAAAATTCTATGACGGTTCGCTGAACATCATGACGGAACGGCCGTCAAAGGAGCCACAAGCCGCGATCCAAATCGAGCTCGTTCATGGCCAACGGGAACCCGAATCAAGTATCAATGCCGCCGAGATCGAACGGGTGCTCGAAACATTCAAATCGCTAATCGCGTCGGGCCGACAAGGTAGCGTTGGAATCGTAAGTCCATTTCGGGATCAGGCAGATGCGCTGAAAGACCGGTTTATCCAGGATCTGTCAGCGGAGATCCTTTCAAAACATGCCGTGGTGGTCGGAACAGCTCATTCATTGCAGGGGGATGAAAAAGATATCGTGATTTTGTCGACATCGATCGATAAGGATTCCCATCCTGCCTCACTGCGATTTCTAGAGTCACCTAACCTGTTCAATGTCGCGATCACAAGAGCCCGGAAGGAGCTTGTCGTCGTAACTTCGATGAACACCGCTGAGTTACCTCCCGGATTGTTCCGCGAATTTTTGGTTCACGCCGAAGAACCATGGTCACCAAACCACAACCCCAGCGAAAACAATTGCGAAATGGAGCAAACCATCTCGGCTGAGATGCAATCAAATGAACTGCAGTACTGGACGGGCTTCCAAGCCGCCGGCACCCGGATTGACGTTGCTCTGGCTGACCAACAAAAGCTGCTCGCAGTCATCTGCGATCGCAGCGAGCCGACAGATTGGGAGACGACTCTGGAAGCCCAACGCCGATTGGTGCGAGCTGGATGGCCCGTTGCACGAATCCCGCATCGATCCGTCGAAAAACACTGGGAAGCATGCCGATCTAATCTACTTCGTCACCTGCGGCAAAATTCACCATGAACCCAGAGCTAAAAAATCCGTACTCGCCACCAACAACAACTTCAAACCCCATACCACGCCGTTCGACGAAGAGGTCAATTCTTTTACCCACGTCCCTGGTTACCTTATTAACCATTGCGTACCTAACCTTCACAATCCTCTGCCTAAGTTCCGGGGGAATCGACCAACAAGCTGGCATGATGCTGCTATTTAATGCACCGATATTGTTTCTCTGGATTGGGCTATTGCTTTGCTCAAACTCTTTTAGCACCTTGATCGGTTACACGACTGCAGGGGTTCAAGGCCTGATCCTATTTGGCATGCTGATACGCGAGATTGGTGAGCCAACCACCGTGCTCCTGATCAATGGAATCATTCTTGTTTCCCAAGGCCTGATTGCGGGGATCTGTCACTGGCTGCATCGTCGGACGAATCCCAAGCCAACCGCTTGACCCGTGACGCCCATCGATCTGTGACGCCCATCGATC
>JBMYRF010000006.1:192954-205424 GCA_049602075.1 Rubripirellula sp.
CGTGACGCCCATCGATCTGTGACGCCCATCGATCCGGCGCAAATTCGCCTCGTACCTCCAATCACCTCGCCAACGACTTAGGCGGCTTCAACGTTCACGAACGCCCGAGAGTGATCTTGGCGACAGGCTCAACATCCCACGCATACGTCGCGTCTGCACGGCACGCCTTTTCCTCATTCTCTCGGGCAACTTGGCCGCACAAGTTGAAGCCGCGATGATTACGGAACTCTTCGGGATTGGATCCGTTGAGAAAAATTAGTGATGAAAGATAGCGGGGATAAAACGCGATTCGAAGTGCAAACTCCTTGCACGACAATAAAGAAGTTTCAAGACTCCAAACTTCCCCGTGAGAGGAATCTGGCAGGCGTCGCGTACTCACTTTGTACCGGTTAGGAAATCATCCGGGATGAAAGCTGCAGCAAATATGAACCCAATCTCGAGCAGGCGACGCCACCCGGCTAGTCCATTCGAACGCCGATGGTCAATAAGATGTTGGCGTAACGCTGCTGATCTGCCGTCTGAATCGTCAAAACATGGTCAGCAGTGCTGACGGCCTCATAGAATTTCCATTTATCGACGGGCTGCAAATCGACATCCAGATGAGCTTCCTTAATCGTTTTCCGATAATCATCCCAGACAGGCGGATCGCCCTCGAGCGCGTAAGGTCCGCTGGTTTCCGTTTCCATGGTCTGGATCGCCTCCACCGGCACAGCAGACAACAAGGCTTCAAGCACTTGGTCGCAGGTTGGCACGCCTGGCATCAGATTCAAGCTGATCAATTCTGCCCTCGGGCCCCGCTTGCTGGCTGCCGGGTAGTTTCCATCGGCGATCAGAACGGTACTGTGGTGGCCTGCAGCGGCCAGGATCGCGGAAATCTGCGGATGAATGAGTTTGTGTCGCAACATGGAATGGCACTCGGTCTGCGGGCCGGAATTCGATAGGATCAAAGAATCTCGGAAGTCATTTTTCTTAGAATCTTGGCTTCCAAGCTTTGCTCGTCAGCCAGATTGCGGCGAGTCACATTGTGACGGAGACACGAGTTGCCCGAAAGCCTGTTAAATCGACGCCTGAAACTTGGCCGATTCCTGGGGATCAGCCTCTACGTCCACTGGTCATTCGCGCTGGTGATTGCCTACGTGGCGATCAGTTCGCGAGAGGGAGGGTCCGCCGTGGTGGCCTTTTCCATTGCCCAGTTGCTTGGTGTCTTTCTATGCGTGACGCTGCATGAATATGGCCATGCAATGGCCGCGCGATATTTCGGAATCGGCACCGTAGATATCACACTACTACCGATCGGTGGCGTTGCCCGACTGAGACGGATGCCGCGAATTCCTTGGCAAGAATTGGTGGTCGCGTTGGCGGGGCCAGCCGTGAACGTTGTCATTGTGGGGCTGATTGTGGCTGGTCTTTGGGCCTTCACAGATCGAACGGTTCTGTATGGCTTGGTCGGCTGCGTCGGTGAATTTATGGGCTATCCGATAAATGAACCCCTATTCGAATCGATGATCACAATTTTGCTAACGCCCTCCCTGCTCGGTTTCATCACGGTGATGCTGATTGTCAATTTCTTTCTGGTTGCCTTTAACCTGCTTCCTGCCTTTCCGATGGATGGGGGCCGGGTGTTTCGCAGCCTGCTCGCCATGCGACTGGATTACCAAAAGGCGACGATGATTGCTTCACGTGTCGGCCTCGTATGTGCATTCTTGATGGCTTTCCTAGCGCTCAGCTCTAATCCCCCAAATCCAATCCCCGTGTTGATCGCCTTCTTCATCGGATATGCCGGGATCGCTGAAGCCAGACAAGTCGATATCACTGAGTCGGTGCGAGGACTAACAGCGGGACAAGTCATGATACGAACCCAAGCATCGATTCCGGCAGATTGGCCCCTGTACGATATCCGACTGTGTTGGCAAGCAAACAGCTCACCAGCACTACCGGTTATCGAGTCCAGTGGCCGGGTCATTGGCATGCTGCGATTGAGTGATGTGGCTAAAGCCCTTGCCGGGGGAATGAATCAATCGACGACCGCCAAACAACTGATCGCAACTGGGTCAACTATCGGCACGTTGCGGGAAGAAGAAGCTCTAGAAATCGCACTGCTGCGAATGGGACGGCAAAATCGTCAGATACCCGTCGTCGACTCGATTGGTTGCCTGATCGGCATTGTCGACCTCGATTCGATGCTGGCCCGAGCAGAGATCTCACGACACGCACCAATGACCTTGAATGAATTCTCATAAAGCGTTTCAGCCGACAAACGCGGCCATATCTTTCACAGTTACCAAACCCTTTACCGGCAATCACTCAGAGCGTTCCCTCGGCGTACTGACCGCAGTCGACATCGTCGAGTGATCGTTCAATTTGAATCGTCGTGTGACCGATGTTGAATCGATGCAACATCTCGTCACTGGCCTGCCGCAGAATGGCGTCGTGATTACTTTTTCCTGGAAGCACCAAATGGACGGTCATCGCGATTTCTGTTGTACTCATTGCCCACACATGCAGGTCATGAACATCAGTCACGCCTGGCAACTCTCGGAGGTAGCGATCAACCTCCTCAAACGCAATCGATGGCGGAACTCCCTGCAACGCAAGCTGAAGCGACTCTTTCAATAATCCCCAGGTGCCGACGAAAATCACCGCTGCGATCAATAAACTGGTAACAGGATCGACCCAGAACCACGAAGTCAATGCGATGACCACACCCGCTATCACGACTCCAAGCGACAGCAGAGCATCAGCTGCCATATGTAGATAGGCACCCCGAAGGTTCAAATCAGTATGCCGTCCCCGCATAAACAATAAAGCGGTGGCGGTATTGATGATGACGCCAATCAACGCCACGACGATGACCACGGGAGCCTCAACCGAGGCTGGATCATTCAAACGCCCAATCGCCTCCCACGCCACCGCGCCAACAGCAACTAATAACAAGAGCGAATTAAACAGCGCAGCGAGAATCGTTGACCCCCGCCATCCGTAAGTTCGACTCGAACTAGGCGGTAATTTTGCTAACGCATAGCCAACCCAGGCCATCACCAACCCCATCACATCACTCAAGTTGTGTCCAGCGTCGGCCAATAGTGCTAAAGAATCAGCCCACCACCCAAAGGCAGCCTCAACCATCACAAAACCAAGGTTCAATCCAACCCCTAATGCAAACACACGACCATAGCCCTGGCTCGGAAGATGATGGTGATCACACTGGTGCATGGCTGCACTTTCCAGCAATGAGTTGATTGAACAGCTGTCATTGTGCGGCGTATAGAATGGTAATGAACCAGTCAATCAGACGAGCACCTAACCTTCCTTACCCGACACTCAAAAAGTCGTTTTCTTAGACAGTGGCCCGACCAGTCGAGAGCCGCTTTCAGTCACCTATCCGCTGGCGGCCAATCGTTGAATCTTGGCTAGAAGCCCCACCACTGCCGCTCACGCTGAAGGGCGTCTAACCTGACTGCCAATCGTTACAACTTCCAACGCCAGGATCAAGGTCAACGCAATCGTCAGCGTCCCCGTTCGTTTATCGATCAGGTTGCGTGGTCACCCCAGTAAAACAAGAACCCGCCCGTCCAGATAGAACCCAACTCTTAGCTGGCCTACCATAACCAGGCTAGCGATCAAAGTGGTAGCCGCCCCTAATCTCTCGTTAAACGACGGTGGTCTCGCTAAATCGGTTCCATCGCCCCGCTGACCGCGTTGATATACGTCATCGCGATACGGAAGATCAAAAATACAAACACGATTATCACCGACACACGAATGATGATCGTCGCGACACCAGAGAGCACGCGTAGCGCGGTCTTCGCCCGCTCGTCATATTCTTTTGCCAAATACTCCATAGACTCGGCATCTGTTCCCGAGTGCTCCGAAATCTCCACACGCCCGATGAAGTCAGGAGGAAATAACTCGGTGGCCTCCAAGGTTCCAGATAACGTTGCCCCACCTCTGATCGCTGACTCCGCTTTGTCGGCTCCGGCTCGGTAGTAATCGCTGTCGGTGCTTTCCAAAGCCAAGCGAATCGAACGAATCGGATCCAATCCCGCATCCAGTGCCAACGCTAGCGTCCAGCAGAAACGAGAGATCGTGATCGTCTGGATTGAGTCACCGAGCTTGGGGATCGCATAAATGATTGGCATCAGATTCTGAACACCCGCCACATTTCGCAAGTACGCCCAGATCAAGAGCGCAATCCCGCCAAAAGCAGCCCCCACATACAACCAGAAGATCAAAACACCTGAGCCGCCTCGTAAACCGAATCCGAGAATATCGGTCATCTGACCTCCCCCAGCCGGGGTTAAGATTCCCATCAAATAGATCAGTAGTGAGAGGATTCCAATCGCTGCAACCAACTGCAGCATTGGCCAGGCAATCGAGCGAACAAAGATACGCCGTGAGTCCAGTAGATGCTGGTAATGGTTGGAAAGCATGAACATCGTACGCTCCAGCCGTCCGGTTTCTTCACCGACGCGCACCATGGATGTCATCACAGGCGGGAAAAACTTGTCCCGTTTCATCACGTCACAAAGCTGTTCCCCCTGTTTTACTCCCTGAACCAGCCTCTTCATCGCGTCACTCTGCCGGCCAGTCGAATGAGAGGCCTCACTTTCGAGAGCACGCACAATATCGACACCCGCCTTGAGGCCAGTGCCAAACCGATGGCAAAATTTCGAAGCGGCAGAAAGTTTCATACGATAAAAACAGCGAGAAGCAGAACCGGTGGCAATCCTGGGCTGTACGATCGCGAGCCCGACATGAACAGCGTGCCAACCATTGTCATCGCGGCACCGGGACGCAAGTAGAGGGAGACTGCGGGCGAAGCCGGTTTATCTAAAAAAAAATGCTGCCTGGTCGCAGTTTTGTGTTTCACGCTACCTGACGCTGGCCTGCTGATTCCGGAAATCGAGCGAGTTCCCGAGCTTGAGGCCAAGATCGACCAGAGCCCTGGGATTGAACGGGCAACTGGGATTGAACGGGGGAATGGCTTGAAGCCTGCGAAAAAGCATCGAGTGTCTCTTCCACCTGCTTTAGCTGCTCCGCAGCGGTTTGGGAGAGATCGACGAACAAAGTGGGGACACCGGCGATTTCGCACCAGGTGGCCTGCTGATCAGCCAGCATTTCCATTCGGACCGCCAATCCAAGGGTATCCGCACGGCGAAGCTGCTCCTTCAATCGCTCGACAACATTGATACTCATCTCGATCACCTTTCGTTGAAATCCTTCACCAGAGCGAAACGGCGGCGGCTTGGCAATCTGTACCGGGCCACTCGTTCGGCCTATAGCAAATGCAACGGTTTCGACGATAGATCACAGCAGAGTTCGTTCATTTGCGATCGAATACCGGCGGTCGCTTGATTTGGCAGTGTGGTGCCTTAGGGGCATTTCATTTCCACAGCAATCGCCCCGCCAGCCGCGAACAAATTCGCCGCCGGTCGGCAACCACCTCAAGCTTTTCATCTAGGATCGAAATGCAGGCGCAGCCATCTACACAGCGGCCGTTGTCGGATCAGGAAGCTCATTTGCAGTATCTGAAGTCTGAATTGCGAAAAATGCAGTCGCTAGCTGCCCTTGGAGAATTGACAGGGACGGCGACACACGAGTTCAACAATGTACTGATGACAATCATCAACTACGCCAAGCTGGGACTGCGTAATCGCGATGATGCAAGTCGCGACAAAGCGCTCAACAAGATTCTGGATGCCTCTCAGCGGGCTGCCAAAATCACTGGAACCATCTTAGCCCAAGCCCGCAATCGCGGTGACTCGATGGAACCGACCGACTTGGTCGGGATCGTCAACGATTCTCTCGTTCTGCTGGAACGGGAAATGCGACAATACCGAGTCGCCATCGAAACAGAGCTTGATTCAGCCACACCCAAAGTGCTCGCCAGCGGAAACCAAATTCAACGGGTACTGCTGAACCTGTTGATCAATGCTCGCCAATCGATGCCCGACGGCGGAACCATTTTGATTCGTGTCGGTTCCGGCAGTGACAAATCGCTCGTCGACCTCACCGTGCGCGACAACGGCAGTGGCATACCTCACGAAACGCTGCCCCACATCTTCGATGCTTTTTACTCGACGAAGCAGGGCCCGGATGAGTCCGGTAAGGGAGGAACGGGCCTCGGACTTGCCGCTTGCAAGGAAATCATCGACGCACATCAGGGTCGAATCCGGGTGGAAAGTACTGTCGGTCGCGGCACCGCCTTTATCATTCGACTCCCAATTGCTGGTGACTCTCAGGCCGCTGCCTAATCTGCAATCGGCATCGAGGTTGCCCGACCGATGCATCTACCCAACGTACGTGCCACAACGTCCCCAAAGTAATGGATCGTGGTGAAACTGGTTTTGTGACCGGTCTGCTGGATTTGTGACCGGTCTGCTGGATTTGGGACTGGGCTGCTGGATTTGGGACTGGGCTGCTGAACAGTCCCCAAATCGATCCCACACCGAGCGACGGTGGGTTGTGCGGAGAAATGCTGCGGCGTGAGCGATTCCGCGCGCTCGTTGTGCAGATCGTCGCGCGTGCATCGCAGTCTGCATCACTTTCGTCCCACACCAATCTTGGCACGTAATGTGCCGCTCATTCTACAATTGATGGCTATTTAAATACGGTCCGCTCTTTGGTCTCCCGAGGAATTCCTGATGTCCGCGCATGAAATTCACTGCCGTTATTTCTCCCAAGAAGACCTGCTCGGCTCCGGCTGCCTGGATGTTGGCATGGCCATGGAAGCTGCAGAGCGTGCAATTCACGCATTTGATCAGGGTGATGTGTTATTTCCCGAAAAAATCGTCCAGATCTTTAACGATGAAACGCAGGAACGGATCAATTGCCTGCCAGCAACTTTCAAGTCTCGGAAAATCTGCGGCGTGAAGTGGGTTTCAGTGTTTCCACCGAATCCGATTCGCCACGGTATTCAAAATCTGTCCGCCGTTATCATCTTGTCCGAAATCGAACATGGGTTCCCAATCGCTTTTATGGAGGGAACGCTGTGCAGCAACGTTCGTGTGGGAACAATGGGCGCGGTCGCTGCAAAATATCTGGCGAGGTCCGACAGCAAATCGATCGGCTTCATCGGCGCAGGCGAACAGGCCAAAATGCACTTAATCGCGATGAAGACCGCCGTTCCCTCGTTGGAAATCTGTCGAGTGGCGGCAAAAGAAGGCGAGGAAGAGCGGCGTTTTGAGAGCGAAATGCGAGCGATTTTGCCTGAGATGAAGTTTGAAATGACTTCCGGTGACCTTGGCCAAGCAACCTCCGACGCTGACATTATTGTGACTGCGACGAGCGCACAAGCACCACTTTTAAAAGCAGAATGGGTCAAGCCCGGAGCCTTCTACAGCCACGTCGGTGGCTGGGAGGATGACTACGCGGTGGCAAAACGATGCGACAAGATCGTTTGTGACGACTGGGACACCGTCAAACATCGCACCCAGACACTCAGCCGTATGTACAAAGACGGTGAACTGACTGACCAAAACATTCATGGCAATTTGGTCGATTTGATCGCTGGCCGCAAACCAGGTCGCGAATCGGATGATGAGCGGATTTACTTCAACGCAGTCGGGTTGGCTTACGTCGATGTCGCGATTGCAATTGCCATGTTCGAGCGAGCGTCCGAAGCTGGGATGGGACAGGATTTACAAGTCCAGCATGAAATGATCTTCGAACACGCTCGGTTAAAAGATTGGGTGAGGATCTAAACATCACATGCACCAAGCGAATCACGCAGCGGGCACCGGCCCCACACACCGGCCAGGCTAACATGAATTTGAGGAACGACAATCATCATCGCAGGAGGATGGGCAGATGAAAAAGCGACTATGGATGGCAGGGATCACTTTGGTAACCGGACTTGCGGTCGCACCATTTCTCACCAAGGCGGCTGATCCACCCACCGCACCGATCAAAGAAACCCAGGTACTGATGCGAGCCAAGCTATCGAGCTCCCAGAACGTACTGGAAGGATTACTATCGGAAGATTTTCGATTGATCGGGCATGCCGCCAAACAAATGAAACAGATCAGCGAAGCCGCAGAGTGGCCACGCGCTCGAGATGCAGTCTACGAACACTACGCAACCGAGTTTCGCCGTCAGTGCAGCAAGTTGGAACATTTAGCATCGCAGCGAAATCACGAAGGCGTCTCCTTTACCTATCTGCAAATGACGACGACCTGTATCGATTGCCATAATTACATTCGCGAAGGATGGCGGATGGCAGACGCGCCAGACGGTGGCGTGCAATTGATCCCTGCTGAATTGCCCAACTGATAGACAATCGACAAACAGAACCAGCAAACGCTGAACAGCCACGGCAACGGCTTGATCTGCTTGCGAGACACATCCACACCAGCAGTTCGAATACAGCAGATGATTAGCAGGGTAGGGGCCCCGCGGCATTCCCTCTCAGCGCTGGAGCATCACGATCGCTCCAGCCAACCGAACACTTCGCGATGAACCATCATTTCACCCACAGATTGGCCACCACCATGACGTGGCGACTTTAATTCGCCGCAATCGACGATGCAATTTTTGGCAATTGTCGCACGATGAATCTTGGCAACAGCATCAGCGCTCGGTCGCTTACTTGATCATAAGCGAGGCGGTAGGTATCCGCAGATGCACCCTGCATGATTGTGTCAATCTGCTTTAGGAATTCATTTTTCGAATCACCCAACGGCGGTGTCCAGACGACGGCGGTCAAGCGATCGTACGTGGGTTCGGTTCCAACCCACCAATGTTTCGCATCGACGCGTCGCGTCTGCAGTGGAAACTTCTTCAAGGCGTCACCGAGCATTGCTCCCGCATCTTCTTTGGCGTGCGGAATCATCACCAATTCGGGACTGGCCCCACGGCGTTGGGCATCGTACCAGTTGACGATACAGGTAGATTGATTTCGTCGCGCAGTTCGCCGCAGCAATGATGCGAGTGTGATCGGCGTATCAGCTTGTGGGCCCGCTTCCCCACCGGTTACAAGCGGCCACTCCACGGAGTTTTCGATCCCGCTAGCCCAGCGACTGAGTGCCACATCAGAAACCTTTGACGGGACGCCCCGCATCCTCCGCAATCCCTCAACAGCTAAACCAGCTAACTGTTGCTGCTCGCGGGTTTCACCCAAAGCTAACTTCGCCAATTCGGGATTCGCGTCCAGAAAGCCGTTCAGAACAGCAGTCGCCGAAGTCTTTTCCGCACCAAAATCGCCAAGGTCGGTCAACGAACCGATCGTCTGCTGAAACGAGTCATCATTCAGTGTCAGAATCAGCAGTGTTTTTTCTGCTCGCAATTCAGCGCCTAAAGATTCAGCGGTCAGATCCAACATTTCGCGCGCTGTCTTCCAGCCTTTGGCGATGGCGATTTGCTGGTCGATTGGTACGCCAGCTAGATCAAAAGAAACCCAATCAATTTGAATCGGCACGCCGGTGGCCTGGCTGATCAACAAGATCAGATCAGCCAGTGGATAACCCTCCGATGCAAATGCCATCCGAATCGCGAGATCGCCTTTCAAATTCAGCTCTCTCGGTGCTGCCATACCCAGCGAGTTGAAATCCTGATCTGCGGCATCATCAATTTCGATGTCCTGCATGCTGGGTGGAGCCGGCAGGGTCGTTTCTTCCACCTGACCCTCATCCAATAGAAACCTGGTGTATTTTTCTAACTCGGGTGGTAATGCCTGCATTCCACCCGCTTCTGGCTCAGGATCGTTCGCAAGCGGATTGACTGGCATTAAGCCGGGAACATTTGGTTGTGTTGGAACGTCAAGCGGAGACTGCGGGGTTAGATCACTTGGGGGTGCACCTGAAGCAGCCACACTCTGAGATGCTTCCGCAGTGGAGACATCGACCATCTCGGCTTGATTCGAATCGAGCACGGCTGGATTTGATCCGGTGACTGAACCTTCATTTGTCGACTCGGCCCCGTTATCGCCATTCGCATTCGGGACGGTATCGCCATAAACATTCGGGTCAGTATTTGGGTCAGCCTGGGTCTCGCCCGCTTCGGCCTGATCCTGGTCAGTACCAGGGTCAACATCAACAACCTGAGTCCCGCTATCGGCGACGGTTGAACCCTCACCAAAACTGCGGACGAACCATGCAAAGACCACGATCGCAGTGATCAATCCAGTCACTGAGAGCAGAGAAATCAAGACGATCTGTCGAGTACGCTGCGTCCCCGCACTCTGCCAATCGGGTGGCACGCCGTCATTGTTGGAACCGGAAGAATCACCACTGAATCCATGAACATCGGTGAGTTCCGGAAGGTCTGCTTCTTGTTCGGTCGCGATTGAACCTTGTGTAATCGCCTGGCTGTCAACATCGGCATGACCAACCGCGACCTGCTGCGGCGCGGCAGTCGCGTCTGCTGGATCCTGCTCAATTTGCACCATCGAGGCACACTTGGGACAGGCTGCAATGGTCCCAACAATCGCTGGATCGGTCACCCGCAACCGACTACCGCATGTCAGACATTGCACCGAAAAGGGCTCGAAAGACAATTGAATATGCTCTTGAATGGGAATGAAGCGTCCACAATCCTGGAACCGACTGCCCCATGGACTCACCTCCATGATGAGCGGTTTGGATGGCAAAACCAATCCCAGAGTCGACCAATTCCGCTGATTGGCGTCATCCAGGTCGGCATTTCACGCCCGATCTTGAAAAAAGGCAAGCCTTCAACGAAACAACGGAGCAGGTGGACACCTTTGCTCCGTTGTGTTGATTCAAATTTTAATCGTCTTGCAAGACTGAAGTTTGGCCAGGGACAAAACGACTCACCAATGGGAGCAGCGAACTGCTCCATCCCAAATTCGACTTCCGATTAGCTCCAATGATCAGCGACGTCATCAGCCAGCAATGATAGTAGATCGTCGTCGTCATCGTCGGCCATACCAGAGTCTGACGAAACCAAACCTACATTCGTCGTATTCGACGAATCCGCTGAAGGGGTTCCCACGATGTTGGACTCATCGCTCAGATCTGAGACAACCTCATCACTGACCACTTCGTCGCTCGAATCACTGACTGGATTACCTTGCAGTCCAACCAATTGCTCGCCAGCAGCATCACCCGATCGGTTCCTGATCAAGTAATTGATGACCTGAAGTGCATCAATTGGTGTGACTTGATTGTCACCGTTAACATCGGTGTAGTAGACGTTTCCGCCTGATGAAGACCCCGCCTGTTCGCCCTCAGCCGATGATCGACTGAGGTCATTGAGCACTAACAGTGCATCTCGTGGCGAGACAAAGCCGTCGCCATCGACGTCTTGCCGAATTCGGGTATTCAGGACGTCGTCCAGCTTATCAAATCGGATCTTAGAAACCTGAACCTCATCGTCTTGACCAAACAGCAACGTGAAGCTGAACGGTTCGGAGTCCGCCGGTGATCCAACCAGTCCGAGCGGGCCGGAGCCAATCACGTCGAAGAATAAGGTAAACAACTCACCACCGTTGTCGACATTGGACTCGGTGGCGAATGTTCCAACTTCGTCGATGATTCCAGGACGAGCAGCAGTCGCTGCATTGTTCGGATCTTGAGCATAATCGGCACCAAACCGGACATCAAAGTCAAAGCCATCGCTCAGGTCCGTCTGGCTAGGACGCAACACATCCGCGTTGTAAAGCACGTCCATGTAGCCCGCGAATACATAAGTGGAAGCAAAACGCAGATCGGTTGCGTTAACTTGAACGCCAATTCGATCATTCAGCCCAATCGTTGCCGGATCGAGTGGCTGACCCGATCCATCACCTTGGACGAGTGACATATCAAAGGCAACATCCGAAGTCGCCCGCTGGTCGCCAAGTGAAACCGTCACTTCAGCCGTGCTGACGATATTGTCCTCAGTAACGATTCGATAGGTGAATTGTGCCAATCCGTTCGCTCCACCATTTGGTGAGTAACGCAGCACAGCCTCGTTCAGGTTCGAAGAACCATTGGTGTCGATCGTCACACTGCCAAGAGCATCAGACTCTTGAACGATTGTGAACTCGCGAATGTTGCCGGTCGCCCCAAGGTTATCGTTGGCCAACACATCCAGTCGGAAGCTATTCGTACCACCCAAAGGGTTGGAGATAACGTTGCCATCGGAATCGATCGAATCTGGGTAGGAATCATCGATCGCAGAGGTAAATTCACCGGACCGCGGAGTGATCGTTAGCTCGACGCTTCCAAAACGCTGCTCGGCCACGCTTAGAGCTCGATCGCCCAGCCCGTCATCAGGAACGACGCGTTTTAGAATCGTTTCGCTCTGCGGCCTTTCATCCAAGTCGGCAGGATCGCCCTGGATGACTGCAACGCCGGGCGAACGAGCTTTCATCCGGATCGTAAACAGCTCGGCAGGTCCCTCATGAGCCTTCACATCATTGATCGCCTGGACGGCTCCAACTTCGTCCACCAAGCCGGGGGTATCAATGTCGGCAGGTGGCTGCAACGCACCCGGTCGGTTGAAGAGTGGCCCAAAGGTGATGTCGGGAT
>JBMYRF010000006.1:205523-299656 GCA_049602075.1 Rubripirellula sp.
CCTCGCGTGGCACTCACAATCGAAATTCCACCAGCAACGCTGGAAATATCGTTATCGAGCACGTTCAGGGCGCGATCATTGGATCCTTCCGGTAGCGAGAAGATATCGTCCAATGCAATTGGAACAGCTGTCTCGAAGGTCACATTGACATTCACATACGCGGTGTCACTGTTACCAAGACTGTCGACGACCGTGTAGCCGAAAGTATCAGAACCAATGAAGCCAGTTGGTGGCGTGTAGAAGACTGATTTGGAATCATCTGCAATTCGAACCGAACCTTCCGTGGTAAATGCTTGCCCCGATGGCTGCTCGGTCCCAATCAGGATTAGGTTTCTGATCTCAAGTGGGTTTTGAGAGGTTTGGAAGTCATTTGCCAGGACCTCAATTTCTTGGGTGCTGTTGCGAGGTACCGAAGCAGTATCGTTATTCGCTAAGCGAGCCTCGGTCAAAATCGGATACGTGTAATCTTCCACTTCGCCGGTCTCAGCAAAACCAGTAGCACCGATACCCGGTGTCTGGCTGAGTCGGAAGCGAGCGAACGTATCACCAACCTTGGCATTGGTCGGCACATTCACGAGAACCTGCTGCGAGCCGACAAAGTTAGAAGCAACGACGACATCCTGAGCAAACTGCTCACCGGCGTCAGTGAAGTCTCCGTCTCCGTTGAAATCCATGAAGCCCTGGAGATAGGCAACTCCACCCAGCGTATTATTCACTTCGACAGAGAAGGTCGCTTCTGCACCTGGCCCCAATGGGCTGAGCAGCAAAACCCCATCCTCGTCGTCAACGCCAGCGATATCATCGCCAGTCGCCGTCGCGTTTGGCTGGCCTTCGAGTTCACGATCGACTGCAGCACCAATCGTCAGGCCGCTGGTAATTCCATGCTTTGCACCCAAGGAGCCCGTGGTACCGTAGCTGTCAGGAGCATCACCGTAGTCAAGCGAAGGCAAGAATCCAAAGTCAAAGTCAGTTCCGGTTGGCGTCCCGTTCGGGTATTCACCAGTGACAGGTGTCGTGAGCTCAAAGCCGGCTTCGGTCACAACACGGATCGTGTAGGGACCAGGTCCGGGGAAGGGCATTTGGTAACTACCGTCTTCTTCCGAGATAGTTCGAGGCTCTCCCAACTCTGGAACGTCATTACCGTTCAAGTCGAGGTAAACGAAGACACCTTCAAGGCCTGGTTCACCCGGATCGCGGAAGCGGTTTCCGTTATTGTCGCTGAACACCACACCAGTGCTTCTCTCACCTGCCTGGCTGAAACCGAACGCAATGTTCGCTGTCGCACCAGAAACGACGGTAGGAGTAGTTGCGCCGAAGCCGATGGGCTCTTCAGCAACTACGTTGACAACTCTTGATCCAACGTCCAGGTTGAAGTTGCCACTCAAGTCGGTTACGTCACTCGCCTCCGCTGGATCAAAAACGCCGTTGTTGTTCGCATCCGCAAACACAAATACGCCTGGCAATCCTGGATCGTTGGTACCGATCCCGTCGCTATTCAAGTCATTGAAAGCCCGACCGCTAACTGTCGTCCCGACTTTTCCACTAGACAAACCGTGAGCCAGGGCCCCGGTGACGCGATTGAATGCGAAACCTTCCAAATCGGGCACCTCACCCACTTGGAAGAAGTCATCGTTGAAGGTCGGCAGAACATCATCGCGAGTTCCGAACACGAAGTCCGGCCCAAGGCCGAGCATGTAAATTAAAGAACTATCCGTTCCACCAGCATCCGAGACCGTATTGATGGCATTGAATCCAGCTCCATCCGGTGGATCATCCCCATTCTCGGTGTGGATCGCCCCGAGAATATGCCCGGCTTCGTGAGCGGCAACTGACCCTAAAAATCTTGCGATAATGTCCAAGTCGCTCGAAGATGGCCCCCGAGGAACATCAGGTGCAATGTCGGCGAATGCATCGAGGGCAAAGATGCCCAACTCGTTCAATCTGAAGTTCCCGATGTCGACATTTTCGGCGATTCCAAAAACGCCTTCCACACCAAAGTCCGCTCCTGTGCCGCCGACTAGCAACCGCGAAACACGTGGATCGTCGAACGATACGGTTCCGAAGTGATCACGACTGTTGAGAATGCGAAAACCATAGTCTCCCAGGTTCGCGTTGGGTGACTCGATGTCGCCATTATTTCCCTTAAAAACCAAATCGTCGAAAATCCGTTCCATCTCGGAATTGACGGTATCAATGATGAAGTTGGCGGCGGCCACGTCACCGAATTGAAGACCAAGAATTGGTAGGGAGTCTAACAAGCTCCGAACTCGAGTCACCCCGCCAACCGGAAGACCCGCGTTGTCGTCCGCCAATTGCTGATTGAAAATGTTATTGTCGATCACAGCCCCGTTGTAATCGAGATAAAGAATCTGGGTGTCGCCAATCGCAAGACTCTCGGTTACCGGTCGGTAGACGCGTAAACCAAGAACATAATTCGCGGTCGTATCACCAAGTTGCGGCGCGATGGTAACGAAATATCGACCGTCACTCGGGATCACAACCGTGGCGTTGGCGTTACCTCGATCTTGGCGAGGTTCAACGACGCCTCCAATCAACACATCGTTGCTCATGTGCAGCGAGTTGTTGGCGTCACGGATAGTAATTCCCCCGGCGGCCCCCAAGGTAGCAACGTCCAAGATGTCACCGGCCCGAAGATCAAACCCGAAGGTATCGATGTCAGCAGTAAACCCGCTCGTGTTGGAAACCGCCAAGCCAACGGGCAGACGCCCGCTGACATCAATCGTGTCTTGCTGACCCGCTCCCGTGCCAAGAGGCAGGATATCAGCATTCGTGAGGAAGTCGTTTTGACCAGTCTCGTTCAGTCGCTCTGACTCGATGGCCGTGAAGGCTTGGACAGCCCCAATATTGCGATTGATTGGATACTCAGGCAGTTGCGTTGGTGGCTGTGTCGGTGGCTCCAACAAGACGGCCAATAACTCTCGCCGCTCGAGCCCTTCCATCTGCAATCGCCGCTTGGGACGGGCTTCGGCCGAGCGATGCTTGCGTCGGGTGTTCTTTGATTTCGCTTCGCTTCGTTTGATCATCGAGGGTCTCTGCCAAACTTACGAACAACAACTTCCAGCGAGTGGCAGTTGTTGATCCGAGAGATTCAGTTGATGGGTTTGTTCACGGACGTCGAGGCCGGGTGAAGATGATCCGTATCTTAGTTGGCACAACCAATCACGGAGAATTTCAATTTCGGCCTTGTTGTCGATTTTCCTGATTACTCGTTACGGGGGGCAGTAAACAGCTTTCCGGAGCGAATAAATGGGGAAAATGTAGTGAATGGACAAGGGTCGTGTTGCGATTCTAATTGGACCCTAGGGGGTGTCAACGAAACGCATCCTCTATGATGCTCAGCGGGGGACAAAGTTCCGGTACACCCGACAAAACCAGCGCATTCCGCGCAGAAGCTTGAACCGAGACTGCCCCCCCTCTGCCGGTGACCAGCACGCTAAATCACCCGCTAATTACGGGGTTTTAACGTTCCCAACCCTTTGGGATCGTACCGGGACGCCACCACGAAGCCCTGTGGAACCAACAATTTCAACGAAATAGGGTCTCCGGAGCGGGACTTCAACAAACTGAGAGAAATTGGCCAGAGATCGTGGGATATCACGAAAAAACCCGCCGAACGCGATGTTCGGCGGGTTTCACTCACATGATTCGATGCGAATCCTCTACCAGACGTACTCGGTTCCGAAGCTGAAACCTTGCACTACCAGTGAGTTGGTCTGGCTTCGCGGCGGTTGTGGTGGACTGCCCTGGAATGTGTTGAAGATCGAATCTGCATCCACAACGCCGAAGCCGACATCATCCACGGCCAAGGCGTAGTAAGCCGTTCGGAAGGCCCAAGAATGGCTGAAGCGGTAGATCATTTTCGCTTCAAATTCGCCAAACACCGTATCGTTGTGATCGGTACTGTCGAATCCTTGATCGATCGGCACTACAAAGGTCTGATAGCGGGTGTCACGGTCAACCTTGTTTTCAAGCCAACCACCCTTCATCCCCATACCGAGATTGATACCGGGGCAGAGATTCCACCACAGATCAAAGCCGCCCTGGACCCCGAACATATCGTTGGTCAACTGGTCATCGATGATGAAACTGCCGCCAGCACCGGTACCGGAGTACGTCAGACCGTCCTCGTATCGCAGATATCGCAAACCAGCCAACCACGAACCCTGGAAGCGGCAATAGGGCCCCATCCAGCGTCGCCGGTAGTTCAATTCCGCACTGTGGAACTCACTGGCGATCGAAACCTGCTGACTATCTTGTGAGTCCGTATCTGCAAAGCCGCCGGCCGTCGGTGTTACCCCGAAGTCACTAATGACCGAAAACAAGTCGCCGATACCCGTCACCGAAGCCGAGGTGTTCCACTGGTTTCCGCCCATGTAGGTGCCTTCGATGTTGCCGCCAACGCCGCAAATCAGAGCACCCGACAAGCGGACGCCGGCCTCGAGATCGTCACCGCTCCCAGCATCACCCGTGGAAAGAACGATCGGACCGGATGCTCCGCGGGAAGTGAGTGCCTCATTCACTCCGCCACTCGAATGTCCGAGGAAGACCGCTTCAGCACTCAAATCGTACCAACGCTGAGCACATAGGCCTGCCCGCGTGTAGGGCAGTAGCTTCTTTAAACAGCTGCCCAACGCCAAGGGATGGCACGCTTCACAAACGGCACACCCGTTACCTTGGCAAAAGATGCAGAACAGACGGTGAGAGGCGAGGCCCCCACAAAGGCCACATCCGCAACCGCTCGACAGGTCACTGAGCAAGCCACCGCAGCCCAATGGCCCACAATTTCCGTTGCCACACCCAGCAGGTCCACAACTACCAGGACCGTAACCGCCATATCCGGTGTCGCCGCCATCACAGGCCATCGCATATCCGACTGGCATCACACCACCCTGATAAAGCGAGGGATGCTGCATGCCAGCAGGCGTCACGTAGCCAGAGGCCTCATAATCTATGTTGGCTTGGCGTACCGCGGACGACTGCGCCGAAGCGGTCGTCGCCCCCATTGTCATCGCCAGTAAGGCGAGCAAGGCTAATTTGTATCGTTGAGTCATTCGTTGCATCGCAAACGTCTCCGCGGCGGCTGCCGCATGGCGGGGAGCCGGGTTTTCACTTGCGGGGACGACTCTCAAAGGCACCCAATGATGATGGCACCTCGATTGTCATCGCGTCTCAGCCTCGTCAGTTCCCCAACGTGCTAACGACACAGCCGTACCCGGTCTCAATGGACACGAGCAAGGCCCCCCTAATGTATTTGTGGCAATGAAGCTGTCTTTCCGGCGGCAAATCGAACTTCACGAGAGATCGCCCGCTTGATCCAACACGTTGGAAGGACCGCTTCAAGCGAATTTATCGGCACAACCGGCTGACAGGATTCGCATAATCCCGACATTCTTTCGGTAACAATTCCCGATCCGGCCCACTTCCCGCAAGTTTCACGACGAGGCGACAGGCGGCAACGCCGTTCCGAGCAATCCCGCCACTCACATCAACCAGCCCAACTAACTACACGAGTTCGTCAAAACTTCGTAGCCGGATCGATACCGTGGCGTCAGCCGCATAAGGTGCGACAGCGATCGCCCCAATGAATCCGGGGCGGGGCTCGAAGCAAAAGAATCTCCAGGTCATGCCATGATTCAAATTCGGATTGAGCATTTCAATCGTGGGGGTCGCCGAATCAATGGAGCGGAACGTAAAGTCTGATAGGGGAGTTTGTAAACCAGTCCCGATTGCCTTGATAAACGATTCTTTGAGTGTCCAGATTTTCAGAAAGGTAGCCTGCCGCGTCGACTCCCCACTGCATTGCCGCAAGAAGTCCACCTCCGGATTCGAAAAAAATCGCTCAGCTAATTCAGGATCGGTACGACGGTCGAGTCGTTCGACATCGACTCCCACCAAGCGATGAGATTCATTTCCGATACCGCACATTACCAAGCCATCGGTGTGGGCCACGTTGAAGGGACGCTTCGCTTCCTCCGGTTTCACCACATACGGTTTCCCGTGTGGTTCCGTCGCAAAACTAATGAACTCAGGATCGATTGCCTCCGCACCGAGCAATCGTCGCGCCATGCCGCGGCCGACAACATGCTGATTGCGACTGGTTGGAACTCGGAAAGCATCCGCGCGAAGCCGCTCACTGGCATCTAACCAGGCCTCGCAAGTCTGTTCCAACTTGCCCGGCTCCGCTGTCGAACTGGCTGCGTGCCACACTTCGATCGTCGTATCCTCAGCCATCCCGGTGATCCCGTTCCACTTCTAAAGATCGGCAAATTCGTCCAGCCCACGAGACCAGTCGATGGCATCAACTCCGCCTGGCCTGATTCCTGTAACCGTCAATTCTATCCCCATCGCACCTTTTGCAGAACGTGTCAGCGGGCCAAACGGATGTGTCGAAACTAGCCCAGAGGTCGCTCTCTTTTTGGAGATTCCCTGTGTTCTCGTCAAATCTTCCTCCCCGAAGTATCAACTTGGTCGCTGAAAGCCTGGCCCCGATACAGCAGGCCCAGCTTCTGCTCGTGGCAGGATTCGTCATGCTCGGCTGGGTCCTAGCCCGTCGACAGATTAAGTCTCGGCGACAGCTCAACCAGAATGCACGTGTCGCCAACAAAGCAGTCAAGGCGATTCGTGATTACAAAGATCCTGCCGTACCACTGGCCGGTGCACCCGTTGAAACCCAGCGCTGGCAGGCAGCGATGTTCGACCTGCAACGGGAGCTGAAAGCGGATCTCGACACACGAATCGTGATCGTACAGACCCTGCTGCAACAAGTTGACCAACGCATCGACCGCTTAGAAAATCTGCAGCGAGCCCTTCGACAACCAAATCAGAAATCGGCTTCCTAGCTGACACTCCCGATTTGTCTCGCGTACCTGAAGCGACTTCTTCGTCTCGCGTAACCGGAGCATCTTGATCCTGTTCGCTTCAACTCGCTCTAACAATGCAGGGATCGTTCCCGAAAAACGGATCCGGATCAATGTCGAACTCTCAGCGGGACTCGCCGAGTCTCGACCGACCCGTCTTGCCACTCGCCTAAGTCTCCTGCATGTCTGTCGCGCTCATGACTAGTGCGACCGGCAAGCAGCCCGATCCTGCACCCAGTGACGACATTCGGCCGCCAAAAAAAAGGATCCGCAGATCACCAGAACGCCGCCGGGCGGCGTTTCGGCCAAGGCGAATTCACATGCCCGAATCGGATCGTCCACAACCGTGGTCTGGTCAGCGAACTCGGGCGGAACGAGCGGGAGCAACAGCGCGGGATCCCGAAACCTTGGATTCCCAAGAAATCGAGTTAGCACCATTTGCGAGGAGATCGCCATCAACCGCTTTAGCATTGGCTCGGCGGTTTTGTCGATACTTGTGCCAAAAACCATTGTGATCGGCCGATCCGAACATCGATGTTCGAGTGTTTGGCATAGGGCTGAGACGGAATCTTCGTTATGAGCGGAATCAATGATTGCCAATCGACCATCACTCAATTGCCAATGTTCGATTCGCCCCGCACATTGGCTGCTTGCCATTCCATTTCGTAAAGCAGCATCGTCAAGCTGAAGACCTTGCTGCCGCAGCAGGTCGATCAAAACAGTCGCAATCGACGCATTTTTTGCCTGGTGGGCGCCATCCATCGCCAACTCGAACTGCTGATGGTCGCTCAGTGGGCTACAGCGGCCAGCGACCGTCACCGTTGAACCCCATACCTGATTGGGAACATGCTCCCAATCGAAATGCTCAGCGATTTGAAATAGAGGGGCGTTTACCGCATCGGCTCGCTCCGCGATCACGCTGGCTGGCTGCGGCTGAGTCACACCGCTGACGACTGGAATCCCCGACTTGATGATGCCAGCTTTTTCTCCCGCGATCTCCTCCAAACTGTTCCCTAGTACCTGCTGGTGGTCGAGACCAATCGAGGTCACAGCCGTCACGCTTGGTGAACAAACGTTTGTACTATCCAAGCGTCCCCCCAAACCAACTTCTACAACAATGGCATCACAACCACGATTTTCAAAGTGCAAGAACGCCATCGCTGTGGTCAGTTCAAAGAAAGATGGTGGCCCATTATTCTCCCCAACCTCCATCGCCGGGGCCCGGACCCGGTCAACCAAGGCGACCATGTCATCCCGCGTACAAGGCTGGCCGTTCACTCGAAATCGCTCCTCCAGACAATGCAGATGTGGTGAGCTATAGAGGCCTGTGCGGTATCCCGCTGCCGCCAAAACGCTGGCCACCATCGTAGCGGTCGATCCTTTCCCCTTTGTCCCTGCCACATGAACAAGCGGCACTTCAGGCTCGACCCCGGGTCGATACAGATAACGACTCAGCCCAAGCCGCCCAATAAGTTCGGTGATACGTTGCAAGCCAAAGGGATACTTCGCTGCCCCTCGAACCTGCCGCTCGTAATTCAACCGGTCGTATAGAAATTCCAACGACCGCTGATAGGGGTCGGCCGAGCGCGGCTCAGAAGTCACGGGGGGCTGTTCGGTCAACGGGCTGTGTCGGAGCGATTCTGGCGGGCGAAACAGATCTGGGCAGCGAGGCGATTGATAACCGATTCGAACGATCTGACCAACGCAATCAATTTAATGGCCTTTCCGATTCTCGGCGAGCGTCTGAGCGGAAGTATTGCCTTGAGTCACTCGCAAATTCAGCGGACCACTTCGGGAGCAGGTCTCCATGAGCCACGTGGAATCAAAACATGCCTCCGATACGCAACGAGGCCGCCGGTACAAAATCATGCCTCCGATACGATTGGTTTTGCGTTCGCAGAATGCAGATTCCTCAATGGACGAGACCAGCCGGCTCCCAAAAACGCCAGCGGGCCCAAAATCAGCAGACCCTTATAGAGGCCGAACTGGGGCGAAAAAGGAACTCCTGACCGGGAAGCGAAATGGGTCCATCCCAACGCCGCGTAGCTCGGCCGCCAGCTCTTCGCAACGCCGGCCCGAACGCCAACCAGGCTTAGGAAGCCTTTAATCCGTCAATTTGCCTCGGCGTTTGCGTCATAAATCCGGTTTGATAGCAATCCCTGGTAGGCGTGGGGCAATAACTAGGGCTCGAATCGTCCACCTCTACCGAAACCGAATTCAAGGAGATCCGGATAAGGAAGGGGTTTCAAAGAACGACAAAAAAACGAACACTTCGCGGCGGCGGCCCGTAGCTAACACTCTCCGTCGACGAGATCGACTTCGAGCTCCGCCCGGAGTCCGCCGTCGGATTCTTCTTTCGCAAATCTTCTGTTTCCAGACCTCCAAGTGGATTTTTAGATCGTGGATACCGAATCAACCGCGGTCGATGAGACGGAATCTTCCGTTTCAGCCGAGCCCAGTGGCGACCAGCCGGATAGCGGCGTCGTCATCGAAACACGCAATCTAAGTAAGATTTATCGGGACTTCTGGGGCCGAAAGAAGGTCCGTGCACTGAAATCTCTCGATATCGAAGTCCGCCGAGGCGAGATTTTCGGTTTGCTGGGGCCCAATGGCAGCGGCAAATCGACCACGATCAAGCTGATTCTCGGCCTGCTTTTCCCCAGCAGCGGCCGAGTACTGGTCTTCGACCAAGATGCGGCCGAGACAAGCAAGAATGAGCGAGTCGGGTATTTGCCTGAGGAATCGTACCTCTATCGATTCCTGACCGCCGAAGAAACACTCGATTTCTACGGCCGCTTGTTCAACATGTCGGGAGCCGAGCGAAAACGACGTGTCGATGAATTGATCAAACTGGTCGGACTTCAAGGGGCGAAACACCGACAGCTTCGTGAATACAGCAAGGGGATGACCCGACGGGTTGGCTTAGCCCAAGCGTTGATCAATGACCCTGACCTGATTCTGTTGGATGAGCCCACTACTGGGCTGGATCCAATCGGAACGCGAGAAATGAAGGACCTGATCTTGGCACTCCGTGACCAAGGCAAAACAGTGCTGCTTTGCTCCCACCAACTTGCTGACGTCCAAGACGTCTGCGACCGCGTGGCTATCTTGCACCAGGGCGAACTCAAAGAACTCGGACGAGTGTCGGACCTGCTCAAGGTGCAGGACATTACCGAGGTGCACGCTGAAGGGCTCAGTGAAGAGGCGAAGACTGAAATCGCTGAGGTCATCAAACGACATGGCGGAAATCTGAAGTCAATCGATAACCCGACGGCGACGATGGAAGATCTATTCCTCAACATCGTTCGTGAAAGCGAAGCTCGGCCGGGTGCCCGCCGCGTGACCGGAGGCCCCGCGACGGGCGAGACATCGGATGACCAGACCGAAGCCGCTGACGCGTCGAACGATTCCGAGGCCGCGCAATGACACTGCAACCAGAGGACTTCTGGTCCTACTACGAATGGTTGATGCGACCGGATGCATTCTTAGAGAGCGCGTTCCTGCAAGGCATCGTGCTATTCGTTCTCGCGATCGTACTTGGGTTGCTGATCGGATATATCGTTTCGGCGGCCCGTTATGGACCATCCGAGGGCTTTTACGCCGTCGCTCGTGCCGTGAGAGATTTGATCCGCTTCGATCTACCCGGAACCTCCGCTTCTCGAATTATTGCTCTCGCACGATTGGCGTTTAAGGAAGCAATTCGGCGAAGAGTGTTATTCGTCGTGGGCTTGTTCTTGGTGGTGCTGTTGCTGGCAGGATGGTATCTCAATCCAGAAAGCGACGACCCCGCGCGTCTCTACATCAGCTTTGTACTTACCGCCACGAATTACTTAATTTTGGCGCTAGCACTTTTCATCAGCGCCTTCTCTTTGCCTGCTGATATTAAAAGCAAGACGATCTATACCATCGTCACCAAGCCGGTCCGGGCGACGGAGATCGTACTCGGCCGAATGCTTGGTTTTGTGGCAGTCGGGACGCTCATGCTGATTCCGATGGGGTTCGCCAGCTACATTTTCGTCAGGCGTGGCTTAGACCATTCGCATGAGCAAGTCACTGATGTCCAAGATGTCGGTGACGGTCGTCTGGAGGGTGAGACGGATTACGTTCGCAACCATAAACACACTTTCAGCATCGATCCGGATGCGAACGGTCTCGGACTGACCGATATCGTTCGTGGCCACCGGCATGTGGTGACGAAGACCGACGCTGGAGACTTCGTGATCGGCCCACCAAGGGGTGCCCTGCGAGCCCGTGTACCGTCCTACGGAGAGGTCCAATTCTTCGATAGATCCGGAGATGCCAAGGAGGAAGGCGTCGACATTGGTAACGAACGAATCGACGAGGGCGGGTACGGCAGTTCGGGAATCGCGCGGGTAATCGGCTTGTCACAGGGAAGCCGAAAAATAACGCACGGATACATCGAAGGCGGAACGCTTGGCGCCGCGGAATTCCTGTTCGAAGACGTTTTCCCGGCGAAATATCCTGACGGGATTCCAATCGACTTGACCTTGCGTGCCTACCGATCGTTCAAAGGTGATATCGAGTCAGGAATTCGCGGCTCGATCACGATGAAACACCCGTCCAACAACGTTGAGAGTAACCCGATTCCGTTCTCCGTTGATGAGTACAAAGTCGACGAGAGAATCCTGCCGCTTGAGATTGAGGGGACAGATAACAACGAGACCCGGATGCTGAACGTATTCGAAGACCTTGTTGATGAGGACAATCGCATCAAGGTTGTTATCCGCTGCCTCGACCGTAGTCAGTACCTCGGCGTGACGAAGAGTAGCGTTTACTTTAGACCAGCAGAGGTGCCTTTTTGGTGGAACCTGACGAAAGCTTATCTGTCGATCTGGCTACAGATGACGATGGTGATTGCTTTTGGTGTCATGTTCAGCACCTTTCTAAGTGGACCCGTTGCGATGGTCGCGACCTTCGTTTGTGTCTTGCTTGGATTCTCCGCCGAGCAGGTCTACGATACACGTCACTACATTGACTCAGGTGTCGAGAGGGGTGGTGGTCCGATCGAGTCGATGGTTCGCCTTCTCAAGCAAGATGCGATGACCACGCAACTCGATGTTGAATCGGCAGCGGCCAGCGTGATCAAGACAATCGATGCAGGCATCATTTATTCGCTTGACGCGATCGCAACAGCGCTACCAAACCTGCCGAAAATGGTAGGAACGGCGGAGTACGCTGCTAGCGGCTTCGACATCTTCGGTGCTCTTTTACTCAGACACGCCACAGCCACACTCGGTTACGTGATCTTGGCGTTTATGATCAGTTACTTCTTCCTGAAATCGCGTGAGATTGCAGCATGAATCGCACTTCAATTCTGGGTCGAAAGATCATCTATCTGCTGGTGTTACTCGCCATGTTGTTCCCCCTCTACCTGCTTGGGCAACCAGCAGGAGGGAAGAACAATTTAGGTGGCCGACTCTCCGAGATGCGTCACCAGTACAACATCGCTGAGAGTGACTTGGGAGAGATCAGCCCGGCAAGTGAAACGATGAAGCTCGCCTCACTCGGTTTGCGAGGTGTCGCCGCCACTTTGCTGTGGAATCGCGCCCATCGGTATCGCGTTGAGCATGAATGGGATCGCCTGAAAGCGACACTCAATAACATTGCCTTGTTGCAGCCTCACTTCGATAAGGTTTGGGAACACCAAGCACACAATCTGGCTTACAACGTTTCGACAGAATTCGATGATTACCGACAGCGGTACGAGATGGTCCGCGAGGGCACTGAGTTCCTGACTCGGGGTGTCCGTCAAAACACCAACGCGCCGCGTTTGGTTTGGTACACGGGTTGGTTCTACGGTGCGAAGCTGGGCATGTCGGATGAGAAGACACAGTTCCGAAAACTGTTTGCCGACGACGAGGTGCTTCATGAATCACTGATGAATGAGAACATCGCCGTCGATAGTCCCGAAGCGCGGGGACCACTCGGAAAACCCGACAATTGGCTCGTCGGTCGACTCTGGCTCAATCATGGTTACGACTTGGTTGATACAGGCGTGAAGATCCGCCGACAAACGCCACTTAACTTTTACGAAACAGGACCGAAATGGCGATTCAAACACGCCGAGGCGATCGAGCGTGAGGGAATCCTCGATGAGAGTGCCCAAAATGCTTGGAGAATGGCGTCGGAGGATTGGGAAGCCTTCGGCAATCGCAGTATCCCGACAACTTCGCCCTTCACGATCAAGCTCGGCCAAATCGAAGTGCTTAATGAGCAGCGAGCGGAAAAAATCGCTCAGTTCCGAGAACTCAACAAGGAAGCGTTCGATGCCGAGCGGCAACGCCTGATCGACGAACTACCAGCAGGTATCCAGGAGTTTTGGCAAAAGCCGCTCGCAGAGATGACTTATGAAGAGCGTCAGGTCATGCCAAACGTCCAAGCGGCAATCCAGCCAGATATTTCAAAGCTGGCGCCGAAAAGCGATCCTTCTGTTCGCTTGGAAGCGGTCAATTTGGTTGGCGAGGTTGACGACCTTGCACTGCGAATCAACAAAACCGAGGGCTATCGAGCCCAGATCAACTTTGACTACTGGGAAACATTGGCGTTGGCCGAACAAGAAAAGCGAACAGTTAAGGCGAGACGCTTGATTTATGAAGCCGAAAAAGCAAACGCCGATGCGGAATTGGACGAGGCGATCAAACTGTACGAGCAAGCCTTCGTGATTTGGGCAGAAATTTTAGATGCCTACCCAGTCCTCGTGATCGATGACTCTGCAGAAGACCTCTTCGAATCAGTGCGTCGCTACATGATTGCGATTGATTCGCAAGAACTACCTGAGGATTTCCCACTTCGAGAGTTCGCCGAACTGATGGGCCAGTACGGCCGGATGAATGCACTCGAATATGAACAGGTCCGTGCCACGCGGAACCGGAATGATTCAGTGGAACAGTCTGAAGAAACGCCAAACGCCTTAATGTTCGATCCATCGTCAGCGGACGCTTCCGACAGCGATCAAGCAGAGACAGCCGTCCCCAAAGAATCGAACTCAGTCGACGCCGGAAAAGCGGATGACAAAACGCCTGAAAGTCCTGAAGCTCCCGAGCAGACTGAAGCTCCCGAGCAGACTGAAGCTCCCGAGCAGACTGAAGCTCCTGAGCCGGAGAGCGAAGCCGCTTCGGCGGATACAACGAACTAGGCGAGGAGATCTGCCGGTGCTTTGAGCAGCGAACCGGTACGATGTTGTGGCAGCTTATTTAGCGGAGGCTTGATCGAAAAGCAATTTCGATCAAGCCAATTTTGTGTCGCAGTAGGGTCTGGTCTGAACTATTGAATTGCCAGCAATTCAACTTCAAAGACGAGAACCTCATTTGGTCCAATCGCGCCTTGACTACCACGTTCGCCGTAGGCCAATTCAGACGGAATATAAAGCATCCACTTTGATCCGACCTTCATCTGCTGCAAAGCCATTTGCCAACCCTTGATGACTTGGTTGACCTGGAAGGTTGCCGGTTGCCCTCTCTCGACTGAGCTGTCGAAGGTGGTTCCATTGATCAGCTTACCCGTGTAGTGAACTTTGACGGTATCGGTGGGTCCTGGTGAAGGGCCATCGCCGGCTTTGAGCACCTTGTATTGCACACCCCCCTGGAGCGCCTTCACTCCTTCTTTCTTCGCGTTGGCCGCCAGGTAGGCCGTGCCTTCCTCTTTCTTCTTGGCCATCTGCTGCTGTTGACGCTGTACCAACATCGTTTGAATCATCTGCTGCGTCGCTTGCAGTTGCTCGTCATTCAACTTGGCTTCTTTACCTCCAAACGCATCGGCAAAACCTTGCGACAGTGATTCGAGCGAAAAATCGCCCTCGGCAAAGCCGGACTGCTTCATTTGCTGGCCGACGGAGTAGCCGAGGAAATAGCCGATTGAATCGGCGCCTGCCTCGTCCTGGGCAAAGGCCGGTGGTACCAAGGCCAGGCACCAAGCGGCGAGGATAGCGTGAGAAATCATTCGCTTTGACATATTCAGTTATCCAATTAGGGAATACTTCGGAAGTACCACAAACACCAGGTACCATTTGAACTTGAACTCTGCAGGATACCAACGAGCCGCCACGCTGCCACCGCCCCAAGTTCGATCCGGGAGATTTGTGCTGGCTTATTGCCGCAACCGGACTAAAGCTGCAACAAAATCGCCCAACTGATGATCACGACGAGTGCGATGAGCATGATCAACAAGTGGACCCAGGTGATCTGGCGGGGAGGGGCCTGGGACATTTGAAATTGAATTTGCTTCTTTAGCATCTCGTGACCAACCGACGTCACCGCTCTCAATCCGCCGTGAGAATCGCCTGTCTGGATCCCCTCATCCAACTGCAGCATCACCGCCTGAACCTGCCGCGCGTTGAAGGGCCGGTCAGCTGGTTTCTTGGCGAGCAGCTGATACGTCATCTGCTGAAGCGCTTTCGGACAACTCGAGACGAATGCGTCGATCTGCGGTGGTTCAGCCAAGAGGTGCTTATCGAATAATTGAGCGTAAGTTTCGCCTGAAAATGGCTTTTCCCCGGTCAACATTTCAAAAACACAACATCCCATCGAGTAGAGGTCTGCCTTCCCTGAAAGCGACTGGTCGCCAGTGATTTGCTCTGGAGACATATAAGCATGCGTGCCCACCGTCATTCCCTTGCCAGTCAGGTCGGTACCTTGCAAGTCTCGGGCGACACCAAAGTCACCCAACTTCACGTCACCCTCAGCCGTCAGCAACAGGTTGCCGGGCTTGAGATCGCGGTGAACCACGCCGTTGTTGTGGGCGTGCTGTAAAGCCGAGGCGACCTGCCTGGTGATATCAACGACCATTTGCCAAGGAAAGCGTCCGCTGAGCTCTAGCAGATCCTTCACGGTGCCACCCCGAACCAACTCCATCGCGTAGTAGAGCTGGCCCTCGTGATCACCACCACCGTAGTAACGAAGGATGTTGGGATGATTCAACCGTTTCATGACCTCCATTTCACGCCTAAACCTGGCACGAATGAGCTCATCTTCGCTGGCCGCATCATTTAATCGCTTGACGGCGACAGCCTCACCGTTGGACCGGTTTGTGGCCTCATAGATAGTACCGACGGTTCCTATGCCACGAACTGGGCCTAGTTCATAATCACCAAGGAACGTTCCAGACATCGGTCGTCAGCAAGTTCGAGCACGGAAGCAACATCGTCGCTTCCAATTCTACACGCTGGCGATCTTTTCGATCCGTACACGCGTGTGAATTTGGCGGTGACCGATTCGGCTCTTGCTGTGCTTACGGCGACGGAACTTCTGCACGTAGATCTTTTTGTCCAGGCTTGGCCCGATGACCGAGGCAGTGACCGAAGCGCCCTCCACGGTGGGTGCACCCAACTGCAACCCATCGTCGCCGCTGACCGCAAGCACCTTTTCGAACGTCAAGTTCTCACCCTGGGGCAAATCACGGTAGTCGACTTCCAGTTCCATGCCGGGTTCGACTCGATATTGACGACCGCCGTCGACGATGATGGCGTACATGATACTTCTCTAAAGATCGGTTGCTGCGGGACTTATGGACTTAACAAGCGGCGTAGTCTAGCGTCCTGTCGCCCCGGCGCAAAGGTCCAAAAACCCTGCTTTTACAGGTGCTTTCGAGGAGGTGCGTTTTGGAGCAGGCCATCATTTGGGACCAGTAATCAGCAGCTGAACCGTATTTCGCCGCTGTAGGGGGAGATTTCGCTGCCGGCAGATCCAGATGGCCAAGATCGGAGGGGCAAACCCACGAAGTTCGCTGGGTATGCCAGCCTGATCCAAGGAACCACCGCTAACTACTCCGAAAGAAGCTGTCGCTCCAAAAATCGGTGGGTAAGTAGGGTCAGGTGCCAAAGCTGCTTTGGATCGCGGATCCCGTGAGCGGCTGCCGGATAAACCATTAAGTCGAACTCTTTCCCGGCATTTTGCAGGGCAGCCGCCATCCGCATGGTATTGCTGGGATGGACATTGTCATCTGATTCACCATGGATAAGGAGTACTCGACCCTGGATTTGATCAGCCAAGTGAACCGGCGCGGTTTCGAGGTAACCCTGGGGATTTTCGCTCGGCAGACCCATGTAACGCTCGGTGTAAAACGCATCATATTCCTTCCAGCTGGTCACCGAACCCCCCGCTATCCCGGCGGTAAATGCATCGCTATGGGTCATCGCGTAAAGGGTTAAGAACCCACCAAAGCTCCAACCCCGAATGGCGAGTTTCTGCTCATTGACCCAAGGCTGATCCTGTAACCAGCTCACCGCCGACATGACATCAGCGAACTCTTGCTCTCCGACCCGCAGGTGAATTTTCCATGTGTCAGCCAACCCGGCACCCGCGCTGGAGCGATTATCGACCAGCAGGGTTGCGATCCCTTGCCGGGCCAACAACTCACGATACAGGCCGCGGATGCCGGCGAAACGTTTCCTCACCACTGGCGACGACGGCCCACCATAGATTTCAATCACCACCGGACAAGGATTTACCTCGCTGGCCGCTGGAGGGCGAATCAACATCGCTGGCAACGAGGCTCCATCTGCGGTTTGAATGCGGAACACCTGCGGCTGAATCACCGCGGTCTTGAGCTTTGACGTCGTCTCGGCCAGCAGACGCGTGGTTTGATTATCGACCGACCGCAGTAGCAACTTGGTGGGCTGCGTTGGTGTGCCAAATCGATCAACGACCCACTTCAATTGGGGACTTGGCTGTAGCGTGTGCCATCCCGCTTCAGAAGTGATCGGCACGAGGTCGGCCGGTGCGTTGGGCTGCATCGCAACTTGATAAGCATGTTGCTCGATTGTCCCGTTCACCGCGTCTCCCGTCACCAACAAACGCTCTCCCTGCAAATGAAAATCCCGCACATCAAAATCAGGAGGAGTCAAAGGTGTGACGACCATCCCATTGGGTGAAACGTGATAGAGACGTGTTCGGCCACTAGGCACCTCGCTGCGCCACACTAAGCTTCCATCCTCTCTCCATGCCGGAGCTGCCGGAGGCTCGATCCAGGTAGGGCTTTCTTCGCGAAAGAGCAGATTTGGCTTCGCCTCCATACCTGCAGTGGCATCGTCCTTGATCGCGAATACCTCGCGCCAACTTTGCTTTCGATCACTTACCGAGAACAGCAAATTCAATTCTTGAGTATTCCACCAAACACCTGTAATGATCCGTGGGGCCTTAGGCGTTGACTTTGCAAGCTGCTTCGGGGGCGGGACAATGCCTTGGTTCAGGCCACGGAGATCCCAAAGATAGAGCTCCGCATGGGGAATCGGATCGCCTGCCTTCGGGTAACGCGCGACAATTCCTTTTCCCCGTTCGCTTGCAGTGGAGGTGAGCGTGTAGGGCTCGATTCCACTAATATCGATCCGAAGCATCGCCATCCACATCCCATCAGGGCTAAACCAAAAACCCTGGTAGTTTCCACGCCCGTAGATTTCCTCTTGGTAGGTCCAATCAAGAACACCGTTGAGCAGTGTTTCGGAACCATCATGAGTCAGCTGCAATGAACGCTCACTGGCAACATCAACCACAAACAAATTCCCTTGATTGACGTAGGCAACGCGGCGTCCGACGGGATCCAGCGTGACGTTCTGCCAGGAGTTCGCATCTCGCGAAAGCCAGCGAGCTGGTTGCTGCGGGGAGACGATTGCCAACGACTTATTAATCTTGACTAAGATCGGATCATCAGCTGACTTCATGCTGGTAACTGCTGCCATCGTCCCGGCACGAGCCTGCTTTTCATCTACTCCATCAAGCTGCTGCAATTGATCCGTCAATTGATTCACAATTGGCCACGGTTGTTCCTCGAGCGTTTGCAGATCAACCTCATTCCATTGGTCGGCACGCCGGATCAACAAACTTGTTTCGGCGCCGTCAATCCAATGAGTTTCCGGGACCTCGGGAAAGTAATCAAACTTCTGCTCGGGATGATAAAGAGAATGCAATGAGAGCTTGGGGGCTGACTGATCGGTTTCCTCGACTTTCGTCACCGCCTGAGGAGAATCGCCCCACGCCGGAATCATCGTTGCAACGATGATGCATATGATGCAACAAACTGCATTGCCTCGACCAACCACGATCCCAGGGGACCACGGCTTACAATCTTCCAAAGCTTGTGGGGACATCACATGGTGCTCCTGACTTGCGAGATAACCAACTTCCAATCTCTTCAACCCGCACGGTGATCCACCCGTGCGGTGGTCGATTCATTCACAACGCCCGCTGAGCGATTGGCACTGCGAAGAATGCAAATCCAAACGCGACTTGGCTGCCAAGATCCCATAGAATCAAGAACGACCGAATCAAGAAGAATGTCGACCAGGAAGCCAAATCCTACTAGCTCGACACAACAATGCCAATTTGACGATCCAAGAGAATCCCCAGTGCACGATTCAACGAAAAGAATGTTTCATCTTTATCGCTCTGCGACTCGCCTTCTACAAACCGCAAGCATCATGATGATGACATGCGTGAGTTGCGGGCAATTAATGGCTCAGGAACCGGAATCACGGCCCAACATTGTCTGGATCATGTCAGAGGACAATTCTGTTCATTACCTCAAACACTTTGATCGTCACGGTGCGATCGCGCCCGCAATTGAATCACTGGCCCGAGAGGGAATCACGTTCGATCGGGCTTTTTCCAACGCACCCGTCTGTTCGGTCGCTCGCACGACGTTAATCACGTCCTGCTATGCGCCGCGAATCGGAATTCAATTTCATCGCCGCAGCAAAATGGCGACTATGCCAACGGGCGTAAAAATGTTCCCGGCCTATCTGCGTGCGGCGGGCTACTACACCACCAACAAGAGTAAAGAAGACTACAACGCGACGAAGTCTGCAGACGTGTGGGATGATTCGTCTCGGCGGGCATCTTGGAAAAATCGCCCAACCGATGAAACACCTTTTTTTCATGTCCTCACGACAGCCCTATCTCATGAGAGCAGTCTGCACTTCGATGCCCCCGCGATGGAAACCAAGACGGTCACCGACCAGCTCTCCGTTCAGCTTCAACCTTATTTTCCTGACACTGCAACCTTTCGCTACACACGCGCACGCTATCACGACCGGATGATGGCGGTGGATAAAGTCGTTCGTGACACGGTCGCTGAGCTTAAAAAATCAGGCTTACTGGAAGACACATTCATCTTTTACTTCGGCGATCATGGCGGGGTTTTGCCCAGATCGAAAGGCTATGCCTACGAGTCAGGCCTACATGTGCCGCTCATTGTTCGGGTACCCGAAAACTTCCGACACCTGACAGATCGGCCAATGGCCTCCCGAACCAAAGGATTTGTTGAATTCGTAGACTTTGGGACCACGGTGCTCAATCTGGCCGGTATCTCGCCGCCGGACGGAACTGATGGTCGACCATTCCTAGGCAATGGTGTCACCGCAAGCGAAGTTGATGCTCGCCAAGAAACGTTTGGATACGCCGATCGGTTTGACGAAAAATACGATCTCGTTCGAACGCTGAGACAAGGAAAGTTCAAATACATTCGTAATTTTGAGCCATTTCTTCCTGACGCATTACAGAACAACTATCGCTACAAAATGCTGGCCTATCAGGAATGGCGAGATTTGTACAAACAAGGAAAACTCAACGAGGTCCAAAGTCAATTTTTTCAACCCAAGGCTCCTGAAGCTCTCTACGATCTTTCATCCGACCCTCACGAAACCAAGAATCTTGCCGACGACCCAAAGTTTGCCGATCAACTTAAGCAAATGCGACAACGGTTGAACGAAAGACTCAAATCAATGCCAGACCTCAGTTTTGTAACGGAAACGAACTTATACGACTCAGCATTCGATCAACCAGTTGTCTTTGGCCAACAACATCGTGAAGCGATTGGGGAACTGATCGACGTCGCAAATTTGGCTCTGCTGCCTTGGGAACAAGCCGAACCAAAATTACGAGAAGCAATCGCGAGCGATGACTGGCTGGTTCGCTACTGGGCGTTGGTCGCTTGCTCAAGCTTTGGTAACAAAGCAGCATCACTGACTTCTGTCATCGAGCAACGGCTCCAAGACCTGGAACCCCTCGTCGTCATGCGAGCCGTTGAGTTCGCGGTGATTGCGGGGACCAAGGACCCTCGACCAGCTTTGTACCGTTCCTTACAGAGAGCCACCAGCGAATCAGAATCGCTCCGGTTGCTCAATACCGCGGTCTTCTTGAATGACCACACCGACGGAAGATTCCCAATCGATGTTCAAAAGATCAACTTCCTATTCAAGCCAAAACCTCGCAGCGAACTGCTACGGCGAACAGAATACCTTGCTCGTTAACACGGATTCCAATCAACCTGTTCCCAAAACAACTTGCTGAACAGATCTGTCCGACACTGCGTCAGCCGAAATTATGGCCAGCGGGGTTCCCGTCGCTCCAAAAAGGAACGGATTCCCTCGCCCGCCGATTCAGTTGTGCATGCCGTTGCGCTGTCGGCAGCACCAGCAGAGAGTTGAGACAACAACGCTTCGCCTACACTTTCGTTCAAAAAACGCTTCGAAGCTTGAACCGCCTCTCGCGGCGCATCGGTGCATTGCTTCGCCAAGTCCGCTGCGGCGACCCAGATTTGCTGAGACTCAACTGGCTTTCCGCAGAGACCAATCCGATAGGCCTCGTCCGCATCGATCGGCTCTCCAGTGAGCACCATCCGTGCCGCGACTGCGGCACCGAGACGAAATGAAAGCAGTGCAGCAGTGGCACCACCTACCAAGCCACGTCGAACCGCAACCGCTGTATAAGAGGCCCGCTTAGAAGACATCACCAAATCACAAGCCAAGGTCAGTGCCAACCCAGACCCAACCGCGGCACCATCGACTGCCGCCACCACTGGCTTTGGAAACCGTAGCATTTGCTCCAAAAGTTCCCCCAGCTGACGCCAAGCTGAAAACCATTCCGGTAAGGACTCGCTATCTGGCAGATCCGAAATCTCCCCCAACATCTTCAAATCCAAACCCGAACAAAAGTGATCACCGCCCCCCGTGAGAACAACGGCCTGCACTCGTTTCTCTTGATGAACATCCGAAAAAGCGGTCGATAAATCAGCCAAAAGTTGCGGGTTCAATGCATTGCGATTGGCAGGCCGATCCATTAACAGAGTGGCAACATTGTCATGGATTTTGACGTCAACATACTGCACAGATCATCTCCTCAAACGCACCAGAAAGACGCCATTGTAACGCCGTGTCGAACCATCACATCTTCCCTAATAATCCCCAATTTGAAACGCGTTTAGGCGAAACCTGATGGACCTGGCAAGACGTTACTCCAAGTATCACAACGCTGCCAAAACCATCGCAAGATTGAATCGCCGTTTGGCCTGGGAATCGAGGGATGGGAGAAATACGGCACTGGAGCACTGGAGCACTGGAGCACTGGAGCACTGGAGCACTGGAGCACTGGGGAGGCAAAACATCCTCAGCCCACACTTAGACGATGAATCCGGGGCTCGCAGGAATTGACCAAAATACTAAAACACGGCCGGATCC
The DNA here is from genome assembly GCA_049602075.1 of Rubripirellula sp. Taxonomy (GTDB): domain Bacteria; phylum Planctomycetota; class Planctomycetia; order Pirellulales; family Pirellulaceae; genus Rubripirellula. The sequence goes on from JBMYRF010000006.1 coordinate 227,868, forward strand.
AAAGATGATCAAAATGGATCGCTCACCGCCCGTCATCCTGCCCCACGCCTCTTCCTACCCCACGCCGTCTTACGATCACACGCCTTTGATTAACAACACCATCGGCAAGTCAGCTGAGATGAGAACCGCTATCGATCACATAAAAAACCAGTCGAAACCATTCCCCAATGACAAGCTTTCGAACTGCACAGTCATTGACCGCCGCAGCGGATGAACTGACGCTGGCTGTCCCACGGCGAAACCACGCTGACCATAGCTTGGCATCCTTGGGCATTCTGGAACAGCCATCACGCATTCGATAGAACGCAGCACGATCAGGGCACTAACAGCATCGCCAAAAAAAACCCCGAAGAGTCAAACTCTCCGGGGTTTCGTAATTTGCTCCTGCTCCCGTGGGAGCAGGGATTCGCAACAACCTACTTGCAGCAGTCAGCGGCTGGACCGTAGACAGGGACTTTGACAGTCGTTGCAACTGGCTTGCAGACGCGAACTTCTACCGTTTCCATTGTCTGGACAGGAACACAAACAGTGTACTCCTCAGGCACCTCTTCCTTCACCGTCTCGTAGGTGGTGACGTCGTAGGTTCGGGTTCGCTCTTCTGGCTCGCAGGTTGTGGTCTCAACTTCGCGGGTGCGCTCTTGAGTTTCCATTCGCTGCTTCTTCACGGTTCGGGTGCGAGTTTCCGTGTTGTAGCTGGTCTGTGAAACCATTCGCTTGCGTGTTTCCATTCGTGTCTTACAGACAGGAACCATGCGGGTGCGAGTCTCGTTCACCATTTTGGTGACAGGGACAGTCCGAGTTCGCTCTTCGGTGCGATACTTGGTGATGTCACGAGTTCGCTCTTCTTCACGGTGCTTGCAAAGAGTAACCATCCGAGTCTTCGTCTCGGTGGCCCATTCGCAATACGCTACTTCGCGGCTTCGCGTTTCCATACGAGTCTTTCGGACAGGAACAGTACAAGTACGTGTTTCGGTTTCCCAAACGCGAACTGGCACTTCGCAGGTGCGATTTTCCCAGCGAGTCTTGCGAACAGCAACTTCGCGGGTGCGAGTCTCAGGACGATACTTCGTCACGGTGCACTCGCGAGTTCGGTCTTCAGTGCGGCACTTGTGCACTTTGACGACGCGGGTTCGCTCTTCTGGCCGGCACTTGGTGACGGTGATCGTGCGAGTCCGCTCTTCTGCACGGCACTTTTGAACCTGAACCGTTCGAGTACGAGTCTCTTTGACCCAATTGGTGACGGTGTAGGTATAAGGTACCTCGGAGGTTTGACGCTCATAAGTTGTGCAAGGTACCTCGTCAGAAACCATGTTTGGAACGTAAACGCGTCGATAGACGGTTCGTGTTCCACCACCGCAGCCATCTCCGCATCCGCCACAGTCGGAAGTTGGGCATCCGCAAGCAGCACTGCCACATGGAACTTCCACAGCTTGGCACTCGTACTTGCCCATATCACGGGTCACGGTCTTCATCGTGGTGACAGGCACACACTTGGTGACCGTACGGGTTCCTTCTTTGGTCTCAGTCACAGGAACACACTCGGTGTAAGTCTGCTCGACGTCTTCCGTATAAGGCACTTGCACAGTGTAGGTCTGTTCAACTTCCTCGGTGTAAGGAACTTGCACGGTGTAAGTCTGCTCGACGTCCTCGGTGTAAGGAACGTTGACCTTGTAGGTTTGGGTCATGGTTTCCTGATAAGGAACCATGGTGGTGTACTCTTGAGTAACCGTTTCGCTGTAAGGAACACAAACTCGGTATTCACGAGTCTCCGTAACCGTCTTCGGAACTCGGACCTGATAGGACTTCTCGATGTTCTCGGTGTAAGGAACACAAACTTGATAGTCGACCATTTTGGTCTTCCGAACCGGAACACGAACGTCGTATGACTGTTCAACTTGCTCGGTGTAGGGAACCATCACCTTGTAAGTTTCTTGCTCTGTGTAAGGAACGCAAACCGTATAAGTCTGCGTTACTTCTTCTTTCACTGGCACACAAACCGTGTAGGTTTGCTCAACCTGCTCGGTGTATGGCACGCTGACTTGGTATTCCTGCTCGACTTCAGTCGTTACAGGAACCTTGACGGTGTACTCTTCCTCTTCTTCGTAAGGAACGCATACTTGGACTTTGTACGTCTCTGTGTGGGTTTCCGTTTTTGGAACCATGACGGTGTACGTCTGCTCCTTGGTTTCGACCTTTGCGACCTGTCGGCAGACCGTTCGCATACGAGTGCGGGTCTCTCGCTGATAAGTCGTGCGTGGGACCTCTCGCGTCTCGGTCACGTACTGCGACCGCATGACGGTCCGCTCTTCGTATCCGACGATCTCGCCGCTAGAAGAACCTTTGGCGCCAACGCTGCCTGCGGAAACGCAGGGTGCGCTAGTTGCACAACCGCTGCACTTGCCACAGCCAGCTTGGACATCAGCAGACAGCAGTAATGCTGCGGTGAGCCCAAGAAATGCCTGTAAAAGATGTGCTCTCATGAAAAAATACTCCGGGGATGTGCCTTACAGCTTGCGAGGCTCAAAGATGGACAGATGAGGTAACGCCTGGCGGTTACGTAAAATAGGCCGTTTTGGCGATCTCACAAGAATCTAATACCCGCTCCCGGACTGATCAACCATTACCACTAAAATCAACCGGCTTTCCACGCGATTTTTTTCATTGAATTAAATGGTTACCAAACCACCAATGTGGTCCGCGTGATCAGAGAACCGATTCAACTGGCATCTTGGTCCAGCAGTCAGCGCGGTCCAGCGGGGGGTGGCCAACTAGATCGACGGGTGCCGTTTCCGCTTGATAGCTGAACCGTTTTTTGGCGATCCGGCACCGGCTTTGGTACCGCTTAGCGGTCCGCCCTTGCCATCGTGACACCCGTGCTTCGGCCTCAGCCTGCGGGAATCGAGGGGTCACTTGGCAAATCATCAAATTCAACTTTGAGTGGTGGCCTTTCTCGCAAACGCAGGACCTCCAACTCTCCGATCAATTGGTGCAATCTGCCTAACCTCCAGTTTTCGCTGCCCGTGGAGCGGTGATTGTGATCCCGAGAGGATCAGAACCAGGTTGATTCGGTTCTAGCGACCCTCTTCGCTATCTGAGGCCAAAGTTTGCGATGCCATCTAGCCGATAGCCAACGCAGGTACGGGAACCAGCCAAATCGGTCCTTTAGCTGCAAAATCCGCCGACCATCAGCGAATTGCCTTGTTGAGGGACCAATGACAAATCGGTTTCTGTTCCGTATGATTCGAGTGGGGTAGGACAATCAGTGAATTCCGCCTCCCGAGATTGGAAACCGGATGCGGCGTCCGCATCAAGAAGACGCGGGCTGTTGGCGAGGGAGGATCGATGAGTCGATCACCAGAGGCAACGAAATCGACTAGCGAGCCACGACGCTTGATTTGCGTCGGTGACCTGGAAACGTTGCCAGCCGATGTCGATCCAGATCAGGTCATTCTGGTTGATACCTCGGTCGCGGTCGTTGATGAACTTAGCGAGCCATCGGTCAACGGAGTCTGGATCGCTCGCGATCAGTTCCCCCAGTTGACCGAACTGAGAGGCATCGCCCAGAGCGCGAGCATGCTCCGCGATATGCCCGAAGGCGTCGCCCTGCTCGATTCAGACGTCCGAGTACTTTGGGCGAATCGTCGACTCGCCCATTGGTCAGGTCGCCCGGAAGATGAAGTTACGGGTGTCAACTTCTATGAATTGCTCGCCAATCCAGAAATCATGGGTCCGGATTTCTGCCCATTTCACACGGCGCTGGCCACCGGGGAAGAATCCACCAGCACGCTTCAAACGGATGGGAATCGCTACTACCAAGTCCACGCGGCGCCGATTGTTCAACCCAACTACTCCCGTCAATTGATTGTCACGGTCAGTGACATCACCGACGAGATTCTTCAACAACAAAAATTGGCGGCCATTCATCACGCGGGTCGAGAATTAGCCGACCTGCGGCCCACTGAAATCTTCATGATGGAAGTGGATGAGCGAATTGATTTGTTGAAAGAGAACATTCGGCACTACCTGAACGATTTACTGAATTTCGAAGTCATTGAGATTCGGTTGCTTGAACACACAACCGGCAATCTCGTGCCCCTGCTGAGTGTTGGGATCGATCAAGACGCGGCAGACCGGCAACTCTATGCTCACCCCCAGGGAAACGGCATCACGGGCTATGTCGCTGCCAGCGGGATGAGTTACGTTTGCCAAGATGTCGAAAACGATCCGTTGTTTATCCCAGGTGCCAACAACTCAAAAAGTTCCATCACAGCACCGCTGATACTCCACGACCAAGTTTTGGGGACCATCAATGTCGAAAGCCCTGATCCAAGTGCATTCAGTGATAGCGATTTACAGTTTCTAGAAATTTTTGCTCGCGACGTCGCCTTCGCGCTGAATACGCTGGAGTTACTCGTTGCTCAAAAGGCGAATACGGCCCAACAGAGCTGCGATGCAATCCACAGCGCCGTCGCCTTGCCGGTCGACGAGATTTTGAATGATGCAGTCAACGTAATGGAGGGCTACATCGGCCACAGTCCAGAAGTCGTGGATCGCCTACGAAGAATTCTCCAGAATGCGAGGGACATCAAACAAACGATTCAGCAAATTGGGCAAAAGATGACGCCGCTCGAAGCAGTGCCAGCAGGTGTCCAATCTCCGCAACACGCGATGCTGCGCGGCAAACGTATCTTGGTTGTCGATGCTGATGGACAGGTTCGGGAGGATGCCCACCAGCTGCTCGAGAAATATGGCTGCGTTGTAGAAACCGCTCACAAAGGTGATGAAGCGGTGCTGATGGTTCGCGGCAGCGGTGGTGCCGACAGCTATGACGTGATCATCAGTGACATCCGACTACCCGATTACAGCGGGTATCAGTTAATGCGAAGACTCGGCGAAATCATGGAACGGGTGCCGATGGTTCTGATGACTGGATTCGGATACGACCCCGGTCACTCAATCGTCAAAGCGAGGCAGGCGGGCCTGCATCCTAAATGCGTCCTGTTCAAGCCATTTCGCCTCGATCAACTTATCGATGTGATTCGAACAATTCTAGAAATTGACCAACAACAGCCACCAAGCCAACCAACCGAGATCGGCGAGTAAATCCGCGGGCGTTCGTTACGATCGTTTCATGTAGAAGCCTTTTCTTCCTCGTTGGTGACTCGATTCATCAACTCCTTTTGAACCTCACCGGACACCGTTTCATAGCGGCTGAAACTGAGAGTGTAGCTCCCTTGACCGGCGGTCATGCTCGACAAAGTGCGACTGTAGTAACCAACGGCGCGAAGTGGCACTTCACAATCAATTGACTGCATTCTACCTCCGACCGCGTCGCTGCCCAACACGCGGCCACCTCGACCACTCAGATCACTGAAGATGTCGCCAACGTGCGTCTCTCGCGTTGTCACCAGCATCTGGAAGACAGGGTTCCAGCAGAGCTGGCCGAGCCTGTTGAAAGACCTCTCGAAAAACCAAGCTGCCAGCCGTCTTGAAGGCGGCTTCACTACTGTCAACCGGATGATGCTTGCCAAAGAACACCTCGACTGCGACATCCTGGATTGGGTAGCCCGCAATCACACCGCGGGATAGCTTCTCTAGAAAACCCTTCTCAATCGCGGGCATAAAATTACCCGGGATCACACCACCCACAATCGAATCGACCCACAAAAAGTTGGACTCCGCATGGTAGTGATTTGATTTCATCGAGGGGAACCGATCTTTCGTTGCAAATGATTCGATCTCTGTCCCTCGCGGCAATGGCAACATGCGAATGTGGACCTCACCAAATTGCCCACGGCCAACACTTTGTTTTTTGTGGCGATAGCTTCCCTCCGCAGCCTGTGTAATGGTCTCGCGATAGGGAGACCGCGGCTCATGTGTCGCAACTTCGATTCTGTCGCGGCGCAACAGACGTTCACGCAGGATTTGCAGATGCAATTCGCTCGTCCCCGTCATCACCATTTCGCTGGTTTGTGGATCACGCGATAGCTTTAGCGTCGGATCCTCTTCAGTCAATTTATGCATCGAAGCAGACAACTTATTCTCATCACCACGTTTCGTTGGCGAGATCGTGAAACCTACCATTGGCTCTGGAAATGCGATCGGCAGTAATTCCAAATCACCAAGCGAAGAACCAGCATGTAAGTCTTCCATTTTGGCGACTGCCACAATCTTTCCGCTGGTGCTGAATCGATTGGCTTAGTTTGTTCTCCCTGCAATCGCAGGAGCGGATGGAGCTTGACCTCCTTGTGAACCCGGCTGATATGGATTGACTGATCCTTGCACAAAGTACCGCTGAACATTTGGATGGAGCTAAGTTTTTACACAAAGGGATCGACCCTAACTTGAAACACTCGAGCAGCGACTGGCCCATCCGTGGCTTGGTCAATGGTGACGATTTCACCATCGGCGGGCGGGAATTGACGCACTGCCTCTGCTGGCGCTGGCGCGACATCCACCAAAGTGTCCAGTAACGGTAGGAGGCCAACACCAGTGGTCGCCGAGGAACACAAAACTGGAATCACCGCGCCGGCTGCAATGGACTGCTTCAGCAGACGCCTCAGCTCGTCGGCGTCGGGCATCACACCCTCAAAATATTGCTCCATCAATGTCTCGTCGGTTTCCACCAAATTCTCAACGAGTTGCTCGTGTGCTGGACCAAGTTCATGGCGGCATCTCTCGCCTCGGATGGCAAATCGATAGCGCGAGCAACATCCCTTTAAGAACTGCCTTCACCACGCGGTACCTGAAGGGGCACCACTCCGTTACCCCAAGTGTCCCGACACATTCCGAAAATGGATTTGTAATCAGCTTGTGGATCAACCATTTTGGTGACCATGATCATGCGTGGGATGCCTGCCTGCTCAACTTCTTTTACTGCACGCCGAGTATTGAGGTGAATCCCTGCATGGGCATTGATGCAAATTACTGCACAATCGACAGCCGCCAAGGTACCAATCATCCCGCCGATAAAGTCCGAGTATCCGGGGGTGTCAATGAAATTGAAGTTTGCCTGACCATATCGCAAATGAACCACGGCGGATTCAATGGAGTGCCCGTGCGTTTTTCTTCCTCGTCAAAATTGCAAATACTTGTTTGATCTGCGACGTTCTACGCGCCGTGCACCGCTCCTGCTGTGGCCAACAAGCGATCAACATGGGTCGTCTTGCCGGCCGATGCGTGCCCACAGATAGCGAGATTCCTCCATTTAGACGGACGTGACATAGCACAAACTCCTTGTTGAGAAGTCGGCGACGATCACGCCAACCACCAGGCTCGCAAATCGCACCGAGCAGGAAGTTCTCTATGTAGGATGACCAGATTCCTGATGCAAAGATTTTGAGAGATGCAGAGAAGCTCCCAACTCAATCAGCGGCTAGCCCCCCCAGAAAGCCCCCCAAGCTGACAACACACTCGATATCAGGCTTGTTGGCTCGAAGCGATACGGCGACAAGATGCCCCAGTTGGGAAGGAGAGCCTGGTCACAGGCAACCATTGGCAAGCAATGAAACGGGGTTCCAACAGATTGGAATCAAGAGGTTATGCAGCGTGGATACTCCAGCGAACCTAGATTCGCCACGCCTTATCTCGTCTAGCCAAGAAGGACCACCTGATGCGGTGACTTCCAGTGAAGGATTCGCTTCTTGCGAATCAGCTTTCCGAAGGATGCTACTCGCTCGCGGCATTCGTTTTTTTGCCATGCTCGTCTTCCATCTCTTCGATGTAACGGCGAAGGCGTTCCAACTCATCGACGGTTCCTTTGAACTTCAACATCGTGTCGACGCGTTTCAGAAGCTCAATTTTGTTAACCGGTTTACTGAGAAAATCGTCGGTCCCTGAAGCGACCGCACGTTCAATGTCACCTAACTCACTCAAAGCGGTGACCATCAACACCATCACCCGCTTGGTTTCGGGATCGTCTTTGAGTTGCTTACAGACCTCGAATCCGCTCCGTTTGGGCATCATGACATCTAGCAACACCAGGTCCGGCTGAAAAGAATGCACCTTGGCGATGGTGTCATCGCCATCGACCGCGGTCTCAAGCTCACAGTCGATGTTGACCAAGTAAGCCTCTAACAGCTCGCGGTTGGCATCGTTGTCGTCGGCTATCAGGATTCGATGCATGGAACAAAAGTGCCTTCGAGTGTTCAGAAAAATCCCATTGGGGTGACCATCAGGTCATTCAGACTGGGTCATCATTCAGACTGGCTCAACTGCTGCGGTACGTCCGGCTGGCACGGGAAAATGTTCACCCAGCTCTCGAACATCGTCTCGAATCCGAGCGTGCAGGTCAGCATCATCGGCGTTCGCGAGCGCTTGATGTATCCAGCCGGCGACCCTCTTCATCTCCTCGATGCCCATACCACGAGTGGTCAGCGCGGGGGTGCCGATACGGATCCCTGATGGATCCATTGGCTTGCGTGTATCGAAGGGAATCATATTCATGTTGACGGTAATTCCACATTGATCCAAGACAGCCTCTGCCTTCTTACCACCCAGACCAACGGCCGTCACATCGACCAGCATCAGGTGGTTGTCGGTGCCACCACTCACCAACGGCAAACCGGCCGCCATCAATGCTTCAGCAAGCGACTGTGCATTTTCAACCACGGCTTTTCCGTAAGCTTTAAAATCCGCCGCCATTGCCTCAGCGAAACAAATCGCTTTAGCGGCGATCACGTGCATCAGCGGTCCACCCTGTGTGCCTGGAAAGACATTGCGATTGACCAGTTTGAGGTGTTCCTGCTTGCAGAGAATCAGTCCACTGCGAGGTCCCCGAAGGGTCTTGTGCGTCGTCGTGGTGACATAGTCCGCGAAGGGGACCGGGCTGTTGTGAATGCCAGCAGCTACCAATCCTGCGTAATGAGCCATGTCGACCAGCAGCAGGGCGCCAACCTCTTCGGCGATCTCAGCGAACTTTTCATGAGGAATCTCACGCGGATAGGCACTGGCTCCGGCCACAATCAGCTTCGGCTTGTGCTCGCGAGCCAACTTGGCAATCTGATCAAAATCGAGCCGGTGCGTTTCACGATCGACCCCATAGCTTTGGAAGTTGTAGAGCCTCCCACTGATATTCAATTTCATTCCGTGGGTCAGATGGCCACCTTGGGCTAAATCGAGCCCCAAAACGTGGTCACCCGGCTCCAAGCAACTTAGATAGACCGCTGTATTGGCCTGTGAACCACTATGCGGCTGCACGTTGGCGGCTTCGGCTCCGAATAGCTTCTTCGCCCGCTCGATCGCCAACTCCTCCACCACATCGACGTGCTCACACCCCCCATAGTACCTCCGGCCTGGGTAGCCCTCGGCATATTTATTGGTCAGCACACTGCCCGCAGCCTGCATGATTGCCAAGCTCGTGTAATTCTCACTCGCAATCATTTCGAGCCCGTCTTGCTGGCGCTGGGCTTCTGCCTCAATGGCTTCCCAAATTTCGGGATCTTGCTGTTGCAGCGGATTCATTCGGATCTTTCGCGGGTTGGCACGTGGATTTTAGTGGGCGACAGGTAAATTGTCTGTCTCTTGGGGTGAACCGTCAATCTCTCGACCACATCACGGTCAACAGGGTCAATTGCCCTCAAAACGGCGGGATATCGATGAAAACGGAGACAATCCTGGACAGGCAGGTTAAAGTAGATGCATGGATTTGGCTGATCTTACCGAATAAACCGGCTTCAGCAGGCGAACTGCTTGGTCGGTTGATCCGTTGATACGGAGGTCGAGGCCATAGGAACCTCCCCGGGTCCGGGTTATTCAGCCTGTTTTGCATCGCCCTGTTGCAAGCTTTGCGATCTGTCGAGCCATCCTCTGGTCCGAGATGAATTCGTACATTGTTCGGCATTTGCGAAGCCGCTGTGACCTAACCTTCCAAGGATCCAACTCCTTTTTCAACGAGTGCATGGAATGAAATACGCCCCTTGTATCGCCCTTCTTGGCGCCTTGACGCTTCTGTCAGGGGTCCAAGCCGACATGCCGCCTTTCGACAAAGTGTCAGAAGGCTACACACAACTGCCGGTGTCTGATCAGAACAACCCGAAAGGGCTTTTCAATCTTTGGAAGCGATCCAAAGATTCGCAGTTGCTAGCGGAGTTACCCAAAAACTTCACGGGAAAGAACTACTTCATCGCGCTCACTCTCAGCAGCGGTGACCGTTATGCCGGTTTGCAATCTGGTGAATGGGTCGTCCAATGGCGTCGCTACGATGACCGACTCGCGTTGATTGCGCCCAACCTGGAAGTTCGGGCAACCGGAGACGCCGAGAGTCGGGCATCGGTCAAGAGATTGTTCACCGACCGCGTGTTGCTGGATGTCGCAATCGTCGCGATCGGCCCAACTGGCGGTCCCGTGGTTGATCTCGATGCATTGTTGCTCGGCAGCGCCAGCACTTTCTTCGGCCCTTCGGTCCGCGTCAGCAATTCGAGAATCAAGAAAATTGCTTCGGCCAAAGTATTTCCGCAGAACGTGGAAGTCGCCTTCGAGATTGTCGGTCGAGAGAATCGCTTCCAAACTCTGCACTATTCCTTCAGCGAAGTTCCCTCGCCGACCTCCGGATTCAAGCCTCGCAAAGCTGACGAGCGTGTTGGCTATTTCACCACCGCCTATTCGGACCTAAGCAAATACACGGATGACGAGACCCGTGTCCGATACATCAACCGATGGCGTTTAGAAAAGCGAGATCCGAAACTCAAACTCAGCCCGCCAAAGGAACCGATCCGGTTTTATGTGGAGCACACCGCTCCCGTTCGATATCGCCGCTGGATCAAGGCTGGCATCGACTATTGGAATAAAGCATTCCGAAAAGTTGGCATCGACGATGCGATCGTGATCGAATATCAGGATGCCGTTAGCGGGGCCCACATGGAAAAAGATCCAGAAGACGTCCGTTACAATTTCCTACGTTGGCTCAACAACGACATCGGAACGGCAATTGGCCCAAGTCGGGTTCATCCTTCAACGGGTGAGATTCTCGATGCCGACATCATCCTCACCGATGGTTGGATTCGCCACTTCAACTTCAACTTCGAAGACTTAATGCCAAAGCTAGCGATGGAAGGCATGTCACCTGAGACGCTCGCATGGCTCGGCCGAAACCCTCGTTGGGATCCCCGCGTTCGCTTGGCTCCACCCGAGAAAGCGAACTACTTGCGAGCAAAATTCGCCCGCGAGGCTCAGAAGCCCATGGCTGGCTTCAACATGGCTCAAGCCGACGCTTCACTGTTAGGCGATGATGAATACGATGGCCTCTACGGCCATATCAGCCAAAAAAATGGCTTGTGCATGGCCGCCAGCGGTCGCAGTCTTGACCTTGCCCTAACACGCATGAATTGGGCGCTAACACTGTTAGCAGAAGATGATGACGACAAGGAAAAAGAAGACAAAGACGAGGACGACGAAGAGGAAGGTGAAGACAAGGACGCTGAAGACAAGGACGACGCTGAAGGCGACGAAGATGAAAAGAAGGCCGACGCAGAAAAAGCAGAAGCCAAAAAAGCTGCAGAGGAAGGCGACTTGCTAGATGGCATGCCTGAATGGTTCGTTGGACCACTGTTGGCCGACTTGGTCGCCCACGAAGTCGGGCACACGCTCGGCTTGCGGCACAACTTCAAAGCATCTGGGCTTTACACTCTCGACGAAATCAACAGCGAAGAAATGAAAGGTAAGAAAACCTTCACCGCTTCGGTAATGGACTATACGCCAATCAACTACCGCCTCGAAGCGGGTGAGATTCAAGGCGACTACGGCATGATCGACATCGGACCTTATGATTTTTGGGCAATCGAGTATGGGTACACTATGGATGAGAAATCGTTGCCCGAACTTCTGAAACGCTGTAGCGAGCCAGAACTGCAGTATGCAACCGACGAGGATACGTCTGGCCCAGACCCCTTGGCCCGTCGCTATGACTTCACCAAAGATCCGCTCGATTATTGTGAAGAGCAGATGAAACTGGTGAAAGTTTATCGCGACCGCATTCTTGAGAAGTTCGTGAAAGATGGCGACAGTTGGGCAAAGGCTCGACGCGGCTATGAGCTAACTCTCAGCCTCCAGACACGTGCGACGAGCATGATGGCCAACTGGATCGGCGGGGCATTTGTAAATCGCGACAAGAAAGGTGACCCCGGTGACCGACCACCTGTCGAAGTAGTGCCTGCTGAGCAACAGCGAGCTGCCTTGAAGTTCGTGATCGCGACTGCTTTCAATGACGACTCCTATGGCTTGACTCCCAAATTGCTGGAGCGAATGTCGACTGACAAATGGCTCGATGGTGGCGGACGGGGTTCAATGTCTAACGAAGCAACTTGGCCGATTCATGACCGGATCCTTGGTGTCCAAGCATCGGCCCTGACGATGCTGATGAATCCCACCACGCTTCGCCGAGTCTATGACAACGAATTGCGACTCCCGGCAACGGAAGATACGCTGACCTTGCCTGAATTACTGGGCGAAGTAAACAAGGCAGTTTGGTCCGAGTTGGATCAAGAATGTCCAGCAGATCGCAACGACCGTCAGCCAATGATTTCATCTTTGCGACGCAATCTCCAACGTGAGCACACGCAACGATTGCTTGACCTAGTGCTACAGGCGTCTGACGACACGGCCGCCTATAAGCCGATCAGTAACTTGGCACGAGCCGAGTTACGAACGCTATCTAGCCGAATCGCATCCTCCCTGGAGCGATGCGGCAAAAAGATGGATGCGTACACCAATGCTCATCTGACCGAGGTCAAGGAACGAATCGACCGGGCTTTAGAAGCGGGTTACACCTACAGCGCAGCGTCGGCAGCCTCGCCATTGATGATGCTGCTGGGCAAGGAAACGGAGTTCGGTGAGGTCACCACTCCCTAAATCCTAGAAAGAAGTCTGATCTTCATTTAACCCGCTGATGGTTTATCCGTTAGCGGGTTTTTTCATGCCTCAGCATTTTTAATGTCCAACGGTTACACTTGACGCGGATTTACAAACCCTCGCTTCAGGTATTGGACCATGTCGAACGTTGCTCTCAAAATCGCCGCCGGCTGTTTAGGTTGGGTTTTCTTGGCGAACGGAAACTGCCTCGCGCAGGAACTTGCCTTTGAAAAAGTGGTGCTCGATCCACAGATTGGAAAGGTTTGCTATGCCGTTACTGCGGCGGATGTCGATGGTGATTCGCGTTTGGACGCCATCGCGATCAGCGAACGCGAAGCATTCTGGTTCAGAAACCCTGATTGGAAAAAGCACACGATGATTTCCGACGCAGTGCCAACGGACCACGTCTGCATTGTGCCGGCAGACATCGACAAGGATGGAAAAGTCGATTTTGCCTTTGGTGCTGGCTGGCCTCGGAATGGTGGAACACTCCATTGGATGCGACGGGGCAATACTCTAAATGATCCCTGGCAGGTTCATTCCATTGCTGCCGAAGCCTGGACCCACCGCATGCGGATGGCCGATGTGCTGGGACAAGGCCGAGACCAGTTGATTGTCACACCGTTGAATGCAACCACCGGAAACGGAATCCGGTTGCTCGCTTTTCCAATTCCCGACAATCCAACGAATGAAGCCTGGAAGCCAATCGTCGTCGATGGATCATTGAATCGAGCCCACAATCACTGGCACATAGCGGATGGGACCAATCCAGAGGAAACATTAGTTGCCAGCCAAGAGGGGCTAACACGAATCACCCGGAACGAGAAGAGTTTTTCGTTGCAGCGGATTTCCGCAGGTGCAGAAAGCGAAGTTGCCGCGCAACGGGGAGCGGGTGAAGTCAAGAACGGAAAACTTGGTGACCGCCAACTACTGGCAACAATCGAACCAATGCACGGCAACCAAGTCGTTGTTTACGTCGGCGAGAAAATTGACAACAACATGAAACGCGTTGTCCTCGATGACACGTTTAAACAAGGACATGCGATTTGGTGTGCCGACCTCGACGGCGACGGCCGAGACGAAGTGATTGCCGCTCATCGGGAAAAAAAAGCTGATGGTAAATCGCCTGCAGTCTATCTCTATCGCTCGGAGGACGCTGAGGGTCAAAATTGGATACGGCAAATGCTCGACCAACCTGTCGCCTGCGAAGACATCCACTGTGCCGATTTCGATGGTGATGGCAGGATCGACATTCTTACGGGCGGCCGCGCCACACACGATGTCAACCTATATTTGAATCGCACCACTGACAAAACTAAATAAGCCTGGTGCGACATCCTTACCCAACGCTTGGAAACGTCACCCTCAAATCACGTTTCACAAACAAGAAGGCAATCCGTGGATAAACAGGCAACATGCGCTGGGCAAGATCCCCACAGACAAGATTCCCCATAGCGGTCGAGGTTAGGGCGGTCGAGGTTAGGGCGGTCGAGGTTAGGGCGTTGCATGTTGCAAAGCTGGCGGTAACAGCTTGAAGAACCCACTACTTGAAGATCCCGCGGACCACGCCCCATCTGCCAATTGTTTCGACAAGCTGCTCATTCCATTCGAGCGAGAATCTGCTCAACGCGTGCGCGTTCGGGAGGCAAGAAATGGTTGAAGGGTTCGGCCATTGCATCATTGCAGATTCCGCGGATCGACAGCGCACATTTTGTCGCCTTTATAAAGCGACTGGCGTACCTACCGACGGTGTAGATTTGCTGCAAACGGTCGACACGCTGGCTCAATACCTCAACTTGGCCAGATTGATTCGCGACGACTGCCTCATAAAGCTGGGTGAAGAGCTCAGGATAAACATTGGCTCCGCCGTTGACGCCGCCATCACCACCCATCTGTACGGCTTCCGCCATCAAATGCTCTGGCCCAATCAAGACTGACCAATCGGGGCGGGTTGTTTTTAATGAAATCAACTCTCGAAAATATTTCAAATCACCACTGCTATCTTTGACTCCGACGATTCGCTGCATATCAGCCAACTTCCGCAGCGTATCGATCTCAAACCACACCTTCGTCAAGCTGGGCATGTTGTAAAGCATCAGGGGCAATTCCCCCGGCAGGTGTTCAACGACCTGACCGATGTAGCGAACCAATTCTGTTTGGCCAGCGGGAAAATAGTACGGTGTAGACAGAACCGCGGCATGCGCCCCCGCCTCTTCAGCAACACCGGCCAGTTCAATCGTTTCGACGAACGATGTATCGGTCACTCCCACCATGACCGGCACTCGATCCCCCACATACTGGCATACCAACTTGATGTATTCACGCCGCAGTCGGTAACTCAAACTTGGGGCTTCACCCGTCGTACCCAAAATAAAAATGCCATGTATTCCACCACCGATCACGTGATCCAACAAACGCTCCATTCCCGACACATCAATCGCATCTCGATGCGACAATGGGGTCACCAGTGGCACGATGATGCCGTGCATCGGTGATGGACCGTTTTGGAGCGAGAAAGAATCTGCATGCGTCATTTTCTTAGACTGCCATCCATGCTGCTTTGTAGCTCAAACCCAGGTTTAGAATCCGCTGCAGCACAGCTTCGTACGAGAGCCCAACTGATTCGGCTGACTCCGCAAAATCTTCTCCGTATTCAATGTTCGGATTGGCGTTGGCTTCAATGACATAAATCTCTCCTGAATCAGTCATACGGAGATCCATGCGACCGTAGCCACTCATGCTCAAGGCGCGATAGACGCGTTTGCACAATCGACTGACGCGTACTTGCGATGCCTCGTCTAGATCCTTAGCGGCGTGTGTCGTGATGCCGTGCTTTATTTGATACTTGCGATCCCATTTGACGCGACTGGTAGCAATCCGCGCCACGTCATCAGGCATTTTTTCAAAACTCATTTCCCAGGCGGGAAAGGTCGTCAGTCGCGTATTGCCGAGTACACCAACATAAATTTCACGACCTTCAATGTACTGTTCGGCAATGGCATCATCATTCGTTTTTTCGTGCACAAACTTAACTCGATCCGCCAAGGCTTGGTCGTTACGCACAATCGAAGCTTGGGAGATACCGAAGGAAGCATCTTCGACCACTGATTTGACAAACAGCGGGAACGATAGTTTTTTTGGTCGATGCACCTTTCGCCCAATCGGAAACACCGCAAACCGAGGTGTAGGAATGCGATGGAAGGTCATCACTTTTTTCGAGAGAGCTTTATCCTTGCTCAATAGCAATCCGCGCGGATTACAGCCGGTGTAGGGTTGCTGCATCAGCTCCAAGTAACTGATCACGGCAAAGTCGTAGGTCACAACCCCGTGAAATTCCTCCAACAGCATGAAAGTGATATTCGGCTGAAAGTCCCGCAACGCGACTCGGATCGGTGCCAGATCGTCGTAGACCCCCAGTGGCAACACGTCGTGCCCTAGCCGCCGCAACGTCTCACAAACGTCGAATTCGGCTTTCCAGGGATCGATCTCCTCCTCACTCACGCCCTCGAGCGTCAGCGGGGGAACATGCCCTTCTCGAACAAGCACTAACACTCGGAGTTTGGTCATGACGTCCTCAGTACCTTAAACGGCCACACGATGACGCCCCTCATGCAAAAAGTTGGTGGTCCGCACAGCCACCAAAATCATCGCATCTCGTTTCAGTTCGTCTTGAGGTCCACCGACCCGCAGCTTTAGCTCTCGGCAACGTTCAATCATTTCCTGGACCACCTGATCGATGGAATATGAATATTCACCGGTCCAACGGGCAACGGCGCGACGCAATTCGCCGCGCACCCGGCTGAGAAACGCGGCAGCCGTCGGGTTCCGCTTATGGGCAGGATCGGTCGAAAACAAACGACGCAGGTCATTATCGTAAATACTCGGGTAATCCAGCTCGTAATGTTCACGCTTTCGCGCGTAATGAGTCCGCAAGGTTTTCCGAATCCGCGATAACGGATCAGCGGTAATTCGCGATTGGACAGGGGGTTTTGTCCCGCTAATCGAATTCATGTAGGTGTCGACTGTTTGCAGTTTTTTGATCGCCGGCCAATCGCGGTAGCGGGTTCTCCATCGCGATCCGGGGCGGAGCCAAACCGCAAAAGTCTCGGCAAAATCCTCTAACGGATGAGCCTGAGCGTACCACATCTCCAGGTGATGGACGTAATCGCGGCTGGACGGCTGGGGTTGATAATACTCTGGGTAGGGAGCAGATGGTTTACCGAACACCTTACGGTAGCTGGCTTTACGTCGCAGCCTGAAAGCTGTGTCAATCGCATGGCCCGCCTCATGACGGAGGATTTTCATGCACCATTCTTGCGTTCCACCCTCCACCTCCAGCAACTGCTTGCGTTCCAAACGCATCAAACGGGGATGGGCGAGGTAGAACGGAATGGCGATCCCGGGTATCCCGTCAGGCGAAAACCATTCCTCACTCAGCCAACAATGCGGTCGAAACTTCAACCCGCGGTGAAGCAATTCTCCGTTAAGTTGTTTAATCCGCTGTTCCAATGGCGTATCACGGATGGTCAGCTTCAAGTCGCACATCCGCATATCGAGCAACGCTTCGTCGCTCATCGCATCCAGGTTTGGCTTCTTTTTCGCCATGATCAAAAACGATCAAACAGGTTTCGTGCGAGTTCAGTAAACAAGATGGATCGAGTAGTTTATTCAATATTGTTATAAGTCTTTACCCCAAAACGATCACCAAAGCAAAACCAATCCCGGAAGGCGTCCGCTCATTGCTCCTCAAATCACACAATGTACTTGCCTGACCGGCACGGGGCGCAGCGCGATTGCGGTTGTCGCAGTGCGTGGACCGGATGCCCAACGGATCCTAAAACGCTGCAGTCGGTTGGCCGTTGATCAGCCGGCCTCCGTGGGCCAGGTTCGCCTCGGTCACTGGACGGGTCCAGATGCCACCCAGGGTGATCCCGCGACTAATCACCCCGCGACTAATCACCCCGATGAAACCGTCGTGATCACAGCGATCACCGCAAATCATTGGGAAATTCACTGCCATGGCGGAACGGCTGCCATTGAAAGAATCCTTGCGGACCTGCAGCAATGCGGGGCCCAGCGAGTTCGCGAGATCAGTACGGAATCGCCACTCGTCATTACCGAGGCAGAAGCGGTATTGTCTCGCTGCCTGACTGAAAAGACGGCGGCAGTCGCGTTAGCACAGGTCCGCGGAGCACTCCTTAATTGGGCACTCCAGTGGCAATCACAACCAACTTCACCCGAAATCCTCGCTGCCGCAAAATCGGACGCTCAAAGAATCCTCCGCTCCGCCGATTGGAGCATGCGAATCGCTGAACCATGGAAAATTGTCCTCGTCGGGAAGCCAAATGTCGGAAAAAGCAGTTTGCTCAACGCGTTGGTCGGCTTTGACCGAAGCATTACGTTTAACCAAGCAGGCACAACTCGCGATGTTTTACACACCGAAACCGTTATCGCTGGCGTCCCGGTTAGGCTAAGTGATACTGCCGGCATCCGTGACAGCGGTGAGCCGATCGAAGCGGAGGGGATGCGGAGAGCCCTCCATGCCGCCAATTCTGCAGATTTAGTCATCCAAGTGGAGGATGCGACTTCCCAAAAACCGGTCGATTTTTCCTCGTTTCATTCGTCGGTCCCACAAATCCGGGTGCTCAACAAGGTAGACCTCGTCAAAAACGGACAAGCTCTTTCCGAAAACGACGTCGCCACGAGTGCGATGACCGGCGTAGGTATCGATGCCTTAGTGATGCTTCTTGGCCAAAAACTTCTTCAACTCGCCCCCAAACCAGGTGACCCTGTTGTGCTCAATCAGCGACAGCGCGATCTCATGACTCAAATCGCCACCTCATCCCTGGAATTTCCGTTGGCGGCTACACTTCAAGGGTTGATTGGCGAGGCCCTACAGTGAGAGATTCTATGTTGTTCCGATGGTTTCTATTGCTAGGTTTGCTCATGTCGATCCAAAACGTAAACGGCGAAGAACCGCCGAAATGGGTAGTCGTCATCCATGGCGGTGCTGGCGATCCTACCAACTGGGATGATGCCAAGCGAAACGCTCGTCTGAATGGGCTTGAGCAAGCACTCCGCAAGGGGACCGAAATGCTCGCCGAAGGTGCCACCGCAGTGGACACGGTTCAGGCCGTCGTCCAAGTTCTGGAAGATAATCCCGCCTTCAATGCCGGTCGCGGGGCGGTACTCACAAAGGATGGCCATGCCGAACTCGATGCATCGATCATGGATGGAAAGACCCGAAGCTGTGGTGCAATCGCCGGTGTAACCAATGTCAAGAACCCGATTCGCTTGGCCAAATGCGTGATGACCGAAACCAAGCATGTGCTACTAGCTGGTGAAGGGGCCGAACAATTCGCAGCCGACCAGAATCAAGAATTAGTCGATCCCGATTACTTCCTCAGCAGCACGCATCCTGATGCAAACCCGGATGGCCTCTATTTAGGAACGGTTGGATGTGTTGTGCTCGATCAACACGGCAATCTCGCAGCAGGCACAAGTACCGGTGGCACCCCAAATAAGTTGCCTGGCAGAATCGGAGACTCACCCATCATCGGCGCGGGAACCTATGCTGCGAACGACACCTGCGCTGTCTCTGGGACGGGTGTCGGCGAAGAATACATTCGCAATAGTGTTGCTTATGACGTTGCCGCTCAAATGCGTTATGCAGGCCGATCCATCAATGATGCAGTGACACAAATCATGGATCAGACCCTGAAACCGGGTGTCGGTGGATTGATCGCTGTGTCCCGCACGGGTGAAATTGTGATGCAGCACAACACCCCTGGCATGAGTTGTGGGTCTGCGGACAGCAATGGACGCTTCAAGACACGCCTCAAGTAATCCCTTCACGAGTCGAGCTCTCAGCCACAACCGGGAACTTGGCTCTAGTAAGGGAGGAATGTCTATGAGTCAACCGCAGGACCCGCCTGAAGGCCACACACCGGAAATAACGGCAACTCTTCGGTACCCAATCGAATACGCCGACGGTCCACATCCCACCTTGATGCCACCCGATCAACTTTTGAAGCAATGCGAACTGCGGACCCAACGTCGTAGTGGACCAGGTGGTCAGCATCGAAATAAGACAAGCAGCGGCGTCTTTCTGACGCACCAGCCGACAGGGGTCGTGGCCGAAGCGACCGAGCGGCGCAGCCAAGCCGACAATCGTGGTGTCGCCTTGCAACGACTGAGGATGAAATTAGCAGTCGAGATCCGCACCCCCTCGAGCCTTGACGGCCCGGTTTCAGATCCTGAGCAAGCGTTTCGACAAACGCGAATCATTGGATCGATGCGTGGCAAAGCAACCCGCTTGGCGGACACCAATCCAGACAAAGCCCCGTTTTTGGCGCTGCTGCTGAACGATCTGCACGCCTGCGGGGGCCAACCTCGCCAACTGACCGGACCGTGGCAGATGAGTGGCACCGCGATCGTGCGATTGGTCAAATCTCACGCACCGGCATTCAAGCTTTTGCAGGCTATCCGCCAACACCACGGCCTGCGACCACTCTTTTAACCTGTGACGACTGTCATCGCCCACTTTCGAGCCGTGCCAATTCAGGCCCCAGACGAAATGACGCCAGCCAGCGGCTATGATGGCACCTAGAAGACACTTTCAAAGACCTACGTTTCAGCAACGGAATCCATGCACCAACTTAGAACGTTCGCCCTCATTGCAGTCGCACTGATTGGCCAGGAATCAGCAACCACTCCTGCTGCTGAAATTTTCGTGGAAGCGGAAAGCTTTGCCGATCGAGGTGGCTGGAAACTGGACACACAGTTCATTCAACAAATGGGCTCACCCTACCTGTTAGCTCATGGTCTGGGCCGCCCGGTTGAAAATGCTGCAACGACCATTGAAGTTAAAGAGGCGGGGATGTACCGGGTCTGGGTTCGAACCTTCGACTGGGTCGCCCGTTGGGGTGCAAAACCTTCGCCCGGCAAGTTTCAACTAATCATCAATGGACAGCCACTCACCACCGTGTTTGGAACGAAGGGCGAAAAGTGGAATTGGCATGACGGTGGGACCACTCGTTTGAAAACAGGTAAAACCCAATTGACGCTCGAAGACTTGACCGGGTTTGACGGTCGATGCGATTGCATCTACTTGACCACGGACCTCGATGCGACACCGCCACCCGCCCAAGCAGTACTCTCCCAATGGCGACGGCAACAACTCGGATTACCGGCAAGACCACAAACCCGTGGCCCCTACGATTTGGTAGTAATTGGCGGTGGCTACGCTGGTATGGGGGCCGCCATATCAGCAGCCCGAATGGGTTGTCGCGTTGCCCTCGTCCAAGATCGCCCTGTTTTGGGAGGCAATGGGTCGAGCGAAGTCCGCGTCTGGGCCAAGGGTAATATTCGACGCGGCAAGTTTCCAAGGATTGGCGAAATCATCGAAGAGGTAGCTGACAAAGCAACCAAATCCCCCGGAACTTACGAAGAGTTTGGTGATGCGAAAAAAGAAGCAATCGTCCGATCCGAACCGAACATCGATCTACTGCTGAACCATCACGCGCACGGTGTCGAAATGGACGGCCAGCGCATCAAAGCCGTCTTGGCGTTGGATACTCAAACAGGAGCTGAACTGAGAATCATCGGCGATGCTTTCTCGGATTGCACCGGCCATGGGTGGATTGGGACCTGGGCTCAGGCCGATTGGGAAATGGCCCCCGATGGTCGCATGGGAATGAGCAACATGTGGGCTTGGGACGAGGGTGAATCACCCCTCGATTTCCCCAACACCCCCTGGGCTCTCGATCTAACCATGGAAGATTTTCCATATCCGCGAGACCACCATGGTCAATGGTTTTGGGAATCAGGATTTGATAAAGATGCGATCGGAGACGCTGAGGGAATCCGCGATTGGAATCTACGTGCGGTTTATGGCGCCTTCAATGCGATGAAAAACCGGGACGGTGCAGCGGATCACGCAACTGCTTTCTTGACTTGGATCGCTTATGTCGGTGGTCCGCGCGAAAGCCGACGGTTGATGGGCGATGTCGTATTAAACCAAGACGACATCGTCAACAAACGTGATTTCCCTGATGGCTGCGTTCCCAGCACTTGGTCAATTGATCTCCACTACCCCAAGCAACAGTATGCAAAAAAGTTCCCTGAAAACCCGTTCATATCGATCGCGGTTCACAATCGCGGAGTCGATCGCAGGTACGGCTTTCCCGTGCCTTACCGTTGTTTCTACAGTCGCAACATCAATAATCTGTTCATGGCTGGACGTTGTATCAGCGTCACACACGAAGCATTGGGCACGACCCGAGTGATGAAGACATGCGGAATGATGGGTGAAGTCGTCGGCAAAGCGGCATCCCTTTGCGCCCTTCACGATTGTGACCCTCGCGACATCTATGAAGATCACCTCGAGGAGTTGCTGGAATTATTGGAACTCCCAGGCAAGGCACGCCGCAGCACACCCTCAGCCCGAATCGTGATCCCCGAAGACGCGTTCCCGTTGGCCGGACCCTATGGACCACCGACTGGGATGGAGATCGAGAAACTGGAGGGCACTGTCGTCGATGACGATGATGCCAAGGTGGAAGGTAAATGGACCGATGGAAATGGCCTAAAAAACTATGTCGGCTACGGTTACAAGTATGCATCACCGAACGGAAATTCCGTTGCAACCTTTAAGTTAACAGCCGCAAAGTCTGGCAACTACGCAGTGCAACTTTTCACTCAGTCGCATCCCAACCGGGCCACCAACACACCGGTTGCGATCCAATGGAATGAGCAAACAAGTCACCATCAAATTGATCAACGAAAGAAGTACGAACAGGATGTCGCGACCGTGACTGAAATTGAACTCGCCAAGGGCCAAGTGGTCACGGTGAAAGTCAGCACAACCGGGGCAGACGGTAACGTGCATGTGGATGCGATGCGTTTAATCGAGGTCAAATAAACCTTGCACCAACAGAAGCGTAATCGGCGGCTGGCACCACTGGTACACACCGTGCGTGTCGCGATGGTCACCACACTGCTGTTGCTAATCCCATCGCCAGCATCAACAACGGTTCATAACGAATCGGTTGCTCCACCGATTGACCGGCTGATCGGCAAGGACCGGAAGTTGGCTTCGGCGACCATCGGGCGAGATCCAAATTCGAATGGATTGTGGCCCCTCACCGGTCCCAAGAGCGAACCTCTGGGATGGATTGCTCGCACGTTACCAGCTGCCACGGATGCGATCGGTTATCGCGGACCGACGGAGGCTTCGATCCTGTTCACTCCTGAATTAAGAATCGCTTCAGTCGCCATTTTGTCCAGCGCCGACACCGAAGAACATGTTCAAGCGGTCGCTCAAGACAAAGCTTTTTTTGAGCAGTTTCAGGGCTGGTCTTGGGGTGACCCGCCACGACAAGCCAAAATCGATGCCGTATCGGGAGCAACGCTGACCTCCTTAGCACTCGCCCAAGGCGTATTGGCTCGTATCGGTGAAGCACGGCCCTCCCTTGTTTTTGCCGACCCACTAAATGTGGCTGAGATCACCTCGTGGTTTCCGCAAGCAGCAAGCGTCGATGCAAAAACCGGAACCGTCCGTGACCAAGACAACAAAATCCTCGGCCAGGTGATTCGAACTGGCCCGCTTTGCGATGGAGTCATTGGGTATCAGGGCCCAACGGAACTGTTGTTGAGACTGAACCCCGATCAGCAAATCGAGGCGTTGAAGATTCGATCCTCCTTCGATAACGAACCTTACGTGGGTTACGTCCGGCAGGAACGCGGTTTCTGGAGTATTTTTCGCAACAAAACCACTCAACAACTCGGTGAGTTTTCTCCACAAGAAGCCGGTGTAGAGGGTGTCTCAGGAGCCACCATGACCAGTCAAGCGATCGCCGACACGCTCGTCGCTGCAGCAGCGAGGCAGCAGGAGCAACAGGTAAACGGTGAAACAGAGTCAACTGGTTTCTTGTCCTCAATTCGGTTCACACCAGCCGACTATGCAACGATCACCTTGCTCCTACTTTTAACGACACTCAGTCGCTTCAAACGATTCCATCATGGCAAACTACGCCGCTGCTGGTTGTCAACCGTCGTCGTTGTCATCGGACTCTGGTCGGGAAATTTGATCTCGCTGGCCTTGGTAGTTGGTTGGTCAGCCGAAGGGATCGCTTGGCGACTGGCCCCAGCACTGGCGACGCTTGCCGCAGTGAGCTTGTTCACACCACCCATCAGCAAGCTCAATCCATACTGCAACCACCTTTGCCCGCACGGGGCAATTCAACAACTACTCCGCCCCACACCCAAGTCAAAACGTCGAATCGAAATCCCTGCACCATTGAGACGTTCGATGCGACATCTGCCAGGCATCACGCTTGTGGTTGCCTACTTAGCATTAGTCATCATCCCTAGTCTCGACCTGTCTACTTGGGAGCCGTTTCATGCCTATTTGTTTCGCCTCGCAGGCTGGGGATCGATCGGATTGGCTTTCACAACACTCCTGATCGCCGCCTTTATTCCGATGGCGTACTGCCGATTTGGTTGCCCAACCGGACGATTGCTCGACCACCTTCGCCGCACCGCAACAAGTCACCGAATCCAACATGCTGATCTCGCCGCTTTGGCACTGATCGTCTTCGCAATTTCGTGGCGATATGTCAATTGATCGACACGTGTTGCAGGAGACCATTCGTACTGTTCCTCTAATGATAAATTTGCTTCGTCGTATATCGCACTGTTTTCAACAATCGGATTTGAATTTCACTTTATCGTTTGCGTGTGATTCGACAGCCAGACTCGCTACATCACCAAATAACAACACGTAGATGCGACTGCAAAATACAGTCTCGAAATAGAACCGCACCCAGATCTCCAAGCGACCAATTCGCCACTCACGCGACAGGGGAATCGAAACGCAATCAAACAGCACGAGATATCGCGTTAACTGCACCCAAATTCACGCGACACGAGCCAGCGGGCGTTGAAACTTGACTGCTTAGCGTGATATTGAATTATCACCAAGACTCAACACTCGCCCACACAGTGACCCAACCTGCTATACCATGCCGGTGCAATATCATGCCGTTGGCTGTGAGATTCAAGAAACCAGCATTGAACCGCGACCAAAGCATCCATCACTACCGGGACCTCATAGACAATTGCTAACCATTCTGAACCGAAACCCTTCGGGTCTTGGCAACAGCATCACCAACCGTAGTTGGCCGAATCGCCCCATCGAGCAACAACTTCCGGAGATACATTGAGCGAATCGCGAATCCTGTAGACCTTCGGGGAGAGGTGTTGGCGAAAAGGAGGAATGTCGACTTTCGATTGATCCTACATAGGCCAACTCTGAAACTACTGAAAATCAGATCGATATTGAACTCAGTCGAGCACGCTTGAGTTTTCACCTAACCGGGTACCAACTATGTCCGTCGTGTTCATTGTCGCAAATGAAAAACAACTCCAAGTTGGCATCCGATGGTGCCAAAGAATGTCAGCACGTTCATCACCAGCACCAACGATCCACGTCGTGGTTGCCGATTCGGAACGCAAGACATTGGCAGAGTACATCAAACGAAAACTTGCTGAACTCCCGGACACCTCCCTAACGTTTCGATCGGCCATCGTCGACAATGATGCGCAGGCAGTTTTGTCCTATGCGAGGACGGTGAAATGCGAAAAACTCTTCATGCTATTTCACCCAGACGAATCTGATTTCCAGCAGCAGTTGTTTATAGAATCGATGTACCCAACAATGTGGCTCCGTTCAGGACCTGAGCCGAACTCAACGGGGCAATTGATCTGCGTTTTTAAGGACCGCGAGCAATTGACCGATCTTGCGGCGGAGCAAATGTTTGGCCAATCATCCACCAATTCGCTGATTCTCGATTCGGACGACGAATCCAACGACGCACCCGCTGCCGTAATGACGGCGGCCAACGCTCAATCAATCGAACCAGGTGATCTGCTTTTGTGTGGAGTCCAAGGACCAACCAAATCAGATCCTCACTATGCGACGAGTATCGCATTGTTGAAACAAACCACGCCTCCGGCAGTAGCACTGGTTCACAGCGGCGATACATTGATCGAATCTTTCGCTGGCAAGCTGCGATCCTGGAGCGAATCGATCGTGCCGCTGATGTCACGCGAGCATCGCGTCGACTTATCCAACGATTTACAAATCGGTTCACAACCCAACCTCGAATACCTAGGGTTGATTTCGGCATCGTCGATGTTGGCTGCCTTCGGATTGCTTCAAAATTCAGCCGCCGTCATCATCGGAGCGATGCTCATTGCTCCGTTAATGACACCGATTATGGGAGCGGGCCTAGCACTTACCCAAGGAAATCGCCCGCTGTTCAAGAAGTCAATGCTGACCATCTGCCTTGGCTTCACTGGCGCATTGACCGCAAGCATCTTGTTTGGATGGTTGTACTGGCTGATCTATGATCCTTTCATCACCTCAGAGATGTGGGCCCGCTGCCGACCATCGCCTCTTGATTTTTGCGTTGGCCTAGTGGGTGGGTTAGCTGCATCCTATGCAAGGACGCGAACTCATCTCTCGTCGGCTCTCGCCGGTGCGGCCATCGCGGCAGCCCTAGTGCCACCGATTTCCACAGCGGGCTTGCAAATTGCGTTTGGCGAGTTTGAACGAAGCAACCAGGGAACACCCGTGATTGGCCCACTGCTGTTGGTCACAATCAACGTCCTGACCATCATGGTTGGATCATCATTTGTCTTGTGGGCTCGAGGTATGCGAATCGACCGATCGCTTTATTTGGCGGACCGCTGGGTGCTACGTGTTTTTGCGCTCTTGGCAACGCTGGTCTTATTAATCCTGACATGGGTCGTTGTTCCCCACTGAGCTCCCAGCAAGATCATCTTGCGAATTGCCCAAGCAACGCGCCCACACAACGAGTTCGCGTCCGATCCGCAAGATTGCCTCGCCTTAGGCAGCAATACCGCGTCAACTATCGCTGCCGATATTTTCGTTGGTATTTCTCGTACAGCATTTTGTGCCGGCTTCCGAGATCTACCACGCGGCCTTGAATATACGCTTCGGTCACATGGCTTTCCGTTTCCAGAATGTCACCATCTGTGATAATCAGCGACGCGTCTTTTCCAACCTTGATCGATCCAATGCGATCCTCCACACCGAGGATCTTGGCGGCTGACAAAGTGATCGACCGCAGGGCCTCGTCGTGTGGCAACCCGTACGCAACAGCACAGGCGGCATGATAAGGCAAGTTCCGCATCGCGGCGGCGCCACCCGGCGATACTGTTCCCGATCCACCGATGGCGAATGAGACGCCAGCTTCCCGAAGTCGCTCCGGCAGAGTGTACGAAGCGTCGTAGGGGTCATCGCGATAGCGAGGTAACCGATAAACGCCGGCCACGATGACAGGGACCTTGAAACGTTTAAGTAATTCCGCACAGGCGTCAGCTTCGTAGCCACCGTAGATGATTAGCTTTAAACCTTGTGATTGAGCATAGGCGACAGCTGATTCAATCGCAGACTGTGAATCGGCCTCCGCTAACAATGGCAATTTACCGTCGACCAGTGGCAGCAAACTTTCCAGGCGAACATTGATCTGTGTTTGATCGGAACGATCGCGACGGGCATCACGATAGCGACGCGTCTGATCAAGCAATTCATCAAGTTCCTTCCATTTTTCGTCTCTCTGTTCAGCTTGCTTTTTGTCATCGCTGTCGCGCGGATGGAGATACCTCCAATCGACGCACAGCGCAGCCGGAGCTCGCAACGCCATATCACTCACGGTCCATCCATCCAGATACAACACAGCGGATTGCCCACGAAGGTAACGACCTCGGGGTGCGGTCATACCGACCAGTACGCCACCCGCCCGTGCAACCGGAATCAACTCGCTATCAGGATTCACTGCCACCCAAGATGTCGCATTTGGATTGAGACTGCCGTATTCGGTACGGTCATCTGTTTCATCAACTGCCGAGATTTCTCGCAAACCAATATCGGTCATGCACTCGATCAAGCCAGGATAGACGTGCTTGCCGCTGGCATTCACTTGGAGCGTACGATCAGGAAGCTGAAGACTCTTCCCGACGGCAGTGATCTTTCCATTCTCAAATAGCACTTGCCCATTTTCGATATCGGGGCCGTCGATGACATGGATCGTCCCTCCCTCGATGACAATCGGCACAGTTTGCGGTGCACCGGGAATTTGATCGTGTGCAACCGCAATACTGACAGTAAAAAAACCAAGCAGGCTCGTGAAGAATCTCATTACTTAGCCCCCTTTTTGCTCGTTCCAATTTGCTTGTTCCCTGCCTGAGCAGAACCGTGAGCCGTACAAAAGGCATCAAATCGATCCCAGCGGTCTTCCTCGGCAACCACGTCTTTCTTCGAATTTCCACCCGGCAGACCGCCATTGATGACCTTCTGAATCAGCGTGGCTTTCAAATCCGCATCACGGTCTCGCAATTGCCGCTCTGTTTCTAAATCAAAATATTTTTTGCCATCGATCCATGTTTGCTCACATCGCGTCAATGTAGAGAGAGGACGTCCACTCCAAACGACCAAATCTGCATGTTTTCCTGGCGCTAGCGATCCCACGTACTGATCGATACGCAACTGCTTGGCTGGATTGAGTGTCACAAACTTCAACGCTTCTTCCTCTGGCACACCTCCGTATTTGGTAGCTTTGGCGGCTTCCGTGTTCATATGCCGCGCCAGTTCGCGGTCGTCACTATTGAACGAAACGACGACACCCTGATCGTGCATCACTGCACCGTTGTAAGGAATGGCGTCATAGACTTCGAATTTGTATGCCCACCAATCTGAGAATGCAGACGCCATCGCTCCATGCTTGGCCATCCGATCAGCAATTTTGTAGCCCTCCAAGATGTGCTGCAGGGTGCCGATCTGGACACCGAACTCCTCCAATACTGACAAAGTAGCAACGATCTCGTCTTGGCGGTAACTGTGACAATGAATCCAGCGTTCGCCACGCTGAACTTCCGCCAATGCCTGCAACTGTAAATCAACGCGAGGTGGGAGTCGATCGCGGTTACCTTGATCCCAATTTCGCCAATGCGTCTGGTATTCACGAGCAGCGAGCAATTGATCACGAATGACTTGCTCCACGCCCATGCGTGTATTTGGATAACGGCTCTGAGAACGTTTTACGTTTTCACCTAATGCGAACTTGATTCCCGCTGGCGCCTCACGCATTCGCAATCCGTCCATCGTTTCGCCCCAACGGAGCTTGACGACTTGATTCTGCCCGCCGATTGGATTGGCGGACCCGTGCAGGATATTGGAGGTTGTCAAACCACCGGCCAACTGCCTGAAGATCTGAATATCAGTATTATCGATGAAATCGCCAATTCGAACTTCGGCCGTGACCGCCTGGCCAGATTCGTTGACACCACCATCGGTTCCCATGTGGGAGTGACAATCAATCAATCCCGGTGTGATATGCTTCCCATGAACATCGATCACTCGGCACCCTTTCGGTATTTCGATCGAGCGACCAACAGCAACAATTTTCCCATCGCGAACCAGCACGTCCGCTTCTTCAAGCTTTCCCTGCTGGTCGCAGGTCCAAACCGTTGCGCCGCGAAACACGACGGTCGGCTGTTCACTCACGCGTTCTGTTAGCCCGTAAGCGCCCAACGGGATCAGCGTTGGGGTACTCGCATCTGTGTCGACTTCGGCAAGCCGCTGTGGCTCGGCTTGATCCTTCTCCGCCCGATCTTCTTCGGTTTCATCCGACTGCTCATCATCCTTCGATTGATCCGACTCGGCATTCACCCCACTTCCCGGTTCGGTCGACGCCTGAATTTGTCGCTGCATCCGCAAGTCGACCGTCTTTCCGTCAGGCAAGCGTAACGTTGCGAACACATCAACCGCTGCCGACGCTGCATCGACCGTAACGATCGTCAATTGCGACTGCCCAGGGGGTAATTCCGGGACGATTTCTTCCAGATCCAACATTGCCGTCAGCCGATCTCGGCCGCGAACCACGTTTTCGAGTTTGGCCGTCTTGGGAGTCGATTCGGTCTTTTTCTTGCCCCGGCTGTGCTTCGGCTGGCCAAACTCGATTTGACCAGAAATCTTGCCATTTGCTTGTTTAAATTCAAGCATTAGTTCCGTTTCAACTTTGTCCGCCCGCAGGGTTGTTTTCCATTCGCCTGCCAACGAATCGTCCGCCTTCTTGCCTTGCGAAATAACGAACCTCTCGCCGGCTACCCAACACTCCTCCACTTTTGTCTCGGAATTCCAAAGATCTCCATCACAAATCACCAAGCTGGCTAGCATGCCAGGTCGCACACGGCCGACTTGCGAATCGAGGCCAAGCAACATCGCCGGACTGGTGGTCACCGCTGCCAGTGCTGCGTCGGCATCCAGACCCCGCTCAACGGCGACACGCACCTTTGCGAGGAACTTTCCTGGGTCGTCTAATCCATCGGTTGTCAAACAAATCGTGAGGCCTGCTTCATGAAGCCGCGCCGGATTCTGCGGAGCCAAGTCCCAGTGCAACAGTTCTTGAAGCGAAGTACCTCGGGCTGCTTCAGCCGACTGAACTTTGGGGGCTTCCGGAAAATCAACGGGTACAAGAACGGCTCGATTCATCGCCGCAATTTCGTCTAGTTGGCGATACTCACGTCCAGAGCCGCGCAGAATCCATTTCAAAGAGAATTCATCGGCAACCTTACCCGCTCGAATTGCCATCCGCTCGTTCTGACCATCAATCACGAACGTATCAACATTGATTGCATCGGCTAACACTTGCAAAGCCCGATTGTTCTCGGGCCGTGGCAATGTTGGCTGCGCTCGATAGGCTGTCCAAGCCCGGCGGTACCACCGCGCGTCGTATAGAGATTGACGGAGCAGGGCAGTGGCGCCCATCGGCGAGTTCGGATACCTCGGGCGTGTTCCGGTCCTCGGTACGGTCAATTGCAAGTGATGCCAGGCCTTAGCACTCAGCAGTCGCTGTCCCGCGTCCGACCCCAACTGCACCACGCAACTCGTTCCCTTGATGATCCCGCCTTGCGGGGCAACCAAACGCGTTGTGATCCCCTGCGACCGTAACTTAGCGGATTGATCGATCGGATCCTTCGCAACTGCAATCGCAACGTTCCGCTGAGGCGTGACATTACTATTCCAATAACCCGGCTGTTGGTCAGCAAGCGTTACATTCAGTTCGCTAAAAGCATCAATCAGTCCTGCGTAAACTCGCTTGCCTTGACAGTCGATCACCTGAAATCCCGCTGGGATACTCAGACCCTCCGAGACGCCGAGAATCGATCCTCCTTCGATGAGAATGGTCGCATTTTGAATCAGAGAACCGGGCTGCGTGACCACATCGGCCCCAACCAACGCATAACCGGTTGGTCGATGATCACGAAGTCCAACGATAGGATCGGCCGCCGTTGGACTTTGGGCCACTGCCAAATCGGCAACCAAAATCAGCATCACCGGCAAAATCGAAGATGTAAAACTTCTCAACACAGGCTTATTTTTCCGAAAGTGGGGTGAGAATGTGCAACGGGGAAACCCAATCCACGTTTCGTATATTCTCGACGTGTGGCGAACTTACGTAGCATAGTTAAACAGATCGAGCAGGATTGCCGGCCACATCGAAAGATTCGACGTACAATTGGAGGTGAGGGGTGGTTTCACCGATAAATTTACTTGACCCGGGTCACACACCTCAATCAACATGGATCTCCACACGATGTAGTCCGTGAGGGAGAACCCCGTTCGAGGGAGAACCCTGTTCGAGGGAGAACTTAGGAGGCTAATCATGGAGCCTGAAAAGACTCCAAACGAGGTGGCGAAGCGATCGACCATCGAACGCTTCTTCAGCGGTTTGAATGAGTGTATTTTCCAGTCAAAGCTGGGCGTGGCAGACGTGCAGCTGGTCGATTACCTCAGCGATATGATGCTGAGATTCGTGAGATTCGATTCGCTACATAAAGTCCGCCACTCAGATGGACGCCCAGCAACCGAGATTTTCCAGATGCTGCGCGAGGCGGAAAATCGAATCGGCCTGGCCCGTCGCGAAGTCCATCGCCACATCGGTGACTTCACGCTTTTTTGGTCGGGTATGTACCCTGAGAGTCTCCGCCGCATGCGTCCCCATGAAACCAAAGACGGATTCTTGGATTACTGCCGGCAAGGCAAGAGAGCGTATGCGATCGCTGCCGAAATCGAAGGTGGCCACGATCGACCATCGAGCGATCTGCTGCAATCCTTAAGCGACCAATTTGAAATGTGTGCTTACGGTTTGCGTGAGGTGCGTCGCGAATGGGAAGAAGGCGAATCAAACGGCAATGGCTTGCTGATTTCTTAAACGCGATCGAATTCCAGGAACCAATTTCAGCGCTAGGCATCTTTGCGCACGTCCTCGCGGGAGCAATGATCTAACAGTGATCATGAATCCCCAGGACAAGTGCTAACATGCCCGATTTTCAATCTCGATTTGATTCTGTCTGTCAGCGTGCACGAGAAGCCATGCAGTTACAAACTGCCGCGGACACGCTTGAATGGGACGAACGCACCGGCTTGCCGCACGCCGCCGGTGAATACCGGGCCAATCAAGTCGCTTCGCTCCGAGCCATCGTCCATGGCATTCGGACAAACAGTTCCTACGGCGACGACCTTACTTGGCTAATGGAACATGCCACCGACCAAGATCCTCATAGCGACATTCGCGCCACCGTCGAATGTTTGCATCGAGACTGGGATCGCGATCGCAAATTACCGAACGATTTGGTGCAACGAACAGCTGAAGCAACCGTGCGCGGGCAGCAGATTTGGGACGAAGCGCGAAGATCCGATGATTTCAGCCTGTTTCGAAACGCGCTGAATGAAATCCTCGACTTGAAACGTGAGGCTGGCGAGCGGCTTTGCGAGGGCACGGATCGGTCCGCCTACGAAGCCCTCATGGATGAATACGAACCGAACGCGAGTGTCGAGGATTTGCAGCAAGTCTTCGAGCGTGTTCGGCGCCCCTTGGTGAAGTTGATCGAACAGGTAACTCATTCAGAAAAGCAGCCTGATCTAAAAGCCGTCGAAGGGGTATTCCCGGTGCAAGACCAACGCGATTTCAGCCATCGCGTTGCCGAAGCCATTGGATTTGATTTTGACCGCGGACGACTCGACGAAACCTCTCATCCCTTTTGCACAACGCTTGGGCCACACGATTGCCGAATCTTGACTCGTTACGATCCGCACGTTCTATCCTCGGGACTATTCGGGACTTTGCACGAAGCAGGACATGGCACCTATGAACAAGGCTTGAGAACAGATTGGTTTGGTCTACCGCCAGGATCCTATGCCTCACTTGGCATTCACGAATCGCAATCGAGGCTTTGGGAAAACCAAGTGGGCCGCAGTCAGGCATTTTGGCAATGGCTATACCGCGATACCCAACAGACTTTTTCACCCCAACTAGATGAGGTCGGACTTGACTCTTTTTACTTTGCGATCAACGCCGTTCGCCCCAGCCTGATTCGCGTCGAAGCAGATGAAGCAACCTACAATCTTCATGTCCTGATCCGATTTGACCTGGAACGAGAGTTAATCGGAGGCTCGCTCCAAATTGATGATCTCCCTGAAGCATGGAATGCGCGATACGAAAGCGATTTGGGAATCCGCCCCGACTCGGATGCTGATGGCGTTTTACAAGATGTCCACTGGAGTGCCGGTCTGTTCGGTTACTTCCCGACCTACACACTTGGCAACCTAGCGGCGGCACAGCTTTTTGCGACCGCAACCGAGCAGATTGGAGACCTGGACGAATTGCTTGCTCGCGGTGAGTTTCGGCCGCTGCTTGATTGGTTACATCAGCGAATTCACTTCCATGGTCGATGCTACAGCGGCAATGAACTGGTCCAACGCGCCTGTGGAGCCCCGCTATCGGCGGAACCGCTGACAGCGTATTTGACGGAAAAACTCGGCCGGTTGTATGATTTGCCACGAGGATAGGGGCACGGCAACGGTCTGCTGAAGCACCCAAATGTGAGGTACAATTTCAAATCCTCACCAGCCGATCTTGAGAGTGCCGATGATTGTCACCCCGTGTCCAAGATGCCAAGAAACGTTTCGTATCCCGACCGGCTCGCTGCCAGAGGATGCTCAGGCGATTTGTCCGTGGTGCCAAGAACAATTCGCGCTGACCGAGGTCATTGATCACCTGCCACCGGTTTTGGGAGTTGTCGGCGCCGACGGCAGCCCAATTGATATCGCGTCGCCAACGCCTCAACCAGAACAAGGGTTTAACCAAATTCATGGTGTAGACACTGGGTCAAGTGCTGAAACCGATTCAGCACAATGGGCCGATTTATCAATTGATGACCGCGAGGCGGATACAGAGTATCTCGATGGCGAACAATGGAGTGTTCGCGGTATCGACCCTGTGCCCAGCTTGGACGAGATGGGAACGGGTGGTCAAGAACCAATTTTGACCCGAGCTCCCAGTCGCCAAAGAAAAAAAGGTTCAGGAATCCGCACTGCCATTGGCGTTGTGCTTGGTGGACTTGCGGCCTTACCAATCGCCGGGGGTATCTTGATGCTGATGGGTAAAACACCTGACTGGGGCATCTGGCCATTCAATGGTGGCAGTCAGGACTCTGGATCAGGCGTGATCGCAGCTCCCACGGGAAACATTGGCGAACGTTCGTACGACCGACCATTCGGTCAATCGTTGATGAGATCCGAGGAGGCAGAACCCACCTCCGAACCGAGCGATGCGGCGCTACAAAGCATCCTTGATGCTGCTCAACCAATACCGCAATCAGGAGCGACCACTGGTGAGACGAGTTCTGAAGCAAGCCCGCAGGACGTGACGCCTGCTGAGAAAAAAGATTCCGTCTCAGCTCCCACCGATGAGTCTTCGGCAAATGAAATTGGCGAATCGAATACGGTGAGCCGTCCTGTAACAACACCCCAAACCGCGCCGAATTCAACTTTAGATGCTATCGCCCTCCTCAATCTAGATTTCGACGCTGACAGAGACTTAAATCCTACCCCCGCTGGTCTTGAAACCCAACTCACGGCAGCGACAAATCCAGCATCGTCGGCTGAACAAACTCGTTCCTCAGCCAGCCTAGTTTCAACCGAACCAGCGTCGAACACGACTGAGAAAATCGAGAACGAATCGTTTCAACTAGAAACCACCGAAGCGAACGTGAATCTCGCCGACGATGCTTCTCAAGTCGCAACCGAAACAAGTGTCCCTCTGAAGCTGGAATCACCTCTCAAGCCGGAAACACCAGCCTTAGCCCCGTTATCTGATGCACCGCGAATCGATGCTTCAGAAATAATTGACACAACAACTTTCGATTCGACCACTCGCGCGGCAGTCGACGATTCTCTCAAGGGCCCCACCCCAGAATCCCCACCAGCATTCGATGCGACTGGACTTTCTATCGATGCGACTGGCGACATGCAGATTACAGAGGCTGTCGAGGAGACCACCACCGAAATCGAAGCTGAAATTTCCACCGAACCGTTGGAACTTCCAACTGACACACCGACTCCAACAACGACTCGGGACGACGTCGCCGCTGAATTGAATGCCACCAATTCTGTCGATTCAAATTTAAATTCGGAGTCAAAGCTACAAACTCCGGGACCGGTTGTGGTGGGATCCATGGCAAATGAATCACGAGATTTAGTCATGACAAGTGATTCACCCGAGCCAGCAATGGTCATCCAAGCCACAAGGGGGGCCATCGACTTCATCAATCGGTTAGCGACATTTGAAGGGGTGAAGCGGAAACGCAACATTTTGATTCGTGACACCTATCTGAAAGTCGCGGAAGTTTGCGATGACACGTCCATTCCCGGTGAAGACATTGAGGCACTGGCCGAAACGATTGCAACATCATCTGCAATCGACGAAATTGAAAATGCGGGTCTGCAATGGCTTCAACACGGACGCCGTCAATTCGAAGGAGTCGCGGTTTCCGGCCTAATCAGCCAAAGCGATGGCAAAACGACTTTGTTGCTTAGCAATGGCGCAAGGCTGAACTTGACGCAAGACCCCGATTTTCCCACAGAAACAAAAGTTTTGATGCTGGGACGCATCGTGGATGACTCAACTGTCAAAGTATTGGCCGTTGAAGCAATCCAATAGGTTCTTCTTAGTTCGCCCACAATCAGGGAAGTTGGATGTCTGCGGAATCAAATGAGAATTCAAATGAATCTGCAGGGTCGCTGACCAGTACGCTACTTTATGGACTCTCCCTGCCGGAACGCACTGCGCGCAGCGCGTCATTGATCGTCGGCGGCTTCGTCAACGAAACGGCCGCCAGGTTAATCCCGGCCGCATTTCGGTCATCGCGCAGCTACACCGTTTTTGTCCAACAAGCACTCGACATGATGGTGAAAGATGTTGGTGGCGTGCAAAGTGGAACACCAGCAGCACCCAACGAGGAGACAAAACTAGCAAGGAAAGCGGTCGGTGGACTCTTAGATGTTGCGGGAACTGCTACGCTCCACCTGTCACCGATGACTGTGCTTGCCATCTTTAACGATCTGGCCTACGGCTCGAGCTACTACCTCAGGAAACTCAGTGAGGAACTGAAACGGGAAGGCATCATCGATAACGATTCGAGTATCGATCACGTATCAGACCTAGTCGAAGCGATAGAGTCGACGACCGGGAAGGTAGTGGAAGCGATGGACACTCCCCCGATCAGCGTCTCGGGACTGACTGACACAATCGCACGTCTTAGTGACGAATTGAGCAAAGCAGAACCCACCAGCTTGCTGCCTCAAGCCGAAGTTCAGCGTATCTGGGGCGAAATGGAACGGGCAGCGACAGCCGCTGATGTTGGGCTTTGGGATATCAGCACCACCATGACCATGTTCGCATTGAATCGAATTACGCTCACGAGTCGTGGTGCGTTATCGACAATCGATGTCGCCGGTAACTTGTTTGACAAGCACATTATCGGTCACTACAGCGATGCGTTGGTCGAAATATCTGACCACGGTTTGTATGCGATCCTCGCGGACGCATCTGCACCCTACCTAGAAGGAGTATGGGAAAACTTCGCAGAGGATCGCGAAACTTGGACAGAAGAGATGCTGACCGGTAGGTTGATCGAAAAAGGCTGGCAAAGTATGCGCGGATGGTTTTTGCCTTCCACCAAAAAGGACTTGTAGCTGAATCAGTGCAATCACCTGATGGTCCGACTTACAAATCGATTTGCTGCAGGCGTGATGACCGCGAGATCAACCCAGTGATTGACTTGTTCATTTTGCTTCCAACGGTAATCCATGAAGATGCATTCTTAACGTTGACGGCACTCAATGCGAATCTACTACACCGACCACTTTGAATTACCGCTGCCGCCAAAACATCGCTTTCCGATGTCAAAGTATCGCTTGCTGCGCGAACGAATTGTTCGCAGCGACGAGCATCTTCAAGACACACTACTCGTTCCGCCGGCAGCAACGGATTCCCAACTATTACGATGTCATACTGCCCGTTACCTGGAAGCAGTTAAGCAGGGGACGCTGACACCCGCTGAAGTCCGCCGAATCGGATTCCCCTGGTCCTTAAAACTGGTTGAACGTTCACGACGCAGTACGGGTGCAACGATTGCGGCAAGCCGAGCCGCCTTGGATGATAGCGTCGCGGTCAATCTGGCAGGCGGAACTCATCATGCCATGTCTGACACCGGTGAGGGTTACTGCGTGTTCAATGATGCAGCTGTTGCCATCCGAACCATGCAACACGAAGGCAAGATTAGTCGCGCTTGTGTCATCGACTTGGATGTCCACCAGGGGAACGGCACCGCACAAATTTTGCGTGGTGACTCATCGACGTTCACCCTATCAATTCATGGAGTAAAGAATTTCCCGCTGCGAAAAACGGCGGGAGACCTTGATATTGCTTTACCAGACGGAACGGACGACGCAGCTTACTTGCGAGCTCTGGCGAATGCACTCGATCAAGTCAGCGAAAACGGCCCTTTCCAACTCGCCGTCTACTTGGCCGGTGCCGATCCCTTCGTTCACGATCGTTTGGGAAGACTGTCACTCACTATGCAAGGCCTACAGAGGCGAGATCAGCAGGTCGTAGACTGGTGCCGGTCACAAGGGATTGCCGTGGCGATCGCGATGGCCGGTGGTTATGCGGCAGAGCCATCGCAAATCGTCGAAATCCATGCTGCCACGGTTCGAACAGCCAGCCTTCGCGGTGAGAAACAATCAGGATCCACTTTTGCTGCTCACTGAATCGATCCAGAGAGGGTTGTGGGTTATCCTAAGAGAGTCGGTTTCTTGTGCTGATGCTGTCCGGCCAGCTGACTTGCCGGCGATTTTCCCTTTTTCGGGTTGCGCTATTATGACTTCGATCACCGACCTACTGACCAGCAGCACAACCGGGAAGGCGAAAGATACCGATCAGCTTTTTACTTTGATGTACGATGACTTATGCCGGTTAGCAGGACGGTTTCTCCAAAATGAACCGATGCGTAATCGCCTTAGCTCCTCGTCACTTGTTCATCAAGCGTACATGCGAATGGTTGATCAGTCGCAGATCAACTGGCAAGGGAAAACGCATTTCTTTGCAATCGGCGCGACGGTCATGCGCCGCATCTTGGTCGATCATGCTCGAAAAACTCGGTCACTTAAACGTGGTGGAGGCTGGGAACGACGTCAACTCACCGATGAGGTAACTTTTCAACTCAGTCGCGACGAAGACGTGATGGCACTAGACGAATTACTCACAACCCTTGCCGAGCTAAATCCGCGACAAGAAAAGATCGTCGAACTGCGATTCTTCGGCGGCATGACGATGGGAGAAATTGCCACCGAGATGGGACTCGGCCTTCGAACAGCCGAAAAAGAATGGGCAATGGCAAGAGCATGGATGCGGCGCGAATTGCGAAATAACGACACCGAGGGCGAAGCGACTGCGCGTCATCAGCCAACGAAACCGTCCGAAGGCAAATAATCAATGGATGCATCGCGATACGCACGTGTCCGCGAATTGTTTCTTGCAGTCGAGGAATTATCACCGGCTGAACAAACAAGCTTTCTGAAAGTCGAGACGGGCAGAGATGCAGAGTTGCTGCAAGAAGTTCTTTCGTTGCTGGAGGAGCATGATCCCGAATCAGCAAGGCTTGAGGGACACCGAGAAATCCAGGCGCCCTCAACTGCAACCGATTTCCCAACACTGAGGCCATTGAGTGCTGAACCCAGCAGCAACAAAAACAGCGAACCTTCCTCCACTGGGAAGAAAACGCCACAGGGCGGCACGATAGAACCGCTGCAAAGCGCGCGACCTCGCAAGCAGACATCACAAGTCACCTTGCATAAGGCACAAAGAACGCACGCCGCGCCGCGGGACACCGAATCGGCCACACCGGCACAACCATCTCCCAGTGCGGCACTGTGGGCGAAACTGGCTCGACAAAGTCGACGGCGAACATCCGGATGGCTATGGCTAGCCGCCTTACTTCCCACGGCATTGGTCGGATGGTGGACGTACACGCAAGTCGAAACCACCATGAACCGCTCGGTTCGGAACGAGCTACAAGGGATCGCTGATAGCGTCGCTCTCGCATCCCAGCAATTCCTGTCCGACAAATCAAAATTAGTTCAGTCCTGGGCGAGACAACCCGGAATTCAATCCCCGATCGAACAACTGGCTGAAGCTACTCGGTCGAATCCAGATCGAAACTTGCCACAACTTACCGAGGCCTCCCAACAAATCTTGACTCAGTTGCAGCAACTTTCCGGATTCGACAGCGTCGAATTTGTGGTGTGGAACGAGTCGTATAGAACCATTGCAACCTCGCAAGCTGACAACAGCGAACTCGCGAATGGAAGCGAATTGGGTCAACCCGTCGCGCCCGATAATGCCGCGAATTTAACACGAGTTATGGCTGGTGAAACCGTGCTGTTTGGCCCTATCAAGCTCGCTGGAAACGAATATCCAACCATGGCAATCATCGTCCCGATTTATGGACCGGACGGCCGTGTCATTGCCGCTTTGCAAGTCAGTGGAATCAATATCTACAACGATTTCAATCGTGTCTTCATGAACGTCTCGCTGGCAGGTGATGTCGACGCCTACGCCATCAATCAGGATGGCGTGATGATTACCGATAGCCCGCGGGCGATGGCGATGGCAGCCAATGGGCAACTCGATGTCGGTCAGAACGAAGTGGCAGCGAATCTTCGCGTTGCAGATCCCGGACTAGAACTTGACACCGTCAGCGCGAATTCACTGAAACGATCCACTCGACCACTGACCGTTGCAGTGGCTGAAGCAACCAACGGTGCATCCAACGTGCGTGTAGAGGCTTACAAAAACTACGCAGGGATTGGCGTCGTTGGTGCTTGGCGGTGGCACCCCGAATGGGAACTCGGTGTGGTCATTGAGCATGATGCAAATGTTGTCTTTGCGGCGGCAAGAATTGTTCGTATCGGCTTTGTCGTATTGGGTAGCCTGCTGTTCCTGACCGCATTCATCGCAGCAACCCGAATCGCTTCGACGTCCACCGCGAAGCAAGCGGCAATTCACCCACTAAGCCGCTATGAAATCCTGGAGGAATTGGGAAGTGGTGGGATGGGCGTCGTTTACCGAGCACGTCATCGACAACTGGGTCGTGATGCCGCATTAAAAATCCTGAGTGGGGATCGGAGACAAAAAGAAGATCAACTTCGATTCGATCGCGAGGCTCGCCTGGCGGCTTCACTCAGTAATCCGCACAGCGTCATGATCTACGATTACGGACAATCAGATATTGGTGAGGCTTATTGTGTGATGGAACTTCTGAAAGGGCTGACACTTCAACAAGTCGTCGCCCGCAGCGGCTGTCAGCCAATCAGCCGAACACTCTGCATCATGAGCCAAATGTGTGATGCATTAGCTGAGGCGCATGATATGAATTTGCTACACCGCGACATCAAACCACAAAATGTCATGCTGTCGCTCGACGCTTCAGTCGGCGATTGGGCAGTCGTTTTCGATTATGGTCTGGCGAAGCCATTACAACCGATTTCGGGTGTCTATCAGACCTCCGAAACGCTCTGGTCCGGCACGCCGATGTACATGGCACCCGAACGATTCCGCGACCCCAATGCGATGGACCCACGTTCCGACATCTACTCCGTTGGCTGCGTGGCGTACTACCTATTGTGCGGTCGCGCACCCTTTATCGAATGCGATCCCGAATCCCTTTTTGCTCTAATTCTCAGCGAACAACCCATCAGCATCAGCGTTCACCGCAACGAGGAAATCTCAGTCGAAATCAATGACTTGATCCTAAAATGCATGGCCAAACAAGCTGAGGACCGGTTCGGTTCGACCCTGGAACTCTCGCGCGCGATTGATCAATTAAGGGTTAAATACAGCTGGACCACAGACGAAGCGAGAGTGTGGTGGAAACACTACGGTGGTCGTTAAACAGGGACGCTCGAATGGTGAAACACCGCCAACAAAATAGACCGACCGTTGTTCGGGAAAAAATGGTCATCGATACTTGGATGGTTCTGCATTAACGCGATATAACCAACATCATCCCATCTACAACATGAAGCTGGAACGAAATAAGTGAACGGAATCAAAAATGCGATCAGAAAAATTGCCAAACCGATTGTCACCATCGCCAGGGATTTCCTCGAGCCAACGCCGGATAAAGTTGTCGTCGGCTGGCACACGATATCGAATGGGCCAGCAAAAGGATGCCAAATTCTGCTACCTGCGCCCTCTGGATTTGTCGACTCGATTGTTCCCGGGAAATACGAACCACTCTGCACTCAAATCATGGAAGCGCTGATCACGCGAGACTCCGTATGTTTTGATATTGGCGGCCATTATGGCTATTTCACGCTGGTCCTTGCGAGCCTTGCACGTGATGGTCGAGTCGAGACGTTCGAGCCCGTTCCTTCGCACGCAAAACGCATCGCTGAATCAGCCGCTCGATCCAACCTTTCACATGTAACGCTTCACCAAGAGGCTGTCGCCGATGTCACATCAACCATGACGCTGCGGTATGCGCCGAGTGGTAACTTTGACTCGATGGGGTACCTGGATTCCTGTGGAGGTGTCGCCTCGGAAGCAGCAGCCGAGCAATACCCCAACTTCGAAACGATCTCAGTACCGTCAACAACGCTCGATGATTTATTGGGCCTGAATCCTGACTTCATTAAAATGGACGCCGAGGGTGCTGAAGCCGCTATTTTGCGAGGGGGAATGAAGATGCTGTCAAACTCCAAAGTGAGACTCTTCATCGAAGTTCACGGCATTCGTGCTGCCTTCGAGTGTGCTGATATCTTGCGGCGAATTGGTTACCGCGCAATCTTACTGGGCCCCCAAGAAGCAACCATGCCTATGCTTTGTGTTTCGGAACGAGATACATCGACATTGGAGGCTGTCAAAAAGATCTTAAGCGACACTCCAAATTTCATGTTCGAACCAAACCCTTCGCCATCGAAATGACCATCTTGAACCCCCGGTTTTTTATCACCCATTCCACTAACAGCGAAAAAGCTCGCGTCGGATGACGATGGGGAGATCGGTTTGCGACAATACTTCACCGGGTCGCAGTGATTACTGGCACTGACCACGCAAAATACTCGACGCAAAGCGTCGCGTCCGGCCACCACATCCAAGTCCTCAGTACGGAGACACAAACGGATGCCCCCGAGGCCTAATCAGTGCTGTGCCCGGGGGCCTAATCGGGGGACAGCGAGAACCAGACCGCGTGGTCGTGATAATAGCAGGCACGATATTCGATGACTAAAATAAATGCAGCGTTACTAAGAACATGACGCGAACCGATGCAAATCAATACCAAGCGACTGAATGAGATAAAATAATGAATTACCGTTCGATACTCGTTCTTGCCCTACTCGTACTTTGGGGCGGAACATCCAGTCATGCAGAGACGACCAAAATTGTCTTGGTCGCCGGGAAACCGTCTCACCCACCTCGCATGCATGAATTCAATGCCGGCGTTCAGCTTCTGGCCAAGTGCTTGGAAAGTGTTCCCGATGTCGAGCCACACTTTGTGCTAAATGGCTGGCCCAAAGATGAGTCAATTTTTAAGAATGCTGATGCCGTTGTATTTTTCATGGACGGTGGAAAACGACATGAAGTCGTTCAAGAGAACGGCCGACGACTGGCGGTGGTTGACGAGTGGGCCAAGCAGGGCATCGGACTCGGCTTCATGCATTTCGGCGTCGAAGTGGTTGCTGACCAAGCCGGTGATCAATTCAAACGCTGGATTGGAGGACACTACGAACACATGCATTCATGTAATCCGATCTGGGAACCAAGCTTTCAGACCTTTCTAGATCACCCAATCACACGCGGGGTCAAACCATTTCAGATTAAAGATGAGTGGTACTTCAATATGCGTTTTGTAGCTGACGTCAGTGGCAGCGAATCTGCAAACATCGATGGTTTGAAATTCACTCCAATTCTGGTGGCAGCACCTTCCGATGCTGTGCGCAACGGACCGTACGTCTACCCGAAAGGGCCCTACCCACATATCCAAGCCTCAAAAGGTCGCGCCGAAGCAATGATGTGGGCGGTTGAACGCCCCGATGGAGGCCGCGGCTACGGATTCACCGGCGGCCACTTTCACGACAACTGGGGCAATGAAAATTTCCGCAAAGTCGTGCTTAACGGACTCCTTTGGATCGCCAAAGC
This sequence comes from Rubripirellula sp., assembly GCA_049602075.1. Lineage (GTDB taxonomy): Bacteria > Planctomycetota > Planctomycetia > Pirellulales > Pirellulaceae > Rubripirellula. The sequence goes on from JBMYRF010000006.1 coordinate 271,346, forward strand.
CGATGTCCCAAAATCAGGTGTTCAATCTTCAATCAGCCAGCAACAGCTCGACGCTAACCTGGACCCGAAAAACCGAAGATAAGAAGGACAACCATCTCTCAATGAGATCGGTGTCGACTAAAGCTCCGACGCACAAAGCACTCGCCGAATACCTGTTGGTCATCGGCTGAGTTTGTCGGAGCAAGCACCGAGGATGCCGCACCCTGTCGACCGGCATTGCGTCGGAGGGGTAAATTTGGCGATCCACATCGCTGACTCTTTGATCAAACCACTCGACACGGCAAAGCAAACTCAAGGCAATCAGCATTTGCTCTCGGTTTGACCGGGAAGACATCGCCCACGAGGAGTCGAACGAACGGCGTTGACCAAGTTCGAACAGTGATCCTTTACTCGGCCTTTTCTGGGACTTTTTCGAGGATGTCGAGCAGTACTTGATCAGGCTCAACACCTTCCGCTTGAGCCTCAAAATTCAACAACACACGATGCCGCATCGCCGGCAAAAAGACTCGCCGAATATCCTCAAAGCTGACGTTGTAACGTCCATCGAGCAAGGCTCGGACCTTCGAGGCCAAGGCCAGCGTTTGCGCGCCACGGGGACTTGCACCCCAGCGAACATAGTTGTTCGTCGCATCGACCGAGTGAGGACCATCAGGATGCGTCGCCAAATTCAAGCGGACCAAATAATCTTGAACGTGGGGCGCTAAAATGACTTGCCTCACCATCTCCTGCCATTTGATTAACTCAGGCCCGTCCATGACTCTTTCCAGTTCGATGTGCTCCCCACGCGTGGTGCGTTCGACAATCGTATTCAGATCTTCCCGACTGCTGTAACCAACGACCAGCTTAAAAAGGAATCGATCCAACTGAGCTTCCGGCAGAGGATAGGTACCCTCTTGTTCGATCGGGTTTTGGGTAGCTAACACGAAAAAAGGCTTCGACAATTCGAAGCGGGTTCCACCGGCAGTGACGGTTCCCTCCTGCATCGTTTCCAACATCGCCGACTGAGTTTTAGGGGTCGCACGATTGATTTCATCCGCCAGCAAGATCTGGGTGAAAACCGGACCGCGTTGAAACTCGAATCGGCGACGTCCGTCTTCATCCTCCACGATCATGTTCGTCCCCAGAATATCGGCCGGCATCAGGTCCGGCGTAAACTGGATTCGATTGAAATCAAGCTCTAGCACCCTAGAGAGAGTGCGAACCAACATCGTCTTGCCCAATCCTGGCACACCTTCAAGCAGGCAATGACCACCGCACAGAACGGCAGTCAAAACGCCATGAACAATCTCATCGTGCCCAACGATCACGCGCCCGATCATCTCACGAACGGCGTTATAACGATCACGGAACTCTTCGGCTTCAGCCTGCATTGAATCGACGGTCGTACTCATCGGTGCGCTGTGACTCCGGTCAAGAAAAGTTGAAAGCGAATGGGCTGGTTTGCCGACCGGTGGTCATGATAGCTCATCAGCACCAATTTGGGTGACCAGAATGCACCGCGAAACGCCCTATTTCGAGGCAAAGGCCCAAACCATTATTGCGAAAGCGTTTGGGACACTTTCTCAACCTGGCGATATACCCTCAGAATGTTGCCACCAAGAACTTTGCGGATCTGCTCCTCATTGTACCCGCGATCGAGCATTCCCTGAGTGATCACTGGATAGGTACTCACATCACCCAACTGTTTGGGAAGTGCCGGTACACCATCGTAATCGGAGCCTAGGCCAACATGATCAATACCAGCCACCTTGACGACATGGTCGATATGATCCAAGACGTCATGAATATCACAGGCGTCGCTTCGCGGATTAGCCTTTTCCCACTTGCGAAGCTCGCCACTTGCTCGCTCCAGGTCCTCACTGAATTCTTGGTTGAATCGCTTCCGCATCGCAGAGCGTAACAGAGAACGTTTCGCGTCGACCGCATTCACAAAATCGGGGAAGAAATTGATCATCACGACTCCGCCATTCTCAGCCGTCAACTTCAATACATCATCGGGCACGTTCCGCGGATGATCCGCGACTTTCCTCGCCGACGAATGAGAAAACATCACAGGTGCCTTCGTCACAGCTAAGGCTTGCCGCATGCAAGCGGGCGAAACGTGTGACAAATCGACGATCATGCCCATCCGGTTCATCTCTCGAACCACTTCTTCACCGAATGCCGAAAGCCCGCCTGAGATCTCCTCGTCGCTGCAAGAGTCTGCCCATGGCAAAGACATTGAATGCGTCAGTGTCATGTACCGCGCGCCCTGTTTGTACAATTGCCGCAACACATTGAGGGAATTTTCGATGGAATGCCCGCCTTCGACTCCGATCAAGGAAGCGATTTTCCCCTCGCCGCAGATCCGCTCAATATCAGCTGTCGAAACTGCCAACCCAAACGTTGTTGGATAAGCGGCAACCATCCGCTTGACCAAGTCAATTTGCTCCAGCGTTGTTGTGAGCGAATTGCCTTTGGCTGAAGTCGATGTCGGCACGAAAACCGACCAGAATTGCGCACCGACCCCTCCCTGACGCAACCGAGGTATATCGGTATGGAACTGGGGTTGACTTGTCGACAAATCAAATTGGGCGAGAGTCCGCTCAGTCTCGCGGATAGCCCACGGCAAATCATTGTGGCCATCGACAACCGGCGCGTTTTGATGAATCGCTCGTGCGCGATCAGAAACACGAATCGGGGGCTTCGACGCCGTTTTCTCCTGCGCCGCGACACCAAGCGGTAAAAAACCAATCAAACCCAAAACCATCACATTCAATCGGTACATGCTCGTTTCTCCCCAATGCATCTCTCGACAAACCAAAGCACTCGCCAACTCGTCATTATTCAAAATAGAGTCTCACGTGGATTCTTGTAAGCCAACTGCTCGTCGTTTCGATTACCGTGAGTCACCAAAGTCAATTCTGGCCCAAAGATTTACTAGGTGGTCATATCTTGCTTCAACCGTTTTAGCACATCCCGCTCGGGACGCCTCTTATAGAACGGATCTAACGGATAACAGCCACTGACCAGTCCATTGCGTGGTGCGGTGGTACAATCGCTGAAGGTACGACATATCTTTTTCCGCGTGATGAGCTTACCTTCCAGCACGTCGGCGGGTAGATCAGGGTAAGACAGCACCATCCGCCCCAAGCCCACGGAATCGACCATGCCAGCTCGGACCACAGCCTGCCCCACATGGGGTAGCCAATCCTGCAAATAACTGTACCCCGAACCCACAAATCGCTGCTCAGGATACTGCTGCTTCAAAGCTGCCGTCGCATGAATCTGCCGAGCAACCCCGACCAATGGATCTTCCGGCGGTTGGTAGCCATCACAAGGTGGAAAGTAGGCTGGTCGCTGGATATGCGGGTTGTAATACGGACTACCGGCTGTCGTGCAAATCAGGCGGATTCCCAACTCTTGAAGCAGTTCAATGAACTTAGCTGGCTCTCGCAAATCAAGCTCTTGCCCACTGGGGTCTCCTCCGAACGCCAATCGTGCATCTGCGGATGACTCTGGTACTCCAATCTGATCTGGACCTGCTCGGAAGGGAATAAAGTCAAAGACACTAAGTCGTACACCGATCATGAGTGACGGCGACTGAGCGCGAATGCCACTAACGATCTCACGTAGAAAGCGGGTCCGATTTTCAAAGCTACCACCAAATTGCCCAGGTCGGTCGTAGCCGCTCAGAAGTTCATGACCGAGGTAACCGTGACAATGTTTGATATCGACAAAATGAAAACCCGCCTTCGCCGCCAACCCTGCCGCAACAATGAATTGGTCAATCAATCGATGTAATTCATCATCGCTTAAAATGGTTGAATCATCGACGATGCTCAACCTCGCATCGAGACAAGGATTGCGTTGGACCGTCAGTGGTTCGGCCAAGGCGCGATCGTTGGGCCGAGCAAAACGCCCCGAGTGCGTTAACTGCAACCCTACCAGCAGATCATCCAAGGCTCCAAATCGTTCATGATGTGTCGAAATCAACTCCGTCCGCAGCGATTCAATTTCCTGCAAGTTTTGATCGTTGATAATCAGTTGATTGGGGTTCGCGCGACCATCATGACGCACCGCGACTGCTTCACCACCCCAAATTAGCTTTGCGCCACTGAGGCCAAAATTCCGCCAACGCTGCATCGTCAAATCACTCGGGCGACCATCGGCCGTACCATCCCATCCTTCCATTGGAAGAATACAAAATCGATTTCCGATTTGGCGGCCTTCAACCTCGAAGTTTTCGGCCAACGGCGATTGGCTGGATGCAAGACTCTGCTCATCGCATGGTAAATCGATCCCAAGCTCTTCAAACCGAGCGCGAAGATCTTGATGTGTCTTAAGACTGGCAATTCTAGGAAAACTCATTCGCCGTATGCCTCCATGCGCCGATCCAGATCCGACGCGATCTCGGCCAGTACACTCAGATCTGAATCGGGACGCCGTGGCGATCTAGGGTGAGGATGACTTTCCTTGATCATGCCACGAAGTTTCAAGAACATTGCCGCGGAATGCTTGTAGGCGGGCGCGGGATCACGAAAGCCGAATGCACCAAGATACTGGAGCAGGTCGTTCAATTCGTAAAATCTCGCATCACCTGCTTCCCACATCGCATCCCGCCTGGCAAAGGCGTCTGGCGCAAAAGTGCTCAAGCCGAGCAAGTAGTCACTTCCATACATCACCATATCAATCGCCAGATCGTTTCCAGTGAACACTTTGAAATCGGGACGTACTCGATTTCGCAGCTCCAATCGCTGCCATTCAGGCTCGCGCTGTAAAGAAGAGTGTTTCGCACCGATGGCATTCGGGATCTGCATTAATTGCTCGTACACTTCGAGCGAGTAGATTCTGCCAAACGGGGCAAAAACCTTTCCTAGCTCGAAAAAAAGAAAAGAGTCGCAATCTTCGGCAAGCATCGTGTAGGCATCCACAATCTCTGGATCCGGCAATTCGATCAGACCGTTTGACTGAAAGAAAACCGGAGTTCCCAAAGCGGATTGAATCGATTCGATCCCTCGACGATAGGCATCAGGCGCGAAGGGAGCGTCCGCCTGATCCGCGACAAAGACACCAGCAACAAAGTCCCGCCCCGCCGCGATCTGCTGACTTCGATGCAGCACCTCAGTTCGCGTCGCCTCATCAATCAGATTGGCATAGCCTGTATCCATGTTGACTGCTGGGGTTAGTCCAGCGTCAAAGGTGCGGCGTAAGTGCTGGTCAAATCCACTCCAGTCAACCTGATCTGCGCTCTCAAAGGGCAACAAGATTGCAGATATGCCTGTGATCTTGCGGTGAGGCACCACCAATTGGAGTGGGTCGATCGAGTTTTCGGTCGGAGTTGACATGTCGGTTACCTGTGCGGGGTTTTCCACCTGTGCTGGGTTTTGCCAAAGAACCCGTACGTTACTTGCTTCGCAATCATTCGTCTTGGAAAATCGGGCTTTCGAACAGTTTGCAATTCGGGCAAGAAGGGGATTCATGGCCATTTCATTGACCGATCGTGCTTTGCCAGAAAAACTTCCAGACTGGGGTGTTTTGGTTCTAGAAAGCCACCATAGCCCACAATTCAAAATGGAATGGCGAACTCACCCATTTGTGAAGGTCGTTTACGTACTTCGGGGCTGTGGCAGATTCCACCTTGGCAGGAAAAACCAAGCTTTTTCGGCCGGCGACGTCATCCTGATCGCCCCTCAAATCCGCAACCGTATCGTCGACGATCCAGGTTCCGCAGCCAGCCTTTATGTCTGCTGCATGGCAACCTCGCTGTTTGACTTTGACACGCGTCTGCTCGAACGCCTACCGACCCGCGTTTTGGTTCGTGACGGCCAGTTTGCTAATCGGGTCGCTTCACTTCTTCGCCGATTGGTTCACTGGCAAGATTCTACGTCCCGTAGGCGTCCAGCAGGGATGGTCGCAGACGCACTCAAACTCATGATCACAATCGACCAGCGAAACGAACAGATCGTGCAGCGTCCCCTGCTGACATGCGATGAACGCGCACTTGTCCAAGCATATCTCGATTCCTTGCCGTCCCGATTCTTTGACGAAACAACCATCGATGCTGCGGCCCGCCAGTTGGATATCCCACGTCGGACATTCACCAAACTATTCACAGAATTGGCGGGAGAAACTTGGCTGCATCGAGTACGGCGACTAGCAATCGACCATGCGAAGCGTCGATTGCAGCACACCGAACTACCGATCGCATCGATCGCGTTCGAATGCGGCTTTAACGACCTATCGACGTTCTACCGACAATTCAAAACCCAAACCGACCAATCACCCGGTCAATACCGAAATCAGCATGAGGCCAGCTGATGGTTTTACTTTCCAATCCGATAAAGCGCTTGATCGGTCCGCAACAGCAAATCACCATCCACCACCGCGAGTGACGCAAGTGTTCTCTCACCGATCTCATTTTCGGACACCTGATCAAACTCGGGCCCAGCTCGAATCACGGTCGTCACTCCATCTTCACTTGTAAAATAGAGGTTGCCGCCTGCAAGTAATGGAGATGCAGAAAATCCACCGCCAATGCGTTTTCGGTAACGAATCTCGCCCGTCACTGCATCCACGCACAGTGCGATACCATCGTCGCTAATCGAATACAGCAGGCCCTGCGAAGCCAACATAGAGGGCGTCTTCGGAGCGTTGCGATCAACCCGCCATACCACCTTTGAGTCGGTGACAACACCGCTACCGCTGGGGTCAATCGCCAGCATTTCTGGCCGGTCAAAACTTGTGGAGATGTACACCAAGCCACCGTGAAAAACCGGCTTGGGAACGACGGAATATCCCTCGTACCGCACGTCCCAAATCACTTTTCCATCGTCAGGATTGAGCGCCAAGACACAATCACTTCCGGGGGCAACAATCTGCTTGCGGCCATCGACTTGAATCACTGTGGGCGTACAAAATGAGAAGGTCTTTTTCGCTGATACGGGCCGGGGTGTCTCCCAAGCCAACTTACCCGTTTCGGCATCTAACGCTACAACCCTGGGATTCTTGTCACCATCACAAGTAAAAACCAATCGACCATCCACCAACACTGGGCTGCCACCGTTACCGTGAGTTGGTCGAAAATACAAATCACGATTCTGCCATAACAATTGACCGTCACGGGTCAAACATGCGGTTCCTTGATAGCCAAAGTGCACATAGACGCGATTACCCGACAGGATGGGTGTCGGACTGGCGTGGCTATTTTTTGCATGAATCCGTGCTGGACGCTCCCCTGATTGACGCATCACGTCGATCGTTTGCAACAACTCGCCTTTCTCGACATCCACAATCAATAAACAAAGTCGTTGCTCATTCTCAACATTCTCCACTGGGATCGCTGCTGTCAAATAAGCCTTGCCATCACCGACAACCGGTGACGACCATCCTTGCCCTGGCATCTCCATCCGCCACCGGATGTTGTCGGACGCTGACCAATCAACCGGTGCCTGTTGATCGACCGCAACTCCGTTACCGCCGGGCCCACGAAACGCCGGCCACGAATCTTTCCCCTGAATACTCGTTATCGGCACAACCAAGAGGACAGCAACTTTTAACAGCAAACGCATAATGAATTCCCTTTTCGCCAAGACACACCCTGGCACCCTTAAGATTGACCGATCGCAAAGCGATCTTCGACTCTATCGCAAACTCCTCGTTCCGCGATTAACCATCCGCGATAAACCAACAGTCGTTTTCACAACGAATGTTCGACTAGTGTTCAATCACGAAAACGCCTTCTTGGCTAAACGACCAAACAAGAATGACGCTCTATTTCAATGCAACGATGTAGCAGATCCAACTTGGATCACTAGAAGCATCATCGGCACGATACCACTCGCCGTACTCGTCGTCACTCTCGTCCTCACTCTCGCTCTCCCAGTAAACATGACTCTCACGAAAGCCAGCTTCGGCTAGCATTTCTCGAACCTCGGGAATGGTCCAGAACCGCCAATCGTATTCAAACGCATTTTTCAACTTGCTGCCATCAGCAAACTTAAAGCTGATTGAAAAACGAGCCTCTGCGGTGACAGGATTAAAAGAAGCTTGTTTCCAATGATATTTGAAGCCTTTTTTCCCTTTCACGATGGTTCGCTTGTCGACCAGATCTTCTTCGTAGCATTCGCCACCGCCCATCATGTCCATCACCATGATTCCATCAGGCTTCAGATTCGAACGAGCCACTTTAAAGTACTCAATCACTTCGGATCGTTTTTTAAAAATCCAAAACGAGAAGTTTTGGGCCGCCAAGATATCCACCTGAGGCCGATTACGCTTGCGTACATCCTGCGACAGTAGCCGAACTCGTTGCTGCTGCGACTCTGACAACTTGGACAAATTGTGTTGGCGACCCCAATCCAAAGTCTCATCACACAGATCGACTCCCAAGGATGTTCGACGCGGGTGTGACTTAACCCATTCACAACAAACAGCAAACGTGCCACAGAAATCCTCACGCAACGTATAGGGTTTCCGGCGATTGGCATCTCGAAAGGCTTGCTCAAAAAACTCCACTTCGTGATCAGGCGTCTGCACTGACTTCTGGTAGCAGGCGAATTTATCCGCTGCTGCTGCGAGGTTCGACTTTCCATTCCCGTGCTTCTGTTTCGATTTTGCCATCTTAGTTGTCCGTCATGTTGTGCATCGTCGTGTTGCGAAATCGCAGAAAAGCTGATGCTCAACTGAGCGATCAGATCCAACGTCGCAGGGCGTAACGCCAAGCGTCACCGCCACCTCCAATTCTATCCATCTTGCTCGGCCGAATCTCGTGACTTAGGCCATATGCGACCGAGAGGCCAACCTTTTTGCGATCTGCCAATTGCCGGTCAGACGACGTTCTACTACGGGGAATGTTGGGTGGCAATTGCCGCGTCGGCATTCGAGGCGTTTTGCCCCAAGGTCTCGGATACTCATTTCGGGCTGAATAGCGGATCGTTGCGACTCGTCGACCTTCCCACCGCTGATGCTCCAGTTCGCCACTACCTGCATGCTCGTCGTCGAGTGAACCGAGTAGAATGAGCCTTGGTGGTTGTGATTGCCAATTTTTAATAAACCGTTCGCTCTAGCTGCTGTTCCTGATCGATGATGAATCCCGACACACTGACCGCTACACGTCGCCAGCTATTTGAGACCTGTGGGGTTGGCTTGGGCAAGCTAGCGCTTGCGTCTCTACTTTCCCATGAGTTTGCATCGTCAACGGCGCGGGCGGTAATGCCGGCTTCGGCTGACGGCCTGCACCATCCTGCTCGTGCACGCCGCGTCATTTACCTGTTCATGGCAGGCGCGCCGAGCCAACTGGACCTATTCGACAACAAACCTAAACTTCGTGAACTCGAAGGAAAACCTATCCCACCCTCAGTGATCGCCGGGCAACGCTATGCGTTTATCCAGCCCAATGCGAATGTCTTGGCGCCTCGGTTTTCATTTTCCAAACATGGTCAGTCAGGTGCGGAATTAGCAGAAGTGATGCCACATTTGGCAACTGTCGTTGATGATGTCGCGTTCATAAAAAGTGTTCATACAAATCAGTTCAATCACAGTCCCGCGCAATTATTTTTCAATACGGGAAGCCCGATCCCTGGACGGCCTGCAATGGGCGCTTGGTTGAGTTATGGAATCGGCAGTGACGCAGACGATTTACCGGGGTTCGTCGTCTTAAAGAGCGGCGGTAGTCTGTCGGGAGGTGCCGCAATGTGGAACGCGGGTTTCTTGCCAGGACAACACCAAGGCGTCCCCTTTCGCTCCAGCGGCGACCCGATTCTACATGTCGCGAATCCGAAAGGTGTAGACACAACTGCACAGCGGCAAACAATTGATCTGATCCGTGATCTCAATCACCATCGATTACAAAGCACAGGTGCGGCAGCCATTGAAGCACGAATTGAATCTTACGAAATGGCATACCGAATGCAATCAAGAGCACCCGAGTTGATGGACCTCTCGAGCGAGGACGCGACGACGCTTAATAGCTACGGAATCAAGAAAGAAGACTCAGGTTCCTTTGCAAAGAACTGCCTGCTTGCGAGGCGATTGGCTGAAAGGGGAGTTCGCTTCATACAGGTCTATCACGCCGGCTGGGATCATCACAGCAATGTAGAAAACGGAGTACGCGGCCAGTGTCGACAAACGGATCAGGCGGCAGCCGCGCTGCTAAAAGATCTCAAACAGCGTGGCATGCTAGATGACACACTTGTCATTTGGGGTGGCGAGTTCGGCCGAACGCCCATGGTGGAAGCGAGTGCTGCACTCGGGCGATCACTCGGTCGCGACCACCACCCTCAAGCATTCACGATGTGGATGTCGGGGGGTGGGATCCGTGTTGGTCAAACGATCGGAGCAACCGACGAACTTGGCTTCCACCCAGTTGAAAACCCGGTCCATGTCCATGACGTCCAAGCGACCATCCTGCACCAATTGGGTATTGACCATGAGCGACTAACGTATTCCTATGCTGGACGCGACTTTCGATTAACCGACGTTCATGGTCATGTCATTGAGCCACTTGTCGGCTAAGCTACCACGGAATGCCACACTTAAATTCCCCTAGCCGTTGCTCCGAATGACCTCAACGTCGCCATCGCCTGCCAATAAGCAAACGCAAACCGACCCGACTGATGATCGAGAACTGTACGTCATTGATGACTTTGGTTCGATACCGTGGTTAAAGGCTCGGCCTTTGACCACTTCGTTCGGAAATTGGATCGCCAACGGCTGGCGTTATAAAATCTTACGAAAGGAGGCACATCCCAAGTTCTTGGTCGAGTGTGGGCGGTTCGTCTCGGCGCGACACATTCCCAAGCGAATTCAGAAGTACTTCGACCAACTCACGCCTAACCTGAGGTCACAAGAGTTCATCGAAACATTTCAAGGCACGATGGCCTCCCTAGGTGCTTATTCCACCGCGACACTCGGTATGAGTCGTAAGAATGGCGAGATCCATTTTTTCGCGACTCAAATCGTTACACAATTAACTCAGCAAATTCACGATGAACAATATTTCGGGTTCATCAGTTGGCTTTCCGACGAGTCATCAATTTGGACTTTATCAAGGTGCTCACTACCGTCATTTCGATCAGAAGTCGACCGAATGATCGTGGCGACCGACGAGCCAAATACGGTCCTGCGAAAACACGAAGAGCGGGTCCGCAAAAAGAAACTGCAACGCATCAAGCCGGCAAACTTCTTCGAATCCTTCAAGTCCGAATACGCCAAGCAAGTCAGCGACTGGGAGCGACAAAAAATTGTCCGAGCCGCCAAACCAGCTGAGATCGCTAGGATTAAACGCGGAAAAGCCTAGCGAACACAGGGCGGACCTTGAGGGGCGGCGTCAACGAGAGACAGCGCTGCCGTCTTCGATCCCGCTGAACACTCACTGCTGTCACTGGCGACATCGCAAGCCGCCTCAGTTTCCAATCATCCCCACCGGCTGTGTGCATTGAAGGTGCACGCAGTCTTTGAAAACCCTACCCAGCAACCGCTGAAAGCAGACCGCTGGCGGTCACAGTGCACCTTAGAAGAGCTTGCGGTGGAATGCTAGGAGCCCCGTCTCTCAACGCCCCAACTTCTCAACAATCACTGTCGCACCATCCACCAAACACGATGCAGTGAAGTATTTTCGTCTTCGACTTCGCGGGTCACTTCCGCAGCTTGCAAAACCGTCTTTGGCACACGGCTTAGCCCTGCTAGGTACGCAAGATGATCCACTTGGCTTGGATAATCTTTGATGCGGCCAAGCCACTGGACCGGCACTGAACTTGTACGCTGCGGAAAGTCGGCAGCCAAATTCTCAACTTTGACGGGCTTTGCACGCTGACTTCCATTTTCGCCGATTTGCGCCACAAAAGGCTGACCATCGGCACCCAAGCTAGCACCGACCGATCTCAACGCCTGAGCCACTCTTTCGGAACGACGCAGACTTGGCCGTGGCGGTAGTGTGGCACCAAACGCATCCACAGTTTTCATGGCCTGGTTCACCTCAGCCTGGTCTGCAACCAAAGCATTCTCAGGCAGCAGCACCGCGGGAACTCCACGGCTGGTCACGGGTGCAGCAATGATCAGGCTAAGCATCCGAGCAACATCAAAACGGGACTGAATCAAGTCATCTACCAAGTTCGCTTCAAGCCGATCGAGGGCATCGTTGTGTGGTGCGTTGATGGGATCGATCACTCGACCCCGCAAGGGCTGTCCGTGCACCAAATGCCAGAGAGAGTTAACCACACCACGCGCTAATGCGTCGGAACCTACGAGCGTCTTTGTCCAATCTGAAACCCGCTGAATGCGGGGCAAGTCTGAACGGCCAATCCAAGTCGCTGGCAGTTCTGGCTCAGCAAAACGTTGCCGACCATCAGGCGTTTCATAAAAGACAGCGGCAGCGTCATCGTCGGTTTCCGGATCAATCTCGAGTGTGTCGTCACCGCGCCGCACACCACGCCGCAGTAACGCAGTAAACGACCAATAGTCCTGCTGCCGCTCCTTTCCTTCGATGTAAGCGTCGTGACAGCGGGTACACCGCAAATCCACGTTCATCGTGATGGCAGCGAGTCGCCGGATCATGCCAGCTTCACCATTCGCATCGGCACGCCCAGCCAAGGTCGCGTTGTAAAACGCAGCCGCGTTTTCGCTTTTACCGTTGAGCCATTCCGCTAAAAGCAAATCGAATTCGCCACCCTCCTGTAGCGACTTCGCCAACTCATTGGCAAGCCGTTTACGCGGTTTTTCTTCCAGTCGTTTCCAACCACCTTCGGTAATATGACTCAACCAACGCCTAGCAACCGCAGCTGAGAACACAGGATTGGAAAAGGCTTCTTGCAGTCGCTGCGGGTCGTTCATAGCATCCAAAGGCAACTCAATCCCCAGCACAGCGGCTAACCGCGCACTGATTTCGACACTTGTCGCCAGAGGTGCGGGAGTGATTCCAACCGCTTGCCAATACCGCTGCATTTCCGCCTGCACCTGAGTCGAAACCAACGTCAGCGGCTCCATTGACTCCTTCGCTCCGGGTAGCGGCAGGATAATTTCATTTTCTTCGAGTAGGGGATTATTGCTCGATTCTGGACGATCACTTTGAACCGCTAACGGAACGCCCTGAACCGGACGCCTAGGCGCCAGTGGCTCTTTGGGGCTGACTAGAATCGGTTCAATCTGGGGCGTCTCTAACCACGGATCAGAGATGTTTTCGCGAGTTTCTGTTCCCGCCAAACCGTTCAACGGATCCAAATCTTGACCAGATCGCAGCCAAAGAGCCAGCATCAGCGACGCTGCCAGGACCGCGACGACAGAGACTGCTACCAGAATCCCCTTCTCAAGCTCTGGCTTGTTATCGCGCGATTCATGATCAACCGAATCACCCGACTCTTGATCGTCAGATCCGTGGTTCACCTTTTTGACTTTTCGCCTGACCGCATGAAGATCAGTCGGCTGTTCCGCAATCTGCCGGAGGATCTGACGAGTCAGATCCGGTGGTTGCCGGTCGTTGAGCGCTTCATCGAGCCAAGCATCAATGAATTGTTCGTCGGTCGTGTTAAGTTCGTCATTCATCAGTATTTAATCGCGACTCAACGCACTGGCGGAGTTGCTGTTTTGCACGCTGCATCAAATTGCGTGCCCCATGGTCTGAAATGTTAAGAGCTTTGCCAATCTCGACTCGAGTCGCTTGCTGGGCAAACCGCATGCTCAGTGCAGTCTGTGCCCGATCCGTTAGCGAGGAAAGGCACTCCCGGAGGGCTTCGACGGCGAAGTTACCGGTCAAATCTTTCCCCGCCCAGCGGTCCCAAACTTCGTCCAGGACGCTCGATTCGACGATGGTTTGTACTTTCCCTTGTTTGCGATGGAGTGAAACGAGCAAGTTGTAAGCCGTTCGACGCAAATAACTCGATGTCGCTGCATCGTTGTGCTGGACAAAATTCTCTCGTCGCAGCACCCGCAAAAACGTCTCCTGGGTTAAATCATCGGCAGTTGCCGCATCACAGCCCAGCACTCTTAAATATCGCCAAACTCCTTGTTGGTGTCTTCGAATTAAGTCCGCCGGCCCCAATTCGACGGAGTCCGCTACGTGATCCTCATCCGTGTCCTGGATGGATGACTGCGAATCGGAACTCATGGGGCCTCACTTAGCCGTCTACGAAACAAGTTCGCTGATGACCTTGCCACCACCCGCGATCTTCATTGGACGGCCATTCTTACTTGTGAACGTTTTCTCAGTCGAGATCCCAAGTCCACGGCAAACCGTCGTCATTAAATCTTCGCTGCTGTAGGGCTGAGTTTCAACCGCAGTGCCTTCGCTATTTGTCTGTCCGACGGCGACTCCCCCGTTCAGATCACCGCCACCGACCACGCACGACCAAGCGCGTGCGAAGTGATCGCGACCGGCACCTTGATTGATTCTCGGAGTTCGGCCGAATTCACCCATCCAGATCACGACGGTATCCTTCAGCAATTCCCGCTGCTCCAAGTCCTCGACCAAGGCGCTCATCGCGCGGTCGAGTTGAGGCAACTTCGTGTCCTTCAAGGTCGCATGGATGTTGTTGTGGTTATCCCAGCCACCCAAATCGACTTCAACAAACGGAACGCCGGATTCCACAAGGCGTCGGGCGAGGAGACATCCCTGTCCGAAGTTATCAGTCCCGTAACGCTCCTTGACCTCTTCTGGCTCCTTCTCAACCCGGAAAGCGTCCATCTGATCACTGGTCATCAGATCGAAGGTTTTCTTGAGCACTTTCGCATGCTCGCTCGCTGGCAAGTCGCGGGTACGACTCGCGAAACCTGTTTCGATTTCCTGCAACGCAACCATGCGCTGCAACAATCGACGGTCTTCGATTCCCATCTCAAGGTTACGAATTCGACCGTTGCTGGAAACGTTAAATGGTGCCCAGGACATACCAAGGAAACCGGGACCTGAACTCGCACCGCCAACCGACACGAATGGAGGAATCTCCAACTCGGGCCGTTGTTGAATTGTTTCGTGGGCAATCACCGATCCGTAGCTTGGGTGCTCAATGTTCGGATTTGGAACATAACCGGTGTGCATGTAATAACGACCACGATTATGGTCTGCTTCGCGTGTCGACATGCTTCGCACGATCGACATGTTGTGCATCTGCTGAGCCATCAGTGGCATGTGCTCACAGATCTGCAAATCGCCCGTTGTCGAAATCGGCCGAAATGGCCCGCCGGTCGGTGCACCTGGCTTGAGGTCCCAGATGTCGATCGTTGCCGGCCCACCGCCCATCCACAACAAGATCGCGCTCTTGTGGTTCTTTTTGAGCTCGTCCGCATTGGCATAAATGGCGTTGCCCATTGTGACCGAGGCAGCAGCGGCAGCCGAGGAACCAGCTAAATGCTGCATGAAGTGCCGTCGTGTCATTCCGTTCGGAGTTTGCCAAGGACTGTTCATAAGAGATTCTTTCGTTAGGGCTGTAATTCGATTTGGATATTGTGATTGATTAAATGAACTTGGAAATCAATGTTGCATAATGAATTCGTTACTGTTGATGATCGCCCACCACATGTCTTGCAGCATTTCCTTTTCGTTACCCTCGCGGGCAACCAATAGCTGATTCGCCACAGTGGCTTCTTTCCGCGTAGGCCGTCGAGCCAAACCTGACATAAACAGATTGGTCAAACGATCACGAGGCGATCTACCACTCGCAGCAATGCGGTCGATGAAACTGCCTTTGCCTGTGCTGGTTGCTTTCTTGGACAATTCGCCGTTAAACAGCATCAAAGCTTGAGGAATTGAGCCGTTGAACGTGGTCGCCTCGTCGCCTTCATCCGTTCCGAACGTGACGACGAATTGATTCAGCCAGCGGCGACGCTGCTGCTCTTGTTCTTCATAACTACCTGTTCCAGCAGCGTCGGTTGCAGTTACCATCGATTGGTACAACTGCTCCGCCGTCATTTGGCGTAGGTAGAAGCGAGAAAACTTTGGCGTTTCCCCAATGGATGGGTCGTCGATACTGTTAGACGATCCAAGGACCGGCGAAAGCTGATAAGGCTTGCTCAGTGTGATCCATGTAATCAGCTGCTTGAGGTCGTAGCTGGACTGCCGAAATTCCTTGCCAAGTCGTTCCAGCAATTCCGGTTGTGAAGGCGGATTGTGTGGACCTAAGTCATCCACTGGTTTGGTGAAACCGTAGCCGAGGAATTGTCCCCACATCCGATTCACAATCATCTTGTCCAGGTTCTCGCTCTCCAGCATCAACCGGCCAAGCTCGTTACGCCGGTTGACGTCGCTGACGTATCCACTGACTTCGATTGCAGTGCCGTCGGTGAAGACGGGATACGCGACTCGTGTCAGACCGTTCCGCAGTTCGTAAAAAACGAGAGCGTCGCTAGCGTCGTTCGCTTCACCAGCAAAATCTTCGTTGATCAGTTCTGCATAGTCGATATCGCGAGCCCCATCCACAAATCGCCGCAACGAACGCGTTTGGCGGAAGAACGAATTGAACTCCCAAAACATCTGCTGCTTCCACTGGTTAAACGGGTGATTGTGACACTGCGTGCATTGCACCTGCTGTCCCAGAAAAATTCGCGATGTGCTGCTAGCAGCGAGTACACCTTTGTCGGCGTTGACCTTATCAACCAAAAAGTTGACGGCCCCGTTGAAACCTTCAGCACCCGGCTTGGTAGCACCGGTCGCGGTGACCAGCTCGTAAACCATCGTGTTGTAGGGCTTGTTCACTGCGAATGCGTCTCGTAGATACTTCTGCATTCCATCCCGGTTCGTCATCTCCCGACGGTCGTTACCACCACCTCGACCGATTAGCAAATTGGTCCATACCGTGGACCAGTGCCCGGCATACTCCTCGGTGTACCGATCGTCGTACAGCAGTTTTGCGATCAGCTTGCTCCTTTTATCGGAGCCTCGCTCGTCGACAAATTCTTTCAACTCCTGGTGGTTGGGGATCCGCCCAATCACATCCAGAAAAACGCGACGGCACCAACTGGCATCGTCCGCTTCAGGTGCAGGACGGATATTAAAATCAGTCCAACCCTGGGCAATTAGCTCATCGATCACCTCGACTTGCGCCGGCAAGACGGGCGGCGCTGCCATCGCTGGGATAGACAACATGATCGCAACAAGAGCGAGGGACAGTCGAGTCATTCGCGTCACTTCTTTGGGGCACTATTGGTATTGGAAGGGCAGGTGGAAAGCTTTCTTGCTCCATGTTGATTGAAACGCCCGCCAAAGCAGGACGTACCCAATCAAACCCGCGACACTCATTCTATTTAGTAACCCTGAGCACCATAAAGACCGGATACAGTGAGATTCTCGCTCTTATTCGGTAAAAACCGCAAAATAGTAGCCGCCCGAGCCAAATCTCCAAGGATTTGCTCGCCAATCGAGGCCCCCAGCAAAAAGAACAACGAACCACCCGAAAGAGCTATTCCAAGCCAAGTCAGTCGGCTTTCGACGACGGATGAGGACACTGACACGGTGAGCCAGACCTGAGGAGTTCCAACCGACGACTCGCGACAGGCAAGGCAAACGGGTCACTTGATGGCACAAGCGAGGGAACTATTTCTGGCTTGGTGATTTGGTTTCATACCAAGACCTTTCGGCTTCTGCCTCGATGAAATCCCATTCACCGGAATCGGTCTCCGCCTTCCAAAGATTGGAAAGTTCTTCACCCGTTAGCAGACTTTCGACCACCCAAGCCATCGGATCGGGGATCACGATAGCGATCATGTCGTTACCACTTTTGCGGATCACTCGACGAACCGCCTTTTCAGCTCGGGCTTTCCCCTCCCGAATCGACTCTCCATCGGGTGGGCAAATATCGGTCGGTGCATCTTGGCCTTGGCGATATAGCCTAGGGTGGTTTCGCTTCAGTTCGTCGATCAGCTTTCCGTGCCACAAACCATGATCGATATTACGAAACGCTTCGACGACTTTGGTGGGAACGTTGCGTCCCCGATCAGAGCGTCCTTTGGCGAGCCAATTGGCAGTTTCACGAGCTGACTCGCCTGGAGCTGTGTAGATCGCTTTGAGCGGGAATTCGGAAATCTGCTCAGCGAGCGAGCGGACTTGCTGTCGACCACGTTCGCTCATCGGCATATCGAGATTGCCTTTGATACGCAGTTGGTCGTCGAATTCAGTCGCACCGGGTCGAATCAGCAAGACGCGAGCGGTGCGGGCGGATCGGAGAATCATAATCCTGCATCCTCCGCAGCCGTCATTGCAGCATTCAGTTCCTTAAACGCCGCACCATAATCGTCATGTCGAAAGATCGCCGATCCCACGACAAACAAGTCACAACCGGCCGCGCGAGCCTTGCCAATCGTCGCAGGATCGATCCCACCATCAATCTCCAGCAATAGATCGGGATACTCCTGCCTGAGCACGCAGAGTTTCTCCAAGGCGACTGGATTGAACTTTTGGCCGCCGAAACCTGCTTCCACACTCATGACGAGCACTTGATCTACCACGGGCAAACAATCGACCAGCGAGCCGATCGGGGTTTCGGGATTGAGCGCGATGCCAACACCAACACCCAGTTCGGCAATCCGCTCAGCAGTCGCTCTGGGATCGTGTACCGCTTCGACATGGAAAGTCAGCACATCTGCACCAGCCTTGACCATCGGCTCGGCATAAGCCAGCGGGTCCGAAATCATCAGATGCACATCAAGGGGCATCTCGGTATGTCGACGCAATCCCTCGACGATCGGCATCCCGTAGGTCAAGTTCGGGACGAAATGCCCGTCCATGACGTCTAGGTGAAGAACGCGGGCACCCGCCTGTTCCAACCGCGCCAGTTCACCTTTCAGATCACCGAAGTCGGTCAATAACAAACTGGGCAGGATAGCCGGCGAGGCGTCCCGAATCGCTTGCAGCGAGGCTTTCGCCATCCATCAAATCTCGTCGAGTCATAAGCGTCCGGACCACACAGAGCAGATACACGGACAAGAAACGGACGGACAGATTGGCCAGCAGTCGGCTCAGTTGTCAATTCCGCCAAACGGCGAAGAACCACTCCCTCGGGGGGATGCCTATTCGGTTCCCGCGCTAGAAACCCACATTTTCCCATCTGATAATTTGTGCCTACCAAGAGAACCAAACCTCAAAAAAGCCGTAAAATTTTTGGCTCACAGCTGCCAATCACCCCTCCAAAGAGGTAATCCATTTTCCCCTCAACCAAGTCGCAGCATCCGAAAGGGTCACCTCCGCATCGCGAAACTGATAGCCGAGCTCGGCTTGTGCACGTGAGCTGTCATACCAGTGAATTTGACGACTCATACGAACTGCCGCGCTGTTAATATCAGGTTCCTGAATGCCAAATCGCGATGTGAGCCCTGACCACAACTCGCCTGCACCAGCAGCAAGCATTAACTGGAGCGGCCCGGCCTTCATGACCGGTTTGCGGGCCTGCATGTGCTCGGCCATCCTTTGCCATAAATCTAGGTAGGTCAAATTGTGGCCGGCCAAGATATATTCTCGTCCGCTCTCTACATTCATTCGCAGCGAGTGCACGACGGTGGTCGCAACATCTCGCGAATCGCACAAACTGCAACCACCTGAAGGGGCAAGGGGCTTCCAGCTGCGTGCCACCTCCACCATCATTCTGCCGCTGCTTGGTTTCCAGTCCCAAGGCCCGAGCATAAAGCCCGGATGCACGAGGATCGCGTTGAGTCCTTCACTGACCCCCCTTCGCACCTCCGTCAAACCAGCTCGTTTACTGTCCACGTAGCTACATGGCACCTGCCCACCGGCGTGATCCAAGGGCGTCGTTTCATCGGCGATTTGATCGATCGAGCCAAGTGCCAAGCAATTGACCGCCCCAATATGCACTAGTTTTCGCTGATGTTTCAGGCAGGCATCCACGACTGTCGCGGTTCCCTCCTGGTTTACCCGAAAAGACTCCTCGCGTCGCCGCCAGCCCAGGTGAATGAGACCTGCGGAGTGAATGACCACATCGGCCCACTGCACAGCCTTCTCAATCGCATCAACGTCCCCGAGGTCTCCTCGAACAAAATCGGTTTTGATTCCCTCAAACACGCCTGCTTTGGGCTCGGTACGTACAAGCGACAACAACGACTCACCCTCGGCCGAAAGCTGCCGAAGAATGGTGTTACCGAGTAATCCAGTACCACCAGTGACAAAAATATTCATAGAAACCACCACTTTGGAAAAAGCAATGAACGGAGTCGCCCGCTGATCGGCATTGGCGGAAGCGCTTTGCTATCAGCGTGAATCCATCTTGGGTTCGCGAGCCGAATCTGGCTAGACTCCCAGTTGAAGTCTTTGATCTCGGCGGCGGCAAGGATGTACTCGTGAATAGTGACGATTTTCTGCTCGATTCGGTAGAGCGATCGCAGCGAAACCTGACGCGTCGCCGCCACAGCGAACGGTCGAGACGGCGACAACTGTACGCTTTGACGGGTTTGCTATTGGTTCTGACGCTGGGACTCAGCATCCCGAGCCTGGTCAGCCATTCCTCGATGGGCCGATCGATCCTGATTCGCACGCTGGCGGAAAATGGACTCACTGCGGAAGTGAACGCGATCCGAATTGGCTGGATCACACCATTGCGGGTCACCGGTTTGCAAGTCGAAGGCGAAGCAGGAACGCAATTGGTCATCGACCAACTGGACGTCGATTTGACCTTCACAGACTTAATGGGCTCGATTAACCATTTCGGTGAAGTCACCCTCCGCGGTGTCGCTTTGGCATGTCAGCTCGACGAGGGCAGCACGTCCCTAGAACAAGACTTGGCAATCTTGCTGACTCCCGCCGACGAGAACGCCTCAGTCTCAGCTTCGGTAAAGGTTCAAGACTTGACGATTACCCTCACCGACGCGATCACTGGCGGCGTATGGCAGGTAACGCAAAGCAGCGCGGAAGTGGAAACAGACGTCGACGAAATAAGTGCAACCTTTGCCGGCGTGCTAACGGAGCCCTCCGGTGGCGGTGGGTCGCTTCAAGGCGAAGCACGATTCACGCTCGCTTCGCAGGCTGATCCATCCCGCCCAGGAACATCTTGGACAATCAGACTCGAAAGCGAATCACTGCCACTCTCGGTCATGTCGCTCGTTCGGCGACGCTTTCCCGAGGCAGCTTCGTCAATTCCCTACACGCTGAGTGGGGATGCCACGGGATCTATTTCTATGACAGGCTCGAGTGATGGCAGCACCGAGGCTTCGATCAATCAACTTCAGATTCGAAACCTGCGGGCATCCGACGAGGGCTCGCGTGTCTGGTGCAACTCACTAGCAACCGTCGATGGACAATTGATCCTGCTAAACAATCGTGTGATTGGCAAACAGCTTAAGGCGAGCACGGACTTCGCTTCGACGACCATCGATGGAGCTTTCTCCAGAACCTTTTCGCTGGTCGGCGCTAATGACAATCCGCTGCAATGGCTGGAAGCAATTGAGGGAACCGCGACCGCAAACGTCGATCTGGCAGCCCTCGACAAATCTCTCCCAGGCCTGCTGCCACTTCGAGATGGCGCGGAGTTGTTATCAGGCCGAATCTACGCTCGTTTGGATTCCGCACCCCAATCCAAAAACCGCAGCAGCGAATTAAATCTGCGCAGTGATGAGCTGCGTGGCCGGTCACAGGGCAGGGCAGTGTTAATCGATCCGATCGAATTGACCGCGACTGTTTCGAGTACTTCAGGCGTGCTGACGGCAGAGCAGTTTCGCTGGACGAGTACTTTCGGGACCGCGATGGGACAGGGTAACACACGAGCCGGAAACGTTGATTTTGACATCGACTTCGGTCGCCTTTCGTCGATGCTACGCCCCCTCGCGGAGATCTCTGAAGCCAACTTGGCTGGCGTTACCAAAGGAACGTTGGCTTGGAATTCGACTGCCGACGGCGCTTGGCGACTAAGCGGCGATGCCAACGCATCAAATTTATTGATTGCACTGCCGGATGGCCAGGCCCTTAAGCGTCCCTCGCTGAAAGGGCGCATCACAGCTGTCGGCCAGTGGGACAACCAAACCCTGGAACAACTCTCCGAAGTCATCGTTGACCTTAACAGCGATGGCTTGGACATCAGCGCCGAGCTTGCAGAACCCATCACGCAGCCTTCGACCACACTCGCGATGCCATTCCGTATTCGAGGTGCGGGTCGACTGGAAACACTTCATGCAACCCTTGGACCGTGGTTGCCACCCGAACTGCATCAGGCCTCGGGTGGCTTCACGATGAACGCAACAGCAAACTTATCTGCTGCGGCTGTGCGGTTGACCACAACAGCGGTTGAATTGACCAATCCACAACTTTCCTATGGTAGACGACAATTTACGCAGCCGAACATCAAGATTCATTTTGAAGGCGAGTATGTGTGGCCATCTGGCTCGCTGGATTCACAATCTTTCACCATTGCCGGTGATGCCTTCTCCGCCGCAGCGAAGGGGTCCATGACGGCCGCAGAAACCGAGATGGACATTAAATGGCGAGCAAAAGTTGAGCGATTGCAAGGTAGTGTCAGCGAAAAAATCAGCGCGAGAAATCCGCCGACAGTTCAACAGGTCAGCTACGCCAGTGAATCGACGACCAAGACGGGAAAAGATTGGTTGCTAATGGGAGACTGCGAGGGATCCGTCACAGTCACTTCTCGCGATCAGTGGTTCGACATTGTCGTTCAAACCGACGGAACGAATTTGGCAATCGTCCAACCACCTCAAGCCAGTGCGCAATACCAAACCGTAGGTCCACCACGACCGGGTGCTCTGGGGCGGCCTGAATTGGCAGCCTCGCAAATCGTCTGGTCCGAACCAAACCTGACTCTCGATGGCCGTTTAAGCTATGACACCTGGAACAGCGAGGTGCTTGCCGATGCGATTCAAGTCGCCGGCGATTGGTTCGCCACCACACTGACGGGAAAAGTCGCGTGGAATGCGGCAACTGGAATCGTTGAACTCGATGGACCCGCTCGTTTGAAGATGAACGAAGTTGCCAAACGCTTTTCCTCTCTGGTCGGAATCGAAATCCAAGCGACTGGAATTCAACAAACACCACTTTCGATTCGTGTCGCCCGTCGCCCCGATGGGTTGGTTGGCTTAACCGTCACTGCGAACCTGGGCTGGGAATCAGGGGAAGTCGCCGGCATCCGTTTTGGATCGGCTTCTATCCCGGTACGACTGGACGAAAGTAGTGTGTCGGTTTCTCCTGCCACGATCCCTGTTGACCAAGGTTCGCTTCGTGTTGCCGGGCAAGTCCATTATCGCCCGGGCCCCCTTTGGATGCGAGTCGAGCCCGGAGTGCTAGCAGAATCGATCCGATTGAGCCCCGAGCAAACGAATCGCTGGCTAAAGTACATCGCACCCTTGGTCGCCAACAGCACCAGAATCGACGGCATGATTGGTGTCGAAATCGATGAGGCGCTGATTGTGTTTGACCAACCCGAACAGAGTCGCGTTGCAGGGCGATTGAACGTGGGTGGCGTGCAGATGATGGCAGGGCCGCTGGCTCAACAAATCATCACCGGTGTGAATCAACTGAAATCGATCAGCAATCCACTTGCGACGCAGGATAATCCACCTGTCAATCAAACGTTAATCAAGATGCCACCACAAACCGTTGGCTTCACAGTTGAACGAGGAAACGTTCTACATGACCGCTTGTTCATGGAAGTCGATCGCGCGCAGGTCGTCACCAGTGGGCGAGTCAGCTTGGCGGGCCAGTTGGAATTAGTTGCCCAGGTGCCGCTCGATCCGCGATGGCTGGGGCGTGACCTACAAGGATTGGCCGGGCAACCAGTGACTTTGCAAATTGATGGAACTTTGTCCCGGCCCAGCCTCGACACCAATTCGGTGCGGAATGTCATCACACAACTGGGTGCACAAGCAGTTCAAAGTAGTGCCGAGAACTACCTGCAACAACAGATCAATCGGGGACTCGATTCCATTTTCGGCCGTTAGGTTGATTCGAATCTCACGTTGCAACAGCCAACACTTACATTTGCATTTCGCAAATCGCGAGTGCATCAGCAGCGGTATTGGCATCTAGGACAGGCGACGTTTCGCCCTGGTCAATGCTTCGCGCCGCGGCGTTGATTTCGGCAACAAACGCATTGACCGGATCCCCATCCCCCAGCTCAGGTTTTTCCACCGTTCCATCCTGCTTCATGATGGTGACCGGAACCAGCGTTGTTGATCCATCCGCGTAGCCGGCGAACTCGAACCGCACCGTCGCCTGCTCAAAGCTCACTTCATAGCCATGAGTGAACGGTCGAGCTGGCGAGTCAATGACACCTCCCCCAGCAGCCACAGCCACGCCCGGCTGGTCGAATTCAAAAATTGTCTCATAAAACATCGGCACGCCTTCTTTCCGCCGACTGACGGTGTGTGCGGCCGTTGGCATTCCGAACAGCAACCGGATCAGATGGGCGTCATGAACGTGAAGATCGACGAGAGGTCCACCGACACTGGACCGATCGTAGAAATCGGGAATCCAATCAGGTGGCCCGATCGTGCGATGGAACCGCCCAGAAACGGGCTTTCCCCATCGCCCATCGCCGGCTGCAGCGACGAGCAGAGCAAACTCAGGCATCAGTGGCAGAATATGGGCCACCATCAACTGACCTGGCGCCGCCTCATCAGCCAACTGTCGGGCTGTGGCAGCATCTAACGCGAGCGGCTTTTCGCACAATACGTGTTTACCCGCTCGCAGGCATTGGCGAATCGTCGCGGGGTGGAGGGCAGGGGGAAGGCAAATATCGATCAAGTCGATGGAATCGTCTTCCAACAGCGGCTCGATCGACTCATGAACGGCCATAGAGGAAACGTCAATTTGCTCGCCAGGAGGGCCAAAATTACCTTTGATTCCGCGCCAATCACCGGTTCGTTTCCCCGGATCACGGCTGCAAAAACCGACCATCTCCGCGAATTCGCTTCGTTGGTAAGCCAAATAATGGATCCAACCCATGAATCCCACTCCAACAATTGCGGCCCGCATTTGAACACTCCACGTCTTTTCCAGAATCCGGTACGGTGCAGAGAGAGACACCGGTGCCCTCTGAACTCGCCGTAGCTATGATCATCGATTGTTGGCAGGATCGAAAGCCGACACCTCACAATTGTCCGTTCACGGAATACCTGGAATGAATCGAATCTGGTCAGTTTTGATCCTACTTGTCGCGACCACTACGACCGCGCCCCAACTTTCCCGAGCGGAAAACTGGCCAGGTTGGCGAGGCCCCCAAGGTAATAATCACGCCTCTCCACAGACCGACGCACCAATTCGTTGGGATTTGAACAACGGGACCAATATCGTATGGAAAACGCCGCTACCCGGTCGGGGCCACTCCTCACCGGTCGTGATCGAGGACAGCATTTTCCTGACCACCGCCGAGGCCGAAACCCAATCGCAATCTCTGCTGAAATTTGACCGCGACAGTGGTCGATTAGTGGATCAATGGGTCATGCATCGAGGCACCTTGCCAAAGGTGATTCATCCCAATAACTCACACGCATCACCAACCCCGGCTTGGAATGGTGAAAATCTGTTCGTTGTCTTTTACACCGACGACGCTATCTGGTTAACCGCGATGACACCCTCGGGCCGCGAGGTCTGGCAAACTCGAGTCAGCGACTTTAAACCGGCCGTTTTTCAGTTCGGTTACGGAGCCAGCCCAGTCATCGAGGATGATGTGGTAATCGTTGCCGCTGAATACGACGGTCCGAGCAGTGGCATTTACGCCTTGGACACACGGAGCGGAAAGATTGTCTGGAAGGTGCCCAGACCTAGCAACTTGAACTTTGCATCTCCCGTGGTGGCGTCGATTGCCGGACAGCGTCAGTTGCTAATTGCCGGAGCCGATATGATCGCTTCCTATGACCCGCTTTCTGGTCGCAAACTTTGGGTCGTTGAATCGAGCACCGAAGCGATCTGCGGGACGGTCGCGTGGGACGGTCGCCGCGTGATGGTAAGTGGTGGAAACCCTCGCTCGGGCACTTGGTGCGTTCGCGGTGACGGGACGCAGTCACCTCTGTGGGAAAATCGCGTGAAGTGCTACGAGCAATCCTTGTTGGCAATCAAGAATTTTGTCTTCGGAGTCGCTGACAATGGCGTTGCTTACTGCTGGCGAACAGTGGATGGCAAAGAGACTTGGCGAAAACGTCTGTTCGGAGGGCCAGTGAGTGCTTCGCCGTTGCTGGCCAACGATCGCCTGTACATCGCTTCCCAAGCTGGCACCGTCTATGTCATCTCGGCGGTACCAGACCGTTTCGACCTACTGGCGGAAAACAACTCGGGTGACTCGATTTTCGCAAGTCCAGTCGCAGTCGATGATCACCTCTATCTGCGAGTTGGCGTCGGTGTTGGCAAAGAACGCCAGGAATATCTGGTCGCCACTGGTCGGGTCACCCAGCAACTGAGACAACAACGCCGCGGTCTCTAGAATCCGAATCACGCTGAAATCAGCACGACCCATAACGAGCTGATGCGAATTCACTTTCTACCTTTTGATGAGCCTGATTGATGCCACGAGTTCGTTTCCTTATCGCTAGCTTGACTCTTGGGCTTGGAGCCGTGCAACTGAACCCCAGCGCGGTCGTGGGACAGCAACCGACGTCCCTCAAAACGGCTCCTCTTAAGGATCTCACGCCGCAGAACGTATCGCAGCAAAATGCTGCGCCAGCGAAAACGGCGCTGCAGGAGACAGCAGCACGAGCAAAAGCATTGATACCGCGGTTTGTTGGGGACAATGACTCCACCGCCGATACTAGCGGTAATGATGCAAACAATTACTCCGACCCAATGCGGCAACTACAAACCAAAGCAATCCTCAATCAACGGGCGACTTGGGCGTCCTGGGGCAACGACTTGGATAAGTTCACAACCTGGACTAACCACAGCAATCGCCTGATCCCCGTCTATACCTTTGGCATCACGCTCGACTCACTACGAGCTCGCGGTAGTGCTTACACGGACCCTGAACGACTGACTGAGCTGTATGGAAGAGTGCCGCAAGGCACAGTCAATCCAACTGCGACTTACTATGACCAGACTGATATCTATCACCTACAACTCGCGGCTGTCGAAGCCGGCTACAGCAGTATTATCTTGATGGTGTTCGATGGGATGGACTGGCAAACAACACGGGCAGCAGCTCTTTACAACGAACCTACACGGGGATACGAGAGCGGTCGCGGATCCGGCTTGAAGTTCTTGGACGATCGTCGAATCCGAACGGACTTTGGATTGGTTTGCACCAGCCCGCGATTGACGAGCGCGAAACATGACGTCAATGCTCAAACCGTCAATGCTGGAAATACACCGGCAACTGGTGGATATGACCCGCGAATTGGTGGCGAATTACCTTGGTTGGAAATTCCTGGCAGCGACTACTTGCTCGGACTGTCACGGGAACAGCCCCACTCGGTCACCGATTCGGCCGCCTCCGCCACCAGCATGACGACCGGCATCAAAACCTATAACGGCGCGATCAACTTTGACGTCAATGGAAACCAAGTCATTCCGATTGCCCGACAATTGCAGGCCGATGATGAATTTCGGATCGGTCTCGTCACCAGCGTCCCAGTCAGCCACGCGACACCCGCGGCCGCCTATGCGAATAATGTCAGCCGAGGTGACTATCAAGATATCAGTCGTGACTTGGTCGGCCTGCCATCTTCATCACATCGAGGCGAACCACTTCCCGGAGTTGATGTGCTCATCGGTGGAGGTTGGGGGAAAACCTCAAAAGCGGACAGTGGGCAAGGCCAAAACTTTCTACCCGGCAATCGCTATTTTCACGAAGATGATCTCGCCAAAGTTGATCGCCGGAATGGGGGTCGTTACGTGGTTGCCCAACGCACCCCGGGAAAGCGAGGACAGCAAGTCCTGATGTCTGCCGCTCGCGAAGCCATTGATCAAGATCAACCGCTGATCGGCTACTTCGGTGCCGAAGGAGGCCACCTTCCCTACCAAACCGCCGATGGCATGTACAACCCAACCTACGGTGTCACAGGCGTTGAAACTTACTCCGAAGCCGATGTCATCGAGAACCCAACTCTGGCCGAGGCAACCCGAGCCGCTTTATTGGTCCTGGAGCAGTCCATTGAAGGATTCTGGTTGATGGTAGAAGCCGGTGACGTCGACTGGGGAAATCATGATAACAATCTGGACAACAGCATCGGAGCCGTGCTCAGTGGCGATGATGCCTTCGGCGTCGTGATGGATTGGGTCGATGAGAACGACGCCTGGGACTATACCGCTGTCATTGTCACCGCCGATCACGGTCATTACTTGGTATTAAAAGATCCGGAAACCATCAGCCGAGCAGGAAAAGTGTCCACTAAACGTTTACAACTCCGTGACCAATCAACTCCGTGACCAATCAACTCCGTGACCAATCAACTCCGTGACCAATCAACTCC